>NZ_PNQZ01000001.1 GCF_003994335.1 Asaia sp. W19
AGGGTATCTGCYCGCCCGTCCCGATACCGCCATACCCGTCCCCCCCCGTCTACACTCCATTCCTTGAAGAAAGGACCGCCAATCGCCTTGAGTGCGGAGCGAATATCAGCGGGCGGGAAACTCCCCGTACCATTTTCGGCTTTGGGGTCGACCTTCTGCAGGAGAATAGATCTACTCATGATCGAGCCTCCCCCCAAAAAAAACCCCCGCCCCTGATACCGGGGTGAGGGGGTTCCAGCTGTGTCAGTCAGTACCATATTTCACCGAACGCGGCCCATAAAGCAGACCATCGGGCGGCCCGACCTTCAGAAGACGGTTGGCTGCTGTGCCGGCTTCGACAAAACTCTCATCCGTCAGGCTATCAACAACCTGATTGATAGCCGCATTAACGAGCACACCGATCAGACCACCAGCTCCGGAATTCTGATTCTTCTCAGCGCTCGAAGCCGTTCCGGTTCCAGTCCAGAGCACTGAGCCGGTCTTCAGATCTACGAGCTTCGCACTGGCTGTCACGACGGTATTGCTGTTGATCACGTGATAGACCGAGCCGTAATCGGTGATGGTGGTGTACAGCACGGCATCGGCGCCATAAATCGTACGCAGCTTTTCAGCAGGGACCTGAATGATTTCATCAGGAACACTCAATCCGTTCTGTCGGAATGTCTCGGTCTCGAGCGTTACGGGAATGACGTAATAACCGCCCTCGGCCAGCGGCAGTGACATCTGCGACAGCAGACCATTGGTAGCCTTGATATCGGGCGTATGATTGACCGGCGGCAAAACGAGAATGGTACGCGGCTTCGCAGCCTTGAAAGCGGTGTAATCGGGAGCTTTGACCTGTGAGGCACAGGCTGTAACGGCAAAGCAGAGCGCCAGCGCGGCAAAACGACCCATCAAAGAAAAAGTCTTCATGACGACACCTTCGTATTTTGAGGCGCACTGACATTCTGAGTCTGGGGCGAATTGGAAGACGAGCCTGGGGCCTGACCGAGATTCTTCAGCAGGAAGTCCATATAGGTGGTGGCTTCAGGAAAAAGCGTCTTTTCCTGAGTGAATTCCTGCTGCGCCAGATCGGTCTTGCCCTCTGCGGCATAAAGCAGGCCGAGATGGGCATGAAAGCCGGGCGGAACCGAGAGCCCCTTGGCGCGCGCCTTCTCCATGTCTTTTTCCATGACGGTAATTTGGGCCAGCGGATCGGTCTTGCCCTGAAGGTAGAGATATTGCTGAGCCTGAAAATTCTGCCAGCTATAGAGCGGCGGCGTTGACTGCCCGGAGCAGGCAGCCAGAACTCCTGGCAGCGCTATGCCTGCCAGAATTCTTGCGTAACGAGACATGGTTTGGAAATCCATTTATTGGTTTTGTAAGTGGGATCGAAGTCACAGAGAGTCAGTGAATCTGACCCGAATCGACCTCCTGTGCGAAATGATTCACCGCGTCCTGAATGGCCAGGTCGAGCACCTTGCCATTGAGCGTCGAGTCATAGCTCGCTGTACTGCCGAACCCGATCACCTCGCGATCGGAGAGGCTGTATTCGGCCGAACCCTCGCTCGTCGCAACAATCTGCGACGTCAGGGGATTGACGATCTGAAGGCTCACCTTGGCATAGGCAATCTGGCTATGGCCGCGCCCCGCAATGCCAAAAAGCTGCATATCCCCGACTTCCTTGCGACCGAAAGCAGTCACATCCCCAGTCACCAGATACTGCGCGCCCTGAATGGATTGACCCTGCTTGAGAAATCCAGCCTCCTGTTTCCCCTCGGCCAGATTATCGCGATCCATCACTGAAAACCGGCCTGATTGCTGCAGGCGCGTCAGCAAGATGGTTCGTGCCTGGTTACCCAGACGATCGATCCCATCCGAGAAGATACCGTTCATGTAATTAGAACGATTGGCAAATTTTCCTGCGGCAATCGGGACGCGCGGCCCATTATAAGCTGTCTGCGCAACCTGAACCGGCGGCACGGGCAGAGTACGGGAAGACTCGGTGGCGCAGGCACTCAGTAACAGAGTGGATGCGAGAATACCGTGTAGTGCAAAAATGATGCGCATCAGCCCTAGCCCTCATATCGTTATTGAAAGGTCAATAATCGAACATTCGGCACAGTTCTTCCCATAATCGACATGATCATGAAATAGTGAAATGGCCGATATAAGCGTCTGGTCTGAAAAGAAGTCTCCCTGAACTCTCAGTGAACAGATCATGACGGCTCCGTTATGCATCGGGGACCCTGAAGCCACGATGATTTGTATTGTCTCCACTATGTGACAGGCGCTGAATGTGTTGTCTCCATGAAGCAATCTGGCCCCCGATGACATGTCGACCCATTCTGAAAAGTCCTGTGGCGACGTCATCGGGCGGTCGCTCGTCATACCGGCAAAACCGAGCTCGACCGTTCATGAGAGTGCAATCCTGCGCCACAACTCGCTCTATACGATGGCAGGGATCCTGATCGCCCCGTCCACCTATTGCGCCGGAGAGACTATCGCGGGTGCCTTCAATTTCCACGTTTTCGCCCCCAGTATTATCGCGCTGGAGTCACCTGCGCGGGAGATCCCGGAATTCCCCGAGGGCGCGCGCTGCTTCTGGCTCGGCTATTTCCACGACCACTTCGGTCATTTCCTGACGAGTACGCTGCAGCGCCTCTGGCGATTGCGCCATCATCGGCATAGACCGGACTGGTATATCGCGCCCAATTACAGGCCAATGGACGACGAAAACAGCTTCATCAACGTCTTTCTCGACAATATGGGCATTGACCGAACGCGCATCATTGCGCCGCCAGAAAACACGCTCCTTCATCAGGTCGAGATCCCCGAGCCCGCCTTTGTCGAAAACGCCCATTGTCATGCGCTCTGGGCGCCATTCATGCGTGATCTCGGACGCCGCATTCTGGGAAGAAGCCGTCTTCCCCCCAAAGGGAACCCTGTCTTTCTCTCCCGGAGCCACGCAGGCGCGACGACACGGCGCTATGAAGGCGACGATATCCTGTGCGCACTCCTCTCTCCCATTGGAGTCGAGATCTGCCAGCCGGAGACATTATCGGTCAAAGATCAGCTCGCCTTGTGGGAGAGCCACACCGTCTTCATCGGGTTTTCAGGGTCAGCGTTCATGAATGCCGCCTTTTTCGAAAACAAGACGGTCATCATACTGAACCACGACACCTACATCTTTGGTACACAGCGGATGATCGACGCCGTGTGCCACCATCATGCCCTTTATCTCGATGTCTCCGCCTTTCTGCGCGCCGATGATGTCGAGCCAAACCACTACCGCATCACCGATCCAGCTGGGCTGGCACATCACGTCGTCATGGCGTGGCGGCGCGAAGCGCAGGCTTGTCGACCCGATGTCCAGGGCATTTGCGCGCTTCCGACGCTCCCAGATCAGCGTCGCCCCATCGCAACATCCGGTCTGGCTTGACCAGAAGCCCCGCTCTGCCTGACAGATTGACATATCGGGGTGATGACAAATCAGCGTGCCCCTCCATCGGAAAGGAACAACGCCATGAACGCAACCGAACGCGGCATAAGAGAGCAGTTCCCGCTCTGGGCGAAGGCCGATCTCGACGGGGCAAGGCCCTCAGCCGATAAAGTGCAGGTGGTCGTTGGCTGTGGTACTTCCGTGCATATTGCAGACTCCATCGCAGTCTGCCTGAACGCTCATGGTCATCAGAGCCGCGCGGTGCCAGGCAATGAATGGACACGCCGCCCGCATGATTATGTGCCCGAAGCGGTGGCCGCTGAAATCATCGCGCTTTCACGGAGCGGCGAGTCGACCGAAACCGTGGCCGCTGCCAGGGCAAGCCAGTCGGCCGGTCAGCGCGTGACCGCCATCACGTGTGCGGGGGGCAGCGCACTTTGCGACCATGCCGATAGCGTGATCGCTGCCGAGACCCATGCAGAAGAAGGCATTGTCATGACGGCATCGGCCAGTCTGATGCTTCTTCTGGGGATGCGCTACGCCGGAATTGCGCTCGGATCCCCCACGATCGAGGCCGCGCGTCGCCTGCTTGAGGCCGCCGACAGCACCCTGCCTGAACTGATCGACGGGCGTACGCATTTCGTGTTTCTCGGGGGTGGCGCTTTCTACGGTGTGGCACGTGAAGGGGCCCTGAAAATGCAGGAAATGAGCCTGAGCCAGAGCGAAGCGCACCATCCTCTGGAATATCGTCACGGGCCGATCAGCCTGATCGACGAGCGCTCCCTGGTCATCATGATGTATCATCCGGACACGCTTGAGGAAGAGGGCCTGCTGGCGCGTGACCTGCTGTCTAAAGGCGCGAAAGTACTGGGGCTGGGGGGCCCGGGCACAATCAGCCTTCCTGTCGAGGGGGAACCCGGCACTGGGCCGCTGGTCTGCCTGCCGGTTCTGCAGCTCCTGGGCGAATATGTGGCGCGTAGCAAGAATCTCGACACGCTGGCCCCACGCCATTTGACCAAGGTCGTAACCATCGGCTGAGCGAGCCCCCCTCAGGGGCGTCTGCCATCGAGAGACGCCCGCTACCCTCAGCCCTGCCGGGCCGCGATCCTGCTTTTCGCGCTGCCACTCCCCTGCTCCGGCGGTAACGGCTTGTGGTCGCGTCCGGAGTAGTTGGTGATGATCTGATGCACGGCTCCCGCCGCCTCCGATGCGGCAACCATCGCGACATCGCCCCAGGGGCCGTCGAGGGAGTGCGCATCGATATCATGAAGCTGGGTCGCCGCCCCGGCTTCCTTGCCGTCAGCCGCGACAGTGCGCCAGACGATCTCGATATGCTGCAATGGGTGCCCCGTATTGCCCGCAGGGCCATCGCTCAGCGTCACGATTCCCTCAACAGTGTAATCGGCCGCCTTCGGGTCGCGGTCCAATTTGTCATGCTGGTCCGGAAAACTGGCGACGAAAGAGCGTGCGAGTGTGACATTGCCATCACCCGGGGCCCCACGCACACCCTTGAAAAACACCTTGGCCGGGCGGCGTTTGAGGCTATGCGGGTCGGCCTGCATCATGGCTGCCTGGATACCGGTCAATACGGTGCTGATCTGCGGGGCAGAGGATGAGGCCAGGGATTCCAGGAGCTTCGGCTCGCCCTGCGCCCAGGCCGAGGCAGGAACCGGCGCAGCATCCCAATGTCCACGTGGTTCGCCGGAAGGCATCATGACCTCGTAATGCGGTGTGACCTGGTCTCCCTGCATCGTGGCCGAAAGGCGCAGCCACCAGTCCCCCGGTTTGGCTGGTTGAGCCACAGCAGGAAGCGACTGCTCAACGAGTTGTGACGCTACATCCTTCGCCCATAATGCCGAGGCAGCATTGTCCAGCAGCGAGGCGGATGGCGTCGGCACGGCGAGGCGGGGCGGCGGCGTGGTCAACGCAAGACGACGCCCCTCCGGCCCCGGATCACCGAAGGGATGCGGCATGTCGACGCAACCGCCAAGCAGCATCACAGAACCCAGAAGACCGAGTCCGATGCGCCAGGAGTGCCTTGGCGAGAAATGCCGAGGAAAAAGAGAGATCATCCGCCAAGTCTCCCTGCACGTATGGCCGAGATCTGATGCCCGATCGCCCCACCTCCGGCGAGAGTACGCCGCCTGTGGCTGAAGAAGCGCGCCACATCGGGCAACGTATCCAGTCCGAGGCGTGAAATCCGGCGCAGACCCGCACGGCGCAACCTGTGCAGGCAGTAGCCGGACAGATCGAACTGATAATGCCCGGGCCGCACACCCGCAGTGAAAAACTCTCCTGCTCCGGAAGAAGCGGTGAGCACGGATGCGCGCATTTCTGCCCCGACCTCGTAGCTGTTCTGGGCGATGCAGGGGCCGACACAGGCGATGATCTCTCCCGCACCCAGACGCGCCATCGCCTCGATCGTGGCTTCGAGCACACCGCCCACCGCGCCGCGCCACCCGGCATGGGCTGCGCCCACCACGCGCCCATCGGTGCTCGCGAAAAGAACCGGACCGCAATCGGCGGTGATCACGCCCAGTGCCAGATCCTCGCGATCGCTTACCAGCGCATCGGCTTTCGGCCCGCGCCCGGTCTGCCATACCGGCGTATCGCGGGTCATCACCACCACGTCGGCGGAGTGGGTCTGTGTCAGGCCCAGAAGCGCCCCGGAACCGACCCCCAGAAACCCGGCCACCCGGCCGCGATTCTGGGCAATATTCACTGCATCATCGGCCGAAGCGAGCGAGCAGTTCAGCGTATCGTACGGTGCAGGGGATACCCCGCCTCTGCGCGTGAAAAACCCATGGCGCAAAAAGGCGAGAGGGTCCGACTGCAAGACCCAGCCACGGGGTGCCTGATCAGCCATAAAACCTGTCTCCCTGAAGGCTATGCGGATGGCGTATGCCGAAAGCCATGAGCCAGAGCCCGGCCAGCGCCATGGGAATGCACAACACCTGCCCCATGGTCACACCGAAAGGCAGGAAACCGATGAATGCGTCTGGCTCGCGGAACAACTCGCAGAAGCTGCGCGCCATCGCATAGCCGAAAAGAAAAAGACCCGACAGGAAACCGTAGCGCACCCGCACCCAGGGACGGCTTGCCGCCACCAGCATGACACTGAGCAGCAGCAGGCCCTCGGTCAGGGCTTCGTAGAGCTGAGAGGGATGCCGGGCTATCGGACCGCCCGTGGGGAAAACCATGGCCCAGGGCAGCCAGTCCGGTGCCGGGCGTCCCCAGAGTTCCCCATTGATGAAATTCGCACAGCGCCCAAGACCGAGTCCAAGCGGCACGACGATGGTGATGCGATCAGAGAAGGAGAGAAAACTGAGCCCGTTCCGCCAGGTGAACCAGGCCAGCGCGAGTATCACGCCAAGCGCCCCGCCATGGAAGGACATCCCCCCCTGCCAGACCTGCAGGATGGAGAGCGGGTGCGTCAGGTAAAAGCCGGGTTTGTAAAAGAGGATATAACCGAGCCGCCCTCCCAGCACGACGCCAAGCATGGCCCAGAAGGCAAAATCATCCACCTGCTCTCGTGTGGCGGCCTGGGGCGCAAGCGCGCAAAGTCGGACGGCGATTTTCCACCCGATGAGGATCGAAAGAATATAGGCGAGCGCGTACCAGTGGATGGCCAGCGGCCCGAGATGAAGCGCGATCGGGTCGAATTGCGGCAGGATGATCGGATGGGCGGCCATGCGGGTCTTTACAGATAGGGGTCGGGCGTCGCGAGAAAGTCGCGCACATAGCGGGTGATACCCGCCTCGAGCGTTGTGAAAGGCTTGTCATACCCCGCTTCGCGCAGGCGCGTCATGTCGGCGCAGGTATAGGACTGGTACTGGCCCTGAAGGGCCTCGGGCATGTCGATGAATTCGATACGGCGCGGCACACCGGCCGCATCGCACACGGCATTGGCCAGATCGACATAGCTGCGTGCCGTGCCGGTACCGCAATTGAACAACCCGCTGACCTGCTTGTGGTCATAAAGCCAGAGCATGATGTCGATCAGATCGCCCACCCAGATGAAGTCGCGCGCCTGCGCGCCGTCATCGAGATCGGGACGGTCGGAGCGGAACAGCCTTGCCGGACCGCCACGCATCACCTCGTCATACTTGACCTTCACGACCGAGATCATCGAGCCCTTGTGGTACTCGTTCGGCCCGTAGACATTGAAGAACTTGAGCCCCGCCCATTGCCGGGGCATCGGATCACCGGATTCGAGGCGCTTGAAAAGGTGCTGGTCGAAGACATGCTTGGACCAGCCATACAGGTTCATCGGCTTCAGCGTCGCAAGGGAATCGGGCGCGTCCGAAAACAATTCAGGCCTGTCCGCCGCCCCATAGGTCGCCGCCGATGAGGCATAGAAGAACGGCACGTCACGCTGGGCGCACCAGTCAAGCAGGGACTCCGACAATGCGACATTGGTCTGCCATACCAGATCACCATCACGCGCGGTCGTGCTGCTGATCGCGCCCATATGGAACACGGCCTTGATGTCCGTGCTATTCGCCAGATAGGAGTCGAGCGCATCCGGGCTGATCAGGAGATCGGGCGCATGCTTGGCAAGATTGCGCCATTTTCCCTGGTCGCGAAGGCGGTCCACAACCGCGACAGCCTCACCACGCGCCTTGAGCGCAGCGACCAGGCACGAACCAATAAATCCGGCGCCGCCGGTGACGATCATCATGGAACCTGTATAAGACGCCGCAACGCAACCTCCAAGCCACACCAGCCGGAGAAAAACGCGGCTCCGGCATCCCGACAGACCAGAGCCGCGTTGCAGCCGACAGGTGTGAGAGTCAGTCTGGGGCGACCCTACGCTCCTCTGGCCGCGCCGGGGGCATTATCACCGCCTGCCACACAGCGGGCGACAGGACAGACAAGGATACCACCATGGCAGACCGGCCCCGTTTTTTCGATGATCTCGCAGGCGTTGCCGGGGGCGCATTCTCGGCCCTGACCGGTCTGCGTGAAGAGCTTCATGCCATGGTGCGCGCCCGCATCGATGAGGCCCTTTCCTCGCTCGATCTCGTACGTCGTGACGAGTTGGATGTGGCACGCGAACTCGCGACGCGCGCGCGCATGGCGCAGGAAGATGCCGATGCCCGTCTGGCCCGTATCGAGGAGCGCCTGGCCGATCTGGAAAAGGCCGTGACCGCTCCCACAGCGCACGGCTGATCATGAGGGATGCCAGCATCCTTGCAACGGAGGCCGGGCATCCGTAACGTGACCTGATATGACGATTCGCGGCGCCGATAACCGCGGATTTTCATATCGTTGCAGACATCCTGATACGCGTCGCCAAGCCACGCGCATCACCGGCCCAGGGAGTCCCGAATGCCTGCTCTATCCTTCTCCTCCTCCTCGCATCAGGATACCAACCCGCTCGACGTCATGGAGCAGATCGTCTGCGGCCATGACTGGGCGTTCGACCGCCGGACCGATTCGGAAATGGCGGCCGAAGCACCGGGCAAATGGTGCGATTACGGACTCTATTTTTCGTGGTCGCGCGAGATTGCCGCCATGAACTTTACCTGCACCTTCGACCTGCGGGCTCCCGCCAATCGCCGCAAGGCCTTGTACGAACTGATTGCGCTTGCCAATGAACGCCTCTGGATCGGGCATTTCAGCCTCGACCTCGAGACGGGAACACCGGTCTTTCGGCATTCCGTCCTGCTGCGCGGCGCGACAAGCCTTGCCGCAGAAAGCATGGAAGACATGATCGATATCGCTATTACGGAATGCGAGCGGTTCTATCCCGCGTTCCAGTTCACCCTCTGGAGTGGCAAATCCCCCGCTGAAGCGCTGGAAGCCGCCATGCTCGATTGTGCAGGTGAAGCGTGAGCCTGCCCTCTCTTCTGCTGGTTGGCTGTGGCAAGATGGGCGGCGCCTTGTGGCAGGGATGGCTGGAGCAGGGGCTTGCCCCCTCCATCATCCTTGACCGCCGTTGCGATGCCCCTCCTGCCCCGCATCGTGTCGTGCGCACCGCCGGTGAAATTCCGAGCGATTTCAAACCGGCTATCATCATCCTGGCCGTCAAGCCGGCGGGTATGGAAGAGGCCCTCGCGTCGCTTCGCCCCGTTCTGGACGGTGCTATCGTGATTTCGATGCTGGCGGCCAGAACGGTCGAAAGCCTTCGTGCTGCATGCGGAGACGCCCAGAGCCGCATCGTGCGCGCCATGCCCAACACCCCGGCCGCCATTGGCAAGGGCGTCACCGGCGTTTGCAGTTCTGATCTGGATGACGCCCAGCGCGCCCTGTGCACAAGCCTGCTCTCTGCTGTGGGCGATGTCGCCTGGGTGGACAACGAGGAACAGCTTGAGGCGCTCACACCGATCTCGGGTTGCGGGCCAGCCTATGTATTCCTGCTGGCCGAGTTGCTGGAGAAAGAAGCGCTACGCGTCGGGTTACCCCCCGAGACGGCACGGCTGATTGCGCGCGGCACCGTTTCGGGCGCGGGAGCGCTTCTTGCTGCCTCCGGTGAGGAGAGTGAAACGCTGCGCAAGAACGTGACGAGCCCCAACGGTGTTACGGCCAAGGCGCTTGAAGTCCTCATGGCGCCGCATGCGTGGCCGGCCACCATGAGTGAGGCCATCGACAATGCCATGAAGCGGTCACGGGAAATGGCCTCCTGAGTCGAAAACCCTGCCATATTCCTGTCATTCGATTGTCACGACACGCCCATAGGGTATTATCGCGCCCAGAATGACAGGAACGGTTTTATGACGGATATCGATCGCGAGGAATTTGATCTGGCTTTGCTGGAGGCAGGCTTCGGCCTTGCCGCAGAAAAGGGCTGGCAGCGTTTCTCTCTGGTCGAGGCCGCTCAGCGCGCGGGCTTGCCTATCGATGAAGTTCGCGCCCGCTTTCCCTTCCGTCACAGCTTCCTGTTCCGCCTTGGCCGTCTGGCCGATGAATCGGCCTTCCGCGATGACGGGCTGAGCGGCTCGGTGCGCGAACGCGTCTTCGATCTGTTCATGCGACGCTTCGATGTGTTCCAGCAATATCGCGAGGGAATCCGGGCCGTCTTGCAGGCCCTGCCGACAGACCCGGCACTGACGCTGCTTCTGGGCGCCGCCACGCTCGACACCATGCGCTGGATGGCAGAGGTCGCGGGCGTGGAATGCAGCGGCTTTTCTGGCACGATCAGACTGAATGCCCTGGCAGGCGTATGGGGATTTGCCCTGCGCGCCTGGGAAAAGGATGAAAGCGCCGATCTCTCCCAGACCATGGCTGCGCTCGATCAGGCTCTGGACAAGGCAGAACGCTACGGCGCGCTCAAGCCCTCGTCGGGCCGCCTGATGGAAGAGGCCGAAAGCCGCACGGGCATTGCAGATCATCCGCTCGAACTCGAAACATAATGGCTTTACGTCTGCCAGCTTGCAGACTAAAAAGCCCCTCAGCGCGATGGGATGTAGCCAAGCGGTAAGGCAGCGGATTTTGATTCCGCCATTCGGAGGTTCGATCCCTCCCATCCCAGCCAGCGCATCGTTTTCCTAAAAATCAGACGACCTCCGTTCCCCTGTACGGCCTTGTCCCGTTTGCCACGGGCTTTTACGTGGCTTGGCCTCACACTGGCCGTGAAAGGTCTAGGCTGCGCGTCAGAGCGTCAGAGCGTCAGAGCGTCAGAGCGTCAGAGCGTCAGAGCGTCAGAGCGTCAGAGCGTCAGAGCGTCAGAGCGTCAGAGCGTCAGAGCGTCAGAGCGTCAGAGCGTCAGAGCGTCAGAGCGTCAGAGCGTCAGAGCGTCAGAGCGTCAGAGCGCATCGTTGAGCACTCGGCGACGGTCAAGTCTACCTCCCATGAAGGGAGTATAATCAACTGCGTTCGCGCCCTCCCATATCGGCGGAGAGAAGTACCACAGGAAACTTGCCGACCAAGCCTCCCCGTCGACGCGTCGCGCGTTCGCGACACACAGGCGGCCCCAATCAGGCGACTCGCGCAGGGAACGGCGCAAGAAGCGTAATCTCATTCGAATTTTCAGGAAGGGTACCGGCGGGGCAATGGTGGGCACACAAGGGCTCGAACCTTGGACCCGCTGATTAAGAGTCAGCTGCTCTACCAACTGAGCTATGTGCCCATAGCCCCGCTCCGGTGAGAGGGCTTCTAACAAGAGGCGGAACAGGCATCAAGAGGAAAAATGCACTATTCCGCATACGTAATCAAATCCTCTATTTCTCGGGCGAAAGCAGACGCATAAGCGTATCGAACTGATCGAGACTGCGATAATCCAGACGCAGCGAACCACCCTTGCCGTTGAACTCGATCTTCACCTTGAGACCCAGCCGCGTTGCCAGATCGCGCTCCAGGCGCACGAGCTCGTTGTCTCGCGGCGGCTTGGCCTCTTCCTGCTCCGTCCTGGGCGTTTGACGGGCCAGGGCTTCCGTCTGACGCACGTTCAGACCACGGGCGATCACGATATCCGCCGCCGCGCAGGGGTCAGGATGGGCCAGAAGAGCGCGTGCATGACCGGCACTCAGCAGCCCGTCGCGCACTTTCTGGCGCACGGCCTCCGGCAGGTTCAACAGACGCAGGATATTGCCGATATGCGGGCGCGACTTGCCCACTGCCCCGGCAAGCTCTTCCTGCGTCAGAGCATAATCGGTCAGAAGCCGCTGAAGTCCCTCTGCTTCTTCGATCGCGTTCAGATCGGCGCGCTGCAAATTCTCGACAAGGGCGGCGGCCATGGCATCGGCGTCATCAAGCATCCGCACATGCACAGGGACTTCATGCAGCCCCGCGCGTTGCGAGGCGCGCCAGCGCCGCTCGCCTGCGATAATCTGATAGCGCCCCTTCTGCTCCGGATCCGGACGCACAAGGATAGGCTGCAACACCCCCCGACTGCGGATCGAATCCGCAAGTTCGTTCAGCCGCCCCTCATCCATATCGACACGGGGCTGGAACGGTCCAGGCGCCAGAAGATCGACCCCGAGCAGGGACGGATTAGGGGCAGCTTCGTGAGACGGGCCGGGGGTACGCGGCAGTTCAATGGCCTGATCCCCCAGAAGGGCGGCGAGACCACGGCCCAGGCGAGGCGCCGGTTTCTTGCTCATGATGAGATCCCTTCCTGATGGGCAATGCCCAGGCGGGCTGCCACTTCCTGCGCGAGAGCCAGATAGGCCTGCGCCCCGCTGCTGCGACGGTCATACTCGAGAACCGAGTACCCATGGCTCTGCGCCTCGGAAATCTTGATATTGCGTGGGATCAGCGTTTCGAGCACCTGCTCGCCAAAGAAATTGCGCGCATCTGCCGCAACCAGCTCGGACAGATTGTTGCGTCGGTCATACATGGTCAGGATAATCCCCGCGACATGCAGATCCGCATTGAAGGCGCGACGCACGCGATCGACCGTACGGACAATCTGGCTGATCCCCTCGAGCGCGAAGAACTCGCATTGCAGCGGGATCAATACCGCATCTGAAGCAACCAGCGCGTTCAGCGTCAGCAGACCAAGGCTGGGCGGGCAATCGATCAGGATAACGTCATACCGATCCGAGAGCGCCTCGAGCGTGTCACGGATACGGAATTCGCGCCGGTCGCTGCCAATCAGTTCGAGTTCCGCCCCGGCCAGATCGGTATTCGCCACGATGATGTCGAGATTCGCCGTCCCGGTCGGGCGCGGCAGTTTCTCTGGCGGGGCCTCCTGCATCAGGGCGGCATAGCTACCGATCTGACGAGCATTGTAATCGACCCCCAGACCGGTCGACGCATTCCCCTGCGGGTCGATATCGACCAGCAGGACGCGCTGCGAACTGGCAAGCGCTGCGGCCAGATTGATCGCTGTTGTGGTCTTGCCCACACCCCCCTTCTGGTTGGTGACGGCGAGGATACGGGCCTTCTTGCCCGTGTCGTTATTCGACACGTTTGATATCGCTTATCTCGATGATGGCGCCCCCTGAGGCGGCGCGATTGTCCAGAATTCTGTGCTGCATGTGCCAGCACCGCTCGGCTTCGGTCAACTCGTCGGGCAGATTTTTTCCCTTGAGAAACAGGGCTTTTCCCTCCGGAAGCAGAAAGGGCGTGCTCCATTCCAGCAATTGTGAAAGCGAGGCCAGAGCACGCGCGGTCACGTAGGCGGCTGGCGGCACCTCGGCCTGCTCGATGCGTTTGGGCACCACCTGCGCCCTCACGCCACAGGCGCGTGCTGCCTCGCGCAGAAAAGCACATTTGCGCTGATCGGATTCGACCATCACCATCTCGGCATCGCAGGCGATACCAATCATGAGCGCCGGGAATCCGCCGCCCGACCCGAGATCGATCACCCTCGCTCCCTGAGCGATAAAAGGAACGAGGCGCAGAGAATCCTCGATATGCCGCTCCCAGAGATGGGGCATGTCACGGGGGCTGACTAGATTAATGCGGGCGTTCCATTTTTCCAGAAGCGCTGCAAAAACCTCCAGCCGTTCTCTTGTTTCACGTGAAACCGCACTCATGCCGCAGCCCTCACATGCGCCAGCAAGGCAATCATGGCGGCAGGCGTCACACCCGGGACGCGCTGAGCTGCTGCGAAATTCTCAGGCCTTGCGAGAGACAGGCGTTCTTTCATCTCGCTGCTCAGCCCCCCAATCCGCGCGTAGTCAAGGTCGGCAGGAAGGGCAATCTGCGCCTCATTGGCCAACTGCCTGATCTCGCGCTCCTGACGCTGAAGATAACCGCCATAGCGCGCCTCTGTCTCGACATGGCGACGAATACGCAATGGCAGCGCGCCAAACCAAGGTGCCAGTCTAAACGCCGCTGACTCATCGGCCTGACCAGCCAGCACATCCAGAAGCGAGCGACGTCGCCCGTCCTGCGATACCGTGATACCCTGCGCCGCCAGATCCTGAGGTGCGTGAAGTGCCTCGCGTGCCTGATCCATGGCGCGCTCGATCGCCGCCTGATCCTGATCGAGTTTTGCCGCACGCTCGGCGCCAACGCAGCCCATCGCCACACCAATCCCCGTGAGACGCAAATCGGCATTATCGGCCCGCAGGCTTAGGCGATACTCGGCGCGCGAGGTAAACATGCGGTAAGGCTCGGAAACACCCTGCAAGGTCAGGTCATCCAGCATCACGCCGAGATAGGCCTGATCGCGCCCAAGCACGAGCGGCGCGCTCCCCGCTGTAAAACGCGCGGCATTCAACCCTGCCAGCAAGCCTTGGGCGCCTGCCTCCTCATAACCGGTGGTACCGTTGATCTGACCGGCCAGATACAACCCGGCCAGCGCATTCAGCGCCAGGCTCGGCGACAGTTCACGTGGATCGACATAGTCATATTCGACCGCATAACCCGGCGTCACGATCCGCGCTTTCTCGAGCCCCGGAATCGAGGCGATCATCATCGCCTGGATGTCGGCAGGAAGGCTCGTCGAGATGCCGTTCGGATAGACCAGATCACCGCCGGGATTACCCAGCAGACCCTCGGGCTCGAGGAAGATCTGATGCCCTTCCTTCTCGCCGAAACGCACGATCTTGTCCTCGATCGACGGGCAATAGCGCGGTCCTTTCCCGGCAATCGCGCCGCCATAAAGCGCAGAGAGCGCCAGATTGTCGCGGATGATCCGATGCGTCTCTGGCGTCGTGCTCGTGATGCGGCACGAGATCTGCTCGGTGGTGATGCGCTGCGTGAGGCGACTGAACGGCTCGGGCAGCGCATCACCCTTGTCCTCTGCCAGCGACTCCCAGTCTATGCTCTCACGCGCCAATCGGGCTGGTGTCCCCGTCTTGAGACGCCCCATACGCAGCCCGAGCGCTTCCAGACGCGCACCCAGAAGCGCTGCCGGTCGCTCACCGATACGCCCGGCCTGTTCCTGTCTGTGCCCGATATGGATCACGCCCCGCAGGAACGTCCCGCTGGTGACGACCACGGCCCCACAATGAATGACACGCCCATCGGCACACACCACGCCAGTGACGCGCTTGTCTTCAACCACGAGATCGGCCACCTCACCCGCCTCGATGGCAAGGTTCGGCGTTTCGGCCAGAAGCGCCTGAATGGCATTGCGGTAAAGATATCGATCTGCCTGGGCCCGAGGCCCATGGACCGCCGGACCTTTCGAGCGATTCAAGAGCTTGAAGTGAATCCCGGCACGATCGGCGGCGCGCCCCATCAGTCCATCGAGCGCGTCGATTTCACGCACCAGATGTCCCTTGCCTATGCCTCCGATGGCCGGGTTGCACGACATGGCCCCGATCATTTCCGGCTTCTGGGTCAGCAGGAGTGTCCGCGCGCCAAAACGTGCCGAGGCAGCTGCCGCCTCGCTTCCCGCATGCCCCCCACCGATGACGACAACATCAAACTCGCTCACACGCGCCTCATTTTCCAATACAGAATTGTCCGAATATCACATCCAGCAAGGACTCGACATCAACTTGTCCCGTCAGGCGGCCCAGCGCCCGCATGGCCAGACGCAGCGCTTCTCCCCGTACTTCCGGCCAGGATGCCTGACGCGCCTGGTCGAGATGAAACAGGGCCTCCTCGATACCTGCGCGATGGCGCGCGCGCGTAAGCGGCGCCCCCACGCCGGAGACGAGGGTCTTGATGCGCGCAGCCAGGGCCGCCTCGAAGGCGGGCATCCCCTCGCCCGTCTTAACGCTGAGCCCCAGCGTACCCTCCGGCGCCGGGCTCACATCGGTCTTGTTGCCGATCAATAAAGCGTCCGCTCTGAGAGGGGCTTCGCCCTCTCCCGCCATGACATGCACGACGAGGTCGGCATGTTCCACGTGAAACATCGCACGCTTGATGCCTTCGGCCTCGATCTCATCCTCAGTCTCCCGCAGCCCCGCCGTATCGACCAGACGCAGGCGCACCCCGTGAAACAGCCAGTCGATGGCGATTACGTCACGCGTGGTCCCGGCGCGATGCGTGACGATCGCCGCGTCATACCCCGCGAGATGGTTCAGCAGGCTCGACTTGCCCACATTGGGCGCGCCCGCAATCACCACCGTCAGGCCTCGACGCACAATCTCACCCCGCTTGTCAGACAGATGTGCCTGCAAGGCATCGCGCAATGCATCGAGCCGACGCGTCAGGGCTTGCTCGACCTCTTCCGGCAGATCTTCATCCGGAAAATCGATCAGCGCTTCCTGATGGGCGAGCAAGGTCTTGAGCGTTTCACTCCATCCCTCATAAACGCGGCTCAACGCGCCATCCGCCTGCGCCAGCGCCTGTTGACGCTGGCTGTCACTCTCGGCCTCTACCAGATCGGCAATCGCCTCAGCCTGAAGCAGGTCGAGCCTCCCGGCCTGAACCGCTCGCCGCGTGAACTCACCTGCCTCGGCCGGTCGCGCCCCCAGCGCGGTCAGCGCCAGCGCCACACGATCGATCACGGCCGGACCCGCATGAAGATGCAACTCGAACCCATCCTCCCCGGTATAGGAGCGCGGTCCAGGCAGCCAAAGCACCATTGCATCGTCCAGATGCTCACCCTCGTGATGCAGGGCGCGAAGCCCCGCATGACGCGGTTGTGGCACCCGTCCACCGCACAGGGCTGCAAGCACCTCTTGAGCGCCGGGGCCACTTGCGCGCATGATGGCGATCGCCGCCCGCCCGGCACCCGTCGCCAGAGCGAAGATTACCTCACCCTTGCGTCCCGCCCGGCTTTCCGTCGCGTCAACCATGTGAATTCCTTCTATGCCCCAGCTCTCTTTTCATTCTCCCCTCGGCCCCCTGACCCTTAGTGAAGACGAGGGCGCTATTGTTGCCCTCGACTGGGGATGGGGCCGCGATCAGGAAAAGACGCCCCTTCTTACTCGCGCCCACACGATGCTGGAACGCTATTTCGACGGCGAAGCGGAAAGTTTCGATCTGCCCCTCGCCCCTTGGGGCACCCCCTATCGCAAGACCGTCTGGGCCGCCCTGCGCGATGTGCCCTACGGCCAGACAATCAGCTATGCCGACCTCGCTGCCAAGGCCGGAGGCTCGGCCCGCTCCATTGGGGGCGCCATGGCCCACAACCCCATCCCCATCCTGATCCCCTGCCACCGCGTTCTCGGCAAGACCCATCTGGGCGGCTATTCAGGCGAAGGCGGCCTGGACGACAAGCGCTATCTCCTGAAACTGGAAGGCGTCACGCTCTCATAAACCGGAGAGGTTCTGCGGGGCGGAGCCCCATGAAGGGAGGTTCTTGCAGCTGGAAACCTCCGCGGGGCGCTGCCCCGCTCCCCGGAAAGGGGCGCGCCCCTTTCATCCCGGTTCATCCCGGTTTAGTCAAACAGGTTTCCAAAGGACGACCGTCCTTTGGCGGGGTATGGGGCGGAGCCCCATGATGACGACCTCCATCATCGAGATCGGCCCATAAAAAAAACCGCCGGAAGCGTGGGCCTCCGGCGGTTTTTCATGATCCGGAAAGCGGATCAGTTGTTCATGGCGTCGAAGAAGTCCTGGTTCGTCTTGCTGTATTTCAACTTGTCGAGCAGGAAGTCCATCGCGTCCATCGTGCCCATGGGCGAGAGGATGCGACGCAGCACCCACATCTTCGAGAGCGAAGCACGATCCACGAGGAGCTCTTCCTTACGCGTACCCGACTTGGTGATGTCGATGGCGGGGAAGGTACGCTTGTCAGCCAGCTTGCGATCGAGGATGAGTTCGGAGTTACCCGTGCCCTTGAACTCTTCGAAGATCACCTCGTCCATACGGCTGCCCGTGTCGATGAGCGCGGTGGCGATGATGGTGAGCGAACCGCCCTCCTCAATGTTACGTGCCGCGCCGAAGAAGCGCTTGGGGCGCTGCAGGGCATTGGCATCCACACCGCCGGTCAGCACCTTGCCCGACGACGGGACAACAGTGTTGTAAGCGCGCGCCAGACGGGTGATCGAGTCGAGCAGGATCACGACGTCACGCTTGTGCTCGACCAGCCGCTTGGCCTTTTCGAGCACCATTTCAGTTACCTGCACGTGGCGGGTCGCGGGCTCATCGAAGGTGGAGGACACGACCTCGCCGCGTACCGAGCGGGCCATGTCCGTCACTTCCTCGGGGCGCTCATCGATCAGAAGAACGATCAGGAACACATCGGGATGGTTGGCGGAGATGGACGAAGCGATACTTTGCAGCATCACGGTCTTACCGGTGCGCGGCGGGGCCACGATCAGGGCGCGCTGGCCCATGCCGATAGGGGCCACGAGATCGATCACGCGCGGTGTATAATCGCGCTGATCCTTCTTGCCCTTGCCGGTTGGCTGAGGCTCCGGTGCACCCACCTGCTCGACTTCCATACGCAGGCGACGCTCGGGATAGAGCGGCGTCAGATTGTCGAAGTTGATGCGCTGACGAACCGAGTCCGGTTCTTCGAAGTTGATCGAGTTGACCTTGAGCAGCGAGAAGTAGCGCTCGCCATCGCGCGGGGCGCGAATCTGACCCTCAACCGTGTCACCTGGGCGCAGCCCGAAACGACGCACCTGAGCGGGGGAGATATAGATATCGTCAGGGCCAGGGAGGTAATTGGCTTCAGGCGAACGAAGAAAGCCGAAGCCGTCTGGCAGGATCTCCAGAGTGCCTTCGCCGTAAATGGCCTGCTCATTATCCGCCAGGGTCTTGAGAATGGCGAACATGATGTCCTGCTTGCGCATCGACGATGCGTTTTCGATCTGCAGTTCTTCAGCATAGGCCAGCAGATCGGCAGGGGTTTTTTTCTTGAGTTCAGCAAGATGCATGAAAAGCGCCTTAGATGGGCTATAGTCTACTGCCGGGGAGACGGAAGCCGTATCCGTGACAGATGATCGGTCGCGAAAGAATGCCCCGTCAGATGGGCCGCAGAACGGGCCCGACGATGAGCGAAGACGAAAGGTCTTGAGAAAGGCCGCAGCGTACGGAAAACGTACGGCTCTTGCGGCCCAATCTAATGAGAAATAACGGTTTCTGTCAATAGTCCCGATCTATACCGCGGCAAGGCCCTCTCAACCGCGCCAGGGCTTCATCATATATTGCCCTGTAGTCGCGCCCGTTTCGGCCAAACCCGGGATCAGGAACAGCAGCGGCGATGCTGGCACATGCTCGGCATAGGCACCGGAAATCAGATTGGGCGCACACTGCCCCTCCAGCCGGAGCGGCGTTGGGAGGGCAATATCGATCTGGCAGGAAACCGGCCCTGGCCCCTGCGGCGCCTGGGTCAGCTTGCCAGAAAGCGGTGCAGCCTGAAGGGGGCGGTTATCGGCATCGAGCGCGATGAACTCCCCCCTGAGCGTCGCGCCTTCCAGATGATAGCCAATCAGCACGCGGGTGGGCTGCCTGCCTGCATAGCCCGGAGCCTGACGAAATCCGAGCGGAAAGGCGCTGCCCCCCTCGTAACGGAGCGGCTCCCTAGCGAGGCGATCCAGCACGGCCTGCGCCTGTTGCGTATCAGGCTGGGACGCAGGACGCGCCAGAGCCTGAGAAGCGACGCAGGTAAAGGAGAGAAGGGAGAGAGAAAGAACGAGCCGGTTCACTTTGAACGATCTCCAAACCATCCGCGGCGCCAGAAAATGAACAGAGGCAGAAGCACCGAGGCAAGCATCAGGCATAACGCATAGAAATAGCCGTAATGCCACTCGAGTTCCGGCATGATCTTGAAATTCATGCCGTAAATACCGGCAAGCAGCGTAGGCGTGATCCCGACGAAACTGACCACCGTCAGCAGCTTCATGCCGTCATTCTGATCGATACTGATGAAGCCCAGCGTCGCATCGAGCAGAAATTGTACCTTCACCGTCATCTGCGCCACGTAATCATTCAGTGAGGCCACGTCACGCCCGAGAATGCGCAGACGCGCCTGAAGCGAATCACGGAACTCGAAATACCGCGCATCGCCCAGATACATGCCGATGCGATCCACCCCGAGCAGGCTCTCGCGTATCGACGATGTCAGATCACCGCTTGCCCCCAGCTCGCGCAGGGTCTGGCGAAGCACATCGGCATTACGCACATGGCGCCTTGGACGCGTACTGGTGAAAACCGTGCGGGAGATGGTGGCCAGGGTATGACCGGCGCTTTCGAGAATATCCGCCAGTCGGTTCACCACGGTTTCCAGCAGATGGATGACCAGCTCCGGCACATCGGATAATGCAAAATCGACATCATTGGCCGCGAGATCGCGACTCATGGTTTCGAAGGCCGTGTAGTTTGCATAGCGCAGGGTAATGAACCAGCGCTCGGATACAACCATACCTACAGGATAGGCGGTCAGGGCATCATTGATCATCCGCACGAGCGGTGTGGACAGATAGATCACATCCCCCTTGCGGTAGTGGCGGGACGAACTCTCGATTTCCTCGAGCGCTTCACGACGCGGAAGCGAGATTCCACTCACGGCCTCGGCGAGGCGTATCTCGTCCTCCGTCGGGTCAACAAGATCCAACCAGGCGACATCCTGAGCATCATCGGCGGCCAGAATTTCATGAACGGGGCGCCCCACCGGATGCGCAAGAAACATCGTGATTTCCTTCCCCTCGCGGGGTGCTTCTCCCCTGCGGGTCGGGAATGGACGTCATGCCGCCCCTCTGGTATCGCAGAAACCCGCTCGCCATGTCGATCCATGCCCCGGACAGGAGATGCCCCATGAGTTCTGAAGTTCCGTCCCGTCTCAACAGCCTGCGCAATGGTCCCGACCAGCGTGGTCGCTTCGGCAGCTTCGGCGGCCAGTTCGTAGCGGAAACGCTCATGCCGCTGGTGCAGGATCTGGCAGAAGCCTATCAGGCCGCCAAGGCCGACCCCGAGTTCCGGCGCGAGCTCGATTACTACTTCCGCGATTATGTGGGACGTCCCAGCCCGCTCTGGCATGCGAAGCGTCTGGGCGAGGCACTTGGGGGCGCGAAGATCTACCTCAAGCGCGAAGAGCTCAACCACACCGGTTCGCACAAGCTCAACAACGTGATGGGCCAGATTCTGCTGGCGCGCCGCATGGGCAAGACGCGCATCGTAGCGGAGACCGGGGCAGGCCAGCATGGCGTGGCGACGGCTACGGTCTGCGCCTTGTTCGGCATGAAGTGCACCATCTACATGGGTGCGGTCGATGTCGAACGGCAAAAGCCCAATGTGTTTCGCATGCATCTGCTCGGTGCTGAAGTGCACCCCGTCACGGCAGGCTCCGGCACACTCAAGGACGCCATGAACGAGGCCATGCGCGATTGGGTAGCCAATGTGCATGACACCTATTTCCTCGTGGGCACCGTCGCGGGTCCGCATCCCTATCCGGAGATGGTGCGGGACTTCCAGTCGATTATCGGCATCGAGACGCGCGAGCAGATGATGGCGGTCGAAAATCGCCTCCCGGACGTGCTGGTGGCCGCTATCGGCGGCGGCTCCAATGCCATGGGCCTGTTCCACCCCTTTCTCGATGATGAGTCCGTGCGCATGATCGGCGTCGAGGCGGCAGGTCATGGGCTCGATAGTGGCTTTACGGCGGCCTCGATCTCCCGCGGCCGCTCGGGCGTGCTTCATGGCAACCGCACCTATCTTCTTCAGGATGAGTTCGGCCAGATTGCCGAGGCGCATTCCATCAGCGCAGGGCTCGACTATCCGGGCATCGGGCCCGAGCATTCCTGGCTGAACGATATCGGCCGCGTGGAATATGTGGGCGTGACAGACAAGGAGGCGCTCGACGCCTTTCAACTCCTGACCCGCACCGAAGGCATCATCCCCGCTCTCGAATGCGCCCATGGCCTGGCGCATGTGATGAAGATCGCGCCAGACATGGCCGCGGATCAGATCATCGTGCTCAATCTGTCGGGCCGCGGAGACAAGGATATCTTCACCGTCGCCGAGCATCTGGGAGTATCACTGTGAGTCGTATCAAGGCCCGTTTCGAAGCGCTCAAGGCCCAGTCGCGGGGTGCGCTCATTCCTTATCTGCAAGCCTTCGACCCCGACCTCGAAACCTCGCTCGCCCTGCTGAAAGGCATGCCCGCGGCGGGGGCCGATCTGATCGAAATCGGTGTCCCCTTCTCCGACCCCTCAGCCGATGGCCCCACCATCCAGCAGGCCGCCCTGCGCGGCCTGAAGGCCGGCGCCACTCTGGCTGGCGTTCTCGACATGGTACGCGCCTTTCGCAAGAACGATAACGAGACCCCCATCATCCTCATGGGCTATCTCAACCCGATCGACAGCTATGGTCCTGCCCGTTTCTGCACCGATGCTGCCGAGGCCGGTGTGGACGGGCTGATCATCGTCGACCTCCCCAAGGAGGAAAGCGACCTGCTGGCTGAGGATGCGCAGCGATGCGGGCTCGACATCATCCAGCTCGTGGCACCCAACACCCCGGATTCACGCCTTCCCCTGCTTCTCGATGACGCTTCCGGATTCATTTATTATGTGAGCATCACCGGCATTACCGGCACACGAACGGCTAGCGCCGATGAACTGGCTGCAGCCCTGCCGCGCCTGCGCGCCGTCAGCCCCCTGCCGGTCGCGATCGGTTTTGGCATTCGCACCCCGGAACAGGCAGCGCAGGCCGCCTCGGTGGGCGATGCCGCCGTCGTAGCGTCAGCTCTAATCGCTACACTGGCGACCACACTGGAGGACGGCAAGGCGACAGCCATGACCGTTCCAAAGGTTCTCGGCCAACTGGCTGAGATCGCTAACGCCGTGCAGGCACGATAAGCAGGCCTTCGAGGATCGCATAAATGAAAAAGGGCCGCCCGGAGATCACCCGGTGCGGCCCTTTTAATGAGCGTCAGGCTCTGACGCTCCGCTCTTCTCAGCGCCCGTTGCGCTTGAGCGACAGCCCGAATGAGAGAGCCGAGATACCGCCAAAGATCAGTTCGATGGCAATGAAGGTACCGATAAGCCACAGCCCCGACCAGGGCAGGGTCACGAAGATGAAAATGCCGGTCAGCAATGCGACAACGGCGCTTAGAACCATGGTCCACCAATTGGCGACATGGCGATGTCCAGCCGCCCAGAGCCCGCGCATCACACCTGATGCCATGAGGCAACCCGCCAGAAACGCGGTCAGAAACAGAGAGCCGGTCTCAGGCTCCTGGATCAACAGAATACCCCCCAACACATAGAGAAATCCCATCAGCGCCGTGATCCAGAAACGCGATCCCGGTACGTCACGATGAGCAAAACTCTGGGCCAGATAAGCGACGCCCGAAAAGATCAGCAGCATGCCGATGACCACGATACTGGCGAGGGTCGTGACCACCGTATCAAGAAAGGCGAAGGCGCCGAGCACGATCAGCACAATCCCGATACCGATAAACCAGTTGGGCTTGAGTTGCGGATCGATGGGCGGGAGACCGGGAATATTGCCAAAACCAGACATGTTGTTGCTTTCCTCTCTTTGTCAGTCACTACGCGTCACGAGGTCCTGCGGGCGCATGGGAGGCTTGTGAACATTATGTTATCCTGCCCCCATTCCGTGAGTCTTTCGGGCTGATCAAGTGGGTTGTTTCACGTGAAACACCGAGGGGATCTGGAATTCGCGACGCAGATCGCGACCCAGCTCACACGATGCTGCGCACAAAAATCCAGTTCTGATCAGTTCGCCCTGCCAACAGATTGTCCCGAATGATTGTCACAATTGATTCCTGACAGTATTGATCGGGTCATGAGCGCAGATCACGTCCCAAACCGGCGCGCCGGATTTCTGTCCCGACGAGGCACAACCCCCTCATCGAGGCCTGAGATGCGTGCTCATACCAAAGAGGTCCTTCCTTCCTTGCACGAAACGGCAAAACCCGGTTTCTGGGGTCGCAAGGTCGAATTCCTCAACGCTGCAACGCGTCTGGTTGGCGTCATCATCTGGGTGCCGCTCTCGGTTGGTTTTGAAGCCCTGCTCCTCCCTATTCCGGGCGTCCTCAAGATCCGCTGGACCAGGGTCATCTGGGGTGTGCTCTGCAGATTACTGGATCTCGACATCAAGGTAATCGGTCACCCCGTCGGCACTGTCGGCGGGCAAAAAGGTCGCGACCGTGGGGAGCGCCCGGTGATCTATGTCGCCAATCACTCGTCGTGGCTCGATATTCCCGTTCTGGGCACCAAGATCTACTCGGTTTTCGTCGCCAAGGGCGATATCGAGCGGTGGCCCATCATGGGACTCGTTTCCAAGATCGGGCGCACGATCTTTGTCAGCCGCAATCGCAGCACCACCGGGCGCGAGCGCGACCAGATGATCACACGGCTCGCAACCGGCGATAACCTCATTCTCTTTCCCGAAGGGACGTCATCGGACGGGTCACGCGTGCTCCCCTTCATGTCCACCTTCTTCGCCATAGCCAAATTGCCGCGCCTGCCCAAAAACGCGCCACCTATAGACATGCCGAGCTACCCTCCCGGACTGACGCCCCTCATTCAACCGATCTCGCTCGTGTATGATCGGCTTGAAGGCCTGCCTGTAAACCGCACAAGGCGCGCCATATTCGCCTGGTACGGGGACATGGATCTGGGGCCGCATGTCTGGCAGTTTTTGAAAAGGCGCAGCAAGCGTGCGACCATTCTGCTCCATGCGCCACTCGCCCCCGAGGACTTTCCCAGTCGCAAGGCTCTGGCCAATGCCGCCTGGACTGCTGTTGCCCATGGCGCAGCGGCTCTGCGCCAGAATGACGAGTCGATAGAGGGCTGGCACCCTCTGCGACACAGAGACAAGGCCGCTGCAGCCAATCAGAAATCGATTTCGGTCGTGGCGTGATAAGTCCGGGGTAGTCCGGCAACGGCCGAATTCGTGGCCCCCGCTCCGCCATCGGACGAACTCGGATAGACAGATGCCCAATATCGGGCATCCGTGACATTGCTCACGCCAAAGCGCAGAACCATCGGAACACGGTAAAGATGAAAGCCGTAGCGTGCACCCAGATCAAGCGTCGTGAAGGCTGCCGCAAACTGGCGATTCTCATTGTCGGCAGCCCGCCTGCCGACATGGTGCACACTGGCATTGACCGCCCCGCCCCGCATCCAGTTCGGATGATAATCGAGCAACAGACTGACCTGCACGGGTGCCACCCCGACCACCTGCTTATGCGATGTCAGCGCAGATCCTGTCTCCCCCACCTGGGCATCCAGCCAGGTTATCCCACCAATCATACTCACAGATTTCAGAACCCGACCGGCAATCTGGCCCTCAACCCCATAATTGCGCTGCTGCCCCGCCTCACGATACAGCGCGCTCGACGGATCAGTGAACGCATAGCCACGCGTCATACGAAAACCCGCTGCGCTGAGCATCAGGCCGGGAACCGGCCGGTACTTGGCTCCGAGTTCATATTCTTCTGAACGCAGCGGGGCGAGCACCTCATTGGCATTGGCGCTTGAGGCAGGCGCCACAGGCCCGGCCTGTACGGAACGCCCCCAGGTCCCGTAGAAACTCGTCCGGTCGTCGAGCTTGTAGATCAGGCTCACCATCGGGGTAAAAACCGCCGAAGCGTCATAGGCAGCCGTTCTCACCCCTGCCTTGTTTGCACTCGTCGTATCAAGCCAGCTCCAGGCCAACGTTCCCATGACCGAGACCTGCTTCGTCAGCGCAATCGTATCGCCTGCCATCAAGGATTGCGTCTGAAGGAATGCCGATTGATACCGCCCGGAGAAATAGGGCTGACTCCCCCTGAACACGAGCGGCGCCCCGACCCGGGCCGTGCCCAGAACCTGGCTCGCCCCTTGCGTGGGATTGTAATTACCCATGCTGTACCCGTTCGAGCCCAGCACCACCTGATGCGCGAACGGACCCGTTCTGAACGCCCCATTAAGATAGGCCGTGTTCGACCATACCTTGAAATCATTCGCGGTCGCGGCCGCCGCAATCGTGCTGCGATAATGGCCAAGCGAGTCCGTCAGTTGATTGGTCACCCCGAAAACATTGCGCCAGGCATCCTGATACAGGCCGCCCAAACTCAGTGACCAGTCAGCGTTGAATTGGTGGATGACCTTCGCAAGCACCGTATTGGTCGCCGCGTTATAACCGGCAAAATCCTGACCATAGCCGCGCTTTGAAAGATCGGGCGCCGATGGCAACGCAATGCCGGTGGCATAGGAGAACCCTCCCGCATAACCGCGCTGGGCATAGCTGTACTGACTGGCATCCACCTGTATGCGGGTCTTCTCGTCAAGCCTGAGATCAAAGGCCCCGGCAATCAATCCGCGTCGCAAATGGGTCCCGGGCGCATAGGTCGCGCCGGACTGGTTGAGCATCGTCACCCGGTAGCCGAACCATTTGCCGCGTCCAGCCCGACCGGAGGCATCGAGCGATTCAAGCGGCGCTCCGGTCGAGTCCACCCCGAAAACCAGATGCTCGCGCCTCTGATCGGTTGGACGGCTGAGCGTATAGTCGAAAGTCCCCGCCGGGTTTTGCGGCCCGTAAAGCGCGCCGGAAAGCCCGTTGAGCACCTGAAGAGAGTCGAACATCTCCGCCGCATAAGGGGTCGTGATCACCATGTTCAGCCCGTCCATGCGCGAATTCGCGATGACATCGGCTTCAAAGCCGCGCGACTGCGGGCGGCTGGTATTGGGGTCGCCCCGCATTTCGAGCTGTACCGAGGGCAGATACTGGGCAAGGTCATTCGCGTTGCGCGATTGCTGGTTCACGATCACGTCGTGCGGCACTGCCATGACCGAAAACGGCGTTTCGAGCAATGAGCGTGTCCCGAGCGGGCCGAGCGCCGCATCGTGCCTGCCGTACTCTGCAGCCATTCCTGCCGCCTGTCGTCCCTTGACCCGAACCTCTTCCACCTGGCGCGCAGCGGGTTGCCCAGGCAAGGGAGCCCCCCATGACCGGACCGGGAAGAAAAGCAGCGCGGATACGACGAGGCTGTAACGCCGGGAGCGATCATGAGAGCGACAGGTCATGCTTCGTTTCCACAGCAAAACGGGCGAGATGTCACCCCCCCTGTAGCCTGCGCCCAGTCGCGTCAGCCTTGAGCCGTCCCCTTAT
The DNA here is from genome assembly GCF_003994335.1 of Asaia sp. W19. Classification (GTDB taxonomy): domain Bacteria; phylum Pseudomonadota; class Alphaproteobacteria; order Acetobacterales; family Acetobacteraceae; genus Asaia. Next base: position 27,224 of record NZ_PNQZ01000001.1, read on the forward strand.
CGAGATCGCAGGAACATGAGCCATCGAGAGAATGCATGGCAGTCGCGATATGGTTTCGAGCGCCCCCCTTTTCAGGAGGGGGAACATAGGGCAGCCTGACAAGGTCTGTCTCTCATGCCACGGAGACGGAACAACCGGACATTGTGGCCCGGCTGACACCCAAGAAGGACAAGAACGCTCCCATGGTTTCGAGGACAACGCGCATGACCCGTCGTTTGCTGCGCCCCGCATTGACTGCCCTTCTTCTGACGGCGCCAGCATTCACCCTTTCCGCCCACCCGGCCTCAGCCCAGGCGGTAATCACCGGCAATCAGAGCATGACGGCGACCGTAGAAAGCGTCGATCCCGAAGCCCGCTCGGTTCTGCTCCGCGACAAGAAGGGCAGCCTGCTCACGATTACCATCCCCAAAGGCGCGAAGGATCTGCCGCATCTCGACGCCGGCGATCGTATCTCGATGCGATTCTTCCAGACCATGGCCGCCGATATCGCCAAGCCCGACTCCCCCCTGCCCGAGTCGACCGTCTCCTCGGCCAAAGGCTATGCGAAGCGCCACCCCCATGGCACGCTGATCTCGTTCCAGCGCCAGCGGGTCCGCGTCATCGCCGTCGATGCCGCCGCTCACAAGGTGACGTTCGTGGACCATTCGGACATCACGCGCACCGTGACGATCACGCAAAAAGCCCTGTTCCCCCTGCTCAGCACACTGAAAATGGGTGACGAGGTCGATGTAACCACGATGGATGCCGTCTCGTTCTCAGTTCTGAACCGTACCGTCAATGGTGCCGTATCGGTAACAGAAGACCAGGGCACGCAACCCGCGAGTCACTGAGAGCAGAACGCAGGGCTCTGCCCTGCCCCTATGGGGCTCCGATCCCCGGTTCCTCCAAACAGGTGTCCAGAGGACGACGGTCCTCTGGCGGGGTGCGGGGCAGAGCCCCGCGCATGGCCGTTCTTACAGGGCGCTGCCCTGCACCCGCGAAGGGACAGGCCCCTTCGATCCCCGCTTACCTCAATCAGGTTCTCAAGGGACGACTGTCCTCTGGCGAGGTACGGGGCAAAGCCCCGCAAACCTGCCTGCTATTTTGTCTTGGCAGCGGGCTGCCAGAGCGTATCCGGCGGAGGGAGATGAGGCGAGTTGTCGATCACCCCGTATCCATCGGCCGCATACCCATGATGAGCCACCTTGCGAGGGCCACACCCGGTCAGCGCAACACTCAGCGCGAGAGCGGCGAGAACCGCGAATTTCATGCTCCCGGCTCCAGACGCAGACTATCCGCCACGGCGCGGGCAAGACGGGTATAGGCCTGCGCGGCTTCGCTCTCCGGGGCGGACAGAATGATGGGCGTCCCGGCATCGGCACTCATGCGAATATCGGCCAGAAGCGGAATTTCACCCAGGAAGGGCACATTGGCCTTTTCGGCCTCGGCGCGCGCGCCACCGTGACCGAAAAGTTCGGTTCGGTGGTTACAGTTGGGGCAGCAGAAATAGGACATGTTCTCGACCACGCCCAGAAGCGGCACGTTCATGCGTTCGAACATGGTGAGACCACGTCGTGCATCCAGCAGAGCAATGTCCTGAGGGGTGGAGACGATCACCGCGCCGCGCAGGCTGAGTTTCTGGGCGATAGTCAACTGGGCGTCCCCCGTGCCCGGGGGCATGTCGATCACGAGCACATCCAAAGCGGGCCAGGCCACATCGGCCAGAAACTGGCCGATCGCGCCCATCACCATGGGGCCACGCCAGATCATGGCCTGCTGCTCATCCACGAGAAAGCCAATGGACATGGCATGCATGCCCCAGGCCTCTACGGGGATGATCTTGCCGTTCTCGAGCGCGGGTTTGGCGGAATGGCCGAGCATGCGCGGGAGGGAAGGACCATAGATATCGGCATCGAGCATGCCGGTGCGCAGGCCGAGCTTGGCCAAACCGGCCGCGAGATTCACGGCCGTGGTCGACTTCCCCACACCGCCCTTGCCCGAGGCCACGGCGATGATGGCGCGCACCTGAGGAAGCGCCTTGCCATCGGGGCGTGTCGGCTGTGGATGGCCGGGGCTGTTGGCGGGCTGCTCCAGATGGAAGGGGCGATGGCCCTGGGGCTGGGGTGCAGCCCTGCCGGGAGCGCGATGGGCTGTAAGGATGATCGTCGCGCGTGAAATGCCTGGCAGGCTGGCAAGCGCGGCCTCGGCGCGGAGGCGAAGCGGCTCGATGCGTGCCGCGTCCTCGCGGGAGGTCGCAAGGGACACATGAGCGTGACCATCACGCACGGCAACACCCTCAAGCGAAGCAAAGCTCAGGACGTTCGAGGTGCCTGCCTCGTCCTTGACCAGCCGCAGGGTCTCGAGAATCCTGCGCTGGTCTTCTTCATTGGCGGGTTTTTCAAAATCGGTCATGGTTGTCCTCTGGCGGCGGAGCCGGTCCTGGTTTCTGTCGTTTAACATGGCGGGAAGTGGATCGCGCAAGCGTCTGCGCGTATGAGCAGGGCGATGCCGGGGCGCTGAACCCGGCCCATCTGGGCAGGAAAGCAGGACAGGAATGAGCGAGGCCGGAACCGACGCCGCCCCCAAACGCAAGAAACGCGACCATCGTATCGACGCCCTGCGCGGAATTGCGCTGTTGATGATGCTGGCCGATCATGCTCCGCAGGATGTGCTCAACCGCTTCACCCTGCGCAATTTCGGCTTCGCCGATGCAGCAGAAATCTTCGTGCTGCTCGCCGGTTATGCCTCCTGGCTGGCCTATGGACGGCTCATTCTGCGCGGACCCCCTACTGGGGGCTGGGCCATGGGAGTGGAGCGTATCGTCCGACGATGCTGGCGCCTCTATCTGTTCCAGATGGTCATGCTGCTGGTATCGGTCCTGACCATTCGCCAATGGCGCCATTACTCGCCGGTGCCGGTCGATTTTCTCGAGCCGGAACTGGCCCATGGCCATGAGTGGATCTGGCGCGTCCTGAGCCTTCAGGCATTACCCAACAACCTCAATATCCTGCCGCTCTATATCGTCCTGCTTCTCGCTTTTCCCGTTCTGGTCTTTTTATGGAAGCTGTCGCCCTGGCTGCTGGCGGGGGCCAGCCTTGCGCTCTGGGGACTGGTCAACAGCGATCCCACGCTGAACCTGCCCAACTGGCTCGATCCGGATGGCTGGTACTTCAACCCGTTCGCCTGGCAGTTCATCTTCACCCTCGGCATGCTCGCCGCCATCATGGCAGGCAAACGCGAGGGCAATCTGCCGGGACCGCTCTGGGCGCGTGTCGTCGCCGGGGCGTATCTGGTTTTTGGTGCCTTGCAGTGCTTTCCCTATGAAAGCTGGGATTTGCCCAGTCTGCGGCCTCTGGGGGACATGCCCCCGGCAGACAAATCCGATCTGGCCATCTGGCGCTGGACCGATGCTCTGGCAATTCTGCTTCTGGTCCAGTCTTCGGTCACTGCCACACGGCTTTCCGAGACGCGGGTCGGGCAGGCGCTTGCCCTGCTCGGACGCCACTCGCTCGAGGTGTTCAGCTTCGGCACGATCCTCGACCTGTTCGCCCGTCTGGTCATGAACAGTTTCGGCGATGGCTGGATCATCCAGATCCTGGTCAATGTCCTGGGCTTTGCCGGGGTATATGGCGTGGCCGTGTGGCTCGACCGCCATCGCCGTCAAGCCGCGCTGATGGCAGGCGAGACGCGCAAGGAAGCCCGCGAAGAAGCAAAGAAAGATCGTAGCGCGGAGATAGGTGACGCAAACCCCTGATTTGCGTTAGCGTAAGCACATGAAACATCGCCTCGTTCTCGCCGCCCTGATGGGCGGCTGGGTATCCGCCACCGCCTCCGCTTTTGCCCAGCCTGCCCCGACGGCACCGGGCCCCGCCCCGGCTGTGCCGGCCACTGGGGTTGTGACGAGCGCGCGCAGCGTCCATGCCGCACCGGACTCACTGGCGGATCTTGCTGCCAGCCTGCTGCCAGCCGTGGTGAACATCTCGATCTCTGCCACGCTGAAGCCAGGTGAGGACGAGGATGATGATGACGGCCCGGATGCAAGCCCCGATGACGGACCGCAAGTGCCGCAATTCCCCCCCGGCTCGCCCATGGAAAAGTTCTTCCATGACTACATGAATCGCCAGCCCTCTTCCTCGGAGCCCCCGCGCAAGATGCAGGCTCTGGGTTCGGGATTCATCATCTCACCCGACGGGTACATCGTCACGAACAACCACGTCATCAAGGATGCCGACAAGGTGTCGGTCACGCTGCAGGATGGCACGGTGCTGCCCGCAAAGATTGTAGGGCGTGACAGCCGGACCGATCTGGCCGTCATCAAGATCGAAAGCAAATCGGCCTTCCCGACAGTACCGTTCGGCGACAGCGACAAGGCGCGCGTGGGCGATCGCGTACTGGCCATCGGCAATCCGTTCGGCCTGTCGGGCACGGTCACGAGCGGTATTGTTTCGTCGCGCGGCCGCGATATCAATCACGGCCTGTATGACGACTATATCCAGACCGATGCCTCCATCAATCGGGGCAATTCCGGCGGCCCGCTCTTCAATCTCGATGGACAGGTCATTGGCATCAACACCGCCATCTACAGTTCGAGTGGCGGCTCCATCGGCATTGGCTTCGCCATACCGGCCAATGATGCGCGCGGTGTGATCGATCAGTTGCGTCGCGACGGCCATGTGTCGCGGGGCTGGATTGGCGTGCGCGTCCAGAACGTGACCCATGAGATCGCCGACAGCATCGGGCTCAAGCCCGAAAAAGGCGCAATGATCGCCGGGATCGACCCCAAGGGCCCCGCCGCCAGCGCCAAGCTTCAGACGGGCGATGTCATCGTCGCGCTCGATGGCAAGCCGATTGATGGTCACGCACTTCCACGCCTGGTCGCCGAAATCACACCGGGCACGAAGACGGTGTTCGGGATCTGGCGCAAGGGCAAGACGCTCGATGTCACGCTGGTGGTCAAGCCCTCACCCGAGGCGCCGGACATGCCCCCGACCGATGCCAAGCCGAAAGGCCCCAGCAAGCTGGCCCTGGCCGATCTGGGGGTGACCTTCTCGGCCATTGATGACGACACGCGCAGCAAATACAGTCTTTCTGACTCGCAGCGTGGCGTGGTGGTGACCGATGTGACCCGTGACGGCCCGGCCGATACGCGTGGGCTGCAGCCTGGCGATGTCGTGACTGAGGTTCAGCAGGTGGGCGTCAATTCCCCCGATGCACTGTCCAAGGAGCTGGCGCGCGCCCGTCAGCAGAAGAAACATACCGTTCTCCTGCTCGTTCAGGGTCAAGACGGGCTGCGCTGGGTGCCGCTGCCACTATCAGGGGAGTAAGCCATGCCGTTCGCCTCACTGTTTCGAGCGCGGGCCGATGGTGAGGCGCCCTGGCGGCAAATGGTCCGCACCCTCGTTGCCGTGGCCCTGTGCTGGATCATCGGTGAGGCAACGGGTCTCGATGAAACGATCTGGGCGCTCATCACGGCCCTGATCGTCACCCAGTCGAGCATCGATCAGACATTCGCAACAGCACGGGATCAGATCATCGGCACGCTTGTCGGTGCCGTGGTGGGGACGCTGGCCATTACCGCGCGTCTGGTACTTGGATTTTACTGGCCTATTTTCTGCATCGCGCTTCTGCCACTTGCCTATATGGCCGCCGTACGTCCCTCGCTCCGCTTTGCCGGGGTGACGCTGATGATCGTCTATCTTTTGCCCTCGCATGGCAGCAATCCGTACTGGCCCCTTACCGAGAGACTGACCGCCATTTTCCTGGGCGTGATCGTCTCTCTGGTCGTCTCCTTCGTGGTGCTGCATGCCAGCGCCAGACGCCGCGGTTTTCTCACTGCCGGACGCATGTTCCGTGAAATGGACGAGCTGCTCCAGGCGGCTCTGGGGCGGCAGGAAATGTGGAGCGAGCTCGAAGCGCGCAATGATCATTGCGCGCGCAATCTGCTCGTGATCAATGAATGCGTGGCGGAAGCCTATCGGGAAAACTGGGGCCTTCTCGAAAAGCGCCACCCGATCCTTACCGTGCTGCCCGCCCTGATGCGCCGCATGCTGAGCGACACCATGCTCGTGGCGCGCGCCATCAATGCGGGCAAGGACCGGGGTGGGTTCTCGGGTGTGTCGGGTCTGCATACAGGGCTGAGCCATGCCTATCGCTCACTGGCGCGACGCTGCGAAATTCATGCCGCAGGCAAGGCGCATGACAAGCCCTATCGCCCGGGCCGCGAGGACGTGCTGAGCGCCCTGCCCACTCTGGGACAGGACGCGCTGCCTGAAATGCACTTTGTCATCGCGCTTCTGAGGCAGGATTTGCGCCGCGCTACGGATGTCCTGATGAGCACACCCGAGAGCCGCGCCAAGGATCTGCGTGATATGATCGGGAAATAGCGACAACACGCGCCAAGGATGAACTTGTGATCGTTCCGGCACGTTGCACCGCATGAAATACGCCTATGATGGGCGCGTGGTGGTTTTTGACGCGGGGCATCCAATCTGGTTTTTCTGTCCTGCCAGCCAACGGCGCCTAGTACGTTAAGAAGAGGGATTTAAGCTTATGATCACCCGTGAGACCCTGCAGCACCTGCCAGAAGGCGTGGCCGCTCCGTCTTATGATCTCAAGGATATCAAGCCTGGAATCCTGCATTTCGGCGTGGGCAATTTTTTCCGCGCCCATGAAGCCTATTACATCAACAAGGTTCTCGGTCTGGTCGGCCAGCATCACTGGGGCATCGTCGGCGTTGGCCTGACCTCGGGTGAGCGCTCGAAGCAGAAAGCGGACGACTTCAAGCGTCAGGACTGCCTTTTCTCCCTGACCGAAACAGCCCCTTCAGGCGAGAGCAAGCGCAGCGTGATCGGAGCTCTGCGCGACTATCTGCTGGCGCCGGAGAAGCCCGAAGCCGTGCTGAACTATCTGTCCGACCCGGCCATCAAGATTGTCTCGATGACGATCACCGAGGGCGGCTATAATATCGACGAGCATTCCGGCGAATTCGACGTCGAAAACGATGCTGTCCAGCGCGATCTGGCCAACCCGGAATCTCCCAGCACCATCTTCGGCTACGTGGTGGAAGGGCTGCGCCGTCGCCGCGATGCCGGCAATCGCGCGTTCACCATCATGTCCTGCGACAATCTGCGCCATAACGGAAACGTCGCGCGCAAGGCTTTCCTCGGCTACGCGCATGCGCGTGATCCCGAGCTTGCAAGCTGGATCGAGGCCAATGCGACCTTCCCGAATGCCATGGTTGATCGCATCACCCCGACCGTCTCTTCCGCCATTGCGGAACGCCTGAACCGCGAGAGCGGGCTGGACGATCTGCTGCCGCTCGTCGCCGAGGATTTCACCCAGTGGGTGGTTGAGGACGAGTTCGCCGATGGTCGCCCCGCTCTGGAAAAAGTGGGCGTTCAGATGGTCGAGGATGTGACCGATTACGAGTTCATGAAGATCCGCATGCTCAATGCATCGCATATCTTCCTGGCCTTCTCGGGTCTGCTACTCGGCTATGATCATATCGATGAATCGATCAATGATCCCGAGCTGCGCAAGCTGGTGGAATCCTATCTCGATACCGACGTGATCCCGACGCTCAAGGCCGCTCCGGGTGAAGATCTCGAGAAGTACAAGGAGTCGGTGATTTCACGCTTCTCCAATCCGGCCATGGCAGATCAGAACCTGCGTATCGGCAGCGATGGCGCCTCCAAGGTGCAGGTCTTCTGGACAGCCACGATCCAGAACCTGATCAAGGCAAAGCTGCCGCTCGATCGCGTCGCCTATGGTCTAGCAGCCTATCTTGAGATGCTGCGCGGCAAGAACGAGCAGGGCGGTACCTTCGACCCGATCGAGCCGACCTTCACTGACGAAACCTGGGCTCTGGCCAGAAACGAGGATTTTGCGGAGGCGCTTAAGCTTCCGGCCTTCGATGGCTGGCGCAAACTGAACCATGAGGCTCTTGACAAAAAAGTGAACGAACTTCGGGTAATCATCCGGGAAAAAGGGGTGAAAGCCGCCCTCCCCAACTGAAAAGGATGCGCGAAAGCCGCACTCATGACAGATTTCTAAGGCAGGCGAGTTTTCCTGTGTCCCAAAGTAACTTATGGGCGTTAGGAAAATCAGACATCGCCCGGCATTTAGCCGGGTCTGCTGGAGATAGTCATAGTGCTGCGTCGCGACCTCGTTAAATTCGGTGCTGGCCTCTCTGTACTGGGGGCCAGCAAAATAGCCCGGGCAGCCCAAGCGGCCGCGCCCAAACCCACGCCGTTCGACAACAATACCGTGCGTCAGATTGCACAGAACCTGTCGAAATCCGCCTATAAGGCGCCGCAGCAAACTCTCCCCAGCGCGATCGATAACATGAATTTCGATCAGTTCCGCGGCATCGCCTACAAGGAAGATCGGGCGCTCTGGCACGGCCAGAATCTCGCCTTCGATGTCGAGTTCTTTCCTCGCGGCTTCCTGTATCGCCCACGGATCAACATGAACGAGGTCATTGATGGGCAATCAAGCCCAATCGTGTACGACCCCGACATGTTCACCTATCCTGACCCGATGCTGCGTGTGACCGACGATCTCGGTTTCTCGGGCCTGCGCCTGCGCAATGCCATCAACACACCCAATGTGATGGAAGAATGCGCCGTGTTCCTTGGCGCATCGTATTTCCGCGCCGTAGCCAAAGGCCAGAATTACGGCTTGTCCGCCCGCGGCTTCGCCAACGGGACGGGCGACCCGAAAGGGGAAGAGTTCGCCCTGTTTCGCGAGTTCTGGCTTGAAAAACCCAAGCCCGGCGTCGACTCCGTGGTTATTCATGCCCTGATGGACAGCCCTTCGGTCGTGGGCGCTTTCCGCTTCACCATCCGCCCGGGTGCCACCACGGTATTTGACGTGCAGTCGAGCTTCTATCCGCGTACTGACATCACCGAAGGCGGCGTGGCGGCTCTCACCGGCATGTTCTATTTCGACGCCAATAACCGCAACCATGTCGATGACTGGCGTCCCGGCGCACATGACAGCGAGGCGCTCCAGATGTGGACTGGTACAGGCGCCCAGCTCTATCGCCCGCTGAACAACCCGGTCGATCTCCAGTTTTCGGCCTTCCAGGACGCCAGCCCCCACGGTTTCGGCCTGATGCAGCGCCGTCGTGCCTTCCATGATTTCGAGGATCTGGCGCTGAACTACGAAAAGCGTCCCTCGCTCTGGATCGAGCCTATCGGAGACTGGGGTGAGGGCGCGGTCGATCTCGTCGAGATCCCGACCCCGAACGAAGTGAACGATAACATCGTCTCGTTCTGGCGCCCCAAGCAGACCATGCAGGCCGGGCATGAATATGCCTACACCTACCGCATGTACTGGGGTTGGGACACGCCCTGGCCGACAGATCTGGCACGTATCGGTGCAACCCGCGTGGGCGGCGTAACGGACCACGCCGATGGCCGCATGTTCGTGATCGATTTCACGGGCAAGCCTTTCGAGAATCTTCCGCCCAATGCGGCCTTCCACCTCGTGCCCCAGGCCTCCACGGGTACGATCAAGAATGTGGTGGTCGAGCCCAATCCCAATATCAAGGGCTGGCGCACCACGTTCGAATTCTATCCGGGCAGCGCCAAGCTGGCCGAGCTGACCTGTCAGCTCGCCACTGACCAGGGCCCGATTTCCGAAAAATGGATGTATCGTTGGACGCCGTGAGCAGCCTTCCCCGCAAATTCGCCCCCTTCGACGTCCTTCCGGCTGAATCGCCCCTCGCGATGCCGACGCAGAACCTGCGTCAGCGTCCCGAGACTTTCGGACGTGAACGCCATCCCCCGACCACGCCAGCCTTCCTGTGGCTGCGCCGCCTCTTCGTTATCGGTGGCGCGATACTGCTGACGGGATGGGGCGCCTTCGAGATGAACCGCGTGCTCAACTCGATGGGCGTCTCGACACTCGGCATCATCGTGCTCGCGCTCTTCGTCATTTTGGGCGCCTGGATCTCGCTGTCTTTCACTTCGTCGCTGGCAGGGTTCGTTTCCGTGCTGCGCCATGGTGGTTTGGGCCTCGGTATTTCACGCGATGCCCCCCTCCCCGCGCTCATGAGCCGCACCGCCGTGCTCATGCCCACCTATAACGAGGACCCTGACCGTGTCCTCGTCGGGCTGCGCGCCATTCATGACTCCCTTGTGGCGACAGGACGTATCGACGCATTCGACTTCTTCATGCTGTCCGACACGACCGATCCGGATGTCTGGATTCGCGAAGAGCGCGCCTATCTCGCTTTCGTCGAGGCCGTGAACGGGCAGGGACGTATTTTCTACCGTCGTCGCCCCAAGAACATCGATCGCAAATCCGGCAATCTGGAAGAATGGGTCAAGCGCTTCGGTGGCGCCTATCAGCAGATGCTGACCCTCGACGCCGACTCCGTGATGGATGGCGGGCTGATCGTGCGCACGGTCTCGGCCATGGAGCGCCACGAAAAGGTGGCGCTCATCCAGACCCTGCCCGTCATCATCGGCGGCAAGACGCTTTTTGCCCGCATGCAGCAATTTGCCGGTCGTGTTTACGGGCCGCTCATTGCCCATGGCATCGCCTGGTGGCACGGCTCTGAAGGCAATTACTGGGGCCATAACGCCGTCATTCGCACGCGCGCTTTTGCAGAACAGGCCGGGCTGCCCCATCTGCCGGGGCGCAAGCCCTTCGGCGGCGGCATTCTGAGCCACGATTTCGTCGAGGCCGCCCTCATGCGTCGCGGCGGCTGGGCCATCCACATGATTCCGGGCCTGTTCGGCTCCTATGAGGAAAGCCCGCCCTCGCTCACAGACGTCGCCATTCGCGACCGTCGCTGGTGCCAGGGTAATCTGCAACACGGCAAGATCGTGCTGTCGCGCGGGCTGCACTGGGTCAGCCGCATGCATATGATGGTCGGGATCGGCGCCTATATCACCTCGCCGCTCTGGCTTCTGTTCCTGCTGTTCGGCATCCTGATCTCGCTGCAGGCCCATTTCGACCGGCCCGAATATTTCGGCGATACCAAGACGCTGTATCCGCACTGGCCCCAGGTCGACCCGGTACAGGCTAAATACGTGTTCATCGGCACCATGGCCGTGCTTCTCGCTCCCAAGGGCCTTGCGCTTATCGCCACGCTGTTTGACCGCGCGATGCTGCGCAGTTGTGGCGGGTTTCTGCGCCTGGTTGCCTCGATCGCGCTTGAGACTCTCATTGGCGGCCTGATTGCGCCCATTGCCATGCTGATCCACACATCAGGCGTCATCTCGATCCTTCGAGGTCGCGATTCCGGCTGGAACGCCCAGAATCGCGATGACGGACGCGTCTCCCTCAAGGAGGTCGCGCATGGTTACTGGATCTATACGGCGTTCGGTCTGGTCATGGCCGCAGCGGCCTGGTCGGTATCGTTCTCCCTGTTCCTCTGGATGACGCCCGTCCTCATCGGTCTGGCCCTGGCCATCCCGCTTGCCGCCATGACAGCCAGCAGGGATGTCGGGCTCTGGCTGAAAAGCTGGGGGCTCCTGCTCATTCCCGAAGAGACGAATCTGCCCCCCATCCTGCAACTGGCCACAGAAAACGATCTGCGCCGTACGCAGGCTGAAGCCATGCCCAATCGCCCACCGGCCGAGGCCTTTGCCGCCCTGCGCAGCAACCCCGATCTTGCTGCCGAGCACAGACGTGCCCTGCCCGCACCGCGCCAAACCGGCGGCGCCATCGACGCTAACCTGCTCGTGGGTCTTCTCAAACTCCGTGAGTCATCATCAGTCGCCGAAGCGCTGGGCGCGCTGACGCGTCAGGAGAAGGCCGCTGTCCTGTGCAGCGCCGAAGGACTCGATCTCGTTCTGGGGCTGCCTTTTTAAAGCGCGCTCAGTCTCGGCTTCGCCAATGGGGGCGCCCCGATGGCTCCAGCTTGGCATCAGCAGGGTTTCCAGAGATCAACGGTGCTCTGGGGAGACAGGGCTCCATATGTCCCTCCCTTGCATTGCGCTCTGTCGAATCAAAAAAGGCTGGCTCCCTGGAGCCAGCCTTTTTCATTTGCCGATGGAAAGCAGTCTTATTTGAAATCCTGACCACGCTGGCCGATCTGGGCACAAAGCTGAGTGCGATGGCTGAGATCGAGGGTCGAGACATCGAAGGGCACGTTCGTGCTGGTCTGAAGCAGCCCCTGGCCGCCGAGCGAATAATACTGATCGCCCTTGACGTCAGGGCGCTTGGCAAGCTTGCGGCCAACAACGCGCAAGGTAGTGCCATGCACGAGGTGATTATGGACGCAGTAGCTGGCAAGGCCCGCCAGATTACCAGCTTTGGCGGAATCGAGCGAGGGAAGCCCGTAAGTATCGAGCACGCCAGGCGTCTTTGCCGTGGCGACCGTATTGCTTACGGCGGGACCGCCGACAGCCTGCATGACGCCAGATGTGGCCGCAGGAGCGCCATCACGCTGCACCGGTACAGAGCCGGCTGGCATGACAGTGGACATGGTGCCAGGCGGCACGGACGGCACCGGGGCCTGCTGGGCATGGGCGGTTGCGCCAGCATAGGCCAGGCTGCAAAGGGCCGTCAGGCCGAGACAGAGACGTGACACCATAAGATCAATCCTTTTTTCTGCTCTTCTTCAGGCCAAATGCCTCTGGCAGGGCCTGTTAAAACGCGCTCTCCCACTCGACGGAGCGGGGTGAAGGACGTGTCCTTTCGTAACATGTGAGCACGGCGCTGGTTTATTGCTGTATCGAAACTTCGCAGAAACAGGATGTTAGGGCGTTGAGGCCTAGCCTGTTCTGCCGCACTCTCTGTGCTGTGTTGTCTTCCCTTCAAGAGGCCCTGCCATGATCCCTCCCTCGCCACGGCGTGTCCCCCATACGATCACGCAGCTCGAGCGCGTCCGGCACGACGATTATGCCTGGATGAAGGACGAGAACTGGCAAAAGGTGCTGCGCGACCCAAGCCTGCTGCGCACCGATATTGCCGAGGCCCTGCGTGAGGAAAACACCTACACGGAGGAATGCCTGGGGAGCATGGCGCGCGAGCGCGAGATTCTGCTTAAGGAGATGATCGGGCGCATTCCACCTGCCGAGGATTCCGTGCCATGGCCCGATGGCACATGGCTGTATTTCTCGCGCTTCGCCAAGGATGCCCAGCATCCGGTCTATCTGCGTCGTCCCCGCCTGGGCGGAGACGAGCAGATCCTGCTCGATGTCGATGCCCTGGCGAAGTCTCATGCCTATTTCGCCCTGGCGGGGACACGTCATTCCGATGATCACCGCGTCTTCGTCTACGCCGCCGATACGCAGGGATCGGAAGTCTATCGGCTGCACAGCCTCGATCTTGAAACCGGGGCGGCCTTTGCCCCTGATGTCGAGAGCGCCTCAGGCAGCTTCATCATCTCGCCAGACAGTGCCTGGCTGTTCTGGATCTACCGTGACGATCATGGTCGTCCTTCGCGTGTCTATCGTCGCCCTCTGGCAGGCGGCGAGGATGTGCTGGTTTTCGATGAGCCAGATTCCGGGTTCTTCCTCAGTCTTTCGGTCACGGCCTCACGACAATGGATCCTGATCGAGCGTGGCGATCACGATACCAACGAAACTCTACTGATCCCCGCCAGCGATCCAACACAGTCCCCCCGCAGCGCCTCACCACTTGTCCGCGGGGAGCGCTATACCCTCACGCATTGGAATGACCGGTTCTTCATCCTCACCAACACCGAGGGAGCGATCGATTTCCAGTTCAAGCAGGCGCCAGATACCGCGCCGTCGCGCGAAAACTGGAAAGACTTTCTGCCCCATACGCCAGGGAGGTTCCTTCTGGGCGCCGCCGCAAGCCGCACCCATCTGGCCTGGGCGGAACGCGTGAACGGCAATATCGAGATCCATGTCATCGCTGCAAACGCGACAGGCGATATCCGCACCCAGACGCGCACCATCGGCATGGAAGAGGAGGCCTTCGACCTCACCCTGCTCGGCTTTCTTGAATATGACGCGGCCGTCCTGCGCTACATCTATGAATCACCGACCACACCGGCCCATTGGTACGATCTCGACATGGTATCGGGCGAGCAGGTTCTCCAGAAAATCCGCGAGATCCCTTCCGGGCATGATCCCGCGCTCTACGAAACGCACCGTATCTTTGCCTCGGCCTCGGACGGGGCAGAGGTACCGGTCACCATTCTCAAGAGGCGTGACACACCTTGTGACGGCACCGCTCCGCTCCTGCTCTACGGCTATGGCTCTTATGGCATCTCGATGGATTCGGGGTTCAGCACCTCGGTATTCAGTCTGGTCGATCGGGGATGGGTCTATGCCGTAGCCCATATCCGTGGCGGTTCCGAGAAGGGATGGGACTGGTTCCTGAAGGGGAGGGGCAAACACAAGCCCAACAGCTTCACCGATTTCGTCACCTGTGCCCGTACCCTTGTTCAGCTCGGATATGGGCAGGAAGGACGTATTGTCGCCCATGGAGGGTCGGCAGGCGGGTTGCTGATGGGAGCGGTGGTCAATCTTGCGCCCGAATTATTTGCCGGGATTGCCGCTCAGGTGCCTTTTGTCGATGTGCTGAACACCATGTCCGACGACACGCTGCCGCTCACCCCGCCCGAATGGCCGGAATGGGGTAACCCGTTGGAAGATCGCGACGCCTATGACCTGATCGCCAGCTACTCGCCCTATGACAATATCAGAGCCGTTCCCTACCCGCCGGTTCTGGCCATGGGGGGACTTTCCGACCCACGGGTGACCTATTGGGAGCCTGCAAAATGGATCGCGAAGCTGCGCGAGGTCGCATCGGGCGGGCCGTTCCTGTGCCGAATCAATATGGATGCCGGGCATGGCGGCTCGTCTGGCCGTTTCAAGCGCCTGGAAGAAGTCGCTTATGTCTATGGCTTCGCCCTGTGGGCCATGGCACAGCGACCGCTCGCCTGAACAAACATGGCCCTGATTCCGTGAGAGGTCTCAGGGCTTCACGCGAAGCCGCGCGGAGAGGTGCTCAGTCCTCGCCATCACCCTGAGGCCGGGGGCGTATGGCGGCGCAGAGTGGCGGCAGCTTGGGATTCGTCTCAGCGCGGGTGCGGCACATGGTCCGCGCATCGGCGCCGCAAACCTCGATCGTTTCCTCGAAATCGGATTCGAGTACATCGCGTGCCACAGCGGCGTCCTGATTGTTGCTGTCGCTGTCCTGATCCGCGACGATCTTCTGCGTCTTGTGCAACTCCTTGAGGGCCTCGACGCAGCTGTCACTGGCCGAATCCGGGTCAGTCTGCAGCACAGCCAGAATCCGGTTGAGTACCGAGGCCGGATCGTTTTTCGGGTGGGGCGCCGCTTGCGCCGAGAGGGGCAGACCAGCCAGCAGGACGGCGAGAACAGGCAGAGCTTTCTTCATGGAATCAGGATAATTGGCTTTTCATCCTTTGAAAACGTCCAAATGTCAGGGTTTCCGGGGCAGGAAGCCCAGCTTGGAGTTGACTCCCGGCATAGCGATGAGTATTCCGACGACCACTCACGGGCGCGACGCCCGTTCGTCTTGCATGGCCCGGGAAGCAAATTATCATGAAGATTCGTAACAGCCTCAAATCCGCCAAGATCCGCGACAAGGACTGCCGCGTCGTTCGCCGTCGTGGCCGCGTCTATGTCATCAACAAGAAGAACCCGCGCATGAAGGCTCGCCAGGGCTAATTCCCTGTTGATGCCAAAACGGAGCCTCAGCCCCGTTTTGATGCGTTACACGGCCTGTTTGCGGGCCGTCGTCAGGCCGTGTCTGCTTCTCAGCAGCGCGGCTTTTGTCGTTCTGGCGCCCTTCCCAGCCTTCCCGGCCCCTCCGCCCCATACGACATCGCTGCCCACTCCTCAGCCTCCGACGCATCCACCGCCGCAGGTCGCACCCCCGACCAAGTCGAAGCCCGACCCTCTGATTGAGGCCAGCAAGGCCTTGCGCAATGCCACCAAACCGGCCGAAGCCCGCGCCCTTGAGCGTCAGGTCGAGACATTGCGCCAGAGGGGCCTGACCGCCAGCACACGTCTGCTGCTCGAGAATGCCGATTCGAGCCTCAAGGCCCATGACTACCGCAAGGCAGAGGCTGCGCTCGACAACGCTCTGGTGCTGCAGCCTGACAAGGCGTTCATCCGGCGCGGTCGCGCCCGTGTGCGCTATGCTGCAGGCGATTTCGAGGGGGCCATCAGCGATCTGGGGGTGGCCCTGCATCTGGATCCGGATGATCCCCTCTCCTGGCAGCTTCTGTCGCAGATAGAGGAAGAGCGTCATAACATGCGTGCGGCCCTTCAGGCGGCTCAACAGGTGCTCGTTGTCGATCCTCTGGCCAGCGGCGCTGCCAAACGTGTGAAGACGCTGCAGGCTTCTCTGGATGGACGCGCGATTTAAAGCGCGTCACGATCTCAACTCTGCCTTGATTGCGCAGTTTGATGAGATGTCGAAGTCAAAGGAGAACATCATGTTCAAGAAGAACAAGGCCAAGGTCACTGAACTGACCGCGCCGGATGCCCCGAAAAAAGGGTGCTGCCTCAGCAAGATGTGCTGCTCGGCCAAGCCGCAGACCAAGGAAGCGATCATGGGCGGCCTGACCTTCCTCAGCATGTTCGGCCCCAGGAAACTGCGCCCGCATCTTCAGCATCTGCTCGCCGTGATTGCGATCGTCACCTTCGTGGTCAAGGCCATCAAGCCGAAGCGCGAAGAAAAGACGAACTGAGTTCTCCCCTCGGAGCTCCGCCCCGAACCCCGTCAAAGGGCCATCTCCCGTTGGGAGACCAGTTGACGGGATGAAAGGGGCAAGCCCCTTTCCGGGGTGCGGGGCAGCGCCCCGCAGCTTTCTGCCACCGGAAGACCCAACCTCAGAGAAACGAGATCGGATCAATATCGATGTCGATGCGCTCATGAGTCGAAAGCTTCACCCCCTCAAGCCACTGCCGGATGATCGGTTGAACGGCCACACTGCGCCTCGTGCGCAATAGCAGCCGACGACGATGACGCCCGCGTAGAATGGCCAATGGGGCTGGCGCAGGGCCAAGCACCTGCACACCGGGCAGATCGGGTGCCCGTGCGCCGAGGAGTCCGGACACGCGATCTGCCGCTTCAGCGGAATCGGCACTGACGATCAGAGCCGCCAGACGCCCGTAAGGCGGCCAGAAGCCGGGTTTTCTCTGAGCCGATTCCTGCTCCATGAAGGCAAGATAATCGTTCGACACGAGGGCTTTCATTACCGGGTGATCGCCGAGATAGCTTTGCAGCAAGACTGTGCCGGGTTTTTCCGCACGGCCTGCACGACCGGATACCTGATGCAGCAATTGCACCGTACGCTCGGCGGCACGCAAATCACCACCGCCTAGGCCGAGATCGGCATCGACCACCCCCACAAGGGTCAGGTCCGGGAAGTGCCAGCCCTTCGCGACGATCTGCGTGCCAATGACCAGATCGATCTCGCGTGCGCTGATACGACGTACGGCCTCTGCCGTGGCGGAAGGCGAGCCGAGTGTGTCCGAGGCCATGACCAGAATCCGGGCCTCGGGGAAATGCAGCCGGGCTTCCTCATGAACACGCTCAATACCCGGACCGACTGCGACGAGGCTGGATTCGGCCGCGCAGGAGGGGCAGGTTTCAGGTAGTCCCTCGACATGGCCACAATGATGGCAGGTCAGGATCTGACGTGCGCGATGTTCGACAAGCCAGGACGAGCAATTGGGGCATTCCATGCGATGGCCGCAGCTGCGGCACAAGGTCAGGGGAGCGTAGCCACGCCGGTTGAGAAACAGCATGGCCTGTTCCTCACGCTCGAAACTAGCGCGGATAGCGTCCACCAGGACCGGTGACAGAAACTGCCCACGCTCCGGTGGCGCACGGCGCATGTCGATCAGGCGTACATCCGGCAGAGTGGCATTGCCGTGTCGGGCATGGAGCACGACGTGACGATAACGCCCGTTCTCGACATTGGTCAGGGTCTCAAGACTCGGCGTCGCGGAAACGAGAATGGCCGGCACGTTCGAGAGCCTCGCCCGCACGATGGCCATGTCGCGCCCGTGATAGGTCACGCCTTCCTCCTGCTTGAAGGCGCTCTCATGTTCCTCATCCACGATGATCAGACCCAGATCGGGGAAAGGCAGAAACAGGGCTGAGCGTGCTCCGACCACGACCGCTGCCTGACCCTGGGCGATGGCATGCCATGTCTCGCGCCTTTTCTTTCCCCCCAGTTCGGAATGCCAGAGCGCAGGCTGAACGCCGAATCGCCGGGCAAAACGATCCGTCCATTGGGTCGAGAGGGCGATTTCAGGCAGGAGCACGAGACATTGCCTGCCTTCTGCCAGACAGGCCGCGACGGCCTCGAAATAGACCTCTGTCTTGCCGGAACCGGTCACACCCTCGAGCAGGGTCACGTTGAACGCGCGTGCCCGCACGCTGTCGGTCAGGGCTAGAGCCGCTTCCTGCTGATCATCTGAAAGACGGGGCGGATGAAACATGGGATCGGGCAAGGAAAAAAGTGGGGGCGCCAGAAGCGGGGCCTCGCGCAGGAGACCGGCAGCGGCCAATCCACGCAGCACACCGGCAGAAACCCCGGTTCTTTCGGTGATCGTGGCTGAGGAGAGGGCATCCTCTCCCACTGCATCGAGCACACGCTGACGCGCCTCGGTCATGCGCAGCGCTGATGGATCGCCCCCGCCCCTGACCCAGCCGAGCTGGACCCTGGTCGGCTGCGTATGGCGCGCGCGAATGGCCATGGCCAGAACCAGACCCGGCGGCGTGAGCGTATAGGCCGCCAGCCAGTCGATGAAGCGTCTGAGGTCGCGAGGCAGGGAGGGCATGTCCAGCCGCCCCAGAAGGGGTTTGAGCCGTGAAAGGGGAACAGAACGCGCCTCGATCGGAGCAAAATCGGCAGGCACGTCACTGTCCATGTCCCAGACACAGCCCGTTTCCTCGCGTCGTCCCAGAGGCACGCTCACGAGATCACCGGGGGAGACGCTGTTTTCCGGGGCGAGGTAGTCGAGCGGCGTGGCGAAGGGCAGAGGCAGCAGAACACTCACGCGCACCGTTCTCTCGCCATCTGCCGTCAGCTTCAGTAAGCTCGGTTCCGTCATGCTGCCCAAGCGCCCCCTTTTGTCCTGCCCTCTTAAACGAGACGAGGCCCGCCGTCATGCTGATGCATGACCATCTCGAAAACTGGCTGGACTGGCTGGCGCATGAAAAGCGCTCACGCCCCAACACGGTCCTTGCCTATCGCAATGACGTTGCCTGCGCTCTCGCCTTCCTGACAGAGCATCTGGGGCAGGAGCCGGATCTCGAGGCCTTCGCAAGATTGCGCACGAGCGATTTCCGGGCCTGGCTCGCTTTCGACACCGCCAGATCGGAAAATGGCCGGGGCACGGCCGATGGTCGGGCCCGATCACGCGCAAGACGCGTTTCAGCGCTACGCTCGTTTTCCCACTATCTGGCGACGCGCCATGGTCTGAGCGCGGGCGCTCTGCGCCAGATGAAGGCCCCGAAAGTGCGCAAGCGCCTGCCACGCCCGCTTTCCCGCGACATGGCACTCAGCGCTCCCGCCGAGATCGCGTCTCTGGCCGAGCATCCGCTCTGCGCTGCGCGGGATGAAGCGCTCTTCACTCTGCTCTACGGTGCCGGTCTGCGTATCGGCGAGGCTCTGGCTCTCGATATTCGCGATTGCGATCGCGCTGGCGAGGCGGGATTGCGCGTGACGGGCAAGGGCGGCAAGGAGCGGATCGTGCCTCTCCTGCCCAACGTGCTCAAGACGCTCATGCTGTGGCGCAATCAGCACCCCTGCCCGGCCCCGGACTCACCGCTTTTTGTCGGGCTGCGCGGCAAGAGGTTGCAGGCGGCAGTAGCACGCCGGGTCATGCAGGTCTGGCGCGAACAAAGCGGGCTGGATGCCAGCGCGACGCCCCATGCGCTGCGCCATTCCTTTGCAACGCATCTGCTGGAGGGCGGGGCCGATCTGCGCGCGATCCAGGAACTCCTTGGCCATGCCAGCCTTTCAACCACCCAGGCCTACACCCTGGCCGATGAACGCCATCTCCTTGCCGTATGGCAGGCCCATCCACGCGCAAGGAAATAAAAATGCTGCGTCCCGCTCTCGCGCTCCTCGTGGCCTTTGCCATGAGCTTGGCTGCCCCTCACGCAATAGCCGGTTCCTGCGCTCCTGAGCAGGTAGCGGATATCCCATTTCATAATGACGGGCTGTTTCTGAATGCACCGGTCATTCTCGATGGCAGACAGGCCCGGTTCATACTCGATACCGGCTCCGAAGGCAGCCTGATCACGCCAGAGGCGGCGGCCGCTTTGCGCCTGACGCCAGACCCGGCCCATGCCACCATGATTCAGGGGCCGAACGGACGGGGACAGCTCGCCCCGAACATGCTCATAAAGGCTCTGTCGCTGGGCACGATTCCTTTCGGGCAGCGCTCCATTCCCCTCGGCGCGCTTCCAGGCGTACCCGCCCTGACGCCGCCCGTCGCAGGGCTTATGGGTGTGGACCTGCTTGGTCAATTCGATGTCGAGTTCGATGTGAAGCAGCAACGCCTGTCACTTTGGCGACCCTCCGCCTCCGATGGTCGCTGCGCTCCCGCTCCTGCATGGCCCCGCGGGTACACAACCTTGCGGACACAGCGTGAGGGCACGCGACTGACGGTATCCTTCGTGCTGGATGGCCATGAAGGAACAGCGCTGATCGATAGTGGGGCGCGGTCTCATATCCTGTCGCGGCGCTTCGCCCATCTGATGGGAATTACCGACGAGATCTTGCGCAAGGATCAGGGTGGCGTCACCAGCGGGGTCGATCTCAATGCGCGCTGGTATCACTGGCATCATTTTCGTGCCCTGCACCTTCAGGAAGGAGCGCCAGGCTCGGGCAATCCAGTATGGAGGGACCCCGTCCTTACGGTCTCGGACATGCGCGACGGGGCTGACATGCTTCTCGGGGCAGACTGGTTCGCCCAGCATACGGTCTGGGTTTCGTTCAGCGCCGGACGGGTCTGGGTACGCTGACACCGAAACGATGTTTCATCCGGCAGATCATGGACCAAATTTCAGTGAGATCCGTGGTGGAGCTGAGGGGAATCGAACCCCTGACCTCCTCATTGCGAACGAGGCGCTCTCCCATCTGAGCTACAGCCCCACGGAACGGCTCGGAAGCTACACGGTTACACCGCAAAGTCAAGAATGTCCCACCGGACCCATGCGGGTTCAGTTGTGCGATCCCCCGCCCAGGCGCTAAAAGGAGCGCTCCGTTTTCATGCTGAGAGACGAGACTTGCTGATCATCACCCTCTACAACATCATTCTGATGCTGATCCAGCTCTTCACCTGGGCGCTGATCCTGTATTGCGTGATGAGCATGTTGCTGAGCTTCCGGATCCTCGATCCGAGCAATCGCTTCATCTATAACGTGGCCATCTTTCTGGGGCGGATCGTCGAGCCCGTCCTCAATCCTGTACGGTCGATCCTGCCGCAGTTCGGCGCCATGGATCTGAGCCCGCTCGTCGTTCTGTTGGGACTGCAATATCTGCTCGTCCCGGTACTGAACCGCCTGCTCATTGCATCGCTTCACGCGAACTTCTGAACAACGCGCCCAAACGAGCGGTGTCGAGCCGCCTGTCTGGGCGATGCCATTGCATCGCCTGACGGTCAGGCCTGCACAGGCTTTCTGAGTGCCTATGGCCCCGTCAATACCGCAATCCGGACCTGGCCCAACTGAAAGACCGGGCTAGTCCGCAACATCGCTCAGTTCATGCCAGCCCAGCTTCGCCGAGAGCATAGACGCTGTCTGGCGTACCTGCGGAGCCAGGCTTTTCATGCGCAGGAGCGGCATGTCACCTGCGCGCCCGGTCACGCTGATTGAGGCCACGATCTGGCCAGAAGCATCCCGAACAGGGGCTGCGACGCAGTGAATCCCGATCTCGTCATCCTCGAGATCAAAGACGCAATCTGTCGCACGATAGGCGCGCATGCGATTGACCCAGCTCGCAAGGCCAGAGGGCATGTGACGGTAGCTTGCCCTGTAGAGCCGCGCCCAGTCGGACTCGCTCTCATCCAGAATGAGCGCCCGACCCGTACCTGTGCGGGCAAGCGGCAGATGTTGTCCTGTCTGCGTGCGAATGCTCAGCGGTTTACGGCCTTCCAGACGCATCAGATAAATGACATGGCTATCCGAGCGGATGCCAAGATGGACCATCCGCCCCGTGATATCATTGAGGTTCTGAAGCAGCGGCGCCGCAAGGCCAAGCAAAGGCGAGGCGTTCTGCGCCTGAGAGGTGAGAGAAATGAGCTTCTCTCCAAGACCGTAGCGCCCCATCGATTTCAGGCGGAGCCATCCTTGCTGGAGCAGGGCTGACGTCAGGCGCTGGGTCGTGCTGCGTGTACACCCGATCTCGAGTGCCAGTTCGGAAAGCGTATCGACCCCGGCCTGCACAGCCAGAATGATGGACAGGCCACGCCCCAGTGTTTGTGTGCCCTGGGGCCAGTCTTTATCCGAATATGCCACGTGCCGCTCCATTTCGCTTGAACGGTGCCTTGGACTTCTAAAGGGCTTCTCGTTCGATCCAGAGTTTCAGAATGCTCCACAAGGGATGCGAAAAGCATCTCATAGCGTTATTCACGCCCGGATAAACCATTATTTGCATTTTTGGGTCACATCTATGTAATCAAGACCTGTATAGTTCTTATTTTGCAAATCACTATTTCTTGTGGTCCACGATCCGTATCTGGTACAGCTTCTGCCAATATTTTCCGGTGACGAAGAGGCGATCATTCTCGCGGTCATAGGCGATGCCATTCGCGACCGCATCAGGGTCGAGAGAATTGATCTTTTCTGCCAGAACACTCAGATCAACCCATGATTTGACTTTACCCGTTACGGGATCGATCCGTGCGATCTCGGGAGTCATCCATATATTCGCCCAGATCTCACCATGAATATATTCGAGTTCATTCAGTCGTTTGACCGGTATACCCGACGCAGTGACACATAATCTGGACAAGATATGAAATGTAATGGGGTCGAGATGCTTCAGACAAGCTGACCCGTCGGACATGATTAGCGAATGCGCGTCACGAGTCAGGCCCCATCCCTCGCCGGGATACTCGAATCTTCTTTGCATCACGATGCCAGGAAAGCTCCAGACGAACCCGACACCCCCGCGCCAGGTCAAGCTGACAAGCCGGTTCTGCCAGGACGTGATTCCCTCGCCGAAATATCCCTCGGGTAGGCTCTCCTGAGCCAGCACCTTGCCAGTCCTCAGGTCCACTTTCCTGATCACCGAGTGCCCGATCAGCCCCGTACTCTCGTAAAGGAACCCGCCTTCGTAAAAGAGCCCCTCGGTGAAGGCCTGTGGATCATGCGGGAAAACGGCCAGTATCTCGGCGGGCTCCACAGGGGGATCGACGGCATTGTCAACGGCGGCATCTGCCCGAGCAGACGTCAGAGGACCCAGACAGGCAAGGGCGGCAAGACATGCCACGAGCGGGCGTACCCGCAACCTAAGAAAAGACATGAGGCGGCGACCCAATTACCCTGATGAATACGCCTGCTATAGCCGGTCTTTTCTGCTTCTCACAATCGCATCATCTTGAGCATGGGTCTCGGCTTCTGCGTCAATCCGCCTTTCTGGCCTCGCATCCATAGATTGCGACGAAAGCCTGCCCCACACGCCCCGCGACCACGCGTATCTGGTCATCGCTGCAGTCGACCGGCAGTTCGAAACGCTTGCGTTGTACCAGGCGCGTCTGACAGAGCGCCATGAATTGCTCGGCGGCAAAAGTCGGGTCATCGGTGGCGATGGCGCCGCGTTCAATCCAGAACATGATCCATTTCGTCAGGGTGTCCAGCGTTCTGCCAAAGCCGAAGCGCCAGAACGTATCCGCGAGATCGGGAAAATGCGGCGCTTCGGAAACGATGATACGGTAAAGTCGCAACGGGCCTGGCTGAAGCAGGACACTGATAAAGCGCTCGGCAAGCTGCGTGAACGCCTCGACGCACGTAATGGCCGTCAGGTGGCTCTGACAGATGGCCGGTGCGAGTTTGCCACGGCTCAAATCTTCGATCACCGCACCGAAGAGGGCCGCCTTGTTCTCGAAATGGTTATACAGCGTGCCCTTCGAGACCTTCGCCCGGCAGGCGATCTGGGACATCGAGGCCCCTTCATATCCGGATTCCAGAAAGATCGCTTCGGCACCGTCGAGGATCTGACGCCTCTTGGCGTTGCTTGCGCCGCTCTCTTCACGCATATCCTCGTCAACGGGCACGTCCGGAGCGTTCAGGGTGATTTCTTGGCTCTTTTTCACGCGGCCCATCCATTGCTGTCTACATCCCGCCCCGTACCATTCTGGACGGGTTCATCGCCTCGCTCTCTTGTACCGGGAACGGGCTGAAACTGACCGAACCGGTCGATCAGCGCAAGGGTAATCTGGGCGAACTAGTCCAATCCTTCAGTCCTGCAACGAGAATGACTTCAATGTGTCCATGAAAGGTCTAGGCATTCCGGGTGCGGATCGCGATAAATTGGCCTTGACGACCCGTTATCAGAGACATGAGATCCTTATGACCCCTACAAACCCGAATGCGTCGCGCCCCAGCCGAGCCCTGCCCCCGGGAGTTGTCACAGGTGATGACTATCTCACCCTGATCGAGGCCTGCAAGGAAGGCGGCTACGCGCTTCCCGCCGTCAATGTTGTCGGCACAGACAGCGTCAATGCGGTGCTTGAAGCCGCAGCCAAGAACAATTCCGATGTGATCATCCAGTGCTCCAATGGCGGGGCGCGCTTTTATGCCGGTGAAGGCCTGGCCGACCAGCACCGGGCCCGCGTGCTCGGTGCCGCCGCCATGGCCCGTCATGTGCATCTGCTCGCCAAGGAATATGGCGTTTGCGTCATCCTCCATACCGATCATGCCGATCGCAAGCTCGTGCCCTGGGTCGAGGGTCTGCTCGAACTGAGCGAGGCAGAAGTTGCGGCAGGCCGTCCGCCGCTCTTCTCGTCGCACATGCTTGATCTTTCGGCTGAACCGCTTGAGGAAAATCTGGCTGAATGCGCGCGTTTGCTGCCCCGCATGGCCAAACTCGGCATCAGCCTCGAGATCGAACTCGGCGTGACCGGCGGCGAGGAAGACGGGATCGGCCACGACCTCGAAGATCACGAGGACAATGCGCATCTCTACACCCAGCCCGAGGATGTCCTGACCGCCTGGAACCGCCTTTCGCCGCTCGGTCATGTGACTGTCGCTGCCTCTTTCGGCAACGTGCACGGCGTCTACAAGCCTGGAAACGTTCAGCTTCGTCCGGAAATTCTGCTGCACTCGCAGGAGCACGTGGCCGAGAAACTGGGACTCGGGCCCAAGCCTCTTGCCCTCGTGTTCCATGGTGGCTCGGGCTCCGAAAAGGACAAGATCACGGCAGCTGTATCCTATGGCGTGTTCAAGATGAACATCGATACGGATGTGCAATTCGCCTTCGCCAACGGCGTGGGCCAGTACGTGCTGGAACACCCCAAGGCCTTCCTGCACCAGATCGATCCCGAGACCGACACGCCCTACAAGAAGTTCTATGACCCGCGCAAATGGCTGCGCGTGGGCGAGAAGAGCATCGTCGACCGCATGGAGGAGGCGTTCGCCGATCTCGGCTCCAGAGGCAGATCGATTGCTTCGAAGGGGTGACATTCGTGACCTGCGAGATCGTCCGGGCGTTCAGTGTCGTCCCGAGCCAGATCGAGATATTCGAAGCGACCTATGGGCCGGAAGGCCCATGGGTGCGGCTCTACCGCAATGTCCGCACCTATCTCGGCACACGCCTGATCGCCGATCTCGACAAGCATGGCGACTACATTGCCATCGATGAATGGCGCTCGCATCAGGCGTGGCTGGACTTCCAGAAAGATCATCCCGATGCGCTCGCAGCCCTTGATGCTGCCTGCTCTCCCCTCTTGCACGCCACCCGTTATATCGGGGCCTTCAGGGTGATCCAGCCCGCCCGGGCCTGATCCCCGTCTGAAGAGGCATACAGGCACAGGCCGACACCTAGTAACGTTATGAAGAAAATACGATGAATCGGCCAGAAAGTCCTTGCATCCGGGGGGCATGACCTTTAATCGGGCGGCCTTGGCCCAAGGGGGCATGTTGCCCAACAGGCTGTCTACTGGTTTAGAGGTACGTGATGAACGCACTTGCTCAACTGGGGATGGTATCGGGACTCCCGAGAGATAACCAGACTGTCGCATCGAACACATCTCATGAAGAGGTGTGCAAGGATTATTTCATTGAGCGTGATGGTGAACGCTTCGCCGGTCATCACCTGCTGATCGATTTCTGGGACGCCACGAATCTGGACGATCCCGCAGCAATCGACGCCACGCTTTGCGAGGCAGCGGTTACCGCAGGGGCAACAATCCTGCACAGCCACTTCCATCACTTCACGCCCAATGGCGGTGTGTCGGGCGTGATCGTGCTGGCCGAAAGCCACATTTCCATCCACACATGGCCCGAGCGCAATTTTGCCGCCGTTGACGTGTTCATGTGCGGCGCCTGCGACCCGAATCTGACGATTCCGGTCATGCAGCGTCTTTTCCAGGCCGGTCGCGTCGTCTCTGACGAAGTACGCCGTGGTCGTGAAAAGATCTCGCCTGCAGGCTGAGCGCGTTACGCTGCGCTCAAAAGCAGACAAGGCCGGGCCCGTTGCCCGGCCTTTTTTTTGATAAAATTGGGAGAGACCGCCTCATGTCTGAATCCTGGATCAACGAAACCCTCTACCCCGATTGGGGCCAGCGTTTTCGCGTCACGCGTGAGCTCGCACGCGTCAAGAGCGACTTTCAGGACATCGTCGTCTTTGAAAGCGACTTCCACGGCCGCGTGCTCGTTCTCGATGGCGTCATCCAGATCACCGAGCGCGATGAATTCGTCTATCAGGAAATGCTCACGCATGTCCCGCTCCTGACCCATCCCGACGCCAAGCGCGTACTGATCATCGGCGCAGGCGATGGTGGCGTGCTTCGCCGCGTGCTCCAGCACAAGACCGTTGAAAAGGCCGTCATGGTCGAGATCGACGGCGCGGTTATCGAGCTTTCCAAGCAGCATCTCCCCAACATCGCTGGCGACGCCTGGAACGACCCCCGCGCCGATGTCATCGTCGGTGACGGCATCGACTATGTCGCCAAGGCAGCAGACGGCTCTTTCGACGTGATTATCGTCGACTCGACCGATCCGATCGGCGTGGGCGAGGTGCTCTTCACTGATGCGTTCTACAAGGATTGCGCGCGCATCCTCTCCGCTCAGGGACTGATCGTGAACCAGTGCGGCGTGCCCTTCATGCAGGCGGATGAACTGCGTGAAACCAGTGCTCGCCGTGCCAATTTCTTCCCGCATGTATCTGCTTACGTCGCAGCCGTTCCGACCTATGTCGGTGGGTTCATGACGCTCGGCGTTGCGGCAAAGGGTGTGAACCCCACGAAGCAGACGGTTGACGACGTCCGCGCGCGCGCCGAGGCCGCCGGTATTCTGGGCACCACCCGCTACTGGACGCCGGAAATTCACGTAGGCAGCTTCAACCTGCCGCCTTACATCGCCGAAAACCTGCCCACGCAGGGCTGATCCGACTCATCCTTGCGGGTCTCTGCCTTGGACCTGCGAAGGGGCTTACCCCTTCCGATCCCCACCTTGACCCAAACAGGTGTCCAGAGGACGACCATCCTCTGGCGGGGTGTGGGGCAGAGCCCCGCATAAGGCCGATCCTGCAGGGCGCTGCCCTGCACCCGCGAAGGGACAGGCCCCTTCGATCCCAGCTTTGGCTCAAACAGCTATCCACAGGACGACTGTCCTGTGGCGGGGTGAGGAGCGGGTGCCCGAAGACCTAGTACCCTGATCCACTCAGCAGACGAATCACAAGGGTCTGCCACTCCTCCATGATATCGCCATGGCCCATGGCATGCCCGGCTCGGCGATACCAGTACCGGGCGTTATCCTGATCGCCTTCCTTGCGGTGGAGCCAGGCATGGACCCAGTTGCATTCGGCATCACGCTCATTGCTTTGAACGATTTCATGGGCTGCGGCCCAATCGGCGCGGCCGGCCCACCAGAGGGCGAGGAGGGCCGGAGAAAGGCCCTGAGGAGGAATGGTGTCTTCGAGGCTTTCCTTGAAAACGGAGAGGGTCATGCTCATGCGAGAGTCTCCCAATCAAACCGTACACCGGTCATGTTTTCAGAAGCCTGCCAGAGGTTTTGAGCGAGGGAAAGCCCCATGGCGACCGGAGGGAGGATCGCCGG
The DNA here is from genome assembly GCF_003994335.1 of Asaia sp. W19. Classification (GTDB taxonomy): domain Bacteria; phylum Pseudomonadota; class Alphaproteobacteria; order Acetobacterales; family Acetobacteraceae; genus Asaia. The sequence goes on from NZ_PNQZ01000001.1 coordinate 55,412, forward strand.
GCCAGGGGGGCCACGCCGTTCCCCCGAACCCTGGGGACCGTAATACCCGCCATCCTGAGCCTGAGGCGACAGAGCCGCATGAAGCAGGGGCTCGGCACCAGAGGCAACGTCCTGCCCCATCAGGCGGAATAACCCATTCCCCAGGCGATCCTGAACGAGGCAGAGGGCTCGGCTGAAAGATGACTGCGAGAGACCGAGCGCGGCGCTGTTGGTAATGATCGCGCTGGTCGACCACCCGGGATGCGCAGCGCGCACATGCAGAGGGGCGTCCACGGCACGGGCACGGCGGTGCAGCTCAAGGCTGAAGAGCAGATTGGCAAGCTTGCTCTGCCGATAACGAGCAAAGCGTTTATAGCTTTCGGTCGCATTCAGGTCGTCAAGCGGGATTTCACCCTTCCACGCCGCCAGAGACGCCACTGTCACGATATGCGCCTGCCCGGCGATGAGCGAAGGCAGGAGGCGCCCCGTCAGGGCAAAGTGACCAAGATGGTTGGTGCCGAACTGAAGCTCGAATCCATCCTGGGTCGAGCGACGCTGGGGAGGCGCCATGACCCCGGCATTATTGACCAGAATATGGATGGGCTGCCCTTCCATGCGCTCTGTGAAGCGCGCAATCGAGGCGAGAGAGGCCAGATCGAGGCCCTCGAAGCGCAGCCGCGCCTGGGGAACGGCGCGCTCTATGGTGACGAGAGCCTCACGGCCTTTTTCAGCATTGCGACCGGTCACGATCACCTCGGCGCCATGACGCGCCAGCCCGAGCGCCGTGGCAAGACCGAGCCCACCGGTTGCGCCCGTGACGACGGCGGTGCGACCTGCGCAGGAAGGATAGCGTATGTCGCTCATGCCTTGTTCTTCCCTGAGTGCTCTTCGGACTTGGCCTCCTTCAGGGCCTCGTCGGTCAGGCGTTTCTCGTTCTTCTTGAGAAAATAGAGGCATACCCCGAGGAAAATCACCACCAGAGAGCCGATGCCTATGGCGAGAGGCCCCGAGAGGCTGAAAATCTCCTTGCCCAGGAAATAGGTGGCCACCGCATAGCCGCCCGCCCAGACCACGCCCCCGAGCGCATTATGCCAGAGGAAGGATTTCCAGGGCATGTGGTTCGCCCCGGCCAGCAGGGCCACGAATACGCGCAAGATGGCAACGAAACGTCCGACAAAGACCACTGTCCCGCCATGACGCTTGAAGAGATAGCGCCCCAGAAGCAGGCGCTCATGAGTCAGCCCCACCTTGCCGCCGTGTTTCTGCAGCAGCTTGAACCCTATGGACCGACCGATCAGATAGCCGAAATTATCGCCCATGATGGCGCCAGTCACGGCTGCGACGACGACCCAGCGTATCTCGAGATGATGGGTCGTGGCTGCATAGAGCGCGGCACCGATGATCAGGCTCTCGGCGGGCAGAGGCAGGCCCATGCTTTCAAGCATCACAACCACGCCGACAATGCCGTAGCCATACTCCTTCAGCAGATGTTCCAGAAAATGCAGCAGGGCTCTCTTCCTTGGCGAGCTTGGCGATAAAGAGTCCGACTTGATGCCTGAAAGCGCCGCCCAGGAAAACTCGTCAGATGGTTTCAGTCCGATTATCCTGATTCCTATGACGAATCCATCATCGATCCCTTCCGGTTCCTGGCCTTCCTGGGTTTCACCCGAGCTTGTGGCCGGTCGTTCGATCTCCCTTTCCGAGCTACAGGCTCAGGCAGATCGACTGTACTGGCTCGAAGCACGCCCGCAGGAAGGCGGGCGTACCGCGCTGGTCAGCATGAAACGCGGCGAAACGCCGGAGGATTTGCTGCCGTCGACGGTCGGTATCGGCACCCGCGTGCATGAATATGGTGGCGGAGCCTACGGCGTATCATCCTGCCAGCGCGTGGTATTCAGCGATCGCAAATCCGGCGCGGTCCATCTGCGCGAAAATGATGGCACATTCGTCAGCCTCGCCAGTTCCGCCGATTGCGCCTATGCGGATTTCAGCTTCGACGCGACCGGAACTGGCGTCTTTTGTGTCCGGGAAGATTATCGCAGCGGCGGTGAGCCCAAGGCAGCCATCGTCTGGCTCGATTGCGAGCGCGAATGCGTGCTGGTCGAAGGCGACGATTTCTATGCGGCACCGCGTCCCGCTCCTGGCAACGGGCATCTCGCCTGGATCAGCTGGAACCACCCCGACATGCCCTGGGATGCGACGCAGCTCGCTGTTGCCCCTCTGACATGGGAGGACTCTCGTCCCCGGCCCGGAGCATCGCGCATCCTCGCAGGGGAAGCGTCACGATGCAGCAGCGTCGATCCCGTGTGGGAGAGCGCGGACACGCTTCTGGTCAGCCTCGATACGCCGGGTGCCTGGCACCCTTGTCGTTTCACGGTGACAGGAGAGGCCGGGCCTGAGTTCCTCGCCGATCCTGAAGGCGAAACCGGATTTCCCCATTGGGTCTTCGGGCAGAGCAGTCTGCGTGTCCTGCCCGACGGCCGTATTCTTGCGCAGATCGTGCGTGACGGGCTCAGCCATACCGCCTTGCTGGCAGGCAGGCACTGGCAGATCTGTCCGCAGATCGAGACGGCCCAGGCACCCGTGCCTTTTGGTGACGAGCTCGCCTGGATCACGGCAGCACCCGATGCCCCGCCTGCCGTCGTCATCGGCAGGAATTCGCGGATCATCCGACAGGCTTTCGATTTCCCCGAAGGAATCACACCTGAAGATTGCGCCCACCCCGAACCGTTTGCCTATCCCAGTACGGGAGGGGCGATCGCCCACGCGCTCTATTATGCGCCGGTCAATCGCCATCATGCCCTTGCCTCGAGAGAAAAGCCTCCTCTGGTGGTCATGGCCCATGGTGGCCCGACCGGTCGTGCCAGCTCGGCATTCTCGTTCAAGGTCCAGTGGTGGACGAGCCGTGGCTTTGCGGTGCTCGACGTGAACTACAGGGGCTCTACCGGGTTTGGCCGACGCTATCGCGAGGCCCTGAACGGCGCATGGGGCATTACGGATGTAGAGGACTGCGTTGCCGGGGTGCATCATGCCGTGGCGCATGGTCTGGCAGATCCGGGGCGCTGCGTCATACGTGGCAGCAGCGCTGGCGGGCTGACGGTGCTGATGGCCCTGGCCACCTCCGATGTCTTCGCCGCCGGATGCTCGCTTTACGGCGTGACGGATCTGCGCGCACTGGCTGAGGAGACGCATAAGTTCGAATCCCGCTATCTCGACCGCCTGATCGGCCCCTATCCAGAGCAGGAAGCACTTTATCTGGCACGCTCCCCCCTGACCCATGTGGCCCAGATCACGGCACCGCTCCTGTTCCTGCATGGCGACCTCGACAAGGTGGTGCCACTCGATCAGGCTCAGGCCATGAATCAGGCTCTGCATGGCCTTGGCCGCGCATCGGCGCTACATGTCTATGAAGGAGAAAGTCATGGGTTCCGGCAGGAACAGACGCTGCGCGACAGCTTCACGCGGGAACTGGCCTTCTATCAGCAGGTCTTCGGCCAGAACTAGGCACGGATTCCGATGCGCCCCCCCTCAGAGGCGCGCCGGATACCGCATCAGGGCATTGCAGGCGCCGTGACAGGCAAGGAAAGGGCTACATTGAGCACGTCTGCCAGACGCACTCCAGCCTGTTGCAGACGCGTCTCGATAACCGGGAACGCGATCTCCGTGTAGGCCTCACCCAGATCCTTGCGTTCCTTCCCCGCAGGCAGGGCGCCATAAGCAATCGAGCGCGCCAGACCATGGCTCTCATCGGTCCAGGCCACGACGTGATCATGCATCGTGTCGCCCGAAAGAGCCGCCGACCAGTAGGCAGCCTGTCCGGGGGTGATCTGGGCGTTCAGGCGATCAGCCTCCTCATGGGCCTTGGCGAAGTCGATGGTGTAGTGAGGACCGACAACGAGATGACGTTCGTGATCCATGATGCCCTCATCCCACAGGGAATGCAGGTTTTCGTGCCCGTTCCGGTCCTGACCGAAATACGAAACCTTGACCATGTTCCCGCCCTTGTCATGGTCGCGCTCAGCCGCGTGAAGCGGCTGATGCAGGTCACCTACGAGATGCACCACCCATTTGAGCGCAGCCAGACGGGCCTCAGGCGTGGCTTTCGGATCAGCCAGAATCTTTTCCATTTCCGGCAGCTTCTCGGTCACGCAGATATCGTTGCCGCAATCGCGCGCCTTCTCGTAAGTCGGCAAGGCGGCATCGGTATCGACGTAATGCCAGGGAAGAGTCTGAGGCAGGCCGCCTTTATCGGCAGGCACATGACCGATCGTATCGGGCCAGGATGCCACCTGATCCAGGGTCTGATGATGCTCGAGCGCCAGAAGCTGTGTCACCGCACTAGCCGCCTCCGGTGTCAGACGGCTCTGGGCAATATCAGCCACGATGGCATGACCATATGGCCCCCAGGCCTTGGCCGGTTTCACAGGCAGGGTCAGGGCGGCGGCAGAACACAGGACTGAAAGAGCGACGAGCGATGAACGGGTCATGAGGCCTCTGGGACGGGAACGGTATGCAGTACCGCCACCGTTTCATTCCGCAGGCAGGGATGCAAGGGATGTTATGATGACAGACCCGCCCCGTCAGGCGGTACACCGGTTATGGCGAACACCCCTCAGGTGGCGAGCCGTACCGACCATCCTGCTTCCCAGCATTCGCCGGGGGCAAGATGCAGAAGGCCGGGTTTCTCCTCAAAGGGGCCATCGAACGAGGCCGGGCTGGCATACCCCATCCAGGGTTCGAAGCAGATGAAATCCGAGCCGGGCTTCATCCAGATCCCGAGTTGCTCGAAACCATGCCACGAGAAAACCAGCGCTTCACCCCCTTGCGCATGAAAGCGCAGGGACCGGCTCGCTGGATGCATGAAGATAAGTGCGTCCTGCTCGAACAGGCTGTCTTCCAACCCAAGAATACGCCCCTCGACCGGGCTGGGCCTGTCGCCATCGACAATCAGCCCTTCTTCCAGAAGTGCCAGATTTCCGGGTTCCGGCGCCTCGAATTCCACGACATGGCCCGCTTTCGGCCTGCCGGGAACAAGCGGCCAGATAAAGGCCGGATGCGCGCCCAGAGACGCGTGCAGCACGCTCAGACTATCAGGATTGCCCAACGTGTAATGCAGATGCAGTCCGTCCTCATCAAGGCGGTAATGCAGCGCCAAACGGAAGGCGAAGGGAAACAGCGCGCGACTGGTCGGGTCATCTTCCAGAACGAGGATGCAGCCGCTTTCGCTCCGCTCGACCCAACGAAAAACCCGGTCGCGGGCAAAACCATGCTGGGTAAGCGTGTAATCCAGTCCATCGATCAATGCATGATTGTCACGCAGCCTGCCCACGATCGGAAACAGCACCGGTGAATGCCGTGGCCACGCGCCGCCGTTCCAGATCAGGTCACGCCCGGTCTCGTCGCATAAGGAGCAGAGTTCGGCCCCATGAGCCGCAACACGCGCCGTATACCGCCCGTTGCTGAAGACATGGCTGTCAGACATCACCCATCATGCTCCTCTCGTCTAGCCTACCGACACGTCGCCTTCGGAAAAGGCGCAAACCGGAGGGCCCACCGACCTTCCCCAAAAATCCGTTCAGATCAAGAGACTGTTTCGTGAGGGTCGGGTTGCATGACGGGCATCGCGCCCTGGCCGCATTCAAGTCCGGCCAGACGTTCCTCAACAGCCGATACGAGCGCAGCGTCGGCCGGCGGATCAAGAAGAGACAGGCGTGTACGCATGGCCAGAAGAATATCCGATGTCGCCTCCCCGACGGCCTTGCGCCACCATTCCAATGCCTGTTCCCGCTTGCCCTGGTCACATAGAAGCGTCGCGTAATTGTGTTGCCCGCGATAATCACCTGCCTCAGCGGAGCGCTGATACCACAGCGCCGATGCTTCCCTGTCCCGTGCAATCTCCCACCCCTCTTCGAGAAACCGGGCATAAAGATTCATCGATTTGGCATGGCCAGCCTCGGCTCCGGCCTTGAATAGGGTCAGGGCGCGCGCAAGGTCCTTTTCCACCCCAATGCCGCGCATGGTGAGGATAGCGAGATTATAGCAACCCCAGGCATCTCCCCGCAGCGCGGCCTGTTCGTAACAGGTTGCAGCGCGCAGCAGATCACGGGAACACCCCCAGCCGAATTGATAACACCGTCCCAGCATGTTCAGCCCCGGACCGTACCCGGCATTTGCTGCCCCTTCGAACCAGCGAAACGCCAGATCGGGGCGGGAAGGCACATAGACACTATCGCGCAGGATCTGCCCCCAGAGCACCTGTTCCAGCACATGGCCTGCGAGTGCCTTGAGCCGGATGGCTTCGATGGCTTCCGGCAATCGACCATACCGCGCGGCAGGCTCCAGACTGGCAATAGCGACGCTCCCGGATCGACGCCGAAGACGGCGCCGCAGGCGTCGGATGACGCTTTTTGCCCAGGTAACTGGAAAGGGAAAGTTAGACATTTCGCAAAAAACTACACATATTTCGCAACAAATCAATTGAGACTCAGTCGCGCTTTCATTATGGAGTTGCGAAATCCTCGCAACTGAATGGAGCGCCGCGCCTCATGCGTCCCCCCTCGCGCAAATCCCTGTCCCTGCTACCGATGCTTACCGGGATCATTCTCGGAGCGACTCAAACCCATGCGGCAACAGACGCGCCCCTGGATCGCAAGGACAGGAAACCTCAGCGCAAAGTGGAAAAACGTCCAGAGGGCAAGAATACGATCGGTAAGAACGGCTCAGAAGCCCACCCGGATGAGCATATCACAGTGCTCGGTAACGGGTTCAACACGCTGAAAGACCCGATCGGCCTGTCGCGCATGCCGCAGGATGCGCTGCATACGCCGCAGCAGATCAATATCGTGCCCCAGATGCTGATGAAGCAGCAGAACGTGAAATCGGTGGATGAAGCCCTGCGCAATGTGCCGGGCGTGACCTCCTCGATTGGCGAAGGCGCGGGCGGCATGAATGGCGATCAGTTCCTGATCCGCGGCTTTCAGGCGCAGAACGATATCTACCAGGACGGTTTGCGCGATTTCGGCGTCTACAGTCGCGATGCGTTCAATCTCGAGACGATCTCCGTCATCAAGGGGCCGTCATCCGAAGTGTTCGGCAATGGCACGACGGGGGGCGCCATCAACATGGTGACCAAGACGCCGACCCTGCGCGATCATTATGCCGCCGAGTTCAATGGCGGGTCGGGCTCCTATTATCGGGGTGTGCTCGACGTGAACAAGAAACTCGACGATCACACGGCCCTGCGCATCACCGGCATGGGCAACGAGAACAACATCGTCGGGCGCGATTTCCTTTATTCGCATCGCTGGGGCATTGCACCCTCCATCGCCTTCGGTCTTGGCAGCAAGGCCACGCTGGTGCTGCAGTACATGCATCAGCAGGAAAATTCGGTCCCCGATTTTGGCGTGCCTGTTGTCACGCCGCCCGGCGCGAAAACCGGCGGCCCGATTACCGAATACGGCATTCGCCGGACGAATTTCTACGGCACGACCAGCGACCAGAACGCCACAAACGACAATATGGAAACGGCACGCTTCTCGTATAAACTCAACGATCACATCAAATTCTATGACGATCTGCGCGGCGGCCAGTTCTACCGGACATTCGCGGCCTCCAAGGCCACCTGTGACGCCACCTGCGTGAACAACTACTTCCTCGGTCATGCCGGCTCGGCGCTTGTCGCGCGCTCGGGACCGAATGGCGCCGGAAACGGCAAGGGCGCCGGCACGATCATGGCACCCCTGCCCTATCAGCAAACGAGCTGGTCGGTGCAGAATGTCGGCTCAATGGTCGCCGATTTCCATACGGGCTTTCTCAGGCATCAGGTCGTGACAGGCTTCGATCTCGAACGCGTCAACGACGTCCGCTCGCAATCGACCTATCTCAAACCCAAGCCCTATGCCTCGCTGGTCAACCCCAATCCCAATGTCGGCAATCTGCTTCTGGTGCCCGGCGACCTGAACCCGGCAGGACTGGTCAGCCTCGGCGCGCTGGGGGCCAAGTCGCACTCGAACGGTTACGGCTTCGATACAGGTCTGTTCTTCTATGATCAGATCTGGTTTACGAACTGGCTGTCAATCAAGGGTGGATTCCGCTGGGATCGCTGGCAGACCAGCTACAACCTCACGGGCGGTAATGTCGCCGCCAATCCTGATATCCATTACCATCAGGTCAGCAGCGTCTTTAATCCGAATGTCAGCCTTGTTGCGACGCCGGATACCCATCAGACCTACTATTTCACCTGGGCGACGTCGACCACGCCAAGCGGCATGTATGTGACGAATGGCTCCGTGCCCATCCGTCCTGGGACGAACAGCTTTGCCAGCCCCGAAAAGGCCAATCTGTACGAGATCGGCGCGAAATACAGCGCCTTCCATGACCGCATGGGCTTCACAGCCTCGCTGTTCCGGCTGGAAAAGAACAATGCCATCAATGCCGATCCGGTCACGGGTCAGGTGCAGGGGTCGAGCGACAAGCAGCGTAATCAGGGGCTCGAACTCTCTGTGGGCGGCATGATCACACGCCACTGGAATATCTCGGCGACCTATGCCCTGTATGACAGCGACACGCTGGCCTCCGATACCGCAGCATCCGTGGGCAAGCAGGTGCAGTATGTGCCCCATAATCAGGCAACGCTGTGGTCAGTCTATGATGCGTTTTCCAACACGCCCTACAACGTCTCTTTCGGCGGTGGCATGACCTGGCGCCAGCATGTGTGGCTGAACACCACCAACACGCTCAAGGTCCCGGATAATCTGGATTTCGACGCAGTCATTTCGCATCGTCTTGGTCAACACTGGAAGATCGCGCTCAATGGCTACAATCTGGCCAATCGCCTGAACTACCAGAGCCTGTTTTCCAATCGCGCCACCCCATCCTCAGGGCGTACCTTCCTCGGGCAGATCAGCCTGAATTACTGAATGGGCGCTTCGGCAGAAGCCGGGCGGTTTTCTGCCCGGCTTTTGCTGTCACCGCACCCGATGAGATCTGAGCCGTCAAAGGTCGACCCCGAACAAGCCGCTCGGTGTTTCTTGATAGGCGTTTTCCCGTCTCCTGCGCTATGGAACCCCCAAAACCGGTTTCTGGATTTCTGGGGATAGTCATCATGTCGCAGCCACCCATCTGCATTGCCGCCCTTTATCGCTTCACCCCCTTTGCTGACCCTGCGACCATTCGCACGCCTCTGCTCGATGCCTGTCAGGGACTGGGAATCAAGGGTACGCTGCTTCTGGCGCGCGAAGGGATCAATGGCACGATAGCGGGCAGTGACGAGGCCATTACCGCCATCATCGCCCATATCCGCGCCCTGCCCGGCTGCGATGCGCTCGAATGGAAACTCTCGCGCGCGGAGACCATGCCCTTCAACCGTATGAAGGTCCGACTCAAGCGGGAGATCGTGACCATGGGCCAGCCGGATATCGACCCTCTTGCCGGTGTCGGGCGCTATGTCTCGGCCATGGACTGGAACGCCCTGATTGCCGACCCGGATACGATCCTGATCGACACGCGCAATGATTATGAAGTCGCGGTCGGTACCTTCAAAGGCGCCATCGACCCCGATATCCAGAGCTTTCGCGAATTTCCCGACTGGTTCCGCGCCCGCCGCGCTGAACTGGCGGCCGAAGGACGCACGCCCAAAATCGCCATGTTCTGCACTGGCGGCATACGCTGCGAAAAATCCACGGCTTTCGCGCTCTCGGAAGGCGTGCAGGATGTTTATCACCTCAAGGGCGGCATCCTGAAATATCTGGAAGAGGTTCCAGAGGCTGAAAGCCTGTGGGAGGGCGAATGCTTCGTTTTCGATCAGCGCGTGACCGTGCGCCATGGGCTCGAACCCGGAGCCTATGATCTATGCCATGCCTGCCGCCGCCCCATTTCGGGCGAAGACAAGAATTCAGCCCTCTATGTCGAGGGCGTCCAGTGCCCCGCCTGTGCGACTGAACGTACCGACACCCAACGCGCGCGCTACGCCGCCCGTCAACAACAGGAAGACTTGGCTCGTGCTCGTGGCACACATCATGTTGGTGGGAACGACTGAGCATAAGGTCGCGCTTCATACTTGCTTAGGAGACACCGCAATGACCGGCGAGACGGCAGACGATCACTGGGCATCGGATCCATGGTTCACCACTACCCTCGATCGTTTGAATGGGGCGCGAGAGGAGGGGTAAAGCACCCACATCCTCGATCTCGAGGCCATCGAAGCAGCGATCTTCGAGGGTGATAGCGCCGTCTATCGCCTCATGGCAGCCATGGAGAGCATCCTGCGCAAAGAAGGCCATGACGGCTTTCGGGGCGCTCCGCGGGTTCTGTTGGCCACTTTGCAGCGCCTGAGCGAGCTCAGTCGTAGCAACGTCTGACCGATAGAAAGACGGGGCGTCACTTTGCCAGAAACCGCTTCGTCGTATCCTGTCTCGCGTCCCGCCAAGGGATGGCATGCCTTCGCAAATGCTTAGCAAAAACCGGGATGAAAGGGGCTTTCCCCTTTCCGGGGGGCGGGGCAGCGCCCCGCAATATCGCGTCACAGCAGGAAGAGAATCCGATCAGCAGAGACAAGGCTTGACCTGGCCTGCGCTCTAGCCCCCTTTATCGGATCATCATGAAAAGACGCCTCCCCGATCTGGAAGCCTGGGCCATTTTCGCGCGTGTGGCGCAGTTGGGGTCGTTCTCGCGTGCTGCGCGTGAACTCGGACTATCTGATCCCACGATTTCAAAAGCAATCACCCGGCTTGAGGCGCGACTGGGGCTGACGCTCATCGCGCGTACATCGCGGCGGATTGCCCTGACCGATGCCGGACATGTCGCGCTCGAGCGGGCCATACGTATTTTGGATGAGGGTGAGGCCGTCGAGGAGGAGGCGGTGGAGCAGGCCTCCACGCCACGCGGGCGCGTACGGGTCAGCGCGCCTCTCTCTTTCGGTGTGGGGTATCTGGGACCAATTCTGCCGCACTTTTTCGAAACCTATCCCGAGATCGTTGTCGATCTGGCGCTCAGCGACCGAAAAGTCGATCTCGTAGCCGAGGGGTTCGATCTGGCCTTGCGTATTGCCAGTCTGGACGATTCCTCCATGCTGTCACGTCGGCTCTGCACCATGCGGCTGTTCCTTGTAGCAGCCCCGTCTTATCTTGAACGGCATGGAACGCCGTCTCATCCGGCCGAACTCGTCCGCCATCAGGCACTCATCTATACGGGCGGGAATCTGCGGGACACGTGGCGTTTCTCGCATCCCTTCCTTGGCGAAAGCACTGTGCAGCCCGCTATCAGAATGTGGAGCGACAATGCCGAGGTCCATAATCCTGCGCTTATTGCCGGGCAAGGCCTGGCCATACAGCCGGAATTCATGATCTGGCGTGAGGTGCAGGCAGGCAAGCTGACCACCGTCCTGCCGGAGTGGAGCATCACACCGCTCAGCCTGCATCTTGTCATGCCCCCCAGCCCGCTGCGCCCGAAACGGGTACAGGTCCTGATCGATTATCTGGCCGCCGAACTCGCCAAGGCCCCCTGGGCCATGGAAAACTGACCCGCGACGGCACAGGTCGCGACAAGGGACCGATCACAGCCTGAGAAAATCCAGCAGATCGGCTGTCAGCTGCGCCTGATGGGTCACCGTGAAACCGTGCGGCGCCCCGGGATAGATCCTGAGCCGTGCATCGGGCAGCATCTCTGCCGCAAGTCTGCCGGTTCCCTCAAAAGGCACAACCTGATCGTCATCCCCATGAATGACCAGGGCGGGCACGGTGATGGCAGCCATGTCAGGCCGGAAATCGGTTTCCGCAAATGCTGTCGCACTTTCGATCTCGGCTCGCACGCTCCCCATCAGCCCAAGCTGCAGAAACTGCGCCAGCGCGCCATCGGATACGGCCTGACCATGGTTCCTGCCGAAAAACACCGGGGCGAAATCCACCAGCACCTGCGCCCGGTCTGCCAGAAGCGCCGCCCGTAGCCCGTCGAAGAACGCCTTGTCCGGTCCGAAAGGATGATCCGCCCTCTGCATGAAAACCGGCGTGACCGCCCCGAGCAAGGCGAGGCTTCGCACCCGCGTCGTTCCATGGCGCGCCACATAGCGGCTGATATCGCCACCCCCCATCGAAAATCCGACCAGCGTGATATCGCTCAGATCGAGATGGGCGATCAGTTCGGCGATATCATCGGCAAACCGGTCATATGTGTACCCTCCCCAGGGCTGGGACGACCGACCGAACCCCCGACGATCGAAAGCGATCACCCGGTATCCGGCCTCGGCCAGAGCGATCATCTGCTCGTCCCACATATCGGCACTGAGCGGCCAGCCATGGCTCAAGAGTACAGGGCGTCCCTTGCCCCAATCCTTGTAATATATCTCGACGTGATCTGACGTGGTGAAGACGGACATCTGAATAACTCCTGTTCTTTGATGGCAGGGAGAAATTGAGCAAAATCAGCGGAGGATGCGTCTGACCGGAACGGCGTAGCGCCCCGCACCGGCGGCGGCCAAAGCCAGCAATCCACCGGCAATCGACAGATTTTTGTAGAAATGGATCGTCATGTCGTATCGCACCGCGCCCGGTGCATAGGTCCAGAAATGATGCCCGATCAGCCCCGTGACGGCCGTATATGCGGCCAGCAGAAGCGCCACTGGCGACGTCATCACACCAAGCACCAGGGCCAGCCCCGCACCGAGTTCGATGATCGTGGCTGCCAGAGCCGACAGTGTCGGGAAAGGGGCGCCTGACTGGACCATATAAGCGACGGCTCCGGCAAAATCGGAAACCTTGCCCCAGCCCATGACGAGAAACAGAAGTGAGAGGCCAAAGCGTGCGCCGAACAAGGCCGCATCGCTCAGGAAAAGAGCATTCATGGTGAGGTTCCTTCAGCGTGGTGCGGCACCGAAGTGGCTCGCCGCTGAAAGACCATTACGGTTCTTTATCGTTCATAAAAACAGAAATGAAAGAAAGGTATTCTTTCCTTTTTATAGGCAATGGAGCGCGAAGTCTCGCGTGCGAGCGTTTCTAAGACAAGCCTTCCTTTATGGGGCTTTGCCCCATTCCCCACCAAAGGACGGTCGTCCTTTGGAAACCTGTGTTATAGAAGCGGGATGAAAGGGGCTTGCTCCTTTCCGGGGGGCGGGGCAGCGCCCCGCATTCCTCTCAGAGCAAGCGGGCGAGTTTCAGGAACACCCAGGTCAGGATCATGGCGATAAAGCACACTGCACCGGCCTCGAGCGTGCCATAAGCGCCACTCGCCAGATACATCCCGCCCGTGTTCATGCCGAAGAACCCGGTCACCAGAGTAGCCGGGAACATGAGAATGGTGGCAGCCGTCAGGATATAGAGGCGTCGGTTGGTTTCTTCGGCCTGGGACGAGCCGAGTTCGTCCTGGAGAGAGCGAGCACGATCCAGTAGGGCGATCATGTCATCGAGTGCGGCATGAACCTGGCGTTCGGTTCGGTCGCGCAATTCGTCCTCAGCCCATTCTGGCAGCTCCAGATCCTCGTCGCGCAAGACACGGTCGATGGGGGTAACCACGCGACGTAATTCGGTCGCACGGCGTCGGCCCTTACCCACGATACCGCCGAGATGCCCCAGATCGGTACGTCGCTCGATCAGCAGGAGTGCGTCTTCCGCACGGTCGAGCTCGTCATCGAGCTTGCCGATCTGGCGGCGCACACTGCCGGTGAATTCGCGCAGGGCGCGATCGATCACTCCGGCGGGGCTACGGGGGATGGACTCAGCGCGCAGGGTACGAAACGCGGCACCCAGGACAGGGATGGGGTTGCGGCGCGTGGTGATGAGCAGATCGGGCCGCATGGCGAACCGCCAGGCGCAGATATCGCGATCCTCTTCCGACACGGCATCGTCAAAAGCAGGAAGCGCCCCCCAGACCAGACCCGGCAGGGCCTCCAGCATGACGCCATATTCCGTTTCGGCCAACATGGCACTGACGTCTTCAGGCAGGCAGGGCAGGGTGGCGACGTGCTGCCGCGCCGAGCTATGCACGGTGTCGAAATGCAGCCAGGCCCAGCTTTCCGAGGGTTTGGGATAGTTCGAGGGCGGCGTGCGATCATTGAGCAGGCTCTCGATCTCATGCGGTTCGAGCGGCGAGGGGTCCTCACCCGGCCGCGCCCGGATGGCCCAGACCAGCCCATTGGCAATGCCGTGGGGCAGGGCACCGGATGGCTTCATATCCTGACCGGCAACGACGGAGAACGGCATCTGTGAGCGTGTATTGGACATGCCATCCTCCATCCTGAGGAAATCTCTGTTCTGAGCGAACGCTGCTCGCTGTCTCGCATGGGCGGCGAGCCCAGGCAACCGCTTTCCAAGCTTAATGTAGCGGCAAGGAAACCGGAACGCCGCCGGTTTGTTACCAGTTCATCAAGATGTCCCGCAAAACGAAAAACCAAGCCTGACATCATTACCCCGTTTTCCGACAGGAGCCTGTCATGAAACACGCATTTAAAGCCGTCCTGACCGCATCCGCCCTGCTTGCCGCACCCACTCTCGTATCGGGCCCTGCTTTCGCGCAGGCTACAACGGCGACAGACAGCGAACAGGCCCCTACGGCTCAAAAGGCTGAAACTCTCAAGAGCCAGTCGACCCAGATTCATAACCCGACCGAGCAGAACGAGACGTTCAAGAATCAGGCGAATGAACAGCCCGATCCCAAGACGCCGAGCGCGCCCGGTGGAACGGTGGCGCCGACGGGAGAAACTTCGGACAAGATGCCCATCTCCTCGCCGCAACATGAGAAAGCAGCCAAACACAAGCACAGCATGAAGGGCATGAAGATGTCCGACAAATCGGCCCAGCAGTAACCGGTCTCTCCTTAAGGCCCAGATCCTGAGGGTATGAAAAGGCGTCCACCCCAACCCGGGTCGGGCGCCTTTTTCATGCGCGCTGGCCCAAAGCCAGAACTCGCTCTATACAAATGCCCCTCACCAGAGAAACAAGGGTTTCAGAATGACCGATTACAAGGTGCGCGACATCGCCCTGGCCGAATGGGGCCGCAAGGAAATCTCCATTGCCGAGGGCGAAATGCCCGGCCTGATGGCGCTCCGCGAGGAATACGGCGCCAGCCAGCCGCTCAAGGGCGCGCGCATTGCGGGCTGTCTGCACATGACCATCCAGACCGCCGTGCTAATCGAGACGCTGACGGCTCTGGGCGCGACCGTGCGCTGGTCGTCCTGCAACATTTTCTCGACCCAGGATCAGGCCGCCGCCGCCATCGCCGCGACCGGCGTGCCGGTTTTCGCCTGGAAGGGCCTGAGCGAGGAAGAATTCTGGTGGTGCATCGAGCAGACCATCAAGGGTCCCGATGGCTGGACGCCGAACATGATTCTCGATGACGGCGGCGACCTGACCGTGCTCATGCACGACAAGTATCCCGAGATGCTGAACGACGTGCGCGGCCTGTCCGAAGAGACGACCACGGGCGTGCATCGTCTGTGGGAAATGGCGAAGAAGGGCACGCTGAAGGTTCCGGCCATCAACGTGAATGACAGCGTCACCAAGTCGAAATTCGACAATCTCTATGGCTGCCGCGAGAGCCTCGTGGACGCCATCCGCCGTGGCACCGACGTCATGATGGCCGGCAAGGTTGCCGTGGTTGCCGGCTACGGCGACGTGGGCAAGGGCTCGGCCGCCTCGCTGCGCAATGCGGGCTGCCGCGTGCTCGTGACCGAAGTCGATCCGATCTGCGCCCTTCAGGCCGCTATGGAAGGCTATGAGGTCGTGACGATGGAAGCCGCGGCTTCGCGCGGCGATATCTTCGTGACCTGCACGGGCAATGTCGACATCATCACCGTCGAGCATATGCGCGAGATGAAGCACCGCGCCATCGTGTGCAATATCGGGCATTTCGACAGCGAAATCCAGGTCGAGGCCCTGCGTAACTACAAGTGGGACAACGTCAAGCCGCAGGTGGACGAGATCGAGTTCCCCGACGGCAAGCGCATCATCCTGCTGTCTGAAGGCCGCCTCGTGAACCTCGGCAACGCGACGGGTCACCCCTCGTTCGTGATGTCGGCGTCCTTCACCAACCAGACCCTGGCACAGATCGAACTCTGGACGGCTAAGCCGGGCCAGTATGAGACCAAAGTCTACACTCTGCCGAAGAAGCTGGACGAGAAAGTTGCTGCGCTGCATCTCGCCAAGGTCGGCGCCGAGCTGAGCAAGATGAGCACAAAGCAGGCCGATTATATCGGTGTGCCGGTTGCCGGTCCGTTCAAGCACGAAGAATACCGCTACTAAGTCTCGAGGGGCGCAGGGCACTGTCCTGCGAACCGCCAGAGGGTCATTGCCCTCTGGAAACCCTCTTGCAGGGATGAGAGGGGCTCGCCCCTTTCCGGGGAGCGGGGCAGAGCCCCGCCTCTTCTACAAGGGAGACGCGCATGGCCCGAGATCGCTCCGCCGCCAGACCCGCGCGATCGAGACAATCGACATCCCGACGCGCTGCGTTCCGCCTCTGGGCTGTGCCAACGCTTGTGATTGCCGGTCTGTTTGCAGGCGCTATCGGGTTGCAGACGCTTCTTGCCCATCGACACAAGACACCGATTGGCGGCCCCTACACCCTGATCGACAGCGCAAACCACCCGACCACCCAGGCGCGTTTCGCAGGGCGACAGACGCTCATCTATTTCGGCTACACCCATTGTCTGGATGTCTGCCCGCTGACGCTCGCAACGGTAGCGCAGGCCTATACTCTGCTTCCCTCCGAGAGGCAGCGCCCCGTCCCGCTTTTCATCACGCTCGACCCGGAGCGGGATCGCCCTGAGGATATCGGTCTCTATACGCGACGCTTCTCCCCCGAAATCATCGGCCTGACCGGTACGGCCGCACAGATCGACGCCGTAGCCAAGGCATTTCACGTGACGTCCCACGTCACCATCGACCCAATGGCGGGCCATGATATGAACGATGAGGGGAAGGGCGATTACCGGATCGACCATTCCTCAGTGCTCTACCTGATGGACGGCCAGAACCACCTTCAGGCCATTCTTCCGGCCGATTCCAGCCCCGCCGCCGTGGCGCGCGCGCTCACGCCCTATCTAGCGAAGCGCTGAAAACCGCCCGCTGAGAAACCGGTTCGCCAGCGCGAGGAGCAGAAGCGACACCCCGAGCTCCGGCAAAAGCACGCCCATGAGCCCCATGACGGCCAGCGCGCCCCAGCCAATACGGCGTGGCGAGGCGCGGGGGGCATCGAGATGTCCGGGCCGACGGCGCCTGAACCACAGCATGAGCGCCGCTATCGAGGTGAGGGTCAATAAGAGCGCGACAATCAGGTTCATAAGGAGGTTCAGAACCCCGAACAGATGCCCTTCATGAAGGGCGACACCATAGCCGATCAACCGGTCGGACAGACCCTTATCGGCAAAACGGGTGATGTGGGTGACCTGTCCCTGCGCTGTCACGCTGGCCTCGATCCGCTTCGGACGGTTCTGGGCATCGGAGCGTATGCGCCATGGTGCACCGGCCGTGGCGGGCGGCGTGATGAGCGTAGGCGCGGGGAAAGCAAGCCGGCGCGCTGCTTCGTAGACGGCGTCCAGCCCCTCGGCAGGGATCGCTGGTTGAGGCATCGTCGCTTGAGGCTTGGAGTCCATGGTCATGCCAGCCATCTCGGAGTCTGACATGCCGGGCATGGTGGCATGGCCCGAAAGCGTTGCGGCGATGGGAACAGCCCCGATTTCCCAGTCCTGTACGGATACCAGCCTGCCTATGCGGCTCTCGACCGCCGAAAAAGCCGAGCCCCAGACGAAGGACCAAGGCAGACCCGACACCAGAAACAGCACGAGTACGAGCGAGATCCATAATCCTCCAACAGCATGAAGATCGCGCCAGAACACGCGACCTTGTGCGCTGAGCCTTGGAAGAACTGTGCCGCCAATACAAGCGCGTCGCGGCCACCAGAGAAGGACCCCGGTCACGATCAGCACCAGGGTCCACGAGGCCACCATTTCCATGATCACAGAGCCCCAGTTGCCGATGAGCAATTGCCCGTGCAGCCGGAACATCAGCCGCTCGAACCGTGTCTGCTCGTCGCGTTGGGCCAGAACCCTGAGCGAGACGGGGTCGATATAGACACGCGCCACATCTGGCCCATGCGCCACCAGAACACGCGTGGCCTGGCTTTTCCGGGAGGGCATTTCCAGCGCAAGAAAATGCCCACCGGGTACAGCGGCAAGCGCTGCATCGCGCCGGGCGCTCACACTGCGTGGCGTCCCCTCCGCAACAGCGCAATCGATGTCGCGGTCAAGCCATGTCTCGATCTGGGGCTTGAAGAGATAGAGTAAGCCAGTCACGCAAAGCATGATGACAAAAGGCAGGCAGAAGAGCCCGGCAAAGAAATGCCAGCGCCAGAGCATGGCCCGATCGGGCCAGACCGGACGGGAGAAGGCAGAACGAGGGGAGCGGGAATTCTGTGTCATGGCCATCCCTCAGAACTTCACCCGCACGCCGCCGAAAAAGGCGCGTGGGCTGCCTGCGTAGATCGAACCCGTCTTTGCGGCCAATACTGAGGCGCCTGCCTGCTGACCATTGGCCAGAAGGGTGTCGCTGATAGTTGTCGCCCCTGCGGCATAGACGCTATTGGCGACATTCTGCACCTCGACATAGCTGTGCAGACGATGCACCCAACCCAGCCTTGCGGGCGGGTCGTAATGTATCTCCAGATTGAGCAGACCGTATCCGGGGATCTTGAGCAGATTGGCATTGTCGACGAAGAAGGTGCTGCGCCATGTTACCTCCGCAAATCCGCCCAGTCCCTCCAATAGCCCTGAGGGTTGGTCATAGAGCACGCGCGCATTTAGAAAATGCGGCATGACCCCGGGGATCAGCTTGCCCTTGCGCGAGAAGCTGCGAGACATCGTGCTGTTCGACAGGATCTCGGTGTACTTCGTGTAGATCTGGTTGTCATAGGTGTAGGACAGACGCAGCTTCGCCCCAGGCAGGGTTCGCGGGAGGGCCTGCCATGTGGCGGCGAGTTCCACGCCACGATGCTGCGAGGCGGGCGCGTTGAACGTGTAGCTGCCCGCCTGGGTATTGACCCCAGCCGACTGGCTGACCAGCTCGTTTCTGTAGAATTCGTAAAATCCGGTGGCCTGCACATTGACTGACGCCGAAGGGTGCCATTCTGTTCCAAGATCCACCCCAAGACTGCTCTGGCTCTTGAGTTGGGTGTTGTTGCCGTAATTGCCCTGCGGCGTGACGAAGAAGCTGGAATAGCCCGGCGTGGCATAGGCCGTGCCCAGCCGCGCATGCCAGGTCCAGGCCTTGTCAGGCGTGAAGACGATAGAGGCCTCAGGGGCGAGATTGAAGAAGCGCCGATTGGCCGTGATATCCTGCGCTCGCGTGGCGACGGCGCTCCGGCTGTAGACCGTCTGAACCGCCCCGATATCGGATTGCGTGCCGCCCAGCCCGATCACCGCGTGCCATCGCGGCGCAAACTGCCAGTCTTCCTCGAAGCGCAGACCGATATTCCACTGATGGCCATAGGAGGTCGATGTCTCGCTGCCACGCGTGGCTCCCGCCTGCGGCAACAGGGCGTAAACCTGATAGCCGTAATCCATGTAGTCGAAATTGGCCCCGACGAAGCTGGTAAGGGGCGTTGCTCCGACTACGTCATGACGCGTCAGGTCGGTCTGGACGTTATAGGAGTTGAATGGCCCCACGAAGGCCGTGGTCGAGGTCGGCTGCTCGACATGGCGCTGGTCATAGGTGAACTGGGTACGCCAGACCATGCGCGGCGTGAAATCATGCTCCCAGCGCAGCCCGACAATACTGCGCCGGTCGAAGCGGCCCAGATTGGCCTGCTGGGGTGTCACGGCGGTCTGAGCGCCATAAGCGCCGTTTCGATAAAGCGACACCGTACCGCATCCGGCGGCGCCCCCGGCAGCCGTGGTGCATCCCCGCTGATAGGGGTTAAGGCGATACTGGTTGAGCGACAGCCTCAGCGGAAGAAAGGCATCGGTCACGTTATTGATGAATTTTAGAACGAGACGGTCCTTGGGCGAAAGAGACACCCGCAGGCGCATATTTTCGGTCGAGGTCGCATATTGGCTATTGGCAATGAAGCCATCGCTACGCACGTCGCTGGCAAAGAGCATGAAATCATAGGTGCGATTGCCTGCACCTAGCGTCATATAGTTATTGAACATGCCGAAACTGCCGAAATCGGAGCCGAGTTCGAGCCCATGGATGGAAGCGCCGCTGCGCGTGCGGAAATTGATTGCACCATTGATGGCGTAATTGCCGTAGAGGGTCGATGCCGGACCTTGGAAAACATCCACCCCCTCATAGGCATGAGGGTCGATCAGATCGGCACGCGCCGTGCCATCGGGCTGGGTGACGGGAAAGCCGTCTTCTGAAACCTGCAGATTGCGCAGCCCGTAGGACTGGCGCGCTCCCGACCCGCGAATGGAAACAACAGTATCACGCGGGCCATTCCCCTGCAGGAAACTTGCACCCGGCACAGCGACCAGCATGTCGGCCACGCTCTGAGCAACCTGATTGGCAAAATCCTGGCGCTCGGCACTGTAAGTCGTCTGCCCCACGGGTGAGAGGGTGACAGGCCCCCGCGCCTGGCCCTTGACCAGAATGGCTTCGACGGGAGGCGCCTTGCGCTTTGGCCGCGAGGATGGCGCGTGGGGCGAAGACGGGGGGTGGGGAATACGCTGCACCGTGGGTTCGGCGGCAACAGCTTGCAGGCTGCCCAGGCTGACCAGGGCAGGGAGCGCGCGACCACAGAGCCGCGCGACACGAAGAAAGGATGTCATGAGAGATCAACCTGACGGGGAACAGGGCCATGAGCTCGCAGCCACGGTCAGGTGGTACGAGTACTCATGGAGCGAGACGGGTCAGGCGATGAGGGGAGGCCCTCGAGGGGAATGGCTGTTTCGTGCAGGCGCAGGCGGTCCCCGCACGGGCGGAAAGCACCAGAAATGTGCGAGAGTAACGAATGTCGCCCTTCCCCTCCCGAATAAGGAAGGGATCACACAAGGGTCATGCATGTCCGATGCGACTGCCAGAAGCATCGCGCCATCACTCAGAGCCGGTCTGTGGTGCCGATCATCGGGTAAGGAGTTCGAGGGTGGCTCACAGAGCACCGAGAGCGCTGTGAGCACATCGAGCGGGTCGTCCGACGACGCGCCGGACAAGGGGGTGGAACCGCCGAGACGGATCACCAGGGCAAGCAGAGCCATCAGCCAGAAGGCCGCCCTTGCTCCATGAGATCGCCCAGTCATTCCCATGGGCCATTTCCATAAGCGATCTGGCGCGTTTTGCCCATGGGTGTGCGCCGTCTCTTGCCGAGTGTTCACAGACAAAACCGAGAGATAACAGGCGTGCAAACAATTGCGCCTATGAATGTCGTAAAGAATAAAACGCCCCGGATCGCCCCCCTCTCTACAGACGCGCGTCTCTCACCGAGACATGAATAATACTCAAAGTTCCCGGAATGGCGAACAACCCAAAAATCGCAACTGCATCGAACCATGCATGATAGGGGGATTGTCTATTTCTAAATATTTCTATGAAATTGTTGCACACATTTATTATGTAAACCGAAATGTAGATACATCATATCTTGTTACTACCGTAATCACCGAATGGACATATGGATACAGATGTGAGATAGGGTCTCAAAGCGGTTGTCACAGAAGCGGGAACTTAAGGGCAATGGACAGCAAAAATCCGGGTTCAGACCCAATCATGGCCGATATCGACGCCTGGGATGAGCTCAGATCCGATGAGCCCGCTCAGGGAGAAAATTCCGCTCAGACGCCCATGAATTACCTCGCAGGACTAGATATGCTGAGCGAGCAGGATTTTGCAGATGACGGGCAGGCCATCGCTTTTTACCGCGAGAATGGCTGCACAACAGTCATGCAGGCCTTCACCCTAGCCAATATTCTGCATACGAGCTTTCGCGTGCAGGAGGCTTCACGCTTTTACCGCATCGCCTTCGAGCTTCATTCCAAAAGCCCGAGCGAGTACCCTCTTGCACAGTCGCTGCTGCAGGCACGCCTCCTCTGCCTGATGAAGGCAGGCAAGGAACTGCCCTCTCATGAAGTGGCCGAGTTGCGCGCCCTTTGCGCGCCTCACGCCAATTTCATCGAGAGCGTTCATCTGGCATGGCGCGGCGGAGACCCACTGGGCGCCATGCGCCTGACGGCGAATGCCTTTGAAGAATTCCACACGGGGGAAGAGATTGACACGCTCTATCTCGGCTTTGCCCTCCAGAGCAACTTCCCCTTCATCAAGGGCTGCAGCGATCATCGCGTAATCCCCAACCAGCTTTTCCTCTATTGGGACCAGACCCCCCCGGAGGAGATCCGCGCTAATTTCGATTTCCATCGTCAGATCTCCGGGCTCGATGTCCGCATCTTCGACAAGCCGGAAGCAGAACAATGGCTCTATGACGTCTATGGCGTCGAGGCGCGCTCGCTCTTCCTCTCGGCCCGCCATCCGGCAGAGGCAGCCGATATCCTGCGCGTTCATGTCATTCAGGCGCTTGGAGGCTGGTGGCTCGATGCCGATATCCGTCTCCGCGACGAACAGGCCATCCAGTTCATCCTCGACCGCAAGGAGCAGAATGTCCTGTTCCTGACTCATAACAACGTTGTGCATAATGACTTCTTCGGATCGGTCGCCCAGAGCCCGCTCCTCAATGAATGTCTTCTCAACATATATAGGAACTGCTTCCTGCATCCGGGGCTGTTCATTGCTTACAAGACCGGGCCAGGCGTATTCAATCGTGCCCTGAACCGCCTTATCCATCGTGATGTCTCCGGCATCGCTCCGATGGCGCCGACCAGCGTCCATGATCATCATGTATTCGGTCGTCTGATCGAGGAATTCGAAACCCCCTACAAGCATCAAACCAAGCACTGGCAGGCTGTCTAGAAATCTCCCGGCGCAAGTCGCGCCGAGATCGTCTCAAACCGTATTCCCTGCCGATGTAATCACCCCCTCGGCGCTTTCACCACGCTCTTCTCTCCCGTTCCCCAGACGCCGGTTTCGCTCACTGGCCAGGAACGGTATCGGTCAGCACGCTCGAGCCGATTCCCAACTGCTGGACACTTGAGTAAAAGCACCTTGTGCGTTGAGATCGAAAATGAAACGATTGACGGGAGTGTTTCTTCCTCCTGATCAATAGGGCTTCCTGCCTATGCGTTCGTTTTTTCCGTTTCTCGGCCTGGCATTATGTCTGGAGCCCGCCCTGGCGGCGCGCCCCGCTCCCAGCCAGTCCATGCCGCTCTCCATGAGACCCGTTTTCGACACGCTGGTTCTGCCTGACGCCGCCAATATCTGGCGCAGTGGTTCGGGTCGCCCCGGCCCCGCCTACTGGCAGAATCGCGCTGATTACCGCATCGAGTCCCGCATCGACCCGGACAAGGCGGTTCTGAGCGGTACCGAGACCATTACCTACACGAATAACAGCCCCGATGCGCTGGATGTGCTCTGGCTCCAGCTCGACCAGAACATGTATCGCAAGGATTCCCGCTCCTGGATCGCCTATCCCGACTGGCATCCAGCGAGTTCAGAGGGCTTCGTGATCGAGCGCGTGGCGCTTGAAGAGGGCGGCAGGGAGCATCCTGTCCCATTCCGCATCGACGATACACGCATGCAGGTCAGTCTGCCTTCTCCCCTCGCCGGATCGGGCCATGTTCTGAAACTGCGTGTGACCTGGCATCATCAGATTCCCGGCCTTTGGGGGGGGCGCACAGCCGTAACGCCAGTAAAGGATGGCAAGATCTACGAGATCGCCCAATGGTATCCGCGTATGAGCGTCTATGACGATCTGCGCGGCTGGGACACGCTGCCGTATCTGGGCCAGGAATTCTACCTGGAATACGGCACGATCGATTACGCCGTGACCGTCCCCTGGAATTTCACGGTCGTAGGCTCAGGCGCACTCGTCAACCCTCAGGATGTGCTGAGTGCGACAGAGCGCGCGCGCCTTGCAGAGGCCGCCAGAAGCGACAAGCGTGTTCTCATCCGAACGCCGGGAGACGTGCTGGACCCAGCCAGCCATCTGGCGCGATCGGGTGAAAAGACGTGGCGCTTTCATATGGAAAATACGCGCGATGTCGCCTTCGCGGCCTCGCCGGTTTTCGTCTGGGATGCCGCCAGGCTCGATCTGCCCGCCCTGCCCGCTGCCAAGGGCCAGAAGGCCCAGCCACGTCTGGCCATGTCGGTCTACCCGCGTGAGGGTGCGGGCCCGCAGGCCTGGGACCGCTCCACCGAGTATGTGAAGCACGCCATCGAGTATTTCTCGTCGCAATGGTACCCTTATCCTTGGCCGAACGCCGTCAATCTCGGCGGCCATGGGGCGGGCATGGAATACCCTGGCATCGTCTTCGACGGATGGCAGGACAAGAACGATATGCTGTTCTGGATCACCACCCATGAACTCGGCCATGGCTGGTTCCCCATGATCGTGGGGAGCAATGAGCGTCGTCACGCCTTCATGGATGAGGGGTTCAATACCTTCATCGATGCGTATGCCTCGCAGCATTTCAACCACGGGGAATATGCCCCCAAGAAGGACGCCGAATTCGCCCCCGAGACCGGAGACCCGGCAAAGGATATCGTGCCAGTGCTTACCGCCTCCGATGCACCGAGCCTGATGATGCCCTCCGAACTCGTGCCCGAAAAATATCGTCACAAAGTGACCTATTTCAAAGGCGCTTACGGGCTCATGCTTCTGCGTGAGAAAATTCTCGGGCCTGATCGCTTCGACGCTGCCTTTCGCGCCTATATCCGCGCCTGGGCCTTCAAGCATCCCACCCCGTCGGATTTCTTCCGCTTCATGTCCAGCGAGGCGGGAGAGGATCTGACATGGTTCTGGCGCGGCTGGTATTTCGAGAACTGGTGGCCCCAGTACCGTCTGGACGGCATGACCCGCATCGCCGCAAAGCCGGAAACGGGCCATATGAAGACGAGTCAAACCACACCCGGCCAGTCTGCGACTGACGCCGGCAATACCATCGCCATCGGCGTACGCAATGAGGGCAAGCTGCTTCTGCCAGTCGTACTGCGCGTGACATGGCAGGACGGCACAATGGCCGAGCGCATCATCCCGACCGAAGCCTGGGCGCTTCATGACCGTTTGAGCCTGAGCTTCCCCGATCATGGGGCAGTCAAATCTGTCGCGCTCGACCCAGATCAGGGCCTGCCTGTTCCTGATCGCAGCGCATTGACGCTGACACCGGCAGAACCCGCCCGTCCCTGACGGGCAAAGGCTTCATGCCTCGTGAGCGGGCGCCGACCTGTCCAGAGTAGAAACGCCTAGCGCGCCATCCCCTCGCTCGTCTCGCCCCACAGGCTGGTCGATGCGAGGGCCGGGACCTCGGTACGCTCGGCCGTGTCGAACCCAAAAAAGCTCTGTGCCTCGGCCCAGACGGGCGACGGCTGGGTCGCATGGCTTTGAGCAAGAAGGCGGGCAAGATCGGCAGCGCCGGTCGACAGATATCTGATCATGTGGTCTGACCCCTCACGATGGCGCCCTCTGCCACCAGGGAGGGGCAGGACCGGGCACCTGAAAACAGCGATCCGGGATCCGACTGGCCCCCCGGAGAGACGCGTCAGCCTACGGGATAAGCCCCGCACGATGACGACAGGGTCAGCCT
This sequence comes from Asaia sp. W19, assembly GCF_003994335.1. Taxonomy (GTDB): domain Bacteria; phylum Pseudomonadota; class Alphaproteobacteria; order Acetobacterales; family Acetobacteraceae; genus Asaia. The sequence continues at coordinate 80,994 of NZ_PNQZ01000001.1, forward strand.
ATATGATAGTGAGAGTCGTTCTCAACAACTATTTTCATGGCGATAGGGCGAGAGTTCTGCCAGCGCCTCCTTCTCTTCAAGAATGGCCGTGCGCTCATGGACGAGATAGGGCTCCACTGCTCTTGCAAGGGCAGGATCACGGATGAAATGCGCCGAATAGGTCAGGCTCGGCAGATAACCGCGCTGAATCTTGTGCTCGCCCTGCGCCCCAGCCTCCACACGCGACAGCCCCTGGGCGATGGCAAATTCTATGGCCTGGTAATAGCAAAGCTCGAAATGCAGGAAGGGCCAGTCCCCCTCGCAGCCCCAGTTGCGGCCATAGAGCGTTTCGCGCCCCATCAGATTGAGAGCCGCCGCGACAGGTGCGCCCTCATGGAGCGCCTGCATCAGCACTACGCGATCACCCAGCTTCGTCGAGAGCCCGGTGAAAAAGGCGCGTGTCAGATAGGCCTGCCCCCATTTCCGGTCGATCGTCGCCTGATAGAAATCGTAGAAGCGGTCCCAATCATACGTGCCGATTTCGGCACCGCGCAGCACCCTGAATTCCAGACCGCAAGCCTGCGCGTCACGCCTTTCCCGACGTATGGCCTTGCGCTTGCGTGACGCCAGCGTGTCGAGAAACTGCTCGAAATCCGCGTAGCCCTGATTATGCCAGTGATATTGCAGCCCGATACGCGGCATCCAGCCATGTCCGGCGAGCGCTTCCTGCTCCTCGCGGGTACAGAAACTCATATGGACGGAAGACAGGCCAAGTTCATTGCAGGCCTGGCGCAGCGCATCTCCGAAAACGCCTCTAAGCCTATCGGCATCACCCCGATCCCGATCGATCAGCAGCCGCGATCCGCTGACCGGCGAGAAAGGCACGGCAATCTGGAGCTTCGGGTAATATTGTCCGCCAGCCTGCTCATAGGCGCGCGCCCAGCTCTGGTCGAACACGTATTCGCCATAGGAGTGGCCCTTGAGGAAAAGCGGCGCCACGGCCACCAGCGCCTGACCGTCATGAAGCGCGGCATAGCGTGGCAACCAGCCTGTTCGGGCCCCGACCGAGCCACTCTCCTCGAGTGCGAGAAAGAAATCATGGCTGAGGAACGGATTGTCATCACCTGCGCAGCGATTCCAGGCGGAAGCGCCAATTTCGGTGATGGAGGCATGGAGAGTCAGGGACCAATCCGTCATGCGCAGCATGTGGTTCGTCCCTGCACCCGGATCAACCGCCTGACCCGCGCGGACAGATAAAATAGCGCCCAGTCAGTCGCCAGATGGCGTCCAGCGGGACACTGGAAATGCTGCGGGGCAGAACAATCGACGACACCCGGCTCGACCATACGCTCACCGGGTGCAAGAGGCGCCCTGTCAGGCGATCTCGACCAGAGCTTCGACCTCGACCGGCGCGTCGAGAGGGAGGGAAGGCACACCGATGGTCGAGCGGGCATGACGACCGGCATCGCCGAAGATTGCAACCGCCAGATCGGAAGCCCCATTCATCACGGTGGCGTGCTGCGTGAAATCGGGCACGCAGGCAATGAAGCCGCCCAGCCGGACGATGCGCTTGACCCGACCCAGATCCCCCAGCTCGGCCTGAAGCTGCGCCACTACGTTCAGGAAACACAGCTCGGCGCATTCACGCCCCAGTTCCGGCGTGACATCCTCACCCAGCTTGCCCGTGGCCTTGAGCGTCCCGCCCGAGAGCGGCAACTGCCCGGAAACGACTAGAAGCGAGCCCGTACGGGCGACCGCCACATAGGTCGCCACGGGTGCCGCGGCCTTTGGCAGGAAAAGGCCAAGGGCGGCCAGACGGTCTGTCGGTGTTTCTGACATGGCAGGTTTCCTCCTTGCTGAAGGGCAATCTCCCCTCAGCTGACGAGACGCAGCTTTCCGCGCTCGCGCGGAGGGAGATCGCCGGGGATGTCCAGCGGCAGCATCGGATCCTCTTCGATCACATGAGGATCTTCCGGGGCGCTATCGGGCAATCTCTTGCCCAGATAGCTATCAGACAGCGCCCTGAAGGCATAATCAAGCAGGGACGAGGCATAAGCTGCTACCGGATCCCCCTCGACCGTACCGGCAGGTCCGAAACGGGTATGCGCAAACTGCTCCACATAGGCCGCCAGAGGCGCACCATGCTGCAAACCGATGGTCACTGCCTGGCCCACACTTTCGAGCAGCCCCCGTACCATGGCGCTCTCGCGCCCCGGCGTGAGCGAGACCTCGCCCAGCGATCCGTCTTCGTACTCGCCGGTCCTCAGATAGAGCCGATGGCCGCCAATCGAGCTGCGCTGCGTGAAACCGCCATGCCGGGCGGGAAGCGGGCGACGCACCCCACGCTCGAGCCGAGCACGGAGCGGCAGGGGAGATGCCGGATCAGGACGGGCCGGCATACGATCCACAAATCCGGTCAGGGCACGATGCATGAGGAGATGCGCATCCGGCCCAGGCTGGGGCAGGGGGTTCTCTCCCAGAACGGCAGAGGCCAGAGCTGCTTCAAGGCTCAGACCGCGATGCGCCAGTCGCGCCAGAGCGCTGGCACGCAGGGTTCCATTGGCCTGCAATGGGGAGAAGATCGGGGCGAGACCACAGGACTCGACACCCAGCAGCGCATCCACCGGCCCAGGGAGCGAGAAACCGGTCTCCACCAACGCCCTGTTGGGCAGATCGGGAAGGGTGTCTTCCATCTCGTCGCGTATCTGCCGCCCCGTGATCTCCAGCCCGGCAATGGGGCAGGAAATCGGCGGCAAGGGCACAGGACCCGCCCCCTGACGCGCAAGAGAGGTCGCAAGCCAGCTGAGATAACAAGCCGCGTCACGTCCCGTCTCGCTGTCGTAATCCAGACCCATCTGCGCCAAGCAGCTATCGAGATTAGTCAGCAGAAGCGTACCCGCCGGGCCGCCCGAGCTCTCCTGCTCCTGCATCGCGGCAGCTGGGCCGTCGAAAAGCGGCAGCTCGCCATTGAGCATGGGACCGTTCACGGCATGGAGACGACGCAGCGCTACGCAGGCAAGCCTGACCAGAAGGACGAAAGCCTCGGCATCGAAATCGCCTTCCTGAACAAAAGCGGCCAGATTGAGCACGAACCCGGCCCGACGATCGACCTGCCCCTGCCAGAGCCCCGCCATAGGCGCGATCTGCCGCGCCAGCAGCGCGTCGGCGAGCGCCGCAGCGATGGCTGGCTTCCTGCCTCCCTGCAGGGCCTCTCCCGGCAGAGCCGGCAGCCCGTTCAGGCGATCGAGCCACCGTGCGGCCTCGGTCGACAGGCGCAGCGCACCGGTCGCGCCTGAGAGCTGCAGGAGCGCAATCGCCGCCTCGTCTTCCCAGCTTGCAGGAAGGGTTACGGCGCGCAGGGCGAGTTCGTCCGGATCGGCAGCGACATGCGCAACACGCATACGCACCCCGTTCCACTGGAGAAGCGTTGTCATACCCTGAATCTAGGCATCGACTCGGCGCGCGCAAAGGGTGTTTCGGCCTGCCCGGCAGGGGATAATGGTCCGCAAAATGGGGATATGGTGGATAACATTCCGCCCCCCGTTTCAGGCGGGGGTGATGGACGCTGGCAGACGAAGCCTGTAGGACTGAAAAGAAGTATCTGTTCTGGTTCATCCTGTCCGGGGCCAAAGCCTGTGAGTACCCAAACCCTATGAGTGCGCTGTCCGGCACGCGACCCCGTCGCGACATCCTCGAACTGACAACCGGTTTTCTGGTTCTTGCCGCGCTTGCGGCGCTCCTCGCGCTGGCCGTTCTGGGGCGCAGCCATGGCGGTTCCGAAGGCTACACGCTTCGTGCGGTGTTCAATCAGATCGACGGACTTTCGGTAGGTTCCGATGTGCGTCTGGCCGGTATCACGGTCGGGCATGTCACTTCCGAAAAGGTGGACCCCAAGAGCTATCGCGCCGAGGTTACCTTCACAGTCCGGGACGGGCTTTCGCTGCCGACCGACAGCGCGGCCATCGTGACTTCGGACAGTCTCCTTGGAGGCAAATATATTGCCCTGTCACCGGGCGGTGACGAGAAGAACCTGACCCCCGGTGCGGTCGTGGCACAGACCCAGGGTGCGATCAGCCTTGAGCAGCTTCTGAGCAAATTCATTTTCTCGGTCACGGACTCGCTGGACAAGAGCCGCAAGGCCGCCACCCCATGAGTGACCTGACGCGCTGGACCGATCGCAATGGCGAGCCCATCGCCTGTGTCGAAAAGCTCAAGGTGCTTCGTGAAAACGAGGCCGAGCTGCGCCAGACGCTTCAGGACATGTTCGAAGACGCCCTGCTGATGGGCGTGGCCCCAGACTCCATGCGCCATCATCTGGTAGAGATGATCGCCTCGCTGCAGGAGCTGACACCATGACACGTGCTTTCCTTGCTTCCTGCACGCTGGGCGCTCTGCTGCTCAACAGCGTGGTTTCTGCCCCGGCTTATGCGGCAGAGGCAGTCGCGCCACCAGTCATGTATCCGGCCGATCTCTGGCAGGGTCGAGGCGAAGCCGTGATCCGTGTGCTCAACCGCACCGACTCCCATATTGAGACCATGACCATTCCTGTGGGTGGGCAGGGCCAGTATCGCAGCCTGCATCTGGGCGTGACACGCTGCGTGGAACGGCCCGAAACCCTGCCACGCGACGCTGCCGCGCTGATTTCCACGAGCGATGACACCGACCCCGGCGCGCATTATCAGGGCTGGATTCTGGCTGAGGAGCCCTCGCTCTCGGCCTATAAGAGTGCGCTCTACGATATCGCCATCGTCTCATGCTCGGGCGGCAAGACCGATCCGGCCCTCGCGCCTCTGCCGCAGGCCGTCGTACCCGTCCTCAGTAATGCGCCCCCCGAGGGTGCGGATAACCAGCCCGGCGATCTGAACGACCCGTCACACGCACCGCCAGCCCTGACAGGGCGCAGTGAAAGCCAGACTTTGCCGGGAAGCCTGCCCGCCGCTCCTCCGAGCACAGGAGGGGCCACGGGCGGTCCGACACGCCTTACCCCGCTGGGCGAGACATCATCTCCGTCTCGTGCCCAGGGCAGCGCGTCCCGCCAGACCCTTCCGCCCAATCCCGGTGCTGGCACAGCGGCGCGCCCTGCCACCAGCGCCCCGGCGGATACTGGCGGCCCGATGCAGCTTGCCCCCCTCTCAGGAGGCGGTTCGACCCAGGCCCTGCCTCCGCCGCAGCCATATAATCACTGACAAATCCTGCCAGAAGCATTCTGACCATATTCTGATCAGATTTGGGGCTGATAACGCGACTGTGCCTGTATTTCGGTGCAACCGCGTATCAATGAGGAAGTTATCAGCCCCATGACAACCCCCTCTCCCACGGCTTCGCTGTCATCCGGCCCTGTCGCGCCTCCTGTGGAGCGCGCAGCATTCCTGCTCGATTTCGACGGGACTTTGGTCGATATTGCTCCGACACCCGCCTCCGTTAAGCTCGAACCCGGTCTGACCGACACGCTTCTGCGTCTGCGGGATTTGTGCGGCGGGGCTCTGGCAATCGTCACCGGACGCCCTATCGAGCAGATTGACCATTTTCTGCCGGGCATTCCCACAGCCGTTGCCGGCGAGCACGGCCTGACCCTGAGGCGCAGCCTAGACGGCGCCGAGGAACCGGTGACTGCCGAGCCTCTTCCGCAATCCTGGATCGATGACGCGCAGAATCTGATAAGCCGCTATCCCGACACCGCCATCGAGCACAAGAAAGCGGGTCTGGTGCTGCATTACCGTGCCAATCCCGAGGCGGAAGAACCATTCCGGCGCGCCGTAGAAACCTGGCTGTCAGGCCAGGAGGCGTTCGAGATCTACCCCTCCAAAATGGCCTGGGAAATTCGTCTCTCAGGCATTCACAAGGGGAAGGCCGTTGAAGCCCTGATGGCTCAGCCTCCTTTCGCCGGTCGTGTGCCTTTTTTCGTCGGTGATGACGTGACCGACCGCGACGGCATCAGCGCTGCCAGGGCGCTTGGCGGAGTAGGCTATCTCATTCCCGATGATTTTCCCACCGCTCACGCGTTCCGTTCATGGCTCGCTCATTATGTGGAGACTGCCTGATGGGTCGCCTTGTTGTCGTTTCCAACCGTGTTCCTGCCCCCCGCGAACGCAGCCAGCCTGCCGGGGGCCTTGCTGTGGGTGTACGCGACGCCGTACGCGGGACAGAGAGCCTGTGGTTCGGCTGGTCAGGCCGTCATACCAGCCAGTCCAAGGAGCAGACGCCCAAGCTCGATACCCATGAAAGCTGCACCTACGCCACCATCGATCTGACCCGCAGCGAGTATGAGCATTTCTACGAGAAATTCTCCAATGGCCTGCTTTGGCCGCTCTGCCATTATCGTATCGGGATCATCGACTACAAGCGGATCGATTATCAGGTCTATCGCGAGGTCAACGCGCTTTTCGCCGATCAGCTCGTTCCGCTTCTGCGCGATGAGGACACGATCTGGATCCACGACTATCACCTCTTCCCACTCGGTGCGAAGCTGCGCCGCCGTGGTGTGAAGGCCAAGATCGGTTTCTTCCTGCATATCCCGTTCCCGCCCTGGAGCGTCACACGTGTTCTGCCCTGCGCGCAGGAAATGCTTCGTGAGATGGCTGCCTATGACCTGATTGGCGTCCAGACCGAGGAAGATGCCCGCAACATGGATGGCTGCTTTGAGGCGAATGACCTGCCCAACCGAGCCACTCATTTCCCTATCGGGATCGATCCGGTCGAATTCGGTGAGCAGGCCGTGCGCAACGTCATGGCGGAGGAGGTTCAGCGCCTTCACGCCTCGCTGCGTGGGCGCAAACTCATTCTGGGTGTGGACCGCCTTGATTATTCCAAGGGCATTCCCGAGCGTATCCATGGCTACGAGACCTTTCTGAATCGCTATCCTGAGCACAAGGGCGAAACGGTCCTGCTCCAGATCACCCCGGTCTCGCGGGCGGGGGTTGCCAGCTATCGTGCGCTGCGGCGCGAACTCGACGAAATGGCCGGGCATATCAATGCCATGCATGGCAATTTCGACTGGTCGCCCATCCGCTATCTCACGCAATCCGTACCGCGTGAGGTCCTCGCAGGCTTTCATCGCATTGCCGATGTCGCGCTCGTCACCCCGCTGCGCGACGGCATGAATCTTGTTGCGAAGGAGTTTGTGGCGGCTCAAAGCGCCGATGATCCCGGCGCCCTGATCCTCTCCTCCCTTGCAGGCGCTGCGCCCGAAATGGAGCAGGCTCTCATGGTGAATCCCTATGACCATGAGGGAATTGCCGATGCGATCCATGCCGGTATCACAATGAGTCTTGAAGAGCGGCAAAGACGCTGGCAGGCTCTGTATCGCGATGTGACCCAGAACACCGCTGCGAACTGGGCCGATCGCTTTCTGGATATGCTCAACGAGACCGAAAGACAGGAATGATTGCGCGACTGACCGGTGGATTGATGTTTCTCGCCGGTATGGCCGCCATCGGTATCGCCTGGTGGGCGGAGCATGTACTCGGCTACGCACCTTGTGAACTCTGCCTGATCGAACGCGCACCATGGCGTTTTATCGCTTTTCTCGGCGTCCTCGCTCTGCTCATTCCCGGTACGATCGGTTTCTGGGCCACCGTGCTGGCCCTGCCCGCACTGGCGGCCTCGGTCATGCTGGCCGGGCTCCATAACGGCGTGGAACAGAAATGGTGGGAGAGCCCGCTTCCAGCCTGCCATGCTCCCGTCTTCCGGGCGGGGGCAAGCTTTCATGATCGCATGGCCAGCATGCCGCTTCGCCCCGCCAAACCCTGCGACGACCCGACCTATATCTTCAACCTGCCCGTCTCCATGACTGTGCTCGGTGGCATCGCTGCCGCCATCCTCTTCATCATCGTCAGCTACAGCGTGGTTCTTCAGGCGCGCCAGTGGCGCGCTGCGCGCTAAAAAGCCTTGCCCTCGGGATCTGAAATCCTGCCTCGAATCGTCTGTACAGGACTCTTTCCTGCACCCACGAGGGGGCGAGCCCCTTTGATGCTCGCCTCGAGTCACTCAGATTTCCGGATAACGACCCCTTCTGAATATATCGTGCAGCCTGACGACCGGGGCCTATCGCGGGAAAATGGTCGCGCCTGAAATCAGGGCAGAACGGAAGCAGGAAGAAGAATAGCGCCAACCCTCTTAGGAAATCAGAATGAAATGGGCATATTTGCCCAGATTGGTCTCTTTCAACCACTTTATGTCTTTTTTCACCCCCATAGACTACGGTCCTTATAAAGAATCATAAAAAATCGCCGTCACAACGAGTTTGGCACGACGTTTGCATGAGAGAGATTATCCCGCCGGACAGAGGGTCCGGGGACAGTCAAGGATCTCGACCATGTTCACTTTCGCCAAGTCCTTTGCCGCCGCCGCCAGCCTCATCGCCCTGGCCGCCCAGCCCGCTCTGGCACAGGATCAGAACCCGGCCCAAACCGCCCCCAATGACAGCGCTCAGATCGATGTGTCACATGTCAGCCTGAAATCCGACCGCGACTGGAATCGGGTTGCCGATGCGATCCATGCGAAAGCCGCCGAGATTTGCGAGCGTGAAACGGGTGCCAGCGATCGTCGCGCAGCCGATATCGAAGACTGCACCCAGGCCGCGTATGAAAACGGCGTGCAGCAGATGCGTGATATCTATGCCCGCCGCATGGAGGCGAGCCAGACCCGTCTGGCACGTTCGTGAGGGGGGTCGCGCTAAAGCGCCCGAGGCAGCAAGATCACGAAGCGGGCGCCAATGATCCGACCCGCTTCATCATACCGGTTTTCGGCATGAAGCGTACCGTGCAGGGCCTCGATGATCTGGCGACTTATGGCGAGGCCCAGCCCTGAATGCTGCCCGAAATTTTCGGTTTGGGGACGTTCCGAATAGAAACGGTCGAAAATATCCTCGAGCTTGAGTGGCGGGATACCCGGCCCCTCATCACTCACCGTGATCCGTATCTGACGCTCTTCGGGGCGCATGAACAAGGTAATATGCCCGCGCGGGGGTGAGAACGAAATGGCATTGCCAATCAGGTTGCGCAGCACCTGAACCAGACGGTCTTCCACGGCCAGAACCCGCAGCGGATGCGCTGCATCGTCGTGGGAATCATCAAGGATAAGGATCGCATCTTCTGGCTTGCGCGTGGTCTGATGCATCTCCGTCAGGATCGACAGAAGCATACCCACCGCTACCGGCTCTGAACGGGTACGCGAGAGTTCCGCATCGATACGGCTCGCATCGGCAATGTCGGTGATCAGTCTGTCCAGACGACGCACATCATTATTGATGATGGCCAGCAGTCGCGTCTGACGTTCGCGGTTCTCGATACGCGGCAAGGTCTCGATGGCCGACCGTATGGAAGAAAGCGGATTCTTGATTTCATGGCTGACATCGGCGGCAAAACGCTCGATCGCATCCATGCGCGCCCAGAGCGCCAGCACCGATCCGCGCAGCGCCCGGGCCAGCACGCCGATCTCATCGCGACGCACCAGCAGGGATTCCGGCACAGTGTCGGCACGTCCGGCAACATCACGCATATCATGCGAGGCAACGGCCAGACGCAGCAGCGGACGCGCAATGGTGATCGACAGATACCAGGAGAGCAGAACCGTCACGGCCATGGCGGCCAAAAACAGCGACAGGATCGAGGAGCGCACGGCAAAAAGAGAGCGGTCTACCTCCTGCGCCTGACGGGTGAGCTGGATAACGCCAACGGTCTGCCCGTCATGAATGACCGGCTCGGCCACGGTGATCACCAGTTCATGGTCCTGTGTGCGTCGAATATAGGGAGCAGCCTCGGCACCACGATACTCCCCCGCAGAGCGCAGAGGGGGTGGGCTATCCTGCGCCTCGAGTGTAACGATCCCCTCGCGGGAAGAGAGTGGCAGCAGGGAAAGCAGCCACTCATAGGCAATTTCGATTCCGTTATTGCGCGGCGGTTGCCAGCGCGGCGGTGGGGCAGGCTCGCCCGCACCGGATTGCCCCTTGCGGTCGCGGCGCACCAGAGCTGCCTCGTTCAAACTGTCAGCCACGAGTGTCCCGTCTGGTCCTACCAGACGTGCACGCACATTCGGGCTCGGCTCGGTCAGGCGCAGGAGCAGCGGTCGAGCCTGCACCCCGTCGAGCATGAATTCGGCACCAGGAAAAGGATGACGGGCCGGATCGCGCACAACGGCAATCTGCCCCATGGCAGCGGCGTAGATATGGGCCTGCTCACGCAGGGCGTTCACATCGGTTTCGAGCAGGCTGTTCTGGAAATCGTTCAGAAAGAGCAGCGTGACGGCGAGAATGGCCAGGGGCAGCGTATTGAGCAGGAAGATCCGCCGCATGAGCGGCGAGGCAAAGCGCGGCAACCTGAACCGGCGTGCTGTTTTCCTGCCGTCGCGTTCGGCCTCAAGCGCCAGCGTATCCCCATGCCGCAGGGAGCGACGGCGCAGGCGGCGCATCGCCTGCGTCATGAAGCCGGGAGAGCCGCGTCTCGTGCGACGCCCGAGAGATTCACGCTCCGGCATGGCCGATCAGTCTTCCTTGTAGCGATAGCCTATGCCGTACAGCGTCTCGATCTGGTTGAAGTTATCGTCGATCTGCCTGAACTTCTTGCGCACACGCTTGATATGGCTGTCGATGGTGCGATCATCCACATAGATGTTTTCGCCATAGGCGGCATCGATCAGCTGGTCACGTGACTTCACCATACCGGGACGCAGCGCCAGCGCCTTGACCAGAAGGAACTCAGTGACAGTCAGCATGATGTCCTGACCGGCCCACAGGCACTGATGACGCGTCTCATCCAGCGTCAGACTGCCGCGAACGATGGCCGCTCCCGCGCCCGATGTTCCGCTCCCTTCGGCGCGACTGGCATCCTGACGGCGCAGCAGAGCCCGGATACGCTCCAGAAGCAGGCGCTGTGAAAAGGGTTTGGTGATGTAGTCGTCGGCTCCCAGACGCAGCCCCATGAGCTGGTCGAGCTCCTCGTCCTTGGAAGAGAGGAAAATGACGGGCAGGGAGGAGCGGGCGCGCAGGCGTTGCAGCAGCTCCATCCCGTCCATGCGCGGCATCTTGATATCGAGCACCGCAAGACTGACAGGGCGCGCCAGAATACCCTGAAGAGCGGCCTCGCCATCGGTATAGGTGTGCACGACAAACCCTTCGGCCTCGAGAGTCATCTGGACCGAAGTCAGGATATTGCGATCATCATCCACCAGGGCGATCGTGTGCTTTGTCGTCTCCATGCGCGATGCATCCGCCTTTAATTTCTGCCTGTTGCCAATACGAGGGGGGTTGGCATATGGCTTGTCACAGCCACCTATATCTTACCACGCGGCTGCGCCCAAGACGGGGCAGTCGAAAACGGTCGGACATCTCGGGATGGCCGATCGGTGTCTTTCGTGGCTTCCAGCGGTCACGCTCGCCCCGCCAAGGGGGAGTACGCGGGAGCCGACCCTTTGCCGCCCGGTTCGACCGGGCCCGATTTTTCGAGGTTGCGACCACGATGACGACTGAAAACGCGCAGCACGACGCCCAGAACAGCGCGCAAACCGAAACGCCCGACCCGGCAGCGACAGAAGCCGCAACCGGGACCACAACCGAGACGGGTATCCAGACACCCGAAGCCCGCATTGCGGAGCTCGAGGCCCAGGTCGAGGAATTCCGCGACAAATGGATGCGTTCTGAAGCCGAGATGCAGAACTACCGCACACGCGCCAAGCGTGAGGTGGAAGATGCCCGCCAGTATGCCGTCCAGAAATTCGCCCGTGACGTGGTCGAAGCCGCCGAGAACCTGCAGCGCGGTCTCGCTTCAATGCCGGCAAAGGTCGACGGGGAAGAAGGGCTTGTGGCCAAACTGCGTGAAGGGTTCGAGAGCACGGAGCGCTCCTTCCTCGGCATCCTCGAGCGTAACGGCATCACCTGCCAGCACCCGGTAGGCGAAGTCTTCGATGCCAACCTGCATCAGGCCATGGCTGAACAGCCGAGCGATGAGCATCAGGACGGTACGGTCATGCAGGCCTGGACCCCGACCTGGACCCTTCATGGCCGCCTGCTCAAGCCTGCCATGGTCGTCGTCGCCAAGGGTGGCAACAAAGCCGCAGAATGAGGGTTGAAACCCTCGCTGCACGCTCCTAGATTTTACGAGTAACCCGTCCCTGCCGAGGCAGGGAGACGAAAACAAGGGTGTTGCCCGGTGCCTGAATGGGCCGGGCGACGCCGCTGAAAGGACTGAGTATGAGCAAAGTCATTGGTATTGACCTTGGCACCACGAACTCTTGCGTCGCGATCCGCGAAGGCGATGAGACCAAGGTCATCGAAAACAGCGAAGGTGCCCGCACCACGCCGTCCATGGTCGCCTTCACCAATAATGGTGAGCGTCTCGTGGGCCAGGCCGCCAAGCGTCAGGCCGTCACCAACCCTTCCGACACGCTTTATGCCGTCAAGCGCCTGATCGGCCGTCGTTTCGACGACCCGACCGTGGCCAAGGACAAGGAAATGGTCCCGTACGAGATCGTACGTGGCGATAACGGCGATGCCTGGGTGCGCGCTCGTGGCGAAAACTACGCCCCGTCGCAGATCTCCGCTTTCGTTCTGGGCAAGATGAAGGAAACCGCCGAGGCCTATCTCGGTGAGACCGTCTCCCAGGCCGTCATCACGGTTCCCGCCTACTTCAATGACGCCCAGCGTCAGGCAACGCGCGACGCAGGTCGTATTGCCGGTCTCGAAGTGCTGCGTATCATCAACGAGCCGACGGCAGCCGCTCTGGCCTATGGCCTTGGCAAGCGCGATTCCGGCACGGTCGCTGTTTACGATCTTGGTGGCGGCACGTTCGACGTCTCGATCCTCGAGATCTCCGATGGCGTGATCGAAGTGAAGTCCACCAATGGTGACACCTTCCTCGGTGGTGAAGACTTCGATAACCGCATCATCGGCTACCTCGCAGACGAGTTCAAGCGCGACCAGGGTATCGACCTGCGTGGTGACAAGCTTGCCCTGCAGCGTCTGAAGGAAGCAGCCGAGAAGGCCAAGATCGAGCTTTCCTCCTCCAAGGAAACCGAGATCAACCTGCCGTTCATCACGGCCGATGCCTCGGGTCCGAAGCATCTCGTGGTCAAGCTGAGCCGCGCCAAGCTGGAAAGCCTGGTGGATGATCTGGTCCAGCGTACGCTTGGCCCGTGCCGTGCGGCTCTCAAGGACGCCTCGGTCACCCCGGCTGAAATCGACGAAGTCATTCTCGTCGGCGGCATGACGCGTATGCCGAAGGTCATCGAGACGGTTAAGCAGTTCTTCGGCAAGGAACCCGCCCGCAACGTCAACCCTGACGAAGTCGTGGCCATTGGTGCCGCCGTTCAGGGCGCCGTACTCAAGGGCGACGTCAAGGACGTTCTGCTGCTCGACGTGACCCCGCTCTCGCTGGGCATCGAGACGCTGGGCGGTGTCTTCACCCGTCTGATCGATCGCAACACGACGATCCCGACCAAGAAGAGCCAGACCTTCTCGACGGCAGAAGACAACCAGAACGCCGTGACCATCAAGGTCTATCAGGGCGAGCGCGAAATGGCGGCAGACAACAAGCTGCTCGGTAATTTCGACCTCACCGGGATTGCCCCGGCCCCGCGTGGCGTGCCGCAGATCGAAGTCACCTTCGACATCGACGCCAACGGCATCGTCAATGTGTCGGCCAAGGACAAGGCGACCAACAAGGAACAGCAGATCAAGATCCAGGCTTCTGGTGGTCTGAACGATGCCGATATCGACCGCATGGTCAAGGAAGCCGAGGCCAATGCCACGGCAGACAAGGCCAAGCGCGAACTGGTCGAGCAGCGCAACAACGCCGAGGCCCTGATCCATCAGACCGAGAAGTCGCTGACGGAAGCTGGTGACAAGGTACCTGCTGCAGACAAGGCTGAAGCCGAGTCCGCTGTGGCTGCCGTGCGCGAGGCCATGAACGGCACGGACGTCGAGGCGCTGAAATCCGCTACCGAGCGTCTGACGCAGTCGGCCATGAAGATCGGTCAGGCTGTCTACGCCGCCGGTCAGGCAGAAGAGGGCGCCGCTGGTGGCGAGGCTCATGCTGCCAAGGATGAAAACGTCGTCGATGCCGATTTCGAGGACGTGGACGACAACAAGAAGCACTGATCACCCGGATGGGAGGGGTAGCCACCTCTCCCTGAAGGCTTGTTTCTCGCAGCGCCCGTCCTTCCCTCGGGAGGGCGGGCGTTTCGGCATTCGGATTGCGTTTTGTATGATCTGGATAGCCTGCCCCCGTCTAGATCGCCCCTCTGCCTTGCAGAGCCCTGATCCGCTGCCTCTCGACACCAGGATGGACTCCCATGGCCACCAAGATCGATTTCTACGCCGTTCTCGAAGTCTCCCGCACGGCCTCCGCCGATGAGCTGAAAAAAGCCTACCGCAAGCAGGCCATGCGCTTTCATCCCGATCGTAATCCGGGCGATGAAACAGCCGAGCACAAGTTCAAGGAAATCAACGAAGCCTATGATGTTCTGAAAGACGAACAGAAACGCGCTGCCTATGACCGCTTCGGTCATGCCGCCTTCGAAAACGGGGGCATGGGCGGTATGGGCGGCGGCTTCGGTGGCTTTGGCGGCGGAGGTCTCGACGATATCTTCGAGATGTTCGGCGACATGATGGGCGGTCGTCGCGGCGGGGGCGGTCGCCGTCGAACGGGCAACGACATTCAGGTTCAGGTCGAGATCTCGCTGAGCGAAGCCTATGCCGGAGTCAAGAAGCCGGTCGAAATCCGCACGCGCGTGACCTGCGAGAGCTGTCATGGCACGGGTTCGGCCGACAGCAATCCTTCCGACGCCACCTGCCCCACCTGTCACGGCGCAGGCGCTGTGCGGGCCCAGCAGGGCTTTTTTCTGGTCGAGCGTCCCTGCCCCACCTGCAAGGGCTCGGGCAAGGTGGTGCGAAACCCCTGCCAGAGCTGCAAGGGCGCTGGCACGACAGAGCAGACGCGCTCGCTCGATATCGCCATTCCGGCCGGTGTCGAGGACGGCACGCGCATCCGTCTGACAGGTGAAGGCGAGGCTGGTGGCAGTGGCGTACAGCCAGGCGATCTCTACGTGCATGTTGCGGTGGGCGGCAGCGACATCTTCCAGCGTGACGGGGCCAATATCTATTGCCGCGTGCCGCTGCGCATGACGCAGGCTGCGCTCGGCACCGAGATTGAGGTTCCTGTTATCGATGGCAGCCGCGCCAAGGTGAAGATCCCTGCCGGGACGCAATCGGGCGAGAACTTCCGACTGCGCGGCAAGGGCTTCTCGGTTCTGCGCTCGAGCGCGCGCGGTGACATGTATATTCAGGTCGCCGTCGAAACCCCGCATCATCTGAGCCCACGCCAGCGCGAATTGCTGGAAGAGTTCGAGGCGGAGGCGGGCGAGACACAGGATCAGGAAAAGGCCAATCCGGAACATACCGGCTTCTTCGCCAAGGTCCGGGACTTCTTCGAAGGAAAGTAACACCCATGCGTATCGGCATCGCGGGCATAACGGGCCGTCTGGGCGCACTCTGCGCCGAGGAAGTCGTGGCTTCCCGCCTCGATCTCGCGGGAGGATTGTCGCGCAAGGCAGATCCCGCCCGCCATATCGTCACGGATCCCGCGACGCTGGCGGATCGGTGCGATGTGGTGATCGATGTCAGCAGTCCGGAGGCCACCTGCACCCATGCCGAGGCCTTTGCCAAAGCAGGATGCGCCTGGGTGATAGGGACAACCGGGTTCGATGCCGCGCAGGAAGCGGCAATCACGCAGGCCGCTCAAACCATCCCGGTGCTCAAGGCCGCCAATTTCGCTCCCGGCCTGACGCTCCTGCTCGATCTGGCGCGTCAGTTGGGCGCCAAGCTGCCTGCCGATGAATATGATGCTGAAATCCTTGAGACCCACCATCGTCAGAAACGCGATGCCCCCTCAGGTACGGCTCTGGCCATTGGCGAGCGCTTTGCTGAGGGGCGCAATGTCGCTCTGGCCAATGTGACCGAGATCGATCGCTCCGGACTGCGCGGCGAAGGGGCGATCGGCTTTGCCTCACTGCGTGCCGGGCAGATCGTGGGGGAGCACAGCCTGATCCTGACGTCGGGCACGGAACAGATCACCTTGTCGCATCGCGCTTTTGACCGCCGCGTGTTTGCACAGGGTGCGGTCAAGGCGGCGCGATGGCTGGCTGGTAAACCGGCAGGGCTCTACACCATGACGGAAATATTCGAGGCCTGATCAGGCTTCACTTCCCGTACTGCAACATAACAAACGCTTGACCCCTGTGGCTCAATGCCTCTAAGGACAGCCCTCTCTTGCGGGTCGAGCGCAGGTTATCGCGCGTCCGCTCTCCTTTCTTTCACTCATTCCCTGCGAGGTCCCTGAGTGCGTAACTACGGCGAATTTCTCTTCACATCGGAATCCGTTTCTGAAGGTCATCCGGACAAGGTCTCCGACCGGATCAGCGACACCGTTCTGGACGCTTATCTCGAGGCCGACCCGGAAGCCCGTGTTGCGTGCGAAACCCTCTGCACGACCAACCGCGTCGTTCTGGCCGGTGAAGTCCGTGGCCCGGCGTCGATCACCAGCGAGCTGCTGATCGAGCGCGCCCGTCATGCCATCAAGGATATCGGCTATGACCAGGAAGGTTTCTCCTGGAAGAACGCTGAAATCACCTCCCTGCTGCACGCGCAGTCCGCCGACATTGCTGTCGGCGTCGATAGCGCCGGCGAGAAGGATGAAGGCGCTGGCGATCAGGGCATCATGTTCGGCTTCGCCACCCGCGAGACCGAGCACCTGATGCCGGCTCCGCTCTATTATGCGCAGTCGATCCTCGAGAAGGTTCGTGACTACCGCAAGAGCGGCCATGCTCTGGGCGTCGGCCTGCTGCCGGATGCCAAGAGCCAGGTCACGCTGCGCTATGTCGATGGCAAGCCCGTTGGCGCGACCTCGGTCGTGATCTCGACGCAGCATATCGAAGGCATGCGCCAGAACACCATTCGCGAAATGCTGCGCGAAGTGGTTCGTGAAGTCCTGCCGGAAGGCTGGATGTGCCCGGAAGAAGAATTCTACGTCAATCCGACGGGTAACTTCGTGATCGGTGGTCCCGATGGCGATGCTGGGCTGACGGGTCGCAAGATCATCGTCGACACCTATGGCGGTGCAGCCCCCCATGGCGGCGGCGCTTTCTCGGGCAAGGACCCCACCAAGGTCGATCGTTCGGCTGCCTATGCCGCGCGCTACCTGGCCAAGAACGTGGTTGCTGCCGGTCTGTCCGATCGTTGCACCATCCAGCTCAGCTACGCCATTGGCGTGTCCAAGCCGCTCTCGGTCTATGTGGATCTCGATGGCACAGGCAAGGATATCGACGAAGCCCGTCTCGGCAAGCTGCTGAATGAAATGGTCGATCTCTCGCCGCGCGGCATCCGCAAGCATCTGCGCCTGAACCGTCCGATCTACGTGCCGACCTCGGCCTATGGCCATTTCGGTCGCGTGCCCGATCCGGTGCTGGACAACTTCACGTGGGAGCAGACCGATCTGGTCAGCTCGCTGCGCGGTGCCCTCAACCGCTGAGGTCCCCAACTGTCTGACACCTCTCTCAAGTCCCAGCCTGAGCGGCTTTATGGCCGCCAGCGCGGGCACCCGCTCCGTGCTCGCCAGCAGCGCCTTCTCGATGAGGCACTGCCCAGGCTCCGTCTGAATCCCGATCAGGCAGCCAACCCGCAGGCCGCCTTCACCGGCGCTCCTGTTCAGGGCGTCTGGCTTGAAATCGGGTTCGGCGGAGGCGAGCATGCGCTCGACCAGGCGCAGCACAACCCGGATGTCGGCTATATTGCCTCCGAGGTTTTCGAGAACGGGCTGTGTTCGCTCATGTCCCGCATCGTGCCGGAAGGCGAAGAGGACACGATCACCCCGCCGGATCATTTCCGTATCTGGCCCGATGATGCGCGTCAGCTTCTGAAATCCCTGCCCGATGGCTGTCTCGACCGCGCCTATCTGATGTTCCCCGATCCGTGGCCCAAGGCACGCCATGCCAAGCGTCGCTTCATCCACCCGGAGAATATTCGCGAACTGGCCCGCCTGCTGAAGCCCGGCGCCGTCTGGCGCGTTGCAAGCGATCATCCCGTCTATCAGGACTGGGTGTTCGAGATCATGGGCGCGCAGGATCTGTTCGATGCGCCCCCGCCTGCCAAAGGCGAGCGCCCCGAAGGCTGGTCACCCACACGCTATGAAGCCAAGGCCTACCGCGAAGGCCGCGTGCCGTTCTACTGGACGTTCACGCGCCGCGGTGCCTGATACCGAGTTGGATCGGAACACCGCATGAGCACGCAAATCGAACGCGAGGAAATGGAATTCGACGTGGTGATCGTCGGCGGAGGGCCAGCCGGCCTTTCCGCCGCCATCCGACTGCGTCAGCTCATGCCGGAAGCCACGCTCTGCCTCGTTGAAAAAGGCAGCGAAATCGGAGCGCATATTGTCTCGGGCGCGGTGATCGAACCCCGCGCGCTGGCCGAGCTCTTCCCCGACTGGCAGGAACGCGGTGCACCGCTGAAAACCCCGGTGACGGAAGAAAAAGTGCTTTTCCTGACCGAAAAGCGTGGCTTCGCCATACCCTTAATCGACAAGCTCATGCCTGCCATGGCCAATCACGGCAATTATGTCGTGTCCCTGGGCGAGGTCTGCCGCTGGCTCGGCGCACAGGCCGAAGAAATGGGTGTCGAGATCTACCCCGGCTTTGCCGCCGCCGAGCCCTATATCGAGGATGGCCGCCTGTGCGGTGTCATCACCGGAGATATGGGCGTGAACCGTGAAGGCGAGCAGGGGCCGAACTTCGCACCCGGCATGATCCTGCGGGCTAAACAGACCATCCTGACCGAGGGCGTGCGCGGCTCGATCAGCCAGCGCGTGATGAAGCAGTTCAATCTGCGTCAGGGTGTAGACCCGCAGACCTATGGGCTGGGTATCAAGGAAGTCTGGGAAATCCCCGCCGAGAGGCACAAGCCTGGCTTCGTGCAGCACAGCTTCGGCTGGCCGATGGATGACGGCACCTATGGCGGCGCCTGGCTCTATCATTTCGGTGAGAACCTCGTCTCCTATGGTTTTGTCACCGGGCTGGATTACAGCAATACTTGGCTCTCTCCCTTTCAGGAGATGCAGCGCCTCAAGACCCATCCTGAATTTGCGAAGCATCTCGAAGGCGGTCGCCGTCTGATTTATGGCGCGCGCGCGCTGTCAGAGGGTGGCTTCCAGTCCCTGCCGCGTCTGTCTTTTCCGGGTGGCGTTCTGGCGGGTGATTCCGCAGGCTTCCTGAACATGCCCAAGATCAAGGGCACGCACACAGCCATGAAATCCGGCATGCTGGCCGCCGAAGCCGTGGCCGAGGCGCTGGGGGGTGAAGGCCCCTGCGAGGCCACTAGCTATACGCGCCGTTTCAAGAGTTCATGGCTGTTCAAGGAGTTGTTCGAGGCCCGCAATGTGCGCCCCGCCTTTGCCCGCTGGGGCAATCGCCTTGGCGCGCTCTATGCCGGGATCGACAGCCTGATTTTCCGTGGCCGCGCGCCTTGGACGCTGCATTTCCGTCATACGGATCATGAAGCGCTCAAGCCTGCCGGGCAGTGCAAGCCCATTGCCTATCCGAAGCCGGATGGCACGCTGACCTTCGACCTCACCTCATCGGTGTTCCTGTCGGGCACCAATCATGAGGAGGACCAGCCGGTCCACCTGAAGCTGCGTGACCCGTCGAAATGGCTGCCCGTCAACTGGGGCATTTTCCGCTCGCCTGAAAGCCGCTACTGCCCGGCCGGTGTGTATGAGGCGCTGGAGGAAAACAGCACCATGCGCTTGCAGATCAACGCGCAGAACTGCGTGCACTGCAAGACCTGCGACATCAAGGATCCGACGCAGAATATCGACTGGTGTGTGCCTGAAGGGGCCGGTGGACCGAATTATCCTGTCGGTATGTGATTTTGAGTCGCAATAAGGTATGAACCCTGACGACAAATTCCAGGATCGGCGAGAAACAGATGAAGATAGTGGTCCCGGTCAAGCGGGTGGTGGATTACAACATCAAGCCCCGCGTCAAGGCCGATAACAGCGGCGTCGACACGCAAGGCGTGAAGATGTCGATGAATCCCTTCGATGAAATTGCTGTCGAAGAAGCTGTCAGGCTTCGAGAAAAAGGCGCTGCCTCCGAGATCGTGGTGGTGACCATTGGCGTTGCCGAGGCGCAGCCCGTTTTGCGTACGGCCATGGCCATGGGTGCCGACCGCGCCATTCTGGTGCAGACCGACGCCGAGCTGGAGCCGCTGGCTGTCGCCAAGCTGCTCAAGGCCATCGTGGATCGAGAAAATCCCGGTCTGGTCATCATGGGCAAGCAGGCCATTGATGACGACATGAATGCGACCGGCCAGATCCTGGCGGCACGTCTCAACTGGCCGCAGGGCACGTTTGCCAGCTCAGTCGCTATCGAAGACGGACGCATCACCGTGGTCCGTGAAGCCGATGGCGGACTTGAAACCGTGCGTCTGGCACTGCCTGCCGTGGTGACCACCGATCTGCGCCTCAACGAGCCGCGCTATGCCACCATGCCCAACATCATGAAGGCCAAGAAGAAGCCGCTCGAAACCATCGCTGCCGATACGCTGGGCGTGGACATCACGCCGCGTCTGGAGACGATCAAGGTGGTCGAACCGCCCGTGCGCCAGGCGGGTATCAAGGTGTCGAGCGTTGCCGAGCTGTTCGGCAAGCTGCGTGACGAAGCGAAGGTGATCTGATCATGACAACTCTGGTTCTGATCGAAGCCGAAGGCGCCGCCATCAAGAAGGCAAGCCTTTCCGCCGTTGCCGCCGCCCGCCATTTCGGTGCTGTCGATGTGCTGCTGATCGGCGCAGAAGGCGCCCAGGAAGCCTCAAAGATCGAAGGGATCACCCGCGTTCTTCACGCGGAGTCCACCCCGCATCTGGCCGAGTGCATTGCCGCCCTGATTGCAGATCGCGCCAAAGATTACGATCACATCGTTTCCGCCGCGACCGCCTATGGCAAGAACACCCTGCCGCGCGTGGCTGGTCTGCTGGATGTGCAGCCGATCACCGAGGTGGTCGAGATCATCGACGCCGATACCTTCGTGCGTCCGATCTATGCCGGCAGCGCGCTTTCCACCGTGCGGTCGCGCGATGCGATCAAGGTGCTGACCGTGCGTAACGCCAATTTCGAGGCTGCCAAACTGGGTGAGGCATCCGCCCCGATCGAGTCCGTCTCGGCGGCTGTCGAGGTGCCGGATGCCGCATATGTCGGGATCGAACTGACCCATTCCGACCGCCCCGAACTGGAATCGGCCCGTGTGGTGATCTCTGGTGGGCGCGGCCTGAAGGACGCGGCCAATTTCAAGCTGCTCGAGCCTGTGGCCGACAAGCTGGGTGCTGCCATCGGTGCGTCGCGCGCGGCGGTGGATGCCGGATTTGCCCCGAACGAGATGCAGGTCGGTCAAACCGGCAAGATCGTGGCACCTGATCTCTATATCGCTGTCGGTCTCTCCGGAGCCATCCAGCATCTGGCAGGGATGAAGGACAGCCGCGTGATCGTGGCGATCAACATGGACCCCGAAGCCCCGATCTTCAGCGTGGCTGATTACGGTCTCGTGGGCGATCTGTTCGAAATCCTGCCGCAGCTCAAGGCCGAGCTGGGCGCCTGATCAAACAAGGCTCCTGCTTCGACAGGGGCTTTACCTGAATGCCCATCGGGTTGCCTCAGGGTACCCCCCTCCTGCCGGAACTGGGCGCGATAGCCCCCTTTTCCGGCCAGGTCCCTGCCCGAATGGATGGCAGCACCTTCCGGAAAATCCTTCGTCGGATCGCCATATCCGAAAAGAAGCGACGGACGCTCTTCAGTCACGCCGCGAACGAGATGATGGGCCGCTGCCATGCTGAAGCCCCCTGCCCGCCCACGTGAATGATCAGCCTGTGCAGCTTTCGATTGTTTTTCCGCGCTGCATGGGACATGCTTGTATACATGACCCAGATCATGGACATTCAGGCGGGCGGCGCACGGGCCAGGGCCCGTTGCGACGAACTCGGCGTTGCTCCCTATAGCGACCAGAGCGACGGGCTTTTCCGCCCCTATCTCGGCCCTGCCCACAGGGCAACGCTTGGTCGTCTGGCCCAGTGGATGGATGAGGCCGGGATGAGCGTCGAGACCGATGCTGCCGGGAACATCATCGGCCATTATGCCGGGGCCCATCCGGATGCTCCCGTGCTGCTGATCGGCTCACATGTCGACAGCGTGCGCGATGGCGGGCGCTATGACGGCATGCTCGGCGTGACGCTGGGCATCGAGACCGTCGCCTATTTCCATAGTCGCGGGTTGAGACTTCCCTTTGCGCTCGAAATCATTGGTTTCGGTGATGAGGAAGGCTCGCGTTTCCCCACATACATGATGGGCTCACGCTCGGCGGCTGGGCTGTCACAATCCGTCGATGACAGCGTGACCGATCGCGACGGCACGACACTAGGTGCAGCCCTGTCGGACTGGGGACTCGACACTTCCCGTTTCGACACGGCGAAACGGCACAATGTCCTGGCCTATCTCGAAGCCCATATCGAGCAGGCGCCGCATCTCGAGCGCGCCGACCTGCCTCTGGGCCTCGTACGTGGTATCGCCTCGCAATACCGCTATCGCGTGACCCTGACCGGGCAGGCCGATCACGCCGGTACCGCCATGCATGAACGCCGTGATGCCCTTGCCGCCGCGGCCGAGGCCATTACTGCCATCGAGGCCATCGGCCAGCAGGACCCGGTCGATCTGGTCACCACGGTCGGGTGGCTGAGCGTCGAGAATGGCGCCCCTAATATCGTGCCAGGGCGCGTGGTCCTGACCGTCGATATCCGCGCCGTAACGCCCGGCGTCCGAGAAAATGCCGCCCAGGAAATCGGCGACATGCTGCAGGCCCTGTGCACACGACGTCATGTCCGGCTCGATATCGAGCGTATCCAGGACCTGACTGGCGCCCTCTGCGACGACCATCTGACTGAAATGTTGGGGGAAGCCGTGGAAGAGAGACTGGGAAACACGCCCCCCATGCTTCTCAGCCAGGCTGGTCATGATGCGATGATCATGGCGCATCTCGCCCCTATGACCATGCTGTTCATCCGTTGCAAAGGCGGGATCAGCCATAACCCGGCGGAATCGGTCGAGGATGCCGATGTCGAAGCGGCCTTTCAGACCATGGTAACTTTCGTGACGCGACTGGGAGAAACGATGTGAGCAGTTTTTTCGGTGAAATCGACCCGCCGCAGCGCCTGCTGATGGGGCCTGGCCCCATCAATGTGCACCCGCGCGTGCTGCGCGCCATGGGCGCTGACATGCTCGGACAGTTCGACCCAGAGATGACCGATTAC
This sequence comes from Asaia sp. W19, assembly GCF_003994335.1. Lineage (GTDB taxonomy): Bacteria > Pseudomonadota > Alphaproteobacteria > Acetobacterales > Acetobacteraceae > Asaia. Next base: position 104,308 of record NZ_PNQZ01000001.1, read on the forward strand.
ATGAACCAGACGATGGCGCTTTATCGTCAGGTATTCATGACAGAAAACCGATGGACCTTCCTGATCGATGGTTCGGCCCGTGCTGGCATCGAGGCCGCGCTGACCTCGCTGATCGAACCGGGAGCCAAGGTGCTGCTCATCCGCTCTGGCCGGTTCGGCATGTTGCTGGGCGAGATTGCAGAGCGTCTGGGCGCCGAGATTGCCACGATCGATCTCGAATGGGGCCAGGTCGCCACCCTCGAGCAGATCGAAGCCGCCCTGGCGCAACATCGTCCAGCCGTGTTCGCGGCCATTCATGGCGATACCTCCACCACCACAGCCCAACCGCTCGAAGGCGTGGGCGCGCTATGCAGCCGGTACGGCACGCTTTCCTATGTCGATGCCACGGCGACCCTTGGCGGCATGCCCGTGCGCACCGATGAATGGCAGATCGATGTGATATCGGCCGGGCTCCAGAAATGCATGGGCGGCCCGCCGGGCAGCGCGCCCATCACCATTTCCGACCGCGCTGCCGAATTCATCTTCTCGCGCCGCAAGGTCGAAAGTGGCATTCGCCGTGATGATATCAGCGACGGCACGCGTCCCTTCATCCGCTCCAACTATTTCGATCTGGCCATGATCATGGATTACTGGTCCGAAAAACGGCTGAACCACCATACCGAGGCGACCTCCATGCTCTATGCCGCGCGCGAATGCGCCCGTCTGGCGCTGGAAGAGGGTCTGGACAACCGCTTTGCCCGCCATGTCGCGGCTGGCAAGGCGATGGCTGAAGGGCTGCGCGGCCTCGGCCTCACCCTTTACGGGCAGGACGCCTATCGCATGAGCAATGTCACGGGGGTGTATATCCCCAAGGGCGTCGATGGGGAGCGGGTACGCGCCCGTATGCGTGACGAGTTTCAGATCGAGATCGGCACTGCCTTCGGCCCACTCATGGGCAAGATCTGGCGTCTTGGCGCAATGGGATACAACGCCGAGCAGCACAAGGTACGCCTTACCCTCGCCGCTCTGAAGACCGTTCTGGAGAGCGAAATCTGATTCCGGCGCACCCCCTGTCGAACCGACAGGCAAGGGTCAGACTTCAGAGGATGCGCACCACCAGGACTGGAGCTCCAGAAGGATGGCCCGCCTCAACCACTCTATCGCAGTATCCGCGGCAGAGCGCGCGGGGACAAGCAAGCGGATCGTCATTCGGTCCATGATAGGGGGAACCTGCGCTCTCTGAAGCGAGGTCAGGTCGCAATACGCATGTGCGATGTAATGCGGTACGATGGCAACGATTCCTGGGTGATTCAGTAGAGGAGGGATGTGACCAAAGCTCGGCACCGTCACGCTGACCCGCCTCTCATAGCCGAGCCCTCTGAGCGCATGATCGAACCGACTGAAGCGCCGAGCATGTTCGATCAATACGTGATCGAAAGCACAAAGCTCACTGATGCTCATCGTAGGACTGGAAAGGTTTCCCAGATTCGATCCAACGCATTCCATGATCAGTCTCCCTACCGGATACGCGATGCTGTCGGGATGGGCTCCCTGATTCGCTGTGACCCCTAGATCGATTTCACGCCTCTGGAAGGCGGCCTCTAGGCCATCAGGGGGAATTGCCCTGAATACAAGGGACAGTCCCGGCGCCATACACCGTAGCGTGTGCGTCATAGAGGGAGCCAGCCGATAATCAAGCCCGCTATCGCAGCCGATCACGAAATGACGTCGGCTCGTCAAGGGATCGAATGCCTCCGAATGCCCCAATGCCTCGCGCAGACGCCTGAGACTCTCTTCAATAACGGGAGCCATGGTGATCGCCCTGATCGTCGGCTGCATCCCCTGGGGAGTTCGTATGAAAAGAGGATCATCCGTTAGAGCACGCAGGCGCTTTAACGCAGCACTCAGTGCAGGCTGAGTGAGCGATAGACGTGAGGCTGCCTTACTCACACTGCGTTCATGCCAAAGCGCGAGAAAAGACTGTGCCAGATTGAAGTCTATCCGGGGCATATTCATGACATTTATAGGTAAACAAAAATAAACCAATTTGACAATGTGTTTCTCAATCGAAACGATCATCGGGAAAAAAGGCGCCTGAAACCCTGTCCGATGAGGTTCGTCATGATGCCACGCTCAACTGCATTTGCGGGGCTTACCCTGCTCGCGCTCGCGGTAATCCCGGCCATCGCCCATGCTGCACCCGCCAAAGATCATGAAAAGCCCCGCCACAGAAATTCCATCCCGCCTAAGACCATCGCCCCGGTAAACGGGCCGGCCGAACCGGAAGAGGTCTCGGTGCGTGGTGGCATACGCAGCGCCAATGGCGTGACCAATACGACACCGGGAGGCGGGCTTATGGCCCGTCAGACGAAAGCTGGAGCGCAAAGTGCCATCACACGCGATTTCATCGCCAAACAGGCGCCCACAGGCAACGCTATCGCCATGATTTCCGCCCTCCCCGGCGTGATCTCCGCAAGCACTGATCCGCTCGGCCAATCGAGCACAGCCATGTCCATACGGGGATTGCAGCAGGCAGAAATCGGCTTCGTGTATGAGGGCATACCGATCAATGACTCGATCAATTATACGCCCTATGTGCAGGCGATGGTGGATACCGACAATATCCAGTCCGTGACCGTGGCGCAGGGAGCACCCGATATCGGCGCACCGGTCTATAACGATGTCGGCGGTCTGGTCACGATCGGCCTGCGCGGCCCGCTGGACAGGAGAGGTGGTACGGCAAGCCTGAGCTACGGCTCGAAATCGCTCGAACGCGAATTCGTCCGGTACGATACGGGCGAGATCGGCCATAGCGGTATCAAGGGCTTTGCCTCGTTCTCATCCACGACAAATGACCAGTGGCGCGGATCAGGTGATTTCCGCAAATTCCACGTGGACTCCAAGCTTATCAAGAACTGGGGGGAAGGCAGCAGCGCCGGGCTGACCTTCTCCTACGATAACTGGCAGCAGGCCAATTATCGACCCATGACGCTGGCGCAATGGAAGCAGTACGGCAATTCCTTCAACTACGACAAAACCTACAGCCCTGGAAATACGAACTGGGTCGGGCTGAGGCAGTACCAGCGCCGCTCAACCGTGCTCATTGCTCCAGTGAAGCTCAGGCTCAGTCATGAGCTCACGCTGGAAGTGACACCCGCTTACATGAACTACTCGGAGTTCTATTTCGGTGGCGTCTCCATCGCGAACAAGGGCTCCTATTTCGGTAATCAGCCCATCACGAATTTCAATCTGCCCGACCAGATCAACGGACGCACGACCGCGCTCAGCATCAACCCCGTTCCCCAGAAGACGGGATTCCTCAATACCGCACTGAGCTGGCATCGCGGCCATAACACAGCGCGTCTGGGCTATATCTATAATTATATAGCCCTGGAGGAACCGATCTATTATGCCCCCGTCGACAGGCAGGGCAATATCGCGAACTACTATAACAAATATACGATCTCTCTGCCTGGCGGTCGGCAATATCGAACCTTGGACATGAATTTTGTTCATCAGATGAATGAGATATTCATCGAGGACACACTCAATCTGCTTGACGACAAACTGGTTCTCGAAGCCGGGCTGCGGTACCTGATGATCACCCGCGCCGCCACGAATCTTATCCCCGGCGTCACGCGCTACCGCGTGGGTGCCAGCTACGCTCAGCCTCTCCCCCAGGTCTCGGCGAGCTATCAGATCACGCCGCATGACCAGATCTATATCGATGGCACGACGGCTTATCGCGCACCGGCTTCCGTGCAGGTCTATGGCGAAGTCTTCTCGACCTCAAGCCCGATCCCGGCTTCGCAGCAGCGCTCTCTAATGGGTGAGTACTCGATTGGAGAAGAGATCGGCTACCGTCACTATAGTCTCGTGAATATCTCCGTGTCCCTGTTCAATTACAATATTACCAACAACCAGATCACCTCGTCGCAGTACATCAACGGCATCCCGCTTCCCTCACCCATCGAGGCCGGAGGCAAGACCTCTCGCGGAATACAGGGTGAGATCGGCCTCCGCCCTTGGCATCACTGGAGCCCCTATGTCTCGGCGCAATATCTCCATGCCACGACAGACAACAACATCGCCGTGGCAGGTGATCTTCTACCGACATGCGGCAAGCGTGCTGTTCAAAGTCCGGCATTTTCGGCAGCTCTCGGGCTTTCCTACGATGACGGCACGATATTCGGCAATTTTCTTTTCTCCTATGTCGGCTCCCAATACGCGACGATCATGAATGACGAGAAAATCCCGGCTTACGAAACGGCAAATATCACGCTGGGCTACCGCCTGCGTCAGCTCTGGTTCGCGAAACATCCGCAGCTACAGCTCAATGTCGTGAATCTGGGGGCTAAGAACTATCTCTCCGGATTCCAGAGCATCTCGAACAATGCGAAGCCGACAAAAGGCATCTACGGCACCACGATTGCGGGCTCCTCCCCGCTGTATCTCAGTGCGGGCGGTATTGCCGCTATCGCATCCCTGACCACCGGTTTCTGATTTCAGCCTTTCAGGAGTTTACCTTCCCATGGCCAGACCGTTTCTCGCCCGGCTTGCTGTATCCACCATCCTGTTTCCTACCATCGTCATCAGCGTGTCGCAGGCTCATGCCGCCTCATGGCCGAGCGGTCCGGGGAGCGGTCAATGCAAGGTGACCAAACGCAGCGATGTCGCGGCAAAAATGCGCGACGGCACGATCCTGCGTGCCGATATCTACACACCGATGACTGATAAAAAGGTACCGGTCCTCCTCATGCGCACACAATACGGCAAGGAGGCAGCTCAGGTTCAGCCCTCACGGTATGAAAGCCCTCAATGGTTCGCCTCTCACTGCTATATCGTGGCTATCCAGGACATACGCGGCCAGGGCAAGTCTTCCGGCGTTTTCTATGAATATCGTTACGACCGTGATGACGGCTACGACACCGTGCAATGGGCCTCCACCTTGCCCGGTGCCGATGGCCAGGTCGCGATGTATGGGTCCTCTTATGTAGGGGCCACGCAATGGCTTGCAGCAACCGCAAGCCCTCCGGCACTGAAAGCCATCATCCCGTCCAACACGGGCGATGATTACTATGACGGGTGGAGCTATGAGGACGGTGCTTTCCGTCTCGCCTTCATTGAACCATGGATGCTGGATACGATCGCCTCATCGGCTGCTGCAAACCGGGGTGACATAGCCTTGTCCAAGGCCCTCTACGCCGATGGTAAGAACCCTTCGACCTGGATGACTTTCCTGCCTTATGGACGTTTTCCTCCCCTGCATCCCGACGATCCGAAGGTCGCACCCTATTTTTTCGATACGGTCGCCCATCCCACGCGCGATGCCTACTGGAAGGCATTCGAGATCAGAACCCATTACGACAAGGTCAAGATACCGGTACTCGCGTTCGATGGGTGGTATGACTCGTTTCTGACCGGGGCGATCAACAACTTCAATGGTATGCAGCAATCCGGTGGCTCAGAGCAGGCCCGCCATAACCAGAGGCTTGTGATCGGCCCCTGGGAACACATCGCCTGGGGACGTCCCGAAGCGATCGTGAGCCCGCGGCTCAAGGATATCGGTCCGGTAGCCAATAGTCCCGTCAATGAGCTGACCGTGCAGTTTCTGGACCATGTGCTCAAGGGTCAGGCAAATGGGTACATCGACGGCCCCCATGTCGATTACTTCACCATGGGGGAAAATCGCTGGCATGAGGCTGACAGTTTTCCCGTTAAGGGAACAGCCTATACGACTTGGTATCTGGGGAGTAAGGGGCGCGCCAACGCCTCAATGGGTGATGGAACGCTGACCCTCCAGAAGGAGAGCAAAGCCCCGAACGATCACTTCCTCTATAACCCGGCCAACCCGGTGCCGAGCCTCGGTGGCCATTCCTGCTGCTCGTGGACAGGCGGACCGCAAGGCCAGTTCGACCAGTCTGCAATCGAGCAGAGGCCCGACATCCTTGTCTACACAAGTGCACCTCTGACCGAACCTCTGAATGTCACCGGTCCGATCACTGTCACCCTGTTCGCCGCGACAGACGCCAAGGATACCGATTTCACCGCGAAACTCGTCGATGTGTTCCCGGATGGGCGGGCCATCAATCTGAATAACGGCATCATCAGAGCCGCCTATCGACTGTCACTCGAGCATCCGACGCCCATCACGCCCCGCGAGATCACTGAATATCACATCAAGATCTGGCCCACTTCCAACCTCTTCAAACTCGGCCACCGTATCCGGCTGGAGATATCGTCCAGCGACTATCCTCAGTTCGCACCTAATCTGAACACGGGTGAACCATTGGCGACTGCCGCCAAAGGCGTGATTGCCAATCAGATCATCTGGCACGACCCGAAACATCTCTCGTCAATCACTCTGCCCGTTCTCTCCACCGCCCTTGCAGGGCCGGGCCTGGATCACGCCCCGCTTCATTAAGATCCTCACGAGGTTATTTTCGTCAGGCGACGTGCTCGAGTGGCTCGTCGCATCGCAGCCAGGCTAGACCGTGACCTGACAGGTCAGGTCAGGTCAGTCAGCTGGCCGGATCATGCACAGCGTTCAAACGGGCGAGGATCTGGCCAATCACGCGTCGGGAAGTCGCGAGATCCTCTTCGGGGATGCCATGCGTAGCATCCTCCTCGATCCCGCGCGACAGACGCAGCACCTCGTCGAGGCGTGCGAGGCCGAGATCGGTGATCTTTACATAGAATGCCCGACGGTCCTCCTCATCGGGCTCCCGGGTGATGAAAGCCTTCTCCTCCAGCATACGCAGGATACGCACCATCGAGGATTTATCGAGCAGCAGCGCTTCCGCAATCTCCTTGGGATGCATGGGGCGACCATGACGCTGCAATTCGAGCAAAGGCTGCCAGGTCGCATCGGTCAGATCATGGGGCCTCAGCCCGGTATCGAGGATCTGGCGCCAGCGTCTGGCAATCAGCGCCATGAGGCGCCCCATCGTCATGCTCTCGATCTGGTCGGTCATCAGGGAGCAGCCTCCGACAGATCGTCGGGGGCGTCATGGGTCAGATCGAGCTGCCCTGTGGCATGCGCCAGCGCCGCCGCCTTGGTGAAGGCCTGGGCAATGCTGACAGCCAGTGCTGCCTGAGCCTCGAAAAGGGCCGCAGCAGCAGTCGAGGCATCGGTCATGGTCCCCACGCCATGGCCGTAGGCCTGGCTCGCCCCCTCATTAGCCGTACGCGCCGCGTCGTTGAGCACCTGCGCCGATTTGACCTGGGCCAGGGCGGTCTCGAGCGCATCCTGGCTATCGGCAACCTGACGCTCGACGCTCAGCCGATCCTTCAGAAGTGTGGCCTTCGCTGCCTCGCGCTGGGATTCGGCCATATGAATGGCGTTGGCCCGCAATCCGCCCTGATAGATCGGCCAGCTCACCTGCAGGAAAGCACCCGCCTCAGGCTGGGCAATGGCAGAAGCCGGGGCGGAGCGTCCCGTACCATAGGTCTTGAGTGCCCCCAGATAGCCCGACATCGTCCCGGCAAAGGAAACGCGCGGCATCAGCGCGGCTTTTGAGGCCAGAAGCGCCTCATCGGAAGCCCGCAATCTGGCAATATCGGCCAGCAGATCGGGACGCGAGGCCAGAGCCTGATCGACCAGATGCCTGATCTGCTCCGGTGCGCTATGAGGGAGGCTCTGCGCGGGCATCGGGGCCACGCCGAGCGCCAGCGTGGCGGGCAGACCTGTCACCTCCAGCAGGGCGTGACGCGCGCCATGCTCTGCATCGATTGCCTTGTCGAGGTCGAAACGCGCCTGGGCCAGGTTACGCTGGGCCGTCGCCACATCCACAATCGTGGCCTCGCCATGGGCGTGACGCGATTGCGCGGCATTCAGGAGCAGCGTCATGTTGTCCACTGCGTGATGCGAAGCCACGACAATGGCCTGTGCGGCCTGCTGGCTGTGATAGGCGCTGATCACATCAAGGATGAGTTGCTGGTGAACGGCCGAGAAACCGAAATTGGCTGCCAGATTCTGGTATTTCGCCTCATCGATCTGGGCGCGTGTCCTGCCGAAATCGAGCAGCAGGTAATCGAGCTCGAGTTTGGGAAAGGCCGCAGCCCCATTCGAGGTCAGGTAACCGCGCTCGGAAAGGTAGTTGGGCAAGGGCAGCGCCATACGCTGGAATCCCCCCATGGCGGAGAAGGTAAGCTGCGGAAGCATGGCCGCGCGTGACATGCCTACCGAGATGGCCGCCTGACGCGCGGATTCCCAGGCGATGCGTGTGCGCGGGTTGTTGCGCTCCGCCAGATCGATCAGCAAGGGGAGCGACAGAGCGTGATCCTGTGTCTCGGGCAACGCAATACCGACACGACCCGACGGCGAAACACTCCCCTGACCCTCGGTCCGGGCACCGGCTTCCATCATGGGGTCGCGTATGTCGGGGGGCAGGCTCAGCCCCGTCGCGCTGCGTGGATGCCAGGCGCGGTCGGCCCGCTCCGGCGCCAGATCACGTGTGTCATTGCACCCTGACAGAACGGCCGCGACCAGAAAGAGAGGGAGAACATGTCGGGTCATCAGAAAGCGCAATCCTGCATATCGGGTCATCATCCCTGCCTCACAGACAGGGTGGAATCGGGGTCGTAGCTCCGGACAATCTGCCTCAGCCGCTCATCGAGCAGACCGAACCAGACCATGCGCTGCGGATCATGGGCCATCAGGGGCAGGGCAGGCAGGCGCAGTTGCAGATCGAGCCCGTCACGACCGTCTTCGAGCCATTGCGCCAGTTCGTCGAGCCAGAGCCTCAGGGTTTCCATATGGGCGCGCGCTGTCTCATCCGGGTCACGCCGCACATCGGAGATCACCGCAACCGGGATCGACAGGAGCTGGATATCGCCCACCAGTGGCAGGGTGATATCCGGAATGAAGGCATTGCCCTTCAGGCGCTCTTCCTCGAAGGGTGCATTACGCAGGGCGGTACGCGTCGCGGCGATGGCGCGTCCGAACTTCTCGCGCTCCATCTCCTGAGCAATATCGACCGCCCCGTCGGGATGCGCGCGGCGCAGCACGATCAATTGACCCAGTTGCCGCACTGCCCCAACAAGATGGGCGCGCGCCACATGGGTTGCGCTCACGGGCCACAGGGCAGCCGCCATCAGATAGACCACGACATTACCGATCAGGATGCCCACCACGCGGTTGCGCGCCGTCTCCATATCGAGCGTCGGGCCATAGCCCTGCAGAATGGTCATGAAATAGGCCATGGCAATCTGCACCCCGGCATAGGAGATGCGCTCACTGCCGCTCTTGATCCAGCCGGCAAAGGCCGCCACCGGAATCACGACCAGGATCAGATCCAGACAATCGGTCAAGGCAGGCATGAGCAGCAGGATTGTCCCGATGCCGAACACGGCACCGATCATGGCCCCCACAACGCGCAGGAGCATCTTGTGCACGGAGTCGCCAACCGTGCCGAGCGAAACAAGAAAGCACGTGACCACGCAGGTCTGTATACCCGGCCAGGACGTGAAGCGGGTGATGGCGTAGCAAAGCACCACCGACAAGGCGATGCGAATGGCGGCCTGAGGATAGGCCGGGTTGGTAAAGGCATCAGGTTTGAAGAAGCTGCGCGCCGCCGCCTTCATTTCAGGGGCAAAGCTTGCCGCTGTGGTTTCGGGACGGATCAGCAGGCCATGAATGATGGTGACGCTTCGTATGAACTCCTGGGCCAGTGGGTAGAGGCGCGGATTATCACCAAACTCCATGGCCAGGGCTTCAAGTTCATCCGGGTCGAAATCGATGGCGGGAGCGCGCTCGCGCCCGTGGCGATAGACCAGCCCGCACTGCGCCACGATCTGCCCCATACGATGCAGGAAACGCGCCCCGGCGGCTTCGCCCAGCCCGCTCCAGGCCACGACGATCATGACCAGACGCGCCGTATTGCGGATCATCGCGAGACCCACATGACGGCTGGTGATCTCGGGATGCAGCTTCACGCCCAGATCATGATACTGGCGCAAAAGCGCCACGCCCTGAGCAGCCAGCGCCAGAATGGTCTGCATCGTGGCGCTGCCAGGTAGCGCACCAGCCTCGCAGGCTTCGGAAACTGCATCGAACCGTCTGGCCAGCCCCTCACGCAGCATGGTGAGCGGATCATGGCCAGCCAGACGATTGGCCACCACGATGATTCCCAGTGCGATGACAAAGACCGATCCTACCCAGAGCAGCGTATGAAGCATCGCCTCTTCAGGTGGCATGAAGGCGGAATCCGGTACGGCGCTATCAGTCGTATTGCCGATGAACCCGTCGAGCGAGCCGCCGATCGTCTGCAACATATCGGCACTCATGCCCATATAGACGATCCAGAAAAGCAGGATATTGGCGAGCTGCCCCATGGTCATGGCCTGGGACAGAAACCCGGCGGCCAGTGTCATGAGCAGCATGAGCGGCAGGCGCAGCCCCGGTTCTGAGAGGCTCAGCATCATCAGGATGATCGTGAGCGCGGTACCTGCCACAATCATCGCGCCACCCATCAATGCGGTGCTGGTATTGGAGGCCGCGTCATTGCCCGACAGAAAAAAGCAGATAAAGACGAGCACCGGCAGATCGGGCACGCGAAACGTCTCACCGATCAGAATGGTCACGATCACCTGTGCCACCAGAAGCACCGTATTACGGGCACGCCCGGGGACAGGGGCCATTTCCTTTTTCAGAAATGCGTAAGTCGAGGGCGGCTGCGTGTGCCATGAGCGCCGCAGCGCGACAACGCCCCCCTGTCCGGAGGGGGTCATCGCATCACGACCACAACGACGGTCGCTCCGATACGCATCAGATCGGTTGGCGGGTTGTCCAGACGGATACGCACCGGAAAACGCTGCGCAATCCGCACCCAGTTCAGCGTTCTCGGCACTTTGGGCAGGCCATTCGCGCTTGTGCCCTCATCAGGCACCACCCCGACATTCAGGCTCTCGAGCGTGCCCGTGATCGGTGTGCCAGGCTGGCTCATGGCATAGACCCTGACCTTCTGCCCCACGGCCAGACCCGCCAGCTGTGTCTCGCGAAAATTCGCGATCGCCCACCAGATCTCGGTATCGACAAGGGTAAAGACCGGCTTGCCCGTCGTGGCATATTCGCCCGCTGCGATGTTGAGATCGGTCACGATCCCGTCGCAGGGGGCCCGCACCGTGGTCAGACGCAAATCACGTTCGGCTTCGCGCAGCTGCGCCTGGGCTGCCGCCAGATCGGCGCGCAAAGGCGCGACGCTGCGCACGGCCTGCTTCGCAGCCAGCGCCGATTGAAGGGATTGCTGCAAGCTGGCCTCGGCGCTGCGTGTCTCGGTACGCGCCTGGTCGAGGGCTTCACGGGTCACGAAGCCCTGTCGCGCCAGAGGGGTGAGCCGTCCTTCAGTGGCCTGAGCGAGGGTCAGGCGCGCGCGCGCGCTCGTGACAGCGCTCGCCTCGGCCCCTGCATGGGAGACCTGCGAACTGACCTGGCTGGTTTGTACATCGATCTGGGCCTGGAGGCCCTCAACCTGCGCCCGGGCGGCCTGAACGCGGTAGGTGTAGGGCTCGGGATCAATCACATACAGGATCTGTCCGCGCTTCACCTTTTCATTGTCATGGACCGGGAGAGAAACGATACGCCCACTGACCTCAGGCGCCAGATGCACAATATTGGCCGCAACATAGGCATCTTCCGTTCGCGGGCGACTATGTAAACGATCCAGCACGAGGAAACCCGTGATCACACAGGCTGCGAGCGACAGGATCAGCAGCGCGATCCCGCCGATACGGGAGGGGAGAGAGTTCATGTCAGCGCCGCCTAATGACCGAAAAACAGGAGCCAGACCACGAAGGTAATGGCGACCATGAAGGCAAGATAGGTCAGCATCGGCGCTGGAATGGCCTGCTGCCAACCCAGAGCTCCCACCACTGCGCGCAGCAGCGCCGCAGCCACCGCGCCAAGTGCGACGCAAAGCATCCAGGATGGAAAGAAGGAGCCCAGTACATCCTGCAGGGGTGCTCTTGTACAACCACTCAGCCCAATGGCCGGGAGCAGCAATACCCCGCGCGAAAAGGGCGAGGATCGGGGGGCGACAGGGTCGGTCATGATGCTTCTATCGGGCTTCGAAAAACGGAGCCCAACCGAAGCACGGATATGGTTTACATATCAACCATATAATCGGCCGAAATCCTGGTGTCTCTCGCTTGTGATGAGAAAACACGGCTCTTCACAAAGCTGAGGGACCGATTGATCGTGCGGGGGATGAGGATCCAGGAATAGTTGCCGCCTGAGAGCACTGCGTCCAGTCACCCGAGAAGCGTCACGGACGGAACCCGATGCGCTTTCGGCCTTGAACGCTCTGACAAGCAGGTGTCAGAGAAAACAGTCGAACCGGAATTTTCGAGGATGATGGTGGAGCCAATCGGAATCGAACCGACGACCTCCTGAATGCCATTCAGGCGCTCTCCCAACTGAGCTATGGCCCCGCCGTATCAAGACCAGCCTCTTGGGTCAGGCCAGTGGCGCGGGTATAGCGGGGGGCTTGATGGCTGACAACCCCCTAAAACAAGATTTTCTTGCTATCCCTCAATCACGCCCAGATCGCGCAGTACTGCCAGAAGAGGAAGCCGTGGCAGACCCAGAATGGCGTCATAATCACCCTCTATCTTTTCGAAGAGCTGTACACCCCGCCCCTCCAGACGGTATGCGCCGACACAGGATAAGAGTGCCTCGCCTTCTTCCGCCAGATACCGCTCCAGGAATGCGTCGCTGAAGTCGCGCATGGTCAGACGTGGCGTCACAAGATGCTGCCAGAGCTTTTTGCCATCATGGTACAGCACGGTCGCCGTCTGCAGATGATGCGTACGCCCCCTGAGATACTGGAGCTGATGCCGCGCCTCTCCAAGGTTTTCCGGCTTGTCGAAACCGACGCCATCGCACTCCAGAATCTGATCTGCCGCAATCACGAAATCGGCGCTCATAAATTGCGGATTCGTTGAAAACTCTAGAGACTTGGCATTTGCGAGCGCCAGAGCGATGGCGCCGTGACCCTCGTTTCTCGCCCTCATCGCGTCACGCAGTACGGCCTCATCAAATCCCACCGGACAGGACAGGACATCGAGCCCTGCTCCACGCAGCAAACCAAGCCGGGCCGTTGATCCGCTGGCCAGTACAAGCCGCGATTGACCGGGATTCGTGCGTTGCGACTCCATAAGGGGCTCCTTCTTTCAGGTCGTTGAATGAGTACCGTCAGTACTGGGGTACATGGGGATTGTACGGGGTTCGTCGGAGAGGCGTACCGAGTACCGTGGATTGTACTTTCTTTCGCAGAACCAGTGGGTTGTACACAGCCCTTCTGTGGGTATTTCGGGATAAGCTTCGCAACCGCCTCAAACCAAAGGCTTTATCGTTTGTACACAGTGTTGGTAACTCGGGGTACGTTTTCGGAAAGATGGGTACCCCGTCATCCACAGGGATCAACCTATCCGACAGGATATCTATCTTTTTTCTTTTATGGTTATTGGTCGGTATGGATCGCGAAATCACCCCTCAGCCCAAGCCTGCAAAACCGCTCCTGCGTGTCCTCCAGGGAGAGGCTGTCTGGCCCCCTCCGGTCTGGCTCATGCGCCAGGCAGGGCGTTATCTGCCCGAGTTCCGCGCCGAACGTGCCAAGGCCGATTTTCTTACCCGGTGTACCACGCCAGACATCGCGGCCGAGCTGACCCTTCAGCCGATCCGTCGCTATGCGATGGATGGCGCCATCCTGTTCTCCGATATCCTCGTCCTGCCATGGGCCATGGGACAGGATCTGAAATTCATCGAGGGGCGTGGCCCCGTGATGGAGCCGATCCGTAACCGGGAGGCGCTTAAGGCCCTGTCTCCTGCACGCGTAGCCGAAACCGTCGCGCCGATCCAGGAGACATTGCGGATTCTGGCTCGTGAACTGCCTCAGCCCACCACGCTTCTGGGCTTTGCCGGCAGCCCGTTCACCGTTTCCTGCTACATGGTCGATGGAGGTTCCTCGCGGGAATTCGGCGTCACCCGCGCCATGGCGCTTCAGGACCCGGATCTCTACGGCGATCTGATCGCCCTGCTGACCGAGGCCACCACCACCATGCTGATCGGTCAGATCGACGCCGGCGCCGAAGCCGTCATGCTGTTCGACAGCTGGGCCGGCCTGTTGCCCCCCTCTCAGTTCCGCAAGCACGTCATTGCCCCGACCCGTGCCATCGTGCAGGGCATTCGTGCAGCTCGCCCGGGTGTGAAGATCATCGGCTTTCCCCGTCTCGCCGGGCTGATGGCGCTGGAATACGCCCGCGAAACCGGCGTGGACGCCCTGGCCTGCGACACTTCGGTCGATATGGCCCGGATGGCAGCTCTCTGCCCCGACACGTTGGCCCTTCAGGGCAATCTCGATCCCATCATTCTGCGCAATGGCGGACAGAGCCTGATCGACGAAGCCCATGCTGTCCGCGATGCGCTGAAGGGACGGCCTCATGTGTTCAATCTCGGTCATGGCGTCATGCCAGACACCCCACCCGAGCATGTCGAGGCGTTGGTCGACGCCGTGCGCGATATTGGCTGATCGGCCATGAGCGCTTTGTCCCCCCATGCCCTCTCCGCCTCGGGCCAGCTACGTCTCGTGATCTTCGATTGCGATGGCGTGCTGATCGACAGCGAGCTGCCTTCATGCCGCCTCGTGGCCCGAGAGGCGCGCGCGCGCGGCATCGAACTGAGCGATGAGGCGGCGCTGGAGCGTTTCGCGGGCAAGGCGCTCGGACAGGTGAAGCGCGAGCTCGAGGCAGAAACCGGGTGCGATTTGGGTGCCGATTACGTTCAGATCATGCAGGACAAGCTGGTCGATCTGATGCGTGACGAGGCCGCGACGATCGACGGTGCTAAAACCATGCTCGCCGGTGTGCGGGCCTTGGGCGTGCCGTTCCGGGTGGGATCGAATTCCTCCTGGCCCGAGATGGAGGTCAAGTTCGCCCGCGTCGGTTTCACCCGCTTCTTCCCGCGTGACCGGATCCATTCGGCGCGCGACATGATGCGGCCCAAACCCGATCCTTATGTCTTTCTTCAAGCTGCCGAACAGGAAGGCGTCGAACCGAACCAATGCGTCGTGATCGAGGATTCGGACACGGGCGTTCAGGCCGCGCATGATGCGGGGATGGCTTGTATCCTGTTCCGTCCCGAAGGCCCTGCCCCGGCTCTCGACTGGCCGGGATTGGAGCGCATCACGCATCTTGACGCGCTGGTGCCCCGTCTCGCCCGGGCCTTGCAGGAGCAGGCACGATGAACGCTTTCCTGCCCTGGTTTCCGTGGCTGAAAGTTGTGCATATCCTGGCGTTCACCTCCTGGATGGCCGGGAATTTCTACCTGCCCCGGTTGTTCGTCTATCACACCCAGGTAGCGCCCGGCTCGCCCGAGAGCGTGCGTTTCCAGATTATGGAGCGCCGCCTGCTCCGTGCCATCATGACGCCTGCCATGATCGTCACCCTGCTTTCGGGCGCGGCACTGGCCTCTGTACCCGGCGTGATCGACTGGTCCGCGCCATGGTGGTGGGTCAAGCTCTTCACCGTGCTGCTCCTGTGCGGCTTTCACGGCTTCTGCACCCGTTGGCGCCGTGACTTCGCTGAGGATCGCCGCCCGCATCCGGAACGGTTCTATCGCATCGCCAATGAAGTCCCGACCCTCCTGATGATCGTGATCGTCATCATGATCGTTGCTCGTCCTTTTTCCGGGTGAGATGCAGGGCTCTGCCCTGCACCCGCGAAGGGACAGGTCCCTTCGATCCCCGCTTAATCAAACAGGTGTCCAGAGGATGACTATCCTCTGGCGGGGTGGGGGGCAGAGCCCCGCATCGGTCCAATCCCGCAGGGCTCTGCCCTGCACCCGCGAAGGGACAGGCCCCTTCGATCCCCGCTTGATCAAACAGGTGTCCAGAGGATGACTATCCTCTGGCGGGGTGGGGGGCAGAGCCCCACTTCGATCCGTTCCCGCAGAGCGCTGCCCTGCACCCGCGAAGGGACAAGTCCCTTCGATCCCCGCTTGATCAAACAGGTGTCCAGAGGACGACTGTCCTCTGGCGGGGTATGAGGCAGAGCCCCACATCTCTTATGCCTTGGCGAACCGCCGGTAGGTGAAATCCCCATCATGCCCCGCTTGAGCGGCTTCCTGCACCAGAACGTGCCGGTCTGAGCGGGCGCAGACAGGATCTGTAGCAGCGGCGTCGCCGGTCAACGCGAGGGCCTGACAGCGGCAGCCGCCCCAATCCACTTCCTTGAGGCTGCAATTGCGGCAGGGTTCGGGCATCCAGTCCGTACCGCGAAACAGGTTGAAGAGGGGGGAGTCCTGCCAGATGGTGCCCAGGGCTTCTGTCGCGACGCTTGGGAAGGTGATGTTCGGGATGGTCTCTGCGGCGTGGCAAGGCAACACCTTGCCAGAGGGGGTGATGTTCACGAAGCGCTGGCCCCAGCCGCCCATACAGGGCTTGGGCTGATCGGCGTGATAATCGGGTGTGACGTAATCGATGGCGAGGCTGTTACCGAAACGGGCGCGCGCCCTGACGACGGCCTCGGTCGAGGCTTCGAGCTGGGCGGCCGACGGCATGAGCAGATCGCGGTTTTTCAGGCCCCAGCCATAATACTGGGTATGAGCAATTTCCACGCGACCGGCGCCGAGGTCATGGGCGAGGTCGAGCATGGCAGGCACGCGCGCCACGTTCTCACGATGAACGACGAAATTCAGCGTGAGCGGGATGCCGCGCGCCTTGATGAGTCGGGCGGCGGCAAGTTTCTTTTGCTGAGCACCGCGCAGACCGCCGATACGTTCCGCGCCTGCCTCGTCGACATCCTGGAAGGAAAGCTGGACATGATCGAGTCCGGCCTCATCGAGGGCGGTAAGCGTGGCCTCGGTGATGAGGACGCCAGAGGTGATGAGATTGGTATAGAGATTGAGCGAGCTGGCGTGGCGCACCAGCTCTGGCAGATCGTGGCGCGCCATGGGCTCGCCGCCGGAAAAATGCACCTGCAGAACGCCTAGGGCCGCGGCCTCGTCCAGAACACGCAGCCAGTCCCCGGTTTCGAGCTCGACGGCCCGTCTTTCGAGATCGACGGGGTTGGAACAATAGGGACAGGCGAGCGGGCAGCGATGGGTCAGTTCGGCCAGCAGGCTCATGGGCGGCGGCGCAAAACTCATGCGCCCAGCACTTTCTGGTCGAGCAGAGAAGCGAGAAGGGCCTGCACATCGGTGGCAATGAGGTCACGCGGGGCCTGATAACTGGCAGCAAGATCGTCGATGATTGCGCTCAGGGGGCGCGCGCCATCGACGAGCCGCAGAATGGCGGCCGCGACAGGGTCGGCAATGAAGGCTTTTTCCGGCGCCTGGATCAGCCAGACATCGCGAACGCGGTCATGCTGGAGGCGATGACCGCGGGTGAATTTCAGAACGCTGGTTTCGGAAACGCTCACGCGGTGAAGGCCTCTGGTGTATGGGCTCCGGCGAAGGCGCCGGGGGCGGGATGACCTTCCATATACACATGCTGCAGGGCATCGAGCATGGTCCAGAGCACGTTGCATTTGAAAATCAGCGCATCGATGACTTCCTTTTGCTGCTCGGCGGTGCGGGCGTGTTCCTTCACATAGGCCAGAGCAAAATCGGAATCGCGCGGGGCCTGGGTCAGTCGTGGGGCGAAATAGGCCAGGGTCTCTTCGGAAATGAAATCGTAGTGACGCAGCATGCCAGAGACGCGCTCGCTGATGATCGTCGGCGAGAAAAGCTCGGTCAGCGATGAGGCAATGGCGGCTAGAACCGAGCGGTCGCGCACGTAATGCACATAGGCCTCCACGGCAAACCCTGTTGCGGGCAACATGCCCTGCAGGCTCTCGACGTACTCGCGTGACAGACCCAGACCGTCGGTCAGCTTCAGCCAGCGGGCGATGCCGCCCGTGCCGGGCTCATTGCCATCATGGTCTTCCAGACGGCGGCGCCATTCGCGGCGCAGTTCGGCCGTGGGCAGGCGGGCGAGCAGGGTCGCATCCTTTACCGGGATCGAGGCCTGATAATAGTAGCGATTGAGTGCCCAGGCCTGGACCTGGGTGCGGTTCAGCTTGCCATCATGCAGGGCGCGATGGAATGCGTGACGGTTATGATAGCGCGCGGCGCCAATCTCACGCAGTCGGGCTTCGAGGGCGTCGGGGGTCAGAACCGTCATGAATTTTCTCCCAATGTCAGGTGCAGGCCATCTTCACCGATGGTCCAGCCTGCTTCTTCCGCCATGCGCCTTTCCGGTGAGTCCGGAAGGAGAACGGGGTTCGAGTTGTTGATATGAATGAAGATGCGATGAGATGGCGCGTCATGAAGCTGCGCAATGATGCCATCAGGGCCGGACATCGAGATATGTCCCATGCGTAGCCCGGTCTTGGGGCTTAGCCCGGCACGGATCATCTCGTCATCGCGCCAGAGCGTTCCTTCCATGAACAGCGCGTCGGCATGACGGATGCGCGCACGGATATCAGGGGTAAGATCGGCGCAGGCAGGCAGAAAGACCATGCTATGCCGCCCGTCGCTGAGCGTGAGGCCGATCGTCTCGCCTTTCTGGCTTGGCAAGTGTTCGGCATAGAGCGGCGCCTTGCCGGGCACGTCGAACGCCGTGAGCGTGAGGCCAGATGGGGTTCCGTCCTTGTTGGGGAGCGCGATAGGGACGTCGCCGTCGAGCGGCAGACGCGGCACGATTTCCCGGTTCACAGCCTCGAAAATCGGGTTGGCGTCAAGCTGGGAGAGCGTTGCGGGAGTGCCATAAAGCCGGAACGGCTCGCGCTCGCGCAAGGTGAGCAGGCCGGTGATGGAGTCGATTTCACCATTGGTCAGGACCACGCCCTGTATGGGGGTGGAGCGTACGCCCTCCTGCGCCTGCAACTCGGGTGTCGCGAGGATCTGCGCCCGCAGATCGGGTGAGGCATTGAGCACGAACCAGTGCCGGCCATCGGCGCTTACCGCAAGAGAGGCCTGGCTGCGCGACGGGATCTCGCCCGCGCGGGCAGCGCGGCAGGCGGGTGCATTGGAGTTCCATTGCGGAAAGCCGCCGCCTGCGCCGCTCCCCAGAACGATGATGTGAAGCATGGTCGGACTCGGTCAGATCAGAACAGGCGCAAGCGCACCGGTTCGGGACGGGTCAGCCTGAAAACAGAGGCCCCGATGGGGCAGGCCAGAAACGACAACAGCCGCACGAGAGGTGCGGCTGTTGCTGATATGCATAGCGGTGAGAAGAGCTTACTTCTTCTGGCCGCAGACATAGGAGTTGATTTCGGCGCCGAGCGGAATTTCGGTAACCTTCGGGGTGTTCCAGGCCATGACGAGATCCTTGTGACAATCTTGAAAGTGCTTGATCAGCTATACGATAGAACCCGAAAATGGGTTGCAAGCCAAATTGATTCAACCCAATAAAATGTAACATGCTTCACGTTGACGGCAACGTTTGCGATCCCGGGTGGTTGTGCGTCGTTCATCACGGCGCCCTTCTCGTGCTGCAACCCGCCTTTCAGGAAAGAAACGCCCGCCATGTCAGGCCCGTCTCTGGCTTCGGATACGCCCACGCCTGAAGACAGGCAGACGCACGAAAAGACGATCGCACCGACCATCCTCCCCGCAATGCCCTCCCAGGAGGAAACCGCGGAAAGCGACGCCTATCAGGCCGGAGTGATCCGTAAGGCGATGCTGCGCCATAGTCTCGGGCTACGTGATGTCGGGGTTCTCATCCTGTCATTGCTGGCAGTGTTCTACACCCTGTATTTTGCCGCCGACATCGTGCTGCCCTTCGTGTTTGCGATGGTGGTCAATCTGCTGATGATCGGGCCGATGCGCTTTCTGCATGGTCGGCTGCATATCCCCAAGCCCATCTCGGCGCTGCTCCTGATCATCGCGATGTTCCTTTTGGTGGTCTGCATAGGCACGGCCATTTCGGTCCCTGCGGCGGCGTGGCTGACCAAGGTTCCGCAAAGTCTGCCCGCGCTCCAGCAGAAGCTTGCCTTCCTGCAGGGGCCGATCGACTCATTGCAGCGCGGCTATATGCGCGTGGTCGCGCTAATGTCGAATGGGGGTCATCACCATGTGAGCGCGGCGACGGCTGCCGCCCAGTCAGCATCGAATGGTGCTGAGACGTTGCGGGTCTGGGGGTCATCCTTCCTGATCGGGACTCGCGCCTTCATGGGTGAGTTTTTCACCATGCTGCTGATGCTGTTCTTCCTGATGACAGAGGGAGACAGCCTTCTGCGTCGTATCGTGGAGATCATGCCGACCTATTCGGACAAGCGTCGTCTTGTGCAGATCACCACACAGATCGAGCGCAACGTGTCGCTTTATCTGGCGACCATCACCATCATGAATATCCTGGTGGGGCTGCTCAATCTGTTGCAATGCTGGCTGACGGGCATGCCCAACCCCCTGCTATGGGGGGTTCTGGCCTTTCTGCTCAATTACGTGCCGATCATCGGTCCTCTGACCGGTGTCGTCGTCTATTTCTGTGTGGCACTCATCAGCTTCCCATCCTTCCTGATGGCGTTGCTGCCCCCTTCGATCTATCTGTGCATTCATATACTGGAGGGGGAAACGATTACCCCCATGCTGCTGGCCAAGCGCTTCACGCTCAATCCGGTGCTGGTCATGGCCTCGCTGCTGTTCTGGGACTGGATGTGGGGGATTGGCGGGGCTTTTCTATCCGTGCCCATGCTCGCCGTATTCAAGATCTTTTGCGACCATATCGAAGGCCTCTCTCCGATCGGCCATGTGCTGGGCGGTCCGGTACGCCCACGCTCCCTGCGCACCCTTGGCCCCGAGGTCACTCCCGGCCCTACCCCCTGAAGGTCGGCTAACGCCACCGCCGCGTTTGTCCAGATCAACCCATTCTGATCTGGCAACGGGCATGTGACATGAAATTATCATGCGTAATCCGCAGCCATATTCTATTAGAAGGCGGGTTCGGGGCTGAAGGTCGCTTGGCGCGATAGGTCGAACCGGCTATCAACTGCAACAAATCATTTCAAAGATCCTGAGCCGAGGTTTTAATGCGCTCCCTAGACGGCCTTGCCTGACAATGCAGGCACCTCTCCTTCGCCGCCTCGGTCTGGCAGCGCTTATCGCCATCATCCTTCTCGGGATCGTCATCACGATCATTCATGAGCATGGAGGTCCCCGCTCGGACGGCCCCCATCCGCAACTGACGCGTGAAAACGGTCTGGTCATCGTCGCCGATGATTCACCGCTCATGAAGCGGCTCCATGTCGCCCCCGTGAAAACGAGCGTGCTCGATCACGGGCTGCGCGTTCCGGGCATGGTGCAGGCCGAGCCCCGGCGCAGCATCAACATCCTGACCCCTGTGACCGGTCACGTGATCAGAACCGATCTCCAGCCTGGGCAGATGGTGCACAAGGGCGATGTCCTGGCCGTGCTGGCTTCTGGGGATCTGGATCAGGCCTATGCCGATTTGCTCAAGGCGCGTGCTCAGGAGACCTATCAGGAGCGCGTGGTCAAACGCGCGCAGGACGTGCTGGCTATCGGGGGCAATGCCCGCAAGGATCTGGACTCTGCCAGCAATGACCTTTCCCAGGCCCGTGCCGAACGTCAGCGTGCGGAGCGTCGTCTCCAATCTCTGAACAGCCGCACCGATCAGGATGGCGAGGGGCTGGTAAGGCTTGTCGCGCCCGTCGATGGGCTGATTGCCAGTACGAGCCTTGCACCAGGGGTGAATATCACCGATGCCACAGCTGTGCAGGCCGTATTGCTCGATATCTCGCAGCTCCAGATCGACGCCGAGATCCCTGAGGAGTCTGCCGGGATCGTTTCTCTGGGACAGCAGGCTGTCGCGCATATTGCGGCCCTGCCGGGACGGCATTGCGATGCGCCCATCATGTCGATTGACCCGGCCCTGCATAGCGACACGCGTCGCATGATCGCGCATTTCCTATGCGATAATCCCGACGGGATGCTGCGTCCCAACATGTTTGCCGATGTCGAGATTGCAGTGAAGCAGCCTGAGATGATCATCGTGCCAAAAACGGCCCTGCTGATGAATAATGATCGTCTGACCGTTTTTGTGCAGGACGGCGGCAGAATGCATTTCCGTCGCCGAGCCGTGACGGTGAGCTATGACGAGGGCGAGAACGTGCGCGTTCTGACCGGTCTGCAGGGGGGCGATACCATCGTCACCCGTGGCGCCATCCTTCTCAATGATAATGACTGAGCCGTCAGCGCCGCAGATGAGAGTCTCCTGATCCGTGATTGCGACCCTGATTTCATGGTGCTTTGCGCGCCGTCATATCGTTTTCATATGCGCCGTGTTTCTGGCGCTTGCCGGGGGCTATGCCTGGCGCGTGCTGCCTGTCGAGGCCTATCCCGATCTGGGCGCGGTCAACGTTCAGGTCACGACCCAGGTTTCCGGCCTGGCTGCCGAAGAGATGGAACAGCAGATTACGGTGCCGCTCGAGCGCGCGCTCTCTGCCGTGCCTGGTGTGACCGAGAGCCGCTCGAGTAGTACGTTCGGCCTGTCGCTTATCACGCTGATTTTTCATGATGGCGTCGATGTGTTCACGGCACGACAGCTCGTGCTGGAACTGCTCGGCACGGCCAGCATGCCCGATGGCGTGACCCCGCAGCTCGGCCCCATCACCGGCCCGGCAGGCGAGATTTTCCGCTACACGCTGGAATCGGATTCGATGGATCTGATGCAGCTTTCGGATGTGCAGCGCTGGATTGTCATCCCCACGCTTCAGCGCGTACCGGGAATCGTCAACGTCAATAATTTCGGTGGGCTGACACGTGAGTACCAGCTCGTGCTTAGGCCCGACGCGCTGCTGCGCTACGGGCTGAGCACCGATGACGTGGTCAACGCCATCAAGAACAACAACGCCAATGCCGCGGGCGGGCGCATCACGCGTGGCGAGCAATCCTATATCGTGCGCGGCGTGGGCATGATCCATACGCTGGACGACATGAAGCGCATCGTGGTGGCGCAGCATAACGGTACGCCGGTTCTGCTGAGTGATCTGGGGCAGGTCCAGTTCGGCCATCAGATCCGTGAGGGTATTCTGGGCAAGGACAACAACCCCGATACCATCGAGGGGATCGTGACCATGTTGTCCGGTGCCAATCCCTCTCTGGTTCTGGATAACGTGCATAACGTGGTCGACCAGTTGCAGGAGCGCCTGAAGCCGCTCGATGTGCGGCTGGTGCCCTATATCGACCGCGATAATCTGGTGAAGGCTACCACCCACAAGGTTGGCGAAACCATGGTCGAGGGTATCGGCCTCGTGCTGATCATTCTCACCCTGTTCCTCGGGAGCCCGCGCAGTGCGGTGGTCACTGCCGTCACCATTCCGCTCGCGCTCTCGACCGTTTTCGTGCTCATGCATTTCTTCGGCATGGCGGCCAATCTGTTCTCGCTGGGCGCCATCGATTTCGGCGTGATCGTGGACGGGGCTATCGTCATTACCGAGGCGATCCTGCGCCTGCGCGAGGAATCGCCCAAGGCCACGCTGACCAGTACCGAGGTGCTGAGTGTCGCGCGTATCGCGGGGCGCTCGATCTTCTCTTCGACTCTTATCATCATCGTGGCCTATTCGCCGCTCTTCGCCTTCGAAGGGAGCGAAGGGAAGCTGTTCCGGCCCATGGCCTATACCGTCAGCTTCGCTCTCATGGGGGCGCTGGCCTGTGCGCTCTGCCTTATTCCGACACTGAGCTATCTGGCTTTGTACAAGCCTCGGCGTATCTGGCATAACCGCCCGCTTGAAAAGCTGCATCATGCCTATGAGCGCGGGCTCAATCACATGCTCGCCCGCCCTCTGGTCACCTATATCGGTGGGGGAGCGGCCCTGCTTTCTGTCGTCATTCTGGGGGCTACCGTCGGGCGCGAGTTCCTGCCTGATCTGGATGAAGGGGCGCTCTGGCTTCAGGTTCAGTTGCCCACGGGTATCTCATTGGATGAGGGCAGCCGTATCGCCAGCGAGGTACGCTCGGCGGTGCGCGAATTCCCGGAAACATCCTATGCCATTACCCAGCTCGGCCGTAACGATGACGGGACCGATCCCTGGACCTTCTCGCATATCGAGATGCCCGTCGGGCTTAAGCCCTATGACCAATGGGCGAGCGGTGAAACCAAGGCGCAGTTCATCGCACGTTTGCGCGACCGTCTCTCCCAGATTCCGGGTATCAGTTTCGGTATCAGCCAGCCGATCCAGGATGGCATGAACGATCTGGTAGGGGGTGCGCATTCGCCTCTGGTGCTTCGTGTCTATGGCAATGATTTCCACGAATTGCGCCGTATCGGCCGACAGATCGTGAGCATCCTGCATGACGTACCCGGCACGACCGACGCCTCGATCTTTCAGGAGCCGCAGATCCCGCAGCTCATGATCACGCCTCGTCGCGAGCAGGCGGCGCGCTATGGCATCAACGTGTCCGATATCAGCACCGTCGTGCAGAACGCGATCGGCGATGGCGCGATCACCCAGGTTTATGTGGAAGACCGCGTCTATAACGCGACGCTGCATGTCGGGAACAACGACCTCACCGATCTCGCCTCTATACGTTCCCTGCCGCTGCGCTCCACTGATGGTGCGCCCATTCCCCTGGCTGAAGTGGCCGATGTGGGCCTTCATATGGGTGAGAGCAACATCGCGCATGAAATGGGTGAACGCCAGATCACCATACGGGTCGATAACGGGCAGCGCCCCTTGTCTCAGTATCTTGAGGATGCCCAGAAGCGCATCGCCTCGCAGGTGCATTTCGATCCACGCAAATATCGCCTGCAATGGGCGGGCAGCTTCGAGCAGGAGCAGCGTGCCCAGGCGCGTCTGGGTGTCGCGCTTCTGGTCATGTTCGCCATCATGCTGTTGCTCCTGTTCATGGAGTTCGGGACCTTCCGTCATGCCGTTCTGGTGCTCAGCGTCGTCCCGCTCGCGACTTTGGGCGGCCTGATCGCGCTTCACCTGCGTGGTGAAACCCTCAATATTGCCACAGCCGTCGGCTTCATCGCGCTGTTTGGCGTGGCGGTACAGAATGGCATCATCATGATTGCGGCGATCAATCGTCATCATCGCGCCGGGCTCAGCATTCATGACTCCGTACTGGCGGGTGCGGCCGAACGTTTCCGTCCCGTTCTCATGACCGCGACCGTGGCCAGCGCCGGCATGTTGCCCGCTGCCCTCGCTACGGGTGTCGGCACCGACGTGCAGCGCGGTCTGGCGACGGTCGTGGTGGGTGGCCTTGGCATTGCAACCCTGCTGACCCTGTTCGTCCTGCCCGTCTTCTTCTTCGAGATGGAGCATTATATCGAGCGCCGCAGGGCGCGCCGTTCGGGAGGTCTGTCATGAACCGTCTCGCGCTTTTGACCTGCGCGGCTGGCCTCGCCCTGTCGGGCTGCGCCATCGGTCCGGATTTCCATCGTCCTGACATGCTCAAGACGGGCAGCTATCAGAGCACGGCCCTGCCTGCCGCCATTCATGGTACCGCCGGTAGCGGCGCCGCAGGCGCAGCCCAGACCCTGACCGCCGGGGCTGACCTGTCAGGCGCCTGGTGGCAGGCCTTGGGCGTGCCGCAACTTGATGCCCTCGTAACACGAGCGCTTCAGAACAATCCGTCGCTCAAATCGGCCCAGGCCACGCTCAAGGCCGCGTATGAGCAGACCAAGGTGGCTGGTGCGCCCCTGCTGCCCAGTATCTCGGCCTCGTTCAATCCAACGCGTAACAAGACCTCGCAGGCCCTCTCGCCCGTGCCAGGCAATAATGCCTATCTCTACAATCTGCATACATTGCAGCTGAATATCTCCTATCAGCCCGATCTCTGGGGTGGACTGCGCCGTCAGGTGGAATCTCAGGCTGCTCAGGCCGAGATGCAGCGTTTCCAGCTGATCGCGACGACCAACACGCTGATCAATACGCTGATCGTGTCGTTGATCACGCAGTCGAGCCTCAACGCCCAGATCGAGGCCGCGAACGACATCATTGCGACGCAGCAAAAACTGCTCGGCATCATGGAGAAGCAGTTCAGGCTCGGGGATATTTCCGAGGCGCAGCTTCTGGCGCAGAAGGCCGCCCTGACGCAGGCCCAGGCCACTTTGCCGCCTCTGCATCTGCAGGCCGAGCAGGCGCACGACCAGATCGCATCTCTGGTTGGTACCACGCCCAATGAGGTCCTGCCCGAGATCCCGCTTGAGGCCTATCGCCTGCCTGCCACCCTGCCGGTCAGCCTGCCCAGTGCGCTTCTGGCCCAGCGTCCGGACATACGCGCAGCGGAATCGCAAATGCACAGCGCCAGCGCACAGGTCGGTGTCGCCATTGCCAACCGCCTGCCAAACGTGCAGCTCTCTGCCACGCCGGGTCAGGCTATCAATGCCATGAGCCAGTTCTTCACCCCTGGCTACGGTAACTGGTCGATCGGTGCGATGGTGACCCAGCCGATCTTCCAGGGCTTCGAGCTCATGCATCTGGAGCGTCAGGCGCGCGCCAATCTTCTGGCGGCGACGGAGCAATACAAGAATACCGTGCTGACCTCGATGCAGAATGTGGCCGACACGCTCCACGCCCTGCAGGATGATTCCGATGCCCTGACGATCAGCGCAGCCAATGAGGATGCGGCTGTGCGCAGTCTGCGCATTTCGCAGAGCCAGATGTCCTATGGCGATATCAGCCCTGTCCTGCTTCAGGCCGCCGTGCAGATCGAGCTCGAGGCCCGGCTCACTCTGATTCAGGCCAAGGCCACACGGTATACCGATAGCGTGGCACTGTGTCAGGCCCTGGGCGGCGGGTGGTGGCATCGTAACGATACCGCTATGAAGGTTCCCTCGACAGACTGGCGCGCGGCGTTCTGACCCGGTTCGGATCGTCCTGCGCCTGGCGCGAATCAGGAGATCCGACCCGCATGAGATTCCCCCGCTCCTCTCGCCTCGCCCTGATGGGACTTGGCTGCCTCCTTGCTTCGACGACGGCGCTCGCGGCCCCTGCTGCACCGTCGGACAACAAGGCGGCGGCCGCGTTCGATCGTCTCCTCGACGAGGAATGGCAGTATCAGTTGCAGAACGCGCCTGAACTCGCCACATCGATTGGCGATTACCGGTACAATGATCGGTGGAGCGATCTGTCTCTCGCCCATATCCAGGGCTCCGTCCCTGTTCTGACCGGCTTTCTCAAGAAGTTCGAGGCGATTTCGCCCGCCTCGCTCGATGAACAGCGGCAGATCAGCCGCGCGATGATTATCCAACAGATCCAGGACACGCTCGAGGGGATCCATCTCAAGACCTATGAGATGCCGATCGACCAGATGAACGGTGCCCAGCTTCAGTATCCGGGGTTTGTCTCGAGTATCCCCTTCGACACGACCAGGCAGTATGAGGATTACCTCGCACGCCTGCGTGCCATTCCCAAGGCCATCGATCAGGTGATCGCCCTGGCACGCCTAGGCGAGAAGGATGGGCTGATGCCGCCGCGATTCCTGCTCGAGAAAGCAGAGCAGCAGGTCGAGCAGATTGCCGCACCCGCCGGTGAGAAGAGTCCGTTTGGCGAACCTGTCACGAAATTCCCGGCCGCCGTGCCTGTCGCCGATCAGACCCGCCTGCGCAAGGCGATTCTGAATGCGATCGACCACGACGTTCGCCCGGCCTATCAGCGCCTCGCGGCCTTCATGAAGAAGGGTTACACGGCACATGGCCGTGCTCAGGACGGCGTCTGGGCTCTGCCTGGTGGCGATGTGCTTTATCGCTACGATATCCGCACTCTGACCACCACCACCATGTCTCCCAAGGAAATCCATCAGCTCGGGCTGGATCAGGTCGCCAAGATCGAGGGCGAAATGGGTGAGATTGCCCATAAGCTCGGTTTCGCCGACCTTTCTGCCTTGCGCGCTTCGGTGGCCAAGGATTCCAAGCTCTATGCGACCTCGCGCGAGCAGATCATCGAACTGTATCGCAAGTATATCGCGCAGATGGAGCCTGCTCTCACCCGCGATTTCGACAAGATCCCGACCACCAAGCTGGAGGTGCGTCCGGTCGAGCGGTATCGTGAGGCCGAGGCTGCTGGCGCCGAATATCATCAGGGTACGCCCGATGGTTCACGTCCTGGCATTGTATTCGTGAATACTGGCGACTACGCCAAGCGTGACCTCTACACCATCGAGGACACGGCCTATCATGAGGGTGTTCCCGGCCATCATTTCCAGATTTCTACCGCCCAGTCCCTGCCGCTGCCGCCTTTCCGTCAGCAGGGTTTCTATAACGCCTATATCGAAGGCTGGGCGCTCTACGCCGAAGGTCTCGGCAAGGAGTTGGGCTTCTACAAGGACCTCTACAGCGACTACGGGCGCCTGAACGGTGAACTCCTGCGCGCCGATCGTCTGGTGCTTGATACGGGTGTGCATGACCTGCACTGGACGCGTGCCCAGATGCTGGAATTCTTCCACGCCCATCCGCCCACCAGCGAACCCGATATGCAGGCCGAAACCGACCGCTACATCGCCTGGCCCGGACAGGCCCTGGGCTACATGCTGGGTCAGCAGACCATTCTGCGCCTGCGTGAAAAGGCCAGAACGGAACTGGGCCCGAAATTCGACATCCGTAAATTCCATGACGTCGTTCTCTCCGGAGGAGCCCTGCCGCTCAACCTGCTTGCCGATCGGGTGGATAGCTGGATCAGGGAAGTGAAAAACCACAAGTAAGGGCGGGTGGGGGCCCGGCCCCACACCCCACCAATGGCCGATCATTTTCTCGAAGCCTGCCCGTTGAGAGGCGGGAATCGAGGGGACCTTTTCCTATCTGGGTGCGGGGCTTTGCCCTGCATGCCCGACCCCGATCCGCGCAACGGCAGAAGCGGTCCTCTGTAAAAAAAGGCAGGTTTCGGGATTTCTGTCGTTTCCAGAGTGGCAGGAAACGGGCAGGATCGGAAGGATATGTCCCTGACTGCTCCTTCCCCCGGCAAGATATCCCCTGATGCATCGACGGTGCAGGATTCTGAACCTGCTGTCGATCTGAAGGCCACGCGTCCGGCGCGCTTCGTGCATGGCAGCATCATGCGTCATGTCGTGGTCATGGCGGGCACGGGGGCGATCGGATTGATGGCCGTGTTTGCGGTCGATCTGCTGAATTTCTGGTATATCTCGCATCTTCATGATCCGGCCCTGACGGCGGCGATCGGTTTCGCTGCGGCATTGGGTTACGTGCAAGTGGCCGTGTCGATCGGGATGACCATCGGACTGGGAGCGGTCATCGGGCGCATGATCGGAGCCCGTCGTATCATCAGGGCACGACGCTTTGCCTCGGCGTTCATGGTGGTGATGGTGGCCGTCACGGCGATCCTGGGTTGTCTGACCGCCTTGTTTGCGTCGTTTTTCCTGGCCTTGCTGGGCGCAAGGGGGGAAGCGCTGGAACAGGCTTCGGGCTTCCTGCATCTGGTGTCCCCCGCCTTGCCTATGGTCTGTTATGGCATGGCGCAATCGGCACTTTTGCGTTGCGTGGGCGATGCGCGGCGTTCGATGCAGGTCACGCTGGTGGGGGCCTTCGTTTCGGCCATTCTCGATCCGATTCTGATCTTTGGCTTTCACATGGGACTGACAGGGGCTGCGATTAGCACCATCCTGTCCCGTGGAGCGGTGGTGTTGTTCGGCTTCGTCAGTCTGCGCGATCATCGCATGCTGGAATGGCCGCGGCTTTGGGCGATTGCCCCGGCCACGCGTCAGATCGGAGCGGTGGCGCTCCCGGCGATCGCGACCAATCTGGCGACGCCTGTGGGCGGGTTGTTCACCACGCATTTCATGTCGCGTTTTGGGCTGGAAGCCATCTCCGGACAGGCGACGATCGATCGGATCGTGCCGGTCGCCTTCGCCTTCGTGTTTGCGCTGACAGGTTCCGTCGGACCGATCATGTCGCAAAACCTTGGAGCCGGGAAAAAGGATCGGGTGCGTGAGACGCTCCATGCCTCGTTGAAGCTGACGGCCTTATGTGTCGTGCTCACCTGGGCGATCCTGGCCCTGTTTCACGTGCCGATCCTGCATCTCTTCGCGTCCAAGGGGGTCGCGATCCATATCGTCACGCTTTTCTGCTGCTGGCTGGTAGCCAGCTATTTCTTCGTCGGACTGCTTTTCGTCTCGAATACGGCCTTCAATAATCTGGGGCACCCGCTCTATTCGACCGGTTTCAATTGGGGGCGCGCCACTCTTGGGACGATTCCCTTTGTCTGGGTCGGCTCGCATTACGGGCCGATCGGTATCCTGGTGGGACAATCACTGGGCGTAGTGATTTTCGGCAGCTTTGCGGCGCTTACGGCCTTCAGGGTGATCAGACGGATCTGAGTTCTGAAGGACGGCTCACGGGCAATTTACATCCAGCCCCCCCTATGCCTGCCTGGTTCTGGCTCACCCGCCATGTGAGGGAAGATATGAGATTTGAGGAGTGGGGAAGTAGCCGGGAAATCGAAGACCCAGAGGAATAATGGCTAAAATGGATGAGAGTGAATGAAATTATGGCCATTACTTAAGAAATAATCAAAGTGATGACGAGATAATTCCGCAGCCAAGTAAATATTCCCATACAGATTTCTATTTTTTCTCTTTGATCCTCCAAATATTATCGGTTGAGCGAAATTTCTTGAGGGAATTCACTTTTCTGTAGGGCAGAGATGAGATATTTCCTCTATCGTAACGAGACGAGCCAGAACTTGCGCGATGGTGCCATGATAACTATGCAATAAAACGAAATCCAAGCGTATTTTGTTATACATCTCGTCTTTCCTTCCCACCCTGTGAGACTGTAATCAGGGATCGTTGGCGCAGGGCTGAAGGCCGGACTGCTGCCTTTGTGCAATGCTGTGACTGAGAGTTGCGATGCGAATTTTATTGACAGGTGGCTGCGGTTTCATCGGATCTGCCGTGGTCAGGCATCTGATCCGTCAGACCTCCCATGAGGTCCTGAATGTGGACTGCATGACCTATGCCGCTTCGGAAGAGACGGTCGGTGAGGTTGCGGCCGATCCGCGCTATCGCCATGCTGCCGTCAATATCGTCAACGGCGTCGAGCTCTCGAAGCTGTTCGAGGAGTATCGCCCCGATGCCGTGATGCATCTGGCTGCGGAAAGCCATGTCGATCGTTCGATTGACGGTCCCGGCGTATTCGTCGAGACCAACGTGACCGGCACCTATGCGCTGCTTGAAGCCGCACGTCGCTACTGGCAGACGCTGGACGCCGAATCCCAGAAGGCTTTCCGCTTCCATCACATTTCGACAGATGAGGTCTTCGGCCATCTGGAGCTCGACGACCCACCGTTCACCGAGACCACCCCCTATGATCCGCGCAGCCCGTATTCGGCGTCGAAGGCGGCCTCCGATCATCTGGTGCGCGCCTGGTATCATACCTATGGCCTGCCCACTTTCGTGACCAACACCACCAATAATTATGGCGTCTGGCACTTCCCCGAGAAGCTGATTCCCCTGGTGACAATCAACGCGCTAGAGGGCAAGGAGCTGCCGGTCTACGGCAAGGGCGAAAACATCCGCGACTGGCTGTTCGTCGAAGATCATGCCGAGGCGCTGGTCAAGGCTGTCGAGAATGGCGAGCCTGGTGAGACCTATGCCATTGGCGCGCGCCAGCCGCGCACCAATCTGGAGGTGGTCAAGGCGATCTGCACGGTTCTGGACGAGCTGTCGCCCGATCCGGCCGGTCCGCGCGAGCGTTTGATCCGTTTCGTGACCGACCGCCCCGGCCATGATTTCCGCTACGAGATCGACCCCAGCCATGCCGAGCAGGCACTGGACTGGAAGGCGAAGCACGATTTCGAGACAGGTATCCGCCGTACGGTCCAGTGGTATCTCGATAATCGCGGTTGGTGGGAAGGCATCCGCGCCCGCCGTTACACCGGACAGAGACTGGGAACAAAAGCATGAACGCCGTTGCCGCATCCAGGCCGATGAAGGGCATTCTTCTAGCCGGTGGGTCGGGCACGCGCCTGCACCCCATGACCCTGGCAACGTCGAAGCAGCTTCTGCCCGTCTATGACAAGCCGATGATCTATTATCCGCTGACCACGCTTATGCTGGCTGGCATTCAGGATATCATGATCATCTCCACGCCCCATGATCTGCCGCAGTTCAAGCGCCTGCTTGGCGATGGTTCGCAGTTCGGTGTGCGCTTCGAGTATCGCGAACAGCCCTCGCCGGACGGTCTGGCTCAGGCCTTCCTGATTGCGGAAGACTGGATCGATGGATCGCCCTGCGCTCTGGCGCTGGGCGATAATCTGATTTTTGCCGATCATCTGAGCGTGTTGCTGCGTGCCGCAGCCGCCCGTCCGGAAGGGGCCACCGTCTTCGCCTATCAGGTGCGCGACCCCGAGCGTTATGGTGTGGTCAGCTTCGATGAGAGTGGTCGGGCCCAGCGTATTGTTGAAAAGCCGAGCGAGCCCGAGTCCAACTGGGCAGTGACCGGTCTGTATTTCTATGACCATCGCGTGGTTGAATTCGCCAAGCGCGTAAAGCCTAGCCCGCGTGGCGAACTGGAGATCACGGACCTCAACCAGATGTATCTGGAAGAGGGGACACTGCAGGTCGATCGTCTGGGGCGAGGCTGCGCCTGGCTCGATGCAGGCATGCCTGACAGCCTGATGCAGGCCGGGTTGTTCGTGCAGACCATCCAGTCCCGTCAGGGCATGCTGGTAGGGTCACCGACCGAAGTGGCCTATCGCATGGGCTTCATCGATCGCGATCAGCTCATCACGCAGGGCAAGGCCAAGGCCAAGACGGAACTCGGCCGCATGTTGCTCGAGCTGGCCCAACAATCCCACTCCGGCCGCAACTGAGGAGCCACGCCATGAAAGTCGAACGTCTCGCTATTCCTGACGTCATTCTCGTCACGCCGCAGCGCTTCAGCGATTCACGTGGGTTCTTCTCTGAAACCTACAACCATCAGAAGATGGTCGAGGCTGGCATTGACCTGACCTTCGTTCAGGACAACCAGAGCCTTTCCGTTCAGAAGGGCGTACTGCGCGGCCTGCATTGTCAGGTGGCCCCCTATGTGCAGGGCAAGCTCGTGCGCTGCACGAAGGGTGCGATCTGGGATGTGGCGATTGATGCCCGCACCGGGTCGCCCACCTACGGCAAATGGGTCGCAGCCGAGCTTTCGGAAGAAAACTGGTCGCAGCTCTGGGTGCCACCCGGCTTTCTGCATGGCTTTGTGACCCTGCAGGAAAATACCGAGGTTCAGTACAAATGCACCTCGCTTTATGACAAGGCGTCCGAGCGCGCCGTAATCTGGAATTGCCCGCATCTGGCCATCGACTGGCCGATCAGCGCGGATGAGGTCGTTCTCTCCGACAAGGACCAGATCGCACCGCATTTCCCGGAAGCCAAGGGCTGGTTCCAGTACTCATGAGCACGGCATCCGATAATCTGATCCTTGTCACGGGCGGTCAGGGCCAGCTGGCCAGCTCGCTGAAGACCCTCGGCGGGTCGCGCGTGGTCGTGGTCGGTCGTCCTGAATTCGACCTCGCTGCGCCTGAGACCATGGCGGCCACACTGGCGCGCTACACGCCTTCTCTGGTGGTGAACGCGGCAGCCTGGACCGCAGTGGATCTAGCGGAGAGCGAGGTCGGAGGGGCCACGGCTGCCAATGAGACCGGTCCGGCCGAACTGGCGCGCCTCTGTGCCGCTCAGGGAATCCCACTCATCCACGTTTCGACCGATTACGTCTATGCGGGCGACAAGGGCACGGCCTATGTCGAGACCGACCCGGTGACGCCTCAAACGGTTTACGGCCGCACCAAGGCAGCGGGTGAGCAGGCCGTTCTCAAGGCGCAGCCGCGTAGCGTGGTCCTGCGTACGGCCTGGGTCTATTCCGGGCATTGCAAGAACTTCGTGCGCACCATGGTCAATGCGGGCGCCAAGAATACCCATCTGAAGGTGGTCGGCGACCAGTATGGCTGCCCCACCAATGCCGATGATCTGGCAAAGGCCATTCTCGGTATTGTCGATCAGATCAAGGCGGGGTGGCAGGACCGGTTTGCCGGGATCTATCATGCTTGCGGTACAGGCGATACGAGCTGGCACGGTCTGGCTGTTGCGGCTCTTGAGGAAGCAACGCGTCATGGCCAGACCATGCCGGTCGAGGTTGCGGCAATCCGCACCGAGGACTGGCCGACTCCGGCCAAGCGTCCTCAGGATTCGCGTCTGGACTGCAGCAAGCTTGAGCGCGTGTTCGGCATTCGCCTGCCTGAATGGCGCGATGGTGTGGCCCGCGCAGTCGATGAGCATTTTGCGAGCAAGCCGGCCTGAGCGTGAGTCGTTCGGAGCGAGATTTTGCTGCTCCGCCGCGCCTTTATGCGGTGGGTGGGCGTGATACGGAGCGGGCGGCCTCGAGGCCGCCCGTTGCGATTCTGCTTTCTGTCTATAACGGCGAGGCGTTTCTCAATCAGCAGCTCGACAGCTTCCTGGCACAATCAGACGATGACTGGTGCCTGTACTGGCGTGATGACGGTTCGCAGGATGCATCGCGCGCCATCATGCTCTCGTTTCAGGAGCATCGCGGTCAGGGACGCTGTATCGAAGTCGATGTCGAGCCGTCCAATCTCGGTGTCGCCCTCTCCTATGCTCTGCTGCTGGACGCCGCACCACGCGACGCGCTGATTGCCTATGCGGATCAGGATGATGTCTGGGTTCCAACGAAGCTGGCCTGGGCTCGTGAAGCGCTCGATGCAGTCGCGGGACCCGCCCTTTATTGCGCTCGGCAATATCTCACTGATGAATCCCTCGCTGTTCAGGGCCCCTCCCTGGCGCTCCGTCGCCAGCCGAATTTTGCCTCAAGCCTGATTCAGAACCTGGCAACCGGTCATACAATCCTGCTCAACAGCGAGGCAGCGGCGCTTATTCGTCCGTTCATGCCCCCTGAGGGGGTGTTACATGACTGGTGGGCCTATACGCTGATCCTCGGTGCTGGTGGCACTTTCCATTTCGATGAGCGCTGCGTTAGCCTCTATCGACAGCACCGGCGAAACGCTGTCGGTGTCGAACGCTCCCTGTTCGTGCGCGGGATGCGGGCCCTGCGCCGAGGTCCTGCGGCCTTCATGGCGCTGCATGATGCCCTCGTGACGCGTCTGCTTACATCCGATGTTGAAGAATGCCTTACGGCGCAGTCGACCGGGTTCCTGCTCAGGCTGAGAAAGGCATCGAGGGGCGGGTTTGGCGCGCGGCTGCGTTTTCTGTTTGCCGAGCGCGACTTCGTGAGACAGCGCCCCGCCGAGACCTGGCTGTTCCGGCTCTGGTTCCTATTTTACGGCCAGGCCAGTTCGAAAGACTGACAACTCTCCTTCATGAAGGTCGGGGGCTCCGCCTGGGCTCGCACCGTCTCGCCGCTCAGAGTGGCTTCGAGCGCTCGGCTCATGAGATGAAGCCTGCCAGCCCCCCCGCCATATCGGGCATCGCCCAGGATAGGGCACCCCAGAACCTGACAATGCACACGCGCCTGATGGGTACGCCCCGTCAGCAAGTCGAGTTCGAGCAAGGCCTTGTTCCCCTGACGGGACAATACGCGCCATTTTGTGCGCGCGTCCTGTCCATCGGGATGGGCTTCCATGTGCCAGCCCTCTTTCGAGGTCACCTTGCGCAGTGGTGCCTCAATAATCCCTTCGGCATGATCGGGCGCGTTGGTGACTACAGCCCAATAGGTCTTCCTGACCTGCCCCGAGGCAAAAAGCGCCTGGGCCTCCACGAGCGCCTGCTTGCGCAGGGCGATCATCAGACAACCCGATGTGTCCGTATCGAGACGATGCACGAGCCATGGGCCATCCTTGCGCCGTGACAGCAGAGGAAACAGGGCCTCAACCGAATGCTGCGCTTTCGGGCCGGGATGCACGGGCAGCCCTGCCGGCTTGTCGATCACGACTAGCCGGGGGCTTTCATAGAGGATGGGATAGGGAAAGGACGTGTTCATCGGGGGAGGGGAGGGGTCAATCCTCGTCGCGTGGACGTCGTGTGAGGACTTCGCGCTTGCCCACATGGTTCGCGGCGCTCACCACGCCTTCCTTCTCCATCTGCTCGATGATCTTGGCCGCCCGGTTATAGCCAATCGAGAGGTGGCGCTGGATGAAGGAGGTGGAGGCCTTGCCCTCACGTGTCACCAGATCGACGGCCTGATCGAACAGGCTGGATTCGGCGTCATAATTCCCGCCATTCATGCCGTTCCCGCTCGATGAGGAACTGCCGCCTTCGTCATCGAGGCTCGAGATCACCTCGTCATTATAGACTGGCTCGCCCTTGCTGCGCAGATCGGCGACCACATCCTCGACCTCGCTATCGGCCACGAAGGGTCCATGCACACGGGTGATACGGGCTGCGCCCTGCATGTAGAGCATGTCGCCCTGGCCCAGAAGCTGCTCGGCTCCCTGCTCGCCGAGAATGGTGCGGCTGTCGAACTTGCTGATCACCTGGAAGGAAATGCGCGTCGGGAAATTGGCCTTGATGGTGCCGGTGATCACATCCACCGAGGGGCGCTGGGTGGCCATGATCACGTGGATACCGGCGGCACGGGCCTTCTGTGCCAGACGCTGGACGGCGGCCTCGATCTCCTTGCCTGCCACCATCATCAGATCAGCCATTTCGTCGATCACTACCACGATATGCGGCATGGTCTCGAGGGCGAGCTGCTGCTCGTCGAAAACAGGTTGACCGGTCTCTGGGTCGAAGCCGGTCTGCACGCGACGCGTCACCAGCTCCCCTGTCGAGCGCACCTGACGCACGCGCTGGTTGTAACCCGTAATGTTGCGCACCTGCAGATGCGCCATGGAGCGATAGCGCTTGTCCATCTCGCGCACGGTCCATTTGAGCGCCGCCACCGCCTTGTTCGGCTCGGTTACGACCGGCGTCAACAGATGCGGAATCCCGTCATAGATCGAGAGTTCGAGAATCTTGGGATCGATCATGATCAGGCGGCATTCTTCCGGCGTCAGCCGATAGAGCAGCGACAGGATCATGGCGTTCACGCCCACGGATTTACCCGAGCCCGTGGTCCCCGCGATCAGCAGATGCGGCATCTTGGCCAGATCGGCATAGACCGGATTGCCTGCGATGTCCTTGCCGAGTGCCAGACGCAGCTGCGCCCCCGGCTCATGGAACTCCGGCGTATCGAGCAGTTCCGAGAAATACACGGTTTCACGCGACGCATTCGGCACTTCAATGCCAATGACATTGCGTCCCGGCACAGTCGCGATACGCACGCTCAGCACCGAGAGCGAACGCGCAATATCATCCGCCAGACCGATCACCCGGGCAGAACGAATGCCCGGGGCAGGTTCCAGCTCATAGAGCGTGACCACTGGCCCCGCATGAATATCGCCGATCTGACCCTGGACCCCGTAGTCGGAGAGCACCTGTTCCAGGAGACGGGCATTGGCCTGCAGGACCTCGTTCGACGGGCCATTTCCCCCATGAGCGGGCGCCTTGCGCAGCAGACCGAGTGAGGGGGGCTGCCACCCTGCACTCTCCCAGCCCTGGCGGGCAGCGGGATCGGGCTGCGGTGGGCTCGGTCGCTCGGCGCGCGCACGCCCGAAACCGAAAAATCCGCGTTTCGGTTCTTCTTCCTGACGGGGGATGGGCGGCGCTTCTTCCGGAAAAGCCGGTGCCTCTTCATGCTCCGCATAGTGCGTCACGGCAGCAGGACGCATGGCGCTTTCCTGGTCCCGCGCAATCTGGGCGAGCTGGACACCATAGGGATTGGATGGCTTGGGCTCGGCCGCTGGGGCTGGTTGCGGGCTCGTTTGTGGTGCGTGAAGGGCTGGCACCGTTTCCTGCGGACGCTCGGGCGGCTGTAGCCAGCCCGTATTGGCCGGAATGAAAGGTGCTCGCGCAGCCTCGCTTTCGCGTCTCGGCGAGGGATAGGGGTGCTCGTGTCGATAGGCCTTTGCTTCGACAGGTTCGTAGCTGCTCCAGTCCGGTGGGGTGCTCTGCCGTGCGCGGTTGCCCACGCGCCGCGCCAGATGTTCCGACCCGCGCCCTACGGAACGCGCGCCCCGGAACAGGGCCAGCCACTCGCTGCGGCGCAGGCCCAATGCAAGCGGAATGAGCAGGAGCGTCAGCAAAAGCCCGAGCAACGAGAAGACAACGCCTCCCGCCTTGCCCATCGTGGCCCGGCCGGTCGATACCAGATGATCGGCCAGAACCAGACCGAGCTGCCCCCCCAACCCGGCGCGGGAAGGCCAAGTTGTCGTCAGGGCCGGAATCAGCACCTGTATCGTGGCAATCAGCGCTGCAGCAACAGGAAGCAGGCAGAAGAAGGCGATAAAACGCAGGATCGGCACGCTGAGCGCATGGTGGCGTACGATCTGCCAGGCCCAGCACAGCATGACGATGATCGGCAAAGCACTCGCGAGCCCCAGCCACTGCACCAGTGCATCGGCCAATGTGGCACCCGGCTGACCCAGCAGATTGGTCGGGACCGATGTCGTGGCCGTGTCAAAAGACGGGTCCTGCGGGTTGTAGCTCCACAAGGCCACACCCAGCGCAAGGGCGAGGGCGAGCAGAATGAACCCGCCCAGCTCCGTCAGCCGGTCATGAAACTGGCTGCGTATCCGGGGGGAAGCGGTGCCTGATGAAAAGAAGCGGCTGAACGAAGCCAAATTCGCGTCTTCCTGTCTTTGCGCAATACATCTTACCCCGCGCATGGGGCATCGAGCATCGTCTGGATATAACTCTGTCGTATGGCAGAACTATAGCGGAACGCCGCCCATAGACGAGAGCAAAAAAGGCTGAAATCTGCCGTTGTGGGGCGCTTATGCGTCTGGTCATGGGACTCTGCCCCATACGCCACCAAAGGGCGGTCTTCCTCCGGACATCTGTTTGAGCCGAACCGGGGATCGACGAAGCTTGTCCCCTCCAAAGGTACGGGGACTCACCTCCGGAGGGTACACCCCGTCAAAGAACGGCCCTCCCCCGCAAACCTGTGTAAGCTTCAGAGGTGATCAAAAAGGTTTAACTCTCCACTTCCGGGATAGAGCCCTGATCTCAGGAGGCGCGCCAGATCCGGATCTGGGCCACGCCGAAGCGGCGCTCGGTGAGCAGAGGGAGATCGACGGCGAGTTCATCCTTGACGGCGGTCTCTGCCACGATCACGGCACCGGGGGCGATCCAGCCCGTGCGGGTCAGCGCCTTGAGGGTGGCCGGGATCAGGTCCTTGCCATAGGGGGGATCGAGAAACACCAGCGAGCACGGCCTGTCAGCGCGCGGGGCACGGGTGACGTCGCAGGTCAGAACAGCGAGATCATGGGAGTCGAAGCGGCAGGCGCGGATATTGGCCGAGATCACGGCGCGAGCGCTGCGATCCTGCTCCATGAAGGTGACGGAAGCCGCACCGCGCGAGAGGGCTTCGAGCCCGAGCGCGCCCGTGCCGGCAAAGGCATCGAGCACATGGGCGCTGCGCATGAAATCCATACCGGCCCAAGGGGCGTGGGCCAGCATGTCGAACACGGCCTGACGTGCGCGATCCGAAGTCGGACGCGTGGTGTCGCCACGCGGGGCCTGCAGGGCAACGCCTTTGCGTTCACCACCGACGATACGCATTATTCGTCTTCGGCTTCCGTGATGGCGGGGGCGGCGTCCTTCACCACGCGTTTGACGCGGCGCGGGGCGGCAGCAAGGCCAGGAATCTGCTCGCGCAGGATCTTGCCCTGAACTTCCTCGATTTCG
Organism: Asaia sp. W19; assembly: GCF_003994335.1. Taxonomy (GTDB): domain Bacteria; phylum Pseudomonadota; class Alphaproteobacteria; order Acetobacterales; family Acetobacteraceae; genus Asaia. The sequence continues at coordinate 143,924 of NZ_PNQZ01000001.1, forward strand.
CGCTTTTGAAGCGTGCCGAGCTGGAAGGGACCGTAGGAAACGCGGATCAGACGGCTGACATGCAGGTTGAGCCCCATCATGACGCGACGGATTTCCCGGTTCTTGCCTTCCTGCAGGCTGACCGTCAGCCAGGCATTGTCGCCTTTCTGTGAGTCCAGACCGGCTTCGATGGGCCCATAGCGCACGCCGTCGAATTCCGAGCCATGGGCAAGGGCGGCAAGGCGGCGTTCATCCACCACGCCGAACACGCGGACGCGGTAGCGCCGGATCCAGGCATTGGAGGGAAGCTCCAGACGACGGGCGAGCTCGCCGTCATTGGTGAGAAGGAGAAGCCCTTCGGAATTGATGTCCAGACGCCCGACGCTGACGACGCGCGGCATGCCTTCGGGCAGGGAGTCGAAGACGGTGGGGCGGCCCTGTGGGTCACGATGGGTGGTCATCAGCCCGTCAGGCTTGTGATAGCGCCAGACGCGGGTGTGTTCCTTGCTCCCGACCACCTTGCCGTCGAGCTGGATGATATCGCCATCCTGCACGAAGGTAGCGGGGTGCTCGACCGAAGCGCCGTTCATGCGGATGCGTCCGGCCTCGATCATGCGCTCGATATCGCGTCGGCTACCAACGCCCGCGCGGGCCATCCATTTGGCGATGCGTTCGCCGCGTTGTTCTTCGGTCATGCTCGTCTGTCCTGTGGTGTCGCGTGTCGGGCCGCGTCGATGAATCCAGCCAATAGACGCGCATCGCCCGGATCGATAGCGAATTCCGGGTGCCACTGCACCCCCAAGGCAAAAATTCCGTCCTGTGTCTCTATCGCCTCGATCACGCCGTCAGGGGCCAGAGCACTCACCTGGAGTGCCCCAGGGTCGCGTACGCCCTGGTGATGGGAGGAATTCACCTTCATGCTCGCCTGTCCGGTCACCCGGGACAGAAGCGTGCCCGGCAGAATGCCGACTGCATGGCCCGGCTCGTCGCGGGGATTGGGTTGCTCATGGGCGATAGGACCGGGCGCATGATCGGGTAGGTGCTGATGAAGCGCCCCACCCCAGGCGATGGCCATGAGCTGCATGCCCCCGCAAATGCCCAGGATCGGCAGACGTGCGGCACGGGCGACATGCAAATAGGCCAGCTCAGCATCAGTGCGCCCGGGCTTGAGCGTGGTCATGGGGTGCGGCCTCTCTCCATAGAGCGCAGGATCGGGATCGAACGCGCCCCCCGTGACGACCAGACCGTCGAGGCGTGCCATAAGGGCAGCGGCGATGACAGGTTCATGAGGCAGCCCGACGGGTAACCCGCCAGCGGCCGTGATGGCGCTGAAATAGTTCTGTCGCAGGGCGTGATAGGGGAAGCGGGAGAAGGCTTTTGGCCCACCTGGTTCGATATCGAGGGTCAGGCCAATGAGAGGCGCGCGTGTCATAAGGTGGATGTAAACAGGGTTTTGGGGCAAACAGAAGGCCCGATCCATGCCGCACCGAACCACGCAACAGGAAGAATGGCGTTTCCCATGCCCCGCTTTTTCAGCCACGAAGCCAGAGTTGGGATTATGGCTGATGCCCTGAACGCTGCGCGCGAGGCTGCAGGCCGGGGCGAGGTGCCGGTGGGCGCGCTGGTACTCGGCCCGGAGGGACAGGTTCTGGCCCGTGCGGCTAATGAGGTCGAAGCACGGCATGATCCTAGTGCCCATGCGGAGATTCTGGCTATGCGCGCGGCGGCGCAAGCGTTGGGGTCGCGCTCGCTTTTGCGCTGCACGCTTGTCGTGACGTTGGAACCCTGCCCGATGTGCGCAGCGGCCATGGTGCATTTCCGGCTTGGTCGGGTGATATACGGGGCTTATGACCCCAAGGGCGGCGGGGTGGACCACGGACCACGGATTTTTGAGCAGCCCGCCTGCCTGCATCGGCCGGAAGTGATCAGCGGCGTCTGCGAGCAGGAAAATGCCGCATTGCTGAAGAAGTTTTTCATAACATTGCGGGAGTCGGGCGCTTCCTGAAACGGATTACCACGTTTTTACGCATGGCTATTCTGGACGAACCGAACCCCGCTTCATAAGTTCCTTTCACCACACCGCACCCTGATGGTGCCAACGCTGGAAAGATCATGACTGACGCCATGCATGTTCGTATGAAGCCTTCACGGAAAATCCGTTCTCTGGCGCTTGTTGCGGCCACCGCGCTATCGCTGGGTGCTGGCGTGACCGCTCCCGCCTGGGCCGAGGGACCGATCACCCCCCAGACGCAGCTTCAGACCCTGCCGAATTTCGTTAATCTGGTGAAGCAGGTGAAGCCTGCGGTCGTTTCCATCACCTCGCATATCCGCGCCGATGTGGCCGAGCAGGAAGAGGGCGGTGGTGGTGGCGGCCAGCAGATGCCGCAGGGCATGCCTTTCCCGTTCCCCTTCCCGTTCCAGATGATGCCGCAGCAGCAACAGCCGCATCGTACGGTCGAGGCGCGCGGTTCGGGCTTCATCATCTCCAATGATGGTTATATCGTCACCAACAACCATGTGGTGAATGGCGCGACCAAGGTATCGGTCACGCTGGATGATGGTACGACCCTGCCCGCCAAGATCGTGGGGCGTGACCCCAAGACCGATGTGGCGCTGCTCAAGATCAAGCCCAACGGCAAGCTGCCCTTCATCGAGCTGGGCGATTCAGACAATGTGCAGCCCGGTGAGTGGGTGGTGGCTGTGGGTAACCCGTTCGGTCTGGGCGGTACGGTCACGGCAGGTATCGTCTCTGCGCGCGGGCGTGACCTGAATGCAGGGCCGTATGACGATTTCCTCCAGATCGATGCGCCCATCAATCACGGCAATTCCGGCGGTCCGCTCTTCAGCCAGAACGGCAAGGTCATTGGCATGAATGCCGCCATCATCTCGCCCTCGGGCGGGTCGATCGGCATTGGCTTTGCTATCCCGTCGAACACGGTCAAGAGCGTGGTGGACCAGCTTCGTACCTCAGGGCATGTGACACGCGGCTATCTGGGCGTGCTGATGCAGCGCATCTCGCCCACGCTGGCACAGGCGCTGGGTCTGAAGCCAAGCGAGCCAGGCGCACCGCCCGAGGGGGCGCTGGTGGCTCAGGTCACCAAGGGCGGTCCGGCGGACAAGGCCGGGCTGAAGAGTGGCGATGTGGTGACGGCGCTCAACGGGTCCAAGATCAAGAGCGTGCATGATCTCGTGGTCCATACGGTGTCGATGAAGCCAGGTACGGATGCGACGCTCACCATCCTGCGCGATGGCAAGAGCCAGACCATCACCGCCAAGATCGGCAACATGCCCAAGGATGGCGAGGGGGCAGATGCCACGTCGAGCGATGACAGCGCGCAATCCGGCAGCGGCAAGATCGGAATCTCACTCGCTCCGCTCTCACGTGACATGCGTCAGCAGCTTGGGGTGGATGACACCGTCAAGGGCGCCGTGATCAGCCAGATCGTGCCTGGGTCGCCAGCAGAGCAGGCGGGTGTGCGCCCGGGTGACATCATCCAGGCCGTGGGCAATACGGCAGTCGATAATCCTCGCGCGGTGCTGACAGCCGTACGCGGTGTCATGAAGAACAAGCAGCCGGTCCTGTTGCGCGTGCTGCGCGACGGCCAGCAGATCTTCATCGCGATCGCTCCTGCCGGCAGCGATACGGATGATGATGGCAGCGACGACGGTAACTGAGAGGGCCTCCCAGGCAAGAGAACGGTCTGATGCAAGGGCGGGGTTTTTTGACCCCGCCCTTTTTGCGTTTTGTGGCGATCCACGGATCGGACGGCGCGCGGAATTTGCGGCACAGCTCCCGCTGCGGCACAGTGGAGTCATGACCCGTATCTTCATTGATTCCGATGCCTGTCCGGTCAAGGACGAGGTCTATCGCGTGGCCGGACGCTATGGACTGCGCAGTTTCGTGGTGGCCAATCGCATGATCGCCCTGCCGGATTCGCCGCTGATCGAACGCGTCGTGGTCGATGCTGGGCCGGATGTGGCCGATGACTGGATCGCTGAACATTCGGTCGAGAACGACATCGTGATCACTGCTGACATCCCGCTGGCGGCCCGCTGTGTCGAGAAAGGCGTGCATGTGATCGAGCCCAAGGGCCGCATCCTCGACGGCGATGCTATCGGTATGGCACTGGCCATGCGTAATCTCATGACCGATCTGCGTTCGGCAGGAATGATGACGCCGGGTGGTGCCTCATTCGGCAAAGCCGATCGCTCGCGCTTCCTTTCTGCGCTCGACACACTGGTGAACAAGGCCCGCAAACCCCGTCTGCGCCCGATGACCCTGCCACCCGCATAGGTATCGGGCAGGCCGAGAAGGCATCGACGCTTTGCGAAGAAGGGCCTCCTTCCTGGCTTCCCCTTGATGTTTTGAGGGCGTGATATCCATCCCCGCATGGCCGGGACAACAGGAAGCAGGAGATGGAAGAGTGAGGAAACTATCGTTCTGGCAGGCAGGTCAGTTGATGCAGAAGAGCTTCGACCTCAGCTTTCTCAAGCGAGCGGATGTCGTGATCCTGATTGGCGTTCTGATGGCTGTCGAGTGTCTGATTGGAGGGGCCAGACAGATAAATTCTCCTGTCACGACGCAAATCAACGGCGCTCTGCGCAATCCAGCTCTGCTCGTCCTGAGCAGCCTCGACATGATTGCAACGTGGTCTCTGGCGCTGACCGTTACCCGTGCATGGCTTACCTCCCTGCGAGGTGTTGCTCTCTGGCGGCTGGATCGCGGTGCAATGCAGTCCCTAGGTGTCAATGCCATCATACAGGCTTTTCCTGCCGGGCTGACCCTTCTGGCAGCTTCGAGGGTCAGCGATTACCTGAGTGAAAGCACAGCGTTTCCTACGAAAGCAGCTGGAACGAGCCTCCTGTGCGTTCTGGGCGTTTTCTGGATCTGGTTGACCGTACGGTGCTTCGCCATGAGCTACCTCGCCTGGGAGAGCGGAAATGCCGGCTTTCGAATTCGTCGAAGTTATGAGGCGATGAAAGGGCATGTCTGGAGCTACATCTTCTGGAGCGGCGTTCTGACTATCCCCTTCACCCTGATCGTTGTTTTCGCGCAGAAAATTGCTGCTTTTGCTGCGCCTGGCTCATACCTGATGTGGGGGAACCTTTTCGCGGCATGCCTGATTGGGTCTGCAAACCATATCGTGTTGCGCAGCTTCGATCTGCGGTTCTTCGAGGCGCTGGAACTCGACCAACGCGCAGGATCGAAGACGGGCAATCTTTTCGGCTCATACTGACAGCCGAAACGAAAGATGGCCAAATTCTTACAGACGTGTCATGTTTTTTCTGACTGATCAGAGCGATTCTGCTTCTGTCCGTTGGACTACGGAACAGAGCAATCCGATCGAGATTTTTTGCTGACGCTCATTCATCCGGAAATGACCGACACCATGAACGCTTCTCTCTCCCAGACCCCACTCCAAACGGCAACCGAGACCGCCCCCGATACCCTCCTGGCCTCGATGTTGCTCGAGGCGCGACGGACCAACAAGCCGCTGCATACAGTTCCCGAGACCATCGTCCCGATCAATCCCAAGGCCGCCTATGCAGTGCAGGATGTCGTGGCGCGTGTATTGAGCGAAACGGGCAAGGGCGAGATCGTGGGATGGAAAGTGGGTGCGGCCACGCCCACGGCCACCCCGTCCTGCGCACCCCTGCACAAGGCGACGGTCTTCGAAAGCGGCCATGATCTATCTCCCTCCTTCTGCCGTTTTCATGGTGCCGAGGCGGAGATTGCCTATTCCTTTGCAAAGGACCTCCCGGCCCGCAGTACCCCCTGGACGACGGAAGAGGTTGCCGAGGCAATCGGGGCCATTCATGCCGCCATCGAACTGCTCGATACCCGCTTTGTCGCGCCCGATACCCAGCATAACCTGTCGCACCTGGCTGATCAGGGCAGCCATGGTGCGCTGATCGTCGGGCGTGGTGTCACGACGTGGCGTGATTTCACCCCGACCACCCTGCCCATGACCATGCTGGTGAATGGCGACAAGCGCTACGACCAACTGGGGGGCAACAAGGCCGGTGATCCGCTGCGTCTGCTCACCTGGCTGGCCAATCACGCGATCGAACGAGGGCGCCCTCTCCGCGCTGGCGACGTGGTAACCACCGGCTCCACCATGGGCACGCTGTTTCTGGAAGACCCCTCCGACATCTGTGTGTCGTTCGAGGGGCTTTTTCCCGTCGAGGCCCGGATTGGCAAGCCGTTCCGCAGTCAGGGAGAATGATCGAGCGGCGGTTGACCCTGCGCGCCTGTCCTTAGCGCCAAGGCAGGCGGTAGACCCAAGGCTGTTCCGCCTTTCCTGGCGTCCTACAGGCAAACGGGAGCGCCTGCTTGGGCGTTCTGGTCGCATGTGGGCCGGGCGTTATCGCAGGCGCCCTGTCGGCCGTCATGCCGCATCAGCGCTGCGATGATGTTCTTGGGAGACCCTCCATCAGAGAGCGTTGCAGGGAATGCTCCGTCACGCCAAGGTGATGAGCCTCCCGGCCCGGATGTTCCTAGGGTTGCCGCGCGTGCAACCCGCAATACGGACGGATCATGACCAGAAAAACCGATATTCTGATGATCGACCCGATGTCTGCCGAGTTCAACGAGCAGCTTGGATCACCTTTTCATCTGCACCCGTTCAGTACGATCGAGGCGCTGGGCGCGTTGGCCGAGCGTATCGAGGGCGTCACGACAGGCGGCGGGAGCGGCCTGCCCCGACCGATCATGGACGCCCTGCCCAATCTCAAGGTCATTTCCGTCAACGGTGTCGGGTATGACAAGGTCGATCTGGATGAGTGCCGTCGACGTGGCATCAGGCTTGCTACCGCCCAGGGCGTGCTGACCGATGATGTGGCCGACATGGCGATAGGATTGATGCTCGACACGGTGCGCGGCATCACGGCCAGTGACCGCTTTGTCCGTGCCGGGCAATGGGGCAAGGCGCCCGTTCCGAATTCGTGGACGCTCAAAGGCAAGAAGCTTGGCATTGCCGGGTTCGGGGCGATCGGCAAGGCGGTGGCGAAGCGGGCTGCCGCCTTTGACATGACCATCGCCTATTTCAGTTCGCGCGAGCAGCCGGACACGCCGCACTATCCTTTCTATCCGGAACTGAGGGTTCTGGCCGAATGGGCCGATGTGCTCGTGCTTTGTGTGGCCGGGGGCGCGCGTTCCTATCACATGATCGACCACGCCATACTCGAAGCCCTGGGACCAAGCGGCTTCCTGATCAATGTGGCGCGTGGCACGGTGGTGGATGAAGCCGCCCTTCTGAAGGCACTGCAAGACGGTACGATACGCGGTGCGGGGCTCGATGTGTTCGAACAGGAGCCGCATGTGCCCGATGCATTTTACGGCCTCGAAAATGTGGTGCTTCAGGCGCATCGCGCCAGTTCCACTGTCGAGACGCGCCATGCCATGGGGCGTCTGGTGTTCGATAATCTGGCGGCGTTCTTTCAGGGGGAGCCGCTTTTGACCCCGATTCTCTGACCTGCCAGATGCGCCTTGCCTGAGAGGTCTTTGACGCTCGTTCGACCGGTGCGAAACCGGTCGAAATGCAGATTATTCCCCGGCTTTTGCGGCAGCGGCGCGCTCGGCAGAACATAGAGCCGATCATTGGGCTCGTCGAAAAGCACGATATGGTTCTGGAAGAAATCTGTCCCGAGAAGCCCCATGGCGAGATCGTCCTGGACGTAGACAGACATAGGGCCGAGTGACAAGTCACCCAGACGCATCGACGTTACGGTCGTGCGCCTGAGACGCGAATGAATGGTGCCGTAAAGCGCAACACCGGGATTTCCTGTCGGGTCGGCAGGATCGTCTTTCACCGGGGCGAGCCATTTAGCCGGTATCGTGGTGACCGGTGCATCGGGATCGAGGGAGAAATCACGCTCGACTCCGTCGATGCTGATCGCGATCAGACCTTTTCCATAGAGAGGCAATGCCTGCGCTCCGGTGCCCATCAGCGCAGCTTGTGCAGAACGACACGCTGCATCATGGCTGAACCGGATCAGGGCAAAGGCGCTGTGGGGCATGTCGATCAGCACAGCGAGGTTTGAGAAAGCCTCGCGCCCGATCACCCCGATCAAAGGGCGTGTGCCAATCTTCTGGGTCGGGTAATCCTCGAGCTGAATCATGTCCGGCGTCCCCATATCGAGGGGACCAATCGTCAGGTGTCCCGCCCGGATGAGGGGCTGAGGGTCGGTATAGACCCCGTTTGTCGTGATCATGCGGGATTGGTGGGTATCGTAGGTGTCGAAACCGTCCATATTCCCGACATAGAGCTTGTCGAAACCATGCGAGAAATAGAGGGCGATAGGGCGGCTATCCAACGTGGCTGGGATAATGGGTGAATCGCCCGATCCACCCAGAAGCGGGAGGGTCACTGCCCCTTCTATGCAATCCGGCTGGGCCGGGTCGCCTGTGGCCTGCGCCACCTCAGAAAAGGTGATACCGAGGCACACCAGGAGGAAGAGGCAAAGCGCCTGCCGTGTCACACCATAGACGCGAGAATGCTCCCCCTGACTATGCAGGATGGCGCCAGCCGGACTCATCTCAGCTGGCTGTCCTTGCTGCCTCGGCGATTGATACCGGTGAAAACCGGTCTTTTGTCACGCTCGGACTGGCAGTCGACGCACAGCTTCACGCCGGGGAGCGCCTTTTGCCGTGCGGGGGGTATATCCTCACCGCAATTCACGCATTCCGCAGCGCTGTCACCATGGGGCATGGCGGCACGGGCTCGGCTCACGGCGTCGGCTATTGTGTCGTCAATCTGGTCCTGAACGGCTCCATCGGGAGCCCACCCTGTTGCCATCGGTCTCATCCCCTTCCTGCAGGTCCCTGATGTTGGATCTGTGCCCAGCAGCCTCAAGATGCCCGCGCGATTCAGGCGTTGTTTCCGGGCAGCGTCTTTCAGGAAACAGCGTCCGGCTTCCTCGTTCCTTCGCTCATCCCAAGAATGGGGTCCCTCGCAATACGCCCGGCCCTTGCGGGAGGCGCATCCAGTCAGCGCCTGAAGAAGAACTGCCTCTCAGAATGGCTGGGTTCGACCGACCATGGCAGGATAGATTGGGGTCAGGGGCCAGCCGGAAAAAGAGGGGGTCATGATGTTGGGACCCAGGTTTTGCAGCCTGTGGGGAAAGCGGAGCGCGCTTCCTGCGTCTTCTCTCCTGTGACGGGAGGGCAGAAAATAGACCGTGTTTTTTGGATAGTCGAAAAGCACGACATGCCGCTCGAAAAACTCGAGCCCCAGCCCGGCTGCAGGGGGGGCGCGGTCGCATTCCCCTGAATGGGAGATGTCTCGATCCGTCTCAGGAGACTCCGTCCCATCCTCCAGATGGAAGGATGTATCCGCAATGCCGGGGGCCCCGGTGATGGGCAGGACTGCCTGGACTGTCGCGGGCTTGTTGCGATCGGGCGATCCGTCTGACGCTGAAGCAGCCGCCCAGGCGCGTGGCAGAGTGTTGATCGCCCTGTTCGGGTCCAGCATCACGGCGCGCTCGATCCCATTCAGCGGGATCCGTGCCCTATCCTGCGTGTCGAGCGGAAAAGCCGCCTCACCGGCACCCAGAAAATCCGCACGGGCGGTCTTGCATGAGGCATCGTCGCTGAAGCGTATGAGCGCAAAGACCCCATGGGGCAGGTCCAGCAGGACAGAGAGCTTCGCGAAAAACGAGGGGCCGATCACCCCGATGACAGGACGCAAGCCGATAAACCGGGCAGGAAACGCATTGAGTCTGACCATGCCCGGGCTGCCCAGTTCCAGATCGCCCAGCTTGAGTCGCTCCGGCTTGAAGATGCTGTAGTCATCGCCTTTCACCCCATCCAGAAGGAGCGAAGTCCTGGTGTTCGTATCTTCCCCGGCATAGGGCGTGATATCTCCACCGTACAGCCCGTCCACGGTTGTCGAATAATAGAGCGCAACCGGCTTGCCCTGCATCGTGGCAGGAAGAAGAGGCGCATCGCCCGATCCGCCCAGGAGGGGCAGGGTGAACGCCCCCAGGATGCATGAGGCGGGCTGGGCCCTGGCGGGGGAGATGAGGACGACCAGCGCCAGAGTCAGACCGGGGATCGTTCGCAGGATAAGGTTCAACACGACAGAATGTCCTTGCTGCTGCGATGCGAGGCTCCGGACGGGCGGGGTAGTGCATCGCGCCTGCCGGGATAGTCATGACGGCACAGACCGGTAGGCAAGCCACGTTGTCGTGGGGGGGGCGGGGGCCCAACCGCCGCTCGTTATTGTGACGCATCCGAGTGGCCGCTGTACGAGGCATGATGTGAGGGTGTCATTCCGCATCGGCGCGAGGCGAGGGTTTCCGTCGTTATGCGTCTTCTGCCTGCACGGTCTGCATCGAGACTATCTGCTCCCAAGGAGATTGGGCTCACGATGAAGGTTGGGTCGACCCTAGTCCCAGCGTCGTTCTCTCGCCTGACGGGGTGGCGGCAACCGCTTGCGGCCGCGTCATAACGGTACCGGAAATAAGCCGAACCTGTTTTGATGCCCTTCGTTCACAACGCTGAGAGGGAGGGTAAGGCGTGGATCATCGCGATCATGGGAACGGTATTGCGGTGGTGCGGCCCCTGCCGAGGCAGGAATTGTTCGACTCCGCTCAGGCCGCCGCTCATCTTGGGCTGACGCCCGGGCTGTTCAGGGCGCTACGCTTTTTCCGCTGCGGCCCGGCTCCTCTCAGGATCCAGTCCCGCATCGTCTATCGTCGGACAGAGCTGGACAGGTTACGCCATGAATGGTGCACGGCAGTGCAGGTTCGCGCCGAAGACCGGCTCAGTCTTTCTCCCAACCCTGACCAGCCCCCTGCCAGAACGCCTTATCAGTCCCGTTCCCTGCCTTACCCGCTGGATCCCCTGATGCGCATTCTGGCGCTTCGGGCCATACGCCATCGTATTGTTGTCTCGATCCTGTGGGTCATGGCGATCATTGGCGGCGGTATCTCGCTCATTTTCTACTGACCCGCCATTTCCCGGCGTTCCATGAAGGAATGGAAATCATGCGCTCCCGTCTGCCTGCCATCACGTTCTATGGCTCACTCGCCTGTAATGCCGCACTTCTGGCTCTGGGAAAGGCCAGGACCGGCAACGCGGCCAAGGGGGTGAACTGCACTGCCCACTGGCTCAAGGGCGAGGAGGCCGCCTCGATGCAGGACCTGGATCTGGTTCACTCCGGCACAGGGGTCGCGACCAATGTGGCAGCCGTTCTGTTCTGGGCCGTGCTGTATGACCGCGCGCTCGGCAGACAGCCGGGCGTGGTCCGGGCACTGTTCGCAACGCTTGCTCTCGGACCGGTTGCCGCTGTGGCCGATTACAAGGCGACCCCCAAACGCTTCACGCCAGGCTGGGAGCTTGTGTTCTCGAAACAGGATATGGCGATCATCTATGCCGCCATGGTGGCGGGTATGGCGTATGGCGCCTTGTCAGGACGCCGGCAACCGTCCTGACCGGCATGATCTGAATTCCGGCCCGAACCGGTCCGGTTCGGGCTAGGCGTGACTCAGGCAGTGCCGCCCACAGTGAGTCCGGCCAGTTTCAATGTAGGCTGCCCCACTCCCACAGGCACGCCCTGTCCGGCCTTGCCACAGGTGCCGATCCCGGGATCGAGCTCCACGTCCTGACCGATCATCGAGATCTTGTTCATCGCATCGAATCCGTTGCCGATCAGGGTAGCGCCCTTGACCGGGCGCGTCACCTTGCCGTCTTCGATCAGATAGGCCTCCGACATGGCAAACACGAATTTGCCCGAGGTGATATCTACCTGACCGCCGCCGAAATCGACGGCATAAAGGCCACGCTTCGTCGAGCGGATCATTTCTTCGGTCGTGGCATCGCCACCCAGCATCAATGTGTTCGTCATGCGCGGGAGGGGGGCGTGAGCATAGGACTGGCGCCGTCCGTTACCCGTGGGTGCCACGCCCATCAGACGCGCATTCAGACGGTCCTGGATGAACCCGCGCAGGATTCCGTCCTCGATCATCACGGTCCGCCCTGATGGCGTACCTTCATCATCGATGGTCAGGGAGCCGCGTCCTTCGGCAAGCGTACCGTCATCGACCACGGTCACGCCGGGGGCCGCCACACGTTTGCCCACCATGTCGCTGAAGCTCGACGTACCCTTGCGATTGAAATCGCCTTCAAGCCCGTGGCCTACCGCTTCGTGCAGCAGGATACCGGGCCAGCCCGGACCGAGCACGACATCCATCTCGCCCGCAGGCGCAGGGGTGGCATCGAGGCTCACCTTCGCGCGGCGTACGGCCTCATCCACTGCCCCCTGCCAGGTTTCGCGCCCCAGCAGTCGTGAGAGGTTGTAGCGACCGCCCATGCCCCGAGCGCCGCTCTCACGCCGTCCATCGCGTTCGAGCACGACGGAGATGTTCAACCGCACCAGAGGGCGCAGATCGGCAGTACGAAATCCGGCACCACGCATGATCTGCACGGCCTGCCATTCGGTGGCAATGCTCGCAGAGACCTGCACCACCTCGGGACCGAGACCGCGCGCATAAGCGTCGATCTCGCCCAGAACAGCGGCACGTGCGGCAAAATCCGTGTCGCTCAAAGGGCTTTCAGGCGCATAGAGACGCCGATTAGTGGCCTGTGGCGGTGAGGCCAATGTACCACTGCGGCCCTGTCGAACCGTCGAGACGGCGCCTGCCGCACGCTCCAGCGCGCTTTTGCTGATTTCATTGGAGTGGGCAAAGCCGGTTTCCGGTCCGATGACGGAGCGCAATCCAAAACCCGATGACGTATCGAAGCTTGCCGAGCGTATGACACCATCATCAAGGACGATGGACTCGCTTTCCCGATATTCGAGGAACAACTCGCCATCCTCGATCCCTTCCAGAGAGCGGCTGACGATCGCTTCTGCCTCATCGCGCGTGAGCGTTGTGTCCGCGCGCTCGAAAAACAGGCGGTCCGTGACGGCAAGGGCAGAAAGGGGCGTGGCTTCGGCAGGGGAGGTCATGGGGTCGAAAAGCTCCTTCTTGAACCCGAACACATGGCGCGTCCCGGTCCCGAATGCGAGGGGAAAGCCGTCATCGGGGTCAAAAAAGCACGGTTTCAGCGGGTGACACGTGCATTGAACGCGACGAACGCCATCAATACAGCCAGTAATCCGAAGGCGATTGTCAGGCTGCTGGCCTGGGCGATGGCGCCAAGGAGCGCAGGCCCTGCGAGGATGCCAGCATAGCCGATGGTGGTGATGGCCGCGACGGCCGCACTGGTCTTCATGACGTTCTGCCGCCCGGTGGCGTTATAGAGCACGGGCACGATATTGGCGCAGCCGAGCCCGATCAGCAGAAAACCGCCCAGCAGGAGAGGGATGTTCGGGCTCAGCACGACGAGGGCAAACCCGATCGCTGCGGCGCTGCCTCCAAAGGCCATGACCCTGACGCGTCCCAGCCTTGCCACGACATGGTCGCCGGTCAGACGGCCCAGGGTCATGGCGGAGGCGAATACGGCATAGCCCCATCCCGGCGCGATGCCGAAACTGCTGCGCTCGCCCGAGAGATAGACCCCACCCCAGTCGAGCACTGCGCCTTCTGACAGGAAGGCGATGCCGGTCAGGAGTCCGAACAGCCATACCACGCCGCGCGGCAACGCAAAGCCGGATCCGCCATCGGGCTCAGCCTGGTTCAACAGCCCCGGCCAGGCAGTCAGGAGCAGCATGACAAGGCTGGCTTGTCCTCCCATGACGATCATCCAGGGCGACGCACCGAGCTGCGCGAGCAACATGGGCCCGGCGGCCCCCATCGCGCCGCCAATGCTGAAAAAAGCGTGGAATCCGGAGAGCATGGGACGGCCGCTCTGTTTTTCGACATCCACCGCCTGGATATTGATGGCGGTTTCTGCCGAGCCGAATCCCACACCCAGACAGAAGACGCCTGCGGCGAGCAGGGGAACGCTGTGCATCAGGGACAAAGGCAGTAGCGCAAGCCCCGACAGGACCATGCCCCCGATTGCCACAGCGCGGCACCCCCAGCGACTGACCCAGTACCCGGCAAGCGGCATGGCGATGACAGAGCCGATGCCGAGGCAGAGCAGAAGCAGGCCCAGAGCCCCGTCATCAAGGCCGGCATGGGCCTTCACAACGGGAACCAGACAGGACCAGAGAGCAAAAAGAATACCGATCAGAAAAAAGACGCTGCGGGTACTGTTTTGCAACCTCTTTGGGTCTCTTCTGTTCATCCTGCATTCCTCCCCTGGCGTCCTTGGCTGCCTGCAGCGTCTGAAACGCCCCTCAATGGCACCGCTCTGCCGTCACATCCGTGACAAAATGATGCAACGCCTTCGTGGAGCCGGGGAGCAGACGCAGGCAGGTTCGAGCGCCGCCTGCGCGACGGTGTCGGGTTCAAGGAGATTGCATGACGAGAAACCGCCCCTCATTCGCCCTGTTCCTGCTTGTCGGGGTTTCCGTCTCGGCTCTCGCGCCATGCGCTGCGCGGGCTGCCGTGAGTGACCCGAACCCCGCGATCGACAGCGTTCAAAACCCGGCGAGGTCATCTGCGGCGCAGGCCGGGACAGCCGAACCTGCACCTCGTGGTACGGGTGATGACGATCGGACACATCCGGCCCTATCGGCGGAAGGCAGCATGCCAGGGGGCGAGACGGCGCAGCCGGGTGGGCGGGAGCGGGGCGCTGTTCAGCACCAGTCCGCGCAGCCGGCTCCCCTCGCTTCTCCATCGACAGGGCCACGCGAGACGGTGGCCAGCGAGGCAGCGCAATCTCTGCATGTCGGCTCTGTCCCTCAGGATCTGCGTTCGCCGTCGATCGCGCTTGGCGGACTTTTTGCGGCGATTGGCGGCGCGCATCTGGCGCCCGATTTCAAGACCATTGCCGATGCCCGACCGGATGAGGCCCCAGCGACCCTGCTCGCGGATTGGGAGAGTCAGCGCAAGCATCCGGATTTCAGTATCAAGGCGTTTTACGAGCAGCATTTCTCGCCGCCCTTGCGCCGTGACATCTCCTATCGCCGCAAGGCCGATGAGAATATCTATGACTATATTCAGGGTATGTGGGGCGTTCTGACGCGCCAGCCCGACAAGCCTATGTCCTATGCTTCGCTCCTGCCCCTTCCCAATGCCTATGTGGTGCCCGGCGGACGTTTCTCGGAGCTTTATTACTGGGATACGTATTTTACGATGATCGGGCTCTATGAGACCGGTCAGTGGGACCTGCTTCGCGGCATGATCAAGGACATGGCCTCCTTGATCGATCGCTACGGCCATATTCCCAATGGAACGCGCACCTATTATCTCAGCCGCTCCGAGCCACCCTTCTTCTCGTTGATGGTCGATCTTCTGGCCCAGCATGACGGTCAGAGCGCCTATCGCAGTTTTCTGCCCCAGTTGCAGAAGGAATATGATTATTGGATGGAAGGGGCGGACAGCCTCAAACCGGGACAGGCCTATCGTCATCTGGTGCGCCTGCAGGATGGCACGCTCCTCCTGCGTCACTGGGACGATCTTGATACGCCGCGTGACGAAAGTTACCCGGAGGATGTGGCAACGGCTGCGCGTGACGGGTCGAGGGCGCCTTCCGAAGTGTATCGTGATCTGCGTGCCGGGTCAGAAACCGGTTGGGATTTCTCGTCACGCTGGTTGGCCGATGGCCATACGCTCGCGACGATCCACACGACCGATCTGGCGCCCATCGAGGTCAATTGCCTGATGGTCCATCTGGAACAGACACTTGAGCATGCCTACGCCCTGACGGGACAGCGCAAGCTCGCACGCGTCTATGGCCAGCGTGCCGATGAACGCACGCTCGCCGTGCGCCGTCTCTTCTGGGATGAGGATCGTCAGGCTTTCTACGATTATGACTGGCGTAAAAACCGCCCCACGGACGTGCTCTCTGCCGCAACGACTGTGCCGCTATTCCTGCGTCTGGCGTCGCAGGAACAGGCCATGGGTGTGGCTGACACGATCAAGGCGCGCCTGCTGCGCCCCGGCGGGATCATGGCAACCGACCATGAGAGCGGGCAGCAATGGGATGCCCCCAATGGCTGGGCGCCCGAAGAATGGATGGCCATCAAGGGGCTAAACAATTATGGGGCGACCGATCTGGCGGAGACCATCGCCAGACGCTGGATGGCCAGGGTAATCGGCACGTATGAGAAATCGGGCGTGTTGCTCGAAAAATATGACGTCGACTCTCCCACGATCAGCGCCACAGGGGGCAAGGGCGGTGGGGAATACCCAATGCAGATCGGGTTTGGCTGGACCAATGGCACATTGCTCGGGCTGATGCGCCGTTACCCTGACGTGACCGAGCAGATCCTCAAGCACAACCCTCTGGCCGGGCAGCCCGCCATTGATGTCTTGCCACCCAGTGACCCCTATAGTGCGGTAGGACCTGAGGGGAGCCCGCCTGCCGATCCGCCAGCCAAGCCAGCAGGCGAAGTCGAGACCGGCCCGCAGGACGCCAGTGCCCACAAGACTGCGGCCTTGCAGCCCGATGGTACCGACGTGACTGGCGGTGACGGGTCATCGAAGCGCGTTGCCGCACGGGTTGCGCCGCTGGATGAGCGTGTACCAACCCGCAAGATGACGGCGTATCAGCCCTCCTGAGGAGCGAAATGCAGCGTGAGGCGTCTCAGGGCCTCACGCAATACGGGTTCTGTCTTGCAGAAGGCGAAGCGGATGAGATGGCGTGGTGGGGACGCCCCGTGCGGGTTGTAAAAGGCCGAGACGGGAATGGCGGCCACCCCGGCTTCAGTCACAAGATCGCGGCAAAACGCCATGTCGTCCCGCCCTTTCGAGTGGGCGCTGATATCGGCCACGACGAAGTAGCTGCCATCGGCGGGCAGGGTCGGAAAACCGAGCGCATGCAGCCCCTCGGCAAAAAGATCGCGGCGTGCGCGCAGGCTGTCGGAGAGATCCTGAAAGAAGTCATCGCCCAGATCGAGCCCGATTGCTACCGCACGCTGCAGATTGGGCGCGCTCGAAAAGGCGATGATCTGATGTGCCTTGGCGATGACTGAGGCGAGTGCGGGGCAGGCGGTGATATAGCCGATCTTCCACCCGGTGACCGAGAAGCTCTTGCCTGCGCTGCCGATGCGTATGGCCCGTTCGCGCATACCCGGTCGGGTCATGAGTGGGACATGCTTCACCCCGAAAGTCAGATGCTCATAGACTTCATCACATACTGCGTAGCAGTCATGTTCGAGCACGAGTGAGGCAATCAAATCGAGTTCCTGCGCGGTAAACACCTTGCCGCTGGGGTTCATCGGGGAGTTCAGCAGGATCAGCTTGGTCTTGTCTGAGAAAGCTGCACGGAGCGTATCCTCCGGAAGATGCCAGTCCGGCGCTTCCACGCGCACGCAGCGCGGTATGGCACCCAGCATCTTGAGTACTGGCAGATAGGTGTCGTAGAGCGGCTCGATCAGCACGACCTCGTCCCCGGGCTCGATGAGCGCCATCAGGCTCACGGCCAGGGCCTCGGTCGCGCCCGAGGTGACGATGACCTCACGCACCGGATCGACGGTAAGTCCGTAATCGCGCTTGTTGGCGCGCGCCACCGCCTCCCGCAGTTCCGGTAGGCCGGTCAGGGGGGCATATTGGTTGCGCCCGTCCTTCAGGGCCGCCGCCGCCGCTTCGATCAAAGAGGCTGGCCCTTCTGTATCCGGAAAGCCCTGACCCAGATTGACCGCATCATGCGCCATGGCGAGCTGCGACATTGTCGTAAAGATCGTGGTCGGCAGGGAGTTGAGAAATGCATTGGGGGATTTCATGCCGTGCCTGCCTTTTAGAGGAAGTCGGTATGATACCGGCTAAATCAGGCCTGTAAAATCCAGCTTTTCGCCCTGGGTCGCTGCGCGTGTATTCCTTTCCCGGAACCGGAGATCATCCGGGCGAGATGTCCCGTTCCGCGCTCGATGAGGATGGGGGATAGACGAGGGACATTCCGGCTTCGGGGTCGTGGGCGGGGCGAGATCAGATGCTTTGAACCTGCCCGTCAGACATCGAGCGAGCGCCCGGGGCAGATCGCGCACGCGAGGGACAAAAGCACGGTCAAGACCGGGACTCCGTCGGTCGAGAGCCATCACAGTCGCGTGGGGCGCAGAAAAAAACATCGATAAGGGAGCGAAACGCTCCGATATGCTATTTTTGTTGGTCTGTCATGCGTCGTTTTGCTTCCGGAAAGGGATGCGGGGGTGCGTACGAGACGCCCGGAGGGGGTTTTTCGTTACGCCAGCCCCTCAAAAAGCCTTCGGAATACTCGACAGTTCGCGAATCCTGTCCTAATCGTTTTGCAGCCGATCAGTGCGGCCCCTTGAGGCAGATACAGGTATTTGACAAATGGCGAAAAAAGCTCCAGCCGCGGCGTCCAAGGCTGCGTCTTCCACGATTGCAGCCCCGCCCAAGCCGGGCAAGCCGGACAGCGCCGCTGTAAAGCGCGTTTTCGAGCTGATGCAGGAACACTCGGTCGAGCTGGTTGACCTGCGCTTCACCGACCCGAAGGGCAAGTGGCACCACACCACGCAGTGGCACACCACCATCGAGGAAGACACCTTCGTCGAAGGCTTCATGTTCGACGGTTCGTCGATCGCTGGCTGGAAAGCCATCAATGAATCCGACATGGTGCTTCTGCCCGACCCGACCACGGCTGTCATGGACCCGTTCTCGGCCAAGCCGCAGCTGATCCTGATCTGCGATATCGTCGAGCCCCGCACCGGCAATTTCTATGCCCGTGACCCGCGTGCGACCGCCAAGGCTGCCGAAGCCTACCTGAAGACCACGGGCCTGGGCGACACCGCCTTCTTCGGTCCCGAAGCCGAGTTCTTCATCTTCGACAACGTCAAGTTCGGCACGGGCCCGAATTACGGCACATATCAGCTTGACAGCATCGAAGGCCCCGATGCCTCGATGAAGGACTACCCGGAAGGCAATATGGGCCATCGTCCGGTGGTCAAGGGCGGCTACTTCCCGGTTGCTCCGGTCGATAGCGAAGGCGATCTGCGCGCCGAGATGCTCTCCACCATGGGTGAGATGGGTCTGCCGATCGAGAAGCACCATCATGAAGTGGCGCAGTCGCAGCATGAGCTGGGCACCAAGTTCGCGACGCTGGTCCAGTCGGCCGACTTCATGCAGATCTACAAGTACTGCGTGCACAACGTTGCCCATTCCTATGGCAAGACGGCAACCTTCATGCCGAAGCCCATCGCTGGCGATAACGGCTCGGGCATGCATGTGCATCAGTCGATCTGGCGTGATGGCAAGCCGCTTTTCGCGGGTGACCAGTATGCCGGCCTGTCGGAAGATGCGCTGTTCTATATCGGTGGCATCATCAAGCACGCCAAGGCGCTGAACGCCTTCACCAACCCGTCGACCAACTCCTACAAGCGTCTGATCCCGGGCTTCGAAGCCCCCGTGCTGCTCGCTTACTCGGCCGCCAATCGTTCGGCTTCGTGTCGTATTCCGTATTCGGTCGGCCCGAAGGCGAAGCGTATCGAGGTCCGTTTCCCGGATCCGACCGCCAATCCTTACCTTGCTTTCTCCGCCATGCTGATGGCCGGTCTGGATGGCATTCGCAACAAGATCCACCCCGGCGAAGCCATGGACAAGGATCTGTACGAACTGCCGAAGGAAGAGCTGGCGCAGATCCCGACGGTTTGCGGTTCGCTCCGTGAAGCCCTCCAGGCTCTTGAGGCCGATTTCGCATTCCTTCTGGAAGGCGATGTCTTCACCAAGGACCAGATCGAGAGCTACATCGAACTGAAGTGGAAAGAAGTCTACAAGTTCGAGCACACGCCGCACCCGGCCGAGTTCGAAATGTACTACTCGGTCTGATCCGAGACAAAAGCCCGGCCTCAGCGCCGGGCTTTTTTATGGCCGTGACGCACACTTCCAGCTTCTCGCCTCCAGTCGAGCGGATGGGGCAAATGCTGGGCCGGCTCGCGAGAGCGTCTCATTCTCTGGGCTAGGCTTCAGGGCAGGCCAGCCACAGAGGGCGCGAGTCCGATCGTGCGGGAGACCAAGGGGCAGTTCGAGCCCAGCCTGATTGTTATCCCTGACAGACGGAGGGCTGAGATGCTCGTCCGTGTGGGTAAGGTGGGCGCGCTCGAACAGGACCCATAAGCGTCCGCCGCTCCTCAAGCGAGCCGATCGTCTCAGCCACTCGGTCGCGGCCGCACAATGCTACTCGGTCCGGACCGAAGGGCCCCCAGTCAGCCTGGTCGCGGGGCAACGTCTGTTCCCACCGTCTGGTATGAGCGCGCTGTTGCGGACCGCGTACCCCTGCACGCGCTGTCTGGATCAGTTGGGTAGTCGAGGTGGGAAAGATCTTGACGAATCTTCCATTACCGACGACAAGCGACCCATCCATGATCTTGCCGGGTTAGCACAGTGGTAGTGCAGCGGTTTTGTAAACCGAAGGTCGGGGGTTCAAATCCCTCACCCGGCACCAGAAATCCTTATAAATCATAGGTTTTAGCAAGCGTATTGTGCGAACGAATCGAGCTCATCGCACGGTATGTCGGACAAAAAGCCGGATATATCCTCTCGAGAATCACTCTCTCCCTTAAGAGCCATGAGTCTGATTCCACAATCCGTGTTATCTCATGGTGAACAGCCGCGCTTAGAGCTGGGATTAGGCTCGGATTTCAGACGCAGCGCTCGGATCAATGCGCGAACAGCGCTCTAATCTTCGCGCAGGGCGGTGATCCCGCGAGCGTTGACACTATCAGAGATCATGTCGTCGCCATTTTCGCGTGGGGAATTCGTAGGCGCAGACCCTGCATCTCATCCAATAGCCACTCTGCGTGAGGCTGGGCGCTTTTAAAGACTAGAACGGTCTGTAATTCACGGTAATGTTTTAAGAATACAATAATTTGTAAAACACAAACTTATTTTCCTGTGCTTTTCTGCTTTTAGATCAGAAAACTGGAAAATAACATGGTAAATTTAACTGGATTTCTTCCTAAGTCTCTGACGAATATATACATTTATGTGCTGAATGCTGACGGGACAGTTTCTGCCAGTAACGATAATGCGGCGATCGGTCCGCTTACGGCGTCGTATGACGGCAAAACGTGGAAATACACTGACGCCAACGGACAAGTGGTTGTGAGTGCGCAGAACACCACGACCGGAGCATACCAGACCGAAAACGGGTTCATTTCCTATAGCCCTAGCGGGGGCTATATCCTTGTTAGTAATGACAAGATCGCGGACCCTACAAAGGTAAGTTGGTCCAATCAGTCGGGTGTTGTACCGGGATCGACGCCTTTCCCCTCATTTGGAGGTGCCAGCACATCCCTGAAGATCACCGATTCCTCCGGAAGTAGCGCAGTCACTTACGATCGGGTTTCTGGAGGTGTAACCGCGCAAGGGACCTATGACCCGACAGCGCACGCTACCATGCCCAGCGTAACTGCACCGTCAGGCTACCTGCCCGACACACTGAACGATGTGTACATTTATGTGCTGAATGCTGACGGGACAGTTTCTGCCAGTAACGATAATGCGGCGATCGGTCCGCTTACGGCGTCGTATGACGGCAAAACGTGGAAATACATTGACGCCAACGGACAAGTGGTTGTGAGTGCGCAGAACACCACGACCGGAGCATACCAGACCGAAAACGGGTTCATTTCCTATAGCCCTAGCGGGGGCTATATCCTTGTTAGTAATGACAAGATCGCGGACCCTACAAAGGTAAGTTGGTCCAATCAGTCGGGTGTTGTACCGGGATCGACGCCTTTCCCCTCATTTGGAGGTGCCAGCACATCCCTGAAGATCACCGATTCCTCCGGAAGTAGCGCAGTCACTTACGATCGGGTTTCTG
>NZ_PNQZ01000010.1 GCF_003994335.1 Asaia sp. W19
GGTCAGCGATACGCCCGTGACGGAGTGAAAAGCCGCGCTTGCGGCCTTGTAGGCCATGCCGCGCAGTCTTGTGGCGATGCTCATACGGCAATGATCCCGGTTGAAAGAAAATCATCCATCCGGCCGCCACCGGGCGGCTCGGGGTTGCGGCTCATCAGCGTGACGGCATTGAGCAGCGCCATCAGCGGGTCGATCTTGAGATAGCCCGCCGCCTGTTTGGTGATGATGATGGCATTGCCCCTGGGCTCGACCTTTGCGTTCGAAACCGCCCAGGCCATGATTGGCCGCGCACCGTGGCAGAGCGTGCCATCCGCCAGCTTGCGCTCGGCGGTCTTGATGGCGCCCGAAAGCGTCCAGCCCTGCGAGATACCCACCACGCGCTCATGCGCGATGCCGATTGCGGCCAGCGCATCGACAATGGCGCCGACGCCCATCGGGTCGAGCCCCACGATCGCGAGCTTGTTGCTCTGGTCGATCGTGCCGAGTACCGCCACCAGCTGGTCGATATCGGTGCCGGGCTCGGCCGTGATGACCAGA
>NZ_PNQZ01000096.1 GCF_003994335.1 Asaia sp. W19
CCATCTGCACGCCGAATAACAGCTGCAGAGCCAGGACCGAACGTCCTCTTTGGGGCAGTTCTGACGACCAGGTGGCAACCGACAGCTTGATTCTGCCCAGATGCGATGAGATGGCAGCCATTATTCGGCGCTCCCCCCTATCGAAATGACAGGGAAGGAGGACTATTCCTTGAGACCTGTCTTGCACAGTCATTCAACGAGAACCGATGCAAAACGGTCCGATTGCGATTCGGATCTTCAAGTCTTGATCGTGTGAAACGCTATTTACACGATATTGACGCCTCCGCAATGCAGGCAATCTAACGAGACAGGATGTTGTGTTTCGTTACGTCCCTGACGTGGACGCTTGTACTGCGACAGGCCGGTCCGCAGATTTTGGGCGAACGGCTACTCATCCAGGGGCTGGAACAGTTCAACCAGATCGTTCAGATGCCCGATCTCTTTCAGTGCCAGGCCTTCCGGGGGCTTGGGGCGGGCGCCGCCGCTGGCGACGCGTCGGGGCAGGATGGCCTGCACGAAGCCGAGCTTCTGCGCTTCCTTCATGCGCAGATCGGTCTGGGAAACCTGGCGTACCTCCCCCGAAAGGCCGACCTCGCCGAAATAGGTGGCCCCTGCCGATGTCGGCACGCCCGTCGCCGCCGAGATCAACGCCGCTGCCACGGCCATATCGCAGGCGGGTTCGCTGATACGCAGACCGCCTGCAATATTCAGATGGACATCCATCCCCGCCATCTTCAGCCCGCATCGCGCTTCAAGCACAGCCAGAATCATGTTGAGACGCGCCGTTTCCCATCCGACCACCGCGCGTCTTGCCGCGCCCTCGCCCGCCTTGGGAGAGACGAGAGCCTGAATTTCCAGAAGGACCGGTCGTGTACCTTCCATGCCTGCAAAAACAGCCGAGCCCGCGATATTGCCGCGTCGTTCCGCGAGGAAAAGCGCGGAAGGATTGGGTACCTCCGTCAGCCCCGTATCCGTCATGGCGAACACGCCGATTTCGTCCGTGGCGCCGAAACGGTTTTTGGCCGCGCGCAGAATGCGAAACTGGTGGCCGCGATCGCCCTCAAAATACATGACGGCATCGACCATATGTTCGAGCACACGTGGGCCTGCCAGCGCGCCCTCCTTGGTCACATGGCCGACCAGAACGAGCGAGAACCCGACCGTCTTGGCGAGACGGATCAGCTCAAACGCGCACGCCCGGACCTGGGCGACAGAGCCAGGGGCGCTCTCGATCGTTTCCAGCCACATGGTCTGGATGGAATCGATGACCACCACATGGTGCTCGCGGTCCTGCTCCAGCGATCCAGCGATCTCGGACACGTTGATGCTGGCAGCCAGATCGAGCGTTGGTGCATCGAGCTTCAAGCGGCGGGCGCGCAGACGGATCTGATCCACGGCCTCTTCACCCGATACATACAGAACGCGTCGTCCAGCTTGAGCGAGAGCGCAGGTGGCCTGCAGCAGCAG
This sequence comes from Asaia sp. W19, assembly GCF_003994335.1. Classification (GTDB taxonomy): domain Bacteria; phylum Pseudomonadota; class Alphaproteobacteria; order Acetobacterales; family Acetobacteraceae; genus Asaia. The sequence goes on from NZ_PNQZ01000096.1 coordinate 1,468, forward strand.
CGTGGATTTGCCGATGCCCGGATCACCGCCCACCAGAACGACAGAGGCCGGAACGAGCCCACCACCGAGCACACGGTCGAATTCGGCAATAGAGGTCTGGATGCGCGGCGGCGGTGTGAGATCGCCGTCCAGATGCATGAGCGTCAGACGCCCGGCGCGCTTGCGTGTCTCGCGATTGGTTGGTTCAACCGCTTCCTCGACAATGGTGTTCCATTCCCCGCAGCCGTCGCAGCGGCCCGACCATTTGCTGGTGACGGTACCGCAAGCCTGACACACGAAACGGGCTGTGGGACGCTTGGCCATGGGGGAGATCTTCCGGTCTGGGGTTCAGATCGGAAGATAGGGCAGGTGTGGAAACATAACAAGAACGAGCAGGGTTCTTCTTTATTCTGAAGAAAAAGAAGCAAAAAGACTCTCGATCCGTCTGGGGACTGAGAACCGGTACGGTCCGAGGTGTTCCGCTAGGATGAGTTTCTTGGTTCTTTTTTGCAAAAAAGAACGCCCTCCCATCCCCTAACGCCGCAATTCCATCCCGATCGGCCCATCCTTGCGGCCATGGGTAAACTGATCGACCATGGCGTTGCCGCTATCCATCAGCTCCGACGCCAGTCCCTGCCAGACGAGCTTGCCGTGATAGAGCATGGCCGCACGGTCGCCAATACGCCGGGCGGAGAGCATGTCATGGGTGATGGCAATCGCGGTCGAGCCAAGGCGCTTGACGCAATCCACGATCAGCCCGTCGATCACGGCGCCCATGATGGGATCGAGCCCGGTCGTCGGTTCGTCAAAGAACAGGATATTGGGTGTCCCGGCGATGGCGCGCGCCAGACCGACACGCTTCTGCATACCGCCAGAGAGTTCCGAAGGGGCGAGCGCGCCCACCGAGGGGTCGAGCCCGACCTGCTTGAGAATATCGCCCGCCTGTTCACGCGCCTGAGCCGGGCTCAGGCGATGGGCCTTGCCGCGGCCCTTGGCCCGCAGACCGAACACGATGTTATCGGCTACGCTCATGCTGTCGAAAAGGGCGGCATTCTGAAACAGCATGCCGATCTGCTCGACCAGCGCGTTGCGTCGTGCGGGCGAGGCGGTGAGCACGTTCTCCCCGTCGATCTCGATCGTCCCGGCATCCGGCGTGATGAGACCGAGGATACAGCGCAACAGTACGGATTTGCCGCTGCCCGAGCCTCCGATGATCACCATGGAGGTGCCGGCCTCGACATCGAGATCGATCCCGTCCAGCACGGTTTTGGAGCCGAAGGATTTGGTCAGGCCGCGAATGCGGATCTTGGGCAGGGCGCTCATTGGGCGAAGAACAGATCCGTCAGGAGGTAATCGAAAGCCAGAAGCAGGATCGAGGCCGCGACCACGGCCGCTGTGGTGGCCGAGCCGACGCCCTCGGCGCCACCACGGCTGGTATAGCCGTGGTAACAGCCCATCAGGCTGATGATGAAGCCGAACACGGCGGCTTTGGAGAGCCCGACCAGCACATCGAGCGGCTTGAGCGCGTTGAAAGTGGCGATGATGTAGTTTTGCGGGTCGAAACCGAGCTTGGAAACCGAGACGGTAAATCCGCCAAGCACACCCAGGATATCGGCCACCAGCACCAGGAAGGGCAGGGCCAGAGTACCAGCCACCAGCCGGGGCGTGACCAGATATTTCATCGGGTCGGTAGACAGGGTACGCAGCGCGTCGATCTGATCGGTCACGCGCATGGTGCCGATCTCTGCCGACATGGCGGCACCCACACGGCCCGCCACCATCAGACCGGCCAGGACGGGGCCGAGCTCACGCACCACGGCCAGCACGACTATGCCCGCAATGGCGCTCTGCACGTGATACTGGGCAAACCCTGCATAGGATTGAAGCGCGATCACGCCGCCCGAGAAAATGGCGGTGAGCGCCACCACGGGAAGCGAATAGAAGGCGATCTCGATCAGGCTGTTGAAGAACACGCCCCAGTAGAAGGGGGGGCGCAGCAGATGAGACAGACCGGCCAGGGCAAACAGCGCCAGAGCACCGGCCTTGCGCACGATGCCGAGAAAGGCACGCCCGATGGCCGCGACAGGATCGAGGATAAGGTTCACGGTCAGCAGCCGCCATCAGGGGAGTTCATGGTTCCAGCCCTAGCCTGACTGACGCGCCGCGTCAAAGCCCTGATCCTTGCCACCCTGATGCGTCGCATCGGGTCAGGCTGGGCGGTAATGATCCCCAGCCGTGCCGTTACGGGAGCGGTTGCGCTCAGCCCCTTGACCGGTTGAGATCGCGAAACTGCGTATGCAGGTGGAAATCGCGCGAGGTCACGCAGGTTTCTACCGCCCCGACACGTTTGTCGAGTTTCTGGAGGCGCTGCGTCAGGTCCAGAAGCTGGGGCAACTGGGTCTGGGGCATGGGCGCCGTCACCTTGGTCATGAGCGACAGCAGAAACGGCTCGACCCGTCGTGCAAATTCCGGATTATGGCGGCGTAGGACGGGCAGGAGTTTCGGAATGATACGACGCCGCATCAGCGCCACAGCTAGCACGATGAGCACGATCAGCCCGGAGAAGGTGCCGCCGCCCGAGTCCATGTCGACCGACATGGTCACTTTGGGTGGCTTGGCGGCGGTGGTGTGCTGATCGACCTTCTGCGCCGTCTCGCCATGGGGCTCGGGCGGCTCGGGCGGCTCGGGCGGTTCCGGTGGGTCAGGCGGTGTAGGTGGGGTCGCATGGGCGGCCTCGTCGCTCATGCGCCTGAGTGCGTCGAAATCGATGATCGTCCCGTCGGGTTTGATCATGCGATGGCTGTTGATGCGTGTTCCATCGGCCAGACGCATGTCATCGGGCGTGACGCGTGTCCCGTTATTCGTGCTGCTGCCATGGACCGCGCCGCTGAAGGTCTCGCCGTGACGAGACGGCATCGCGACCTCGATACTGCCACTCGCGCTTGAATGGGCGTGTTCGTTCTCCAGGACCTGATGAACGCGGATATCGCCTGAGGCGCTGGTGCGCAGCATGGCGTTGCGCGCCACCCCGTCGAAGACGGCATCACCAGGACCGGAGAGCGTGACGACCAACTGGTCGATGGTTCCGCCACGGATCAAAACATCGCCGGGCCCCGTAGTGCCGATTACGACCGAGGACGCGGTCGCGGTCTCGATTTGCGCATCACCCGGTCCGGACATGGCGAAAATCGCGGGGCCGCTCAGGGTGCCCAGCGTCAGATCGCCGGGACCGCTGCCGCGAAAGAGCAGGGCGCTCGCCTTGTCGACCGCAATATCGCCACGACCCTGACGCAGGGAAAGCGGCCCGTTGACCCAGTCGATCTCAAGCTTGTCATAATTCAGGGCCGTAGAGACGATGGCGGCGCCAGCCCGTAACTGGATCGTCGCGTCCTCTCCACAGGCGCTACCGGTCAACCAGGCATCGTGACGACCTGCCTCAAAGGAAAGACCTGCGGGTATCTCGCGCATATCGGCATTCTGCAAAAGCGCGCCTGCGCCTTGAATGTGAATGCGCGCGGCGCATCCGGACTCGATATGCAGGGTGTAGGGAGCCGCCGCCAACGCTGCCTCAGGACTCGAAGGTGGCGCGCTGGCAGAGGGCGCATTTGTCGGGGCAGTCGCCTCGGCGTAGGCGGGAGAGATCGTCAGGACGAGAGCGATGCCCAGGCTGAAACGGCTCATGGCGTCTCTCCTTGTGTTTCTTGGGGGCGTTCAGAAGCAGGTGTCACAGGCCCATAGATTCTGGGCCGAATGTCAACCATGGCGACGAGTGAGGTCATGAAACTGACGATGCAGATGAAAGTCGCGCGAGGTCACGCAATGCTCGACCGCGCCCAGCCGCTCGTCGAGACGGCTCAGGCGGCCCTGCAGCGCCGAGAGTTCCGGGTTCTCACAGGCTGCGGCATTGCCTGACGCTTTACCCGCCCGGGGCATTGCCGCCGCGGTCAGGACGGCGAGTTTCTTCTTGTGGCGGTAGGCAAAGAACCCCAGCAGCAGGAACGCCAGAATCCAGACTCCGCTATGATGATGCGCATGGGGCATAGTCCCGCCATCCGTTCCCTCCGGGTCATTGAAGCTGATCATCGAGCCATCGGGACGGATCAGGCCATGCGCGGTGATCACGGTCCCGTCCGGCAGGGTCAGGATCGGGTGGTTTGTCGATCTGGGCTGGCGATGAGAGGTGCTGTGCTGCAGCGAGATGCTTGCGGACGCGTTGGCCTCCTGATGCAATTCGCCGGTCACGTTGCCGAGGATGATACCACCGAAACCGCTGGCATGCAGATCGGCGTCATGTGCTGTCCCATCGAAGCGCAGATGAGCCGAACCACTGATACGGGCGGTGAGCGTGTCGATCTTGCCTGCCTGCAGGGTTGTGGAACCGAACCCCGACAGGATCGCCTTCAGGCGTGGAGAATCAACACGCGCGATCGTGATGGTGCCGCTTCCCGCAGAGACAAGATCGGCAGGGCCGTTAAGCCAGCCAAGCTGGAATGATCCAAAACCACGCGTATCGAGGGTGAGCGCCGTCGCCTGATCAAGGGTAATGTCATTGCTGCCATCTTGTGTGATCGAAACAGGCCCATTCACGCCGCTGATATGAAGGGCGCCGAAACCATGCATCGACGCCTTGATGGCGGTGCCGGGAGCGACATGCAGTCTCGCGGAAGACTGGCAGCTTTTTCCGGTCAGAATGGCCTCGTTGCCGGAAGTCGAGAGAGACAGGCCGGATACTGCCTCCTCTTCTGGCGTGTCGAGAACGACCGGCGTGTCCTGACCGGCCGCGCCCTCGATCGTTATGGTTGAAGCACAGGGGGCATCAAGACGCAGCGTATAAGGGGCGGCGTCCATCGCAGCCTGAGGCGAGGTTGTTCGTGCCAGCGCAGTGGCAGGCAAGGCGAGGGCAGGCACGCCCCCCAGAACGATCGCAAGGCTCAGGCTGAGGCGTATCACCGGTTCTGGTCTCCCTGAGTTCTGGCCGTGCTCCCCGGATCGGGCTGGCCGGGCGTGCTGGTGGCGGTGGTAGGGGGCGCGGGCTGTCCGCCAGAGAGGGAACTGCCTGGCGAGGAGAGACCGGTCGCGGCTTTCGCGGTTCCTGTCGGGGCCTTTCCGGTGGACGGCATATCGGCGCGGGCCGGAGCGGACGATGGTGAGGGCATGGCTGCCGTACCGGTCGGTCCGTTGGGGAGAGCCGTCGATCGGTCCGTGGGTAGGGCGGAGGAAGAAGGGGGCGCAGAAGCAGAAGGCAGAGGCGCAGCCTGCGCCGGCGATGTTTGTGTGGGAAGATTCTGCACCGGCAGACCCTGACGCGGAATACCCGACCCGGTGGGGATCGTGCCCGGGACGGGCGTTCCGACAGGATTGTCCCCGGCATTATCCCGCACCCCGTTACCCGGCGTTGCCGACCCAGTGGAGGGTACGCTCGGGGCTGGGGGAACGGTGACCCCGCCCGCAGGAGGCGTCGCGGGTGGCGGCGGTGCGACGGCGGCGGGCGCTGCCGCCTGAGGGAGGTCGTTCGGTGTCGGGACTGCCGGTACGGGCTGTGGAGAATTCACGGTCGTCGTGGGTGGCGTTGCTGGCGGCGTTACAGCCTGCGCTGAGGCGCCCGGGCCGATCTGCACATTGCCCGTGCGGGTCAGCGCCCCGCTCACATTCGGTATGGCGACCAGTCCCGTACCCGTGGCCGAGACGGTGGCCGTGTTCACCGATCCGCCCAATCGGGCGCTGGCCGCGTTCTCGACCATCAGGGTCAGCACGTCAAAGCGGCCATCGGTCACGCTCAGATGGCTCGTTTCGGAAAGCTGGGCCGAGAAGGCGTCGAGATCGGCCTGATCGACGACAAGCCCCGAAGCGCCGGTTTCCACGACCTGCGCGGCCCGGTTCAGATGGGCGATATGCACCTGTTCGGTTCCGCGAAGACTGAGATCGAGCGACTGGATGGTATCGGCATCGAGCTGCCCGGCTTCCAGGCTCGCTTCGAGCGAGGCCAGCGTGCCGTGAATGACGATATGGGTGTCGTGGCTATCATGAATCATCACCCCGACATTGGGGGCGACAAGGATGGAAACATGTGCATTGGGCGCGCAGGCCTTGCTGGTAATGAGAACCTTCGACGATCCCTGGGTCTTCCCTGTGCGCATGGTCAGATGCGCCCCGTTCGACGGCGCGCTGTCGATCGATACGCCATCGCTCATCGCCGGATCGACCATGATCTCGAACCGCCCCAGACAGGGAACGCTCAGATCAAGATCTTCCGCATCCACCACCTGGGGCGCAGCATGCAGCGAAGGCGCACCGGCCATGCCGCAAAGCAGCAGGGCGGCAAGAGCGACACGGCGCGAAGGCCGATGAACGAGACGATGCATGGGGCGGCTCAGGAGGCGGTGACACATCATGAGAAGCTCCGCGTTCTCCAGCCGGGAACATCCTCATCCAGAATACGCTCGAGCTGGTCCACGCGCTCCTCCAGGCGGCGCGCCTGCACATGCGCCATGTTCAGCGCGGCAAGGTCCGATTCCTGTAATTTGCTGGCCGTTGCCCGCGAGCGGGAGCGGATCGTCGCGATATACATGATCGTGACAAAGAACAGGACGACGGCTGCAAGGCCGATGAAATCATCCATGGTGACGTGCCTCGTGCGCGACCTTTGTGCTGTCAATGCGTCTCATGCTTGCTCTCATCCTTGACGGCTCTTGATCCTGGCGCGCAGCGCTTCGAGTTCGTTCTCGACGGCCATATCGGTTTCGAGCCCGGCCAGCTCTTCCTGCAGGCTCGGCTTGCGTGTCCCGCCTGGGCCACGTCCCAGATCATAGGCTTCGGCTTTCCCTTCGAGGGCGTCAAGCGCGCGCTCTACCTGCTCAAAGCGGTTGAAGGCATTTTCCACCCGCGTATCATACAGGCGCTCGCGCGTCTTGATGCGATTGGTTGCCGCCTTGTGGCGCAGCGCAAGGGATTTTTCGCGTGATTTGGCGTCAGCCAGCTTGGCCTGCAGCTTGCCGATATCGTCATGCTGCTGATCAAGACTCTCATTGACCTGCGCGATCTGCTGCTCCAGCGCCTTGCGCGACTGTTCGATGGTCGATTTGGCGGCAAGAGCGCCTTTGGCCAGATCCTCACGATCACGGGTCAGGGCCAGTTCGGCCTTGCGCAGCCATTCATCCTCTTCCTGCACCATGGCGCGCGCGCGGCGCTCGAGCCCCTTGCGCTCGGCAATCATGGTGACGGCCTGGCTGCGTACTTCGACCAGCGTATCTTCCATTTCCTGGATGATGAGCCGGATCATTTTCTCCGGATCTTCGGCGCTGGCCAGAATGGCATTGAGGTTGGAATTCACGATATCCGCAAGGCGGGAGAAGATACCCATGTGATGCTCTTTCTATGCTGGGACGAATTTAACAGGAAATCGGGGCAGGAGAACACAGGCTTCTCTTGCAAGCGTAACGATCCGAGGTGAAAGATAGGGTTTCTGCAACACCCCTGATGAGACTGGCCAGAACATGGCGCGATCTGCCAGAAACGATGAAAATCCGACACCGATCGGCCAGTCTCCGGCATTTCTGGAGATGCTCGATCACATCTCCCGCCTCGCGCCGCTCGACCGTCCCGCCCTGATCATCGGTGAGCGCGGCACGGGCAAGGAGCTTGTCGCAGCGCGACTGGCCCTGCTCTCGCCGCGCTGGGACAGGCCGCTGATCAAGCTCAATTGCGCGGCCTTGCCCGATACGCTGCTCGATAGCGAGTTGTTCGGCCACGAGGCCGGGGCCTTTACCGGTGCCCAGCGTCGCAGGCTCTCGCGTTTCGAGCAGGCCCATGGCGGCACGCTGTTCCTCGACGAGATCGCTTCTGCCTCCATGGCCGTTCAGGAGAAGCTTCTGCGCGTCATCGAGTATGGCAGCTTCGAGCGTGTGGGTGGCAATGAGACCATCCATGTCGATGTGCGCATTATCGGTGCCACCAATGCCGATCTGCCCGACATGGCCCGCAAGGGCGATTTTCGTGCCGATCTGCTCGATCGTCTGGCGTTCGATGTGGTGATGCTGCCGCCGCTTCGCGCGCGTCAGGAGGATATCCAGATCCTGTGCGAGCATTTCGCTACCCGCATGACCGCAAGCCTCGGGCGCAAGCTCTTCGCCGGGTTCACCGACCGCGCCCGGGACCGGCTGATGCGCTATGACTGGCCCGGCAATGTGCGCGAGTTGCGCAACGTCGTCGAGCGCAGCGTCTACCGCATGGAACGCCCCGAGCGTCCGCTCGACGATATCGTGTTCGACCCCTTCCGCAACGGGCCCGACTGGTTGCGCCCTCTCGCCAGCGAGGCGGCTGGGCTGGCCCCTGCTTCCGTCACGGCCGAGCCCGCCACGCTTCCCGCGCGTGAAGCCCCATCCTCGACCCCGTCCGTCACTTTGCCGGAGGGGACGAGTTTCACCGAGGCCACCCGAGCTTATGAGCATGCCCTGCTCGACCGCGCCTTGCGTGACGCTCGTTTCAACCAGAAGCAGGCCGCGATCGCGCTCGGGCTCACCTATTACCAGCTGCGTCATCTGCTGCGTCAGCACGGCCTCGCCGAGCGGAATGCCAGACGCAATGCTGAATCTGAAGGCTGAGGCGGATGAGATCTTGTTCATGAGTGGGGGCATGCAAGAACCGTGCCAAGATCGCGGTCATAATGAGTCTCGGTAAGTGGCCGTGGCTATGGTGGTGTAAATTGCCATTAAGTGTGGATTTACGTCATGGGGGATTGCAGGGCTCTGCCCTGCACCCGCCAAAGGATGGTCATCCTTTGGAAACCTGTTTGAAGGAGGCAAGAGGAGGCTTCTTCCGACGGACAGCCGAGTGCCCCCGTCGCAGTCTTGGCAGCGACCTCACCATGGAAGTAGGCAGACTCAGCACCGGGCTCTGGCCCGCATCCGCTGGAGAATAGTTAGCGTTTTGAAATCGGCTACAGGGGAGGAAAGGGGCCGCGCCCCTTCCCGGGGTCCTCGTGTTGCTTGGCGCGTCCTGCGCGTCAGGGGCGTCCAATCGAGCGATAGGTGAACCCGGCATCGCGCAAGGCGGCGGGGTCCCAGATATTACGGAAATCAGCGATGGCCGTGCCGCGCATGGCGGCTTTCAGCTTGGCCGGGGCGATGGCGCGGAACTCGTTCCACTCGGTCAGCACGACGAGGGCATCCGCCTCGGTGGCGGCTTCCTGCGCGGAGCTGGCGTAGATCACGGTTTCAGGCAGGAGAGGGCGGGCGGCTTTCATGCCTTCGGGGTCGAAGGCCTTGATATGAGCTCCTTCCTCGATCAGTCGATGAATGAGCGGAAGCGAAGAGGCCTCGCGCATGTCATCGGTATCGGGCTTGAAGGTCAGGCCCAGAATGGCGATGGTCTTGCCGCGCACCGTGCCGTCGCAAAGGGCGATGACACGTTCGGCCATGGCGGATTTGCGATCCTCGTTGATGGCGACCGTGGCCTCGACCAGACGCGAAGGCGCTCCGGCATCGCGGGCAATGGCCGTGAGCGCGCGGGTATCCTTGGGGAAACATGACCCGCCATAGCCGGGCCCAGCATGGAGGAATTTGCGGCCGATGCGCTGGTCCAGCCCCATGCCGCGCGCCACGTCATGGATGTTGCCCCCTACCTGCTCGCAAAGATCGGCCATCTCGTTGATGAAGGTGACTTTCATGGCCAGAAAGGCATTGGCAGCGTATTTGGTGAGTTCGGCGGTTTCCAGCCCTGTCATGACGATGGGCGTCTCGATCAGATAGAGTGGCCGATAGAGCTGGCGCATGAGCGCGCTGGCATGGGCACCCTGATCGGGCGCGCTGTCATCGATGCCGATGATGACGCGATCGGGGCGCATGAAATCGCCGATGGCGTTGCCTTCACGCAGGAATTCCGGATTCGAGGCGACGCTGAACGCGAGTTCGGGACGTTCCTCGCGCAGGATACGGGCGACCTCGCGTCCTGTTCCCACGGGCACGGTGGATTTGGTCACCACCAGCAGGCCCTTGCTGGCATGGCGCGCAATTTGCCGCGTGGCCTCATAGACATAGGTCAGGTCGGCATGGCCATCGCCGCGACGCGTGGGCGTGCCGACAGCAATGAAAACGGCATCGACCGTGTCGATTACGGAGGCCAGATCATCGGTGAAGGCAAGACGCCCGGCAGCGGTATTGGCGGAGACGATCTTGTCCAGACCCGGCTCATAGATCGGGATGATCCCTGCCCGCAAGGCGGCGAGCTTGTCCTGAGCAGCTTCGACAATCACCACATCGGTGCCGAACTCCGCGAAACAGGCACCGGAAACCAGTCCGACATAACCGCCGCCAATCATCGCTATGCGCATGTGATCTCTTTTCCTGTGCGAAACCTGAATGTGCAGGGCGTAGCTCAAACTACGCGCGGGATAAAGCGCGCAGGGTAGGTGGCAGGCGGCGATGGGCGGTGATCACCTGATATAAATGGAGCCGAAGCCCTTCAGCGATGGCGCCTGATAGATATCGAAGATGATGAAATCGTAGCCGGTACGTCTGTCGACCCACAGACTGACGAGCCCCGCAGGTGAATCGGGTGAACCAAAAAACGCGAAGCCTTTGATGGGTCTGGTTCTGGAGACGATGAGCGGAATGCGCCGGACGGGGGGAGTATTTTTTTCGACGAAAATGACAGACCGATCGGGGGCCCGTTCTATGCAGATATCGGCTGTTGTCGAGAGATGGCTGCAGCGCCTTCGCTCCCCGTGATCGTAGAACGAGGGGTCAACACTTCGCGCGGTGCCTCCACGGATAAGCCCTCGCGGTTGCAGCTCGAAAAGCTGGGCGTCGCGCGTCTGGAACATTCCAACGATATGTCTAAGGATGTCTGGGATGCAGGTCACGAAATCAAGGTGGAAAACCGGACTTGTCTTGAACCCTCTGAACTCGCTCTGCCAATCGAAATACCCATCCATTGTCCCGACGGTCAGCCGGGTTCCCGAAAGGACCTCATCGGGCGTGCGGCATAGAGGAAGTTCGGCAGCTTGTGCGCATCCACATACCAGGGCCATGATTGTGGCAGTCACAAGGATTGTTCGGTCTCGATATATTCTTGTTTTCATCCCTTTTTAAATCCTTCAATAGTATTTTACTTTACTGAAGATATCTTATTTCTAAGTAATATTCGAATAAATCGACAAGCTTGTCTTCTGGCGACCCGAGGCGCGTGGCGTCGTTAGAGGGCGGTGGTTTGGCGTCCGGTTGCGGCATGAGCCTTAAGGCATGAGGGGTGTATTCTGTCGGTCGCGGGAGCAGGCCAAGGAGGGCAGCTTGCGGCGAGGCGGAGATCCGGCCTGGGTCACAGTCACACAAACCCGTTATATGGTGCGCGCGTGGAGGGCTGTTGCAAAAACCCCAGTTGCCTTTCTGGCAGAGGAGGCGGAGAAGAGTGTCATATGTCTGACGGACACGACTCCCCCGACGAAACTGGATCCGGTCTTTTTCCAGCTTTTCACCGGACCGCCTTCTGGGTTGCCGGTTGCTGTTCGTGTTCTGAGGGCCAAGACTGATTGGACCCGGTTTTCCCGTGCTGACCTCATCGCCTCATCCCGCCATACGCTTTTCTACCGGGCAGATTATTCTGCTTGGTCTCGTCAGCACCATCGGTCCGATCTCGACCGACATGTATCTGCCTGCTTTCCCGCAGTTGGAGCGTGATCTTGGGCAGGGTCCGGGCTCGGCTCAGCTCACTTTGGCGGCGTGGTTCATCGGCCTGGCCATCGGGCAGTTCTGTCTTGGCCCGCTCTCGGACCGGTTCGGGCGGCACAAACCCATGGTGGTGGGGCTGGCCATTTATGTGGCGGCAACCATCGCTCTCGCCACCACCGGCTCCTACTGGTCGTTCTGCCTGCTGCGCCTCGTGGCGGCTCTGGGTGGGGCCATTACCAGCGTCATTCCCCGCGCCATCGTGCGCGATGTGGCAACAGGACATGAAGCTGTGCGGCTCATGTCCCAACTCACCCTCGTTTTCGGTGTCGGGCCCATTCTTGCTCCGACTCTGGGCAGCGTGTTTCTCGCCTTCGGAAGCTGGCGCCTGATTTTCTGGGCCGGGGCCGTGGCGGCCACTGCTTTGGCCGCGCTCTGGCTCATGGTCATGCCGGAAACCCTGCCGGTCGAGCGACGCTACGCGCTGCCCCCGGTCGAGATCCTGCGGCGCTATGTGAGCCTCGTGCGTGAGCCTGTCTTCATGTCCTCGGCCACGCTGTCGAGCTTCAGTACCTTCGTGATGTTTGCCTATCTCTCGAACGCACCGCTGCTCTTCGAGCATCTGCTGGGGTTCTCGCCCCGAGCTTTCGCCATTTTCTTCGGGATCAATGCGGGCGGGTTCATTCTTGCCACTCAGATCAATGGCAAGCTGTCCCATCGCTATAAATTCACCTCGGTCATGCAGGGGGGACTGGCGGCCTGTCTGGCATCCGGGCTTGTGCTGCTGGCCGTAAGCGCCAGCCATATCGTCGGGCAGAACGACCCCTGGCCGCTCTGCGCGCTGATCATCACCACCACATTCACCCTTGGCTTCATCGGGCCGAATGCCAATGTGCTGGCGCTTACGCATCATGGGCATCAGGCCGGGGCGGCCTCGGCGTTGCTGGGAACCATGGCCTTCGCCATTGGCGGGTCGAGCGGCATCCTCATGGCGCTTCTGCCGCCGACACGGCTGAGTTCGACGGCCTTTGGCATGCTGGCTGGTATTGCAGGCATGGTGCTATGCAATTTCTGGCGCCGTTCTGCCGAGAGGCGTCAGATCCAGAACACGGGCGAGGCTGCGCGTATCTAAGCATAGCTCTGCTTGCGCTTCTGCGCGTCAGGGGCGGAAAGTACCGTTGCGCAGGCTGTTCTCAATCTCCTCCAGCGTCGTGTTCTTTGTTTCCGGCACCCAGCGCAGGACGAAAAAGAACGCCAGGGCGTTGATCGCCCCGAACAGCCAGAATGTCCCGCTGCGCCCGAGATCGTGCACCAGAGTGAGGGTGAACAGCGACACGAGCGTATCCGACAGCCAGACCGTTGCGCTCGCCAGCCCCATGGCCTTGCTGCGTATGATCAGGGGAAAGACCTCGGAGGCTACCAGCCAGACCGCCACCGAGAGTGAGCCGAAATTGAAGAAGATATAGGCGAGCAGAGCCAGCACCACGCAGACGAGTCTCATCCCCTCCAGCGGGGCGGTACTGTCAAAGAGTGTCCCGAGGGCAAAAAGCGCGAGCGCTGCAAAAGGCAGCATCTTCAGCAACATGCGTCGCCGCCCGACGCGGTCGATCAGCATGATTCCCATAAACGTGGTGATTGTGGACGTCACGCCGACCCCGACCGAGGTCAGCAGGGCAGCCGAGTGACCGAGCCCTGCCTCGGAAAGGATGATCGGCGCGTAATACACGATCACGTTCGGCCCGGAGAGCTGGGAAAGCGCCGCGAGCCCGATCGCCGCGATCAGGGCCGGGCGCAGCCAGGATGTGCGTAAGGCCGACCATCCGGGCGTATCCGATGCCTGATCCTGCGCTTGGCGCAGAGCATCGAGTTCCCGGCGTATCGGTTCGTGATGGCCACGCAGACGATAGAGCACCTGAACGGCTTGCGCGGCTCTGCCCTGCTCAAGCAGCCATCTGGGGCTTTCAGGCAGGAATACCATACCCAGAGCGAGAAACAGGGCCGGGATGACGCCAAGCCCGAACATCAGGCGCCAGCATTCCGGCGGCCCGGCCAGGGCGTAGCCAACAGCAAAAGCGACGAGCAGCCCCAGAGAGAAGACAAGCTGAAACAGCGAGACCAGTCCGCCGCGACGCTCTGCCGGGGCGAGTTCAGCCACATAGACCGGCACGATCTGTGTGGTTGCGCCGATGGCCCACCCCAACACGAACCGTGCCAGAATGAGCATGGTCTGCGATGGAGCCAGCGCGCAGCCCAAGGAGGCAAGGGTAAAAACGAGCGCCGCCACCATGACAGAGGGGCGACGTCCCAACCGGTCGGAGAGCGGGCCGCTCATGATGGCCCCGAACACCGCGCCCAGATTGAGCGCGGCTGCAATCCCTTGCTGGCCCATACTGTCCAGAGCAAAACTATGGGTAATATAGATCAGGGCAGAGGCGATGATCCCGGTATCATAACCGAAGAGCAGCCCCCCTGTTGCCGCAACCGAGGCGGCCAGAGCGACCATGCGGTGAGCGCCGTCCCGCCTGTCAGGCGCGGCTTCGAGCCTTCGTAGCGTGGTGTCGAGTTCTGTCGTAAGGCGTGCGTCGGCGGGGCGGGGGGCATTATTCGGCATGACGGGACTCCTTGCATGGCGCGACGCGCGTGCCGGATGCGTACCCTGGGACAGGCGCGCCCCGGAGAGAAAGGCTCAGTCCTGCACGCCGAAAATAATGGCCAGGGTCTTTTCCATGATCTCCGCGGAGAGCTTCACGCCCAGAACGAGTTCCGCACCGATGATGCCCTGATTGACCAGCATGCCCAGCCCGTCGAGCGTCTGACAGCCTTGCTCCTTCGCGCTCCGCAATAGCTTCGTCATGGGCGGGTTCGGGATCACATCCGCTACAATGCGCGCATGGACCAGGGTTTCGCTCTTGAGCGACGGCATGGCCTCTGGATCGCCAAGACCGATCGAGGTGGCATTGATCAGCACATCCACGCCTTCGGGCACGGCCAGTTCGCCCGACCAGTCCAGGGTCTTCGCTTCACACGCTGTATTTTCCTCGAGAAGGTGCGCAATGGAAACGGCCTTGTCTGCGCTGCGATTGGCCACGGTGATCGATTGTGCGCCAGCGAGAGCGAGTTCTACCGCGATGGCCCGCGCCGCCCCTCCGGCCCCCAGAATGAGGATGGTCTTACCCTTCGGGTCGGTCAGCTTGCGCAGCGAGGCCAGAAAGCCTTTGCCATCGGTATTGTTACCCGTGAGCTTGCCGTCGTGGATCTGCACGCAATTGACCGCCCCGATGATTCTGGCGGATTCCGCGATGGAATCGAGATGGTCGAGCACTGCGATCTTGTGGGGGATGGAACAATTGAATCCGGCCCATTCCATGGCCTTCGCGCCAGCGATGGCAGCGGCGAGATGTTCCGGCTTGACGTCGCAATTGATATAGCGCGCATCGAGCCCGGCCTTGGCATATCCGGCCTCCATCATCGCGACGGTAGGGTTCTTGGCACATGGGGTCGAGAAAGACCCAGTCAGGATCGAGCGAAAGGAACGGTCTGTCATGAAGGGCTCTCCCAAGCGCATATCAGGATGCGCTCAATTTTGCATAGCTATGCAAAAGAAGCGATGAAGACAGCAAGGGTTGCACCATGAAGACGGTTTTAAGGAGTGATCATGCGGGACGTGCTACGTCGCAGCACGAGATCGGCCTCGATCACATGGGTTTCCGACAGGCGCTCATCCGGAACTGATAGTGAGCGGGCGAGGATATCGAGCGAGGCTGCCACCAGCGCATCGGGGCGCTGATCAAAGCTGCTGAGCTGATAGGAGTGCCAGGCCGATTGTGGGATGTTGTCATAGCCGATCACCACCACATCCTCTGGGCAGCTCATACCACCTGTGTCCTTGAGCGCATCCAGCGCGCCACAGCCCATCAGGTCATTGCTGCAGAATAATCCGTCAGGTCTGTGTCCAGCGCGCAGGGCTTCGGAAACGGCGCTGAACGCAGAGTCGTAATGGTCATCGCCCTGGAGCTCGGTTACGCTCGACCTTTCTGCGCTCCAGCCCTCCAGAAACCCGGCGCGGCGGGCGCGTGACGCGGCATTGACGACTGGACCTGCCAGCCAATAGGGGCGCTCGACCCCCCATTGCTGCATGAGCGCTGCGACGCGTCGTCCAGACTCAAAATTATTGGAGCGTACCGACGAAATTCCCGGGCCGATGAGGGCCGAGTTGAAGCAGATTACCGGGATATTCAATGTCGAGAGCGCGGCAGCCGTATCTTCCGAACCGATCGCCAGTGCGGTGATCAGCGCATCCACGCGATATCCTGCCAGAGTGTCCAGCGCCATTTCGAGTGTGACCGTGTCCATGACCTGGACCAGAAGCACCTGAAAGCCAGCCTCGCGTATGCCCGCCGATAATTGCTCGAGGGCCGAGCCGTAGAGCGGGTTGCGTAGCCCGCCAACGATGATGCCTATCATGCCTGAGCGCCCTGTCAGCATGATCGAAGGGATACGGTTTGGCTTGTAATTAAGCGTATCCGCCGCCTTGAGCACCTTCTCCCGCGTGGCGGGAGAAATGCTGGCCGTTGTGGAGAAGGCACGGGAGACGGCCGATTGGGACACGCCAGCAAGGCGGGCAACATCGATCGAGGTGATCACACGCTTGGTCATGGCCCGCTTATGCCACGAAGTCTGGCCGTGACGCGATATGGCGTCGTGAAGCGGGTCGCAGAGCGTCCAATCAGTGATAGCGACAGGGTTTGTTGCGCTCGGGCGGGTTGGCGGACTGGATGACCAGAAGCGTCACTTCGTCGTCGCCCACATTGCCCGCATCATGGCCCTTCTTGCCCTTATAGGGGCCATCGGCCATGGGACGCACATCCTGATCCTCGCCGAACAGGATATCCCCCGGGCCCATTTCCACTCGGGTTCCGTCCATCGCGCGTACCCACCAACGCCCCTTGAGCGGGATGATCCATTGGGGCTTGGGGTCAGGATGCCAGGCCCCATTCCAGTGGCGCGGCTGAACGGTCATCATCACGGTGGCAGTCTGGGGCTCCATGGGGTTTTGCCATTGTGGCCCCGCTGGCGGCGACATGCTCTTGAGGAAGAAATTCGAGACCGGGCAGCGTGAGACATGGCTTACGCCATTCGTGTCGGTCCAGAGATGCTGATAACTGCGCAAGGGCTTGGCCGGGGTATTGTCCGCAGCTTGCGCCATGGCCGCAGCCGCCAGAAAGGCAAGGAGAAGCGGTATCGGCCATAAATATTTCATTGATCTGGCTCTCGATAATCGGGTTACAGAAGGGTCACATCTTCTTGACTACGCATCTATGCGAAAAACGTTCCGAGACCCTTAACCGTGATCAGATACCTCGCGATCGCCACGGGCTTTGCCATAGCCCTCTATCTCGCCCTCGCCGCGTTTCTCTATCTGCGTCAGGACAGGCTGGTTTTCCCCGCCGATTCAGTGCCTGTTCAGGATCCTGCATCCCTGATGGCGGATACGAGTCTCGTCACCCTCCACACGTCTGACGGTCTGGCGCTCGCGGCCTATTATCGCGCGCCGGGCCATGAGAGGCCGGTCATCGTTTACCTTCACGGCAATGCGGGCTCGATCACGACACGCGCGCATCGCTTCGCCTTGATGACCCAAGGCGATACAGGTCTGCTCGCGGTCGAATATCGGGGATATGCAGGGAATCCCGGCAAACCGAGCGAGGCGGGGCTGATACGCGATGCTGCGTCTGCCATGCGGTTTCTCGCGGCTCAGGGAATCGCTCCGGATCGGATCATTCTTTATGGTGAGTCCCTCGGGACGCACGTCGCCCTGCGCACCGCCCTCAATTTTCGCGCTGCCGGGCTCGTGCTGGATGCACCCTATACCAGCATCGCCGATGTCGCGGCGTCGCGATACCCCTACATGCCCGTCCGTATGCTGCTGAGAAACCCGTTCGACACGCTGAGCCGTATTCCCGGACTCAAAATGCCGCTTCTGGTCATGCGAACGCTTCAGGACAAGACGGTCCCGCCATCCGAGAGCCTTGCAGTATTCAACGCCGCCCCCGAGCCCAAGCAGATCTGGACGACGCAGCAGGGATCACATTCGACCCTGATCGAGAACGGAGGCCTCGCTGTCCTCGACCGTTTCATCGAGCACGTCAGCCCTGCACCCTGAGCGGTTCAGGGTCTGAGGTCGCGCTCCGTGAATGCCGCTCTATGGGCTATGCGGGTGCTGCAGGGTGCTTCATCCCTGCCTCAGCAAACCATCGTGCGATCAGGGGATGGATTTCAAGGCAGGATAAAGCGCGCGATAACGCGCATAGGCCTGACGATAGGGACCGCTCAGGCGGTCATCCGGGGCGATGGACGCCACGCGCTCGGGGGGCAGGCAGACTTCTGCAACAGCTTCGCCGGTGACGGCAAGCCGGGCGAGACGTGCTGCACCGAACGCACCGCCCTGCTCGCCATTGGCAAGCCGATGCAGGGTAATACCGAGCACGCTGGCGAGGATAGACGTCCAGAGGGGGCTGCGTGACCCGCCGCCAATCACATCGGCCTGCGTGATGACGGTACCGGACTCCGCCAGCCCCTCAAGCGCATCACGAAAGGAAAAGGCGACGCCTTCAAGAACGGCCTGCGTCATCTGGGCGCGCGTCGTGTCCTGAGTCAGTCCCGTGAAGCCGCCGCGCACCGTGCCATCATTATGGGGGGTTCGCTCTCCGGAGAGATACGGCGCGAACAGCACGGGTGAGGGGGCCTCGGGAGTCTGCGGCAACTCGGCGAGGAGCGATTTCTCATCCATGCCGGTCACGCGCGACCACCAGGCAAGCGAGGCTGCCGCCGAAAGGGTGACCCCCATCTGGTGCCATTGATCCGGCACGGCATGGCAGAAGGAATGGATGGCATGATTGCCACCGGGGTGAAAACTGTCGGTTGTCACCCAGACAACGCCGGATGTGCCGAGCGAGAGAAAGGCATCACCCGTATGAATCGCGCCCAGTCCGACCGCTCCTGCAGCGTTATCCCCCGCGCCTCCGGCAAAGATTGGCGCTTCTGTCATGCCCCAGCGCGCGGCAAGGTCTGGATTGAGGTGTCCGGCAGGCGCGGAGCCCTCACAAAGTTCAGGCATGGCGGCGAGGCGCAGATTTGACGCTTCGAGTGCGGCATCCGACCACAGACGACGCCCTGTATCGAGCCAGAGCGAGCCGGAGGCATCAGACATGTCCTCGATCAGCGCGCCGGTCATCCGAAAACGTAGCCAGGCCTTGGGCAATACCACATGGGTGACCCGCGCGAAGATCTCGGGCTCATGGCGTGCCACCCAGAGAACCTTGGGAGCGGTAAAGCCCGGCATGGCGATATTGCCGGTGATCTGGCGGCATAATGGAAAGCGATGCTCGAAAAGGGAGCATTCGGTCTCGGCGCGTGTGTCGTTCCAGAGCAGGCAGGGACGCAGCACCTCGCCGCCTTCGCCCAGAAGTACCGCACCATGTTGCTGGCCGGACAGCCCGATGCCGCGCACGCTGGCGAGTTCCGCCGGGTGGGTTTCACGCAGAGAGTCCAGCGCGCGCATTGTCGCGTCGTACCAGTCCTCGGGGTTCTGCTCGCTCCATCCGGGATGCGGGCGGCTGACCTCCAGTTTTTCGGTATGGGCCGCGACGACCTTCTGAGTGCTGTCGACCAGTACCGCCTTGATGCCGGAAGTGCCGAGATCGATACCGAGATACATGCCAGAAACCATGGACTAACGGACCTTATGGGAAAACGTTACGCGCGTTGCGCGGGGCCGGAAGAGACAACGCCGGAGAGGCCTTGTTGGCGCATCCGGCCTCGCAAGAAGGCGAGGGGGTGACCCATCTTGTGAGCATTATACGCCCGGGATGAAAGCGCCGGCCTATGCGGGCTGTCGCGTCACAATCGGGTGAAACTGCCTGTCGATGGCATGTTTAAGTGTCATGAGCCCTGACAAAACGGGGGTCACCTCTCTATTTCTGCAGTTCGGCCATGAGCGCAGGCGGAGTAGGCATGGCCACTGTTCCTGTCTATGGTCGCCTGTCTATAGTCGGTCGCACAGACGCACGACAGAAGTCCTAACGGGCAAAGGGAGAGATGATGTCGGTCGAGATCAGGGTGCCGGTACTCGGTGAGAGTGTCACCTCGGCAACAATAACCCGCTGGCTCAAGCAACCCGGTCAGGCAGTGGCGGCGGATGAGCCGGTGGTCGAACTGGAGACCGACAAGATCAGCGTGGAGGTACCCGCCCCGCAGGCCGGCGTTCTGGGGGGCGATCTGATGGCAGCGGGTGCCGAAGTCGCGGTAGGCAGCGTGCTTGGCACGCTCGACCCCAAGGGAACCCCCAGCATGACCGCCCCGGCAAAAACCGAGGGCACTCCCGCCCCGAAGCCCGAAACTCCGGTCGCCGCCTCGGCAACCACGCATGACCCGATGCCTGCCGCAGCGCGCCTGATGGCCGAAGCTCATATCGCACCGGGAAGCGTGACCCAGGGCACGGGCCTCGACGGGCGCGTGACCAAGGGCGACGTGATCGCGAAGATGGCGCAGCCCGGCGCTGCGGCCCCCCGGGATGAGGCATCTTTGGTTGCGCCGAAACCGGAACCCGTTGCTTCCCCGCAGGCTCCCTCGGTCCCGCAGCCCGCCGACGCAGGTCAGGCAGCCTCGCCCCCACCCGCCATGGCGGCGGCTCTGGCTGCGCTTCTGGGCAAGGGCGAGCAGGATAGCCGCGAACAGCGCGTGCCCATGACACGTCTGCGCCAGACCATCGCGCGTCGCCTCAAGGATGCCCAGAACACGGCCGCGATCCTGACCACCTTCAACGAGGTGGATATGAGCGCCGCCAAGGCGCTGCGGGCGGAATATCGCGAGATCTTCGAGAAGAAGCATGGTGTGAAGCTCGGCTTCATGTCCATCTTCGCCCGCGCCTGTATCAAGGCGCTGCAGGAATTCCCCGCCATCAACGCGACGATCGAAGGTGAGGAGATCATCTATCGGCGTTTCGTCAATCTGGGCATTGCCGTGGGCAGCGAGCGCGGCTTGGTCGTGCCGGTGCTGCATGATGCCGACCAGATGAGTTTTGCCGAGCTTGAGCGCAACATCAATGATTACGGTACGCGGGCGCGTGC
>NZ_PNQZ01000097.1 GCF_003994335.1 Asaia sp. W19
AAGCGCGCACCGCTATCCCAGATCAGATGGCGGATGCTGGCGATAAAATGATAGAGCGTGGCAACGCCCCAGCCGAGAAAGATCAGGCGCCCGAGCGGGTGCGTCGCGACGCGCTGGGCGCGGGCAAAAGCACGCGGGCCCTGGGCGAGGGCAGCCAGCCAGGCGACCGCCAGACCAGCGCCGAGAGACGAGGCGACGCCCGCCATGCGATTGCCGATCGAAAGCGCCATGGAAAGGCGGAAACGATAAATATCCAGATGCGGCGACATGGGACGTCGAATGGCCCGCCCATCAGTGTCGGTGCCGTGATAGAACGCTTCGCGTCCGTCGGAAGCCATGGCGATACCTCGGAATTCTGTGCTTCGGGCTATGCGATACATAAACCACATAGTCGCATTCCTATGGCGCGTCATGTGCATATTGATGTGAGAATCGGCACTGATTTCGTCTTGTATGTAACATACCGCCTGGCCTTGCAGTGCCTGTTCCTCACCAAGGCGTGACGTTTTTAAAGGGGCGCGCTCGCGCTTATCGCGTGATAGGACGAGAACAGAATTCCGTGTCATGTCACATGAAGAGAGTACGATGTCCGACCAGGGTCTCACCGCGCATTCCACCATCACGGGCGGAGTGCTGAAGACTTATCGTCATCTGATCGGGCAGGGTGAGATCGTAGCAGACCCAGCCCAGGCCCAGGCCGCCACGGCCCTGGATCGTCTTGCTCAGGCCCTGCAGTCGCGCCATGAAAAAGGCGATGGTTTTCTGTCGCGTTTCACACGTCGGCGTCCCGACCCCATCAGGGGGCTGTATCTTGTGGGCGAAGTGGGGCGTGGCAAGACCATGCTCATGGATCTTTTTTGTCGTGAAGTTGCTGTGCGCAAGAAGCGCCGTATCCATTTTCATGTCTTCATGCAGGAAGTGCTGCGCGCCCTCCACAAGGGCCAGAGCCTTGGTGAACGACGCGAGGACCCTGTGTATGACCTCGCGCAGAAGGTCCATGATCAGTACGACCTGCTCTGTTTCGATGAATTCCAGATCAATGACATGTCGGACGCGGTTCTGATCCTGCGCCTGCTGGACCGTGTGATGGCGCTGGGTACGGTGGTTGTCGCAACCTCCAACACGGCGCCTTCGGATCTGATGAAGAACCAGGTGCAGAACCGGGCCACGATGCGGCCCTATCTTGAGGCTTTTGCCGCCCATATGGAGGTGCTGACCCTGCAGGCCGCGCGTGATTACCGCCGCGGACGCGAGCTGGACAGCCAGGTCTGGGTTTCGCCCCTCTCGGAAGAAAGCAATGCGCATTTGCGCCAGAGGTTCGAGAGCATGACCGAGGAGCGTGCCGAACCTGGTGCCGTCGCCATCGGCTCGCGCCGTATTCCTGTGCCGTCCTGTCAGGGGGAGATCGCCTGGTTCACTTTCGATGCCCTGTGCGGATCAGCTCTCGGACCCGCCGATTACCTTGCCATCGTCGCCCGTTTCAAAACCTTGTTCATCGAAGGGATTCCGGCGCTGGTGCCCGATCAGTACGACAAGGCTCGTCGCTTCATCAATCTGATCGACGTGATGTACGAAAATCATACCTGCCTTTTCGCCACCGCTGCGACCCAGCCAGAGGCGCTTTATCAGACAGGTGAGAACGCAAAGGCGTTCGAGCGAACGGCGTCACGTCTCGAGGAAATGCGTTCCAGCGACTGGCGGGACTGAAGGGGCTGATTCAGCGGCATCGGGGCTACTGCCGTCTGCGCGCTGAGGAAAGCGTGATCGAAAAGCATAACGCGCCGCACGGGTCGAATGGCGGCGCGCTGCTCGGGATCGTGTCTCTTTTCTGCGCCGCAACTGGTGCGGCGCAGAGCCGGATGGCTTATTTCCCAGCGGGCAGCAGACCACGATGGGAGAGCATCGGGCCGATTTCCGGGTCCTTGCCATAAAAGGCCTTGAACATCGGGCCGTAATCCATGGTGTGTCCCTTCGACAGGATCATGTCGCGGAAGCGCTGGCCGTTTTCGCGGGTCAGGCCACCATGGGACTGGAACCAGGAAAACACGTCCTGATCCAGCATTTCGGTCCAGAGATAGGCATAATAGCCAGCCGAATAGCCATTACCCCAGATATGCAGGAAATAGCTCGAGCGGTAGCGCGGCGGCACATCGGCCACATCGAGACCCGTCTCATTGAGCGCCTTGGCTTCGAACTGATCGACATCCTGACGTGGGGCATCGGCGGACAGGCCATGCCAGGACATGTCGAGCTGGGCAGCGGCCACGATTTCACCCAGCGCATAGCCCTGGTTGAAATGCGCGGCTTTCTTGATCTTCGCGACCAGCTCCGCCGGCATCGGGGCACCGGTCTTGTAGTGGCGGGCGTAATGGGCGAACACCTTCGGGTCCATCGCCCAGTTCTCGTTGAACTGCGAGGGGAACTCGACGAAATCGCGCGCTACGGCCGTGCCCGAAAGCGTGGGATAGGTCTGGCTTGCAAACAGACCGTGCAGCGCATGACCAAATTCGTGGAACATGGTCGTGACGTCGTCTGACGTGATGAGCTGAGGCTGGCCGGGGGCGGCCTTGGTGAAGTTTGCAACGTTGTAGATAACCGGACGCGTCTTCAACAGATCGCTCTGCCCCACGAAATTGGACATCCAGGCGCCACCGGATTTGTTGTCGCGCTTGAAGTAGTCGAAATACATCAGGCCAAGCGGCGAGCCGTCCTTGTCCTTGACTTCGAAGACCATGACATCGGGATTATAGACCGGGATGTCCTTGCGGGGCTCGAAAGTGATCCCGTAGAGCTGGTTCGCGGCGTAGAACACGCCATCGGTCAGCACGGTATTCAGTTCGAAATACGGTTTTACGTCGTTCTGGTTGAGGTCGAATTTCTGCTTGCGCACGCGTTCGGCATAGTAATTCCAGTCCCACGGCTTGAGCGTGAAATTCTGGTGGTCGTCACCAATCGCCTTTTGCAGCTCGGCGGCTTCACGATGCTGTTCGGCTGCCGTGGCAGGAACGAGCTGACGAATGAAGCTGTTCACAGCCGAAGGCGTCTTGGCCATCTGGTCATACAGCGTATAGGCGGCATAATTCGGATAGCCGAAGAGCGCGGCCTTTTCTGCGCGCAGCTGCGCGATTTCGGCAATGGTCTGGCGGGTGTCGTTCGCGTCGCCCTTCTCGGCGCGCGTCCAGCTCTGATTGAACAGGGCTTCACGTGTGCTGCGATCGCTCAGCGAAGCGAGGTCGGGCTGCTGGGTGGTGTTCTGCAGCGGCAGGACATATTTGCCGGATAGTTTGCGGCCTTCGGCGGCCTTCTGGGCAGAGGCAACAGCGCCGTCATCGAGCCCCGCCAGCGCTTCCTTCTTGTCTACGACCAGAGCCCCGGCCTTCGCGCTCGCGATCAGCTTCTGGTTATAGGCCGTTTCGAGTTTGGAAAGCTGCGTGTTGATGGCCCGGAGCTTCTGCTGGTCAGCATGGTTCAGCTCGGCACCGGAATGCACGAATTGCTGGTAATAGACCTCCAGCAACATGGCCTGCTCGGCGTTCAGGTTCAGCTTGGCACGATTGTCGTACAGCGTCTTGACGCGGTGAAAGAGCTTCGGATTGAGATAGATCTCATCCTGATGCTGGCTGAGCTTGGGCGCTTCCTTGCTGTCAATGGCGTCCATGGCGTCGTCTTTATCCGCCGAGTAGACGCCGTAAAACACGCTCTGCGCGCGGTTCAGTAACTGGCCGGAACGCTCCATGGCGACAATGGTGTTGTCGAAGGTCGGCGCGGCCTTGTTATTGGCGATCGCCTGCATTTCCTTGAGTTGATCTGCCATGCCCTTTTCGAAGGCCGGCACATAGTCGCTGTCCTTTATCTTGTCGAAAGGCGGTGCCTGATAGGGCAGGGGGCTCGCCTGGAACAGGGGATTGGCGGGAGCTGCCAGCGCCGTGGAAGAGAGAAGGGGAAGAGCAACAGCTGCAAGAGCCGCAGCATGTCTGAAAACGGGCATGAACAAGGATCCTACGATCGTAACATGATATGTTACCGTAGGAAGGAAACGCAGGGGCGTCAAACCATCTGCAATCCGTTGTACAGGGCGCAGGCGGCAGGGCCTCTGCTCGGTTTAAAGGGCGGCTTGCGCCGAGTCTTCAGGGTCGAGCACGCGAACCGGGCCACCGCGCAACAGATCCTGTAGCGACATTCGTATCATTTCGGAGGCGGAAAGAGGAGCGGAGAGCGTCAAGGCCGCACCCTGCGCGTCGAAAGCGCATTCGTCCTGCGTCGCGCCCCACTCCGCCAGACGGGCCTGGATGATCGGCAGCAAGCTGAATGGCACGTGACAGGCGAGGCGTTGCATGGGAACGATCTCGACTGCCTCACCCTGTTTGAGGCAGGACGCCGCTGCACCGCCATAAGCGCGAACCAGCCCGCCTGCGCCCAGCTTGATCCCGCCGAACCAGCGCACGACGATCACCGCCACTTGATCGAATTCCTGTGAATCGATGGCCTGCAGGATGGGTCGCCCTGCCGTG
>NZ_PNQZ01000098.1 GCF_003994335.1 Asaia sp. W19
GGAAGAGAAAGCTGCWCTCCCCGCGCKGGTAAAAGGAGCGCCCATCCGTTTTCTTCTGACCCGCCTCTATGACTGGGTGAACACGCCGGTCGATGCCATCGTCACGCGCAAGGATCCGCTGGCCTATTACCATCGTCTGATAGCATGGCGTGCGGATGCAAGAGGGCTGCTTCATGTCTGAGGAAGCAAAGGTGGAACTGCCCGAGGACGCGCCTGTCGTGGAAATCTGGACTGATGGGGGGTGCAAACCCAATCCGGGACCAGGTGGCTGGGGGGCGCTTTTGTGTTCAAAGGGGCACGAGCGCGAGCTCTCGGGCGGTGAGGGCGAGACCACCAATAATCGCATGGAACTGACGGCTGCCGCCGAGGCTCTGGAAGCGCTCAAGCGCCCCTGCAAAGTGACGCTGCATACTGACAGCGAATATCTGCGCAATGGCATCACGCGCTGGCATACAGGCTGGGTAAGACGCAACTGGCGGAACGCTGCGGGAGATCCGGTAAAGAATCTCGATCTGTGGCAGCGCATCCTGGCGGCGGAAAAACAGCACAAGGTGACCTGGCTCTGGGTGCGTGGTCACAGTGGCGACGTGAATAACGAACGGGTCGATCAGCTCGCGACCGCGGCGCGCCAGGCTCGGGAAAAAACCTGATCCTGCTCCCTGCGGTCGAGATGCTCTTGCGCAGGGAGGGGAGCTCATACGGACAGGCAGATCCGGTGTGCGATATCGGTGGCGTTATCCGCATCCTGCATCAGGCCTAGAAGCTTGAGCTCATCCACATATTGCTCAACCTGGATGCGCAGCGGATGACCCGTCACGGGATGGCTTGCAATCTCGCGCTCCAGCATGCCGTTCGCGTCTTCGGGGGCGTCCTGATCCTTCCGCCAGAGCTGTGCGAGTTCGTCCCTATGGGCAGGAAAGTCATGCTGTGCGTCGCTGAGTGCGGCGGTCAGCGCAGCCGCGATCCCAGGATCCTGGGTCAGAGCCTTGGTCGCGATACCCAGCGTCAGATCGATTCGTTCGCGTTCCGCACCTGTCATGCTGTCGAGCATGTTCCAGCTGACGCCACGCGTTTGCTGCAGGATACGCCATCCCATCGGGTCGTGGACAGCGACAGCGTCGAGATCGCCTGCACGTAGCGCGTCCGCCATATCATCGGCTGGAATTGCTACCCAGTGGACCGAGTCGGTCGGGTGCAGGCCGCGCCGCCTGAGTTGGATACTGACGAAGCGTCGATCAGCACCTTCGAGACTCACGACACCGATCTTCCGGCCCGCCAGATCGGCCACCTTGTGCAGATGCAGGTCGCGCCTTACCAGCAAGCGATAACTGCCCCCCCGAATTCCACAAGCGAGAAGGGCGGGAAGTTCGTCGGCATCGTCCTGATAGAGAACCGGCAGCCAGTCCAGCAGGGGGCTTAGGGCGGCATCGGCCCGACCATTTACCACGGCGTCGATGGCGCTGTTGCCTCCGCTCGTCTCGACGATATCCACGGTCAGGTCATAGCGCCCGAAGAGGCCCTGCTGGCAGAGCCAGAGCAGCGGATCATAGTCGGGTTCAGGCCAGGCCAGCCGGATATGGCGCTTCTTTCCGTCTGTCGCGATCTGCTTGCGATGGTGAAAAACATGGCGCGATTGCAAGGCTGTAGCGAGAATGATGCCGCCTGCACCCATGAGGAGAAGACGACGGGAAGGCGCTGCCATCAGAAGAAAAACTCCATATGCAAAAAAAATGACAAAGGGGGGTTTACCCCAGGAAAAGCTTTCGCTAGATAGTGCCTCGCCGGTCCCGAATAGCTCAGTTGGTAGAGCAAGCGACTGTTAATCGCTGGGTCGTAGGTTCGAGTCCTACTTCGGGAGCCAGGCATTTTTCTCCTTCACATCATGGCTCATCCGGTCTGATCGTATCGAGGCGATCCAGCGTCCACAGGCGCGGGAACATCCTGATCCAGAGCCCGGCCACGATCAGCGTGCCGATGCCGCCTGCGACAACCGCAGCCTCTGTGCCGATGGCCGTTGCAAGCATGCCGCTCTCGAATTCCCCCAGCTGATTGCTCGACCCGATGAACAGCATGTTCACGGCCGAAACACGCCCGCGCATGCCGTCGGGCGTGGCGAGCTGGGTGAGCGCTCCGCGCACAACCACGCTCACCACATCGGCCGCACCCAGCACTGCCAGGGAGAGCACAGACAGCGCCAGGGAGTGCGAAACGCCGAACACGATCGTTGCAATGCCGAAAATCCCGACCGAGGCAAACATGATCGGGCCTGCATGCGACTTCAGCGGATAACGTGCCAGAACGAGGGACCCCAGGAGCGCTCCTACGGCAGGAGAGGCCCTGAGAATTCCCAGACCGACAGGGCCGAGATGCAGGATATCACCGGCGTATACGGGAAGCATGGCCGTCGCCCCTCCGAGCAGCACCGCGAAGAGATCGAGTGAGATGGCCCCCAGCAGGTCACGACGCCGACGCAAAAACGCGATGCCGCCAAAAAGCGATTCGAGGCTCATGGGAGAGCGGTTGCCTGCGTAGGGCTTCAGCTTGAGCAGTGAGGTCGAAATGAGCGCGATGCTGAAGCCGCAGGCGCAGGTCAGGTAGCAGAAATCCGCGCCCAGGCCGTAAAGCAGGCCGCCAAGAGACGGCCCGATGATGGAGGCTGTCTGAAACAACGATGCCGAAAGCGCCGCCGCTCGTGGAAACTGGGCGGGTGTGGCGATGGAGGGCAGGAAGGTCTGCTGGCAGGGGCCTTCAAACGAGCGCAGGGCACCAAAACACGCGACCAGCACATAAAGCGCCCAGGGGGCGAGCTGGCCCAACATTGTCGCAATGGCCATGACCACCGCCCCGAAGATCTCGATGGCCTGGCAGATCTGCACGATGCGCTTGCGATTATAGCGGTCGGCCACATGTCCCGAGATGAAAACCAGAGCCAACATGGGCAGAAATTGTGCGAGGCCAATCAGGCCGAGTGCGGTGACGCTGTGGGTGAGTGCGTAGGTCTGCCATGCTACGGCGACCGCCAGTACTTGAGCTGAAAGTGCGGAGAGCGTCMGTCCGG
>NZ_PNQZ01000099.1 GCF_003994335.1 Asaia sp. W19
CGGCAAAGGATCCGCTCTCATACGCCGTCCCGCCATAGGTCGTCCCATTGGCCGCTGCGGCGATCACTCCGCCCGAAAGTGCCGTCGCCGCCGAGATGACGCCGCCCGAAGCCAGATCCACGGCCGGATGATCCGTACCGCCATTGAGCCCATAGACCACATCACCGGTCGCAGTCTGGCCAGCGCCCACATAGCGGGTCGATCCATTGGTGACGGTCGTGCGATAGGCTGAACGGCTGATAGCCAAGATCTTACCTCTGCGATAGTTGCGAATACTTGCTCTGGACTTGGCGCCGATTCCTCATGAAACGGAGCTCAGGCGCACAACGCGGCCTGATATAGAAATGTTGCGCAACAACGCAAGGGGTTGCACCGATTGCATAGGGATGCATAAATTATTTATTTTTCGAATAAACTTATTATATGGGCAAAACCTGTCAGAGATATAGACGTGATTTAACTAACCGTCCCTGAACCCCGACGACCCATTACCCCGTCCAGAGACACTGATCAGGTAATTTATCGTCAATCTACCGCAAGGATACTTTATACTTACTTTATTTCCGCTAACGTCGCCTATGAGGCCTTCTGAATATCCGCTCTCATGCATTCCATTTCCACTGCGCGCAGGATGCGGCGTCTTATTATGCCGCTGACAGGCCGTATCAGCAGCCAGTAAAGCGTCATCTTGCGCCGGTCCCGCGGATCAGGACAGGAGATTTCTGTCCTGGTCACGAGCCGCGTAACCCCATCCGACGCAGGCTGTGTCGCAAACGTCAGAAGCAGACGGCAGGCCCTGCCATCGGCCTCCCAAAATGCCTTGGCCGTGCGCTCAGTCGATGCCAGCCCATACCCGGCCTGCCAGAAACGCCCGACAAGGCCGTAACCTACCCAGTGATTGTCGATACGGCCGAGAGGAGTGAAGCTCTCCATACCAAAACGGTGAGCGTTCTTCCCCCCTGTCAGACGTCCAGGCAAATCGCGCAGGGTCAGGCAGGTTCGGATGAAAGCATCGTCCTCGGTGCGGAAGCGTTCGACGGCGTCGAGACAGCGCTGGGGCCCGGACGCGATCATACGCTCATGGCATTCGCTGAAATCTGCACG
>NZ_PNQZ01000100.1 GCF_003994335.1 Asaia sp. W19
GCGGGGAGAGATCGTAACCCGCTTCATGCAGCATGCTGGTGATGGCGGCGACACTGGCAAAGCTGTCAAGCCCGACCGCATGGGCCGCCTGCCCTTCCGCACCGGGATAATCCGACAGCACGAGGGCGAGACGCCGTTCCTGCGGGGTCTCGGCCGCAAGACGCAGCCAGTTCCGCGCCTGCGCGACCATCAGGGCGATACCCGGCGCATACGGAACGCGCCGCGCGGGCAGGCCGGGAGGCGCCTCGTCACGAAACGAGATGGGCGCCCCGTTCAAGCGACCATCGAGCTCGGGCAGCACCACCTGCATGGCCAGATCGGAAGGGGAAAGCCCGCGCAGCGCCTTGGCCCAGCCTGCCTCTGTCGTGCTTGGTTGCAGGATCTGAAGCACCGGCACACCGGCCGCCTCAAGCACGGAAACCGTCCCATCCTCGCCCCGCGCCGCGAAGAAGGTGGCGTTCAGAATGATGTCGGGCGGCGTGTTGACCAGCCAGTCATCGAGAAAAGCCTGGGCCTCGGGAGCGCGCAACGAGGCCGCATAGACCAGATCGACCCCGATACCGGACGCGTGGAGCGCATCGGCCAGCGCATCGATCCCCGCCAGGTCGGCGGCCAGAAGATGGGCGCGATAGAACACGATCAGCGCCCGTGTGCGTCGTGACGGCGCAAGACGCCGATACAGCGCGCAGCCCGGCAGAGGCTCGACCTCAGCGCCATCATCCTCGCCCAACCCGGCAAGCGCGCGCATCACTGTGAGGGCACAACGCAGGTTTCGTGCCCCCCCTTCGCGAAACAGCGCATCGAGTCGCGTCCACTGATCGGGATCAATGCTCGACAGCGCCTGGAGCGCCGGGTTGGGCGTCGCCTCGCCCGTAATGAAGGCGAGCGGGATACCGGCTGCGCGACAGGTCAGGCGCAGTTCATCCACACCATAGCGCCAGTACTCCGTGCCGCCCAGCAGGCGCACGACCACACAGCGTGCCCCTGCAATGGTCTGCTCGATATAGAGATCGACCGAAAGGGGGTGACGCAGGCGCGACAGGGTCGCGACCTGAAGACTCGGATCCCGCGTTTCATGGATCGCCCGCATCCCCAACAGATCGCTTTCGGAAAAAGAGAGCAGGATCAGATCGGCAGGCGCATGGGCGAGATCCTCGGCCTGTGCCTGCCCGTCCAGATCATGCGATTCCCGAAAGAGGATATGCATGGATCAGGCTTCGTCGAAGCTGCGCTGCACCGCCACGGGATCCAGACCGTGCAGCCCGATCACCACGAGTTGGCCAGGGGACGCCTCGCCCTGTTCGAAGGCATGACGAATACGCGCGCCCACGGCCTGAACGCCGAGGCGCAGGCTCTTGCCCGCAATGCGCGCATAGCCCTTMGATACG
>NZ_PNQZ01000101.1 GCF_003994335.1 Asaia sp. W19
CCGAAGTGCCGGGGAGGAAAACCGCCACAAGGAGGTGCTCTCCAAGCTTGTTGAAGCCTACAACATCCCGATGGCCCCCGAGCCGCCCTATATCGAGCCGAAAGACACGGAGTGGGCGTATCTGGTGACCGGTTTCTCGGAATGTGTGGACAGCTTCTTTGCCTTCGGTCTGTTTGCCCTTGCCGAGCGTGCCGGTCTGTTCCCCATGGAACTGATCGAGACGTTCGAGCCTGTGATGCAGGAAGAGTGTCGTCACATCCTGCTTTTCGCGAACTGGCTGGCCTGGCATCGCGCCACCATGCCGTGGTGGAAGCGCCCCGTCTTCGAGGCGCGCGTGTTGGGTGTCTGGGCGTTCCTCGCCTATGAGCGCATGGATCTGGCACGTTCCATCGACTCCGAAGGCAATGAGCATACGCAGGACAACAACTTTACTGTGACCGGCGCCAAGGACATGACGGACATCGATATCAAGGTGCCCGAGCTGATGCAGCTCTGCCTCGATGAAAATGACCGTCGTTTCTCGGGCTACGATCATCGCCTGCTGCGCCCCACCACGACGCCGAACCTCGTCAAGACCGGGCTGTTCGCCTATCGTCTGTGGGAGAAGGCCTCGGGAGCGGTGCGTGCACGGCTTGGACAGACGAAGCAGCACGCCCCTGCATGAGTGTGATCGAGCCGGGGTCTGAAGCCCATAAGCATTATTTCTGTCAGCAGTTTATCGATACGCATCAGGTTTTCGATCCCGAAACCCTGCCATGGCCCGAACTGACAGATGAGGAACTCGCCCGGCTTCGCGCTGTCCCGTTCTGGCAGGAGGTGTATCACACCGAACGCCGGGCCGGGGCTATCGTCGATGCCTTCACCCCCCAGATCATCGATCCGGAGGTGAAGGAGGCGGTGCGTCTTCAGR
>NZ_PNQZ01000102.1 GCF_003994335.1 Asaia sp. W19
GTCCTTCGATCACGATACGCCGCGCACCGGGTTCGGCCATGAAACGCCTGCCTTCATGCTCTTGCCGCGCCGCAATCGGCGCATCGAGCAGGACGAGCAGGTCGGACCGATCCAGCATCGCGGCACAGTCTGATCCCTGATGCCCAGTATCGTTGAAGCCGAAATTCGCGCCTTTGGCGCGAATGGCGACGGGCTTGTGCTGATTGATGACAAGCCCGCCTACATCCCTCACGCCGTGCCGGGTGACCGGATGCGTCTTCGCGTGGGGGATGACCGGCAGGTCGAGGTGCTCGACCTGCTTTCCCCTTCCCCTGAACGCGTATCGCCCGTCTGCGCGCTCTTCGGGCAGTGCGGTGGTTGTTCCATGCAGACCACTGCCCTCCCCGCATTGCTCGACTGGAAAACCGCGCTTGTGCGCCACGCTCTTGAACGGGCAGGCTTCCGCACGCTCCCGCGCGTCACCTCCGTCCAGGTCCCTCCCGAGACGCGCCGCCGTATCGATCTGGCCTTCCAGCGGCAGCCGGGTCGACTCGTTCTCGGCCTCCATCGCCGTCACGGCGATGTCGTCGACATGACAGAGTGCCATGTCGTGCATCCTGCGCTCCTGGCGCTGCTCGACCCGTTGCGCCACGTCCTGTCTTCGCTCGGCGCAGTGACAGGAGGCGGTGATCTCCAGATCAATCTCTACAGTTCGGGTCCGGATATTCTGCTCTCGACCGATTCTGCGTTGGCGCCGACCGACCGCGTAAAACTCGCGGCGTTCGGGCGGGATCACAGGATTCCCCGTATCTCATGGAAGTCGAGGCGCCGCCCCGAGCAGGGATTCGAGATCGTCGCTCAGCAGGGACCCGTCTTCCATGCCTTCGGTGCGGTCAAGCTGTGCCCGCCCCCTGGCGGGTTCCTGCAAGCGACGGAACAGAGTGAGAGCGCCATCGCTCAGGCAGTGCTCGATGCGCTGCCCTCGCTGAACAGGCGCGATCCTATCGTTGAGCTCTTCGCGGGCTTTGGTACGTTGACGGTTCCCATGGCCCAGAAAGGGCGCGTTTTCGCCTATGAAGGGCATTTCGAGGCGATCTCAGCCCTCAAATCAGGGGCGATCGGTCAGAGAATCGAAACAACGCACCGCGATCTGACACGCCAGCCCCTGATCGCCAAGGAATTCACCAAGGCCCGCGTGGTCGTGCTCGATCCGCCCCATGCGGGAGCGTTGATCCAGATGGACCATATCGCACGCTCCGGCGTGG
Source organism: Asaia sp. W19 (assembly GCF_003994335.1). Taxonomy (GTDB): domain Bacteria; phylum Pseudomonadota; class Alphaproteobacteria; order Acetobacterales; family Acetobacteraceae; genus Asaia. The sequence goes on from NZ_PNQZ01000102.1 coordinate 1,245, forward strand.
AGGATATTGTCTATGTGAGTTGCAACCCGCAAGCGCTCCAGAAAGACTCTGCTCTTCTGCAGAAAGCGGGATACGAGGTGCTATCCGTTTCGGTTATCGACCAGTTCCTCTGGTCTACGGAAGTTGAAGCCGTCGTCAGCTTCACAAAGAGCAAAAAGAGACTTTCACGCCGTCAGACGTGAAAGCTCTCACCGCACCCGCAGCGGCCCTTTTCATTGGGATTGGTGAAGGTAAAGCCTGATTCGAGATCCTTGACCTCATAATCCATTACCGTCCCGATCAGAAACAGGGTCGCCTTGCGATCGACCAGCACGTCCACCCCATGATCCGTCACACGCTCATCACCGGGCAGGGCCGCATCGACGAAACTCATGTCGTAAGACATGCCCGAGCATCCGCGCGTGTTCACCCCGATACGCAGGAGTTGGCCCTTGTTTGCGCCTTCATACAGTTTCCTCAGACGCGAGGCTGCACGCTCGGTCATCCGCATGAGAGGAGGCAGCGCCCGGGGGGCCGCGACCTTGATCGGGGCCTGTTCTGTCTGTGTCGCGCTCATACTCGTTTCCCTGTTCAGAACATGTTCAGTGCAAGCCGGGCATCGTCGCTCATGCGGCTCATATCCCATGGCGGATCCCAGACGATAGCGACGCTGGCCTTGCTCACCCCGGGAAGAGCGGCCACGGCCTCGCGCACCTGCTCGGGTAATTCCTGTGCGCTCGGACAATTGGGCGCCGTAAGTGTCATTTCGATATCGACGCGCCCGTCATCATGCAGATCGATTGCATAGATGAGCCCCAGCTCGTAGATATTGACCGGGATTTCCGGATCATAGACCGTGGCAATGGCGGAAATGACGCTGTCCTCATCGGGAACACCGGCCTGGTCTGCAGCAACGGTTTCCTCGGGCGGAGCGCCGAGCGGTCTGGTCAGGATGTGACCCTCTTCAGACATGAATGACCTCCCTCAATCAGACCAGCATCTGTCGGGCGCGCGCAACGCCCTTGACCAGTGCATCGATATCGTCGCGTGTGGTGTAAACGCCAAAGCTCGCCCGTGCTGTGGCGGTGAGCCCGAGCCGACGGATCAGCGGTTCGGCGCAATGCTGTCCAGCGCGTATGGCAATGCCCTGGCGATCCAGCAGAACCGCCAGATCATGTGGGTGCGCCCCATCGACAATGAAAGAGACGACCCCGCCCTGATCGGCAGGCGCGCCAACGAGCTTCACGCCCTCACTGCCGCCCAGCACGTTACGGGTATAGGCCACGAGCGCCTTTTCATGGGCGGTGATCGCTTCGGCACCCAGCTCTTCCATGAACGCGAGCGCCGCGCCGAGCCCGATGACCTCGATGATCGGCGGCGTCCCTGCCTCGAATTTATGCGGCAGCCCGGCCCAACTCGATTTCTCGAAGCTGACGCTCTCGATCATCTCCCCACCACCCAGGAAAGGCGGCATGGCATTGAGCAGCTCGGACCGGCCCCAGAGCACCCCGATGCCGGTCGGGCCATAGAGCTTGTGCCCCGTGCAGACGAAGAAATCCGCCCCGAGCGCCTGCACATCAATGGCGCGATGCACGGCTGACTGCGACCCATCGAGCAGGATCTTTGCGCCATGCGCATGCGCCAGACGCGCCAGTTCATGCGCCGGCGTCAGCGTCCCCAGGACATTCGACATATGGGTGATGGCCACAAGCCCGACACGCCCGTCCGAGAGCAGGCTCTGGTAAGCGTCGAGGTCCAGATCCCCGKTCTCGGTGMTCGGCGCCACGCGGAGTTCCAGCCCGGCTCGATCG
>NZ_PNQZ01000103.1 GCF_003994335.1 Asaia sp. W19
TCAAGGCCCGCGTGGTTTCCTTCCCGTCCTTCGACCTGTTCGAAGAGCAGGACCAGGCCTACAAGGACAGTGTGCTGCCGCCGGACGTCAAGGGACGTGTGGCTGTCGAGCAGGCTGCTGCTTTCGGCTGGGATCGTTACACCGGCATCGGCGGTTCGATCATTGCGATGAACAGCTTTGGCGCCTCCGCACCGCTCAAGAGCCTTCTCACCAAGTTCGGCTTCACGCCGGAGAAGGTTTACGATGCGGCTCGCGAGCAGGCTGCCCGCAAGTAAGACGACTACCGGGGCCTGACCGCTTCCTCGGCGGTCGGGCCTTTCGGGGCCCTAGCGTGCTTTGGCCCCCTCACTATGAGGTCAGGGTCGGAAGGCCGACCTGAGCTGAGGCGAGCGTCCCTGTGGAGCTCGTCAGGTGGACAGACAGGAGTACGTCATGGACGTCGAACAGAAGCAGGGTGCCGCCACAAGCGGGAACCCGCTGCGTGACCTTTCCAAATTTGGCCAGTCACCCTGGCTGGACTTCATCCAGAGATCCTATACTGCCGATGGCAGCCTGAAGAAGCTTGTGGACGAGGACGGCCTGCGTGGCGTGACCTCCAACCCGGCCATCTTCGAAAAGGCGATGGGCTACGGCACGGATTACGACGCCCAGATCAAGGATCTGCTGGCGAAGGAAATCCTCTCCCCCGGTGAGCTCTACGAGAAACTGGCCATCACCGACATCAAGGCGACCGCCAAGGTCATGCACCCGGTTTTCGTGCAGACCAAGGGCCTCGATGGTTATGTCAGCCTCGAAGTGTCACCTTATCTTGCTTTCGACACCAAGGCCACGGCTGACGAGGCCCGTCGTCTGTGGGCTGCCGTGAGCGAAGAAAACCTGATGATCAAGATCCCGGGCACGCCTGAAGGTGTTCCGGCATTCCAGGAAGTCACCTCGGAAGGCATCAGCGTCAACGTCACGCTTCTCTTCTCGCTCGAAGCCTACAAGAATGTTCTCGAAGCCTACATCAAGGGTCTTGAGATCCGTCATGCAGCGGGCAAGGATATCAGCAAGATCGCCAGCGTGGCGTCGTTCTTCGTGTCGCGCATCGACGGCAAGATCGATGGGGCCATCGACCGTCGCGTGAAGGAAGGCGACAAGGATGCCGAGGCGCTGAAGGCTCTGCGTGGCAAGGTTGCCATCGCGAACGCCAAGGTTGCCTATCAGCATTATCTCGAAGTGACCGCTTCCGAGCGCTGGAAGAAGCTGGCTGCTGCTGGCGCTCAGCCGCAGCGTCTGCTCTGGGCCTCGACGGGCACCAAGGACAAGACCTTCTCGGACGTTCTTTATGTTGAAGAGCTGATCGGTGAGGACACGGTCAACACCATCCCGCCCGCAACCTTCGATGCCTTTCGTGATCATGGCAAGCTGCGCGCCAGCCTGACTGAAAACGTGGAAGATGCTTTCAAGGTGCTCGAGCAGCAGGCCAAGCTAGGCCTCGACCTCGATGGCGTCACCAAGACCCTTGTAACAGAAGGCTGCGCTTCGTTCTGCGACGCTTTCGACCAGCTGCTTGGGGCGGTAGCAAACAAGCAGGCCACGTTTCTCGGGCCCAAACTGATCGAGCAGAAGGCCGACCTTCCGGCCGATCTGAAAGCCGCCTCTGACGCGGTTCTCGAAGACTGGCGCAAGACCGGCAAGGGCCGCAAGCTCTGGGCCAAGGACGCCTCTGTCTGGACTGGTGGCGATGAAGCCAGCTGGCTGAAATGGCTCGATATCGTCGATGAGCGTTTGGCTCATGTCGCCGAGCTCGAAGCCTTTGCCAGCGAAGTCAAGGCCAAGGGCTTCAGCGATGTGCTGCTACTCGGTATGGGCGGTTCGAGCCTCGGTCCTGAGGTGATTGCCGAGACGTTCGGTCAGATCGCAGGCTTCCCCAAGCTGCACGTGCTCGACAGCACGGACCCGCAGCAGGTCAAGACGTTCGAGAATGCGGTTGACCTCAAGAAGACGCTCTTCATCGTCTCGTCCAAGTCGGGCGGCACGCTGGAGCCGAACATCCTGAAGGCCTACTTCTTCGCCGCTGCCGAAAAGGCGCTCGGCTCGGCCCCCGGCAAGCACTTCGTTGCCGTGACCGATCCTGGCTCGCATATGGAGCAGGTGGCCAAGGGCGATGGCTTCTGGAAGATCTTTTACGGTGAGAAGCAGATTGGTGGCCGGTTCTCCGTGCTCTCCAATTTCGGTCTCGTCCCCGCAGCCGCCGCCGGTCTGAACGTTCGTGCGTTCCTCGAATCGGCTCTGCGTTCCGTAAAGGGCGCCTCGGCCAGCACCCCGCCGGCGCAGAATACGGCGCTTCAGCTCGGTGCCATCCTCGGTGCGGCCGCAACGAAGTTCGGTCGTGACAAGGTGACGATCATCGCTTCACCCGCGATCTATGACCTTGGCGCGTGGCTCGAGCAGCTTCTGGCTGAGTCGACCGGCAAGAAGGGCACCGGCCTGATCCCGATCGATGACGAAACCCTCGGTGCACCGGGCGTCTACGGCAAGGATCGCGTCTTCGCCTATCTGCGCCTGACGGATGCGCCTTGCCCGAACCAGGAAAAGGCTATCGCCGCTCTCGCCGCCGCTGGTGAACCGGTTGTGACGATCGACTTGGCTGACAAGCTCGATATCGCCCAGGCATTCTTCCATTGGGAATATGCCACGGCTGTCGCAGGCTCGGTGCTGGCAATCGATCCGTTTGATCAGCCGGATGTCGAGTTCAGCAAGATCGAGACCAAGAAGCTGACGACCGCCTTTAACGAGACGGGCAAGCTCCCTGCCGAAACGCCGTTCGCGACCTCGGGTGCGTTCGAGTTCTTTGCTGACGAGACCAATGCGAAGGCCCTTGGCGGCGGCGATGCGCTGACGATCCTGAAGGCACATTTCGGTCGCGTGAAGGCCGGTGATTATGTGGGCGTTCTCGCCTATGTGGAACGCGATCTGAAGACACGTGAGTGGATCCAGAACGTGCGCCTCAACCTGCGTGACCAACTCAAGGTCGCGACGGCAGCCGAGTTCGGACCGCGCTTCCTGCATTCGACCGGCCAGGCCTATAAGGGCGGCCCCGATAGCGGCGTGTTCCTGCAGATCACGGCGGATGATCATGCCGATCTCGCCGTGCCGGGTGAGCGTTTCACCTTCAGTGTCGTGAAGGCAGCCCAGGCGCGCGGCGATTTCGACGTGTTGTCAGAGCGCGGACGTCGCGCCCTGCGCGTGCATATCAAGGGACCGCTCGAAGCTGGCCTCGCCGAACTGGCGACGGTCATCAAGAAGGCCGTCTGAGACTGACGCAATCCGCCCCGCTCAAACGGGGCGGATTGTTTTTTGACGTGATAGTTAGAGGGCACAGGAAGACTGTGCAGGAGTTTTAGAGATGCAAATCGGTATTGTTGGCCTTGGCCGTATGGGTGGCAACATTGCAGTGCGCCTGACCCGTCATGGTCATGACGTTGTGCTGTTTGACCGCACCCCTGAAGTTGTGACCAAGACGTTCGACCGTGCCGAAAAGGGCCGTGCGATCGCTGCAAACTCTGTCGCCGATCTGGTCAGCAAGCTTTCGGCGGAGCGCAAGATCGTCTGGGTCATGCTGCCGGCCGGCGAGATCACCGAAGCCTGCGTGCAGGAACTGCGCGGCCTGCTCGGCAAGGACGACATCGTGATCGATGGTGGCAACAGCTACTACAAGGATGATGTCCGTCGCGCCCATGAGCTGATGGAAAAGGGCATCCACTATATCGATGTCGGCACGTCTGGCGGCGTTTGGGGCCTCGATCGCGGCTATTGCATGATGTATGGCGGCACCAAGGATTCGGCCGACCACATTGATCCGATCCTCAAGGCGCTGGCACCGGGCAAGGGCGATGTTGTGCGCACCATCGGTCGCGACCGTGAAGGCCTCGATCCCCGCGCCGAGGAAGGCTATCTGCATTGTGGTCCGGCCGGTTCGGGTCACTTCGTTAAGATGGTCCATAACGGCATCGAATACGGCATGATGCAGGCCTTCGCCGAAGGCTTCGACGTCATGAAGTCGAAGAACTCGCCGGTTTTGCAGGAAGACCAGCGCTTCGACCTGAACATGGCCGATATCGCCGAAGTGTGGCGTCGTGGCAGCGTGGTCTCGTCCTGGCTGCTCGACCTGACGGCCGATGCGCTTGCCAAGAACGAATCCCTCTCCGAGTTCTCGGGTGAAGTGGCTGACTCGGGTGAGGGTCGCTGGACGATCGAAGCCGCCATCGAGGAATCGGTGCCGGTGCCGGTCATGACGGCCTCGCTCTTCACGCGTTTCCGCTCGCGTTCGGGCAACAACTACGCGGAGAAGATTCTCTCCGCGATGCGCTTCGGCTTCGGCGGTCACGTCGAGAAGAAGTGAGAATTCGGGCCGGGACCGCACTGGTCCCGGCCCTTTTTTTTTCTCTACACTGTTTGCCTGAATGCCAGCGGGAGCTTGTTCGCTCCCGCTCGCACTCCGGCTTTCCGATTATCGACTCAAAAGGTTTGTCATATGGTCGACGTTTCCGCTCCTGCACATGCGGCTTTGTCCAGTAACGAGACATCGCGCGGGGTTCGCCAGGCGCCCCCAGGCTCCATGGTCATTTTTGGCGGTGGCGGTGATCTGACGAAACGACTTCTGGTCCCTGCTATCTATAATCTGGACTCTGCCGGTCTGCTCAGCGAGGATTTCTCGATCATCGTGGTCGATTGGGCCGAGATGACGACCGAGGGGCTTCTGGAACAGCTCAAGGGCGCCCTGGACGACTTCGTGAGCAAGCGTGGTACCAATGCCACCAAGCTGCGTCAGGATGTATGGGATCGCCTCTCGCAGAGCATCACCTATCTGCGCGGCTCCTTTGAGGAGCTCTCGACTTTCGAGGCACTCAAGGAACGCCTGGGCGATCGTTCTGCCGTATTCTACCTTGCTGTAGCGGCGCGCTTCTTCGGGCCCATCGTCGATCTTCTCGGAGAATCAGGTCTTGCCGACCAGACCGATACGGTTTCGCGTCGTGTCATCATCGAGAAGCCCTTCGGTGCGGATCTGGAATCAGCAAAGGCGTTGAACGCTCGCCTGCTGCGCTCACTCGATGAAAATCAGATCTATCGTATCGATCATTATCTCGGAAAAGAAACCGTCCAGAATATTCTGGCCCTGCGTTTCTCAAATGGCTTTTTCGAACCGTTGTGGAACCGCCAGAATATCGATCACGTGCAGATTACAGCAGCCGAAACCGTGGGCGTGGAGCGCCGTGGCCGCTTCTATGAGAGCACCGGTGCCATTCGCGACATGGTGCCGAACCATCTCATGCAGCTTCTCTCCATGGTTGCGATGGAGGCCCCGACCTCCTTCGATGCCGAGGCCGTGCGTGACGAGAAGGCCAAGGTGCTGAGTGCCATCCAGCCTATCGACCTCTCCCAGGTGGTGCGCGGGCAATATGTCAGCGGGTCTTTCGGGGTGGGGGACGAAGCTGAGGCGCTTCGCGGCTATCGCGAGGAGCCTGATGTCGCCATGGGCAGCCAGACCGAAACCTATGTCGCCATGAAGCTGCGTATCGATAACTGGCGCTGGGCCGGCGTGCCGTTCTACCTGCGGACGGGCAAGCGCCTGCGTCGTCGCAAGACCGAGATCGCCATCCATTTCAAACAGGCACCGTTCGCTCTCTTCCGTGACACGCCTGTCGACAAGCTCACACCCAATATCATGGTGCTGCATATTCAGCCGACTGAAGGCGTGACCATGCAGTTCTCGGCAAAGGTACCGGGGCCGTCCGTGCGTCTGGGCGGTGTGCGCATGAAATTCGATTATTCCGACTGGTTCAGCGAAGGCCCGAGCACCGGCTACGAGACGCTGATCTATGACTGCATGATCGGTGACCAGACGCTCTATCAGCGCGCGGATACCATCGAGGAAGGCTGGCGTATCGTGGAGCCCGCCTTCACCCAGAACATCGCCGATAAATCGCCGCTCTGCTTCTATCCGGGTGGTCTTGACGGTCCGCGTGAAGCTGATGAACTGCTGGCCCGCAGCGGTCGTCGCTGGCTGGACCTGAACAACTAGACCAATCTCACACCCAAGAAGGAGATGTCATGACTGTCGATCTGGATGCCATTCACGCAGCGTTGCCGCCTATGGCGTCCACGATACGCCTTGTCGTTTCCGATATCGACGGCACGCTTATCGGCCCTGATAAAAAGCTTGCCGCCTCGACCCATCAGGCCGCGAAGCAGCTGGCTGAGGCCGGGATTGCGCTCTGTCTCGTCAGCTCGCGTTCCGCCGAAGGCATCCTGCGCTACCACCATGAGCTCGCTCTCAAGACGCCCTTCGGCGCTCTGAATGGCGGGCTCATTGTCAGCCCGGATGACGAGATCCTGTCTCACCTGGTCCTTTCCGAATCGACCGTGCAATCGGCTTGTGACACGCTATCCGTGCACAAGATCGACACATGGCTGTTTCGTGACCATGACTGGCTGATTCGTGATCCCGGAGCTTATTACGTTGAGCATGAGCGTAAATCCGTTGGAATCGAGCCGGTCGTTGTGCCGGATTTCGGGCCGTATCTCGGCGGTGTCGGCAAGATCATGGCAGCAAGCAGCAATCCGGCGCTGCTTCAGCGTATGGAAGTAGAAATCGGTGCCATGCTGACCGGTCAGGCCAGCGTACACCGCTCTTCGGATTACTATCTCGATATCACCCACAAGGATGCCAATAAGGGCTTTGCGGCCAAGGCTCTGGCCAAGCGTCTAGGCATTCCCATGGAGGAGGTTGCCTGCATTGGTGACATGTCCAATGATGTGCCGATGCTCGGCATTGCAGGGCTTGGAATCGCCATGGGGAATGCCTCTGCCGAAGTCAGCGCGCATGCGCATGTCACGACGGGGCGAAACGACGCCGATGGCTGGGCCGAAGCAATGGAGCAATTCGTTCTCCCGCGCGCGCCCTGAGGCCCAACCCGCGGGCTTGGGGACGCCAGGCACTTATTGCCAGACAAGACAGGGCTCGGCCCGTTGAGGGTGACCCTGCCAGACAGGCCAGCGGAGCCGATGCTGGCCTGACAGGAAGGATTGAAGAATATGAGTGGACATGATGTGACCTCTGCCCGCGTGGTAATTCTGGAGGATGGCGAGGCTGTCGCCCGGAAAATGGCGCAGTGGCTGCTCGATCAGGCGCTGGCCAAGAAGGAAGGTCCGTTTGTCATGGCGCTTTCGGGTGGGTCGACACCTAAGCGCCTGTTCAAGATCATGGCTGAACCCGAATACGCTTCGCGTTTTCCGTGGCGCCATACCCATGTGTTTTTCGGCGATGACCGTCATGTGCCGTTCACCCATGAGGACAGCAATTTCCGCATGACGGACGAGCTCCTTCTCGAGCATGTCGATCTGCCGACAGAGAACGTGCATCCCATCCCAGCCGATGGCACAGCCGCGCAGGATGCCGTCTGGTATCAGAATGCGTTGCAGGACCTCTATGGCAGCCATCACCTGATCCCGGGAAAGCCGCTTTTCGATGTGGTGATGCTTGGCATGGGGCCTGACGGTCATACGGCCTCGTTGTTTCCGCGTCAGCCCATTCTGCAGGAGCGTGACAAATGGGTCGCCGCTTGCACACCTGACAACGCGCCGCATGACCGCGTGTCGCTGACCTACTCCGCCATTCATTCGAGCCGCGCCGTTGTGTTCCTGATCGAAGGGGCTGGCAAGGCCGAGATGCTGGCGCGTGTCCGGGCGGGTGAGGAAGCGCTTCCGGCCGCGCATATCACGTCGGAAGGCGAGGTTGTTTTCCTGGTGGACAAGGCGGCCGCGGGAGGGCTGTCCAATGACTGACGCCCCGACTGATACCGCCGCTGCGCGGGTTGCCGAGCTCAAGCGTGAGGCGGCGACTCACGCGATTGCCTATATCGAGGACGGTATGGCCGTTGGCCTGGGGACGGGCAGCACGGCAGAGTTCATGATCGACGCGTTGGGTGAGCGCGTCCGTCGCGAGGGGCTCAAGATCCGGGCTATCCCAACCTCGGAAGCAAGCGCAGCTCAGGCACAGAGCCTGAACATCCCCATCACGAATTTCTCGGATGATCCCTATCTGGACGTCGCGATTGACGGTGCGGATGAGGTCCAGACCGGCTCCCTTTTTCTGATCAAGGGACGGGGCGGCGCGTTGTTGCGTGAGAAGATTGTTGCGGTTTCTGCACGCAAATTCATCGTCATCGTTGATGAGAGCAAGATCGTTAAGGATCTGGGGACCCATATGCCGGTCCCGGTCGAGATCATCCCCTGGGGTTGGGAGCGTGTCGAAAACCTGCTGCGCAAGACAGGTGCAAAGTCTTGTGTGCCGCGTCGCAAGGAAGATGGCTCGCTCTATATGACCGATAATCACAACATCATCATCGATTGCGATTATAAGCGCATCGAGGAGCCGCGTGCTCTGGCTGATCGTATCATCTCCATCACGGGCGTGGTCGATCACGGACTCTTCCTCGACATCACCTCCGAGGTGCTGGTTGCCGGTGCTTCGGGGCTGCAGAGGCTGACAGCATGAGTGGGGCGTCTTGCGGGGCAAAGCCCGGCCTGTTCGTCGTCATGGGGGTTTCGGGCTGCGGCAAGACAACCGTCGCCCAAGGGCTCGCCGCCTATCTGAAGGCGCCGTTTCAGGAGGGGGACAGCCTTCATCCCCCCGCGAATGTCGACAAGATGCATAGCGGCATTCCGCTCGATGATGCCGATCGTGCGCCTTGGCTGCGCATCTGTCATGAATGGCTGCGCACGCATGAGGCGACTGGCGGGGTCCTGACCTGCTCTGCGCTCAAACGCAAATATCGTGACACGCTGCGCAACGGGCTGGACGTGACCTTTGTCTATCTCGAGACAAGCGAACGCACGATCGCGGAGCGCCTCAAGCAGCGCATCGGCCATTTCATGCCGCCGAGCCTGCTGCCAAGCCAGCTTGCGACGCTTGAGCCGCCGGGAGCGGATGAGAATGTCATCACTGTGGATAGCGCGGGGACGCCTGAAATCGTCATGGCCAAGCTGACAGAGGCGCTCAAAGCCCGCAAAGCCTGAGCCGTATAGCCATGAGGGATCGATCCGGTTGCGAAAACTGGATCGATCCAACACCCGACCGGATCATTTTGTCCCCGAATACCAACAGCTTATGCACATCCTGATCCGCAGAGTTGTTCCTTGAATCTGGGGATAACTCGCATTGGGGGGGTCCTTGCCACGTGCGGTTGCCATGGCACGAAATCGCTGCGGTAGACACGCCATCCACGCCTCATTTCAGCCCTTAGTCATGCGTTATCGTATCTGTTCTGGGACGGATTTGAATAAAGGATGGAGGCGATGATGCTCCCGACACCCCCGCGGCCAGTTGCGCGCTTGATCGCGCTCGGCGCGATATCGGCCTGTGTGCTCATCCTGACCGGATGCAAGCATCGCCATACGGACAGCACGGCTTCACTGGATGTGCCCATGCCAGCCCCCTCGGTGGGGTCGTTCGGTGTGGCCCGCTTCGCAGGAATACCGGCCGCGCTCAAGGCCGGGCGAAGCGATATTGCTTATGATCACACCCTGACAATGACCGTCCCTTCGACGAAGGTGTCGACGCATTTCACCCATCTGCGCGATCTATGTCTCGGTATGGAGGGGTGCGCGCTCGTCTCAGCGAATATGGAGACCGAGGAAAGCGGCCCCGGCGAATTTACACATGAGGCCCGTATCTCCGCCCGTCTTCCACATGAGCGCATCGAGGCTTTCCTGAAAGTGGCCGGAGCCATCCTCCCGGGAGAGCGGCTGGACGACGTCGTGACGAGCAATGCGAACACGAACGAACTCGACCTTCATGGCAGCGTGACAGATGTTGAGCGCCGACTGGCACAGCTCACCACCTATCGCGACCGGCTGGAGGCGCTCGAGGGACAGAGCGCTGGGCGCACGGATGATCTGATCAAGATCGCCAAAGAGCTTTCTGAAACCCAAAGCGCTCTGGAGGCCGCGCAGAAGGAACGGGCGGATCTCTCCCGTCAGATCGATACCGAGAAGGTTACGGTCACCTATCAGAGCGCGCGCGAGGTCGTGAGCCCACTCCGTCAGAGCCTGCGAAAGACGCGGCAACTCTTCATGGAGAACCTGGCCGATCTCTGGGTGTTCCTTGTGCAGGTCATCGTCTGGGGGCCGCTCATTCTCCTTTCTCTCCTGGTGTTACATGGGCTGTGGCGCCGAGGATGGTTCAGCCGAAACTGAGGCAGGCCACGGGTGATTCCGATTGCCC
>NZ_PNQZ01000104.1 GCF_003994335.1 Asaia sp. W19
KAYCYATGATTCATTGAGACAAAATGGTGCCGGGTGAGGGATTTGAACCCCCGACCTTCGGTTTACAAAACCAGTGGGATTCTCCTCTAACTATTTGATTAACGTTGGTTTTACTGGCTTTAACCGAAGTCCACATCCGGCTTTCTATCCGGGTATCACGTTACAAACAGGAAGATATGGGCCCGCACTTGAGGGAGACACTCGCACAGAGCGTCTCCTTCGAGCCAATTACTCGATGAACCCTACCTCAAATTTTGACTTCCCAGCGAGCGACTGCAGGTTGGCATCCTCGGGATAAGATTTCAGGAGCGGCAAGAAAACAGAGCCTCCTATGATGCTCCTACCGTCAGCGTCCTTGGGACGTAGCCCCCAGACATCCTGATACGTCATCGGAACCAGCTTTCCGTTAAAGACCTTGTTGCCGATATACATCATGATGTGACCGGGAATATGGATGAGAGTCGTGAACGGCTTGCCGTTTTTCACGAGATAATCGATCCGCGCGTCGACATCCGACTTCGCCAGGTCGATCTTCCGGGACGTTGCATCGATCTGTGCCAATGAATTCCGGGGCATGAATATGCCGAAGGGGAGAAGCAGACTACGAAGCTCTGCAGAGCAATCGTTATAGAAGTTATAGTTCCCCCAACCATATGGGCGGTTGACCAGAGACTGCATCAGCTTGGCCAAGTTACGCCGATTCATCGGGATAGGCATGGAGGAGAACGTCTGATCGGTATCCTCATACCACTCTATCTGTGCTTCGCCGCTCATGTTGCTCACGGGTATTGCCACCAAGACTCCCGACGAATTGGCGTTCATGAATGGCAGCACCGTTCCGATGCGCGCGGTAAAACGGAATGCGTGCTTCTTATAGATCGATACTGGCTGAGACGTGAACGCGCCTAGATGCGCGTCTGCCATCTTGAGCCAGGTGTTGACGAAGGCGGCGGAAGCGTCGGCAATATCCTCGTAGTGCACCCAACCGGTTACCTCCGGCGAGATGACATATCTCCATCGATGATCCTGGCTCACGGCCAGCGTGTAGATCGGCGTCCCAGGTCGAATCGAGGACATCTGGAAGTTATCGAACGGATATCCTTCGCCAGCCTTACGAGGATCGTTGTAGGCAGGATCGTCAGTGGGAAGAACTCTGACTAGGCTTTCCCGCGTGACGATGCCGCGGTTAGCAGCGTCGTACGTGCTGCCGATTCTCACTTCCGCGTTGTCGCGCAATGCGCTCTTCCACGCTTCGTCGTGAGTGCGGAAATTCTGACCCCACGTGTTCTTCGTGGTGCCAAGATAAGCGTCGATGCCCCAGTCCCGCGTATTTTCGACACTCGAGGAAAGGATTTTTCTGATATAAAATGGGTTCCAGGGCGATGAGCCTTCGAGATCCATCCCATAATAATGAGCCTTTAGCGCCGCAAAATACCGCTCCTGCGTTGCCATATCGACGATAGGCGCGTCCTTATCGACATCCGTCAGAACCCACTTGTCCACCGATTGGGGATAGTTCTCCATCGGAAAAGTCGATTTCGTGGGATCAATATAATAGGGGTCTGGTTGTGAAGMCTCTCGAGCCATCCGCCTCGGAACATTCTGACAGGATGAAAGATAGAGTGGAGCAATCAGACAAAAGAATCTCAACAATTTAAACGTTAATATTCTCTTCCCGATATACCCCCATGAAACTATCACCTATAATACAGTCGGAAAATATAACGGATCTAATGATTACGCAATTCCATAAAACCCACTCGAATTCAGAATACGTTATTCGATTTGACCGAAGATCTATTCCTTACTCCGGC
>NZ_PNQZ01000105.1 GCF_003994335.1 Asaia sp. W19
CAGGACACGATCTCGCGCCGCCGCCAGAGCGACGGTCACGATCAGGCGGCGCGAGATCGTGTCCTGCATGAGAAAGCGTCGCGTCATGAGCGTTTTACCGCGGAGGCGAACAGATAGCCCCCATTGCGCACGGTACGGATCAAGGTCGGATTTCTGGGGTCTTCCTCCAGCTTGGCGCGCAGGCGGCTCACCTGCACGTCGATGCTGCGATCGAACGCGGCATGATCAGGGCCGCGCGCCATATCCATGAGCTGGTCGCGTGTCAGTACACGCTGTGGATGCTCGGCAAAGGACAGCAGCAGGTCGAATTCGCCACCTGAGAGGGGAACCAGTGAGGAATCGGAGGCGCGCAATTCGCGTCTTGTGACATCCAGAACCCAGCTTCCGAAACGCAGGCTGGGGCGCAGGGAGGGCGCCGGGTCGTCCGCAGCATTGCTGCGGCGCAGCACGGCTTTCACCCTGGCGAGCAATTCGCGCTGGTCGAAGGGTTTGGTCAGATAATCATCGGCGCCGATTTCCAGCCCTACCACCCGATCCGTGTGGTCGGCCATGGCGGAGAGCATGATGACCGGCACGCGGGACGTGGCACGCAGGCGTTGGCACAGGCTGAAGCCGTCTTCATGCTGCAGCATGATGTCGAGAATGATGAGATCGACCGGCTCGGTATCGAGAATGGCGAACATCGCTGCGCCATCCTGCGCGGTGGAGACACGATGCTGATGCTTGCGCAGGAACGTGCCGAGCAGCGTCAGGATGTCCTGATCGTCATCGACAACAAGAAGATGAGGCATGGGGGTCATCCCTCACTCGTATCATGGGGTGGCGCGCCGATGATGTCAGGGGTCGACATGATGTTTCAAGATGGAAACAGGATGACCGGCGCAGCGCTCTGCCGCTTTGCATCGGTTTCGGCAAACCTGCTAGACAGGGGCCGACGGTGCCCTGCAAGGGGTGAAAAGGGAAGCGGGTGCGCGCGGTGACGCGCCAGTCCCGCGCTGCCCCCGCAACTGTAGATGGTGCAATACCGTCGCCATATCCCACTGGAGTGTGCTCCGGGAAGGGGGCGACGGCTCCGGGAAACCGGTGCCATGAGCCAGGAGACCTGCCGTCATATCGCTGATTTCGCTGTCCGGCGGGGTGCCCGGAGAGAGACGGATCCTGTCCAGCGCCGAGAGGTGCAGGTCGGGGCGGGCTGGTTCGTGCCGGCAATCGACTTTGCGCCTTTCTTGCCCGTCGCCCGGATTTTTCGGGACGCCGGGTCCGGTCCGGGAGGGCCCATGGCCGAACCGATTCTTTCACCAGGCGAGACGCCTGTTCTGCATGTCTGCCAGACCTGTCGTGACGGAGGCGAGGCCCTGCATGATGCGCTGGCCGCGTTGGCAGGGGAAACTGCCGTGCGTGTTCAGGGGGTGCGCTGCCTGGCAGCCTGCCAGCAGGGGTGCACGGCAACGCTCTCCATGCCGGGAAAATGGTCCTGGCTTCTGGGCCGTCTTCATCCCGGACTGGCGCCTGATCTGCTGCTCTATGCACAGGCCTATGCGCGTTCGCCCTCCGGTACGGTCATGCCGTCGCGTCGCCCTGAGAGCTTGCGTGAGGTTATCCTGGGGCGTTTTCCCTCCATGGTCGACGCTGCTCCCGGCAAGGCCTCTCCTGCGGATAGCACGATCTCCCCACAAGACCCTGCGCCACGAAATATTGCCCTGTCAGATCCTCTCTCGCCACAAGCTTCCGGAAACCTCGCATGAGCAAGATACCCGTTACCATCATCACCGGCTTTCTCGGCGCCGGAAAGACCACGTTGCTGCGTCATCTTATCGAGAAATCGAACGGGCGGCGCATCGCCATCGTCGTCAATGAATTCGGTTCGCTGGGTATCGATGGCGGGACGCTGCGCGGATGCAGCCTGCCCAACTGCCCGGAAGAAGATATTGTCGAGCTGA
>NZ_PNQZ01000011.1 GCF_003994335.1 Asaia sp. W19
GCCTGCGGCTAAAAAAGGGGACCCAGACCGCCTGATCGGACGGMCAAAAGGCGGCATGAATCCGAAGCTGCATGCGGTCSCCGATCAGAACGGACGACCGCCGAGCTTCTTCATGAAGGCGGGGCAGATCAGCGATTATRCCGGTGCCGCTGCTCTGCTGGACAGTCTTCCTATGGCAAAGTGGATGCTGGCAGACCGAGGTTATGATGCTGACTGGTTTCGGGATGCGTTGGAGGGAAAAGGGATCAAACCCTGCATTCCAGGACGAAAATCCCGCGGGAAACCCGTCAAATATGACAAACGAAAATACAAAAGACGCAACCGCATCGAGATCATGTTCGGCCGTCTCAAGGACTGGCGGCGGGTCGCAACCCGCTACGACAGATGCCCGACCGTCTTCTTCTTAGCCATATGCCTCGCCGCAACCGTCATGTTCTGGCTATGAGTCCTGAGCCTAACAGTCGTAGCGAGACAAACCTAGATAGAAAAGCGTTGCAGATCGATCATATTGCGTGAGGATCAAGCAACAAAGTGGATACCCCATCAGGTTGGGCCTCAATTAACAGGGTATCCTTGCAAACCGCAATTGGAAGTCTGCGCGTGACCCAGTCATCCTCCGAACGCCTCGAAATTCATTGACTCGCCTCGCGTGTTCCTATTTCGTTCGCTTCATGCCCAGACCAATATCGCCCCATCCCGCGCTCGATGAGAAACTCGCCACGATGCCCGCACGCCTGGCGGCGGATTGGGACCTGTGGGTTTATTCCAAATGCAGCTGTGGGGCGTCATCCGTATCAGGCTTGAGGCTTATGCTCGAAACGCGCCCCGATATCGCGCATTGCCGGGTGAATGACATTGCTGAGCGCCTGCGATGCAAAGCCTGCACGAAGCCCTTTGACGAGGTCGCCTTGTCCGATGGCGGGCGATGCGGCCCTTATATGGCGAATTGGCAGCTTCCCCTACTCAGCAGGGCAAAACCTGACTGGAGATCCGAGCAGGATCAGCCGCGCGACACGGCGGAGCCGTGAGGCACTATCTCCTTGGCTCTTCGGCATCGTCCGCATTCGCGGCGTGCTTGCTGTTCATCCCGATCTTGTTGATCAGGCTGTAAAGGGCGAACCATTTCGAGCCCGTGGCGGGCTTTGGCCAGAACCGGGCCACCAAGGCGCAAAGCGCGATGATGAACGTTCCGACCAGGGTCAGATCGCCCGCGATCTCGGCGGGGATGAAGGGGAGAAAGGTCGCATAAAGCTGCTGCCAGTCCAGGTTCATAATGAATCCTCATGCTCGATTATGTTGCAGATCCGGCCCGTCAGGCCGTGAAAGAAACCCCGGCGATCGGGTGGCCGGAATAGACGGCGAGTTCCAGGCGCCTGCGGCGCTGAAGCCCCGGCAGGACAGTGAGACGCCCGTTCACGGTCGCTTTGTCCCAGCGCATGAGTTGCTGACCTGCCGCTGCGTATTGGCGCTGATTCAGCAACGCCAGCAGGGTCGAGCTACGCATCGCCGCCGTGCCGACATTGAATTGCCAGGAAAGAAGCGCGCCTTCCTGCCAGGGGGTTAACGGCACCTTCACCGCCGCGCGCAGCTTCGCTGCCAGCCCTTCGAGCGTTTCACGAGCGAGCCTGACGGCTTCGTCCCTAGTGATCGGCGCCGTGCGCTGGGTTATGGCTGCGCCGTCAGCGGTGAAGCGGTTGCCAATGCCGATCGTCCAGTATCCTGCATGGCAGAGATAGGGCGAGAGGCGCAGCCCCTCGAAGTCGTCGCGCGAAATGAGTGCGAGCGCGATATCGGTTGCGTTCATAAGACCTCTCCGGAATGAAGCAGAACGGGCATCAGGCGGCCCATTCGTGCGCATTCGGCCGATCGCTCGGCCAAAAAAAGCCGCCCGATAAGGCGGCTGGCGTCAGTGACTGTGAGAACGATGAAGGCAGGATCAGAGAGGGCCATTGTCGAGATTGCTGAATGTGCGATTCAGCAGCTTGCGCAGTTCCGCATTCTGCGCCCGCAATTCCTCGATCAGCGTCAGGTTTTCCCTTTCGCGCTCTTCGAGCCTGTCCACACGGGCATTCAGCCGGTCGAGATCCTCTTTCTGTGACTCGATCGTCGCCTTTGCGCTCGATGCGCCGAAACCGATCAGCCAGCGGATGGTAAAGAGCAGCCCGCCGATCACCGCGACCCACCAGGGCTGCGGGGTGAGGTTCTCAGGCATTGCCCATTCTCCCCAGCGCTGCCCGCACATTGAGCAGCGCAAGCGCGCCATAGGCCGCGATCGCGGGCACCAAGGCAGCCGGGGCGATCAGCCCGCAGGCGATAAACGCCCAGGCCGTAAAGGCCGCAATGGCGGCGGCCCTGCGCAGCGGGCGGTAATTGCACACTGCCCCCACGATCTGCGCCCCGCCCGTCAGCCAGGCCAGCAACGCATAGACCAGCGCCGGATCATCGGCGCGGGGCAGAATGGCGAGCAACTCCCCAAGGCCGGGCCATGTCAGATCCGCCGGAGGCAACGCCAGAAGCAGGCAGGCCCATAGGGCCAGCGCTGCGCCGAGGCAGGTTTCCTGCACTCTCATGATGGGTATCCTCATTCCTGCCAGTCAGACCGAGATCCAGGTGAAGGCCGCATCGGTCATCTTGAGAGTCAGAGGCGTGCTGCCCTGGCTCCCCGTGAGCACCTGCACGCTCGCTCCGATCCGCAGCTTCGTGCCGGGTGTCAGATTCGTGGCCATGAACCGCGCTGTGACGGTCTGGGCGTAAGACCGATCGATCCGCGTGTTCGCCCCTGTCGCGGCCATGGGCTGGGCCGGGCTGTTGCCCTGCGCATCCACCGTCCAGATCCCGATGACCGTGCGCACGGCCAGCCACGAGCCGGAGGCTGTGGCATCCGGTACGACTTGCAGATTGGCCGCGAATTCGGCCCGGAGCGTCGTGCCGCTCGCCGTCACGTCCAGGCTTCCCAGCGTCTGCAGGGCACTGGTCCAGACCGATTCAGGCAGAGTCTTGATCCCCTGCGTAACGGGCGGGGGTACGGCCTCGGCGGGCAGGTCGGAATAGACATAGACCAGCCCCGTGAAATTGAGCCTGTCCGTCCGGTCCTGCGTCGTGCCCAGCACCTTGTCGCGCGTGATGACGGCGGGCGTGCCATGCGTGAGCCGCCCGATCCCCCATTCGGCCTGCGTACCGTCATCGGCGCAGTAATAGACCTCGCCATCCTCAAACGCGCCGCTCCACCCGCGCCGACCGGCTGGCGCACCGCTCAGGGCAAAGGGGCCGGTTCCCGGATTATTCGAGGCCTCGAGCACGAAAGAGGCGAGTTTGGGCATCACAGGCGCTCCCTGATGGTCATGGTCGTGGCGCGCCGATCGGCAGCGCCTGCAGGACAGGTCACGTCGCCCGGCGTCAGCCGACCGAAAACCATGGCG
>NZ_PNQZ01000106.1 GCF_003994335.1 Asaia sp. W19
ACGCGTGCCGTCATGTTGCGGTTTTCGATATAGGGCACCGTATGGGCGCCACACTGATCCCCGATCAGGAGGCTGTCGCACTGCGTGAAGTTACGCGCGCCGCGTGCCTTGGGCATCATACGCACCAGACCGCGATAGGTGCTGTCCGAATGACCCGCTGAGATGGTCTTGGCAATGATGGTCGAGCGCGTATTCGGCGCCAGATGGATCATCTTGGTGCCCGTATCGGCCTGCTGGCGATTATTGGTCACGGCGACCGAGTAGAATTCGCCCACCGAGCCCTCGCCTGCCAGAATGCAGGACGGATATTTCCACGTGATCGCGGAGCCCGTCTCGACCTGCGTCCAGGAAATCTTGGCGTTGCGACCACGACATGCACCGCGCTTGGTCACGAAATTATAAATACCGCCCGTGCCGTTCTCATCACCCGGATACCAGTTTTGCACCGTCGAGTATTTGATCGTGGCTTCATTCATCGCCACCAGCTCGACCACGGCTGCGTGAAGCTGGTTCTCGTCGCGCATGGGTGCCGTGCACCCTTCGAGATAGGAAACAGTCGCGCGGTCCTCACAGATGATCAGCGTCCGCTCGAACTGCCCTGTGTTGCGGGCATTGATGCGGAAATAGGTCGAGAGCTCCATCGGACACCGCACGCCCTCCGGCACATAGACGAAAGAGCCATCCGTGAAGACAGCCGAATTCAGCGCTGCAAAGAAATTATCGCTGACCGGCACGACGGAACCGAGATAACGCTTCACGAGCTCGGGATGCTCGCGAATGGCATCCGAGATCGGGCAGAAGATTACCCCGGCCTCTTCCAGCGTCTTGCGGAAGGTCGTCACAACCGAGACGGAGTCAAATACCGCATCCACGGCCACAGGCAGCCGCTCGGCCTGATCGGCACCCTCGACACCGGCCAGGATGGCCTGCTCATGAAGCGGGATACCGAGCTTTTCGTAGGTGCGCAGCAACTCGGGATCGACTTCTTCCAGCGATTTCGGACCGGGCTTCTTCTTCGGCTCGGCGAAGTAGAAAGCATCCTGATAGTCGATGGCCGGATATTCCGGCTTCTGCCATGTGGGTTCTTCCATCGCCTGCCAGGCGCGGAAGGCCTGCAGGCGCCAGTCGAGCATCCATTCAGGCTCCTGCTTGCGCGCAGAGATAAAGCGGATGGTTTCCTCGCTCAGCCCCTTGGGCGCGAATTCCATCTCGATATCGGTTTCGAAGCCCCATTTATAGGTCGACTGGCCAAGGGTTTCGACGGCTTCGCGTGTTTCGGTTACGGCTGGCATGTCATCCCTCCCCGGCAGGCTGATGATCCGGCATATGGTCCGGGGCCACGCAGCGCGACGCAGGCATGATGCTGCCTGACAGATGGGCGCGGCTCATATCGGCTAGATTGATGGATTCGAGGGTCGAACGGATGGCCTTGTTGACCATGTCCCACTGTCCGGAGGAGAGCGCGCAAAGCGATTTGGCTTCGCAAACGCGCCCCTCGACACAGGCTGTAAGAGCGATCGGCCCGTCGACTGACGTGATCACGGCAGCGATCGAGATATCGGAAAGCGAACGCGCCAGGCGATAGCCGCCACGAGCCCCGCGATGCGAGGCGACGAGGCCATCGGCAGCGAGACCCTTCAGCAATTTCGCGACAGTCGGCTCCGGCACACCCGCGGCACCCGCAAGCGCGGTAGCCGTTACGAGCGCGTCCTGTTGGCCAAGCTGCACGAGCAGAACCGTAGCGTAATCGGCGAGTTTCGATAACCTGAGCATTCTGCTCCCTCGATCAGTTCCGCATGAACAGAAATTAAAGACCTAAATGGTGCTATTTTTCTAGCAGATGCGCGCGCGAAGGCGCTGCGTCAACCCTTTTCGCCTTTTGTGATGCCGATAAAAACAGGGTTCAGCCGAGATGGCCGAAACACAGCCTCATGAGCATGTCCAGAACGGCCCCCACCACGAAGCCGACCAGCGTGCCATTGATACGAATGTATTGCAGGTCGCGGCCAACACGCTGCTCCAGTCGTGCTGAAAGCTCCTGCGGGTCCCAGCGCTCCATGACCGAGGCGATATAAGCGGCAAGCTTGTCGCGCAGCGAAGGCAGGATACGGACGAGCGTGGTCTTGAGCGTCTGCTCCAGACGCGCCCGCATGGCCGGATCATGATCGAGCTGATCGGCCAAGCTCAGCAGCGCCGCCTCGATGACACTGCGGCTCCATCCGTCCTCACAGGCCAGATCGGCTTCGGCCAGTCCCCTGAAGCGCTGCCAGATCTCGGACCACCACAGCTTCAGGCTGTCATGGCCCAGATAGCCCGATATCGCATCGCCAAAGCGCGCCCGACGCTCCGGGTCTTCTTCCAGACGGTCTATTTCCTGCCTGATCCACCCGGTAAATCCCTCGCGCAGTTCCGAGTCCTGCGGGTCTATCCGCTCCAGTTCCAGATAGAGCGCGGTGATCACGCGGTTGGCAACGGATGGGCCAATGGCCCAGCCGATCATGCGCCCCCCCTGCTCGCGCACGCGCTCCTCGATAAAGCTGCGCAGCGTGGCTTCACGCTTTTGCACGCCGAGCTTGAACCGCTCGAGCAGGGCGGACAGAACCTCCTGATGCAGCTCATTATCGACCAGCGCCCGGAGCGCCCTGGTCACGACCTTGATCGAGGTTTCGCCGCGCGCCAGAACAGGCAGCGCCTTGCCTATGGCGGCAGAAGCGCGCCCGTCCTCAAGCCGATCAAGCATATCGGGCACGCTACGTCGCAGGGCAGAGGCGGTGGCATTGGCCGTACGCGGCTGGCGCAGCAGATTGGCAAGAATGCGCGCCACATCCGCCGAGGCGAGCGCCCGCCCGGCATCTTCTTCCGTAAAGAACTGCGTCGAGACGAAACGCCCCAGCGCACGAGCCAGCCTCGGCTGCTGGCGAGGCAGAACCGCAGTATGCGGAATGGGAAGCCCCAGCGGATGGCGGAACAGCGCCGTTACCGCAAACCAGTCGGCAATACCGCCGACGACGCCCGCCCGCGCACCCGAGCGCAGCACCTCCAGCAGATAGCTGTCACGCACCCAACCCAATGCCGGGAGCCCGGCGGAGACGACCATCAGACCGCCCATCGAGACCAGAAGACCACCCGCCAGACGACGCGAAGCCCTCAGGCTGGCCAGCGCCTCGGCCTCGGCCGCAGCGTTATCGCTCATGCGCTCGGACGGGATCGACTGATCGGAATTCGGATGATGCATGAAGGATCGATTAGCACCGCCGGAACAAAAAGTCCTGCGCTCCCGCGATCCTCCATTGCCATTGCCCTGCGGGCATGGAAAACCGGTCACAATCCGTGAACCGACTTCAAGCGAGAGTGCCTTGTCCAATACCGCGCCGCATCACGCCTCTTCCGGAACGCCCGCCGCCAAGGCCGATCAGAAAATCGCTCCAGATATGCGAGAAGGCGCGGCTTTCGCCGAGCGCCTGACGGGCGAGATGCAGGCCCTGCAGGACCGGGCCACCCATGAACGCCACGCTCCCGACCCGATCGAGGCCCTGTCGAGCCAGATCGGCGACGAACTGATCGACGGCGCCGTATCGGTCTCGACACTCGAAAACGCCGTACGTGTGCTCCGCGATGGTAATCTCAAAGGCCGGG
>NZ_PNQZ01000107.1 GCF_003994335.1 Asaia sp. W19
ACGATCACGTGATATAATATTGCCGATCGTGGAGATTCAGTCGGAAAATCCCTACCGGGCGGGTGGGCGCAGGAGGGAAAACCGACTAGACAGGCCGGGCCAGCCAACCAGCCAAGACTGGATCTCCGATGCGCTTCATCGAGACTTTCGACCTCCATTCCTTTACGGATTCGAGTATCAGCCTGTTGAGCGCCTTCGTGTTCGGCACGCTGATCGGCGCAGAGCGGCAATATCGACAACGGACTGCGGGCGTACGAACGAACGCGCTGGTAGCCCTGGGTGGCGCCGCCTTTGTCGATCTGGCCCAACGCATTGCGGGTGACGTCGAATCCCTGCGCGTGATCGCCTATGTCGTTTCGGGAATCGGGTTTCTGGGGGCGGGCGCCATCATCAAGGAGGGCGCCACCGTACGCGGCATGAATACGGCCGCCACGCTCTGGTGTTCCGCCGCTGTGGGCGCCTGTGTGGGCAGTGACATGCTGGCCGAGGGATTTCTGCTCACTTTCTTTATCATTGCAGGCAATACGCTGCTGCGTCCCATCGTGCGCGCAATCGACCGGATCCCGCTCCAGGCCAAGGCGATGGAAACCGGATACGGGCTGCGCGTCGTCACCTGCCGTCTGAGCGTGCAGGACATGACCACGCAGTTGAAAGCCCGGCTTGAAGATGCGGATTACACAATCGGAAAATTGTCTCTGAGCGATGAGGATAACGACCAGATCGCCATCACCATCGCTCTGATGGTGTCATCCAATGGCGCGAGCGCGCTTGAAACCCTGGTCAGCACGCTCATGACAGATAGCCGTGTAAGCGCCGCCTCATGGTCGCTCAACACCGATAACTGACCAAGCCTGCGAGGGAGCCCTATAAGGGTGTCCCTCTTCCATGACACGCGATAAACGATCGCCTGCGCGATTCCTGCCATAAAGGCTTCTCAGGGCTGATAGGGCGGCAGGGTGATCCTGACGACAAGCCATGGGCGCTGCTCCTTATCCACTCCGTCATTCAGGGCAGGCTGGCGTGACCATTGCCCGATCGTGGCGTAGAGCGTGTTGTCCCGATAGGCGAGACCATCCGGGGAAATCAGCCTCGGGTCGTGGGCTACGACCGAGATCGTGCCATCCGGCGTGCGCTGCAAGATACCATGACGCTCGATATCGGTCAGGAACAGACGTCCATCCGGCGCAGTGGCCATGCCATCGCCCATGCCCGCCTCGCCTTCATCCTTGACGCTGAACTCGATCTCCGTCTCGGTCGCCTTGGGGTCAGCCAGAACCGCGGTGGGCGCGGAGTAGAGTTCGCGGCTCGTCAGTGGTTGCCAGAACAGGGTCTGCTGGTCGGCACTCAGGCCAATGCCGTTGGCACCGGCCTGGGCCATGGTCGGCTTGTCCGGATTGTAGCGCGACGCCTTGCCATCGAGCACCGCCAGGAAACCATGACGCGGCATGACCGGTTCAGTATCGGCCAGCAGGCGCCTCTGGGTGTTCGTCGCAATATCTACGACGATCAGAGCGGGATGCACGGTCAGGGAGGAATCCGTGATGAAGGCAGTTCCACGGTCGCCATGGGTCAGGTCGATACGCAGATCATTCGGGTGGCTGTCCGAACGCAGTGCCGGCGCGCTGAGCTGGATCTCCTCGACGATGCGTCTGGCAACAGGATCGATATGGAACAGGCGCGCTGCTCCAGGCACTGTACCCTTGCCCGCCAGGATACCCTCATCGAGCACCCAGAGCTGGCCGCTGGCATCAACGGTCATACCCAGGGGGGAAACGAAGCGCCCCTGGCTCTCCGCATCGGGGAACGGCGTCAGCTTGCCGTGACAGAACAGTGCAAGTCGGGGACCGTCGTGATCGTGCAGGCTACGTG
The DNA here is from genome assembly GCF_003994335.1 of Asaia sp. W19. Classification (GTDB taxonomy): domain Bacteria; phylum Pseudomonadota; class Alphaproteobacteria; order Acetobacterales; family Acetobacteraceae; genus Asaia. Next base: position 1,870 of record NZ_PNQZ01000107.1, read on the forward strand.
GAAAGCCAAGCACCATGCGGCGATCGGACAGAATGGCGATACCCGATGGTTGAGCGTCCTGAAAACGCCCGATGATCTCGATATTGCCGCTCGGCTTGTACCCGGCATCGATACTGTCTTCCGCCTGCGGGGAGACACCCCCCTCGTCAGTGGCGTGAGACGATGAGGCAATGAGTGTGCTGCCTGCGACCGACAATAAGAGGGCATACAAGGCCAGACGCTGTTTCATGGTCTCTCTTCCCGTCCGTCGTGAAAGTGATCATGCCCTCGCGTCAAAACCCCGTGACGTCAAAACACAGCAACGTGAGGCATAACACCCACACGTTGCCCAGGACTTACCCTTTGAGCAGAGACATGATCTCGGCACGTAACGCAGCATCACGCTGCCAGGTGCCACGCACGACGGTCGTGACCGTACGGCTGCCCACATTGCGGATACCGCGCATGGCCATGCACATATGCTCGGCCTCGACCAGCACCATGACGGCCTTGGGCTCGAGCACCTCAATGATCGAGGCGGCAATCTGATCGGTCAGGCGCTCCTGAAGCTGTGGGCGGCGCGCCAGAACGTTCACCGTGCGCGCGATCTTGCTGAGCCCCGTGAGTCTGCCTCCTTCGGGAAGATAGGCCACATGCGCCTTGCCGAAAAACGGCAGGAGATGATGCTCGCACATGGAATGAAAGCCGATATCACGGACGATCACCGCCCCCTCATGCTGATCGGCGAGGAATTGCTTGTGCAGATGCGTACGCGGGTCCTCATGCAGGCCGCCCAGCACGTCCAGATACATGCGCGCCACCCGACCCGGTGTCTCGAACAGCCCCTCGCGATCGGGGTCCTCACCCAGAGCCTGCAGGATTTCACGCACCGCTCCTGCGATACGGGCTTCCGCATCCTCGGGCTTCGCAATCGGTGCGATGGGGCGCTCGCCCCCCTGCCCCTTGTGGCGAGCGGCATCCAGCGCCACGAGATCGGCAGTCGGCTTGGTCATTTCAGGTCCTCGGCAATGCAAGACAGGCGTTCCGCGCAGGGGACAACGTCATCAGCCTCGCGGGGGAGCCTGATCAACATGTCCGATACGGAAAGTCCACTGATTTTCTGTTCGGGAGCGATTTCTGCAAGGGGGACCAGCACGAAAGCCCGCTCGGCAATGCCACGATGCGGCAGGGTCAGCACTGGGGCTTCCACCACCTGATCCCCGAGATAGAGCAGATCGACGTCCATTGCGCGCTGCCCCCAGCGCTGCCCCGGCACACGGCCCAGACGGCTCTCGATCTCCTTGCACACACGCAGGAGGGCCAGTGGCTCGAGGGCGCTGCGCCCCGTGACACAGAGATTATAGAAATCGGGCTGCTCGACCCCACCAAAGGGCGCGGTACGATACAGTCCCGATACGGCCTCGATCTTCACTCCCGGCGTGACACCCAGCCAGGTGACCGCCATGGACAACGCGCTTTCGCGATCGCCCATATTGCACCCCAGCGAGAAGCCGACCGGCAGAAAACGCTCCCGCGTCGTCTCGACACTGACCATACCAAACGGATGCGGGATGGGGGCTGCGGGCTTGTTTACCCGTATCGTCAAACGCGTGATTGTCGGGAACGCAGCCAGAAGGGCTTCAGCAATCCTGTCCGCCAGAGTCTCGATGAGCTGAACAGGCTCGCCCGCCACCAGGGCAACAACATGATCGCAAAGCGCGGCGTAGCAAACCGCCGCGCGATAGTCATCATTCTGCGTAGCCGTCCATGTCTCGACCGTTGCCACCAGATCGATCAGGAAATTCTGCCCCAGGCGGGTTTCTTCCGGCAGGACACCATGATGACCGAAAACGCTCAGCCGGTCGATACGAATGGTCGAATGGGTCATCGTGCAGGCAGCGCTCCCGAAGCAGGAAAAAAGAGGCGGCTCATCAGGCGCGCGCATCCAGTGAGGATCGGTTGAGCAGAGTTGCGATTGTCACCGCATCGACATGGGGCGCCACATCATGAACGCGCAAGATTGCTGCCCCCTGATTCAGGCCGCACAGATTGGCGGCCATGGTGCCTGCCAGACGTGCCTCGACGCTTCGACCGAGCAGACGCCCAAACAGGGATTTGCGCGACAGGCCGAGCAGGACCGGCAGGCCATAGACCTCACGCAGCATCTGAATCTGCCGGATACTCTCCAGGTTTTGCGGGTCGGTCTTTCCAAAGCCTATGCCGGGGTCGAGCACGATACGCTCGCGCCGTATTCCTGCGCGCTCGGCCTGCAACACCAAGGCGTCGAAGTAGCGGCGCAGCGTGTCGCGCATATCAAGCGCAGGATCGATGTCCTCACGATTATGCATCAGGACTGCGACAGCCCCGGTCTCGGCCATCACGCGCGCCATGGCCGGGTCACGCTGCATGCCCCAGACATCATTGATCGCGACCGCACCGGCGCGTACGGCCTCGCGTGCCACACTTGCCTTGTAGGTATCGATCGACAGAAATGCCGGTTCATCCGCAAGAGCCAGGACGACCGGGCGCGTCCGGGCAATTTCCTCGGAGGCTGGCACGAAATCGGCGCCTGGTCGTGTGGACTCGCCCCCGATATCCAGAAGGCTGGCCCCTTCAGCAGACAGACGTCGCGCATGGGCCGTGCCCGCCGCCTCGTCGTCGTGACACCCACCATCGGAAAAGGAATCCGGTGTGACATTCACGATCCCCATGATCAGGGGAGTGCGTGTCTCATGGGCGCGCCAGATCGCGGCGACGAGCGCATCGCGTTTTTGTTGCCATTCGGCCGACTGACCAGCGGATCCGACCGCGCTCATCTCATCCATTCACGTCAGGACTGAAGGAAAGACCCGCTCTTAAAGTATGGGAGCAGACAGGTCCAGAAAAACGAACCCTCTTCCGGCGCAGGTGTTTCATCCTGTGAAGGGTCGACAGACCGACAAGGAGACGCGCCATGGCCAATGACCAGTTCGAAACCCCGATCTTCGATGGGGAAGATAACAAGCATCACAGCGCACGTTCTCTGGCTGAAGCTGCTTTCCGGGCAGAGGATGAGGGGGAGCACGAAAAGGCCGAGAGCCTTTTCCGTCAGGCCGAAGCGGCCGATCCTTCCGCCCTGGAAAGCGTGCTGCTGGAACGCCGCAGCGAGCACCCTGGATTTTCACCCCAGCCTGCCGCAAGCGACGAGGAAGTCGCCGCCATCAGCCGCACCATGGAGCCGGAACGTCACAGCCCGCCCCCGGAAGCGCTCGACGAGAACTACTGAACCGCGCGACACAGGGACGAGGGCAGTCCGATCCCTATATGAGGCCCGGACCGTTCCCCCCGGAGGCGCTTGCCCTTTGGGGGTAAGTAGCGAAGCCGCAGGTGAGCGTTGGCGCCCGCCCCCGGAACATAGACAGAAGCCACCCCCCACTTCGAGGGGGGCTCTACTCTGCTCGCTCAGGTAATGGTGTGGATCCAGCCATGCGCGTCGTTGGTCTTGCCCGCCTGGATTTCGGTCAGGGCTTTCTTGAGACCCATCGAGACTTCGCCGGCAGTCTTGCCATCGCCAAATAGGGCTTCGCCACCCGTACGGCGCAGGGAGCCGATGGGACTGATTACCGCCGCCGTGCCGCAGGCGAAGGCTTCCTTGTAGCGACCTGATGCGGCCCCAGCGAAGATTTCATCGATTTCCAGTGGTGCCTGCTCGACCTTGAGGCCACGATCCTTTGCAAGCTGCAGGATAGCGTCACGGGTGATGCCGGGCAGGATGGTGCCGGTCAGAGGCGGGGTGACGAGTGTGTTGTCATCGCGCAGGAACATGACGTTCATGCCGCCCATCTCCTCGATGAAGCGTTGCTCGCGGCTATCGAGAAACAGGACCTGATCGCAGCCATGGGTCTTTGAGTCGCGCTGGGCCACGAGGCTTGCCGCATAATTGCCGCCGCATTTGGCGGCGCCCGTACCGCCGGGAGCCGCGCGCGTATAGTCCTCGGACACCCAGACGGACACGCAGCCGGAGCCGAAATAGGCCCCTACCGGGCAGGCAATGACGATGAACAGATATTCCGACGCGGGCTTCACGCCCAGAAACACTTCGGTCGCGATCATGAAGGGGCGAAGATAGAGGCTTTTGCCTTCACCCGCAGGCACCCAGTCCTGATCGATCTTCACCAGCTCGTCGACGGCCTGCATGAAGATCTCCTGAGGCAGATCGGCCATCGCCATACGCTCAGCCGAGGCGCGAAAACGTTTCGCGTTCTCCTCGGGACGGAAAGTCGCAATGCCGCCGCCTTCGGTGCGATAGGCCTTCATACCCTCGAAGATTTCCTGCGCATAATGCAGAACCGATGCGGCAGGATCGAGTGTCAGGGGCTTGCGGGCGGTGATCTTCGCGTCATGCCAGCCTTTGCCCTCGCTGTATTTGACGATGGCCATATGGTCGGTGAAGATTCGTCCGAAAGCAGGGTTGGCAATGAGGTCCGCACGATGATCAGCCGGGGTCGGCGAGCTCGTGGGCTCAATGGTGAAATGCAGGGCGGCGCTTTCGGAAACCATGATCTGATCCATCTTCCTGTCCAGTAGCCGGGCAGTTTATCCCGTTCGGGCCATCTTGACACCCTTTGAAAGGGAGAGAGAAGAACGTGCCCCCCGACTGACCTCTTCGTGATGGCACAAAGGCGGCCCGTGCAGATCTGGCGCGGCCTGACTGCGGTGCTGAAACGAACCGACAATCGGGCCTGACAAAGAGAAGCTGAAAGGGCTGTCATGAGTGCATCGACCCCGGTCCATAGTCTCACGCCGCTGGGCGTCATGGCACGCAAGGGCGGCACGCCTCTGGTCTGCCTGACCGCCTATACGACCCCCGTTGCCCGTCTGGCCGATCGTGACTGCGACATCGTGCTGGTGGGCGACAGCGTGGGCATGGTGCTGCATGGCCTGCCGACAACGTTGGGGGTCACGCTGGACATGATGATCCTGCATGGCAAGGCGGTCATGCGCGGTCTCGAGCGGGCGCTTTGCGTGGTGGACCTGCCTTTTGGCAGCTATGAAGAGAGCCCGGCCCAGGCCTTTCGCAACGCCTCGCGCCTTCTCGCCGAAACCGGTGCGGCGGCGGTCAAGCTGGAGGGCGGTGTCCATATGAAGGAAACCATCGCCTTTCTCGTGGCGCGCGGCATCCCGGTCATGGGCCATGTCGGGCTGACGCCGCAAGCGGTCAATACGCTTGGAGGCTACAAGGTACAGGGGCGAGACAGCGATGCCGCGCGTGTGCTGGACGACGCCCGTGCCGTGCAGGAGGCGGGTGGCTTTGCCGTGGTGCTCGAAAAACTGCCTCGAAGCCTCGGGGACAGCATCACCCGGGCATTGACCATTCCGACAATCGGCATTGGCGCGGGGCCGGAATGCGACGGCCAGATCCTGGTGATCGACGACATGCTGGGGCTCTTTGCCGCGTTCAAGCCGAAATTCGTCAGACGCTATGCCAATCTGGCCGATCAGGCTGGCGAGGCGATAGGGGCCTATGCTCAGGATGTACGGAGCCGCGCCTTTCCGGGGGCAGAGTACAGCTTTGGGGACCGGTCATGATCCTCAGGGACAGTGCGGCGCTTCGAAGCCGCGTGACGGAATGGAAAAAGACGGGCGCCTCGATCGGGTTGGTGCCCACGATGGGTGCACTGCATGAGGGGCATCTCAGCCTGGTCAGGGCGGCGCAGGCAGAATGCGCCCGGGTGATCGTCTCGATCTTCGTGAACCCGACCCAGTTCAATAACGCGCATGATCTGGCAAATTATCCGCGCAGCGAGGCAGCGGATGTCGCCTTGCTGGCGGGGGTGGATGGCATCTTCATCCCTACGGTCGAGGCAATGTACCCCGAGGGCTACAGCACCAGCGTCCAGGTCAGCGGTCTGACAGACCGGCTGGAGGGTGCCCATCGTCCCGGTCATTTCAGCGGCATGGCAACGGTGGTTACCAAGCTGTTTGGCATGAGCGGGGCAGATCGTGCCTATTTCGGAGAGAAGGACTGGCAGCAACTGCAGATCATCCGGCGCTTCACGCAGGATCTGAACCTGCCGGTCAGCATCACGTCTTGCCCGACCCTGCGCGAAGCGGATGGCCTGGCGCTTTCGTCGCGCAACCGCCGCCTGCCGGAAGCGGCGCGTATTCGCGCCCCACGGCTTCACGCCATCATGCAGGAGACGGCACGTGCGATCCGTGCGGGGCGCCCCATTGCGGCGGCACTCGCTGCGGGTGAGGCAGACCTCGAAGCCGCCGGGTTCGGCCCCATCGATTATCTGGCCTGTTGCGACGCTCAGACCCTGATGCCCGCACGGGAGATGACGCCGGGGCAGACGCTTCGGCTGCTCGCCGCAGCCGCTCTCGATTCTGTGCGCCTGATTGACAACATCGTTATTTAGCGCCCGCCCGGGACCATGCGACATTACCCGCATAGTGAGGCCTGATTATTTTATCGGGCCTCCGGCGTGGCCCTGACAGGACGCGCTGAAGCACAAGAAGGTATGTAAGCATGTCGCTTCCTCTTCAGGACAAGATCGCTGCCGTTACAGGTGGCGCCTCGGGCATCGGCCTGGAATGCGTCCGCCACCTCATCAAGGCTGGCGCCATCGTCTATGTTCTCGACCGCGACAAGGCGGCCATGGACAAGGCACGCGAAGAACTCGGCGACAAGCTGCACGGCGTGGAAGTCGATCTTTTCCGCCACGCCAGCATCCAGCAGGCCGTTGACACCGTGCTCGCAGAGCAGGGCCGTCTCGACATCATGTTCGCCAATGCGGGCTCCTATGTCGGTGGCAATGCCTGGGAAGGCGACCCGGATGTGTGGGATCGCATGCTGAACCTCAATATCAATGCGGCTTTCCATTCGGCGCGCGTCGCCATGGCACCCATGATCAAGCAGGGCAGCGGCGACATCATCATTACCAGCTCCGTGGCGGGCGTGGTGCCGATCGTGGCCGAGCCGATCTACACGGGGTCGAAATACGCCGTTCAGGCCTTCACCCATACCTGCCGCCGCCAGCTGGCACCGCATGGTGTGCGCGTGGGTGCCATCCAGCCCGGCCCGGTCGTGACGCCGCTGATCAATGACTGGGACCCCGAGCGCCGCAAGGCCGCCCTCGAAGGTGGCGGCATGATGCAGCCTTCCGACGTGGCCGAGGCGCTGATCTTCATGCTGACCCGTCGCAAGGGAACGGTGGTGCGCGACCTGGTGCTGCTGCCGAACGGCTTCGACGTCTGAGCCCAGTACAGCGGAACGCCGGACCCGGCCGCCCTCCCGGCTGCCAGCTTCTTCCATGACGCATCGGAGAACCCCGCCCCGCAAGGCGGGGTTTTCTTTTGTGGGCTGGTGGCCGACACAGGCCGAGCCAGGAAAAGAGCCTCGCCGCAAACGCCACACCGGCTCTCTTTTCGATGGCCCAGCCCTCGTCTTCTGGCCCTGTATCAGCTCCGCGCGCTCCGCATAGCGATCCCGTATCCACACCCATAATGCGATTGACTATCACTTGCGCAGTCTTTAGCGATGGCGACGCTCAAGCTCTCGTGAAGGGACAGCTCTCATCGACAAGGCGCCTGATCCCGTCACGCCCCCTGGTTCAGGGCACCATGTGCCCTTGCGCCCCACGCAGCGGCCGCGAAAAGGCGCGTCAAGACTGGACACATGGCTATGGCCCCTGCGTCACGGGCGGCATTCGATGCTTCTGCTGCACCGTTATGTCGGGCTTGTCCTGGCACCGCTCCTTGTCGTCATCGGTCTGACCGGCAGCGTCAGCGTGTTTCGTGTCGAACTGGACCGGATGCTCAACCCGGATCTGTTCATCACTCGCCACAAAGATGCGCAACTGCCCCTGAGCCGGATCGTGGCAGTGATACGAAGCCAGCATCCCGATCAGAGTCTTATCGCCGTGGATTATCGCCCTGCCCCCGGCGGGACGATCCATGCCTATCTGTCGCCCGCGACCGACAAATCGGGCAGGTCGCGCACAGATGAGCTGTTTTTCGACCCGTCAGATGCCCATGAACTGGGCGGTCGTGTCGCCGAAGGCTGCTGTCTGGGGCGGCGCGTCCTGATCCCGTTCATCTATCGGGTGCACTATTCTCTGGCTGCCGGGCCCATCGGGATGTGGATCATCGGTATTACGGCGCTGGTCTGGAGCCTCGATTGCCTCAACGGACTTTTGCTCACCTTGCCGCCTGTCACCCCTCCGTGGCGTCGAGGGTTCTGGTCGGGGTGGCAGAAAGCCTGGGTCATCACCCGCCCCCGGTCGGCCCTGCGTCTGTTTTTTGACCTTCATCGCGCTTTTGGTCTCTGGCTCTGGATCATCCTGCTGGGGATGGCGGTGAGCGGCGTCGCTCTGGCATTGGGACCGCAAGTCTTTCAACCGGTCGTGCGTACGTTTTTCCCGATGGCGGAGCCCACACCGCCCGTGCCCCGACCGGGCGGCGCGCATCCTCTGAACCTCGATGAAGCGGAATCACGGGCCTATGACTATGTCGTCGCGCATGGTGTTTCCGCGCGTCCGGCCGCATTGCTCCTCAGCAGCGCGCCTGATAGCGCCATGTTCTACCTGTTCAGTAATGATGACAGTTTTCCCGCAGGATTTGGCAGTCCGATGATCACGGTCAATCGTGAGACCGGCGCGATCACGCAGGCCGAATTCCCGCCGCATGGCCGTCTAGGCGATCTGATCCTGCAGGTGCAGGACCCGTTTCACAGCGGCAGGCTGGCCGGTCTCGTCGGGCGTATTCTCGTTTGTCTCAGCGGAATCGCGACGACGCTGCTATCCGTCACCGGGGTGCTGATCTGGCAGCGCAAACGACGCGCCAGGGCACAGGCGGCGCTCAAATCCACCCTGCGAAACACACCACCCCATCGGATCGCCCGGTCAGCGTCCGCACAGCACTCCGAAGACTGATACCGGCGGTTGGCGCTGGCATTGGCACGGGCACGGGCACGGGCAACGGGCAACGGGCAACGGGCAACGGGCAACGGGCAACGGGCCGCCGAGGTGGCAACCTCAGAACAGAGACGCCAGTGTCCCGGTCAGTCAGCGGCCAGATAGGGACCGTCTGACAGGATCTCGATAGAGAGTACACCGGGGCCAGCCATGGTGCGCTCCCCCAGAGGCAGCAGGGCATTGCCTGTGGTCCAGCGAGACGCCGCCCCCGTCTTGCTCCCCCAGCCATCAAGGGCCGCCTGATCGCAATGGGCCGTAATCGCGATGGAACGATCGGAATCGAAAAAGGTCATCTTGCCCACCAGAACACCGCAAGGCGCTCCGCCTGCCATCGCAGATTCGGCGCAGAGGAGTGAAACGAGACGCAGCAATCTGATCTGACCGGGAATCAGGAAAACCCAGATCCGGCCATTTCTACGCGCGGCCCGTATCCGTCTCCCGCGCTCATCCATCAGGTGGAGATCCGGATCTTCCATACGGCTCAGGACACGGCTCCCTCATCCCCAGGCGGCCCTTCCCCGCGCATACGAGGCGAACGGAGGGCTTGTTTTCTCCCTGACGCGCCCTGCCTCGAGGGTGAAAAACCACTTCACACTGCTCAGTCCTGTAACTGTTTCCGGCCTGACAAGCCAGCCTGCCCGCCATCGCAGCTTCGAGAGCGGGGGGAAGTCTTCCTGCTTCTCGCGCCGGTGCGCGGGGCGCAGAGCTCAAAGCTTGCGGGAGCCGGTCGCTGCATGGAACCGGCTTCACTCGCTCTCCTGCACCCGGATAAGCATGCAACAGGGCATGTGACCCGTCCGCCGGGAGACCGTGTCACGCCCTACACGCAAATATCGGGGGCCAGGACCGTTTCGGTATACGGGGTCTATCGGGCAGATCGGTCTCGTCCCGCAGGGTCACGATTGTCAAACCGCGTCGCGCCCGCTCCTGAGACCCGCCTCTCCCCCGATATCACAAAACCTCGATCTCGGGAGAAACGCCGGAACGTCCTCTCTTGCCTCGCATTGATCACAGGTCCGTGAAATCGGGACCCCGAATGTTCCACGATCAGGAGAGAGTTCATGCCAGAGCAGATTCCGCCCCAATCGCAGGCCCATCAACCCGGCGTTGAGAAAGCGATGCGTCCCCTCGCCACGCATATCAGGGAAAGCTATCGCGGCAGCGGCAAGCTTTCGGGCAAGAAAGCAATCGTCAGTGGGGGCGATAGTGGCATCGGGCGCTCGGCAGCGCTGCATTTTGCCCGGGAGGGCGCCGATGTCGCCATCCTGTATT
>NZ_PNQZ01000108.1 GCF_003994335.1 Asaia sp. W19
ACGAGATTCTCGCGGGTATCGGGGCGCGCCTACTGCGCGCGAAGCATCAGGAGGAGATCATCGGCCGTTATGGCGGAGAGGAGTTCCTGATTGTCATACAGGGAGACTTCGCGGCCGCCAGAGCGCGTATCGCCACCTTGCTGGGCACTCTGAGTGACGTCCCATTCGAAACCAAGATAGGCACCTTGAGCGTCGGGTGCAGCGCTGGCATCGCCAGAATGAGCCCTGAGGAAGCTTGGTCCGATGCACTCGAGCGCGCGGATCAGGCCCTTTACAAAGCCAAGATTGCAGGGCGCGGACGTATCGTCGTCAGTGAACGAGACCTAGACGATGAGGGCTATCCAGACTGAACGGTGGAATGACGACCTCGAAGCGCTCCGATGTCGCGGGTACGATCATGTGGTAAACACCGCGCATGAAGCCGCATGGTGTGGGAAGTGCCGCCCCTGAGGTGTATTCGAAGATCTCGCTGGCAACGAGAATGGGCTGCTCGCCGACCACGCCATCACCATGGATATGATCCGTCTTGCCGCGCCCATCCGTGATTTCCCACGACCGGCTCAGGAGCTGGACCGTCTCGTCTCCGCCATTCTCGATCCGGACATGATAAGCCCAGGCATAGCTGTGTTCTTCTGGCTGGGACTGGTCCTCCAGCCAGAAGCTGCGCACGGAAACGGTGATATCGCGTGTCGTGGCCTCGTAGCGCGGCGCGGTTTCGATGGCCTCGGCGAAGCTTGCA
>NZ_PNQZ01000109.1 GCF_003994335.1 Asaia sp. W19
AAGGGACCTATGACCCGACAGCGCACGCTACCATGCCCAGCGTAACTGCACCGTCAGGCTACCTGCCCGACACACTGAACGATGTGTACATTTATGTGCTGAATGCTGACGGGACAGTTTCTGCCAGTAACGATAATGCGGCGATCGGTCCGCTTACGGCGTCGTATGACGGCAAAACGTGGAAATACATTGACGCCAACGGACAAGTGGTTGTGAGTGCGCAGAACACCACGACCGGCGTATACCAGACCGAAAATGGGTTCATTTCCTATAGTCCGAGCGGGGGCTATATCCTTGTTAGTAACGACAAGGTCGGAGATCCGTCCCAAGTGCGGTGGTCGAACCAGAATGGCGCAGTTCCTGGAACAATGCCGTTTCCGTCTTTCGGGGGGAGCAGCACATCACTTCGACTGGAGAATCTTGCTGGGAATGAGAGCGCTTCCTACGAGCGTATTGCGGGTGGTGTGACGTCGCCTGGGCCATATGACCCTAACACACATGCTAACATGCCCTGCTTCTTGGCTGGCTCAATGATTCTGACGGAGAAGGGGTATCGTGCGGTAGAGACGCTATGCGTTGAGGACAGGATAGGAGTTTTCAATGGGAGCACGTTAGAGTGGCATCCGATTAAAGCTCTTTCTGTCGGGTTTTGTCGGGTGTCCAGTAATGAATTTCCTGACATGGCAGGATATCCTGTAGTGATCAGAAAGGATGCGTTAGGTGACAACCAGCCTTTTGCGGATCTCTGGGTGACAGGGGATCATGCGATCCAGCTTGACGGCAAAATAGTGATGGCCAGAAGCCTTGTGGATGGCAAGAAGATATCATTTGATATGTCGATAATAAGCTATAAGTACTATCATATAGACCTACACGATCATCACGTGATCGATGCCAATGGACTGCCGGTAGAAAGCTTGGTCAGTAAATCGGCTTGCAGTGTTTTCAGAAATATGATCGTCACGCACAACGAATTCTTTCCATATATGGGTCCGGCGCGGCAAATGGCTCTCTGTACTGAGCCAAAGGAGATCATGGGGATACGCAATAGATATGGGTTAGACACGTCATCGACGACGCACACCGAGTTTGCTCCCCTCGCGTTCGAGGTTTTCACCTCAGATGGTCAGCAGCTTATGAAACGCAGTACAAATGGCCGCACGACATCTTTCAAGGTCCCATCTCATATTGACACTCTGAAGCTTGTTTCACGCGTGGCACGGCCATACGACATGATTGGTGTTCATATCGAAGATCGGCGTAAACTCGGCTTATTGGTTGGTAATATTACTATGTATGAGGCGTCTTCCTCATCGAGTCAGACAAGCCATCTTGAGAATGAATATGTGCATGGGTGGTCATCGTATGAGACCGATATGTGTCGATGGACGGTGGGTGAAGCTTATCTCAAGCTCCACCGCACCGAGCCAATGAGAGAGGCAGTGATTGCAATCGAGGTGTTGGATGACTGCGAACGCCTCGTGGAACTCAGACGCGAACACTCTCTACATTGAATTGCGCGCGTCTTATCTGACCCAGGCGCGCTCATCTAATCCGACGTGACAACCAGGCGGCGTAGATCTCGGTGGTTTTGACCGAGCTGTGACCGAGTTGCTGGGACACATCATAGATCGAGGCGCCTTGTTGCAGGGCACGGATGGCGTAGGTGTGTCTCAGGTCGTGGCAGCGGAAGTGGCGGGCTTTGTGCGGTATGGCGCTGGCCAGAAGCACGCGGAAGCGGCCTGGGACGTTGGTGTAGCGCTGCCCTGACGGGTTGCGGAAGACGTAGCCGCTCGCGTTTTCCGGGCGGCTGCGTTGCAACTCTCTGGTCAGCCTAGGCGAGAGTCTGACCACGCGGGGCGATCTCGTCTTCGTTCTGGCAAAGGTCACGGTGGGGCAGGGGGCTTTGAGGTCCAGCTGCTCCCATGAAAGCGAGGCGGCCTCTTCTTGCCGGCAGCCGGTCCGGGCCAGAAAGCGAATCATGTCGCGCATGCCGGGTGGGGCGCGGCGCGTCAGGCGCGCTAGGTCGCGCAAGGCCACGGGCCGAATGGGTTCGCGGCGCTCCTTGATCTCCTCCATCTCGTCCGGCACCGGGTTGGCGGCAATCCAGCCAGCGCGACGCGCCACACGCATGATGCGGCCCATCACCATCAGGTCGCGGCGTATGGTGGCACCGGAGGTCTTGGTGCGTCGTCTTGCCGCCACGAACTCATGCACGTCGCGGGAGGTAATTAGGCTGATATTCCGCCCCGCGAAATAGGGGTGGAGCTGCCGCAGGCTCGTGCGGTATCGCGTCTGGGTGCTGGGGCGCAGATCGGCAAATTGCAGCTCCTCCCACCGCACCACGGCGTCTTCCCAGTTCTTGACCTCAGGAGGCTTTATGCCGGCGCGTTGGTCTTCCGCCTTTTCGAGCAGCTCTTTGAGCCGCTGCCGGGCTGTACGCCGATCAGTCGTGCGTAGCGATCGGCGGATGTCGCGCCCTTTGATCTGGATCCGAGCGTAATAGGTGCCGTTTGCGGCCTGGTAGAGATTGCTGGACACGACGGCCTGCTGGCCTCCTGATCGAGATAGTCGTCAATCGCTGACGTCGTTATGCGCCAGACAGAACCGATCTTGGCGGCGCGCAGAGCGCCCGTGGCGCAAAGCTTCTGAATGAGGCGCGGCGACACGCGCAGCTCGGTCGCCACCTCAGCCGCCGTCTTGCGTATGTGGGTCATGAGTCCTCATCAAAGTCGGAAGTCTTCAGGGCATCGAGCGTCCGAAGTTGCGTTTCAAGATCGCGGCAGCGCAGCCAGATACGGGCGGAACTCACGATCTGATGCAGGAGAAACAGGATCAGGCATGCTGTGATCGGATTTCGCGCGATCGCGCTCCAGAGCATTTTGGTCATGACCGTCCCAGACGCCCGTGACGGGCCAGTAGGGCTAGAACGGGATTGGCATTAGGGGCGTCAGGAATGATGCTGCGCCCTTGGGCGGCACGTTCCATCTGCTCGGCCTCGTGGCGCTTGTCGGCCGCAGCGTTTCGCCACAGGCGTTCGGCTGCGTTGCGCCCGGCAAAGCCTGCCTGCTCGGCCAGGCTATCCATATAGGATGCCATGGCCCTCTTGGCCTTGATGGTATCGCGCCCGGTGAGCGGTGGTGTGGTTGGTCTGTCGGGGAGAAAAACGGTTTGAACCGGCGATGCTGACATCGGCTTGCGCTCCATCGTGGACGAACGACGAAACTATTACCGGCGGTAATTATAGTGGGCAAGAATTTTCTTACCGGCGGTAAGATTAATTTTTAAGGGCGGAGATCATCTTAAGGAGGATATCTTGCTGTTCTGGAGGGAGGTCGCGAGCCTGTATAAGAATCTCACGCTCCTTTTCGGTCTGAGCTTTCACTTCTTCTTCGGGCTCGTCTCCGGTCAAAAGCCAGCCAATCGATCTGCCCAAAGCTTCTAAAAGCGCTGGAACGCGCTCCCTCCTAGGCGAAGAACGCCCAGTCTCGTATTGGGCGATCGCGTTTTCCGTAACGCCGATCATGCCGCCAAGTTGAGCTTGGGTAAAGCCCAAATGTTCGCGTTGTGTTCTTATCCTGAGTCCCATCGCTATTGCGGCTGGTGTCGGGGGATTCTTCCTGGATTTCGCACTGCTCATATCCAATTTGATGGCAGATTCCTGACGAGGGCCCACCTTAATTGTCTTGCTTACCATACTTACCGCCGGTAATGTATTGATATGCGTGATCCTATCCTTTCGGACATTCTCAGTCGCAAAGGCGCTGTTAAGCAAATGGCAGCGGCCTGCAAAATTTCTCATGCGGCAGTTTCGCAATGGGAAAGAGTGCCGAAACGACACCTTCACGCCGTGTCGCGTGAGGTGGGCATTCCACCCGAAACACTTCGGCCTGATCTCTTCAATTCTGTCGCACAAAGGAATGCAGCATGAGAATCCATCATGCTCTGCAGGCTATTGGCTGCATGTCGCGCCGTCATCCGAAGGGTGTCCGGGCAAGGTCGCCTTATTCCTCGCCGGGTTCCTTCGGATCGAGGGCCCAGCCATGACCACGCACGCAATCAAGACGGCCACGCAGGCTGTCATTCGCGCTGTGGGCGGTGTCGATGCGGCGGCGAGTTTCGTCCGCGTCGGGCGGTCGCAGCTTTCAGACTACCAAAACCGCCATTCGCAGTCGGTCGTGCCGGTCGATGTTGCCATCGAGATGGATCGCTGCGCGCAGGAACCGGTTATTCTGGCCGCCATGGCGCTGGCTGAGGGGTATATCCTCACGCCGCTCAAGGTGGGCGAGGGCGATCTCGCTACCGATATCGAGAAGGTATCGCACAGCTTTAATGAAACGATCGCCACGACGCTTCGCGTGCTGGCGGATGGTGTTGTCGAGACGCATGAAGTCACGGCCATGCGGGCCACGCTTTCGAGCCTGCACCGTGCCGTAGGGCATGCCCTGCATAACCTGCGTGCTACGGAAAAGGCGTTGGAAGAACCCGTTGCAGCACTGCGGGGTGTGTCATGAGCGCCGCTCTTGTCTCCGCCCGTAGCATCGGCTTGCGCGGCAAATCGGCCAGTTCGAGCGAGCAGGCTCAGGCCAATGCCGTGTTCAACAGGCTGTGCCGAACCCGTATTGCACGGGTCGCCCTCGCCGGGCTGATCGGTCGCCAGCCTGGCACGGTGGTCAAATGGCATCATGTGCCGTCGAACCATGTGCGTCCTTTCCTGCGAGCCTATGAAAGCGGCAGGCTGGAGCGGGCAATCAGGGCGATGTCACCTGTCGTGACATCCGCCGAATGCCGCCAGGCACGCGATATCGTGCGCAAGATACGCGCCCGGCATGGCGGCAAGAGAGTTCTGGGTGAGGCGCTCAAGGTCGCGCCTGACAGCGTGAAGTCCTGGAATGAAATCCCGCTGCGTCATGTGCGTGCCGTACTCGCTTGTTTCGGGGCCGATCGCGGCTTGGCTGAGAGCGATGCGCCGCCGGTCAAACCCTCGGCCAGCACCGCGCATGTCACAGGCGTCTGGCATCGTAAGTGCCTTTATTGCGGCGCGGCCTTCTCGGTGAACTCGCCATTCATCCGCCGCTGTGAAACGCATAGGGGGCAAGGCTGATGGCTCGTCCTGCGCTCGATCGCACCCGCCTCGCGCCTGCCGTGCAGGGCTATCACCGCAGGGGCTTCCCGGCGCGGTTGATTGCTACGCGCCTCGGCATTTCCGAACGCAGTACGCGCGGCCTGCTCAAGGCGCTGGGCCTGACCGCACCACGCCCCCAAAGCCGACAGATCATGGAGATACGTCATGGGTGACGTTCAACCGCTCGGGTATCTGGCTTCGGTCAATGAGCCTGAAAACATGCAGGCAGAGGCGGCCCTACTGGGCGCCATCCTGACAAATGGACGCCGTGCGCTGCCCATGGTCGAGGAATATCTGCGTCCCGAGCATTTCTACGAGCCGCTCAATGGCGTGATTTACGCTGCCGCGCTCCGCATGCACATGGCAGGTGTCGATCCGAACGTGATCCTGATCCGTAACCAGATCGGTGATTCCGAAGTGCTCATGGGGCGCGACGTAGCGGGATATCTCGGTCAGATCATGATGGCGACGGTCGGCATTCTCAATGCTGGCGATTACGGGCGCGCCATCTTCGACGCTTGGACGCGCCGCCAGCTGCGTAGCCATTGCATCGATGTCGCCCGGCTTTGCCTGACCCCTGGTGGCCAGACGGGCGAGGATCTCGTCGAGCAGATGGAAGCCGGGCTGCTCGAGATCGCCCAGAACATGCGCGAGAGCCTGCCGAACGTGACGATCTTCGAAGCGATCCGCGAGGCGATTGCCTGCGGGCAGGAGAACCTGCTGCGCGGCTCGGCACTGGCCGGGCTGTCATGGGGCTATCCCGCCATGGACCGGATGACGGGCGGCCTGCTGGGCGAAGGGCTGTATGTGATCGGTGCCCGCCCGGCCATGGGCAAGACCGCTCTTGCTCTGGGTGTGGCCATGCGCGTTGCGGCAAATGGTGAGCGCGTGTTGTTCTGGTCCGGTGAGATGGCGGCGCGTCAGATCGGCGCGCGTGCCGGGGCCGCCTATGCCGGGCTTTCCACGCTCTCGGTCTTTGCAGGGCGGCGGTACGATATCCCCGAAGATATCGGGACGGGGCTGCGTGTCCCGCTCGAGGGGTGGCAGTGGCAGGATCTCCAGGCGGGAGAAAAAGCCGCCGAGGCCGTGCCGCTCGAGCTGGATGTGCGCTCCGGCCTGACCGTGGCCGGGCTGCGGTCGCGTGCGCGTCGGATGAGGCGCAGCAAGCGCGGGCTCGGTCTTATCGTGCTCGATTATGTCGGACTCATGCATGGCAGCGACGCCGCGCGGCGTCGCGGGCGCTATGAGGAAATGACCGAGATCAGCGCGGGGCTCAAATCCCTCGCCAAGGAACTCGGCATTCCCATCATCGCACTGGCCCAGCTCAACCGCGAGGTGGAGAAGCGCGAGGACAAGCGCCCGACCGAGGCCGATCTGCGCGATAGTGGCGGGCTGGAACAGGACGCCGATCTTGTCGCGTTTCTCTACCGCGATCACTACTACCTCCGGAAAGAGGCCAGCGGCGACGGGCTCCAGAAGCGCGACAAGGAAACGAACGAGCAGTTCGCCAATCGCTGCTCGGAGTTTCAGTTTCGCCTGCAGGAGTCGGTCGGCAAGGCGCAGATCCTGATCCGCAAGAACCGCCATGGCGGGACCGGGTCGGTGCGCCTGCGCTTCGATGACGACAGCACCTGGTTTCGCGACGAGACCGAAGACCCGCGCAGCCCGGCATGGGTTTGTCAGGGTGGGGCATCATGAAGCGCCCCGCCGCGCAACGCAGCACGCTGCGCCGCCGCTATGGCGTGCATGCGCGCTCTGTCATGGCCGATCCGCGCTGGTCGGTGCTGCCGCTCGCCGCGCGCGGCATGTGGCTGCATCTGACCGATATTGCCGATGTGATGCCCGAGCTGCGCGCCCCGGTGCGCGGCCAGGCCGTCACAGTGCCGGATCTCGCGCGCCTGCTTGCAGCAGAGCCGAATGAGGTCATCCGCGCCATTTCGCATCTGGTCAATCGAGACATTATCGAGCCCGTGTCAGACGGGTATCGCCTGAAAGCCTATTGATATGGCACGCAAAAAGCCTCTCGAAAAAATCTCCGACATGGCAGATCAGGACCTGCGCCTGCGCGCCCTCGGGTTCTTTGCTGTCGGCATCTGGCATGCGCTCATGCGGCTTGTTCTGGAGCATGGTCATGATGGTCGCCTCGCGTTCGGCCGGGGGCGCATGCCATCGCTTTCGGAW
>NZ_PNQZ01000110.1 GCF_003994335.1 Asaia sp. W19
TGACGCCCCCGCAACGGCGAGGACATTATCGAGGCTCATGGACAGATCCGCGAGGATGATCCGGAAGATTGCCTGGCCCAGCGTGCCGTTTTGGGTGCTGCCTTCCACCTCTTCCGGGTGACGCATCTCCTGATACATCTTCCAGCACACCCAGAGCAGCAGTACTCCGCCTGCAAGCGTCAGCCCGATCACCGCGAGAAGCTGTGACGCCACGAGCGCCAGAACGATGCGCATGAGCGCGGCACTCGCCACCCCGACGATAATCGCCTTTCGCCTCTGGGTTGCGGGCAGGCCGCGTACGACCATGCCGATGACCACCGCGTTGTCCCCGGCAAGGGTGATATCGATCATGACAACCTGGGCGAGCGCGATCAGGGCATGCCAGGTAAGATCAGGCGCCACATCATCCTCCAATACGACAGATACACGAAAGCCTAGAGAAAGCGCTCCCGCCGCGCAATTGAGTGGGATGACAAGGATGGTGTTCGCGGGCGCCGAGTTGCGGTAAGAGGGCGCAATCCGCGTCCCAGACATTCCAGGAGCCAAGCCATGGTGCCTCGCTACAGCCGCCCCGAAATGACCGCCATCTGGTCTCCCACCAATCGCTATCGCATCTGGTTCGAGATCGAGGCCTTGGCCTGTGAGGCAATGGCCGAGCTGGGCGACATGCCGAAAGAAGCCGCCGCGGTCATTCGCGAGCGTGGCGATGCCGCGATGGCCGCGTTCTCCGATGCAGATGTCGCGCGTATTGACGAGATTGAATCCGTAACCCGTCACGATGTGATCGCGTTCCTCACCTGGCTGGCCGAGAAGATCGGCCCCGAGAGCCGCTTCGTGCATCTCGGCATGACGTCGTCAGACGTGCTCGACACATGTTTTTCAGTGCAGCTCGTGCAGGCGACGGACCTCCTGCTGGAAGACATTGACGCGGTTCTGGCGGCATTGAAGAAGCAGGCTTTCGCGCATAAGAATACGGTCACGATCGGACGCTCGCATGCCATCCATGCCGAGCCCACGAGCTTCGGTCTCAAGATTGCCGGGCACTATGCCGAGTTCGCGCGCAACCGCGAGCGTCTTCTCGTGGCCCGTAAGGAAATCGCGATCTGTGCGATTTCAGGCGCGGTCGGCACCTATGCTCATATCGATCCGCGCGTTGAGGAATTCGTCGCTGCGCGCCTGGGTCTGGCTGCCGAAGACGTCTCTACCCAGGTCATCCCCCGTGACCGGCATGCCGCATTCTTCTGTGCGCTGGGTGTGATCGCCAGCGGTATCGAGCGTCTGGCTGTTGAAGTGCGTCATCTGCAGCGTTCGGAAGTGCGCGAGGCAGAGGAATTCTTCCATCCGGGCCAGAAGGGCAGCTCGGCCATGCCGCACAAGCGCAACCCGGTGCTCTCCGAGAATCTGACAGGTCTGGCGCGTCTGGTGCGTTCGCATGTCGTCCCGGCACTCGAAAACGTTGCGTTGTGGCATGAGCGCGATATCAGCCACTCCTCCGTTGAGCGCAATATCGGGCCCGATGCGACGGTGGGGCTCGATTTTGCCCTGATGCGTCTGGCCGGGATGATGGACAAGCTCGTTGTCTATCCGGAGCGCATGATGGCCAATCTCGAATCGCTGGGTGGCGTGGTCCATTCCGGCGAGGTTCTCCTGGCTCTGGCGCGTTCAGGCATTTCGCGCGAGGACGCCTATCGTATCGTCCAGCGCAATGCGATGGAGACCTGGACCAAGCTGGGCGAGCCGGATGGCCGTAGCTTCCGGGAGAATCTGGAGCAGGACCCGGAGGTAGCGGGGCGTGTGGATGCCAAGGTGCTGGATGAGGCGATGGACAGCACACGACATCTTGTTGCGGTAGACCGCATTTATGACAAGATTTTTGGTTAACTTCCCACATTGTGTGTTGACCTTGTGGGGGCATAGTGTGGAAGTAACGTGTTTGTAATCTCAAGCACGTTCACCTGGATCAGGACGAAAGCTCACCAATGGCTTCCACAACGCGCCCGCGAGGGCAGGCACTCACCAATTTTATCGCCGTGATCGCGGCGACCGGTGGTCTTCTTTTCGGTTATGACACCGGCATCATCTCGGCGGCGCTTCTCCAGCTGACCCCCCAGTTCCAGCTGACAACGGAGAGCGCCGAGGTGGTGACCTCTGCCGTGATTCTCGGCGCCCTGATCGGGTGCATCAGCGCCGCGCCGCTTTCCGATCGTCTGGGGCGCCGCCGCACCATTATTGCCGCTGCGACCTTGTTCCTGATCGGTACCGTGATCGTGACATTCGCGCATTCGGTGGCCGTCCTGACCTTTGCCCGTCTGATCCTCGGCCTCGCCATCGGCGCGTCGTCTCAGATCGTGCCGATCTATATCGCCGAGATC
>NZ_PNQZ01000111.1 GCF_003994335.1 Asaia sp. W19
CCGAGTTCCCATGACCTCTGTCAGCCCCCTCGCCGGCAAGACGCTGGACAAAAACGCCCTTGCCGATATCCCGGCCCTGATCAGCGCCTATTATAATCGCAAGCCAGACCCCGCCATCGCTGCACAGCGCGTCGCTTTCGGAACCTCGGGGCATCGTGGCTCCTCCCTCCATACAAGCTTCAACGAGAATCATATCCTGGCCATCGCCGAGGCCATCTGCCGTTATCGCAAGGACAAGGGAATCGATGGTCCGCTTTTCATCGGCATCGACTCCCATGCGCTTTCCGCCCCGGCGCAACGCTCCGCCATCGAGGTCTTTGCGGCTCATGGTGTCGAGGTCCGCATCGATTGTCATGACCGTTTTACCCCGACACCGGTCGTGTCCCACGCCATCCTGACTTATAACAAGGGTCGCAGCACCGGTCTTGCCGATGGCGTGGTCATCACCCCATCGCATAATCCGCCCGTCGATGGCGGTTTCAAATACAACCCTCCCCATGGTGGCCCAGCCGATACCGACATCACCAAGCTGGTGCAGGACCAGGCCAATGCCTTCCTGAGCGCGGGGCTCGAGGACGTGCATCGCCTCCCCTATGAGGAGGCCCGCAAGGCCGATTGCGTGCGTGGCCATGACTTCATCACGCCTTATGTGGATGATCTGGGTGCCGTGATCGATTTGGACGCCATTCGCGGATCCAGCATCCGTATCGGCATCGACCCGCTGGGCGGCGCAGCACTCGACTACTGGCCGGCCATCATCAAGCGCTATGACCTGAAAGCCACCATTGTCAGCGATGAGCTCGACCCGGCTTTCGGCTTCATGACCGCAGACTGGGACGGACAGATCCGTATGGATTGCTCTTCCCCGTATGCCATGGCGCGGCTCATCGGCATGGGGTCACAGTTCGATGTCGCTTTTGCCACCGATACGGATGCCGATCGTCATGGCATCGTCTCGCGCCCTGTCGGGCTGATGAACCCCAATCATTATCTCGCCGTCGCCATCTGGTATCTCTTCAATAACCGTCCTGGCTGGAACGCGGAGGCCAGGATTGGCAAGACGCTGGTCAGTTCCGCGCTGATCGACCGCGTGGCAGGCAAGATCGGCCGCGACGTCGTTGAAGTGCCGGTCGGATTCAAGTGGTTCGTCGATGGCCTGTATGACGGATCGCTGGGTTTTGGCGGCGAGGAAAGCGCTGGCGCCTCCTTCCTCCGTCGGGATGGAACGGTGTGGTCCACCGACAAGGACGGGCTGATTCTGGGTCTGCTGGCGGCTGAGATCACGGCCGTCACGGGCAAGACGCCCGCTGAACACTATGCCGACCTCACCGCTGAGCTGGGCGCGCCCTTCTATCAGCGCATCGATGCCGCAGCGAATCCTGCTCAAAAGGCCATCCTCTCGAAGCTGAGCCCCGAGCAACTGCCGATGACCCATCTGGCAGGGGACAAGGTGCTCGCCAAGCTGACACGCGCACCAGGCAATGATGCGCCGATTGGGGGACTCAAGGTCACGACTGCCAATGGCTGGTTCGCTGCGCGTCCCTCAGGCACCGAGGATGTCTACAAGATCTATGCCGAGAGCTTTGTGAGCGAGGCCCATCTCAAGCAGATCCAGAGCGACGCACAGGCAGCCATCTCGGCTCTGTTCGTCGCCTGACCCCGGCGCTCTCTCGCGACCTGGACCGCGAGAGAGCTCTCCCCGCCCCTATGCGAGCCTCCCCGCAAAACTCCCTCGGGTCAGACACAGGAATGCCGGGAACTCACCGCTCATCGATGCTACTCAAATAATCACGAATTCCGAACTTAGAATATCCGGAACGCTGACAGCCTTGTTGACGTCTCCATGCGTTGTGCCTGTTAAACTTTTCCTGAGCGCGTAGTCGGCGCAAATTCTTTTGGTGAGGCGGGTTTTCAATACTGCGGTAATGTGGACAATCCGCATCGTGAGTGCCCGTCCAGCGAATGGGGATGAGGGGATGAAACGATTTTTCCGCGCTCTCGGTGTCATGGCGGGTATTTCGGCATTTCTCGGAGCAGGCGCCAACGGCGCTCATGCCGCAGTCCGGGATCTGGCTGGAGACTGGCGCGGCATGCTCACGCTCAGACAGGGTATCTCTCTCCCTGTGGTGCTGCACCTTGCGGCACAGGGCGACATCCTGACCGCCACCATGGACAGCCCCGCCCAGGGGGCTTTCCATATTCCCGTGGAAACCGTGCGCCTCGACAACCAGACCCTCACGCTCACCCTCCCTCGCCTCTCGGCGCGCTATGTCGCCAAGATCCGTGACGACAATCGGACTCTCGATGGGGAATGGTCACAGCGGAACAACTCCCTGCCGCTGATAATGACGCATGGCGCAGCCGAAGAGGTCCAGAAACGCCCGCAAATACCCAAGCCGCCCTTCCCATATCGCAGTGAGGAGGTGAGTTTCGACAATCCTTCCGGACCGGCTCATCTGGCTGGTACGCTCACCCTCCCCCAGGGCAAGGGACCCTTTCCTGCCGTTCTGCTTATCACGGGATCTGGCTTGCAGGATCGCGACGAGACGGCGTTCGGCCATAGGCCTTTTCTTGTTTGGGCAGACACGCTGACGCGAAAGGGTATTGCTGTGCTGCGCGTCGATGACCGCATGAGAGGCGGCTCCACTGGACCGGTCGAGAGCGCCACAACACGGGATTTCGCGCAGGATACGGAGGCAGGACTGCGGTTCCTGCGCAGCCACTCTGCCATCGATCCCACACGCATCGGGCTGATGGGCCATAGCGAAGGGGGCATGATCGCCTCCATGATCGCCGCACACGACCCCGGCGTGACCTTCATCGTCCTGCTCGAGGCGCCCCCGGTACCAGGGAGACCGATCATGCTCGCCCAGAGAGACTGGGCCATGAAGCAGAGTCAGGTACCTCAAGCCGTTGCCCGTGAGAGTGACAGGGACTTTATCGCCGTGATGGATGCCATGACGCCCGACCAGAGCCAGAAGGAGGCTGATCAGGCGGCAGATTCTGCATGGAACAAAATAAAGGGAACGAAAACAGGGCTTCCTGCAGATATGCGAATCGTCACCATGCCCGCCATACGCTTCATGGATCGCTACGACCCCGCATCTGATCTGGCGCGGGTACGATGCCCGGTTCTGGCCGTGATTGGCAGCAAGGACCGCCAGGTTCCGGCCGATATTGCACTACCCGCTTTCCATCGGGCTCTGGCCGCAAATCACCAGGCGCAAATCGTTGAGCTCCCCGGTCTCAATCATCTCCTGCAAAAGGCAGAAACGGGAAGTTCAGGGGAATATAGCCTGATCGAGGAGGATATCGACGCAAGTGCGCTCGACCTTGTCTCGGACTGGCTCAAGGCACAGCTTCATCCGTGATCTCCGGAGCCCGCATGGGGCCAAGCAGTCATATGGCGAGCGTATAGCCTTCCGAGAGAATGAGGCTGCGGCGGAGCCCGACCCAGCCTGCTGAGTCGGATGACCGCTCGCAGGGAGACGACGACCGTCAGGGAAAGGTGATCGAGAGCATACCGAGATGACCGGAGTGGCGATCGAGATTCAGGACGAGACGGTCAGGTGACCGGTGCAGATCATGCGCCTCTAGAATGCGTGTTTCCAAGGTATCCCACAAAGTGAAGACGGCAGCGTCCATATGATCGACGCTTGCCTCCCCCGATATCTCAATTTTCGAAGCCCCGGCTGGAAGACGAATCAGGACATGCCCGTTGCGTTGGGCATGGATTGGAGCAGAGACACCATCGATCAGAATGCGCCATGAATGGGTGCGCTGCTCGTCCAGCGTCGCAGGACGGCAGGGCATGTCATTCAGCCGTATGGTTGCGTCGGGCATACCGGGCAAGTCGAGTTCAATCCGGAACAGACGTGTGGGCGTGACGCCAAGACGAAATGCCGGCTGGATCGGCTCCTTGGGACGCCAGTTCATGGGCAGCGCCAGGTCGCCCCCAACCGAGGCAGAGGCATAGACATCGAGCCGCACGCCCTTATCCGGATGATCTCCTCCAATCCAGAGATATTCGCTTACACCGCGCAGCTCTCTGATGGCGGGTCGTGCGGCCCCATAGAGCGTCAGGGGATCACCGATAGACAGATCGGCGATAGCCACCGCGCCATCGGGCGTATCAACCCGCAAATCCCCCGGCAGCGCATCGAAAGGCACTGCCGTGGCGACCGCACCGTCACGCTCCAGACGGTGCCATGATCCGATTTGCGCCCAGGAGCCTGGCTGAGGCCGGGCGCTGCTCGCGGTCGAGAGCATGGGCATCACACCATATCGGGGAGATCGAGGATCAGGTGCCTCACGCGCGCCTCCACCGGGAATTCAGGCAGAGGCAGAACAGCGCTATCGGATGTCCAGCGCGTATCTCCGTCCTCGATCTCATGCCATCCACCAAGCGCCCTTGTCGTCAGATGATGGGTGATCACGTCGCAACCGCCCTCATCCTGCACATAGGCCGTGCCGACCCTGACGCCGAGACGACGCCGATCATCCATAAAAGGACCAATGACCTGGTCCGGGCGCCTGGCCGTGGCACGAATGATGACCGCACGGGTATAGGGCGGCAGCACAAAGGCCGCCTGTCCCGCAACGGCATGATCGACACGCGTCAACGCCTTGCCTTCCGCCGTGACGAGGCGGATATCGGTCCTGCCCATTTCGCCCCCTGTCACGCTGACCGCGTGGCCAAGCCTGGCCGAGCGCGTCGCGAGACTAGCCCAGAGCGGTTCAATACGGTCGCGCGCTACGATGAGAGGCAGTCGTGCCTTGCCATGCGCATTTCCCGGCACATTATCCGACCCCGGATGCCGGTTATCGAAAACCACGGCATTCAGACCGGGCAGATAGCTTTCCATGCCGAGATTTTCAGCCTGAAGAATGGCATGGACCGGCGTTTCGATATGGTAATAGGTATAGCTGCGTCTGGTACGGTCATACGCAATGGACCCCCCATTGACCAGCATGCGCATGGGGACCAGCCCCCCTTCGTGAGAAACGCAGTGTTCAGGCGTCACCCATAGAGTACGATTGGGCCGCCCGGCGCCAAATGCGTGGGCATGAATACGGATCAGATGGGCTTCGTCAGGCTTTGCCCCATGAAGCCGCACCTGCTTGTAACCGACCCACCGGACAGGCTGGGGGCCGAGATCCGTCTCGACCATATCCCCGATACGCAGCGTCTCGACGCGGCGCAGTCCCTGGGGGGTGGCAATGAGCGTCCCTTCGGCAAAACATGCCGTCAGGGTCAGGCCACCACGCCCGTCAGGTGAGAAATGATAGCCAGGGATGGAGCCATTGATCGTCACATCGCCATTGGTCGTGTGAATGATGAGGCGATTGGCCTCATGCGTGACACCGGTAATCGTGCGTGGATCGAGATCCTCGATATCGAGGCTGAAATTCTCGCCCGTGGTATTGATCGTGAGGGTGCGCAGCGCATTGATCCGGGTCTTGAGCGAAGCACCGCTGGCCAGATTGATGGTCATTGCAGCTACATTATAAATGGCCGCCGCTGCACTACCCGAAAGATTGATGATCGTATTATTGGTCCCAACCACGCCATTCGAATTACCGATCGTGAGGCTGCCGCCCGTCACTCTGAACGTTCCGCTCAGCGTGCCGCTGCGCACCACCATCGTGCCACCGTTCATGGTTCCCCCATTGACCGTGGCGCCCTGGATATTCGCTATTCCGGAATTGATGGTGGCATTGTTGATCGTACCCCCGCTATTGCCATTGACCGTACCGCCATTGAGAGTGCAGTTCGTGGCCGTTCCCCAGTCATTGACGTTGAGCGTATCGCCCGCATTCAGGACATACCCCGTTCCGGTCTGGCCCCTGTCTTCCCATTTGGGGCTATCACCGGACCCCGTATTAACGGTCTCTTTGCCCAGATTATATTCAGCCATTTTTATTTCCCCCTTATGGGCTGCCGATCAGATCTGTATCTGCGGAACGTCGCGCACGAGTTCCCTGCAGGCGAACAGGCTCTCGATCACCCCTTTGAAATTTCTGATGAAACGCAGGGCCCGCACCCCACCCTTGCTCACAGCCTCCCGCTCGCCCAGACGAGCGAGGTCGTTCATCGTCAGGGTCGTGGACCCGACGACGATATGCTGCTCGAGAATGGTCACGTCATAATCCAGGCCACTGACACGTATGGGGCGCCGCGCAAGCGGTATGTCCCGCCATCGCGCCCCTTCGAAGCGGGCATGTTTCATTTCGGCCCCAAAAGATGATGCCGAAGCCAGATCACATCCCTCGAAAACCGTTCCTGTGCACACTGCGCCATTGAGGAGGGCGCCATTCAGCAAGGCCCCACTCAGATCGACGTTGAGCAGAACAGCCCCCGAAAGATTGGCACCACGCAGATCGGCTTCCTGCAGACAGGCCCCGCTGAGCGAGGCACCGCACAGACGGGCCCCGACCAGCGATGCGCCAGAAAGATCCGCCCCCGAAAGATCGGCCCCGCTGAAATTGACACCGTTGAGATTGGCGCGCCGCAGCCGCGAATTGCGCAAGGCAACACCGATCAGATCGGTGTATCCCATTTCGATATAATCGGCGTTCATGTCGCTCAGATCAGCCCCGACAAGCGGCAGATGACGCTCAAGAGCGACATAGAGCGCCTCTGCGCGCTGTTCAGGGGGCGAGAGGGCAAGGTCGGTCTCGTCGAGTTCGACGCTATGCATGACCTGCCCCCTGACGGCATCACGGATCTCGAACGTCCAGCTTCCGGCATTCATTTCTGTCATCCCTATTCTCGACCGGTTAGTGAAAGACGAGCGCGGCGTTCACGCCCCCAAAGCCGAAGCTATTGGAAAGGCAATACCCACCCCGGTAAGGCAGATCGCTTTGTGGCCTGTTCAGGAAACTGACCCGGCTCGGCTGCTCCAGATTATAGTTTGGCGGGATCATGCCGGTGCGCATGGCAGCGATACCAAGAACAGTCTCGATGGCACCCGACGCCCCCAGCGCATGGCCCGTAAGGCCCTTGATCGAGGACACCACGACCTCTCCATAGCCGGCGAATACGCCTTCTATGGCCCCGATCTCGATATCATCCCCCAGCGGCGTGCCCGTTGCATGCGCGTTGACCCAGCCGATTGCGTCAGGAGAAATTCCCGCGTCACGCAGGGCACCACGCATTGCCCGTTCGGCCCCCTGTCCGAGTGGATCCGGTGCGACGAGATCATGGGCATCGGCGCTTTGAGAAAAACCGGTGATCTCACCCAAAATGGGAGCCCCACGGCTGATCGCATGGTCGCGTGCCTCGAGCACGAGTACCGCCGCCCCTTCCGACAGAACGAAACCCGTGCGCGCCCTGTCGAAAGGACGGCTGGCCGCGTGCGGGTCCGTCGCCTCAGCCAGAGCGTTCAGATCGGCAAAAACCTTGATCCCGGCGGGGGTGACGGCCGCCTCTGTGGCGCCAGCCACCACGATCGACTGATAGCCGTCCCGAATTGCCTGAAACGCCTTGCCGATCGCAATCGTCCCCGTGGCACAGGAGGCGGAATTGCCTTCCGCTCCGCCCAGAAAGCCGTAGCGCCGCGCGATCTCGCCCGCGCAACTATTGATCAAGACGCTTGGCAAATAAAACGGGCGCCCCTGCCCCGGAACAGAGCTGGCTGTGCGGGCGATCGTATCGAGCCCTCCAATACCGGAGCCAATGCTGACGGCAATGCCCGCCCTGGTCGCGGCGTCGAGCTGCATCAGACGTGCCTGACAGACCGCTTCGCGCGCGGCGACGATGCCAAGCTGTATGAAGCGGTCGAGCCTGCGCTGCTCCTTGGCGGAGAACCATTCGTCAGGAGTATATCCCCCTACCCTGTAGGTTCGGGAGGGCACACGCCCGACGACATGCGCGCGCGAAAAACCGCCCCATTGGAAGCGCTCGCGCGTCAATGGCGTTCTTTTTGCGTGCAGTGCCTCCAGACTGCTCGACACGCCGACGGCAAGTGGAGAGACGATCCCCATTCCTGTCACGACCACGCGTTTGGGCATTGTGAGCCGGTGGTTCATCCCGTAGTGACCGTCAGTGGCGCCGCCGTGACAGGAGTAGTCTCCTTGACGGTTTTCTGCGTGAGAATGAGATCAACCCCGGCATGGTCGAATCCGGCGCGTAGCAGATCCAGCAGATCACCCACCGTCGCGATGACCGGGAAGGAGCTCTCGCGTATCGCTATGCCCGCCTGCTCCTCGATCTCGAACAGCAGTTCCACGATATCAAAACTATCGGCGGAGAGATCTTCCGTAAAACGGGTTTCCGGCGTGATGTTTTCTGGCGCAACATCGAAATGACGCGCCAGCATGCCGATTACAGCATCGTCAATATGATGAGACATCCCACAGAGTCCATTTATTTCGATTGTTGGTTCTTTATTCCGGAATATTCATCACATTATGGGCCAATACAGTGATGGCGCGATCAATATGAGAATAGTTTTCGTATATGAACCGTTAACTTCGAGGACAAATGAAATAAATTCCCCCCGCCTGAACCAAAAGTTCATGCGACCATGAACAGTAAGGTCATAGGGAGCCCGACATATGGGAAAACCCTAAGCGATTCAGTATTTTTCCATATTGTGAGCTCTATAGAATCGATCATTGCTAATATTTAATCGATTATGAGATAACAGTTTTGTGTACGCGACCGAGTATTTGGCATCCTGTCTGGCAGCATCACGAACTATACAGCTCTGACCTGAACGCCATGCTGCCATGCAGCCAGAGCGGCACGCGAGATGACGGAACCGCTCGCCCAGCCCCACCGGCCTACGCTGTCTGGCCCCTCGATGGCTGTAAAACCAGACTCAGATGTCAGGTCCGGTTCGATAGAAGGGGCTGATGCGGTCGAATATGCGCTCACCCTTGATCAACCGGTGATGCAAGGCGGCAAGGGTATGAACAACCACGAGCCCGCCTAACCCCCATGCTGCCCAGTGGTGCATGAGGCGAAATGCGCCTTCCGACTGTCCCTCCGACACCCCTGACAGAAGAGGTACATCGCCGAAGCCGAAGAACGACACCGGCAGGGCCAGGGCAGAGGCGAGCAGCCAGCCACTGATCGGAGCGCCGCCTTGAAGAATATAGAGCGCCGTATGGACGCCCTGAGCCAGATTTCGTGTCAGTCGGCTCATGCCTTGCGGTAAGGGCGGGGTCCTGTGGGTGAGCCGCCAGAGCAGGCGCAGGGCAATCACGATGAACACACAAAGCCCAAGCTCAGAGTGCAGTTGAAACAGCGCAAAAGACCGGGCCTCGCTCAGGCCGCCATGCATCATGGCAAGCCCGAGTATTATTTGTGCACCCAGCAGCACAGCCACGAGCCAATGAAGCACGCTCGCCATGCGCGTATAATGCTGCTTCACAGGATGGCTTCGACCTTGGCCCGGGTTCCGCATGATCCGACTACCCGTGATCGAGCGTATCGAAGAGCTGGCGGAAACGTGCCCCCGCCGCGCCGGGCTGGGAAACGGATTTGGCTTCCTGCTCGTTGACCGGCTTGTCCACGACAACCAGTCCGACCATGCCCATCCAGTAATGCGGCAGACACTTATAGCCGTATAGTCCGGGCTTGCTGAATGTCACACTCAGATCATGCCCCATGGGTCCGGCAAACGGTTCCGCTCCCTGCGGAATCATACCCGGGAGAGACTGGACATTGTGACCGGGATCGGCCGCAACGAAATGCACCGTGTCACCGCTGTGGATATGCACGATCGCCGGTTCGAAACCCCGACCGCCCGTGGCAGTGTGGCTCAGCATCCTGACCTCGACAGTGGCAGCCTTGGCAGCGTGCGACGTGAGGAGGCCCATACCCCCCAGAAGGGCGACCGTCACAACAGCACATGCCATCGCGGGGCGGGGATGACTGGAACGCTTCATCGGAAAATCTCCCTTCTCTGCCCGCTATGGCGGGCAGATCTGATGGTCAGACGTCAGTTGCGACGCAGGTCGAAACGATCGAGCGTCATGACCTTGGTCCAGGCGCTGGCAAAATCCTTGATGAATTTCGCCTTGGCGTCGTCGGAGGCATAGACCTCCACCACAGCGCGCAGCTCTGCATTCGCGCCGAAAATCAGATCGACCGAGGAGGCCGTCCAGCGCTTTTTGCCTGTGTCGCGATCGAGCCCGTCATACACGCCCTGCTGCGTGGCCGATTTTTCCCAGCGCGTGGACATGTCGAGCAGATTGACGAAGAAATCATTGCTCAAAATGCCAGGAGACGTGGTCAGGACACCCTGCTCGGAATGACCGGCATTGATATCCAGAACGCGCAGTCCGCCCAGAAGCACGGTCATCTCTGGCACGCTCAGCGAGAGGTTGCTGGCTCGATCGACGAGCATCTGCGTCGGTGATTTCTCATCCGGTTCGGCGCGATAATAATTGCGGAACGCATCCGCGCTCAGTTCCAGCAGGGCAAAAGACTGCTTGTCGGTCTGCTCGGGACCAGCATCCACCCGCCCCGGGGCAAAAGGCAGATCCAGCGCAACACCCGATTTTCTGGCCGCCTGCTCGACGCCCACATTACCCGCCAGCACGATGACATCGGCCAGGGAGATTTTGCGGCCATGGTGGGCACCCCTGTTGAAATGCTGCTGGACCGCTTCGAGCTTCGGCAGGACGGTTTTCAGCTCATCAGGGTCGTTCACGGCCCAGTCACTCTCCGGCGCCAGACGGATACGCGCCCCGTTGGCCCCGCCACGATGATCGGAGTCGCGGAAAGATGCTGCCGACGCCCAGGCTGTCTTGATCATCTCGCGCTCTGTCAGCCCCGATGCCGCTATCGCCTTCTTCAACTCACGCAGATCGGCGGCATTGACCGTGGCACCCTGAGCCGCGGGGAGCGGGTCCTGCCACAGGAAGTCGGCGGATGGGACTTCAGACCCGAAATAGCGCGATTTCGGCCCCAGATCGCGATGGGTCAGCTTGAACCAGGCATGGGCGAACGCATCGGCGAACTGCTCGGGATGCGCGGCCCAGCGCGTGATGATAGCCCGATAGGAGGGGTCGGTGCGCAGCGCGATATCGGTCGTGAACATCATCAGCGGATGCAGCTTGTTCGGGTCGCTGGCATCGGGAACGATATTCTCGGCGTCCTTGGGCACCCATTGCGTGGCACCGGCCGGGCTCTTGGTCTTGACCCATTCATGCCCCAGCAGATTATCGAGATATTGCGAGGTGAAATGGATCGGGTCGGCCGACCATGCGCCCTCGAGCCCGCTGGTAATGGCATCGGTCGCCTTCAGCTTGCCCTGCGCACAGTGGTTGGCCCAGCCCAGACCCTGCTGCTCGACAGGCGCCGCAGCAGGCGCAACCCCTACGCATTTGGTGGCGGAAGCCGCACCATGCGCCTTGCCGAAGGTATGACCGCCCGCGATCAGGGCAACGGTTTCCTCGTCATTCATGGCCATGCGCCCGAAGGCGAGGCGAATCATCTGCGCCGCCGCTGCCGGGTCCGGCACGCCATTGGGTCCCTCGGGATTCACATAGATCAGCCCCTTGGTGGTCGAGGCCAGAGGCTTCGGCAGATGGCCACCCGGCTCGACACTGGATTTCTTGATCTGTGAATCGACGTTCGAACTCATGAACTGGGTGCCGGGGCCCCAGTAAACCAGCTCGCTCTCCCAGTCATCGGCGCGTCCACCGGCAAAGCCCAGCGTCTTGAAGCCCATGGACTCCAGCGAAACATTCCCTGTGAGCACCATCAGATCGCCCCAGGAAAGGTTGCGACCGTATTTTTTCTTGACCGGCCAGAGCAGGCGGCGCGCCTTGTCCAGACTGGCGTTATCGGGCCAGCTGTTCAGCTGCTCAAAACGTTGCTCGGCGCCTTCTTCACCGCCGCGCCCATCCATGGCGCGATAGGTCCCAGCCGCGTGCCAGGCCATACGCACGAAAAACGGCGCGTAAGTGCCGTAATCGGCAGGCCACCAGGGCTGGGATTGGGTCAGGGTCTTGCGGATATCGGCTTTGACAGCCTCGAGATCCAGCTTGCGGAAGTCCCTGGTATAGACGAAATCGGGTCCGTAGGGGTTCGACGCCGCATCATGCAGGCGCAGCGGTGCCAGGCTGAGCCGTGTGGGCCAATAGAATTCGTTGGGGTTTTCGATACCGTCTGCACGGGCTGCGCTGGGCATCGTGGTCAGGGTCGTGGTCGCGATCAACGCCGCCATGCCGAATTTCAGCAATCTCATTTCCGAACTCCAAGACAATGAATAACAACCATGGTTTCTGCACGGTCATTACTGTTGGAATTGTCCTAGGAACTCTCGGCTTATTACTCCAACCGTTTGTCTCTATATCTCTGACAGGCACTACCGCGCTTTTCTCCCCGGCATGCCCGCTTCCGGCTTCCTGGGTTTCATGCTTCAAAACGATAGATCCATGCTGCTTTATGCCCCTAATCGGCAGGAACGCGCCGTGCCATGCAGGAAACGGGGGCGCCGGGACATTCCGGTCCTGACAGGCGCTT
>NZ_PNQZ01000112.1 GCF_003994335.1 Asaia sp. W19
GGGGAGGATTGCCGCGCAGGGCAGACCCCGCCCGCCATATCGTCACGGATCCCGCGACGCTGGCGGATCGGTGCGATGTGGTGATCGATGTCAGCAGTCCGGAGGCCACCTGCACCCATGCCGAGGCCTTTGCCAAAGCAGGATGCGCCTGGGTGATAGGGACAACCGGGTTCGATGCCGCGCAGGAAGCGGCAATCACGCAGGCCGCTCAAACCATCCCGGTGCTCAAGGCCGCCAATTTCGCTCCCGGCCTGACGCTCCTGCTCGATCTGGCGCGTCAGTTGGGCGCCAAGCTGCCTGCCGATGAATATGATGCTGAAATCCTTGAGACCCACCATCGTCAGAAACGCGATGCCCCCTCAGGTACGGCTCTGGCCATTGGCGAGCGCTTTGCTGAGGGGCGCAATGTCGCTCTGGCCAATGTGACCGAGATCGATCGCTCCGGACTGCGCGGCGAAGGGGCGATCGGCTTTGCCTCACTGCGTGCCGGGCAGATCGTGGGGGAGCACAGCCTGATCCTGACGTCGGGCACGGAACAGATCACCTTGTCGCATCGCGCTTTTGACCGCCGCGTGTTTGCACAGGGTGCGGTCAAGGCGGCGCGATGGCTGGCTGGTAAACCGGCAGGGCTCTACACCATGACGGAAATATTCGAGGCCTGATCAGGCTTCACTTCCCGTACTGCAACATAACAAACGCTTGACCCCTGTGGCTCAATGCCTCTAAGGACAGCCCTCTCTTGCGGGTCGAGCGCAGGTTATCGCGCGTCCGCTCTCCTTTCTTTCACTCATTCCCTGCGAGGTCCCTGAGTGCGTAACTACGGCGAATTTCTCTTCACATCGGAATCCGTTTCTGAAGGTCATCCGGACAAGGTCTCCGACCGGATCAGCGACACCGTTCTGGACGCTTATCTCGAGGCCGACCCGGAAGCCCGTGTTGCGTGCGAAACCCTCTGCACGACCAACCGCGTCGTTCTGGCCGGTGAAGTCCGTGGCCCGGCGTCGATCACCAGCGAGCTGCTGATCGAGCGCGCCCG
>NZ_PNQZ01000113.1 GCF_003994335.1 Asaia sp. W19
CGCCCCCCCTCCTGAGACCCGCCTCTCCCCCGATATCACAAAACCTCGATCTCGGGAGAAACGCCGGAACGTCCTCTCTTGCCTCGCATTGATCACAGGTCCGTGAAATCGGGACCCCGAATGTTCCACGATCAGGAGAGAGTTCATGCCAGAGCAGATTCCGCCCCAATCGCAGGCCCATCAACCCGGCGTTGAGAAAGCGATGCGTCCCCTCGCCACGCATATCAGGGAAAGCTATCGCGGCAGCGGCAAGCTTTCGGGCAAGAAAGCAATCGTCAGTGGGGGCGATAGTGGCATCGGGCGCTCGGCAGCGCTGCATTTTGCCCGGGAGGGCGCCGATGTCGCCATCCTGTATTTCGAAGAACATGAAGACGCGGATGAGACGAAGCGCCTGATCGAAGCCGAGGGCGTCAGGGCCATCGCCCTGTCCGGTGATATCCGCTCGAGCCATTTCTGCAACGAGGCCGTAAGCCAGGTCGTCGAGGCGTTCGGCGGCCTCGATGTGCTGGTCAATAATGCAGGCTGGCAGGTCGTCAATCAGGATAGCGCCACCATCACCGATGAGGAATGGCAGCGTCATATGGACACCAATATCAACGGTTATTTCTACTTGACGCGCGCCGCCCTGCCCCATCTCAAAAAGGGAAGCGCCATCGTCAATACCTCGTCGATCAACGCCTATCGTGGCAGTGCGGGATTGCTGGCCTATTCCACCACGAAGGCAGCTGAGATGGGGTTCACCCGCGCTCTCGCGCTTGAACTGGTGGAAAAGGGGATCCGCGTGAACGCTGTCGCGCCAGGGCCGGTCTGGACTCCGCTTCAGCCCGCAAGCTGGGGCCCTGTCGACCCGGAGCAGGTTTCGGCCCTCGCCAGTTCCGTACCGATGGACCGATGCGGCGACCCCTCCGAACTTGGCCCGGCCTATGTCTATCTCGCCAGTGAGGATGCGTCTTTCGTCACCGGACAGACTTTGCACGTCAATGGCGGGACCATCATCAACGGCTGAGTGCGTCCAGGGCGCCCCGCCTGATCCCGAGATTTCTGATCTTGCGATGGAGGGTCGCCCGGCTGACACCGAGAAGGCGCGCAGCCGGGGCAATCTTGCCCTGGCTGAAGGAGAGTGCTTCGAGAATGGCGCGTATCTCAGCTTCTCGAAAACCGGAGCGTTCCTTCAGCATGGGAACCGACCTGCACGCGTCGAAATGGCTGCCCCGATCCGGAACCTGTTCAATCACCGCCAGCCTGCTCCGGGCGGCACGGCTGGCGCCGATGAGGCCGCCGGATTCATCCAGAGCGATCATTTCCTGCGACAGGGCAGTGCCCTCCCCTAGGAGTACGATCCGAGCGGACCTGAATCGATGCTCGAAGAGACGCCTTTCGATTGCTCGCGACGCATCGGCGAGCAACGCCTCCATGATCCCGGCCATCGGGGCGTCATGACGCCCGGTGCTCACATTGAGCGCGCCCAGGATTTCGCCTTCGGTTCCGTAGAACGGAACCGCCGTACAGGTCAGATGGTGCAACGCGAAGCGCCAATGCTCGCTTCCACACACCGTCATGGCCCTGTCCTCCACCAGACACGTGCCGAGTCCATTCGTACCGGCCGCATCCTCCGCCCAGATGGCACCCGAGAATAAATTCCAGCGCCCGGCGCGACGGGCGTCCCGGCTTTCGCATCGATGCGCCATCACGACACCGGACCGGTCGGAGAGGAGGGCAATATAGCCGAGAGGCGCGACCAGCCGGGCCAGCCGGTCGAGCTCGACGCAGCCTTCATGCAGGGCGCTGCCGAGACAGGCGCGTCTCTGCCTCAGCTCGGCGGCGCAGAGCCGGTCATGAGGCGCGATATGACGCGCGGCCAAGGCTGCCCTGCCCCCGCAGCGCCGCCAGGACTCGTGCAAAGGTGTCGGAAGCGATGGAGGAACGCTGCTGCGCCCCACCAGGGAAGTCACGTCTGGTCCTTCCATCATAGATCTTCCTGTATCCTGCCCGTGCCGGGACATATCCCGATGTCTCGATCCTGCGACACTCCAGGACGGATCATAACAAGAATCTGTTATTGATAACGAAGAAATGTTTCTTCCATCCCCTGCCTGGTGAGAGGCTCCCGCTGGCGGGACCGACATCCCTCCCGATTGGAGGGGTCTGGTCGCCAGTGTGAAGGGCGCGACGATGAAGCGCCCCAAGGGAGAATATCTCATGCAGATTTCCCAGGATGTCCTGCTGCGCGCCTATCGCTCGATGCGCACCATCCGTGACTTCGAGGAACGTCTTCACGTCGAGTTCGCAACGGGTGAGATACCCGGTTTCGTCCATCTCTATTGCGGTGAAGAAGCCTCGGCCGTCGGGATATGTTCCCATCTGAACGAGACCGATACCATTGCGAGCACCCATCGCGGCCATGGGCACTGCATCGCCAAGGGCGTCGCTGTCGACGGCATGATGGCCGAAATCTACGGCAAGAAAACCGGCGTCTGCGAGGGCAAGGGCGGCTCGATGCATATCGCTGATCTGTCCCTGGGCATGCTGGGTGCCAATGGGATTGTCGGCGGCGGCCCGCCACTGATCTGTGGCGCTGCCCTGTCACACAAGCTGCTGAAGGATGGAGGAGTTGCAGTCGCCTTTTATGGTGATGGTGCTTCCAATGAAGGCACGACGCTGGAAAGCCTGAACCTCGCCACAGTCTGGTCACTACCAGCGGTGTTTGTGCTGGAAGATAACTGCTATGGCGAGGCGACAGCGTCTTCCTATGCCTGCGCAGGGTCCCAACGCGCACGCGCTGAAGGCTTCGGCATGCCCTATATCGAATGCGACGGCGCTGATTTCTTCGCTGTACACCAGGCTGCGGAAGAGGCGATCGCGCATGCCCGCTCCGGTAAGGGGCCTGTGATGATGCATGTCCATCTCGCCCGCTGGTACGGGCATTTCGAGGGGGACGCCGCGAGTTATCGGCGCAGCGAAGACGTAACGCGCCTGCGCGCCGAAAAAGACTGCCTCAGAAATTTTCGCGAGCAGGTGAGCACCGTCAGCACGATCGAGGCCTCGGCTTTCGATGCGATCGATAGCGCCGTACGCGAGGAGATCGATCGGGCAGTCAGCAAGGCCAAGTCCGATCCCGTGCCGCAGGCAGCCGACCTGCATGAGAATGTCTACGTCACCTACTGAGCCACATCACGCCAGGGAGGGAGAATTATCATGTCCAGAAAAAGCTTCAGACAGGCCATCAATGAGGCACTGCGTCAGGAGATGCGGCGCGATGAGCGCGTGATCCTGATGGGGGAGGATGTTGCGGGCGGCAAGGGCGGCAGTTCAGGGGTCGATGACGCCTGGGGCGGCGTACTTGGCGTCACCAAGGGGCTCTACACCGAATTCGGTCCGGATCGTGTGCTCGACACTCCAATCACCGAAGCCTCCTATATCGGCGCTGCGGCGGGGGCTGCCGCCACAGGCTTGCGGCCCGTTGCCGAGCTGATGTTT
>NZ_PNQZ01000114.1 GCF_003994335.1 Asaia sp. W19
GTGGGGTTTATGCCCCCCCGCCATGAAGCCACGCCTGCCCAGATCGCACTGGCGTGGTTGCTTGCAAAGGGGCCGGACATCGTGCCGATACCCGGTACGAAGCGGCAGACTTACCTTGATGACAATCTCGGTGCCCTGACGGTCAGGCTCGGGCAGGAGGATCTTGCGGCACTCGACTCTGCGTTGAGCGCTGACCGGGTCACGGGTCAGCGCTACAATGAGAGCAACATGAAGCTCGTCAACCGGTAGGGCGGTTCCGTTGCCGGAAATACTGCGTGCGGATGCCCTGATTGGGCATCTGGCTGTTTTTGCAGGAGCGGAAGGGGGGCCTCAACTGATCGAGAAGTCAGATGCCTTGAGGTCTGTGACACCAAGGAAAGTCACTTTCATGTCATTATCGAGCATGATGGAGGTGTTACCTCCGGATACCGTCGCCGTACCGAGCAAGGCGTTGATCTCCTTCTGGGCGTTGCCAGGCTGATAGTTATACATGAAGAACGTATTGCCCGCGGCCGCCGAGAAATCGGTGATGGTCACATCACCCGCTGTATGACCGGACAGCACGCCAAATGTGTTTGCCGCGCCGCTGCCACCGGTGACGGTCACGTTGGTCGCCCCTCTATTATCGCCGAAAGATGTTCCGAATACGAAATGATCACCTCCCTGGCCCCCGATGAGGGTCTGGTTGCCAGCACCGCTCCAGGCTTCGAGGCGTCCGGTCGATGAGGAGGCGTCGACGAGTTCATTCGTGCTCGAGGCGCTCTGATTGCCCGTCCACAATGCCGTTCCGGTGACATCGAGTGACAATGACAGATGATCCGCGCCCCATAGCGTGGCCTGACTGGCCTGGACCTGGGTGCTCCCCGTCCCGGCGATGAAGGAGAGCGCGCCCGTGACACTCAGTGTCTGCCCACTCCCTTGATCGACGCGCAGATCGCCCAGAGCCGAGACCGTATCATTGCTTGCACCGGTCAAGGTTCCCTTGGCACCAGTGAAGAAGACAATCGAGCCCGATCCTCCGACGACGCTGCTATTGTCGCCCAGTGTGATGGTGCTGGCCACACTCCCCTGATCGGCGACATAGGCGTTTTCCTTGAGCGTGACAAAGGAGTTCCCGCCCAGCAATGTGACTGAATCCTGGCCACCGCTGATCCCGCGGATGGTATCGCTTCCCTCAGAGACAACCCTGTTCACACCGCGCTGCAGCATGATCAGGTTTTCACCCGTGCCGGCATCGATGTCATTTGTGCCGTTCGTCGCCAGGATGGTGTCATTGCCCGCAGCGGTTACGATCGTCCAGTTTGCTGACTGGCTTGCACCGTTGAAATAGTTATCGCCACTGACACCCAGAAAACTTCCATTCGAACTTCCGGCGTTGAACGTGATTCCATCGGTATTTCCGCCGAGGATCGTCACGATACCCGTGGAGGTGAGTCCAGCGCCCTCGATCGTGACGCGTCCATCTGCTGTCTCGCCCGCGCGATAGGCTGTGCTGTCGGCCCAGTTGCCCACCCCGATGAATGTGTAATCGCCATGCGGAGCATAATCGCCGGTCGACGCGATCATGCCCTGCAGAGTGACACTGTCGGTGCCAGTCACCGAGCTGTCTCCCTGGGCAAGACGCACAGAGGCGAGTTTGTTCTTTTGAAACGCATCGGCCATCTGCTGCGCGTAGAGCTCAGCCAAGCCCTGTGCACGTCCACCGTCAACGGTGACGTGAATCGCGGTACCAGACGTTCCGACAATCGTGACAATACTCATCCTGTTCCACCCATATGAGGAAAGCCCGGGKGAGCCATGAATGTTATGCCGTTAAACAGACTGTAA
>NZ_PNQZ01000115.1 GCF_003994335.1 Asaia sp. W19
CAGCAGCTCACGCAGCCTCTKGAGCTGGATCGACACGATACGGTTCATATCGGCCCGTTGCAGACGCGAGAACAGCACGATCTCGTCGAGACG
The DNA here is from genome assembly GCF_003994335.1 of Asaia sp. W19. GTDB lineage: Bacteria > Pseudomonadota > Alphaproteobacteria > Acetobacterales > Acetobacteraceae > Asaia. The sequence goes on from NZ_PNQZ01000115.1 coordinate 94, forward strand.
GTTCAGGAATTCCGGTCTGAAATGGCTGCGCCCCACCGCCATGACCTGCGCCTGAACCAGAGCCGTGCTCTCTCCATCGGGCTGCTGGGCGAGAATATCCGAACCAAGATTGGAGGTCAGGATGATGATCGTGTTGCGGAAATCGACAACACGTCCCTGCCCGTCCGTCAGACGCCCGTCATCCAGCACCTGCAGCAGGATATTAAACACATCTTCATGCGCCTTCTCGACCTCGTCGAACAGGATGACCTGATAGGGCCTGCGACGCACGGCCTCGGTCAGCACACCGCCCTCTTCATAGCCGACATAGCCCGGAGGCGCGCCGACCAGACGGGAGACTGCATGCTTCTCCATGAACTCGCTCATATCGACACGCAGCATGGCCCGATCGTCATCGAACAGGAACTGTGCCAGCGCCTTGGCCAGCTCTGTCTTGCCCACGCCGGTAGGGCCGAGGAAGAGGAATGAGCCGATCGGACGGTTGGGGTCCTGCAGACCCGCGCGCGCACGGCGCACGGCGTTGGACACGGCCTTGAGCGCAGGTTCCTGACCCACTACGCGCTCGCGCAGTTCGTCTTCCATGCGCACAAGCTTGGCACGTTCGCCCTCAAGCATCCTGTCCACCGGAACACCAGTCCAGCGCGACACGACAGAGGCGATGCCCTGATCCGTCACCGCCTCGCTGAACAGACCCGCCTGAGCGGCGTCCTTCTGCTCTTCCTGCTGGGCCTCTTCGATCTGACGCTCGAGACCCGGGATGGTCGCATACATCAGCTCGGAGGCCTTGCCGAGATCCCCCTTACGCTGGGCGATTTCGACTTCGGAGCGCGCCTGATCGAGCTGCTCCTTGAGCTTCTGGATCGCATTCACACGGTCCTTCTCCGCATGCCAGGCCGCACCCAGCGTGTCGGACTGCTCCTGCAGGTCGGCCAGCTCAACCTCGAGCTTGACCAGACGCTCGCGGCTCGCGCTGTCATCTTCCTTACGTATGGCCTCGCGCTCGATCTTGAGCTGAATGATGCGTCGGTCGAGTTCGTCCAGAGCCTCTGGCTTACTGTCAATCTGCATGCGCAGACGATCGGAAGAGCACACG
>NZ_PNQZ01000012.1 GCF_003994335.1 Asaia sp. W19
AGGCTGCGCAAGGGCAGCGGCGGGCATTGTCCCGACCGCAAGCAGGAGAAAGAGGAAGCGCTTCATTGAATGATCCCGGTCAGGGTTGGAATATTGGCGTTGCTCCACCAGCCTCCAGCGCTTGGCGGAGAGAATGGCAATGAAGCCATCCATGCGGCCATCTGGGCGCTATTGATCTGCGTGGATCGGCGGCGGGGTATGCCGACAAAGGTCATCACTCCCCCGTTGTTCCACCATCCACGCGAGGGTGAGGATATGGGCAAAGACGCGAGCCACGCGCCCATGCCAGTGCACGTAATGGTTAGGCCCGGTATCGAAGCATCACTGAAATCCGGTCGTCCCGCGAAATTCGGAATGCCTGCATTGTTCCACCACCGGTCTCCCACGGGCTGATCCACACCAAGACAGGCAAACCAGCCCTCCATCCCACCACTGTCGATGAATGGTGCTATCGGGCCTGGCCCAGGTTGTGGAATCGGAGGAATAAGAGCCGGAATACTGCTGACAGTGATGGATACGGCGATCTGATAGGTGTTTCCAAGACTGGAGAGGACGCCCACGTTAACCGTAATGCTGCCGGCGACGAGCCATCTGATATAAGCCGTGACGCATGATCCGTAGGATGAGACCCACGCGATCGAACCAAATGACCCAGGGTCGAAGTCGAATGAGAGGACGGCTTCGTTAGGTCCCAGGATCTCCGAGAAATCGACGCTGTAGTCTGCACCGCCGTTCAGATTGCTATCGGGCCATACCAACTGGGCCTGAAGAACCGAACGCAGGTTCGGATTGGCAAGCATAAAAGGACGCACAATCCGTTCAGATGGACGCCAGATCATGAATGCACCTTTCCTGCCGAAGCGGTCTCATCGACGCCGTTGGTCGTGGAGCGATCACCAGTTCCTGTGGTAAGCGCGGTGTCGTCCGATGCGATTTTCCAAGGAAAAGCCGGGATAAGCGGAAAGACGGTAGGTTCCAGCCCGAAACGCATTTCGACATCGTGACATCTCAGCCTCGCGCCGATGAGATGCACGTGGATCTCCTGCAGAAGATCGCCGGTCGCAACTTCCCGCGCACGGGCAGAGAGCTCATTGGCCAGAGATCGTTCAAGCGCAGCTGAGAGCATTGCCTGCTGTTTCTGGCTCTGATCGACTAGAGTGAGAGCCTGCTGTCCTGCGTCCAAGCGGTTGCGCTGTGCCTGCAAACGCGCACGGATCACCGTTCCACCCCACGTCAGGATGCCCCCGATCACGGCACCTCCCGGACCGCTCCATGTTTCCCATAAAGCTGCAATGTTGATCATGAGCAGACGACGCTACCGACGATCTTGGCAATGTCGTCGCCAGGGCGCACGATCCGCGCTGATGAGCGCCATGTCATGGGAGTTATCCCGCTGTGCTGCTGGACGGCGCAGTGTAGCTGCTACCGATCGGATATGCTCCGTTAGGATCGGCTACGATCGCTGTACCCGTAGGGGGCAACCAATCAGCGGTCCCATCCCATAACACTCGGTCGATAACGTATCCGATCGGATGCTCAACCGTAGCTGCGGTAAGATATACCGAGTAGGCGTCAGGCTGCGTCATGTTTGTACTCCTCAGGCGCTAAATTCATCGATGATGCCGACGCCATTGGCTCCTGCGCCTCCCGCATTTTGGGCTGCTTGCTGGTTCGCATGAGCGCCGCCGCCGCCGCCCCAGCCGCCTGCGTTCCCGCCCGGCTGCGATGTGCTGCCATTATAGCCAGTGATGCCGGACCCACCCGCACCCATAGGGCTGTTGCTACCAGGGGGAGCAGCGGCTGTTCCCAGTACAGCGACACCGGGCAAACCGCCCGCTGCTGCAACCGCGTAAACAATGTTCGGTCCGCTCGGCATTCCATTACCAGGGCATCCCGGAATTGACGACGCAGCGCTGGAGGATGTTTGTATTCCGGCATAGCCGCCAAGCCCACCGGGGCATGAGAGCGCAGCAAACGAGCCAAACGGGCCGAATGTGGTGGCGCCTCCGGTTCCGCCCGCCTTGCCAGTCACACCAACGCCACCAACGCCGATGCTGATCGGGATCTGCTGACCAGGAGTGACGGGGAAGATTGCTTCTACATAAGCACCCGCGCCACCGCTTGAGGCGCAGGAAGATCCATTGCCGCCGGTGTTATCAGCGCTCCCCCCAGCCGCGCCGCCCGCAGCCTGGAGGCGAACACGAATTTTATAGACGCCAGCCGGGACTGTGTAAGTCTGGGACGATGTAATGACGGTCGTATTGAGGTAGCGACCGGGGTTATATTGTGCCGCATACGTCTCGGTCGCCAGTCCTGCGAACAGATTGCCCCACGACGCGCCAGACTCACCGGGCGTGGTCAGGTTGTTTGCAACGGTCGAGAGCCAGAATACTCCTGCAGAGGACGCGTCCTGGACGAGAAACCTGTTCGGGTATCCACCG
>NZ_PNQZ01000116.1 GCF_003994335.1 Asaia sp. W19
CGGTCTTGCCGACCATCGCAAATTCCGGCTGGGTGTAAACGACTGACGGAATGGCGTCATAGGGCACATGCCCGATCCTGCCCGCCAGTTGTTCAGCCAGCGCCAGACCTTCTTCCTCGGCCTTATGGGCCAGCATCGGCCCCGCAATCACGTCGCCAATGGCATAGATGCTGGGGCAGGAGGTGCGGAAATGCCCATCTACCGGAATGCGACCCGCCTCATCTGTATCGATGCCGACAGTGCTCAGATCGAGCCCCTGCGTGTGGGGTTTGCGCCCGATCGCCACCAGAACCACATCGGCTTCCAGCGTTTCACTCTCTTCCTTGCCAACTTTCTGCACCGTAAGTGACAGCGCGCTCTGTTCGGTCGCCACCTTGGTCACGCGGGTGGACAGGCGAAATTTGAGACCGAGCTTTTCCAGCGCGCGCTGGAACTGACGGCCCAGACCACGATCGAAACCGGGCGCGATATGATCGCCATATTCGATCACCGTCACTTCGCTGCCAAGACGCTTCCATACGCTGCCAAGCTCGAGCCCGATCACACCGGCCCCGATGACCGCGAGACGCTTCGGCACGGCCTCAAGGCTGAGTGCACCGGTCGAGGACACCACGCGCTTTTCGTCGAAGGCCAGACCCGGCAGGGCCGCAGGTGCGCTGCCCGTCGCGATCACGATGGAACCTGCCGTGACCGTCTCACCGTTGATCGTGAGGCTGTGCGGCCCAGTGAGCGTGGCCTCACCCACTCGGAAGGTGATCTTGTTTTTGCGGAAAAGGAAGCCGATCCCTTTGACGGTATCGCCCACCACGCGCTCCTTGCGCGCCATCATCTGGCCAAGGTTGAGCACAGGCTTGACGTTGTCGATCCCCAGTCCGGCAAATTCGGTTTCGGCCTCGTGCAGTCGCTCGGAGCTGTGCAGCAGGGCCTTGGAAGGAATACATCCGACATTCAGACACGTGCCGCCCGGCGCCTCACGACGATCGACGCAAAGCACCTTCAGGCCGCGCTGTGCCGCCTTGATCGCACAGACATAACCGCCAGGGCCCGCGCCAATGACGGCCAGATCGAATTCATGAGTCTCCGACATGGCGGTCTCTTTCGTTTCAGACATCGAGAAGCAGGCGACGGGGGTCTTCCACATACTGCTTGATACGCACCAGGAAGCTCACAGCCTCGCGTCCGTCGACCATGCGATGGTCATAGGAGAGCGCAACATACATCATGGGACGGATCACCACCTGCCCATCCACGGCTACGGGGCGGTCCTGAATGGCATGCATGCCCAGAATGCCTGATTGCGGCGGGTTGAGAATGGGGGTCGAGAGAAGCGAGCCGAACACGCCGCCATTGGTGATGGAGAACGTACCGCGCGAGAGTTCATCGAGCTTGAGCGTTCCGGCACGCGCCCGCGTACCGTAATCATTGATGTTGCGCTCAAGCTCGGCAAAACTCATCTGGTCGGCATCATGCAGCACCGGCACGACCAAGCCGCGCTCGCTGCCCACGGCAATGCCCAGATTGACGAAACGCCGATAGATGATCTCCTCACCTTCGATCGTCGCGTTGATGGCGGGGAATTCCG
>NZ_PNQZ01000117.1 GCF_003994335.1 Asaia sp. W19
GGGGGGGTTGCGGCTGTTTGGCGGCGRGGGGGGGGGGGGTGGGGGGGGGGGGGGGAGACCGGGGAAACGTTTGCGCTATCCAAGATGTCCGCTTTCCTAGCCTTCGTCGTTATGGCGCCTGCTCTTGAATGCAGGAAACCCAGACGGAGCGTTCTGTGGGGTATGTGGCGCAAATTGTTCCGCTTTGCGCCCGAATCTCGAGGCTAGAGGTATCCCGACTCGCGCGGATGAGGCAAGATATTAAGCGTTACGCGTTCATTGATCGCGAACCCGCCCAATCAATAGTCCGAACATGATCGGTGATCGCATGACACATGACCCGCAAAGCCTTGTTCCGCGAGCGGTGGATGATGCACCGTCGACCGGGGAGGCGTGGTCGAAAAACCCCGGCATGCCCCCTGCTCCTGAAAAATTCGTTGAAACCTGTGAAGCGTTGCTAGGCGCCGGCGACGGTATGGCGGGACTTAAGCTTATCCTTGAGACGATCGCTGTTCATCAACAGGAGTGGCAGCTTTCCATGGCGGGCGCGTCGCTCGTCCTGCGCTTTACGACGCGGTACGATATTGTAGAAATCCTCTTGCGCAACGTCATCCGTCTGCAACCTGACAAGGTTCCCGCGCAAGCATTTCTCGCTCATTTGCAGATTGTACGTGGGGATTTGGGGGGAGGGTGCGCGAGTTTCGCGCGTATGATGGCGACCTACCCTGAGCACAAGGCGGAGATAGGCGAGTTCATCAGTATGTCCCTGCTGGAAGTGGGATATCCTGCGGAAGCTCTGGAGG
>NZ_PNQZ01000118.1 GCF_003994335.1 Asaia sp. W19
GCTGTTCCCCGGCTCAACACCCGGGCTAAAACCGCCTCGACAAGCCCATGAGCGAGAGGCTGAAACTCTGCCTCATCAGCTGTGAACCAGGCCGGCCATTGCAGCGACAAACCGGTGGGGTCCAGATTTCGATACTGCTCGCAACCGATAAGAATCCCGTTCGGGAGCGCGCTGGAAAAGCGACATAGCATTCGGTAGAGCGCCAGGACCCCGCAATCGCCATAAGTTCCGCGCAACCTGTCGGCCATCCAGATCAAAGGCTGGCACATCAATTCCATGGCGCGGCCGGATTGTGCCGTGCCGAGCCGATCGCCATGGGTCCGGTTGCCGTGCAGCTGCTCGAGGACGAGCTGGCGCAGCTCCCGATAATGGGCAAGCACGGCTCCAGCCGCGGCCCCATTGATCTCCAGCAGCTTCGCATCCCCCTCTGGCGGCAGGGTCAACGCCGACGCGGCGCCTCCCTGTCGCGCAGGCCCCTCAAGCAAATCAGGCGTCTTGAGAACAAGCGTCGGATCGGAACCATACTTCAGCCCACGCCCGGCTTGTGAGAGCAGATAATCCGCTTCGATCACCGTATCGATCGCCCGCTCGAAACTGCATTCGCCGTCCGGGTCGCGCACCGATACTGCCCCCGGATTCCTGATCCAGACCACGGGAACGAAACCAAGCCCATGCATAGTGCTACGCATCGTGTCGAGAGGCGGCTCTCCTTCCTGCTCGACAGGGCGCGGAACCGAAATCTCGACCGCGTCGCATGTCCAGCGCCGTTGCCACCAGAACCGCGCCGCATACTCCTTAGGCTCGACAGGATAACCACTTGCCGCAAGCTCGCGCCCGGTCACCATAAAACGCTCGGTAACACGTAAAAGCGCGCCCGTCGGATCCCATTCTGGCGTCAGATAGGCCGTCTCCAGCAAAGTAAGACAGGGCCTGTTCGCTGAAATCTCCACCCAGATCGCTACAGATCCCACAGAACCCCGCGTAGCGACTTGCATCATGAAGGCGGACAACCCTGCCTCCAGGGCAAAGTTGTTCAGGACTCCTGCGGTCTCTGCCGCTTCCGCCACAACCAGCGGCCAATGGGAATTGCCAAAAAGGAGCGACACCATCTCATCCACGACTGTGCGGCACAGATTGGTTCGCACTGAAGGTCTGCGGTCCGAAAGAGGAATATACTCCCCAGAGACGCTCCTTTCCCGCGCAAACGGATGTGGCAACACATCATATTGCGTCCCTTCCAGAACACGCTGCAAAGCGAGCAGCCGCCTCGTACGCGGCGTCATGCCCGGCAATGCGGCGAATTTTTCCTGCAATGCCAGCCAATCCATGCTTTATCCTTCACCGAGAGAGGCTGAACCATCCCTGGTC
>NZ_PNQZ01000119.1 GCF_003994335.1 Asaia sp. W19
CGCACCAATCGGCTCAGGCGACGCTCGACAGTCTCTCGGGTCGTCTGGACGAATCGCGTGATATCTCGCGCTACATGACCAGCCTGCTCATCTATCTGGGCCTGCTCGGCACGTTCTACGGGCTGCTGCTCACGGTCAGTTCCATCGCCGGGGTGATCGGCGGCATGAACGTGGGTGATGGCAATCTGGACGCCATGTTCGGCCAGCTGAAATCAGGCCTCGCAGAACCGCTCAAGGGCATGTCCACCGCTTTCTCGGGCTCGATGTTCGGTCTGGCAGGCGCGCTCATCCTCGGCTTCCTCGACCTCAATGCCGGCCAGGCTCAAAACCGCTTCTTCAACGAAGTCGAGGAATGGCTCGTCGGCATTACCAAGCAGGGCGGTGCCCTGATCGAGGGGGGCGATGCTTCCGTACCTGCCTATGTGCAGGCCCTCCTCGAACAGACCGCCGAGAACCTCGAGACCCTGCAGAATGTCGTCTCGCGCAGCGAGGAAAGCCGCATGCAGCAGCTCCAGGTCATGGACGGACTGCAGGAGCGCCTCAAGGCCATGACCGATCTGCTTCAGTCCAACCAGAAGATGATGAGTCGTGTGGCCGACCAGCAGGCCCTGCTTGGGCCTTTCCTGAAACATGTGGGCGAGGCTACCACCCCGGGCACCGCCGCCTTCAATGACGCCAAGGACAGCCGCGAGCAGTTCGGCCGCATCGAGGGGCATATCATACGCCTCATCGACGAACTCCATAGCGGGCGGGCGCAGATGGCCGGAGAGATCCGCAATGATCTGCGTGTTCTGGCCCGCACTATCGCCGCCACCAGCCCCGGAGGCTCGACCTCCATTCCTCCGGCAGCACAGTAAGACGGGGAGGCTCTCATGGCTCGACGCTCCCGACGCAGCTCCCATGGGGGAGAACTCAATGCCTGGCCCGGCTATGTGGATGCGCTTTCTACCCTGCTCATGGTCGTCACCTTCGTGCTGCTCGTCTTCGTACTCGGCCAGCAATTTCTCTCCGTCGCCCTGAGCAAGCGGACGCACTCGCTCGATGCGCTGCGTCAACAGCTGGCTGCCCTGCAGCAGACGCTTTCGATGACGGAAGCCAAGAACACCCAGCTCAACGCCATGGTGGCCAGCCTCACCACCGACAGAGACAGCGCGAAGCGCCAGGCCGATGCCCTTACCCAGCAGCTCGCCACGCTGAATGGCACCATTGCCGAAAAGGAACAGGCCCTCGCCGCTGCCGGTCAGGCGACGCAATCCGATCAGGCGACCATAGCCCAGCTCAAATCGCAGCTCGAGCAGCTGAACCAGCAGCTCCTGGCCATCGGGCAGGCACTCGATATCGCCAAGAAAGATGTCAGTGCGCGCGACCAGCAGATCACCGATCTGGGCAACAAGCTCAATGTAGCGCTCGCCGATAAGGTGAATCAGCTCAAGCGCTATCGGTCAGAGTTTTTTGGCCGTCTTCAGGACATCCTGAAGAACCAGAAAGGCGTGGAAATCGTCGGCGATCGATTCGTATTCCAGAGTTCCATTCTCTTCCCCCAGGGAAGCGCCGATCTGACGCCGGAAGGCGAGAAGGAAATCGCAGCGCTCGCCCATACCTTCAAACAGGTTTCAAGCCAGATCCCGACCGATATTCCCTGGATCCTGCGGGTGGACGGCCATGCCGACAAGCAGCCTATCCATACGGCCTTCCCGAGCAACTGGGAGCTGTCGAGCGCACGCGCGATCACCGTGGTCAAGGTGCTGATCCGTGAAGGGGTTGATCCGCATCATCTCGCCGCCACCGGTTTCTCGGATTATCAGCCCCTCGATCAGCACAATACGGCAGCCGCCTACACCCGAAACCGTCGTATCGAATTCCGCCTCACAGATCGCTGAAAACACGGCCCGTCCGGGCAAGGAAACGTCAGGGAGAAATCGCTTGGCAGCGGTTTCTCCCCAATGACAAGAACGGCGCAATCGCTTATGTATCGCGCCATGACCGGCACGCCCCTCTCCCAGATCCGCAATTTCTCGATCATCGCCCATATCGATCACGGCAAGTCCACGCTGGCTGACCGTCTGATCCAGGCCTGCGGTGCGCTTACGGCACGAGAAATGAAGGAGCAGGTGCTCGATAATATGGAGCTCGAGCAGGAGCGCGGCATCACCATCAAGGCGCAGACCGTGCGCCTGACCTACCCGGCCAAGGATGGCAAGACCTACATCCTGAACCTCATGGACACGCCGGGCCATGTCGATTTCGCCTATGAGGTCAGCCGCTCCCTCGCAGCCTGCGAAGGCTCCATTCTGGTCGTCGATGCGTCCCAGGGTGTCGAGGCCCAGACGCTGGCCAATGTCTATCAGGCGATCGACGCCAATCACGAGATCGTCCCGGTCCTGAACAAGGTCGACCTGCCCGCCGCCGATGTCGAGCGCGTGCGCGCCCAGATAGAGGAAGTGGTCGGCATCCCCGCCGATGACGCCGTCGAGGTCTCCGCCAAGACCGGACTGAACATCGAAGGCGTGCTCGAGGCCCTCGTCACACGCCTGCCCCCGCCGAAAGGCGACGCCAACAAGCCGCTCCAGGCCCTGTTGGTCGATAGCTGGTACGACCCGTATCTCGGCGTGATCATCTTGGTGCGCATCATGGAAGGTACGCTCAAGCGGGGC
>NZ_PNQZ01000120.1 GCF_003994335.1 Asaia sp. W19
TGGGACAGACCGAGGTTCGGACCACCGCCATATTCGTCGAGAGGTGCACCCGTCGCAGGATCGACCAGGCTATAAGGTGCGGTCTGGATCTGCTTGGAATACTCGAACCAGTACCCAACCATCAGGCGGTTTGCGCCAGTATGGAGCGCGAGTTTCGTCACGGCACCCGGGCGGTAGGTCTGGGTGTTCGACGGGTTATAGAGGAGAAGGCTCTTTGTATTGGACGGATTATAAGGACCGATCGAGCCACTGAGAGACTGCGAACCATATTGCTGGCTAGTCAGGCTCTCATTATAGGCGCCCCCACCATTACCATTACCATACCAGAAATACGGTGTTTCGGTCAGCGTCAGATTGTCTGTCAGGGTAAATGTCGACGGAGCGCTGGCATAGATGTTGGTAAAGGGATTCTGGTGCAGCTTGTAATAATTGCCACTGGGTGATTTAGGATTCCACTTCGAGTCATATGTGTAGGTGGTTCCATATTTCTGCCAGTTCGCCAGGCTCATCGATGGAAACAGGGTGCTGTCGCTCTGGTTGCCGACGATCGCGAGCGAGATGCGATTGCCCTCTCCCCACTCATTGACCCATTTTGTCTCGCCATGGAGTTTTTTCTGCGCGCCTGGACCACGCCACGAATCTTCATGCGCCGCAGAGAACGAAATATAGCCCTTGAGATGAGTATTACCAATGCGACCCGTGTCGACACGCCCGAAAATACGGCGCGCGTTATAGCTGCCATAAGTGCCATCGAGGTGACCGCTGAATTTCTCGGTCGGGTCGAGCAGGTACATATTCACCGCGCCGCCCGAGGCACTGATATGGGGGCTATCGAGATCCGCCGAACCCTGTTCGACATTGATTGTCCTCAGATTTTCTGAGTCGACAATCTCCTGCGGATAGACCGCGTAATTACCGATATCGTTAATCGGAAATCCTTCGAGCGTGAATCCGATCTGACTCGCATTGAGGCCGCGCAGGGTAAGATTGCCGCCATTCAGACCGAGCGGGTCTACCGAGGTAGTGTTCACGCCGGGGAGCATGGCAATGAGCTGCATCGGATTCAGGCCCGGCGTCTGCTTGGCGATGAATTCCTGTGTCACGGTGGAGCGCGACTTGGCAGCATCCTCATGAACCATGAGACCGCCGCCAGCAGCCGTGTGGCGGCTTGCGCGCACCTGCACCGTCTCGCTCTTGGCAGCGTCTGTCGGTGCAGTCGAGCCCATCATGGACGGGCCGTCATCAGCCTTCGCAACTGTTTTGGGAGCGGTCGCTTTCCGGGAGCTACCCGCGCTGGAGGACAGGCTCACCTGTGCCGAAGCCGCGGAGACCTGCAACGCGAGGACGGAAGTCGCACAAAGAAAAAAGCGGGCTCTCACACTCATTATCGTTCCTGAAGTTCATCGGCTGATCGTTAACTAGGCTTAACGAATTCACGATAGCCATTAACACGAGGGCGAAACAATCACGATGAAACTTTCATGACGATACGATTCCAATAAGTCGTTTCTTTTCAGAAACATATGTAACAAAACTATCCAAACGGTCATTTTCTGCATGGGCGTCAACCCAATGGACCTTCCTCCTCATACAGCGGCTCACTCCGCGCGATTCGACGCACCCGAGCACCCTCGCAGCCAGATGAAGCCCCGTATTCTCAAGCCACACACACAGTCTTTACCGTGAGAACGGTGCCATCATATTGATAGACTCAAATACGTTCTCTACTTTCGTCTGGTCAGTATTTGTTTTTGAAGTCTTCTATTATGCGATCAACTCGACACTTTCGGCTTTTAATCGCGTTCGGCGCTTTAGCATCCCAACCCGTGTATGCTGCGAACCAGCAGGTGCCTGCGCACGAGGCTCCCGCACCGCCCCAGCCAACGCGCCTCCCCTGGATCCACGGCCCGGCAATCACGCGTATCGAAGGAGGCTCCGATATGCGTATCCCTGCAGGTTTCGAATTGCTCGTGCCGCCAGACGGGAAAAAGCTCCTCGCACTCATGGGCAACCCGACGACCGCGTCTGACGATCGCACCTACATCTTGCAACCGGAGGACGCAGGGCAGGATTGGTTCATGGAGTTTTCGTATCGCGACGCGGGTCATGTGGATGACACGGATACGATCGACGCGGACAAACTCCTTGCGATGATGAGCAAATATTCGCTTGAGGACAATGAAGTCCGAAAAGCGCGGCATCTTCCCGCGCTCGACCTCGTCGGCTGGCAAACAACGCCGCGCTACGATCCGCAGACTCATCGCCTCGAATGGGCCTACAGGTACAAGACGCATACGGACGACCTCATCTCCAACCTGCATACGCGCGTCCTCACCCGCACAGGCTATTATCGTGTCCTCATGGTCGGCGATGTTGCGACCTATGATGAGGACATGAAGGCCTTCAACACCGCCCTAACCTTTCTTCATCCCCTGCCCGGCAATCGCTACAGCGATTTTGAAACAGGCGACAAGCTTGCCCGGTATGGGCTTATGGGTCTGATGGGAGGTGGTGCCGCTGCCCTTGCCGTGAAAACGGGACTGGCAGGGGGCGCCTTGGCTCTTATCGTCAAAATCGGCTCTGCACTTCTGAGTTCGAAGGCGATCGTTGCCGTCATAGCTTTCCTTGCCCTCCTGTGGGCTCGGCTCAAGTCCCTCTTCTCGCGCCGGAAAGGAAAGTAGTTGCAGTATCTGAGCGCGCCTCTTGTGTTCGGCCTTTGCGCAGCTATCGGATTCTGGGCGATCATGAAGATCCTGCCCAAACGTAGCAAACCGCCCGAGGCACGCGAAACCGCGCCTGCCCCGAGCGAAAGCCCGCCATGGGACGGAGGGAACACCCCCCACCAGTTTGGAAGCAGACACGGCAAGGAATGACGTCGAGATTCCTGGACGAAGCTTGCCGCTCTTATTTTGAACTATGAAAGTTTTTGGCTGGGGGACCTGGATTCGAACCAGGGCTGACCGGGTCAGAGCCGGTAGTTCTACCGCTAAACTATCCCCCAGCATCTGCGCAGAAGCTGTTTGCCTTGCGGTGGCGGTGAGATAGCACCCGCCCCCACGGGCCGCAACCCCCCTTTCGGCATTTTTTTTCATAAATCGCTCATCCCGCACGTATAAAGTGCTTGCTGCGACCTGAGCGCGCTATCACATTGTTTTTGACGCAAGATTCACCGATGCGGCCAGGGAAGAGGGAGGACGATCATGGGCTACAGCCGTAGCGAGGCGCTATCGTCTCACATGCCAAATGGCGCTCTCCCGCGGCATTTCGCCGCTCTCGATCTTGGAACGAATAATTGCCGCATGATGATCGCGCGCAGGACGCATCACGGCGTGCAGATTCTGGATCGACAAAACAGGATGGTGTGCCTGGGTGAAGGGCTGGTTGAAACGGGGGAGTTGAGTTCCCGGGCCATGGACCGGGCGGTGCGGACACTTGAAGGGTATGCCGCGCGTATGAAGGGACTGGCCGATTTACAGGTCAGGGCCGTCGCAACCGAAGCGTGCAGGCGCGCCCTCAATCGCGACCGCTTCCTGTCGCGTGTCTTTGCAGAAACGGGGCTGTCTCTGGAGATCATCTCCCCTCGCGAGGAGGTCGAGCTGGCGGTGGAAGGATGCCGGGGACTCCTGCATCGCAACCGCGCCGCCGGGCAGAGAGCCATTGTTTTCGACATTGGCGGCGGGTCAACCGAGATCGCCTGGTTGCGCCTTGATCCTATGACACGCGGGCATGAGTTGATCAGTCTCGTCAGCTTGCCCTATGGCGTTGTCACCCTGTCGGAACAATTTGGACACGCGCGCGGGTCCATTGATGCCGTTAGTCAGGCAGCGCTTTATGAGGCCATGATCAAGGCCGTGCAGGAACCTCTCCGGCAGTTCGAGACGATTCACCAGATCGGTCGCGAAATGCAGGCGGGTGCCGTGCAAATGCTGGGCACCAGCGGCACAGTCACGACCCTGGCAAGCATGGCTCAGGATCTGCCGCGATACAGCCGCATGGCGGTGGATGGCTTCACCCTGACCGATCGTGCTGCCCACGATGCGATCACCGTCGTGAAGGCCACGTTATGCGGTGCGGAGGCGGCACCTTCTTCCCTCTCAGCCGACAGGCAGCACTTCATGCTGCCGGGCTGTGCGATATTCGAGGCGATTCACAGGGTCTGGCCGATGCAGGAGATCATCGTTGCCGATCGCGGGTTGCGTGACGGTATGGTCGCACGCATGGCAACCCAAGCGCGCAGCAGTCGGGTCATCCCGCACGGACAGGCACGTCACGGCGTGAACGCGCTCGGTGGACGCGAATATCGTGGCCATAATGCCTCGTCTTCCTTTATGGGTCGCGCATGACCAGAGATAGTGACAAGCGCGGCCGCAAGCCGGGCAAGCCGACTGAACGACGCATCCCAGGCAAAGCGCTCAAGAGTTCTGCCGCTCCCGGCGAAACGGACAGCGCCCTGGACGGCAGTTCGGTCCAGACGGCGCGGAACAAGACCATCACCCTGCGCACTGCGCGGGGGCGCTCGACTGCGCAGCAGCGTTGGCTGAACCGCCAGTTGAATGACCCCTATGTGGCGGCCGCCCGCAAGCAGGGCTGGCGTTCACGGGCCGCCTTCAAGCTGATCGAGATTGATGACCGACTGAAGCTGATCAAGCCAGGCATGAAGATCATCGATCTGGGTGCTGCCCCCGGAGGATGGACGCAGGTTGCGGTGAAGCGTGGCGCCAGTGAGGTGGTGGGCGTCGACCTGCTTCCGGTGGATCCCGTCAGCGACGCCACGATCATTGAAGGTGATTTCACCGATCCTGACATGCCCGCGCGGCTGATCGACCTTCTGGGTGGCCCGGCCGACCTGGTTCTGTCGGATATGGCACCGAACACGACGGGCCATGCGCCAACCGATCATCTGCGCATCATGGGCCTCGCTGAAGGCGCGCTTGATTTCGCGATGCAGGTGCTGGCGGTCGGCGGAGGTTTTGTGGCGAAGGTCTTCCAAGGGGGCTCCGAGCGGCAGATGCTCGAACCCATGAAGCTCGCATTCTCTCATGTTCGCCACCTCAAGCCGCCTGCATCCCGAAAGGAATCGAGCGAGCTCTACGTGGTGGCAACCGGGTTCAGGCCCGAACGCCTGAATCCCGGCTCCAGCTCAGAGGAGTAATTACTCCGCCACGTCCCACAGCCAGGCGGCGCCGCGTACGCCTGAGCTGTCGCCATGTTTGTTTCGGACGATGGGGGTGGTGCAGGTCGGCGTGATCACGTGACGCGCCAGCAAAGGCGGCACACGCTCGTAAATGCTGTCGAGATTCGAGACGCCTCCACCCAGCACGATGATATCCGGATCGAGGAAGTTGATCGTCAGGGCGCAGGCGCGCGAAAAGCGATCCATGTAGCGATCGAGCGCGCCGATTGCCGCGATGTCTCCGGCAGCCGCAGCCTCTTCGATGCCGGCCGTGTTATGATGCCCGACACCTTTCCAGTCTTTGGCGAGCTCGGGCCCGCAAAGATAGCGCTCAAGGCAGCCTTCATTGCCGCAAAAACACTTTGGCAGCGGGAACTCTTCCATGCGCACCCAGGGGAGCGGCGTGTGGCCCCATTCGCCAGCGATGCTGTGACGACCGCCGATCACCTTTCCGTCAACAACGATACCGGCGCCCATTCCGGTTCCGATGATGATACCAAAGACCGTGCGATTACCCGCCCCTGCGCCGTCAGCGGCTTCGGAGAGCG
>NZ_PNQZ01000121.1 GCF_003994335.1 Asaia sp. W19
CCCAGCCCGCCGATCATGTCCGCAATCACATGGTCTCGCCTCACGAGTATGGCGTGTTCGCCAATAGCCGCCGGCAAATGGCGGTTACCCAGATGCCAGGCCAGTTGCAGCAATTGCAGCGTTCCGTGGGCGGTTACTTCCATGAGCTCTTCGGGCAAGGCCCTGACCAGAATGGTCCGACCATCTTCCAGACGCAGACCGTCACCGCCGCGCAGAAGCCGTGCATGCTCCAGTTCCAGACGGATCTTCTCGCCACTGGCCAGTGTCAGCATCATTCTCCGGCGATGCCGCCCCTCATAATCAGCAGCAAAAATACCGCTCGCATCGGCTTCAAGCCAGCTCCCGGCAGGAAGGATTTCGAGAATACGGGTCATCAGAACAGAAAATACCTTTGGGCCATGGGCAGGATTTCGGCGGGCTCGCACGTCAGGAGCACGCCATCGGCCCGCACTTCATAAGTTTCGGGATCAACTTCGATATAGGGCATGGAATCGTTATGAATCATGCTGCGCTTGCCGATTCCGCCACGCACGTTCCGCACCGCCGAGAGGCGACGCTCGAGCCCGAGCCTCGCACCGATATCATCCTCAAGCGCCGCCTGGGACACGAATGTGAGGCTGGTCCGCGCAAGCGCGCGACCGAACCCGCCAAACATCATGCGGCCATGCACCGGCTGCGGTGTAGGGATAGACGCATTCGGGTCACCCATCATGGCATAGACAATCATGCCCCCCTTGATCACCTGCTCGGGTTTCACGCCAAAAAATGCGGGCTCCCAGAGTACCAGATC
>NZ_PNQZ01000122.1 GCF_003994335.1 Asaia sp. W19
CGCGCTGATCGCGCGTGCCCTGGGGGCGATAGACGTTGAAGTCGTTCGTATTCAGCGAGAATGTGCCGCCCAACGGGTCCGTCTCGGCCTGGAAGGCATAGGTGAAGCGCGGCAGGACGAAAGGCAGGTTCGAGTTGCGGATGACGCCCTGGTTCAGCCCCTGATAGAACTGACCGTCGAGACGCGCATAGGAGCCAACGCCGAAGCCGTCGATATAGGCGGTGGAGCTCAGCGTTTCATTGCCGTAACCGGTGATGCGATAGTCGCGCATGTAGTTGGCTGATGAGGCGAGATTCAGGTTTGCCCCTGCGCGCCAGTGCCGGTCGATATCGAATATTGCCGATCCGCGCACATAGCCCTGTATGCCGTTATCATTGGTACCACTGACAGTATTGCCGAACGTGTTGACGTAGCTGCCTTCCTTATGGGTGCTGTAGGCGATGCCGCCCGTCAGGTTCACCTTGCCGAAATTGAGCTGGTTTCGATACTGCCCACTGATCTGGGGCCCGGTGCGGGTCGAGACGAGACCCTGCACGGTCAGATCCTGCTGGTCGTCGATTGCCCAGAAATAGGGAATGGTGAAATAGGTGCCGAGATAGCGGTCATGCGGGTTGATGCCCGGCATGAGGAAGCCGCTCTGACGTTTCACACTCGGATCGGTCATCGAGAAGATCGGCAGATACATGATGGGTAGGCCGAACATGTCGAGATAGGCATGGCTGAACTCGATGCGCTGATGCTCGGCGTCCTGCGTCGCGTTATAGGCGCGCAACTGCCAGAACGGCGCGCGCGTCGGGTCCTTCGCGCAGATTTCGCAGGCCGTGTAGACGGCCTTGGCCATGTCGTTGATCTTGCCGTTGGTGCGCCTCATGCCATTCGCAGCAAGCTTGGCATTGTCTTCCATGCGCAGGAAAATGGCCCGCGCGATGCCGTCATGCATGCCGTTGCTGAGCTCGACATACTCAGCAAAACTCGTACTGCCATCGGGCTCGACCATGGCCACATGGCCCGTCGCGGTCATGACCCCGGTATTGCGGTCATAGACGATCTT
>NZ_PNQZ01000123.1 GCF_003994335.1 Asaia sp. W19
CCTYCCYCAGCCCCCCGCCCCGCCAGGGAGACCCCCAGTGGCCCCGGAAACATGTCCGGGAACAGGGTGAGAATATCCGCGCGCCAGGTCATGAGCGCACCGCCACATCGTCCTTGCCCGACAGATCACCCTCGACTTCCACCTCATGCGGCGGCTCAACGATGATCCGACCCTGATCAAACAGGATTTCCGGCACGCAGGCATGGGTGAAGGGCACGATCAGATCCTGCCCCTTGCCGCCCTGCTCTGCGGCCGTGATTTCCAGGCTGACACCCGCGCCATAATCATGGATGACCGCAACCGTGCCGAGAACCTTACCCTCGCGGGTTTCGGCGCGCAGCCCGATCAGATCGGCATGATAAAACTCGTCCTCATCCGTATCGGGCAGGCAGTCCCGACCGACATAGAGCTTGAGGTTTACGAGGCGCGAAGCTTCATCCCGGTCGGTGACGGGGCGGCCGGACGCATCAAACAGACGTGCAATGCCGTGACCCTGCCATTCCACCCGCCAGACTGTCCCGCGCTCGTCATGCAACGTCCCGATTTCCTCGACAGAGGCCGGATCATCGGTTGCCGCAAAGAGATGCACGAGCCCCTTCACGCCGTGGGGCCTGCCCACGGTCGCGACCAGAATATCTTTCGATACGTCGAATGGGGCGCTGCCGGTCGTCATGGAATGCTGAAGCCTATCCCTGGTCTATGGCTCAGGCTGCGGCCTTGGCGGCTGCACGCTCCTGGGCGCGCTTCTTCGGCGCGGACTGCTTGGGCTGCTCGTTGTAAACGGGCTTCTCCATCAGGCCGGCATTGCCAAGGAAGCGGGCAACGCGATCGGTCGCCTGCGCGCCGTTCGACAGCCAGTGCTTGATACGCTCGTCGTTCAGACGGATGCGGTCGGCATGGTCGGAAGGCAGCATCGGGTTGTACGCGCCAACCTTTTCGATGAAACGGCCGTCGCGGGGGCTGCGGCTGTCAGCAATCACGATGTGGTAGTACGGACGCTTCTTGGCACCAGCGCGCGAAAGGCGAATCTTGAGGCTCATTGATTAACTCCAAAGTGTCGAAAACGGTGTAAAAATCATGCCGGTTGGGGTTAGCGACGCGGGCCGCCAAAGCCACCGCCGGGCCGCCCGCCGGGAGCACCGCCCGACATGAGACCGGAAAGCATCTGCTTCATGCCACCGAGGCCCATCTTGCTGATGCGCTTCATGATGGTGGACATGTCGTCAAACTGCTTGAGCAACTTGTTGACCTCCTGAACCGTCGTGCCGGAACCGGCAGCGATACGCTTCTTGCGAGAGGCCTTGATGATCGAGGGCGTCTTGCGTTCGTCCTTGGTCATCGAGGAAATGATGGCCTGATGGCGCTTGAAGATCGAGGTATCGAGATCCTGATCGCCCAGCTTGTCCTTGAGCTTGCCCATGCCGGGCAGCATGCCGAGGATGCCGGAGATGGAGCCCATCTTGCCGATCTGACGCAGCTGCGAGGCATAATCGTCGAGATCGAACTTGCCCGCCATCATCTTCTTGGCGACGCGTTCGCTCTCTTCGTGATCGAGCGTCTCGCTGGCCTTCTCGACCAGCCCGGCAATATCGCCTAGGCCGAGAATACGACCGGCCACACGCTCGGGATAGAAATCGTCCAGCGCCTCGAGCTTTTCGCCCAGACCCACCAGCTTGATAGGGGCGCCGGTGATGGCACGCATCGAGAGCGCCGCACCACCGCGCGCA
>NZ_PNQZ01000124.1 GCF_003994335.1 Asaia sp. W19
CCCGCTTCACACCGCGCCGCCATCGTTCCGGCGGGCATGTGATCCAGTGTGTTGCCTATGCAAAAACCGCCTCTGATGTCGTGCTGAGCGGCAACGCCCGAGACTGGTGGGAGAATTCCCGCGGAGTCTACGCGCGCGGTTCGGCTCCCGAGCCGGGCTCGGTTCTGAACTTTCGTGCCATCCGACGCATGCCCTACGGCCACGTGGCCGTGGTTCGCGCGGTCGAAGACAATCGGACGATCGTGATCGACCAGTCTCATTGGGCGCAGAACGGCATTGCGAAGAACGTACGCGTCATTGACGTGTCCCCCAATAATGACTGGTCTGCCGTTCGCGTTGCGCTGAACAGCAAGACCGAAACCTATGGCAGCATCTACCCCACTTATGGGTTCATCTATGGCCGTCCCGATGACGGTGTGATGATGGCCAATAATACGCCGGCCCCAGCACATCGTTCCACACGGTCGCGTTCTGTTGAAACAGCAAGCTTTGATGCCCTTCAGCATCCGATGAACTCGACCGAAGTGGCCGAGGCCCCGGAAGACGCTTTCGGGCTGGAAGGTCCCAGCCGTAACCTGCGCTAATCGTCAGCGCGGCTTATCGCCACCAAGGCGGCCCGGAAACGGGTCGCCTTTTTTTGTTGCCCTCATGACCGCCGTTGCTGAAGACAGAGCTGCGTATTTGTCAGGGGCGGACGGCGCGATGATACGGATGGCCCGCGCTTATGGCGCGCGCGCGGTAGATCTGTTCGGCCAGGAGTAGTCTGACGATCATATGCGGCCAGGTCATGCGGCCGAAGGACAGACGCGAATTGGCCCGATCAATCACGCTGGCTTCCAGCCCCTCAGCACCGCCAATGACAAAGCTCACTTGCTTGCCTGTCGCGAGCCAGGATTCGAGCATGGTGGAAAATTGTTGTGAATCGGGTGACGCCCCGCCCTCGTCAAGGGCGACAACAATGCCTCCCTCCGGGCAGGCTGCCAGAATGGCGGCAGCATCCTTGCGACGGATCTCCAGCGCGCTCCCGCGCGATTCAGCGATCTCGATCAGATCGATTTTCGGGCGGGTGCGTTCGACGTAGCGGTCGAACAGCTCCCGCTCCGGCCCTCTCTTCAGGCGACCGACAGCAACGATACGGATCATGCGGGATCAGAGATCCGTCGTATCCGCTTCGTCGGCTGCGCTGTCATCCAGATCCTTGCCCCACATGCGCTCGAGCGCGTAAAGCGCGCGGCTTTCCGGCTTGAACAGGTGCACAACGATATCGCCGGTGTCGAGCAGCACCCAATCCGTGCCATTCGCGCCTTCGATGGTGATACGCTTGATGCCGATCTCGTTCAGCTTGTCTTCGATATGCGATGCCATGGCTGCAATCTGACGATCGGCTATACCGGTAGCGACGACCATATGATCGGCAAAGCTCGCACGGCCGCGCAGATCGAGGGTCACGATATCCTCGGCCTTGTCCTCGTCGAGACTTGTCGTGATGACGACCAGCGCCTTTTCGACCAGCTCGCGCTCTGCGCCCTCGCGCGGAGCGGTACGCGCCTTGCGCGGCCCGGCGGCGGCAGCCTTCTTGCGCGGTGTTCCAGCAGTTTTCAGGGTTGCGGTAGCCTCGCCCGTGGCGAGTTTGGTCTTGGTCTCACCAGCGGACGCGCGGCTGCGACGGGCTGGGGTGGTCGTCTCGTCGGACGGTTTTCTGGCGATGGCTCGACACTCCGGTCATGGCATTAGAGAGAGCGCGGCGGGATAGTTTCCAGAATCCCTCAACGCTGTCGCTGATATACCGTTTTGCGGCGCCGGAAGAAAAGCCCAGACACCACCTTTCGAACGCGAGAGAATCGGCCCCTGCCTTGCGGGCACCCGCAAATGACTCAGTGCATGGGTCGCCTTGCCCGAGAGCGCGGTACGGTTACTGCCTGGTCGCGGGACCACCGCCATCGGCACATGCAGTGCCAGTTCATGCCAGCGGCGCCAGCGTGTCAGCGTTGCCAGGCTATCTGCTCCCATCAGCCAGACGAACCGCGCATTGGGGAATCGCAACCTGAGCAGGGCAATGGTCTCGACCGTATAGCGCTTGTTCAGACGCGCCTCGATATCGGTCGCGATGATACGGCGTCCATCCGCCAGAGCCCGCGCCGAATCGAGCCTGTTCTCAAACGGTGCCATACCGATTCGTGGCTTGAGAGGATTACCGGGAGAGACCATGAGCCAGACCTGGTCGAGTCGCAGGTGGGTCAGGGCATAGCGGGCAAGCTGGAGATGGCCTGCATGAGCAGGGTTGAAAGATCCACCCAGCAAACCGACCGAAATCGCACGCCCATCCCCGTATTTCGGAATTTGGGGCACGTCAGGGGCGTGTCTGTCCGGTGCCCCGCACCTCGTAACGGAAAGTCGTCAGCTGCTCCAATCCTACCGGACCCCGCGCGTGGATCTTTCCGGTTGCAATGCCGATCTCGGCCCCAAAACCGAATTCGCCCCCGTCACAGAACTGCGTCGAGGCATTCCACATCACCACTGCGCTATCGGTCCCGTTCAGGAAACGCTCGGCGATAGCTGCGTTTTCCGTGATGATCGCCTCGGTATGACCGCTCCCATAGCGTGCGATATGCGCGAGCGCCGCATCCACATCCTCGACCACGGCTACGGAAAGACGGGCATCGAGCCATTCCGTCGCAAAATCATCGGAGGTCGCGGGCTCGAGATCATGCACGATACGACGCGCTGTCTCATCGCCCAAAATCGCACATCCGAGTGCATGAAGGTCCTGTACCAGAACCGGCAGCAACGATTCGGCGATCGCGTCATCGATCAGCAACGTCTCCGTTGCCCCGCAAATTCCGGTGCGGCGCATCTTGGCATTGGCCAGGATTTCACGCGCCATGCCGATATCGGCATCACGGTGGATATAGGTGTGACACAACCCATCCGCATGGGCGAGCACGGGCACGCGTGCTTCGCGCTGCACGCGCTCCACCAGGGATTTGCCGCCGCGCGGGATGATCATGTCGATCTCTCCTGCCGCGCCCAGCATCGAGGCCACATGGACACGATCGGAATCGGGCACGATCTGCACGCAATCGCGGGGCAGCCCGGCCTGCTCCAGACCCTGCTGGATACAGGACTGAATGCACCGCGCCGAATTGAGGCTCTCGGAGCCCCCACGCAAGATCACAGCGTTACCCGATTTGACGCATAGTCCCGCAGCATCGGCCCCGACATTGGGCCGGCTCTCGTAAATCATGCCAATCACCCCCAGGGGGGTGGCGACGCGGCGGATGTTCAACCCGTTGGGGCGGGTCCATTCGGACAACACTCGCCCCACAGGGTCAGGCAGCAAAGCGATGGATTCGAGACCCTTGGCCATGGCTTCGATGCGTGCGGGGGTGAGTGTCAACCGATCGATGAAAGCGGCGCTCGCCTTGGAAGACGCCACATCGCGTGCGTTGGCCACAAGAATATCGGCGGCATGATCCCGCAGCGCAGCGGCTGCTGCGCGCAGGGCTTCGTTCCTCTGGCTGTCCGG
Source organism: Asaia sp. W19 (assembly GCF_003994335.1). Taxonomy (GTDB): domain Bacteria; phylum Pseudomonadota; class Alphaproteobacteria; order Acetobacterales; family Acetobacteraceae; genus Asaia. The sequence goes on from NZ_PNQZ01000124.1 coordinate 3,527, forward strand.
AGCAATAGCAAGAATGCGTGCCGCCGCGCGCGCTGGTCCGGTCAGGGCCTTGAAATCGGACGGGCTCGTTGCGGCTTCCATCATGCATTCTCCTGTCTGCGATGCATTTTCTGTACCTTTCGGGACCAGACCTGCGAAAGGACGATCAGCTATGTATCACTCCTGCACAGCTTGAAAAGATCGCCCGATAGCCAGGCTGGCTGCGACATTGCGCGCACAGCGCTGCAGAGCGGGCTCGGCTTCGTTGAATGCCTCCTCCAGTGAACAAGGGCGATCGAGGCTGCTGAACAATGCCCCGAACCCGGTTTCGTACAAGGCTTCGTGGCCCTGACCCAACGTACCGGCTATGGCAACGACCGGCTTGCCCGACGCGCGGGCGAGGCTGGCGACGGCCTGAGGTGCCTTGCCCTGCGCCGTCTGGCCATCCAGCCTGCCCTCTCCCGTGATGACCAGATCCATGGCAGGCATCATTTTTTCGAGGCCGAGGAGCCGCGCAATCGCCTCAGCTCCCGGCACAAGTTGCGCACCACAAAGCCCCACGAGCCCGAGCCCTGCCCCACCGGCCGCACCGATACCAGGCAAAACGGACAGATCACGCCCACAATGGACCTCGATCAGACTCGCCAGACGGGCGAGCGCGGCATTGAGTATGGGGATCATGGGCGGCGTTGCCCCTTTCTGGGGGCCGAACACATTGGCCGCACCTGTTTCCCCCAGAAGGGGAGCCGTTACATCGCACAGGATTTCAATCGTGCACTCTGTCAGCCTAGGGTCGAGTCCTTCCTTGTGGAGCGAGAACACCGCGCCCAATGGACCACCGCCCTGCGCAATTTCGCGGCCCTGCAGATCGCGCAGCGAGACACCGAGAGCCTGAAGCAGGCCAGCCCCCCCGTCGCAGGTCGCGCTTCCCCCCAGCGCGAGCACCAGATGACGACAACCCAGATCGAGCGCGGCGCGCATGATCTCGCCCACACCCTGTGTCGTCGTAAAAAGCGGGGTGCGTGATTCGGGAGGAACCTGTGCAAGGCCAGCCGCCTCGGCCAGCTCGATCAACGCTGTGCGCCCCTGATCGAGCACGGCAAATTTCGCCGCTACCGGCAGGCCCAGCGGGCCGCATACCATCCGTGTTTCGAGATGACCGCCTAGAACCCGCGCCATGAGAGAGGCCGTGCCTTCTCCCCCATCCGCCATGGGATAGCCGTGATAGCGCGCCTTAGGGAAGATTGACGAAAACCCGGTGATAATCGCCTGAACGACAGCCTCGGCTGTCAGGCTTTCCTTGAACGAGTCACAGGCAACGAGAATATCCATGGGCGCCTCGGGTATAGCGCCCCTATCTTCCACACGCCGCGCCGATCGGGTCAAGTCCCGGTGCGCGGCTGGGCAGATCGCTCAGACGTTGAAGCGAAACAGTAAGACATCGCCATCCTGCACCACATATTCCTTGCCCTCGATACGCAGCTTGCCCGCTTCCTTGGCGCCCGATTCACCGCCACAGCTAATATAGTCGTCATAGGCCACGGTTTCGCAGGCAATGAAGCCTCGTTCGAAGTCATTGTGAATGACGGCCGCAGCCTGCGGGGCTTTTGTGCCCTTGGTGATGGTCCAAGCGCGAGTCTCTTTGGGGCCAACCGTGAAATAGGTGCTGAGACCCAGCAGGCCATAACCAGCAGCAATCACACGATCCAGGCCGGAATTGCTCAGCCCCAGCCCCTCGAGGAACTCGGCGCGCTCTTCCTGCGGCAGCTGGCTGACTTCCGCTTCGATGGCGGCAGAGACCACAACCATGGCAGCCCCCTCGGCCTCGGCGCGCTTGCGCACGGCTTCGGAATGGCTATTGCCGGTGGCGGCTGAGCCTTCCTCGACATTGCAGACATAGAGCACCGGCTTGGTGGTCATGAGTTGCAGGCGGCGCGCGGTTTCTTCCTCGCCTTTCGGCACAGCGGTGCGGGCAGACTTGCCCTCACGCAGGGCCGCGATGATGGGGTCCATGATGGCGAGCTGCTGCTGCGCTTCACGGTCATTGCCCCGGGCGCGCTTCTGCAGCGAGACCTGACGCTTTTCGAGCGAATCCAGATCGGCCAGCATCAGTTCGGTCTCGATGATCTCGGCATCGCGCACCGGGTCCACACCGCCCTCGACATGGGTGATGTCGTCATCCTCGAAGCAGCGCAGCACATGGATGATGGCATCGACTTCGCGAATATTGGCGAGAAACTGGTTACCCAGCCCTTCGCCACGAGAAGCGCCGCGCACGAGACCGGCAATATCGACGAATTCGAGGCTGGTCGGCAGGATCTTCTGCGACTTGCCGATACGCGCGAGGTTGTCGAGACGCGCGTCGGGCACGGCCACGCGCCCCACATTGGGTTCGATCGTGCAGAAGGGATAGTTCGCCGCCTGGGCTGCTGCCGTTTCCGTCAGCGCGTTGAACAGGGTGGATTTGCCCACATTGGGGAGCCCCACGATGCCACAATTGAAGCCCATCAGCGTTTCTCCCCGCACAGCATGGCGATTTTTGTCATTGTCGCTTCCGGTTCCCCCTTGGCCAGCAGGGGCGACGCCGCAGCCACGGCATCGAGAAGCGTTTCAAGTTCTGTCTGTTCGGCCTTGGCGAAATCGCCCAGCACATGACCCGTCACACGGTCCTTGTGGCCAGGGTGGCCGATACCGAGGCGCACGCGCTGGTAGCTCTGGTCCCCCAGCATCCTGTCCATCGAGCGAAGACCATTATGCCCCGCTGCGCCGCCGCCCCGTTTGACGCGCACCTTGCAGAAGGCAAGATCGAGCTCGTCATGAAACGCCGTGATGTCAGAGACCGGAATCTTGAAGAACCGTACAGCCTGCTGCACGCTTTCGCCGGACAGATTCATATAGGTCATGGGCTTGAGCAGAAGAACCTTTTGTCCCTCGATGCTCCCCTCGGCCGTCTCTCCCTTGAAGCGTGCACGCCAGGGAGAAAACCGGTAGTATTCGGCAATACGCTCGACAGCCATGAAGCCAATGTTATGGCGCTGCCTGCGCATGCCGGGCTCGGGGTTACCGAGCCCGGTCCAGAGTAGCATTGCGGCCACCCTGAGCGGTCTTACTTCTTCTTCGCAGGAGCAGCGGCTTCAGCAGCAGCCTTCGCAGCGGCTTCAGCTTCCATCTCGGCATCGACCGTCGGCGGCGCGATGGTGGCGATAACGAAGTTCGGCAGCTGCAGAACCGGCGTCACGTTCTCGGTGCCGGTCAGATCGTCCCAACGCACGTTGTCGTGGATGTCGAGCGCGCTCAGATCAACCGTGAAGCTCGCCGGGATGTTGTCCACATCGGCCATGACGTCCACCGTGTGGCGAACCAGGTTCAGCACGCCACCGCGCTTGATGCCAGGAGCCTTGTCTTCGCCGGTCACGTGAATGGCGACGGTCACATGAACCTTCTCGCCAGCCGCCAGACGCTGGAAATCGACATGGATCGGCGCATCGGTCACGGGGTGCAGCTGTACTTCACGCAGCAGGGCGCGCACGGTGCCACCTTCGAGCGGCAGTTCATACAGGCGCGAGCGCCAGCCGCCACGAACCATTTCCTTGTGAATGATGCGCGGATCGATCTGGATCAGCGAGGGCTCCTGCTTGCCACCATACACAACACCCGGCACCAGACCGGCACGTCTCGTTGCGCGCGCTGCCCCCTTACCAGCCTTCGCGCGCGTAGAGACTTCGAGGGACGTCATATTTGTCACGGTATTCTCCCAAATTCATTGCACTCATGGCCTCCAGGGGTGCCTGAGTGAAGGCGCGCCTTAGCGGAAATGAGGATGCAAAGCAATGATCTTCGGGAGTCGGCGGGCGATTTGCCCGCATGTTGCCTGGAGACAGGGGTGCTTCTCAGGGCTCTGCCCTGAAACCCGCAAAGGAGCGCAGCCCCTTTGATCCCGATTGAAAAAAGCGGGGGTGAAAGGGACTTGTCCCTTCCGGGGTACGGAGCAGCGCCTCGCTTCCCGTACTGGTTGCGCTGCCTCAGGCCTCCGCTCTGAAACCCATGAAGGAGCACAGCCCCTAAGATCCCGATTCAGAAAAGCCGGGATGAAAGGGGCTTGTCCCTTTCCGGGGCGCGGGGCAGCGCCCCGCTTCCCTTATTCGTAAGCGGTCAGCACCCAGCCATTTTCCGTCGGATCGCAATAAAGCGGCACAGCGTTGGCGAGGCGGACATTGATCGGCAGGCTCATGGCGGCGCGCAAGGCGCGGAACAGCGCGCCATGAGCGACGATCATGGGGATACCGTCCTGCTCGAGCGCGCGGTTAACGGCACTGGCAGCACGGGTTTTCAGGCCTTCGAAGGTTTCGCAGCCCTCGGGGGTGAATTCGCCGGCGATCCAGGGGTCGTACCAGTCGCCCATGGGCTCGCCTTCCATCACGCCGAAACACACTTCCTCGAGGTCGCGATCGGTGCTGAGCGGAAGGGTGACGCCACTCGCACTAACGATAGCTTGCTGAGCAGCGAGTGCCGTGTCGTGTGCGCGTGTCAGGGGCGATGCGACGATACGCGCAATTGGTGCTGCGCCATCGCGCCAGTGGCGCGAGAGGGAGGCACCAGCCTTGACGGCCTGTTCGCGCCCGGTGGCATTCAGGGGAATGTCCGTCCGGCCCTGAGAAAGATTCTGGGCGTTCCAGTCGGTCTGACCGTGGCGCAGGTACCAGAAGGGGCGACGAAGCAGCATGAATACCGATCCTTAATCGAAAAGCGAGGAAACAGAGCTTTCATCTGCCACAGCACTCATGGCGCGCGCCAGAAGATTGGCGGTGCTGATCTGCCGGATATTGGGCGAGCTTTCCATGGCCTCGGTGGCGGGGATGCTATCGGTCAAGGTCAGCATCTTGATGGGTGAGGCTGTAATGCGCTCGACCGCCTGCCCGGTAAGGACACCATGAGTCACATAGGCTTCAACCCCGGCGGCACCGTGATTCATCAGGGCTTGGGCGGCGTTGCACAGGGAGCCGCCGCTATCGACGATATCATCCACCAGGATACAGTAACGGCCGCTCACATCGCCGATCACGTTCATGACCTCCGACACGCCGGCGCGCTCGCGGCGCTTGTCGATGATGGCGAGATCGGTGGTCAGTCGCTGCGCCAGCTGGCGTGCGCGCACCACGCCACCCACGTCAGGGGAGACAATCATCAGGTCTTCATTCGGATGTCGGGCATTGATGTCGCGCTTGAAGAGCGGCGCAGCATAAAGGTTATCGACCGGGATATCGAAAAAGCCCTGAATCTGCATGGCGTGCAGATCCATGGTCAGGATGCGGTTGGCACCGGCTTCAACCAGGAGATTGGCGACCAGCTTGGCGCTGATGGGCGTACGCGGACCCGATTTACGGTCCTGCCTTGCATAGCCGAAATAGGGCATCACTGCGGTGACGCGACGGGCTGACCCGCGACGCAGGGCGTCGAGCATGATCAGCAATTCCATCAGATTGTCATTGGTGGGCGAGCAGGTGCTCTGGATCACGAACACGTCTTCGCCGCGCACGTTTTCCTGAATCTCCACGAAGACTTCAGCATCGGCAAAACGCCGCACGGACACCTTGCACAGGGGGAGGCGCAATTCCTGAGCAACGGCACGCGCCAGAGGCAGGTTACTGTTACAGGCGACGATCTTCATCGGGAAACGACTCCGGTCCGGGGCGGCAGCAAACGCGGCCTTCTAACAATGCTGCGCCACGCTGTCATTAACTCATGGGGATCGGGGATCGTCGATAGAGCGTTTTTTACAGGCCTAGTGCGCGCCTCTACCCATGTGCTGGGTATCAGCTTTCGAAATGCGATCTGAAGTCTTCGTAGCCGCTGAACACATGAACACCGCTTTCCCTGCAACCGGGCCACACTTGTTCGACATCTTCCAGACAGGCTTCTGAAAGAACGTAGAGCATTGGAAGATCTTCACCACAGCTTGGATCAATCAAAGAAAGTCGGTGAATTTCGATGAGGTGCCACAATGCGCGGATCGTGCCTTCGCGGCCGAGAGGCCGGTCCCAGTCGAGACTGTCGACCTGCCCGTTTTTGACGGTAAAACGAAACGTGTCGGTAGACGATCCGAAATTGGTGCACCCGTCAGGAGAAGTACAAGGTATCTGCTCGCCCGTCCCGATACCGCCATACCCGTCCCCCCCCGTCTACACTCCATTCCTTGAAGAAAGGAC
>NZ_PNQZ01000125.1 GCF_003994335.1 Asaia sp. W19
GGCCCGCCGTAACGACGAGGGGCGTCTGGGAGACATGCGCATTCAACAGATTCCCCATACCATGGCCGAGGCCACCGGCGGTATGGAGATTCAGGAAGCCCGGCTTGCCAGCGGCCTGTGCGTAGCCATCGGCCATGGCCACGGCGCTCGCTTCCTGCAGGGCGAGGATATAGCGGATATCCGGACGACGCAGCAGGCTGTCCATCAGCGGCAACTCGGTGGTTCCGGGATTGCCAAAGATATACTCGACCCCTTCACTGGCGAGAATTTCGAGCAGGATATCCGCACCGCTGCGGGCTTCGAGGGCGCTTGTTCTGGCAAAGCTAGCTGTCATGGTCTGGATCCTGTGGAGAGGCGTTTCGTTCGGGGAGCGCCTCAAGTCTGGAATGTCCCGCTGACCGCACGGTATCATGCTTAACGCTGATAAAAATTGCGTTTTCATGGAGATTAATCCCATGAATATGCATAAGTTATGCGCTAAAACCTGATAGGGTGAGATGCTGATGCTCGAAGATCTGGACGCGATCGACCGCCATTTGCTGCAGCTTCTGCAAAAGGATGCGTCGCGATCCACGGCGGAGCTGGCTGAGGCGGTCGGGCTGTCACAGGCACCATGCTGGCGGCGCATCCAGCGGCTCAAGGATGCCGGGATCTTGCAGAAACAGGTCTATCTGGTGGATCGGAGGAAGATCGGGCTGAATGCCCAGCTTTACGCGCTGGTGAAGCTGACGGCCCATGCGCGCGCCAATCTGGCGGCGTTCGAAGAGGCTATCCGTGAATTTCCCGAGGTACAGGATTGCTATGTGCTGTTGGGTTCGGTCGATTTCATCCTGCGTATCGTGACGCGCGATATCGAATCCTATGAACAGTTCTTCCTGAAAAGGCTGGCCCTGATCCCAGGCATTCAGGAGGTCAATTCCATGGTTGCGCTGTCGGAAATCAAGCATACGCTTGAACTCCCCATTGAGCGCCTTACCCCCAGCTAGCGGGATGCGGGGAGATCTATGTCCATCCGGTCGGTGGCCAGGCCAGAGCCCCGAGCAGCCGCACCGGCAGCGAGGCCGCAACGACAAACAGTGAAATGGTCGGCGCGCACAAGCCGGACAATGGATTGCTATGTCCGGGTCGAGTGGCCGAGAAATCGAGCTTGCCCTGCCCCGGGTCGGATAAGTCCGGGATTGTCCAATGGGCAATACCCTTGGATAGCGTGTGCAACAGACCCGCCGCCTGTTTGACGGTCTTTAGGTTGAGCCCTCAACCTCCCGGCGGTGCTGCTATAGGTGACCCTCGGACGGCTCCGATAAGAATCGCCACGGGCGCGTGGCTCGAACGGGATTCTCGCCGATCAGCAGGGCACCCATGAACCAAAAAATCGGGATCAAAGGGGCCAACGCCCCTTTGCGGGTTTCAGGGCAGAGCCCTGAACCTTTTTACCAGCAGCAAAATCCCCCATCCACCAGAAGATCGACCCCGGTGCAGAAGGACGCAGCGCGAGAAGAGAGGAAAATTGCCGGTCCGACCATCTCGCGCGGTGCAGCGATGCGGTTCATGGGGGTGTCGTTTTCGAAGACCTTCACACGCTCTGCCCATTCGGGGCGGGTATTCATGGGGGTGGCGGTATAGCCTGGGCTGATGGTGTTCACACGGATGCCGCGCGTGGCCCATTCCATGGCCAGGCTTTTGCTGAGATGGATGACGGCGGCCTTGGAGGCATTGTAATGGGCCTGCATCAACCCGCGATTGACGATCACGCCCGACATCGAAGCAATATTGACGATCGACCCGCGGCCATTGGCCAACATGGCGCGCCCTTCTGCCTGAGAGGAGAGGAAGACGCCGGTCGTGTTGATATCGAGCACGCGCTGCCACTGGTCGCGGTCCATTTCCTCGGCAGGGGCGGCATTGGCAATTCCTGCGGCGTTGACGGCAACCGAGAGCAGGCCGAGCTCGGACTGGGTTGCTGCGATAGCATCGGCCAGGCTGGTTTCGTCGGTGGCATCGCCGGTGCAGACCAGGGCGGCGCGCTTGAGGCCGCGAATACGGTCGGCGGTCTCATCAAGTCCCTTGCGTGAGCCGGGAAGGTCGAAACAGGCGACCGAGGCGCCAGCCTCGGCGAGGCCGATGGCAATCTGCTGGCCGATGCCGCTGCCTGCGCCGGTCACGAAGGCGATGTCGCCGGAGAGATCGAAAAGATCCATGGAGATATCCAGTCTGAGTGAGGGCGGCGATTTCGTGATCCGCCCTGTGAAAAAGGAAGATCAGGCCTTGGCGCGAGCGGCGTGACGGGCAAGAAGCGCTTCTGCACGGGCAACCACATTGTCAGTCGTGAAGCCAAAATGACGGAAGAGATCCTCGGCAGGGCCGGACTCGCCAAAGCCTGTCATGCCGATCACGTCGCCATCGAGCCCGACATAGCGCGCCCAGTAGAGGGTGCTGGCGGCTTCGATGGCGATACGGGCGCGCATGCCGTCGGGCAGAACGCTCTCACGATAGCCTGCATCCTGCGCATCGAAGGTTTCGGGTGAGGGCATGGAAACGACGCGTACGGCGATGTTGCGCGCACGCAGGGCCCGAGCGGAGTCGAGGGCCAGGGTCATTTCCGAGCCAGTGGCGATCAGGATCAGATCCGGTGTGCCCGCGCAGTCGGAGAGGATATAGCCACCGCGCCAGGCATCGCGCAGCTGCGAAGCAGTGCGTTCCTGCTGTTTGAGCGGCAGGCGCGACAGTGAGAAGGCGGTGGGGCCATCGAGACGTTCGAGCGCACTGACCCAGGCAATGGCGGTTTCCACTTGGTCGCAGGGACGCCAGGTGACCATGTTCGGGGTCTGACGCAGCGAGGCCAGTTGTTCCACAGGCTGGTGGGTAGGGCCGTCTTCGCCCAGTCCGATGGAGTCATGGGTGTAGACCAGCACCTGACGCTGCTTCATCAGCGCGGCCATACGCACGGCATTACGCGCATATTCCATGAACATCAGGAAGGTGGCGGTGTAGGGCATGAGACCGCCATGCAGCGCGATGCCGTTGGCCATGGCGACCATGCCGAATTCGCGCACACCGTAATCGACATAATTTCCGGCAGGGTCGAAGCAGACCGAGGAAGAGCCGGACCAGCGCGTCAGGCAACTCGGTGTGATATCGGCGCAGCCTCCAAACATCTCAGGTAGATGGGGGGCGAAAGCCTCGATGGCATTCTGCGAGGCCTTGCGGGACGCGATGTCTTTCGGTGCGGCCTGGAGTGCGGCGACGAAATCGCGAGAAAGCTTGTCCCAGCCCTGAGGAAAAGCCCTGTTCTGGCGACGGATAAATTCGGCGGCCAGCTCGGGATATTCGTCGCGATAACGCGTGAACAGATCATTCCAGGCAGATTCAGCCGCCGCGCCCGCCGGGCGGTGATCCCAGTCAAGGGCGATAGCCTCGGGGA
>NZ_PNQZ01000013.1 GCF_003994335.1 Asaia sp. W19
ACGTCTGTAGTTCTTTCCAAAAAAAAGAATAAATCAGTCAGCACTCTCATCATCAGAACCACTGGTTCAGACAACACCAAAGCGCCGCCAACATATCCCTTCCATTCCTATTCAATTTTCAAAGAACCCTGCCTAAACTACTGATCTTACTCAGTCTTTCAGGCAGCCACCCCAGCGTCGTCCGCTGCGGTGAACGGGCTTTTAGACCCCACACACACCACCGTCAACACCATTCTTCAAAAAAACAGAACTTTCTTCCCTTGCGAGACAGAACGCCTGAGCGCGCAATGAAGCGTCACAAATCGTGTGTTGTTTCCCCGCCCCCAAAAAGACCTATTTAGGGTCGATGTTTTTGCTGAGCCCACCAAGAGGTTTCGCACCGCTTTTCCCGAGGGGCCATGACGGATCCCGGCAAGCAGAGCTCGGCTCGATTGCCAAAATTTAAGCCATCCAATCATCACGTTTCCAATATCCTCTCTTGTAACTTCAAGAGAGAGGCACAAAAAACTCGGCCAATTACAATCGAGCGCTGTGGCGGGCGATTTAACGATGCGGCAATCACAGGCCGCGACATATGAGGCAGGAGACGTGAGGGAAGTATCGATGAGACATTCCACGACCATGTCCAGAACCGGTAACTGATTCCGCACCATGATGAAGATAGCCTTCCCATATATCGCGCAGCCTCACCAGACCTTGCATTCCTTGCCGATCGCCATGGAGATCGCCTCCCGTCACACCGACACTGAGGTGCACGTGGCGTGCACGACTGAAGCGCATCTCGACTACGCGAAAACCCTGAGCGCCTTGTACCCCCAGGCACGGGCGCGGTTTGACCTGTTGAAAATGCCCGAGATACTTCGCCGCCGAATAGAGCATTCGGGACCGGGCGTCATTGGCAAGCTGGCGAGCCTGTTTTTCAATCGGGACTACTTCTCCCGTTTCGAGGCCATCGTGGTGCCCGAACGAACCTCGCTCTATCTACGCCGTATGGGGATTCACAAGCCCCGCCTGATATGGACCCGCCATGGGGCCGGCGATCGCGCAATTGGTTTTGCGCGGGACGTCAAGGAGTTCGATTTCGTCCTGCTTTCTGGCAAGAAGATCGAAGAGCGTCTCCTCTCCCAGGGGGCAATCAGCCCTGGACGCTATTATCGTGGCTCCTATGCCAAGTTTGATATCGTTCGGCGTATGGCCCGCGCGCGCCCGGCCCTGTTTGATAACGGTCGACCGATTGTCCTTTATAACCCGCATTTCTCGTCCAAGCTGTCGTCATGGCCGCTGATGGGCGAGCAGATCCTGCAGTATTTTGCCAATCAGGATCGGTACAATCTGATCTTTGCGCCGCACTACAGGCTGTTCGACAAACACCGGCAGGAGGGGGAGCAACTCGTTTCCCGCTTTGCTCATCACAATCATATCCTGATCGATCCGGGCAGCCCGCGCAGCATCGACATGACCTACACCATGGCAGCCGACCTGTATCTAGGCGATGTCAGTTCACAGGTTGCCGAATTTCTCGTGCGCCCACGCCCTTGCGTGTTTCTCAATGCGCACCAGATCAGCTGGGAAGCTGATCGAAACTATCACTTCTGGAATCTAGGTCAGGTTCTGGACAATGCCGATGGTTTATCCGCCGCTCTGGAAGCTGCTGTGACAAAACATGACGATTTCCTTGAGGCGCAACGTCAATATATACTAGATACCTTCGAATTCACCGATGACGGCCCGACCGCCCCGGGCGCAGCCGACGCTATCGTCGACTACCTGCGCAGCGCCGCCTGACACGATACGCATGACACGGACCGGGGTTTCCCCTGTATTCCGACACCACGACAGAATGAAAAGCAGAGCAGACACAACACGATGACGCCGAACCAAACGCCCGTTCCTACCGCCTCGAACCAGAAGCGCCGTCATGGCGACTTTCCGACGTTCAGCGCTGCGCTGGATTACGCGGCGCAGGGAACGGCGGGATTCAACATTTACAATGGTCGTGGCCAGCTTCTTGAGGCGCTCCCCTACCGCGTGCTGCGCGAGCAGGCGCTTGATACCGCGCGCCGTATGCTCGGCGCAGGCCTGAAGAGCGGCGATCGCGTCGCTATCATTGCCGAGAGCGACGGCGATTTTGCACGTATCTTCTTCGGGTGCCAGTATGCCGGGCTCGTTCCGGCCCCCCTGCCTCTTCCCATCGCCTTCGGTGGACGCGACGCCTATATCGCCACGCTGCGCGGTATGGTCTCTGCCTCTGGCGCGCGCGCCGTCATCGTTCCCGAGCTGATCGGGTCCTGGACAGCCGACATCATCGCCGGGCTCGATCTGGCTTTTGGCGGCTCTCCCGCAGAACTGCTTGCCCTAACGGCATCAGCGGAAGCGCTGCCCGAAATCGGCTCACAGGATCTTTCCTATCTGCAGTTTTCCTCAGGAAGCACCCGTTTCCCCATGGGCGTTGCCGTAACCCAGGCGGCAGGCATGGCGAATGCGCGCGCGATCGCGCGCGACGGGCTGCAGGTGACCGAAACCTGCGATCGCTGCGTTTCCTGGTTGCCGCTCTATCACGATATGGGGCTGGTCGGTTTCTTCCTCACCCCCATGACCTGTCAGCTTACGGTCGATCTTCTGCCTACACGCGAGTTCGCTCGCCGTCCTCATGTCTGGCTCGATCTGATCAGCCGCAATCGCGGCACCATCGCCTACAGCCCGTCCTTTGGCTACGAGCTCTGCGCACGACGCCCTGTTTCTGGCGATCTTGATCTCTCCTGCTGGCGTATTGCCGGGATCGGCGGCGACATGATCCGCCATCATATCCTGGAAACCTTTGCCGAGCGATTTTCAGCCTATGGTTTCGACGGTCGTGCCTTCGTCGCCAGCTATGGCATGGCTGAGGCGACGCTCGCGATCAGTTTCGCCCCGCTCGATACAGGCATCAAGACCGACACGATTGATCTGCGCAGGCTCGAGACCGAGGGTGTCGCTTCTGCTTCCGACGACCCGTCTCACGCATTGCGCACGTTTGTTCTTTGCGGTCTGGCGCTGCCTGAACATGACATCCAGGTACGCAATGCCAAGGGAGGTCTTCTGCCGGAGCGCCATGTGGGCATGGTTTACGTCCGCGGACCCAGCCTGATGCGCGGCTATTTCGGACGCCAGCCTGAAACGGATGAGGTCCTCGACGACAAGGGGTGGCTCAACACGGGCGATCTCGGCTACATGCTCCATGGGGAGATCGTGATCACTGGGCGCGCCAAGGATCTGATCATTATCAACGGCCGCAATATCTGGCCACAAGATCTTGAATGGTCGGCCGAACACGAAATCGCCTCGCTTCGCTCACGCGATGTGGCCGTGTTTGCTGTTGAGGAAGAAGCCGGCGAACGCGTGGTGGCCCTCGTCCAGTGTCGTGCGACGAATGAAGAGGATCGCGCCAAGCTGCGAGAAGAGACCATGGGGCTCTTCCGTCGCCAGCATGGCATCGACGTTGACGTGATCCTGGTACCTCCCCATACCCTGCCCCAGACCTCTTCTGGCAAGCTGACACGCGCGCGCGCCAAGGCCATGCTCCTTGCCGGTCAGTTCGAGACGACGACGAGCAGCACGGCAGCATGAGCCGACAGGACGACGCCAGGTCTGACTGCGCCGTCCCGCTCTTGCATCAGCTTGAGACGTCTACGCCCCGTTCACGCCCTCCCTCTGGCTATTCGACACCCGCTGTCGCATAAGACCCTCCATCTGAGGGCGCTCCGCGCCCTGACGTGCAATTTCGGAGATCCCCCATGGCCGATACGGTTGACTCCATCTCATCGATGATCGTTGAAAAACTGCTCGCCAATCCGAAAGTCCCCCGCGACATCTCGGGCGACAGCAAGATTGTGGAAGATCTCGCCTTCGACTCTCTGGCAGTCATGAACTTCGTGATGGAAATCGAAGACGAACTCGATGTGTCCGTCCCGCTCGACAAGCTGGCCGATATCCGCACCATTCATGATCTCGCCGTGTGCCTCGCCTCTCTCAAGTCCGGTGGTCAAAACTCGTGACCGACATCTTCGCAAAATATGCGGGGCTCAAGGCTGCAGCAGCCGGGCTTACCGCCCATTCTCCGCGCAACCCGTTTGGCGTGATCATCGACCATCCGGTTTCAGCGACGGTCGGCCTGATCGAAGGGCGCGAAACGCTTCTGTTCGGCACCAATAACTATCTTGGCCTGAGCCAGTCCAAAGCCGCAGCCGATGCAGCCATTGATACCGTCCGTCGTGAGGGCGTCGGTACGACCGGCTCCCGTATTGCGAACGGTACCTTCGCCCTGCATCGCAAGCTCGAAATGCGTCTCGCTGACGTCTTCCGTCGTCGCCATTGCATGATTTTCTCGACCGGATATCAGGCCAATCTCGGCGCGATCTCGGCGCTGGCTGGCAAGGATGACGTGCTGCTTCTCGATGCCGACAGCCACGCAAGCATTTATGATGCGAGCCGCCTCGGATATGCGCAGGTCATCCGCTTCCGTCATAACGATCCCGCTGATCTCGATCGTCGCCTCGCGCGGCTGAAGGATCACCAGGGCGCCAAGCTCGTGGTGGTCGAAGGCATCTATTCAATGACTGGCAATGTCGCGCCAATGCGCGAATTCGCCGAGGTCAAGAAGAAGCATGGCGCCTATCTGCTCGCGGATGAAGCCCATTCCTTCGGCGTTCTGGGGGAGAATGGCCGCGGCGTGGCCGAGCGCGACGGCTGTGAGGACGATGTCGATTTCGTCGTCGGCACGTTCTCGAAGAGCCTTGGCACGGTAGGCGGGTATTGCGTTTCAAACCTCGACGGTCTCGAGCTCATCCGCCTGTGCTCGCGCCCTTACATGTTCACAGCCTCGCTTCCGCCCGAAATCATCGCCGCGACGCTGGCTGCTCTCGACGAGATGCAAGCGCGCCCTGAACTGCGCAAGCAGCTTTACGCCAATGCCGAGCAGCTCAATCATGGTCTGCATGCTCTGGGTCTCAATACGAGCCCGCATGTCAGCCCGGTTGTGGCCGTCACCCTGCAAACGGTCGAGCAAGCTCTCGCTTTCTGGAATCGCCTGCTCGAGCTCGGCGTCTACGTCAATCTCTCCCTTCCCCCGGCGACACCGGACGAGCATCCGCTTCTGCGCTGCTCGGTGATGGCCGTGCACACGAGAGAGGAAATCCATCGTGCACTGTCCGTCTTCGCTCAGGTCAAGAGCGAGGTACTGGGCTGAGCGCGGGAGACAACCCGTCGACCAGATTGAAGAAAGGGGAAGGGCCAATGGCTCCTTCCCCTTTTCTATCCCCTCATGCCGCGCAGAAAGATACTGCGCGCACGCCATAGCAGCACAGGGAGACAGAGTAGTGGATGGCGAGCCTCGAAGCTGGAAAGCCTCAACTGAAAGCCGCTATGACGCTCTATCTTCCAGGCGAGATAGGCCGCCCCATTTTTGAATGTGAAGGCGGCCTTGATCAGACGCGCCACGTTCCGCCAGCGCCCGCGTTGTGCCATGCGCACCCAGCGACGTTCTGCGCGCCGGCGTTGCGCTGCAGAAAGATGAGGCACGAGCGCCGCATCGGTACCATCATGAGAGAGTCCGCAAAGATCCCAGGCAGGACGCAGCAGGGCTTCGTAACGGGCCTCCTGCCCCGCAAGAATGGCCGCACCACGACTAGCATTCTCGACTCTCAGTTCGGCACGATAGGTCCGGCGGAACAGGGCCTCCCACCAGCCCTGAGCTGAGTACGGCCCCGTTGCGAGGCGTGCCGCCCAGCCAGACGCTGTTACAACGCAGTCACGCAGGATCTGCAGGACAGAATCGGCAACGTCAGGCCCGCTCACCCAGACGAGGCGTACCGGCTGACAGAAACGTGCCCAGAGCGTGGTGTCCATGGCACGGGGTGAAGACCCCGCCCTGAATTGTGCGCACGTGAGCAGGGCCACCTTGGCGCGCAAAGTTACCCCTTCAATCTCATGCTCGGCGTAGAAGACATTGGGCGGCAGAACCGCATTGCCCAGACGGGCGAGGTTCCCGGCTGGCCAGTCTGTCAGACGATCAAGGATGATATAGAAATCGAAAACCCCGTCCGGATCGAACTGCCTCAGTCCCGACCCGTAGAACAGCACCGCGAGAGCGCGCCTGCCACCAAGAATTGCCCTGACAAGCGCGTGCAGCCGAGGATCCACCGGCGTCGTCAGCTCGGCAATCAGAGTCTCGTCCAACTGCCGACGCGCCTCGGCCCTGAGCCCGGAGGCGGAGGCATTTCGAGGCTCAGTCATGGATGAAGCCGAATTCCGGCCCTTCGGAAAGCTTGATCCGATTGCTGGCACCCGGAGCAAAACGCTCGCCATCCAATACAAAATCGCCTTTGCAGGTCACGATGAGTTCCCCTGCCCGGCCGCTCGAATAATCGCGGCTCTCGCGCAGCCAGGAGGGCGCGCGACCACGCAGCAAAGACCACGTCGCCTGAAGCAGGCGGGCGGGATGGGCACCCACATGAAGAAAATGCAGGCCACCCGTCCGCGCCCTGCCTGTGTTCCAGAAGGGCCAGATACCCAGATTGAGGCGCTGGAGCGCTGTTGAGAGCAGGAGGAAACTGTGACCATCGGCCAAAACCTCGCCATCGCTTTCAAGCGTCAGGCGATCACCCGCAAGCCATGTCTCACGCTGCCGCCGCCAGAGCAGGCTTCCGAAAGCACCGATCAGCGTCACCGCGACAGCGAGGTTATGCGGTGCATAGCGCAGGACATGCGGCGAGTGCGCTATGGCAATGGCGCGCGCATATCCCGAGCTCCCCTGGAACATGCCCAGACGGGTTTCGTGCTCGCCTTCCGGCCAGGAGATCTCGAGGGGGCGACGCTTCGTGCGTGGCAGTGTCTCGTGCTTCTGGCAGAGCTGCCTGAGGGCCTCGACCCCACGGCGCGAGAAGCCGATATCCTGCGCGATGAGGTTGGTATTACCCGATGGGAAAATGGCCAGCTCCGGCAGGGCGTCGGCAGGATAGCAGCGTGCTACGGCCGTCATTACGTCGCTGACGGTGCCATCACCACCATTGATCGCGATGAGCCTCACATTGCGACGGGCAAGGGAGGCCACCATCTCCATCATCTCTTCATGAGAGGCGGGCACCAGAAATCCCTCGCCAAGGAGTTGGCGCGCGAGGGTCGCAAATCTTGTGCCATCCCGTCGGTTCTTGCGACTGCGCGGGTTGTGAATGAGGGCTAGGCGCAAGGCAGTATCATTTATGTTACGGTCTTCCCTTCAGCCCGACGGAACATCGGGGGTCCGCCTTGCGCGGCGCCATAGCATGACTTAGGCAGCGGGACCAGAAACCGATTGGTCATTTTTGGATTTTGCCGTTCTCGGCCTCGAGCCAATCGCAAGGGAGAGAGAAGCCGATGGCCCTGACTGAAACAGCATCTGTGGTCCTGGCGCATCTCTCCGACGTGCATCTCCCGCCCCCGTCTCCCCTGCCCTCATGGCGTCACTTCCTGAACAAGCGTGCTCTGAGTGTCGCGTCCTGGAAGCGCCACCGACAGCATCATCACCTCCCGGCGCTGAGTGAAGCCGTATGCCACGATATCGAAGCCGCCCGACCGGCCCTGATCCTCAACACGGGTGATCTGACCAATTTCGGCCTTGCCCATGAGTTCGAAGCCGCGGCCGCCTGGATGCGCGCGCAGGCACCGCGCATGCTTGTGGTGCCGGGCAATCACGACGCGATGGTTGCGCGCGACTGGCCCGGTACAGTGAGCCAATGGGCAGAATGGATGGATCAAACCGCCTCGGACGATTTTCCTTATCTCGTGAGGGCGGGTGATCTGGCGATCATCGGCGTGAACAGCGCACTTCCTACCCCTCCTTTCATGGCTTGTGGCCGTGTTGGCAAGGCACAGGCCGATCGACTTGCAATGCTGCTCGATTCTACCCGCGCCTGCTGCCGGATCGTGATGATCCATCATCCGCCGCGTCCAGGTCTTGTGCCCTGGCGCAAATCCCTGCTCGACCATCGTGCCGTTGCGCGGATTATCGCGCACCATGGTGCAGCCTGCGTACTGCATGGGCACTCTCATAACGCGACGCTCGCGACCGTTCCGGGCAGCACCATTCCCCTGATCGGTGTTCCCTCGGCATCTTTGCTTTCCTCGCGCCCCTGGCGCCATAGTGGCTGGAACCGGATCGCCGTCACGCGGCGGGAGAACGGATGGGAGATTGACCTGACTACAAGGCAATATACGCAGCGTGATGGATGGCGCTGCAGTCGTCACCGGCAATGGTATGTCCAAGGCGGACACCGCTGATGCGCCTCCCTCATTTCCCGACCCTGGACCGCTATCTGCTTGCCCAGCTCCTGCCCCCCTTCATCGTGTCTCTCGCCGCTGTGCTGGCAGCACTCCTGCTCGAACGGCTTCTGGTGCTGTTCGACGATCTCGCGGCGGAGGGAAGTTCTCTCGCCACCTTCGTCGCTCTGCTGACAGATCTCCTCCCCCATTACCTGGGGCTCGCCCTGCCCGCCGCACTTTGTGTCAGCGTCTTCCTGATCATCAGGCGCATGAGCGACAATAACGAGATCGACGCGCTCATGGCGAGTGGCGTGTCCCTCCTGCGTATTGCACGGCCTTATATGTGGGCAGGTGTTTGTCTTGGGTTCGGCAGCATTCTGCTCTATGGCTATATCCAACCCGTCGCGCGCTATGATTTCAGGTCAGGCTTCTACTATGCCGCGCATTCGGGCTGGGCGCCGCATCTGCAGGCCGGCATGTTTGCCACGACCTCTGGCGATTCGATGCTCACAGCTGACCGCGTCACGCAGAATGGCACCGTTCTGCATGAGGTTTTCATCCGGCAGCGCGAGGCCAACGGCGCCGTGCGTATCATCACCGCGCATCGAGGGCTGGTGACGGCCGTTCCATCGCTCAAGCAGACGCGCCTGGATCTGTGGGACGGGCTGATCGTGTATGACCCGCGCGATGACAGTAACAAGGCTACCCAGACACGCTTTGCGCATTCCATGCGCACCTTCGATCAGGGCCATGACACGGAAGCTTTTCGCTCTCGAGGCATCGATGAGCGCGAACTCACCCTCGTGGAACTGGCAACCCAACTCGAAGCGTCGCATCAGAAGGATACGGGGCCTGATGACAGCCGCATCTCGCGTTCCAGCCTCCGTGCAGAACTTGATTTCCGGCTCGCCCGTGCGCTCGCCATCCCCTTCATTCCGCCTCTTGCCGTTGCACTCGCCATCGGAGCGAAACGCCGCAGGCCCATCATCGGACTGATCGCACTGGCACTAATTCTGGTCGGGTTCGATCACATGCTTCAATTCGGGCACGGGCTGATCGCGACGGGGCGCATGCGCGGCTTCTATGCGATATGGCTCCCCGAGATCCTGTTCTGCACGATCTGCCTCGCCTCGATCTTCCGGCGCTCACGCGGTTCCTGGCTGCGCCGCAAGGCCATTCCGCTCCGTGAAACGGGAGCGACGCCATGACCCCTCCCCAGGCGGGACGCTCCGTTCTTCTCACGCATCTTACGCGCTCCCTGCTCAGCCGGACCGTGCTTTGCGGCGCCATTCTCGTCTCCATGCTCGAAATCCTTGGGCTTCTGGAGATGACCACACCTATTCTTGAGCGTCATCTTGGCGCTCTCGGTATGGCGCATTATGCCCTGCTGCGCCTGCCCAGCCTCGCCGTGCAGACCTTGCCGCTCAGCACGTTGATCGGCGCCTTGTTCCTCCTGATGCAGATGACCCTAAATAGTGAAATGGCGAGCTTGCGGGCAACGGGTCTTTCCACGCGTCGCCTGCTGCGCCTGCTCCTGCCCGCCATCGGAATCATCAGCCTCGCGGGGATAACCACGCAGGAAATCGTCGCACCGCGCACCGAACTGGCGCTTGCCAAATGGTGGAACCGGACAGACCCGAAAGCTGCGGGGAGCGGTCACGGATTCTGGTTTCACGCCGAAGGCAATGTCGTGCATATCGACAGCTTCAGCGAGGGCGGACAGCGCATTCAGAAAGTGGGTCTGTACCACCGCATCACTGGCGGCGATCTCGTCGCCACAGATACCGCTCCGGAGCTCGTTTATGACGCCGCTTCGGGGTGGAGGGCGGGCGCCGTGCGCAGCCTGACACTCAAGAGCAACCGGGTTGAAATCGAGAGACGCGCGAATGTGGTGCTGCTGCCCCGCAGTATCACGCCGGATACGATCATTCAGCTGTCCCAGAACTACCCGACCCTTTCATTCGGCACTCTCTGGTCCATATTACATCGGGGCGGTGCTTCGAGCCTGCCCAAGGCGACCTATCGCATGGCGCTCTTTGCGCCTTTCGTCCTGCCGGTTTCCCTATGCGCCATGCTCCTCATGGCGCTGCCGGTCATCTATATCCCGCCGCGCGCCGGTACGCGCAGCTTTCTGCCAATCGCGGCTCTCGCGGCCGGTTTTGGTTTCATCGTACTGCAAGGCCTGATACAGGCTCTTGGCAACGCGGGAACCTTGCCCGCACTCGTTGCCGTCATGGCGCCTCCCGCCCTGGCATTCCTCCTAGGAGGGGCATGGATCGTGAAGATGGAAGAGAAATGAGCACGCTCAATTCTGATCAACCGGAGGGCTTCTGGCGCGCCTTCTGGAACGCCCGAAAAAACCAGGGCACCCTGCGCACGGGACGAAGCTTCGACCTCGGCAAGATGAGCCTTCCGCATCTCTGGATGGCGTATCTCACCTATCCCACCATCCTGCTCTATTTTGCCCTTATCCTCGCCTCGGCAGGCATGGCGCTCTATCTGGGGCCGCAGGCAACAGGAACGCTCGTGACCATCCTTCTGGTCGTCGCGATCTATCCTTTCGCCTGGTACGCCATCCATCGCTTTATCCTTCATGGCCGCTGGCTTTACCGTAATCCGCTGACAGCCTCGCTCTGGAAGCGCGTCCATTTCGACCATCATCAGGATCCGCATCTGCTGGACGTACTGTTCGGTTCGCCCCTCAATACCATTCCGACCATTGCCATCATCGTCATGCCCATTGGCTGGGCCATTGGCGGGGAAAGCGCCGCTTTTGCCGCGCTTTCGACCGGACTGGTCATGACCTGCATCTACGAGTTCTTCCACTGCATCCAGCATCTCGCCTACAAGCCGCGCTGGGCCTGGGTGGCCAAGATCAAGCAACTGCACGTGCTGCATCATTTCCACGACGAAGATGGCAATTACGGGATTACCAATTACGCTGCCGACCGGCTCTTCGGCAGCTTCTACAAGGATGCCCGCGCCCGTCCCCGCAGCGCCCATGTGTTCGATCTCGGCTATGATCTGGATGAGGCGCAGCGGTATCCCTGGGTCATGAAACGCACGGGAGCACCGCCCAAGCAGCGGCCCGACGGCGCAAGGCGAGGCAGCACAGCCCCGTGACCTTGCCCGTTCTCGTTCTTGCCGGGTCGCGCGATGGGGCACAGGACCCACTCGCCCGGCACGGTCATGTGGCCCACAAGGCCCTGCTCCCGGTAGCAGGGCGCCCGATGATCGATCATGTGCTCGAAACGCTTTCGTCCGTACCGGAGCTCGGCCCGCTCTATGTGAGCATCGAGACGCCCCAGGCTCTGGAGCCACTGGCACCCACGTTCACCTGCCTCCCCACAGCCAGGGGGCCCAGTGGCAGTGTGGCCCTCGCGCTGGATGAGTTGGGTACGCCTTTGCTGATTACCACTGCCGATCATCCCCTTCTTGAAACAGAATGGATCAGGCGCTTCCTCGAAGCGGCCGAAGCGACTGACTGCGATCTGGCAGTCGGGGTCGCCTTGCGTCAGACGATCGAGCGCGATGTCCCGCACACGAAGCGAACCTACATCCCGTTGCGTGACATGAGCTTTTCGGGCTGCAACCTGTTCCTGCTCCGAAACACGAGGGCGCGTGCCGTGATCACGCTCTGGCAGTCGCTTGAGCGCGACCGCAAGCATCCGCTCAAAATGGCGCGGACCCTGGGTCTCATGACGCTCCTGCGCGCTGCGTTCCGTCGTTTGACAAGCACTCAGCTTACGGGGCGCGTGCGCCGGATTACAGGCGCGCATGTGGCCCTGATCCCGATCGATGATGGTTGGGCTGCCGTGGATGTCGACAAGCCCCTCGATCTCGACCTCGTCGAAACCCGTCTGTCCAAGCGCGCATGAAGATCGCTTACGTCATCAACTCCGTGGAGGGCGGCGGCGCAGCCCTGCCGGTTCCCGCGATTACGCAGGTCATGCGTGAAAACGGTCATGAAGTGATCGTTCTCGCGCTGACCAGGCGCGACGGGCGCGCCATCAAGCCCATGCTTCAGGCGGGCTTGACCGTTCATGTGCGCGAAGGCGGTCGCAAGGACCACCTTGCCGCTCTGCTCTGGCTAAACCGCGAAATCGGCGAGCAGAAGCCTGACCTGATCTGGACTTCCCTTACGCGTGCAACGCTTCTGGGTCAGCTGGTCGGATTGCGCCGCCGCCTGCCCGTGGTGAGTTGGCAGCACTCTTCGCGGCTCAAACCCGCCAATGCCCGGCTGCTGCGCCTGATGCGCGGGCTCTCGAGACTTTGGATTGCTGACTCGACCTGCGTTGAATTGGAAACCGAGCGCAAGCTGGGACTTCCCCCGAGCAAGCTTACCTGCTGGCCGATATTCCGCGCGAGCCACGATTTCCCGATAGCGGTCCCGTGGTCGGAGGGCGGCCCGATTAGAATAGGCAGTCTCGGACGCCTGCATCCGGTCAAGGGCTATGACGTGCTCTGCGCGGCCGTACGGTTGCTTGGCAAGATAGAGGGGCTGCCGGAGTTCGAAGTGCATATCGCTGGCGAGGGTGAGGAACGCGACCGGCTGGCAGAGCTGATTGCGCGTGATCGTCTGCCCGTGATCCTCGATGGCTATAATGCCGACCCCAAGGAATTTCTCTCAAGCCTGCAGATCTACGTCCAGCCATCCCAGTGGGAGGGGCTGTGCCTCGCCGCCCATGAAGCGCTGCTTTGCGGCGTACCGGTCATCGCATCGGAGGCGGGTGAACTGCCCCATACGATCACAGAATCCTGTGGCCGCATCGTCCCGCCAAATGATTCCGACTCCCTCGCTCTTGCCATGGCCGAACTCCTGCGTGCGCCCGCGCGCCTTTCTGCCATGGGAGCGACGGGGCGCGAGCGTGTTCTCTCACGCTTTGACGCCGCATCCTTCGACCGGCGGGGTCGGGAAATCCTAGCGCGCCTCGAAAGCACCCTCTGAGCGAGGCTGCGAAAGCGCGCTGGAAAGCCGGAAATCCATCTGGGCAAAAATGACGCAAGCGACGAGAAGCAAGATCCAGACCATTCTGGGAGCGGCCTGTCGCTCGAGAAAGGCCGCCGCAGCAAATGCACCGAGCGCGACCACATCCAGGGCGAAGTGCAGACGCTCGTCCAGATGCCCGCAGAGATAACCCAGCACAAAGACGATCACCCCCAGAAGGGCGCAGCTCAACGCCTTCTCGCGCTGCAACCAGCGGGAAAGGGAAGTAACCTGATCAGCTCTGTCACGTTTATCCGGCAAGTTTCTCTCCCAACCCGGTCACGGTCATGTCTTCGTTGGATAAAGGCACGCGCAGAAGATGCAACCTCCCGATCGCCCCACACATGCTTTTGCCGCAGACAGCGCGAAGGCGGGGGACGCAGCGGAAGCCAATTCCCCCGCGCTCTCCCTGCCAGAAACCCAGTTCGCGATCAGACGAGCCGTGCTTGGCCTTTGCCGGACCATGCGCTGGGCTTGTGTGAATGAATTCTCCCTTCCCGCAGCAGGCAGACGTGCCGATGTCATGGCCCTCACCCAGAGCGGGGAACTGCACTGCATCGAGATCAAATCTGGCCCGCGCGACTACCTGAGTGACAGGAAATGGCCGGAATATCGTGCCTGGTGTGACAGGCTTTATTTTGCCGTGGACCAGAATTTCCCCCGTGAGCTGATCCCGGAAGATGTCGGACTCTTCATCGCCCATCTGCCGGAAAGCCCCTCAACCATCCTGCCGGAATGTGCGATGATACGCGATGCGCCGCTCATCAAGCTGGCGGCCGCCCGCCGAAAGACGCTGATGCAGCTTTTCGGCCATGGCGCCGCCTTGCGCCTCATGGCCCTTGAAGATCCCGCCATGACGGCCTCTCTTCGCGCGGCGAGACGTGTTGACTAAGGAGTTCCTGCATGACCGATCAACGCCTGATTGCCCAACGTCTGGAAGTGGCGCGCGCCGTCGTGGCCGATGCCGCTGCTCTGGCCATGGCAATGAGGCCGCCACCGGGAGGTCCGGTCGGCACGACCAAGGGCCTGCAGGATTACGTGACCGAAGCCGACATGGCGGTGGAGGCACTGGTTTCAAAACGCCTCGAAACCCTTTTCCCTGAGGATGGGTTCATGGGCGAGGAAGGCGGTCGCCAGAGACAGGGAGGCCTGACCTGGGTGATCGATCCGATCGACGGCACCTCCAATTATGCTCGTGGTCGTGAACGCTGGTGTGTCTCGCTTGGTCTGATGCAGGGCAACATCCCGGTGGCGGGTGTGATCAATGCCCCGGCTCTGGGAGAAATCTACACGGCGCAGCGCGGTGTGGGCGCGTGGATGAACGGTCGGGCGCTCAAAGCCTCACCCGTGGACGACACCAGAAGCGCCATGGTCGAAATGGGGTGGAGCGCAAAGGTTTCGCCCGAAACCTTTGCCAATCTCTCCAAGGCCTTTCTGGAGCTCGGTATCGCCCCCCGCACGGGCGCCTGTGGAGCCCTGGCTCTGGCCGATGTCGCCTCGGGACGCTGCGATGGCTATCTCGAAATCGCCATCAATCTCTGGGACGTGGCGGCAGCGCTCGTATTGCTGCATGAGAGCGGGGCCCGGGTCTCGCCTTTCCTGCGCGATGGCGGGATGACAGGATGTATCTCCATTCTGGCGGCCGCGCCCGGCGTAGCCGAGCCCATCGCCCATGCGGCGGGCATGGAACTGCTCTGAGCAACACAGCCCCATTGGGGGGAAGGTTTCGCCTTGAATGATCCCGGGACGCCGCGCCGCGGCTCTTTACGCATCGCGCGTTAAGGGCCACCCTGCCCCACCATTCTCACGCCATAATTACCCGTCACGGCTAGGTTTCCCCTGACGGATCCAGATACGAGGCCCAGATACTCATGGTTTCTTTCCCCCGCCGACTCGTCGCCTCGACGGTACTTCTGGCATCGGGCCTGACCGCCCTTCCCGCCGTGGCCGCATCGAAGCAGCAGGCGCTGGTCGATCGGGCAACGCTTGCCGTACAGGACATCTTTCAGGGTACGAACCCCAATTCCCGCGCGCAGCGTTATCTCGCCAAGGCGCGCGCTGTCATGGTGTGTCCCTCGGTGTTTCGCATGTCGATCGTCTTCGGCGGTGCAGGCGGCGGATGCCTCCTGCTCTCGCGCGACGCGCGCGGCTCCTGGTCGGACCCCGCCTTCTACACGCTCAGCTCAGCCTCTATGGGGATTCAGCTTGGAGTGGAGAGCTCGGAGCTCATGTTCTTCGTGATGTCCGATCGCGGACTTCAGGCACTCCTCGACAGTCAATTCAAGTTCAGCGCCGGGGCTTCGGCCTCATTCGCTAATATGGGAAGCGGGATCGAGAGCGGATCGGCTGGCGCCTCGAACACGGATATTCTCGCGCTTCAGAAGTCATCGGGACTGTTCGCAGGCGCCTCGCTTGGCGGTTCGAAGCTGACTATCGACAGCGGATCCAACCGGGCGTTCTACAACCAGCCAGTGGGTCCCGAAGATATCGTGATCTCAATGCGCGTGAACAACACGGGCGCCGACCCGTTGCGCCGCATCCTTATGCAGGTGGTTCAGCAACAGGGCAGTACGCCGCAAACCACCACCACACCCGCCACGACGGCAGCAGCAACGTCAGGCAGCGCGGTGGGCTCCAGCCCCTACCCTGCCAATTACGACAGCCACAAATCCTTCTCGAGCCAGTCTCATGGAGCCATCAAGAGCGAGTCACTCGCTGCGCCCAAATAGGGGATCTAGCGGCGCTCCGGGGGATTACCGCCCCCTGAGCGTCGCGCGTCGAACTGATACGTCTTTCTTCGAGGCCGGTCCATCATTCAGGAGCGCCTTGGCGATGCCGGAAACGCCTCCTGCTCAGAACGTCACGGATGGGCGGGCGCTACGGTCTTCGGCTTCGCAGCATGCGCGGATTTCATCGTTCTGAGCGCCTCAACACGCTGATTATGCTCGCGCAGATCATGCGAGAATCCATGCCCCCCTGTCCCATCCGCCACGAAATACAGCATATCGCCCTGCGCGGGATGCGCGACCGCCTCCAGTGCGGCCACACCCGGTGAACAGATAGGACCCTCGGGAAGGCCATCGACAACATAGGTATTATGCGGGCCCGGACGATGCAGCTCGTCATGGGTCACGCCATGATCCAGCACTCCCAACCCCTCGCTCAGGTCATAGATGGCTGTCGGGTCTGATTGCAGCTTCATATTCTGCCCCAGACGATTCAGGAACACGCGGGCCACCATGGGCCGCTCGGCATTCACCCCCGTCTCCCGCTCAACAATCGAGGCAAGGATCAGAAGCTGTTCGGGAGAGGCAAGGCCGATCGATGGATCACGCTGGGCCCAGACACGCGCGAGGGTCTGTCTCATGAGCGTCTCAAGGCGCAGTGCGATCTGCGCACGCGGCGTACCCCGTTCGTAAGCAAGGGTCTGAGGCAGGATTGCGCCTTCCGCGAGCGGGGGCAAGGGCCCCGTAAGCAGCGGGGCCTCACCCAATATCAACGCGATCTGCCGGGCCGTACGTCCTTCAGGGATCGTGAGAAAGTGCCGGACCGGTGGCGCATGACGCAGGATCGCCAACACGTCGAGCACCGAAGCACCAGCCGGGAAATGCAGCTCGGCGGCATGGAGCGCGCCTTGCGTCGTCGTCAGCCTCGTAATCAGGCGGAACTGGAATTCGGAGATACGCCCCGGGGGAATGATCTGCGCCAACGCGAGATCATGGGCGATATGTGCAGTGCTGCCGTGAGGCACGACGTGATCGGTCGCTACTGCGAGCGGCCCGGTTCGGCGCGCGTAGGACCAGGTCCAGCCCGCGCACCCCGCCGTGCTCAGAACAAGAAGAAGGAAGAGGGCAAGAACGACTCGCTTCATGCCCGCATTCCGTGGATCAGACGCCCTTGACGATCAGGCTGGCATTCGTGCCGCCGAAACCGAAGCTGTTGGAGAGAGCGATGTTGATCTTGCGCTGCTGGGCCTCATGGGCCACGCGGTCGATCACGCTCTCACGCGCCGGGTTGTCCAGATTGAGCGTCGGGGGCGCCACGTTGTCACGAATGGCAAGCATCGAGAACATGGCCTCGACCGAACCCGCCGCACCCAGGAGATGCCCTGTAGCGGATTTTGTAGAGGACATGGCCACACTCTTCGCGTCCGCGCCGAAGAAGCGCTCAACCGCATCGAGTTCCAGATCATCTGCCATGGTGGAGGTGCCGTGCGCATTGACGTAGTCGATATCCGCCGGGCTGATACCAGCCGAACGCAAAGCCGCCGTCATGGCACGAAACGCACCCTCATGACCCTCGGCAGGCGCCGTGATGTGATGGGCATCGCCCGAGAGGCCATAGCCGATGATTTCGCCATAGATCTTCGCGCCACGCGCCTTGGCGTGCTCGTACTCCTCGAGCACCACAATGCCCGAGCCCTCGCCCATGACAAAACCGTCGCGATCACGGTCCCAGGGGCGCGAGGCCTTTTCCGGCGTCTCGTTGAAGCTCGTCGAGAGCGCACGAGCCGAGGAGAACCCGGCAATACCGAGCGGGCAAACGGCAGCTTCAGCACCCCCAGCGATCATGACATCAGCATCGCCGAGCATGATGAGACGGGTTGCGTCACCAATCGCGTGCACACCCGTCGCGCAAGCGGTTACGGCCGAGTGGTTCGGTCCCTTGAAACCATAGCGAATTGAGACATGACCCGAGATCAGGTTGATCAGGGCAGAAGGGATGAAGAACGGTGACAGGCGCCGCGCCTTGCCGCTCGCCACGGTGAGCGAGGCGTCGTAGATCGTCTGCAGACCACCGATACCCGAGCCGATCATCACGCCGGTTGCGCAACGGTCTTCCTCGGTTTCAGGCTTCCAGCCGGAATCCTCTACGGCCTGGATGGCAGCCGCCATGCCAAGATGGATAAAGCGATCCATCTTCTTCTGGTCCTTCGTCGGAACCCAGTCGGACAGCGTCAGGCCACCTTCTGCCGTCGGTCCCTCGGGTACCTCACCCGCCACATGGGCCGGGAGATCGCTTGGGTCGAAGCTGGTGATGCGACCAATGCCGGTCTGTCCGGCGATAAGACGTTGCCACGTCTGTTCCACGCCCACCGCCAGTGGCGTGACAAGCCCCATACCGGTGACGACGACGCGTCTTTCTTTCATTGCCGATAGGTTTGCCATCATGGGCGGACGAAGCTCCAGTCATAAAGGCCTTCTCCCGGCGGCTGCCAAAGGGGAGAGGCTGTCAATCTCGTCGTATGTCCCGGCTCCGCTGAAAGGGGGAGCCGGAGAAAGATCATTGCATCGGGTCAGTATACCCGATGCAGCCGGATCAGGCGGCCTTCTGCTTTTCGATGTAGTCGATGGCGTCCTTGACGGTCGCGATCTTCTCGGCGGCATCTTCGGGGATTTCGACGCTGAAGGCTTCTTCGAACGCCATGACCAGCTCAACCGTGTCGAGGCTGTCAGCGCCGAGGTCGTCGATGAAGGAAGCGTCAGGGGTCACCTTGCTCTCTTCAACGCCGAGATGCTCAACAACGATTTTCTTAACCTTATCGGCGATTTCGCTCATCTGTTCTGGCTTCCTGTGTGCCCGGCAATTCGGGCGGTTCGAAACTGTTTACCATCCGTCTGGTTGCCCAGTCGGTCCCCGTCTTTACTCCAGAGGCGGCGCTCACGGCCAGTGCTCTGAATCGCGGACCGAAGATCGGGCCCCGGCGGGCCATGTTGCCCACGCTTCGGACGAAGCAGCGGGCGCTTAGCATGGTTTACCCTCACACGCCAAGCTTTGCGTGCGCGAGGAACCGATGCCCTTATGGCATGGCCATGCCACCATTGACGTTCATGGTCATGCCCGTCACCCAGCCAGCCTCTTCAGACGCCAGATAGACCACGGCGGCGGCAATATCCTCGGGCTTGCCCATGCGTCCGAGCGGAATGGACCCAAGCAGCTTGTCACGCTGAGCCTCTGGCAGAACGGCCGTCATCGCCGTCTCGACAAAGCCCGGCGCGATCACATTGACCGTGACCCCACGCGAGCCGGTCTCCTGCGCGAGCGACTTGGTCATGCCGATCATGCCAGCCTTGGCTGCAGAATAATTTGCCTGACCACCATTGCCGGTCACGCCCACGATGGAAGCGATATTGATGATGCGACCGGCGCGACGGCGCAGCATCCCCTTGAGCGCCGCACGGCACAGACGGAACGGGGATTCGAGATCCACGGTCATGACCTGCGACCAGTCATCATCCTTCATACGGATGATCAGGCCGTCTCGCGTGAGACCTGCATTATTGACCAGGATATCCAACGGCTTGCCCAGAAGCGCTTCCGCCTTGCCCACCAAAGCGTCGGCCTCTTCTCCCTTGGAGAGATTGGCGGCGCAGACATGCACCCGCTCACCAAGAGTGGCTGCCACTTCGGCAAGCGCGGCCTCACGCGTTCCCGACAGGACCAGTTCGGCGCCCTGCGCGTGCAGCGCGCGGGCGATGGCCGCGCCCAGACCACCGGAAGCTCCGGTTACAAGGGCGGTTTTTCCTTCAAGATTGAACATTGTTCTCTTCTCCACGCTTTCAGAGGTCACGCAGCAGCGCCTCGATTTCCTCAGGGGTCCCCGCATTGCGCGCGGTCATATCTGGGGCGATACGCCTCACCAGACCCGTCAGCACCTTGCCGGCGCCGAGTTCAACCTGCGAGGTCACGCCCATGGCCGCCATGGCCAGCACACTCTCGCGCCAGCGTACCGAGCCCGTCACCTGCTGAACCAGCAATTCCGGAATACGTGTGGCATCGGTATTCTTGCCCGCCGTCACGTTCGTGATGACCGGAATGAGCGGTGTTGCGATCTCGGCGCGTGCCAGCGCCTCAGCCATACGCTCTGCTGCAGAACCCATGAGAGAGGAATGGAACGGGGCGGAAACAGGCAGCATCACGGCACGCTTCACACCCTTCGCCTTGGCCAGCGCGATCGCGCGCTCGACCGCAGACAAGCGACCCGAAACCACGATCTGACCACCACCATTATCATTGGCGAGCTCGATCGTTTCATGGCGATCCGCCTCACCCTCGATGCTCAGTCGGGCCGCCTCGGCGCAGATCTCGTGAGCGAGTTCGGCCTCGACGCCCAGAAGAGCTGCCATACCCCCTTCACCCGCTGGCACGGCTTCCTGCATGGCGAGGCCACGCAAACGCAGCAATCTGGCAGTCTGGGCAATCCCGAGGGCTCCGGCAGCCGCAAGGGCCGAGTACTCACCAAGAGAATGCCCGGCCACCACCGTTGCCTTGTCCGACAAGCTGAAACCACCCTCGCTTTCGAGGACACGCACAGTCGCCAGAGACACCGCCATCAGAGCCGGCTGCGTGTTTTCGGTGCGTGTCAGCTCTGACGCCTCACCGGCAAAGATCAGCTTCGACAGATGCTCGCCCAGCGCATCATCGACTTCCTGAAAGACTTCACGCGCTGCCGGAAAAGCCTCGTAGAGGCCCTGCCCCATCCCGATGGACTGGCTCCCCTGCCCCGGAAACACGAATGCATGCACTGACATCGGCTCTTTTTCATCCCAAGATTGAGCAATTCTGCATCGCGTGATGGCGGAGGCGGGCCGTCCCTGTCAAATCGTTACGCACGCTTGAGCGTGCCATGCAACGCGAAAGGTAGGGTGAGCACGAGGCGCATAAATGGGCGATCGGACTGAAATACCGCATCACGAGCATAATCCTGCGGCCTGAAGACGAAGCGATAGGGCACAGCCCCCTGGTTATCGACCAGCAGGCGGGCAACGCCGTGCTCGACCACCTCGAACCGGCTATTCGGCGCCAGATCGACACTCAGCTTGTGTGTATCGGGCAGAAGCAGAGCGAGCAGAAATCCACCTTCATCCTCGATGCACCGATCAAGTTGCCCGAGCCAGTGACGGGCCTGAGCCTGAGTGAAGCTCTGCCCCTCCTTCGAGAGATGGTCCTTGCGGGTGGGGTCCTCGAGGGAATGGTCCCCTGTCCTATGCTCCCTCGCCCCAAGACCCTGCGGGTCGATTGTGAAGAAGAACCCGATACTGAGCGCCTCTCCAGGACGCAGCCGTGCATAGAGCGGAGGATCCTTCTGCCAGAGCGTTTCATCATGCGGGACGACGACCTCGTTTTCCACACCGTTCAGGAGCAGCTGGACATGGGTGTCGCTTTGAAGCTGCAGGACCGAACCACGTGCTGAACGATCGCCGGGCTGGAGATGCGCGTCCATATGCAACGTCAACCCGGCACGGTCCGAGGATGGAAATGAGTCAAAACGTCTGAATACTCGCTCGAGCCGCCTATACCCGTGCTCGATAGGCACAAGCGCCTGACCGGATACCTCGATGGTCTCCTCCCTGTCCGACCCGGAGCCCGGCGATCGAGGCATGCTCACGCCCTGCGCTGAGACAATGCCCTGCGGAGTTTCCGTCCGATGGGACACGATCTGGGCAAGCGCCCGGTCGGGCCATATCGCCACAGAGGCTGAGAAGAGGGCAAAAAGAGAGGACGCAATTCTTCTCGACAGGGCCAAGCTAGGCTCTCCTCAGGACTTCTTCTGCAGGACGATGAAGACCTGCGGGACGCGGGAGGGATCATCGAGGAATTCGATGATCCTGAACAGCTGTCCCCATTTCTGACTGATATAGGCGCGCGGGATAATCGCCTCACCGTAATGGGCACCAGGATTGGGCCGCCGGGATGGTGTCGCATGCAGGAACCGCCCCGCGTCATACCGGGCATTGGCCAGGGGCTCGTCGGTGAAACTATCGGCGCAGGCTTCGTGCCAGCCATGCTCGAGCCGGATGCCAGAAGCCCGCCTGAGGCGTTGCTCTGCGCAGAAGGCTAGAAAACGTCGGCTTTGCGTGGTGATGATGGCAAGCCCGCCAGGTTTCAGAAGGCGATGGAATTCATTGATCCAGAGACCAGCAAGAAACTCATCCAGATGCGAGAACACCGAGAACGACACGACAAGGTCGAGGGATTGATCTTTCATGATCATCGGGGGCGCGAGACCGCAGGAAAGAAAGGCCAGAGCCGGATTACAGCGTCGTGCCTCCATGAGGAAGCGCGATGTGACATCGACCCCGAACAGATTCTCCGGGCGTACGTCCTTCATGAAGAGACGAAGGATACGCCCCCAGCCACAACCGAAATCGAGCATGCGCGTATCAGCGGCGAGAGGCTGACCCGCATAACGACAATAGGCCTTGACCTCACGAAAGAACATGAAGGCTTCGTGAAGCGAAACCTCGCCCGAATGGCCATGGATCTCACTTTGAAGGGTCTCACTGGGGAAACCCGGCATGAGCACCTGCTCGATCTCCGGGAGGCGCAGCGAGGCCACGAGGATCTGCAACCATTGCTCGTCACTGCATTGTCGGAATTTTTCAAAAAGATCGGCGGCATCCGGATGAGAAGCCATGAGGCGCTTTCGACTGAATCGGAAAGCCGCCACCATAGACAAAACAACAGATCATTAAAATATCAGTAAATAGAATCGTTCTACCAGCAGAGTTGTGGAACAGTACATGTTTCTAAACTAGAAACATGCCCTGAAATAGAGCAGAACCCTGCCCACTGGTGGATGTGTCCCCCGTCTAACACTTCAACGTAACGCGCGTGCGCCGGAGCAGGAGCACGCCTTTTCCCCAACACAATGGGCTGAGCCTTCGTGCCCCGTCATTATCGCGGAGCGCTCAGCGGGCGACCAGACGCCCGCGTTGCCAGGCTTCGGCGGCTTCTTCCGGATCCATGCCATCGATCTGAATCGCATGATCGAGCGCGCTCATGACCTTGTTGCCAAGGGTCATCTCGGACAATTCGTCGAGCATGTCCTGGTCCGCACAGGCTGCGACGGCCTCTCGCACCAGCAGGTTTGCTTCCATCTCTTCTCCCAGACGGGCATCGCGTACCGGCTGGAAGCGGTCATCATGAAACAGCGCGTGGGGCTGGGCCAGAAAGACGAGAAAATTTTCCCCTGCCTCACGAGCGTTCTGCACGGTCGCATAGAGCGACTCATCGGCACAAAGCGTGACCGCTGTTTCGGAAAGCGCTTCCGTCTGCGCGAGAAGTCCGCGCATCTGCGCTTCGTCCGAGCGCGTGGTGATCACCCGGGTAATCTGCCCTGCGGTCAGCCCCTCGATTGTCTCAAGCCCACCATAACCGGCCCAACAGTAATAGGGGCGATAGAGCGTACCCAGAACCCGCATCCCGTGTTGCAGCAGCCCTGCATCGCGTGGCAGCCAGGCCGAAACCAGAAGGTCTATCGCGCCTTCTTCCAGCAGACCCGGCAGTTCCGATTGATCAGCATCGACGAAATCGACCTCGACCTCATGGGCGTCGAGAACCCGCGCAACGGCGCTCGCGCAGCCGGCATTCAGGGCGTCGCGCAAATGGCCCAGTGAGATCGTTGTCATCGAACATCCTTCAGCAAACAGAATTCAGGCGGAATGCCTGTGTTCGATCACTTCAGCCGTGGAATGGCAAGAGGATACTCAGGACCTGACGCGTTTGTTCAATTTTCCTGGGCCTGATGGAGCGGCACGGTAAACATGGCCTCGCACCCCGAAGGCGGATAGCGCAGAATGGCCGAGCCCTGATGTCCGAACCCGACATGAAGCAGACGCGACCCAAATCCTTTTGCGCTGGGGGCCACGACAGGAGGCCCCCCTTCCTCCATCCAGTGCAACGAGAGAAGAGGCCGCTCCCGCTCGCTCGTGATCGACCAATCGAAGGTGACTTTGCCGCCCTCCGCGCTCAACGCCCCGTACTTTGCCGCATTGGTGCCGAGTTCATGCAGCATCAATCCCAGAGTTGTCGCGGTGTTGGGCCCGAGCGATACCCTCTCTCCCGCAAGGTTGAAGCGATCGATCGGGGCGATACGCGAGAGCACCTCACAGGCCAGGGTCTCGAGGTCGCCACTTTGCCAGGCCTGACGCATGAGCAATTCATGGGCCGAACCCAACGCCACGAGACGTTTTTCAAAAGCCTTGACCGCCTCCCGGTTCTCGACCCCGCGCAGGCTCTGATTGGCGAGAGCCTGAACCAGAGCGAGCGTATTCTTGAGGCGATGCGCCAGTTCCTGATGCATTGTCTGCTGATGCGCACGCGCATCGAGAGAGGCGACCGCCGCCTGAACGCGATCGGTGACTGCACGCAAAAAGGCGAGTTCCTGATCGGTCCAGTCTCGTGGCGAGAAGCACTGCGCAAAGAGGCAATGTGTCATGCGTCCCTGGCTCAAAACAGGCATGAGGAGCTGCGCCCTGACCCGGTCTGTCGGGTCCTGCCCCGGCATGACACAGGGAATCCAGACATTCTCCCGCGCGTCGCGAACCGCGAGAAGGAGGCCCTGCTCCAGCACGTCAAGTGCGGTGGCAAAAGCGTCGCGTGAATAGAGCCCCTCGGCGCTGGGGATCGAGAACCCATGCCAGTCCTGAGCAATCCTGAAACGCGTCTCGTCACCCGGTTCGATGGCGGCCCATCCCGCGCGATCAGCGCCGAGCGCATCACCCAGCGCGCTTGCAGCTGCATGATAGGCTTCGGGGGCGGTATCGACCTTGCGCAAGGCATCGCCGAGCATCACCATGGCCGCCAGCCGGTTGGTCGCCACACGGTCCCGCGTGATATCTTCGAGCGTGCCGATGAGGCGCCACGGCTTGCCGCGCTCATCGGCCTCGACCTCCGCCCTGCGTCTGACCCAGCTTCTGGTCTGATCGGACAGGCTCTCTACGGCAAAATCCGTTTCGGTCAGCAGGATTTCATCACTCGTGCCATCTGCAAAGTGCAGGAGATCCGCATCGGGGACAGGCATGCAGCGCTGAAACACATCCATCGGGCATTGCGTTCCCGTCGGCACCCCTGTCAGACGCAACAGCTCGGCCGAAAGAGTGATGAGATTGCTGCCCAGCCTGATCTCGAACGTGCCGATACCCGGCAAATCCTCGATCGAAGGAAGGATCGGCGTACCGGGAAGGCGACGACGCCCCGCCCCGCCCCGCACTGGACTGCGCCCAGAACCGCCTGCCGAAACGGTGTCTTCCCCCCTCTCGGCATGGCGCGCGAGAGCCAAACCAATCTGGCGGATAATCGCCTCCAGCCCTGCGCGAAAAGAAATGGCATCAGGATCGAGAAACGTTCTGCTCAGGAAACAGAGCGTCGCCACTCCCTCGCCTTCCGGCAAGGGAACCGGGTGGCGTATCTGGAAGGTATAGTTCCAGGGGGGCTGCGCCAGTTCGGCGAGAGGCTGGATCACCTCCTGGATGAAATTCCTGTCCGGCGCGGATTCGGGTACGACCAGCGTTTCGGGCAGAGGCCCGAAAGTGACGGCCAGAGCCTGCCTTCCGCGCTCAGGCAAAGCCAGATAGGCCCCTGGAGCACGAGCCATTGCCGCTGCCGCCGTGAGGAGATCATGCAAATCCTGCTGGCGCCTCATGAAGGCCCAGCCACGGGAAAGATGAACGGATCGGTCGTCTCTTCTGTCGGAGACTGTTCCCTTGCCGTTCCAGTGACTCGCATCAGGTCGTTACCACCTTTCCGGTCCTCTGCCGGACGGGGCGACACCCCGACCGGCAGACAGGCCATAGCGTGAACCTACACCGTGTTTCACGGGTATTTCACCATATTTTAACGCGATCCTTCGGTGCGAGATAGAGCGCATCGCCCTGCTTCACGCCAAAAGCATCGTACCAGGCATCGATATTATGCATGGGGATATTGACCCGAGCCTCAGGTGCGGAATGCGGGTCGGTCACGGCGCGATTGCGGATCGAATCCTCGCGCAGCTTCTGACGCCAGACCTGAGCCCAACCGAGGAACACGCGCTGATCACCCGAGAGACCATGGACGACCGGCGCAGGCTGGCCATGCAGAGAGGCATGATAAGCATCGAGCGCAAGTGTCAGCCCACCCAGATCAGCAATATTCTCGCCCATGGTCAGCTTGCCGTTCAGGTGAACGCCCGGCAGGACCTGGAACGCGTCGTATTGCTTGCCGAAGCGGTCTGCCAGAGCCGAGAAGCGCTTCACGTCGTCCGGCGTCCACCACTGATGCAGACGTCCGTGCTCGTCATACTGACGCCCCTCATCATCGAAGGAATGGGTCATTTCGTGACCGATCACCCCACCGATAGCGCCGTAATTGACCGCTGCATCTCCCTTCGGGTCGAAGAAAGGCGGCTGCAGGATCGCTGCCGGGAAAACGATCTCGACCTGGTTGGGGTCGTTATACGCGTTGACCGTCTGCGGCGTCATGAACCACTCGTTGCGATCCACCTTCTTGTCCAGATGGCCCAGATTGTACTGCCACTCGAAGGCGATCGACCGCGCACCGTTGCCATAGATATCACCCGGCTTGATGGTCAGCCCTGCATAGTCGCGCCACTTGTTGGGGTAGCCAACCTGGATCTCGAAGTTCTGCAGTTTGCGCCCGGCTGCCTCGCGGGTGGCAGGCGCCATCCAGCTATTATGCGCCAGACGGTTGGCGAAAGCCGCCTTCACATCCTGGGTCAGTTCCGTGATGCGCGCCTTGGCTTCGGGGGGGAAATACTGATCAACATAGATCTTGCCAATAGCCCAGCCCATCGCGGCTTCGCTGTGGCTGACAGCAAGCTTCCAGCGCACCGGAAGCTGCGGCGAGCCCTCGAGTTCGCGATCGTTGAAATCGAACGAGGCCTGAACGAAATTGTGGCTCAGATAGCCGGCAGCGTTATCCGAGAGATGGAAAGCGAGCCAAGCCTGAAGCGTGGCGTATTCGGCACCGGACAGAATCTTGGCCATGCCGGCAAGAGCCGTTGGCTCGCCCACAATGAGCCTGCGCGACTCAAGCCCGCTCGCAGGAATCCCGGCCGCCTCGAGGAAGTCGTGCCAGTTCACACCCGGCGCCTTCTTAGCGAGATCCGCAACTGTCATCGGATTATAGATCTTGACCGGATTGCGCAGTTCGGTGCGCGACCACTCGGCCTTCGCCAGATCGGTTTCCAGCGCCAGGATATGCGCGGCTTCCTGTTCGGGCTGCGGCCAGGAGATCAGCGTGAGCATCTTGGCGATATAAGCCTGATAGGCCTTACGCTTGGCGGCGAATTCGGGCTTCAGATAGTAGTCCCGATCAGGCAGGCCCAGCGACCCCTGGTGCAAGGACAGGGCGTATTGCGTCGGATCCTTGTCGTCAGCATTGATCATGATCCCGAACGGCGCGTACTGGAAACCACGCGTCGCCTGCCCGAAGAGCCGCGCCAGGGAAGGCGCATCCTTGACCGCGCGAATAGCCTCCAGATCCGCCTTGAGCGGGGTCGCGCCCAACTGTTCCGCCTTGGCCTCGTCAAGGAAGCTGGCATAGAACGCGCCCAGCTTTTCTTCCGTCGTCTTGGGCTCGGCAACCGGGTTCTTCCCGGCCTCGCTCAGGATTTTCTGGACGCGCTCACGCGCAGTCTCGGCCAGGATGATGAACGGCCCGAAAGATGAGCGATCCGGTGGGATCACGATGTTCTTGAGATAGGTACCATTGGCGTAGAGGAAGAAGTTATTGCCCGGCTTGATGGCCTTATCCATCCCGGCCATGTCGAAACCCCAGGTCGGATCATAGGGTTTGACGGGGGTTGGCGCAGCCTGAGGCGCCGAAGAGGTCGTCTTTGCAGGGCTCTTGGCCGTATCCTGTGCCAGGGCCGCGTGCCCCGTCAGGGCCAGAAGACTGACAGCACCGAGCCAGATCGACGATTTCGTTTGCAGTTTTCCGGTCACAGATCAGCCTTTTCCACTCTGGTGAACATTCCGCCCTCTCGGTCGAGACGCGAGAAGATACGTTATGCAACGTTATGACAGATTAATCTCAACGGCGAGTCTGTGAATGCCTGGCTTTTTCGCCATGCCCCGAGGGCGCACGGCTTGCCGTGGCCAGGACATTGAGGTCGAATACAATCACCTTCTCGATCGACGGTGCCGCGAAGCTCTTGAAGGCCTCATGCGCGGGATCGAACCAGGCCGGGTCCATGATGACCGGCTTGCCCACGTAGAAGTTGCGATCGCCTTCCGAGGCGAAGGTCACGATAAAAGCCTGTTGCAATCCGGCATCAGCGCCCTCCCCACTGTTTTGCACGCCCATCTCGATGGATCTAACGGGGTGCGATCCATCGGGACGGCGGGAATCTTCGGCCAGACGCAGGAAGCGCATGGTGATCTCGGCGCGCATCGCGGCGGTCGTACCGGATTTGTAGCGGAACATCACGACATGGCGCAGCAGGCCAGGACGCCAGCCTGGCGCGGTGAACTGGGCCAGCCCGACCTGCGCGGCGAGCTGCCGTGCCGCGATCGTCCCGTCATCGGCGACGGGCGGCAGGATCACGGGCCCGGATGAGGCGATAGGGAGGGAATAGGGATCCGCCAGGGCTGGCCTCGGGGCCAGACCCAGCGCAAACGCTGAAACAAGGGTCACCCCAAGGGTGAGACGCGCAAGATGTGTCAGCACAGCCAAAGCTCTCCACGGTGAATACTTCCCGCCATATTAGACCGGAAACGTGCCGTATAAGGGCTTAATTCGCCGTAGGACAAAAAACGCTTTCGTTATGAGGCCATGACGGAACGCCGATAGCGCTTGGCCTTGAACTGGATCAGCGCATACATGGCACGTGCGACGAGGTTCTGAACACGTGAATGCGGCGTGAAGCCGATCGTTTTGAAGATCATGCTCGTCACCCGGTTTATATGCTTGGGCTGATAACAGCCCATGGCCCGCGCCATGTACGCAGCAATGCATTTCTTGTGATCATAAGGCGTGTTGTTCGACATGTTCGTCGTGTAATACGCCGTCGCGAGCTCGTCGTCCTCGCTCTCGGTCACGCGGCCGAGCGCAATCTTCGTACGCTGCCACACGCTCAGCTTCTCACGCTTCAGGTAACGATGCATGTGATCGTAGAAAAGCTTGAAATGACGGTACTCGTCAGCCGCAATCTGTTTGCAGATGGCCTTGAGCACAGGCTCGTCCGTGGCATCGGCCAGAGCCGTATAGAAGGACGAGGTCCCGGTCTCGACCATACAACGGGCAATCAGCTCGCCCGTGCGTGAGCCACGTATCGATGCGTCGACATCCTGCTCGATGTGATAGGTCGCGCGATAACGCTCGAAGGCGGTCATGTAATCCCAGCTCGGATCCGCCAGCATCGCCCATTTACCGAGCGCGTCGCCATGCTGCACTTCCTCGACGGCCCAATTATCGGCAGCCTGACGGAAATCGGGATCGCCCACAAAGACATTGCCGAGATAAACCGCGTAATCGAGCCCGTTCCGCTCGACCACAGCCGCAGCCTTGATGACCGGAATCAGGTCCGGGTCCACGCGGGATGCATCGAAAGCATCCCAATCCATCTGATCGATGCGCCAATGTTTCATGACGCCTAGATGACATGTCCGCGCCAATTTGGGTAGAGTTCTCGCGCAGGCGCGTGACAAGCGCCCCCTTGCTGTGGCATCGCTGCGCGAGCTTTTCGTTTTCAAATGTTTTGGAGCCATGCCCCGCATGTCCCTCGATACCCTGACACGTGACCCGGTCGTCCCTCGTGAACTTCGCGCTGCGGCAAGCTGGAAACCTGAACTCAGGCATGACTGGACACGCGACGAAGTAGCCGCGCTGATCGACCTGCCTTTCCCGGAGCTGATCTTCCGCGCCCAGATGGCCCATCGCGCCTATTTTGACCCGACCCGGGTGCAGATCTCGACGCTCCTCTCCATCAAGACGGGCGGCTGCCCGGAAGACTGCGCCTATTGCCCCCAGAGCGCCCTTCACGAGAAAAGCGTGAAGGCGGAACGTCTGATGGCCCTTGAAAAGGTCCTGACCGAAGCCCGCGCCGCCAAGGCAGCCGGTGCCGGACGCTTCTGCATGGGCGCAGCCTGGCGCTCCCCCAAGGAACGTGATCTCGACACGGTCTGCGCTATGATCGAGGGCGTGAAGGCGCTCGGGCTCGAAACCTGCGTTACGCTGGGTATGCTCGATGGCGAGCAGTCGCGCCGCCTCAAAGACGCCGGGCTCGACTACTACAACCACAACCTCGACACCTCGCCCGAGTATTACGACAAGATTATCACCACCCGAACCTATCAGGACCGCCTCGACACGCTCTCCAATGTGCGTGACGCCGGGATCAATGTCTGCTGCGGCGGCATCGTGGGCATGGGGGAAGATGAAAGCGACCGCGCCGGGCTGATCGCTACCCTCGCCTCCCTGCCCCAGCATCCCGAGAGCGTGCCGATCAACCTGCTCGTGCGCGTCGAGGGCACACCCCTCGCCGAGGCCGAAGCCGTCGATCCCATCACATTCGCCCGTGTCGTGGCCGCTGCCCGCATCACCATGCCGGCCAGCCATGTGCGCCTCGCCGCAGGCCGTGAATTGATGAGCGACGAAGCCCATGCCCTGGTGTTCCTGGCGGGTGCGAACTCGATCTTCTGCGGTGACAAGCTGCTGACCACGCCCAACCCGGCCGAGCATCGTGACCGTAAGCTTCTTGCCAGCCTCGGCATGAAGCCAATGACCGAGGGGCACTGACACCGCGTCCTCGCTGATTAAAGGGAAAGGCCAGTTCCTGAGAAGGGGCTGGCCTTTTTTTATGGGCGGAGTTTCCGGGACGCTGCCGCAAGCTTTGGCGCGAACAAAGGGCCTTTTGATTCCGGGGTCGACCCGAAGCAGACAGGTCCAGGCATTTTGCAAGTGGTGAGGGGCACGATCGTCTTCTGCGCCCATCGCCGCATACCGGCTGGGCCTCCTCATCTGCCCAAGGCGCCTGAGCACTCCAGCTTCCCGTAATGACGCATAAAAAAAGCCAGCCCGAAGGCTGGCTCGGAAGCATTCTTCCGCTGACCGTGCAGGACGATCAAGGGCGCGCCCATGCGCGCCCTGCGTCAATCAGAAATCGGCTGTGACCGAGAACTTGAAGGTACGCGGCAGGCCTTGCAGCAGATAGCCGCCAAAAGCACTCTCCCAGTAACGGCTATTGGCGAGGTTATCCACGCCCAGACGGGTCGTGATGGCCTTGTGTTCTACGACAAAGCTGTAGCGCGCGCCGACGTCGAAGCGCGTCCAGTTCGGCACACGCAGCGTGTTGAGATTATTGGCATATTGATGGCCGGTCTGGATCACACGCCCGGTGACAGTCGCCCCACGAATGAACGGCAGATCATATTCGAGATTGCCGTTGATCGTGTAACCCGGCACGCCGATCGCACGGTTGCCGTCGTAGAGGCCACCCGAAGTGCGACGCTGATCGGCATCGATGATTGACGTACCCCCGTTGAAGCGCAGCCCCTTGACGATCTCGCCATTGACGGTGAACTCGATGCCACGGTTACGCTGTAGACCATCGACAGAGAAGATGCTCATCCCCGTACCGGGAATGGCCACGGTATAGGAGTTGGGCTGATCGATCTGGAAGATCGAGACCGAGGTCGAGAAGCGGCCGATGTCATATTTGGCCCCAAGCTCGTACTGGACCGTCTGATAGGGCGGGAAGATCTGGCCGAGATTGACAACCTGCCCACTCGCCTGCGGGCCAGGAGCAAGACCCTCGATACGGTTGAAATAAATGGACGTCTGTCGGGTGGGATGCACCACCAGCCCGACCACCGGCGTGAACGCGCCCTGATCGTAGCCCGTGGGCGTTCCCTTGCCGTAATTATAGGCCACTGTCTTGATGGACTGGTAGCGGAAGCCCGCTGTCAGTGCCACGCGATCATGGAACGCCGAGACCGTATCCGAGAAGAACAGGCTCCACAGACGTGTCGTATTGTTCTTCTGGGGATTATCGATATTGCCGCCAATGTAGGTTTCGGGTTGAGACGCATTATACAGCGTCGGATGATAGAGATTCGTCTGCTGTCGTGTCAGAGCAAGCGCGTAGGCCGAGGCATTTTCTTCCCAGAGCCCTGATCCGCCCGCATTGATCTCATGCTTGATGCCACCCGTGTGGTAATGCGAGCGCAGACCCGCCTGGGTGCTCTCATTGGTCTGAACATAGGGCACATACATCGCGCCGTTATAGCCCGCACTAGTCTGGCTGTTCGTCACATAGGTGCTGCCGTAATTGCCCTTTTCATTGCCCCCGAGGCCACCGAACTGCGCATAGGCGGTCAGATACTTGCCAAAGTCATGTTCGACCTTGAGCTTGCCATAGATGTAGTTGAGCTCTGTATAGGTCCAGGGCTGGCCATAATTCGCCCCCGCGCCCGGCACCTTGGGAACGCTGGTGACGCCGCTGAGGAACACACCACCGCGACCGCCATTCACGCCCTGGTTCTCGTAAGCCATGTCCACAGTGACCCGGGTGCGCTCCGAGCGATCATGCCAGTCGAACCCGCCACCCACGGCCACCTGATGGCGCTTTTCACGATCGATCGCCGAGACGCCGCTGCGCCCGGCCACATTGATGCGCACGCCAAACTGCTTGTCCTGCCCGAAGCGCCGACCGACATCGACCGCACCGCCCCCCATTGAGGAGCTGGTATAGTCTCCGGTAATGCGCGTCAGCGGCGTATCGCCTGCATGCTTGAATTCGAGATTGATATTGCCACCCTGGGCCGTACCGCCTGGGGCTGCGCCGTTGAGAAACGCGCTGGCGCCATTCAGCACCTGGACCTGGTCGTAGAGCTGCGGCGAGACGAGCTGTCGCGGCGTGATGCCATAGAGTCCGTCAATCGCCACATCATCGCCATAGACCGGGAACCCGCGGATGATGAACTGCTCGGAGAAATTGCCGTAGCCATAGGTCGTGCGAACCGTCGGGTCGTTCATCAGCACTTCGCCCAGCGTCTGGGACTGCTGGTTCAGGATCAGGGCCGAGGTATAGCTGCGGACATTGAAGGGCACATCGAGACCCTTCTTGTCCCCCAACGCTCCCAGATTGCCGCCTGACTTCACTTCCATACGGTTCTGACGCTGCGCCTTCACCTCGATCTGCTCGTCACTGGTCAGCGTCTTTGCTCGCGCCGTCTTCGACGCATTACCCGCTTGCCCGGTCTGTTTCGTCTCGGTTTGCGCTTGCCCCTGACCAGCATCCTGTGCCCAGCTTTCACGTGGCAGCGCCACGGAGAGCATAAGCAAAGAGGAAAGGGTCAATCGGGTAAGGAGATAGCCGTTCGAGGACTGGCCCGGACGGGAGGGACGGAGCACGGAAAGGCGGACGAAAGGCTTGCAGTTCAAGAGCGCGGTCTCATTGACAATAGGTAAATGACGGGGCCAAATAGACGCGAATAAGAAACGCTCGCAACTAAACTCTGCATCCCCTTTCACAAGAATGTCAGGATAGTCAGGCCCTGTTGCACAGGAACCACATGCGAAAGAGTCTCAAAATCAAGAATGACCGTATTCTGATACGGTCCTGGGCAGCCCGTTTAATTGGAGGGCTGGGAGTCATTTATCTGATAGCACTGGTCACGCTCTGGGTCTTCCGCCGACTGGGAGGCGACAGCCTGCTTATTGTGGGCTTCCTCTGCGCCTTCGTGCTCATGCCCGCCCTATTGCTCGCGTTATTCTCGTTTCCATCCCTGCGGAAGAATCAACCTCTGCACGTCCTCGCCTTGGGCTGCCTGGGCTGCGGCCTTCCGGCGCTTGCCTATGGATGGACCTGCTGATGCGTGACACGCTTCGCACCCGGATGGGGTGGCTTCATGAATGGGTCGGCTTTCTGGGCGGGCTCGTTCTGGTGGTTACGTTCACGGGCGGATCGCTCGCGCTGTTCGACACGGAACTGACGCGCTGGATGCAGCCGGAACTCTCGCATTATCATCCCGAACCTATGAGCGATGCGGCGCTCAACCAAGTAGGGTATATCGTGGCGGAACTGCGTGAGAAGGGCGAGAACGCCTTCATCACACTGCCGACACCCCGCGACCCGATTATCCGTATCCAGCATTTCAACGGCCATGCTTTCATTGGTACTGCTTATAGCCCGGTGGATGGATATCCTTTCCAGACACGGCAAACGGGTGGTGGGCAGCTTTTCTTCGACCTGCACCATTCGCTTTATTACGGTCCGTTCTGGGGCAATATGCTTACGGAGATCGCGGCTGTCGGCCTTCTGATCGCAGTAGGCTCGGGCATCGTCATCCATTTTCGATCGCTCTTCAGCGATCTGCTGCTTTTCCGTCCTTTCGCGTCCCGAACGCGCGCCTGGATGGACGCGCATATCCTCGCGGGGGTTCTCTTCCTCCCGTTCATGGTCATGATGGCCTATACGGGGGCTGTCATTCATGCCCCCCGGCTTTTTCCGATGTTCGGTTCCGCCCATCATGGGAGACCCGGCGGGCATGAACGCCCCCATGCACCCCACGGACAGTCCGGTGCTG
Source organism: Asaia sp. W19 (assembly GCF_003994335.1). Taxonomy (GTDB): domain Bacteria; phylum Pseudomonadota; class Alphaproteobacteria; order Acetobacterales; family Acetobacteraceae; genus Asaia. The sequence goes on from NZ_PNQZ01000013.1 coordinate 34,576, forward strand.
CACCGGCCTGGACCGAACGCACGCCACTCTCGGCGCCGCTCGCTCCCATGTTCCATCAAGCGGAGACCCAGTTCGGCGCAGGATCGATCGGCCTCGTACTGTTTGACAAGGGCAAGGTGTCCATGACCAAGGCGGATTCCGCCTCCTTCGCCCTGTCACGCGATCACGCCGAGTTCTCTGATCGGGATGGTTCGCTCCTCAAGGTCGTGACAGTACCGGACACCCTGCATCGCATCAGCGGGGTGCTGCGAGGCCTTCACTTCATCCGTTGGGCACCGCTGTCCCTGCGCTGGCTCTATTTCCTGTCCGGTATCGTCGGAAGCGTCATGATGTCGGGCGGGCTTGTGCTCTTCCTGATGAAGCACCGTTCGAAAAAGGCGAAGACCTTCTTGTTCCGATTGGCGGAAACCCTGGCCATGGCGGTTACAACCGGCCTGCCTCTCGCCTGTCTTGCCTATTTCTGGGCCAACAGACTGTTCTGGTCTGACTTGCCGGGGCGCGAGGTTTTCGAGATACGGGCCTTCTTCTGCGTCTGGGCTGCAGCCCTCCTGCACGGTGCGATACGCAGTTTCGGCAGGACACCTCATCGAGGCTGGAACGAACAATGCGTGGTCTTTGCGGCTTTCGCAATCGCACTCTTTCCACTCGATCTCCTGACGCGCAGCGTGACAGGATTACTGAGCGGGTTCGATGTCTATAAGGCGGTCGATCTCACAGCGATGACAATCGGTCTCATGGCGTTCCTGATCCATCGCAGGCTGGTAGCCCTATGATCATTCTCGCCTCTCTCCTCCTCTGGGGCCTGGCTCTCGCCGCACATGCCCTTCTGCAACCCAAGATGCTCCGTACCACAGGGCTTCCGATCTTACCGGGGCTCCCCCTGCATCTGTGCCGTCTTTCGTTTCCACCTCTAGCGCTCTGGCTGTGCTGGAAGCTTGGTGCCATTCAGGGCCTCCTGACCTGGCTCGGCACAGGCTCGGTGGCTGGAGTACTGGCCTGTCTCGCTCTGACAGGCTTCTCCGTTCATCTCGCGCGTCAGGAGAAAAGAGCCAGCTGAAAGCGCCCCTCCCCCGGGGCGATGAGCCAGCGATAGCGAACGCCTCTCCCGACACGTGGCGGCAAGTTCAGCCCGGGGGCGACGCCTGCTCCCGGCTCTGCGCGGCGCGCTGGGCATAAGCGGCGGCTCGCCCCCCAGCCCCGGCGCCCCGTGCAGCCTGAGCAGCGCAATCGAGCGCGCGAGCCATACCGCGATAATCCAGACGGTCGCGCCGCAATCCGGCAGCCTTGAGCGCCTCGCTCTCTGCCTGGTCGAAAGCCCCCTGGCGCAGGGCGAGTCTCGATACGAGCTCGGCACGATCTGCCTGCTCGAGCAGAGGCGCCTTCTTGGAAGGGAGCGGCAGAGCATTGAGGGCAGAGGCCAGCGTGGTGCCATCACCGACGCCGTCTGCGGCAAGCCCCGTAAGAAACGCCAGGCGCTCCAGCAATGCCGGATCGTTCGTCCGGACCCGACGGCCCTGATCAAGTGCCTCGCGATACTGGCCGAGGCGGCAATACGCCGCCATTGCCACGAGATCCAGCGCCGGGCTGGAAGGATCGGTGCGCAGAGAGAGATCGTGCCGTACCCGAGCTACGGTCGCCAGCGCCTTGCTGGAATTCCCCATGGTCAGTTCGGCAATCGCGAGATTATACCCGGCGTCGCGCAGATCATCGGCATCATCGCGCAACAAAGCCCTGTCATAGGCTGTCTCGAACTGGGCCTTCGCCTGCTCGGCATGAGTCATGTCGAAGCTGTCGCGTCCAACATCCATCGCATTGGCATAGCCTTGATCAGTGCGTATTCCATCAGGATCAGCGCTCCCCCCACATGCGCTGAGCGCCAGCAGCGCTGTGGAGAGAATGAGAAAATGCCGACTCATGGCTTGATATCTCCGGCGCGCAGTCGGCGCGGTGGCGCCTTGCTTCCGCCGCCCCCCAGGATCCAGAGACCGCGCAGCTGATCGGTCAGACGCTTGAGGCTGTTTGTGGTCGCCTGAGCCTGTGTCAGCAATGCTGGAAGCTGGGCGCTCGCCTCGTCAAGATGCGTCATCGTATCCTTGAGCTTGGGCGTTGCCTTGCGCACATCCCCGCTGCTCTGGCGCAGATTTTCCATGGTCCCTTGCGTCTGCTTCAGCACACCGGAAATCTGCCCCTCGATCGGCTTCAGTCTCTCGATCGAATCCTGCAGCGTTTTCAACACGGCATCCGCCTGATTGAGCAGCTTGTCATCCATAACGATCCCGCCGATCGACCCCTTGCCCGAGCGTATGGCGGTGGTCACGGCAGCCAGATCGGCCATGATCTTGTCGGCGTTGTGCAGGGCCGGCATCATTCCGGCGCGAATATCGCCAATGGTTTTGGTGATCATATCCGCCGGATTAGGTTCCACCGTCGCCTCGAGTTCGGCGAACTCCCAATCCATGGCTGGCCCCTTGCTGCGCTCGAGCTCGATATAGCTCGCCCCGGCAACGACAAAACGGTGCCGAATGATCGCGCGACTATCCTTGCGAATGTAAGGCTCGAATTGAGGATCGATATCGGCAATCGCATACATATTGCCGTGCGGGTTGATCTTGACCGAGCGGATCGACCCGATGCGGATGCCCATCAGCTCGATATCATTCCCCACGGCGAGCCCGGCAATCCCGCTCTCGGGCAGGTTGAAGTGCAGCTTTCCTGATGGCGTAAGCCAATCACGCAGGATACCCGCCTCGACGATAGCGAAAATGAACAGGCCAAAAGTCGCGACCACGAGAATTCCCACCCACTCATCGGCGTAGCGAATACGCATGAGAGGACGCGAGCGGCCATCGGTTTCGGTATTCGTGCGTATGCGAAACATCACACCCCCTGTTTCATTGGCATCAGACCCTCGTCGAGCAATCTGTATCGATGCGTTCCAGCGGCATTATAGCCGTGCCAAAGATCCGGCTCGCGTGAGAACCAGATCACCCCGCATCCGCGCTCGCGCGCCGCGGTAAGCTCCGCAAGGAAGGCGGTCATCATATCGGCGGTCTCAAGATCAACGGGATCTTCCAGAATGAGCAGCTTGGGTTCCCCCAGAAAGGCTCTCACACAGGCCGCCCGCGCCCTATCGGCATTATTAAGCCGTCCCGGGGTCAGGGTGGGCAGGCCGGGCAGGCCGAAGCGACGCGACAGGGTGATCGCCTGGGCCACGAGATCTTCGGTGGTGGTACGGGTATGATGCAATTGCTGCACAAGGATGTTGAGATCGGTACCAAACAGGTCGATCCAAGCTCCCTGCTGCATCACACGGCCAATGCGCCCACGCAGCGCCCAGGCCCGGTTTTCGGCCAGATGCTCCCAATCGAGCCCCATACACAGAGCCTGCCCCGAAACGAGCGGGATCAACCCACTGCATAGATCGGCAAAACGTGTCGCGCGCACGGGGTCACGACAAGCGATGAGAAGACAGTCTCCAGGCATCAGCCTCAGGCTGTAGGGCACCGATGTCAGCCCGCTCTCTTCGAATACAGGGCAGGCTTCGCGCAGTTCGAGCGCCGCGTGGAGATCGTCGCTCATGCCACAAGCACTCCGAGAATGACATTGACGACCATGATCACCAGGATCCCGCGTGCAAAGCCGCGCGGCAATAACGTGGCGATGGTATCGGAACGCGTGGCGTCCAGCCCGGTGAGCTGGGTCGTCAGGCTCAGCAGAAAGCCGCTGATGATCAGTTTGAGCGGAATGCCGAGATAATCGATGGGCTTCATGGCCCCCACGATGTCGTAGAGAAATGTCCAGAGCGGCATGGTGATGATCGAATGCAGGCGACAGACACCGTAACCGACTGAAAGCGAGGTGAGGCTGAAGACAACGCCAAGCGTGAAGGAACTCAGCATCATCGCCAGAGCACGCGGCATGACCAGCGTCAGGAAAGGATCGATGCCGAGCCCCTGCAGGGCCCGCAACTCGCCGCCAATGGTCAGTTGCCCCAGCTGGGTCAGACCGAGCATACCGCTGCGCCCGAGCAGAATGACGCCCACCAGGACCGGCGCGATTTCACGTACCAGAACTGTCGCAAGCAGGGAGTCCGTCGTATCGGCCATCCCCGCGATACCCAGCCAGTAGATTGCCTGAGCCACGATGCCGAACCCGGTCAGACCGGCTGTAAAGAGCGTGCTGAACAACCCGCCCCCGGCCGCCTGCCGCAAGGTGCTCTTGAATTCGTACACCACCGTGCGTCGCCATGAACTGGGACGACAGGCTTCCCGCGCCACCCCCCAGCTCGCTCCGACCAGCATGAGGGTAAACCGCAGCTGACGACGGGTCAGCCCTCCCAGTGCGCGCAGCCACCGACGATAACGAGGCAGTGTCTCACTCACCGCTTGGCCGCCAGAACATAGGTGTTCGTGATTCCGACGGCAGGAAGATAGAACATGCCACGAGGCCGGAAGAGATAATAATCCCGCAACAGCGCATGAGCGGTTTCGGAAACCTGAATGGTTCCTGAGTCGGGCGCGCTGATCGCCAGGAGTTCCGATGTCTGAACCGCCTCGCCCCAGACATTGAAGATCCCGGGATCATCCCCCAGAATGGCACCGAAAGCAGGCCCGACATCGAGCCCGATACGGAAGCTTGGTGTCAGCTCTGCATCGGCCAGCGTGATCAGCGCGATTTCGCGCAGGGCCAGCACGGCATTTGCGACACGCCGTGCGGAGTCAGGGTCCGGGGTTTGGGTGCATCCCCCGATCAGGACGAGGCGATTACCGAGGATCTGGGCCGAAAAGAGCGATTCGTGCCGCATGACCTCCTGAAATTTCCGGACGAGAGATTGCACCACCGGCAGGAGATCCACATTGGTATCGGACGTTGTATCCATGAACAGGATGGTCGCCACGGCAACCTGGCTATACTGCCCAGGCACCAGATCGGGCGTACCTTCCGCACGGGGGGAAGCGAGAAAACCTTCACCCAGACGCGTTGTCGCCGCGCTATGGTCACTCGTGCCGGCCTGATCCGGCTGCTCGACGCGTGTTTCGTCGGCGCGCATCGCGGCAAAGCGCACGGCGGCGATCTCTGCCACAATGGCAATGATATGCGAGACAGCATGGGGACGGATGGCGTCTTCCAGCACCAGCATGCCAATCACCGAGCCGCGCGCCAGAATCGGCTGGATATAGACCGATCGTGAGTTGATCTGGGTCATCACCATCCGCTGAAAGGTCCTGAGTCCTTCCTGCGTCGCCGCGCTATCGCTTTCGATCACATCGCCCGACATCAGCAGACCAAAGAAAGCCGAGAGATCGTTATGAGAGAGCTCCATGCCCGCGCTATGGGCATCGCTCGACTGATCATACGAATCTTCGCAAAGCAGGCGCTGATCGTCTCCCACCGATCGCCAGAGACTGACGCGGCGGGCCTTGGCAAGTTCGGAAAGACGCTGGGTGAGAAGAGGGGCGTCATGATTAGGGTCGAGCAGGTTGGGTGTGCCAGCCATGGCATTGAGCGCCAGGCTCTCGGCACGGACCTGGGCGCGCTCAAAGCCGATCTGGCGTTGCAGCCGCTCGGTCCTGCGGTTCTGACGTACCAGAAACCCTGCGAGCAGGGCGGCCAGCACCACGATGACCATGGAAAACAGAAAGCCCTGCCGCCCCGCCGCTGCGGCGAAGGCCGCGAAATCATCCTCGGGTGCGTTCAGCATCAGGATCCATCCAGGACGGATCTTGTGAAGCGACGCCATGATCGTGACGTATTGCTTGTCGCGCGCCTTGATCAGGTGAACGCCCGCCCCGTAGATATGGTAAAGTGCGAGCGCACGCGTGAACACGGGTTGCGTCTGTGGGTCAAGCAGCATGCTGTCGAACTTCCAGTTCGCCTTGCGCGCCACATCCAGCAGATGGCTCCCGGCCACCATGCGCCCGTCCTTGTCCACCACGACGGCGGTCCCGCTCTTGCCGATCTTGATGGCGGCCAGGAAATCCGTCAGGCGGTTCAGGGAGATATTGATGGCGAATACGGCCTGATGGCCGTCTGTCGTGTGCAGCACGCTGGCCGCGGTCACGATCAGTTCCTCGGTCGCAACGGTCGGATAGGGGTCCGACCAGTTCAGGTCCGGGTGCTCGAACGCCCCCTTATACCAGGGCCGGGTTCTCGGATCATAATTCTTGCCCGGCGTGTCGACCGTGCGCACCAGCCCGCCCGACTTGTCATAATACCAGTGACGAAAGACGTTCTTGTCCCGGATCAGATGAACCCATTCCATGCCATCGGAAATATCGGCAGGCGCCCGATCGATGAACCAGAATGACCCCTGATCATCGGCAAGGTAGAAGCTCTCGACCTGCCGCACGTTGCGCAGCATGGATGCGCCATAAGCAAGAAAGACCTGAGGGGGCGCATCGGTGACAGGGTCAGTCAGCAGATCACGGGCGACAATGGCCGTCGCCGGGGCCGGAGCGAGATAATCCGAGACTTCCTGCGTGATATTCTTCTGTTCCTCGCGCAGCAGGTCCTGGGAGAGCGCAATAACCCCGCCACGCGTCTTGTGATAGGAATGGAGCGTGACAGCAACGATCACGACGATCACCAGAATCACGCCCAATATCGGCGCGACGAGCTCGATAAGCCGCCGCTTCCTCAGCTCGGCTTCGGGATCAGCCGGGTCAATGATCTCAGAAACAGGCAACAATCACCCTCCCAGGATATCCCCTCCTGCTGGGGATGACTTGCTTTTGCGTCTCAACGCACGACATTTGCATGGGTCGCGTTCACATTTTCTCTCTTGTTTCAGGCCCCTGCAACCCGCATCTCCTTCCAATACTGCCCGAATTGGAGAATGAAGATGGCAAGAGCATGGCTCACGGATCGCACGGTGCTTTCCGTCACCGGACAGGACCGCATCGGCTTCCTCCAGGGGCTCGTTTCCAATGATGTTGCGGCGGCCACTGACACGGCGCTCATCTGGTGCGGCTATCTGACGCCGCAGGGGCGGTACCTGTCGGATTTCTTCATCTGGCATGAGCCCGACAGGCTTTTGCTGGACGTGCCCGTAGACCATGCCGAGATGCTGAGGACGAAGCTCCTGCGCTTTCGTCTTCGGGCCGATGTTCAGATCGAGGTCACCGATCTTTGCGTCGAAGCGCTCTGGGGCGATAACGCCGAGGACCGGGGAATGAGAGCCGATCCGCGCCTCGCGAGCGCAGGCGCACGACGCATCGCTCAGTCTCTGCGACGCGAAGATACTGCCGCAGCTTCTGCCTATCATGCCCATAGGCTTTCGCTCGGCCTGCCCGACGCTGTCGATTGCGAGAGCGAGAAAACGCTTCTGATCGAGGCAAATTTCGACTGGCTGAACGGTATCTCCTTCAGCAAGGGCTGCTATATGGGACAGGAACTCACCGCCCGGACCCATTATCGCGGTCTGGTCAAGAAGCGTCTCGTTCCGGTACAGGGCGACGGCCCCCTCCCGCCCCCCGGCACCGCACTCATGCTAGACGGTCGGGAAGTAGGCCAGATGCGCAGCGCCATCGGACAGCGCGGCCTGGCCCTTCTGCGCCGTGAGGCCTGGGCAGTGACGCTCCACCATGAGGGAACAACCCTCACACCGCTTATCCCTGACTGGTTCAAAGACGAGACATCATGAGCTATCTCCCCCCCGACACAGCCACTCTCGCAGCGCTTCTGGAGACAGTGCGCTTCAACGAGGACGGGCTGATTACCGCCCTCGCCCAGTCTGCCGAAGCGCCCCATGATGTTCTGATGCTTGCCTGGATGAACCGGGAGGCTTTGGCGGAAACGCTCGCGACAGGCCAGGTCTGCTACTATTCCCGCAGCCGCAATGCGCTATGGCGCAAGGGAGAGAGCTCCGGTCAGAGACAGACGCTCGTCTCAGCGCGTCTGGACTGTGATCGCGACGCCGTGCTGCTTCTCGTCCAGCAGACGGGTGTCGCCTGTCACACGGGCCGACGTAGCTGCTTCTATCACGAAGTGGTGCCAGAAGGACTGCGCGACACGACCGCACCAGAAATCTCGCCCGAGCAGCTCTACGGTGGGGCACACTGAGCCTATCACCCGCAACGCCATCCTTCGCGGCGCCGCGTCTTCTCCCTCAGCCCCCGGCCTCAGTAGGACGCGAAGCGCTTCTCTCATTGAGAATCCGCAGCACAGCTTCGGCCGCCGCATCTGACGGTGTCCCGTTATGGGCAAGGGATTCCGGCGGCCGAAGCTGCGCCATCACCTCATCGAACGCCGCCCTTTGTGAGGTACCCAGAGACGGATCCGTCAACAAGGCATAGGACGCATCGGCAAGCTCCCGGGGCGTGCAGCGCTCCTGAAGCAGCTCTGGAACGACCTCACGCTCTGCCAGCAGATTGACCATGGCGACATATTTCACCTTGATCATGCGACGCGCCATGAAGGCCGTAAGCGGATTGACGCGATATGCCACCGCCATGGGCACATGCGCCAGGGCAAGCTCGAGCGTCGAGGTTCCCGACTTGGTCAGCGCTGCACCAGCGGCAGCGAAGGCGTCATGCTTGTCATGAAGCTCAGTCACGATGATCGGCCTGACCGGCCAGCGCGCGACGGCGGCCCTGACCGTCTGGGCCACCAGCGGAGACAGAGGCAGAACCGGTACGATACCGGGCAGCTTCTCCTGCAGCAAAGCGAGCATCTTGCCATAGACCGGTAACAGGCGCGGCACCTCGGACCGGCGACTGCCCGGCATCAGGATCAGGATCGGGGCGTCATCCTCAATACCGTGCCTCAGGCGAAAACGCCTGGCATCGCCCTGATCTGCGCCAGATTGCAGGACAGGATGTCCGACGAAATCCACGGCCACACCACGCTCACCGAACCAGTCCACCTCAAACGGGAGGAGACAGAGCAAACGGTCCCATAGCTCGGGGAAGCTATGGACGCGCTTCTCGTGCCAGGCCCAGACCTGCGGCCCGACATAATGGATCTTGGGCACAGTGACGTGACGCAGGCGCTTGAGAAAGCGCAGGGCAAAGCCTGGGGAATCGATGGTGACGATCATGTCCGGCTGACGCAGCACAACGTCATTGACCGCCTCGTTCAGGCGCTGGGAGAGTTGCCGGATGCGCGGCAGTACTTCGACCAGTCCCATTACCGCGAGGTCACGCATCGGGAAAAGGCTGGCAAGCCCCAAGGCTTCCATGCGCGGGCCGCCAATGCCGACGAAGATCAGATGCGGATCACGCGCATGAAGCGCCTGCATCAGATGCGCCCCCAACACATCACCGCTGGCCTCACCTGCCAGAAGCCAGATGACACGAGGGGTAATGGCTGAATGGGGCATGGGGGTTTCAGCGCCTCAGAGTTGCGCCGGTTGCCTTGGCAACCGCAGCGATGATCTTCTCGGAAACGGCCTCGATCTCTTCATCCGTCAGGCTGGCCTTGACCGGCTGCAACGTGACATCGATGCCAAGCGAGCGATGACCGGGCTCGAGCGAGCCGCCCTCATAGATGTCGAACAGGCTTACGTCGCTGATGAGCGCGCGCTCTGCCCCTCGTGCGGCCTTCAGCACGGATTGTGCGTCCACTCCCGGCGCCACGATGAACGCAAAATCACGGCTGATCGGCTGGAACGCCGAGAGCGCAGGCGGTTGACGACGCTTGACCTTAGGCAGTGGCACGGCATCGAGAAAGATTTCGAAAACCACGAGGGTCGAATCGATCCCCATGGCGCGTGTCACGTGCGGATGCAGCTCACCGAAACAACCGAGGACGGTCTTGGGGCCCTGACGCACCACGCCCGAGCGACCGGGATGGTAGTGGCCCGGCGCATCGGCCGTGACACTGAGCGCATCAGCAGGAAGCTTCAATGCGTCCAGAGCGGCCATGAGATCGGCTTTGGCATCCCACAGCGTCATCGCCTGAGCCCGCACACCGGGACGACGGGGCGTTTCCCCTCCCCGCAACCCTGCCAGAACAAGCTTCTGGCCATCGGCATGAAAACAGGGGCCGAGCTCGAACAAGGCAGCGTCGTTGAAGCCGCGCGCCGCATTATGCTGCCAGGCCCGCACCAGATTGATCAGCGGAGTAGGCCGCATCTGATTCAGATCGGAGGCGATCGGGTTCAAAAGGCGCAGCCCCTCAGGGGCGCCTCCGAAGAGCAGGGCATCCTCATGCGAAACGAAGGAGAACCCGATCGTCTCAACCAGGCCACGAAGCGCGCAGAGACGACGCAGATCGCCAAGACGCTTCTGCGCCGGGGTGACTGCAGGCGCAGCGATAGCGGTTCTGAGCGGCAGGGGCAGAGGCGGCACCGAGTCCAGACCATGGATGCGCAGTACTTCTTCGATCAGATCGTTCTCTGCCTCGATGGCATGAACGGATGACGCCGCGCTCTGCGCCTGATCCGGATCGAGATGCGGGGCCTGATCGAGCTGGACACCCGTCGCGACGTCATTGCGCCATGACGGCACGGCAAAACAGCTGCGCCCTTCCGCGCGCTCACGGACCTCGAAGCCAAGATGCTCCAGGATACGCGTCGCCTCTTCCTCGGCGATGTCGGCACCGCCAAGAGAACTCAGGCGCTCGAAGCGCAGCCACGCCTCGCGCTGCCAGACGGGGATTGCGCCGGCGCTCGTGACGTCACTGGCCTCTCCGCCACAAAGATCGAGAATGAGACGGGTTGCGGCCTCAAGCCCTGAAAGCACCAGAGCCGGGTCGATACCGCGCTCGAAACGCTGGCGGGCATCGGTATGCACCCCGAGCCTGCGCCCGGTCAGGGCAATACGGACGGGATCGAAAAGCGCAGCCTCGATGAAGACATCAACGGTTTCGTCGCTGACACCCGTTGCTTCACCACCGATCAACCCGGCAAGCGACTGAACGCCCGCACTGTCGACGATCACCAGATCGTCGGTGCCCAGAACGAGATCGCGCCCATCCAACGCGCCGAATGTCTCGCGCGCCGCACGGGCAAGCGACAGCGTGGTCCCGCTGATCTTGCCTGCATCGAACACATGAAGCGGGCGCCCGAGATCGAAGGTCAGGTAATTGGTGATATCGACAAGCGCGCTGATCGGCTTGAGCCCGATGGACTCGAGGCGCTGGCGCAGCCAGTCGGGGCTTGGTCCATTGCGGACGCCGCGCACCAGGCGCCCGGCGATGAAGGGACAGGCAGACTCATACTGGATGTGCCAGTTGATGGGCGAGGGAAACTGCCCTTCCACCGTCTCGACCAGCCAGGGCTTGAGATGCCCCAGCCCCGAAGCGGCGAGATCGCGGGCGATACCACGCACGCTCAGCGCATCACCGCGGTTCGGAGTGATCGAAATATCGATCACTGGATCGTCGAGCTTGGCATAATCAGCATAGGACTGACCCAGCACCACGGTCTCGGGCAACTCGGCAATCCCGTCGGATTCAGCCCCGAGTCCGAGTTCGCGCAGCGAGCACAGCATGCCGCCGCTTTCCTGTCCGCGGATCTTGCCTGCCTTGATGGTGATGTCGCTGCCCGGGATGTAGGTGCCCGGCGGAGCGAAGATCACATGCAGCCCTGCTCGGGCATTGGGCGCGCCACATACGACCTGAACCTTCTCGTAGCCGCCGCCAGCCGCGACGACGCACACTTGCAGACGATCTGCATCGGGATGACGATGCGCTTCCAGAATTTTGGCGACGCGAAAGCCCTTGAGGCTGTCGGCAGGGTTCTCGACACTCTCGACCTCAAGACCGATGGCGTTGAGCTTCGCAAGAATGGTGTCCAGCGAAACCGTGAAATCGAGATGCTCGCGCAGCCAGGATAGGGTGAACTTCATGGTTTCAGACTCCTTCTGCGAGGCTGACGGAAGACAGGGCCGAGAAGCCGTAATGGCGCAACCATCTCAGATCGCTCTCATAAAAAGAGCGCAGATCGGGAATGCCGTTCTTGAGCATGGTCAGACGTTCGATCCCCATGCCGAAGGCGAAGCCCTGCCAAATGGCCGGATCGAGACCGCAATTGGCGAGTACGCGCGGATGCACCATACCTGAGCCCAGGACCTCGAGCCAATCCGTCCCGCCCCCGATTTCACCCGTCTGGCGCGACCAGCCGATATCAACCTCCATTGAGGGCTCGGTGAACGGGAAATAGGAGGCGCGGAAGCGCACCGGAAGGTTCGGCTTGTCAAAGAAGACACGCAGGAACTCGATCAGGCAGCCCTTGAGATGACCGAGGGTGATCCCCTTGTCGATGACAAGTCCTTCACATTGATGAAACATCGGTGAGTGGGTGGCATCATGATCGGCACGATAGGTGCGGCCCGGCGCGATCACGCGAATAGGCGGTGCCTCGGTGAGCATGGTCCGGATCTGTACGCCCGATGTCTGGGTGCGCAGAACACGCGCCGGGGAGTCCTCGTGGGTCGAAGGCAGATAGAAAGTATCATGCTCGGTACGCGCCGGGTGATGGTCGGGCGTGTTGAGCGCAGAGAAATTATGCCACTGGGACTCGATGTCTGGCCCCTCAGCCACCGAGAAGCCCATCGCACCGAAGATGGCAGTCATTTCCTCGATAGTACGGCTGATCGGATGGAGGAGGCCAAGAGGAGTCGCGGGCGCAGGCAGGGTCACATCGACCTGCTCGGACTTCAGGCGCGCCTCGAGAGCGGCATCGGCAATTTCCTGCCCACGCTGTTCGACGGCGCTGTTGAGGGCGTCGCGCAGGCGGTTGAGCGCCTGGCCACGCTCCTTGCGCTCCTCGGGGCTCATCTTCCCCAGTTCCTTGAGCAGACGGGTCAGGCGGCCGGACTTGCCCAGAACGCCCACACGAATGGCGTCCCAGGCGGCGTGATCCTGCGCCTGCGCCAAGGCCTCGAGAGTTTCGCTTCTCAGCGCTTCAAGATCATCGCCCATCATTCGCCTGTCCCATCGGTCAACTGGTATCGTCAAAAAAGAAAACGGGCCGTCCTGATACAGGACGACCCGTTTTCTATCAAATCCGGAAATCTGCCGAAGCAAAAATCCGAAGGCAAAAGCCTATGATCAGGCCTGCGCGGTCTGTTCCTGAGCGGACTGCTCAAGAGCCATCTGCGCCAGCTTCACGATCTCGGCGAAGGTTGCAGCGTCATCGAATGCGATGGCGGCCAGAACCTTACGGTCGATTTCGATGCCAGCCTTTGCCAGTCCATTGATGAACTTGCTGTAGGTCAGGCCCTGCTCGCGAACGGCAGCGTTGATGCGCTGGATCCACAGAGCGCGGAAATCGCGCTTCTTGTTACGACGGTCGCGATAGGCATAACGAAGCGCCTTCTCGACGCGCTCGAGAGCAATGCGATAGTTCGTGGAAGACCGGCCGCGATAGCCCTTGGCCAGATCCAGAACCTTCTTGTGACGGGCGTGCGTCGTTACGCCGCGCTTAACACGTGCCATTTATATATGCTCCTCAAGCCAGTCCGTAGGGGGCCCACTGCTTCACGGTCTTCGCATCCATGTCCGTCATGGTCTGCGGGCCGCGATTGGTGCGCTTCATTTTCTGCGGACGGTTGATGAGGCCGTGGCGCTTGTTGCCGGGACCGCACATCACCTTGCCGGTCGCGGTGATCTTGAACCGCTTCTTGACCGACGATTTGGTCTTCATCTTGGGCATTTCGTTCTCCTCTCGACATATAAGGTGCCGGATTGCGATTGCTCGCAGCCGTCACCGAGCGGCCAGGCATGCCCTACCATCGCCTGGACGCGCGTTCGAAAGGGGGCACCTATAGGATATCTTCCCCACGCACAACCCATTTTGACGCGCATAAACATTTACTTTGGGTTAGACAGAACCCTAACCACAATGTGGGACGTTCTTGACGTAGATCAACATTTGGGCCTTTTTCCACGCGGTCTCTTTTCGCAACGTTTCCGAACACGAAACCACACATAGGACGACGCATGAACACGGTTTCCCGGCCGCGGTTCTGGGCAGCCCTCACCGCCGTGATATTTGCCCTTTGTGGCATTTATCTGACACTCGGCGGTGTCTGGCTCCTGAGCTATGGCGACACCCCTTATTACGCAGTCTGCGGTATTGCCCTTCTGGCCACCGCCTATCTCGTCTGGAGGGGCCGCGCGGCCGCCTTCTGGCTCTATACCTTGATCATCCTCGGGTCGCTCCTCTGGGCGATCAGCGAAATCGGTATCGATTTCTGGTCGCTCGTACCCCGTGGCGACGTGATCACTATTCTCGGGATCTGGCTGCTCCTGCCTTTCGTCAGCCGCCAGATCACCACAAGCCGTCTTGCCACCCTGCCCCTGCTGGGCAGCGTCGTCCTTGCCCTGATCGTCGTGGTCGTCGCCTTCGTGCAGGATCCGGGTGACAAGGCGGGTAACCTGCCTACCGAAAAGGTGGCCGCAGCCGGCAGCGATGCCCCTCAGCTCCCCGATGGCGACTGGCAGGCCTATGGCCGTACCCAGTACGGCGACCGCTTCTCTCCGCTCACGCAGATCACCTCTGACAATGTCAGCAAGCTCAAAGTGGCCTGGACCATGCGTACGGGCGACCTAAAGGGGCCGAACGATCCGGGCGAAGCCACCAATGAGGCCACGCCGCTCGCCATCAACGGCACGCTGTATTTCTGCTCGCTGCATCAGAAGCTCTGGGCTGTCGATGGCGCTACCGGCAAGACGAAATGGGTGTTCGACCCCCATCTCTATGTCAACCCAGGCTTCCAGCATCTGACGTGCCGTGGCGTGACCTACCACAAATCCGATGCGAGTGCTGTAACCTCCGATGGTTCGCCCGCACCCGATGAATGCCATGAGCGTCTGTTCCTGCCTGTCAACGACGGCCGCCTCTTCGCTGTCGATGCCCAGACCGGCAAGGCCTGCCCGAGCTTCGGCAAGAGCGGCGAAATCGACCTGCGCACCCCGTACATGCCCTATGACCATGTGGGTGGCTACGAGCCAACCTCGCCGCCTGTCGTCACCGACAAGCTGGTCATCATTTCAGGCGCTGTCACCGATAACGGGTCCACCAAGGAGCCTTCGGGCGTCACGCGCGCCTTCGACCTGTTCACGGGCAAGCTCGTCTGGGTTTTCGATACCGGAAACGCCGACCCGAACCAGATGCCGGGCGACGACCACAAATACGTGGCGAACTCCCCGAATTCCTGGATCACCGCGTCCTACGATTCCAATCTGGGGCTGATCTATATCCCCACGGGTGTGCAGACACCTGATCAGTGGGGCGGCGACCGCAGCGCCGATTCCGAGCGTTATGCCTCGGCCATCCTCGCCCTGCACGCCGATACCGGCAAGCTTGCTTGGAGCTACCAGACTGTGCACCACGACCTGTGGGACATGGATCTGCCCTCGCAGATGAGCCTGGTGGATATCACCCAAAAGGATGGCACAGTCGTTCCGGCGATCTATGCTCCGGCCAAGACAGGCAATGTGTTCGTTCTCGACCGTCGCGATGGCAAGCTGATCGTGGGCGCTCCCGAGCTGCCCGTGCCCCAGGGCGCGGCCAAGGGTGACCATACCGAGCCGACCCAGCCCTTCTCTGATCTGACCCTGCGCCCCAAGGCCCTGCTGACGGGCAAGGACATGTGGGGCGGCACCGTGTTCGATCAGCTGATCTGCCGCGTGGCATTCCATCAGCTTGACTACAAGGGTACGTTCACCCCGCCATCAGAGCGTGGCTCGCTGATCTTCCCGGGTAATCTCGGCATCTTCGAGTGGGGTGGTCTTGCTGTCGATCCGCAGCGCCAGATCGCCATCTCCAACCCGATCGCCCTGCCTTTCGTCTCAAGGCTCGTTCCCCGTGGTCCGGGCAACCCGCTCTGGCCTGAAGAGGGTGCAAAGGGATCGGGGGGCGAGACCGGCCTGCAGCATAATTACGGTGCGCCCTTTGCCGTCATGCTCAGCCCGTTCCTGAACCCGATCACCACCAAGATCGGCTTCCCGATCCCCTGCAAGCGTCCGCCGTGGGGCTACATGGCTGGTATCGATCTGCGCACCAACAAGGTGATCTGGCAGCATCGTAACGGCACGCTGCGCGACAGCCTGTACAGTAGCGCCCTGCCCGTGCAGTTGCCCCCGCTCAAGATCGGCGTGCCAAGCCTTGGCGGTCCGCTCACGACGGCTGGCAACGTTGCCTTCCTGACGTCGACGCTGGATTTCTACATCCGCGCCTATAACGTCACGACGGGTGAAACCCTCTGGCAGGATCGCCTGCCTGCCGGTGGCCAGTCCACGCCGATGAGCTACTCGGCCAATGGCAAGCAGTACATCGTGACCTATGCCGGTGGTCATGGCTCCTTCGGAACCAAGATGGGCGATTACGTCATCGCCTATGCCCTGCCCAACTAAATCCGGCAGGAAACGACACGGAAAAACCCGCCTCGTGGCGGGTTTTTTTGTGTCTTGGGTGCGATGTCAAAGCGCTTGCCTTGGGCCGAATAATGTCAGAGTGTTGCTGAACACTCCAAAAGGATTTCACCCATGCTTCGTGGTTTTCTCGCCCTTACCGTGCTCCTTGGAACGGCTGCCGCCCCGGTGGCCTATGCCAAGCCCTGTCGTGATGCAACGACTGGCAAGTTCACCAAATGTGAAAAGCCCAAAGCGGAAAAATGCCGCGATGCCAAAGGGAAATTCATGAAGTGCAAGGCAGATGCGCCAAAAGACGATGCAGCAAAATCGGCTTCCCCGGCAACGCCTGCAGATGGCGCTCCGGGTAAGAACTGATCAGCCCCTGTCTTCGGCCCCCTGTTTACAGGATGACAAGAAAATAGCCCGGCAATGCCGGGCTATTTCCGTTTTAAAACCTTTATCAGCGGGGCAAATCTATTGCGGTTTCACCCGTTGGGGTCAGGCTCGCGCACGGGCCCTGATCGCCTGCGCCATGGCCTCGACCCCATTCCCGCGATTGGTCGAAAGCGCCTTCACCAGACCGAGATCATGCAGGAACCCGGGATCGGTCGCCTCGATCTCGGCCCTGCCCCGCCCAGAATAGACGCGTAGCAACAGCGCCACGAGCCCGTTCACGATGGCTGCGTCAGACGCTCCGGCAAAGAAAAGCCTGCCCTGTTCCTCATGCGCTTCAAGCCATACCTGGCTTTGGCAGCCAGGGACACGATGCGCATCGTTTTGCCATTCGACTGGAAAAGCCGGAAGAGTGCGGCCCATTTCGATGATGTATTCGTAGCGATCCATCCAGTCGTCGAAGAGGGCAAGCTCTTCACGAATAGCCTCAATCGCGTCTGAAGCTGTATCGTCGACATTCTGCACCCAGGGCGCCATGATCACCGCCCCGCTCACAGGATGAACCTGCTCAGATCGCCCTTGCGTGCCAGTGGAGCGACACGCTCCTGCACGTCATGCGCCGTGACCGTCACGGTCTCTCCCCCACGATCCGAAGCCCGAAAGGAGATATCCTCGAGCAGACGCTCCATGACCGTCGCAAGACGCCGGGCGCCGATGTTTTCGACCCGCTCATTAATGTCGGCTGCGAGTTCCGCAAGCGCATCGACCGCCCCTTCCTCGAAAACGAGTGTCACGTTCTCGGTGCCGAGCAGGGAAACATATTGCTTGAGCAGAGAGTGCTCCGGCTCCAGCAGGATACGCTTGAGATCGTCGCGCGTCAGACCCGCCAGCTCAACGCGTATCGGCAGGCGCCCCTGCAATTCCGGAAGCAGATCCGAGGGCTTCGCCAGATGAAACGCACCTGAGGCGATGAACAGGATATGGTCCGTCTTAACCGGACCGTATTTGGTCGTGACTGTGGTACCCTCGATCAACGGCAGGAGGTCGCGCTGCACGCCCTCACGAGAGATATCGCCACCGCGCCCTCCCCCCTCACCGGAACGGGCACAGACCTTGTCAATTTCGTCCAGAAAGACGATGCCGTGATCCTGCGCGTGACGTACGGCATCCTGTGTGAGGGCATCATTATCGACGAGACGATCGGCTTCTTCGCGAATCAGTAGCTGACGGGCCGTCGCAATACTCAGGCGGCGCTTCTGAGGGGACCGGTTCATGAGATTCTTCATCAGGTCGCCAAAGGCTGCGGCATTCATGACAGTGCCACCCGCCATGTCGGGCATCTCACCTGCACCCGGCTCGCGCCCGACCTGAATCTCGATTTCCTTCTCTTCAAGCTCGCCATTGCGCAGCATCTGACGGAACTTGGTCTTGGTATCAGCAGACGCCGTTTCTCCCACCAGGGCATCGACGAGACGGGATTCTGCGGCGAGTTCGGCCTTCGCGTTCACGTCCTTGCGGCGCGCTTCGCGCAGCATGGTAAGCGAAACCTCAACCAGATCGCGTACGATGGACTCGACATCGCGCCCGACATATCCAACTTCGGTGAATTTGGTCGCCTCGACCTTCAGAAAAGGCGACTGGGCAAGACGGGCAAGACGGCGGGCGATCTCGGTCTTGCCGCAGCCGGTCGGACCGATCATCAGGATGTTTTTGGGAACGACCTCCTCGCGCAGGCCCTCCGGCAATTGCGCCCGGCGCCAGCGATTGCGCATGGCGATGGCAACGGCACGCTTTGCCTCGTTCTGTCCGATAATGAAGCGGTCGAGTTCCGAGACGATCTCTCGGGGCGAATAATTCGGGATATCCATTACGCTTCCTCCCCGCCGAGCAATTCAACCCTGACCGAATGATTGGTGTACACGCAGATATCGCCCGCGATCTTCATGGCCTTGCGCGCCACATCTTCGGCGCTCAGCCCCTCGATATCGATCAGCGCCCGGGCAGCGGAGAGGGCGTAGTTACCCCCTGAGCCAATCGCGATGATCCCATCCTCAGGCTCGAGCACGTCGCCATTCCCTGTCAATGTGAAGGAGCGATGGGCGTCGGCGACTGCCATCATGGCTTCAAGACGACGCAGATAGCGGTCCGTGCGCCAGTCCTTGGCCAGATCGACACAGGCGCGCTCAAGTTGATCCGGATAGCGCTCCAGTTTCGCTTCGAGCCGTTCAAGCAGAGTGAACGCATCTGCCGTAGCTCCGGCGAAACCGGCCAGAATAGTGCCCTTGGGGCCAATGCGGCGGACCTTGCGGGCATTACCCTTGATGACGGTCTGACCGAGCGTAACCTGACCGTCGCCTGCCATGGCCACCTGACCGTCGCGTCTCACACAGAGGATGGTAGTGCCATGCCAGCCAACCGGGTCATGGGGGGAAGAAGAAGAAATCTGCATGTCTCCACACATAAGGATTGGAGACGCCCAGACAAGCCCGCCCTAACGCCGCTTGCGCAGCGTTGCGCCTATGGCATCGCGCAGTTCCTGCGGCGTGAATGGCTTGCCGAGCACAAACGCATTTGCCGGCAGGTTTTGAGGGTCGGCATAACCGCTGACGTAAAGAACCGGCAATTCAGGATACTTGGCCGCCAGAATGAGCCCGCATTCGCGACCGCCCATGCCGGGCATGAGCAGATCCAGCACCACCAGATCAAAGACCTCACCCGCCTCGAGATGGGCAATCACTTCAGCGCCATCTCCGACACTGACCACCTCGTGCCCGTCCTGCGACAGAAACTGATCGGTAACGAGTCGAACGCCAGGCTCATCATCGGCAAGAAGAATACGAAGCTTCCCGCTGACGATGGGCTCGGATCGGAGATCATGCGCCTCCTCCGGTGCGTCCTCCTGACAGATCGGCAGGATCATCGTCATGCGCGTTCCCTTGCCGGGCATACTATCGACGCGGATATCGCCACCGCTGCGCTGCAGGAAGCCGTATATGGTCGAGAGACCCAGCCCGGTACCGCTGCCCAAGCCCTTGGTCGTAAAAAAGGGTTCGAATATGCGCCGCACGACCTCGGGCGGCATGCCACAGCCCTGATCCTCAACGCTCAGCATGATATGATCCCCGCCGTCCGGCGTGACATCGCGAGTCAGGGAAATGGAGATCACGCCGCCTTCCTGCATGGCATCGCGCGCATTGATGCAGAGATTGAGAAGCGCCATCTCGAGCTGGCCGGAATCGCTCAGAACGGGGGGCACAACGAGGTCACGTGGCACCGCAGAAAGATCGAGGTCGCATCGCCCGGTCTCGCCGCGCAGATCGCTCGCTCGACTCAGGCTCTGCACGATCAGGTCATGCATGCTCCAGATCATCTCGACCATGTCCACGGGGCGCAGCGCCATGGGCTTGGGACGCCCGAATTCCAGCAATCGACGTGTCAGGACCGTGCCGCGGCGCGCTGATTCCAGCGCGTTTTCGAAGAGCTTGGTGACCGTTGGGTTGGAGGCAGGTGTCATGTCCTGCAGCAGTTCCAGCGATCCGAGCATGGCGGTCAGCAGGTTGTTGAAGTCATGCGCGATGCCGCCGGCGAGAGTTCCAAGGGCATGCATCTTGTCATCCTGACGCAGGCGCTCTTCCATTGCCAGACGATCGGTCACGTCGCGATCGTAACTCATCTGCCAACGCTGCGGCATCGGGAACGGCACGCCGGATGCGTTGCGCGGCCAGGGAAGAGTCTGGCGAATGATCTCGTGCCAGCGCAGTCCCTCCTCAGTCAGCTCTGAAACAAGACGGGTCGCACTCCCCGACTGTTTCGTTTCCTCACGCATCGCGGCGATTTCCTCACGCAGCGCATCGCCATGCAGTGAGTCCTCCTCGATATCGCCCTTGGCATTGGGATGAGCCTCGACTTCCATATTGTGTCGCAGAACCGTCCCATCGGCTTCTGTGAACACCACATCCATAGGCACCGATTCCAGCGCGCCATGCAGCAACACCCGCTCCACCATGAGCGCACGCTCGAGCCTGTGATGCGCGGCCACCTCACGCACCATGGCGCGCAGGGAGTCGGATTCCCAGGGTTTGTGGGCGTAGAACTGGATGCGCCCCTGGTTCAGGGCCGCCACAACCGCTGCCAGATCGGCATAGCCGGTCAGCAGGATACCGCGAGCATCAGAAAACTCACGCGCCTTGCTGAGCAGCACATCGCCCGTCATGTTGGGCATGCGCTGATCGGAAACAATCACCGCAATGTCGGGTGATTTCTTGAGAAAGCTCAGCGCCTCGAGCGGATCCGTGCTCGAAAGGATGTCGAACTCATCCTCAAGCAGATCGGTCAGCGCGACGAGGATTTCGGCCTCGTCATCAACCAGGAGGATTCTGCTGCGTCCGAAAGGGACACTCATCTCGGTGCGTTTCATGCGCTGCGTCCTATGGTGACCGGGCCTGTCGGCGTCAGGCGGACAGGGACAGACAGGGTGAAGCAGGCCCCCACGCCACGTCCCCCACTCAGATTGGCGTCGTCGATATCAATCGTGCCGCCATGGGCCTCAATGACGCCATAGGCGATCGCAAGGCCAAGACCTGTGCCCATCCCTACGGGCTTGGTCGTAAAGAAAGGCTCAAAGACGCGGGCCCTGAGCGCGGGCGGTACACCGGGCCCGTCATCGGCCACACTGATCACGTAGAAGGCCTCATTGCCGCTTTGCCGAAGGGTGGTTTCGATCACGATCTTGCCGCTCGGCGTACCCGGCTCGAACCCCTCCGTCTCGGCGCGGGATCGAATGGCGTCGGCTGCGTTGCTCACGATATTCATCACAACCTGATGCAGCAGGGCCGGCTGGCAGACCAGCATACGCGGAGCGTTCAGATGACGCTCCACCATGATCTCCCTGCCGAATTTATGGGCGAGCAGGGCCAGCGCGGTATCGATGGCCTCGACCACATCCGTGTCCTGAAAGGCGCTTTCATCCAGACGGGAGAAGCGGCGCAAGCTCAGCACCAGATTTTGTATGCGTTGCAATCCAAGGCGCATTGCCCCGATGCGGTTCGAACATTTCTCAAGCAGGGCGAGCTGGGACGACTGAAGCGGCCCTTCTGAGTCGATCAGCCGTTGCAGAGCGCGGGCGATGGTCTCCTCATGGGCCAGAGTGAAGGCCAACGGATTATTGATCTCGTGGGCAATGCCCGCCACGAGTTCGCCAAGCGAGGCCATTTTGGCCGTCTGAACAAGTTTGGCCTGTGTCTCGATCAGTCGCGCATTCGCATCGGCGAGTTCCGAGTTGGCATGTGCAAGCGCCTCTGCCATGGCCGCCTTGGCAGCGATGGCTCGTGCCTCACTCTGGGCAGTCTGGAGCGCCACCTCGCGCACCTGACGCTTGATTTCCTGCTGTCTGATCTCGTCCTGAGCGAGCTTGCGCCTGACCAGAACCCGTATGCGCAGGGCCAGCACGTCAGGGGCGATATCGCTGGGGACCAGATCATCCAGCCCGGCATCAAACAGATCGGCGGCCGAATGCCGCCGAAAGCGATTGGCGTCCACGATACCAAGGATGCGAAAGGAGGTTCCGCCAGCCTCAAGCACATCCTGTCGACGGGCGTCGAGACGACGGCAGAAATTGACCCCGTCCAGCATACGCGACGTGAGATCGAGCACGAGACAATCCGGTCCCTCCTCGCCTCCGAGCCATCCCCCATTCACCAGCTCGCTCGACGCCGTCACTGTCGTAACTGTATGGCCATCACGCCAGAGCAATTCCCCCAGGGAGGCACCAGACGCATCGCGCTCCCAGCTCGCATTATCCGCGAGGGGCTCTTCGTCGCTGTCATCGCTCCTCGGACTTGTGACGATCACAATGCGCGCGCGTCTGAAGCGCCCGGCTTCCTCAGCCTGGAGAAAATCAGAGCCCTCGCGCAGCAGCGCCCGGATGCGCAGCACAAGAAGATCGGGATGGGCCGATTTCGAGATATATGCGTCAGCGCCGCTCTCGAGCCCTTCGCGTTCCAGACCCGGCGCGACGTCTTCCGTCAGCATCAGGATCGGGATCGAGCGCGTATGCGCATTCATACGGAACTGACGGGCCATTTGCCCGCCATTCATCCCCGGCAGGTGATAATCCGACACGACCAGATCCGGCAGGCCGTCATCGAGACAGGAGAGCGCTTCCTCACCGCTCGCGACGCGACGCACGTCAAAGCCTGCCTCTTCCAGGAGCTGGACGAGTGCTTCTGCCTGGCTGTCCGATTCCTCAACCAGAAGTATCCGGGGGAGATGCATGTCCGGGATCGTCACGGAACTGGTCATTGGGGGGATAGATCCATCATGCGCGGCCTTCAGGTAGTCTTTCCATCACTAGCATGGTTGTCGCGATACGCCATTACCGCGCGAGACCTCTCATGGTTGCTCCCCTCTGCGCTGCAATACCCAGGTCAGGAATCCGCAGCGCGGCGGCGTGGTCTGCGCCACTCACACAGTACCGCACAGTGTCCGGGCATGGACTCAGACCAGTTTGTATTTCGCCGTCGGGACGGCATCGAGACCTGCGCCCCAGGAGGAACACCGAGCTGCGGTGAGGACGGCAATCATTGCATTTCCCGCCCCGCCCAGCTACCTCAACCAGAGACAACGTGGCCAGCGTCGACTGGACGCCTTTTCAACCTCGCCCGTTACGAAAAGCTGAAAGCGCCCCATGGAAGTTTCGCCCCGTCCGTCCCTGTCCCGCCTCGCCCAGACGAGCGACGATCGCGCGCCGCGCAAGGCATCGGGGTTCGGCATCGTCCGAACCGGGTTCTGGGCGATCTGCTATTTCGCCTTCTACTTCGCCCAACAGGTCGCCGAGGTCCTCGCGCCGCTTTGTCTCGTGATCGGCATTGGCTGGATGGCTCTGCCCCGCGCACTCGCCTCGATCACCACATCGAGCGCCTCGACGGACCCGCAGGCACAGGACGTGATGAACCATGTGGTGGGCAGCATTCCGGAACATCTGGCCATCGGCAGCCATGTGATGACCCCTTCGGGTCTGGTTTTCGACGGGTTCCTGCTGATGGCTGTCGCTGCCCTCGGCGCCACGGTTTCGGCAGTCGCCGCGCGCAATATGTAATTCCCCGGCCAGGGCGTTCATGATCCGGTTTCGCAATGTCACCTATCGGCTTGAAAAAGGGAGAAAAGCCCAGGGGCGCCCGGGTCTGCAGGGAATCACTCTCGATATTCCCCAGGGCAGCTTCTTCTGGCTGACAGGCCCCTCAGGCGCCGGAAAATCGAGCCTCCTGCGCCTCATGCATGGAGAAGCCCTTCCCGAAGAGGGGGGCGTCGAAATTCTCGGTGTCGATATCAGGACGGCACGACGACGCCAGCTTGCTCAGCTACGGCAGCGTATTGGCTTCATCCCGCAGGATCTGCGCCTGCTTTCCGAGCTGGATGTGTTTGACAATATCGCACTTCCCCTTCGCCTGGCGGGAACGACGCAAGAAATCCTGCAAAGCGAGATCCCCTCGATTCTCGACTGGCTCGGGCTGGATGGGAAAGAGAGGAAATTCCCGGATCAGCTTTCGGGGGGCGAGCGTCAGCGCGTGGCCATTGCGCGGGCGCTGATCATGCGTCCGGCGTTGCTTCTGGCCGACGAGCCGACAAATGCCCTCGCGGAAGGACAGAGCTGGCAACTGGTCGAAGCCCTCGAGGCGTTGAGTCGCGCGGGCACCACCGTGATCGTCGCAACCCATAACGAGGCGCTCGTGCGGGCGATTCGTCATCCACAGATCATGCTGAAACAGGGGCGCCTGTGTGATCCGCCTGCCGAGAGGGGAGCAGCGCCATGAGCCGCGCCCTGCCAGACGGGCTGCATCTGGGCAGACAGGACCGCGGCCTCATCCCGATCATCGCGGCCGTCGCGGCCATTGCGACGCTGGCACTCGGAGGATGGGACGCGTCACGGAGCCTCTCGCGCGAATGGGCCCATGGCGCCGCACGGCAGGTGACGATCGAAATTCCCGACTTCTCGGGAGACGGACGGGAGACGGCGGCCAGACTGGTATCGGTCCTGCAGAGCGATCCGGGAATCGCTGCCGTCGAGACGCTCTCCGAAGAGCGGATCCGTGAGCTCCTGCGCCCGTGGCTGGGACCGATGCAGGGTACTGTGTCAGACCTTCCTGTTGTGCTTGAGATCACACGTCGTGCAGAGGGCCCGGTAACGGATCTGCCGCGTATTCTCGACACGCTGGCGCCTTCCGCGGTCATTGAGGAAAACGGGCGATGGGGCGAGCGTCTCATGCTGCTGGGACAAAGCCTGCAGGCCTGTGCCTGGCTCGCCGTGCTACTGGCTGGTTTTGCAACGGCCGGTGTGACCACACTCTCGGTACGCATGACCCTGACGGCCCGTCGGCGCACCATCGAAATCCTCCATGGTTTCGGCGCCAGGGACGGCCTCATCGCAAGGCGCATCGCCTGGCGCAGCTTCGGGCTCGGATTTGGGGGAGGCGCGGTTGGCATGGCGCTGGGGGGGATGACCCTCGCCATCGTGCATCGCCTGATCCTGCCCTTCCTGGACCATCAGCAGGGCAGTCTGGCGTTCTGGCCGGGCGATATGGACGGATGGCTGAAGCTTGCAACGAGTCTACCCCCTGCCCTGCTCCAGTCCCTGATCTGTGTGCCGCTGCTGGTAGCCTTGCTGAGTTTCCTCGTGGCCCAGGCGACGGTGCGGCTCTGGCTGCGGCGCCTGCCATGAAATTCTGGCTGGCCGTGCCGTTTCTTCTGCTCGTCCTGGCATTGACCTGGTGCGCCGGATTCGCGTGGTTCTGCGTCGATGCGCTTCATCCCGTGTCGCAACCGGTCCATTGCGACGGCATCGTCGCCCTCACCGGAGGGCGCGACCGGATCGAAGCCTCACTTGCCCTGCTCGACAAAGGGGTCGGGGGAAAATTGCTGATATCGGGCGTCGGTCCCCATGCCACGCTCGCGCAACTCACCGAGCATGCGCCGATCGCCCTCACTCCTGCGCTTGCGGCCCGCATCACGCTGGGCCGTCGCGCCGTCTCGACCATCGGCAATGGGTCGGAAACGGCTGATTGGGCTCGCCAGAACGCGATCCATTCCCTTCTTGTCGTCACCGCAGGCTATCACATCCGGCGCGCCATGCTGGAACTGCATCGTGCCGCGCCCGGTGTAGCGCTGCATCCTTACCCGATACGCTCGCCGGCGTTGCGACGCACGCCCGATCGGGCGACATTCAGGCTGCTTTTACACGAATATACGAAATGGATCGGCTCCAACCTTGGCCTGTCACGCGGTGTGAATCTTACCCCCCGCTCCTGACCCCGTCATAGAGCATCCCGAGATGCACGCGACGACGAAGGCTTGCGCTGGGCGACAGACCCATCGTCTCTTGCCACACCAGTGAGATCAGGCATGGGGATTGGAAGCGTGAGGCCCATCTTTCTCGTTGTGGAAGAATTCCATCGCGCCCTCGCTTGCTCTAGTGAACAAGCGACATGGAGCCGGCCCTGGGGGAGTGCATGAACCGGATACGCGCCTTTCTCTTCATCACCTATTTCGTCATCCTGACGCTGATCATGGGTATCGGCGCGATGCCGATCCGCGTACTGCGCCGCCGTGATCTTGCCTTGCGTTACGCCCAGAGCTGGTCTGCCCTGACACTTCGGGGCCTCAGGTTCTTTTGCCGTATCCGCATTCGCGTTGTTGGCGCGGAGAACCTCCCTGAAGGCGCCTGCCTCATTGCATCGCAGCATCAGTCCTTCTTCGACGGGTTCATCTGGATGACGCTCGTGCCCGGCCCCGCTTATGTGATCAAACAGGAACTGACGCGCATCCCTTTCATTGGCCCAATGCTGCTTCTTTCCGGAATGGTGCCGGTTGAGCGAGAAGCGGGGGCGAAGGCTCTGCGCGGCCTGATGAAGGCAACCCAGGCGCATTTTGACGCCTCACGCCAGATCATCATCTTCCCTGAAGGCACCCGCACGCTTCCCGGGGCAAGGGTGCCCCTCCAGCCCGGCGTCGTAGCACTTGCCAAACAGGCCGCCGCCCCCGTGATTCCGGTCGCGACAAATTCGGGCCTTCACTGGCCGCGCAGAGGCTGGTTGATGCAGCCAGGGGAGATCACTATCGCTATCGGAGAGGCCCTCCCCGCCAATGCCGGACGGCTATCCCTGATCGACTCGATCTACAAATCCTGGGATCGACTAAGCGCGCGCGAGGACCTGCCACACCCTGTGGATAACTCTGTGGACTCGAAATGCTGACCGGAGGATCCCCTGTGCAGAACCGGAGAGCTGACTGGGGAAAAGCTGTGCATCACCCAAGCGTTGGGACCAAAGCGCCCTTGCGCACGAGTCAAGAGACAATCATCGTAAAACCTAGGTTTTACGGAGCATTGTGCCCGAAATTCCACGCGGTGGGGGCATCTACCACAGGCCCGGACGCTTTCATAGCCCTTCGTCAGGGAGTCTTTTCTTCCCTCTCGAACGAAGCCAGTGCGCTCTGGGGATAATTTGTGCGGTTTCTCATCATGACTGTGAAATTGGAGCGCAGGGCAGACACCGCGATCAGTAATCATCACGGTTCGAGCCCATGAAAAACCGGCTTTTCTACGCCCTGCTGGGGATTACGCTGCTGTTACTTTCAGCGTTTGGCGTGGATTGCCTGCGCATGGCCCGCCTGGGCAGGTCTCTCGATCAGATGCGTCTCTCACTGGCCGCAGCAGGCTGGCATCTGGACTGGGACCAGAGGAGTCTTGCCCGTTCCCCCTGGGGGCAATCCCTCACCCTTTCTCAGCCACGCCTGATCGATGCCCGCGGTCGTGGCTGGGGAGGGAAGACCCTGGTACTCGGCGTGAGCTTTCTTCACCCAGCCTCCATCCGCCTAGAATTTGGTGGACCGCAGATCTTCAAACCGAGCGACACCATGACCGTGACGAGTAGCGCTCTTGAAGGACACTTCGTACCCGCCAGTCGTACATTGATCCTCGAAACACGGCAGATGTCCCTCGACATGCCCCCTGTCTCGGGTATCGAGACTCTCACGCTTGGCCATGTCACAGTGCAACTTACCCCTGATGTGACGAAGGATCCTCCTGCGAGGGGCAATAAAGATATAACGCGGTCCTCCCCGCTTCCTGGAGGCGCGGTGGAGTTGAGCGCCGAGTCGGTGTCGATCAAGCGCTCCGCCCAGGAGCGGAACGAAACCCTCACGCCAGATATCGGTCCGCTGCTGACCACCCTGCCCTCGGCCAGCAAGCTGCATCTCATCATCGTGGCGCTGCGTGACGAAGCGGGACGGAACGCCTCGAAAACGGCATATGGACGCTATTTAATCCAGGAGGCCTCATTCCAGCTCGGCGCGCTCTCCTGCATAGCCCGCGGCACCCTGTCTGGCGCAGGAGAAGGCACCCTCTGGGCGCACCTGTCGGGCTTGCAGGGCTTCGTTCGTTCCTGGATTGCCCTATTGCCCGAGTCCGGGCGGATTACGCCTGATTATGCGCCCCTTCTGAAGGCGCTGGATGAACAATCGGCAAGGATACCGGACCATCTCGACCTGCCCATACCAGTCGGCCGCGATGACATTTTATTGCAAAATCACATTTCCGCGATAATAACGGGGCATTCTCGATGAACCGGAGGGGAAGCTGACGCCTTATGGGCGGTGGCAGTTAACCATTCCCCTTCACGACTGGCCTTGATGGCCGCGGATCCCTGCAATGCCTGACATGAGTGCTCTCTTCCTTGCACGATTGCAATTCGCGTTTACCGTCGGATTTCACATCGTCTTTCCCGCTTTCTCCATCGGTCTGGCAGCGTTCCTGGCCGTGCTCGAAGGGCTCTGGCTCAAGACGGACAAGCCCGTCTATCTCGACCTCTTCAAATACTGGCTGCGCGTCTTTTCGGTCGTGTTCGCCATGGGCGTCGTCTCAGGGCTGGTGATGTCCTATGAGTTCGGCACCAACTGGTCGCAGTTCTCGCAAAAGGCTGGGCCAATCCTTGGTCCGATGCTGGCCTACGAGGTCATGACCGCCTTCTTCCTCGAAGCAGGATTCCTTGGCGTGATGATGTTCGGGCTCAACCGCGTGGGCAAAGGGCTGCATTTCGCGGCAACCTGCATGGTCTCGATCGGCACGCTCATCTCCATGAGTTGGATCCTCGCATCCAATTCCTGGATGCAGACACCCCAGGGTTACAAGATCGATGCCGCGACGGGCCGTTTCCTTCCGGCAGACTGGTGGGCCATCGTCTTCAACCCGTCTTTCCCGTTCCGCCTCGTTCATATGGCGCTTGCCGCTTTCCTCTGCGTGGCCTTTATCGTGGGTGGCGTGGGTGCGTGGCATCTGCTCAAGGCCAAGCGCCAGAAGCGCCAGCCGACCGACGCCGTGAAGGTCATGTTCTCCATGGCCATGTGGATGGCCGCCATCGTGGCCCCGCTGCAGATTCTGGCTGGTGATGCCCATGGTCTGAACACGCTGAAATACCAGCCCGCCAAGATCGCCGCGATGGAAGGCGACTGGGAGAGCGAGGGGCGTGCTCCTGAACTGCTGTTCGGCGTGCCGGACATGGAACATGAAGTAACCCGCTACAAGATCGGCATCCCGCTCGTTGGCTCGCTCATCCTGACACATAGTCTTGACGGCAAGGTCCCTGGGCTCAAGGACTTCCCCAAGGACCAGCGCGCGCCGATGTATGTGGTGTTCTACACCTTTCGTGTGATGGTGGCGCTCGGCAGCCTGATGGCATTGCTTGGCTTCTTCTCGCTGTTCCTGCGCTGGAAAGGCGGGTTCTATACCAACCCGATCCTGCTGCGCGGGGCGCTGCTCATGACACCTGCCGGATTCATCGCCCTGCTTTGCGGCTGGGTCACGACCGAAGTGGGCCGCCAGCCCTTCACGATCTATGGGCTGCTGCGCACGGTCGACAGCGTCTCACCCGTGACACTGCCGAACATGGAAATGTCCATGGTGGCCTTCGTCATCGTCTACTTCATCGTCTTTACCGCCGGTATCGGCATCCTGCTGCGCGACTTCGCCAAGGAACCGAGCTCGAACGAGCCTGAGCCCCCGCGCGATCAGCCGCATCGTGCCGCTGGTATCACCCAAGTCTCTCACCACCCGGCGGAGTAAGCGTTTACCATGAACACCCTCGCCTATTGGTTGCCCATCATCTGGGCAACCCTCGCCTCTCTGGCCATCTTCATCTATGTCTGCCTTGACGGGTTCGACCTGGGGATCGGCATTCTGTTCCTCGGTGAGCACCGCAAGGAACATCGCGATGTCATGGTCAACACCATCGCACCGGTCTGGGACGGTAACGAGACCTGGATGATTTTCGGCGGTGCCACACTGTATGGCGTTTTCCCCGTGGCGTATGGCACGATCCTGCCTGCGCTTTATCTGCCCATCCTGTTCATGCTGCTCGCGCTCATCCTGCGTGGCGTAGCGTTCGAGTTCCGCGTCAAGGCAAGCGGCATTTTCGGCATGGGGTTCTGGGATCGGTCCTTCTGCATCGGCTCGCTCGTGGCCTCCGTCATGCAGGGCATCATTCTCGGCGAGCTGATCATGGGTGTGAAAGTCGAGAACAACACCTTCGTTGGTAGTGCCTGGGACTGGGTCGCCCCCTTCCCGCTCTTCTGCGGCTTTGCCGTGGCTGTGGGCTATACCCTGCTGGGCGCAACCTGGCTGGTGTGGCGCACGGAAACCGATCTCAAGGCGGTCATGCAGCGTCTTTCGGCGCCGCTCGGTCTGAGCATGCTGGTGCTGATTGCCATTGTCTCGGTCTGGACACCCTATCTGCATGCTAACTACATGCACCGCTGGACCGATTTCCCCGAGATCGTCTGGGTAGCCCCCGTGCCCGTCGCCGTGATCGTGTTGGCTGCGCTCTTCTTCCTGTCGCTGCGCAAGCAGACAACGCGTCTGACGCCCTTCCTCTGCGCGCTGGGCTGGTTTTTCCTGTGCTTCTCGGGTCTGGGCATCAATGTCTGGCCCTATATCGTTCCGCCCACAGTCACCATCTGGTCGGCTTCATCCCCGCCGGAAAGCCAGTTGTTCCTTCTGGTCGGTGCGTCGATCCTGCTGCCGATCATTCTGGCCTACACGATTTATTCCTACTGGGTATTCCGCGGCACCGTGACCGCCGATCAGCACTATCACTAACGCAGACTGCGCGCAGTCGCCCCCATCCGAACGTCATGGTTTGGATGGGGGCTGCCTCAAGGGAGATCGATCATGCCTGTCACTACTGCGCCAAGGTCCTTCCTCGCCCGGCTCGGCTGGTTTGTCGGGCTATGGGCAGCCGGAGTCGTGACGCTCGCCATCGTCGCGACCCTGATCAAGATGATCATCTTCCATCAGTTCTGAACGGCCGGAGTGAGATGAGGGCGTACATCGATCGCTCTCATCCCGGCATTATGGGCCGCCTCGAGCCCCTCTTCCGTATCCTCAAAAACGAGACAATGAGCGGGAGCGACTTTCAGACGTTCGGCGGCCAGGAGATAGAGATCAGGCGCGGGCTTGCCGCGCTTCACGTCTTCGATCGTGACCACCGTATCGAAGAGCTCCAGCAGATCGAGCGTCTGCAGGGTAGACGTCACCGCAGATTTCATCCCCGCTGACGCGACAGCCATCGGCACATGGCCGAATTGCTCACGCGCAATCGTCGCGGCAAAACTATGCTCGCGCAGCTTGTCCAGATGGTTCTGGTAGAGCAGCTTGCAGCGCGCCAGCAGGGCTGGCCGATCCAAGATGAGGCCAAAGCTCTGTTCATAAGCGTTGAACAGCTTGTCACTCGACAGCCCGGTCCGAGCAAAATACCAGTCTCGCTCGAGCGTGTAACCCACCTCACCCAGCGCCTCCTGAAAGGTCAGGAAATGCACGGGGAGCGTGTCGGCAATCGTCCCGTCACAATCGAAAATGAGCGCATCAAACGTGTGATTGCTCAGGGTAAATTCGGACGTCGCCGGGGTCGTCCCATCGTCATCGGATATGGCCGCACTCATGATCGGTCTGCCTCCCTTCAGAAATTGTCCTTGGCATGACGCAACGCCGCAAATTCGGCCACGTCACGCGCTTTCAAAAACGGATTGGTCTGGCGCTCAACGCCGAGCCTCACCGGGACTGACGCGCGATTTCCCGCGCACAACGCCTTTACGTCAGCAACGCGCTGCTTCAAGGCCGCGTCATCAGGCGTTTGCGCCAAGGCGAAAGCTGCGTTGGACTCGGTATATTCGTGCCCGCAGCAAACGAGCGTTTCGTCTGGGAGCGGCGCAAAACGCTTGAGGCTGTCGAAAAGCTCCTGCGCCGTTCCCTCCAGAAGCCGCCCGCAACCGAGGCTGAACAGCGTGTCACCGCAAAACAGGGCGGGGACGGATCGGAAGTAGAAGGCGATGTGACCGCGTGCATGACCCGGTGTGGCGATCACCTCACCCAGATCATGCCCGATGGCGATACGGTCCTCGTCATGAAGCAACAGGTCGAGCGGGGGCAGGCGCGCCTGGTCGGCCTCGGCCCCGGCGATACGCGCGCCGTATTTCTGGCGCAGCGCCTCGGCCCCGCCAATGTGATCATCATGATGATGGGTCAGGAGAATCAGATCCAGCCGCCCTTCTCCAATCGCGTTCATCACCGGCCCCGACTCACCCGGGTCAACCACGGCGACGGTGCCGGTCTGAGGATCTTTCAGCAACCACGCGTAATTGTCCCGCGCGAAAGGAATAGCTTTGATTTCGAGGCTCACTATCCTGTTTTCCTTCTACTTGCTGATTCGGCCTGTTGGACGAAGACTAGCCTTGTTCAGGGGGTAACGTATCCTCACGCCTCTGAGATCACGACATAGGGAGGGGCATCCTGCCCGCCCCCTGGCCGTATTCCCCTAACCAACGCATCCAGACGAGCGAGGGATGCGCTTGCCCAGCCTGGGCACCCCTTGCGCCCGTCGTCCCGACCGGCCCGGCCCTCTGGCCGTCGAAGCCGGTTCGGTCTAGCGTGTTCACCATGCCGAAGCGTATCGCCCAGCCCATTCCACCCGACGCCGCCGGTTTCTATGCCAGTCGGCGCGGAGAGCAGGTCACTGCGCTACTGATGGCGCGGCTTGCGCCTCTTCTCCCTGACCCGCGGGGACAGCGCGTCCTGGGGCTGGGGTTCGCCCAGCCGCTCCTCTCGCAATGGCGCGCACTCAGCGAAGCGAAATGGGTCGCCTCGGCCCAACTAGACACGCCGCTGACGCGCCGTCGCGGGATGATACCCTCGAGCGTGCCATTCTGGCCCTCCTGCCTGGTAGCGCCCGACTGCCTGCCCTTCGATGATCTGAGCGTCGATCTGGTGCTCATGATGCATGGGCTAGAACTGGTCGATCCACAGCCTCTCCTGCGCATCGTCTGGAAGTTGCTGGCCGATCACGGTCGTCTCATTCTGGTCGTCCCCAATCGGACAGGCCTTGCCGCAAAAGACGATACGCTGCCCTTCGGCCATGGCAGCCCTTTTTCTGCCAGCCAGCTCGATCGCACTCTGCAGCGCGGATTGTTCCGGGCCGAGGCCAACGCAACCGCCCTCAGCGCCCCGCTCGGTCTGCTGCCTCTGGGTGACAAGGCCACGCTGATGGCAGACAAGGTCTTTGGCGCTCTGGGGCGCCGCCTTGGCGGGGTGCATCTCGTGAATGCTTGCAAGGATCTCTATTCCGGCATGCCGGTGGAGGCGGAGCGGGCCACGCTCGGTTTTGCCCGTCGCGTCACCACACTCGCGGGCTCTGCCGGAAGCTATCAGACGGAACCCGAACGGCCGAAAGCTTGACCCCAAACGCAGGTATCGTAAGACTGCGCTCATGTCCCTGATTCAATCGATCAAATCCGTTCTGGCACCGCCGCACCGCGCTGCCCTTCCCTTTCTCGCGCTGACTGGCGGGTTGACCCTGCTCGGCCGCGCGACACCGTGGCGTGCCACGCGGATCATCGGCAATCTGGCGCTGGGCGGGTTCGGCTTCTGCCTGTACTTCTTCCGAGACCCGAAGCGTTTTCCGCCTGCGCGCACGGACCTCGCCCTGGCTCCGGCCGATGGCCGCGTGGTCTCTGTCGAGCTCGCCACGCCCCCTGCCGCGCTGGGCATGGGCAGCGAGCCAGTATGGCGCGTGGCGACCTTCCTCTCGGTTCTGAACGTGCATATCAACCGCATGCCCGCCGCCGGGACGGTTACCAAGATTGCCTATCATGCGGGGCAGTTCCTCAATGCGAGTCTGGACAAGGCCTCCGACCTCAATGAGCGCAACGAGGTTCGGCTGACACTGGAAGACGGTCGCCATATGGCCGTTGTCCAGATTGCCGGTCTCATCGCGCGCCGTATTGTCTGTTACGTGGATGAGGGCAGTGTGGTCGAGCCGGGTGATCGCTTCGGCCTGATCCGGTTCGGCTCGCGTACCGACCTGTACCTGCCGCCCGGCGTGACCCCGCTGGTTAGCACTGGCCAGATCATGGTTGGTGGTGAAACCGTCATGGCCCATCTCTGAAACGCCCCTGACGATGTCCGAAGCGCGCCCCGCACCCATGGCCGAACTTCCGGTGCAGAGCCCTGGCGATGAGGGCACAGCTCCCCTGCGAGCAGGACGCAAGCGCCGTCGCCTGAGGCGTATCCGCCCCCGCCGTGTGCGCGTGCGCGGTCCGTCCTTCAACCGGCTCATCCCGAATCTGCTGACCATGCTCGGGCTGTGCGCCGGGCTCAGCGGCATGCGCTACGGGCTTGAGCAGCAATTTGCCTATGCCGCAGCAGCCCTGGTGATTGCAGCCTGTATCGATGGGCTCGATGGGCGCATTGCCCGGCTTTTGCATGGTACGTCGCGTTTCGGCGCCGAGTTCGATTCGCTTTCCGATTTCGTCTGCTTCGGCGTGGCGCCGCCCTTTCTGCTCTATCTGTGGACCCTGCATGAAAATGGCGGACGCTACGCCTTTGTGCCCTGCATCTTCTTTACGGTCTGCATGGCCCTGCGTCTGGCCCGGTTCAATGCGAGCCTCGATGACGACGAGAAACCGGAATATTCCTATAGCTTCTTCACCGGCGTTCCCGCGCCCGCCGGGGCGGGCATCGTTCTCTTTCCCATCTTTCTGGGGCTGGAGGCGGAGAAGATGCACTGGCCGCTCATCGACGGTCTGGCGCGCTCTCCCCTTCTGGCCGCAGGCGCTCTCATCCTGACGGCGGCCCTGCTTGTCTCGACGCTGCCGGTCTGGTCTTTCAAGAACTTCAAGATCGCCTCACGCTATGTGCTGCCGCTTATGCTCGGCACACTGCTCTACGCCGCGATCCTGCTGGCCGATCCTTGGCTTGCCCTGGCGGCAGCGGGTGTCCTCTATCTGCTGATGCTGCCTTTCAGCCGACGCAGCTTCCATCGCCTGAAGGCTCAGGCCGAGGCGCTTTCGGAAGATATCCCCGAAGCCTGAACCGCGCCGGGAGAAAGGGGCGGATCAGGGGGGCGATGCCCTCCCTGACGAGGCCGGGCTCAGAAAGCAAGCTCGACCTGTCCGCCAAATTGACGCGCCTCATTGTAATAGCCCTGCAGGCCCGTCGTAACGCCCAGCGTCTTGAAATATACATGCTGCTCGGCAAACAGGTTACGCGCCCAGAGCGAGAACGTGGCCTTACTGCCGGTATTCCCCAGCCGCACATTGGACACCGCCACACGCCCATTGACGATCAGGCCGCTATCCCCTTTGGGCTGATAGACATTTTTCGGGTTTCCGGTGCCAAGATAGACCGGGTCGGTCGTGTTGGCATAATAGCCGCTATCGATATTCCCATCGAGATGCGCGAGCACGGTAAAGCCCTGGAACGGCCGCACGTAATCCACCTGAAAGCTCCCCGAATGCGCCGGCGTATAGCTCTGGTAGATCGGCACCAGCATCGGGCTGACCACGCCGATCGAGTTCGGATAGGGGTTCGCGGTCGGAGGGATATGGACATAGTTATAGGCGTAGGAGAACCCGATTGTCAGGTAGCGCAACGGGGTGACATTCAGCTCCGCTTCGACACCACTCAAATCGCCATGGCCGGGCGCGTTGATGGTCGAGGTCGTCGTGCGCGTCGTCAGCTGATTACCGATTTGGTAAGGTCGGCTGAAGTCAACCTGGATGTCTTTGTAATCCCCCCAATACCCCGCAACATTGAAACGCGCGCGGTGATCGAGAAATTCGGTCTTGGAGCCGACTTCGAACATCGAGACCGATTCAGGGCCGAAGGCTTCGTAATCCTGCGCGCGTGAATTGGCACCACCCGGCTTGTAGCCAGTACTCCATTTCCCATAGAGCAGCACATGTCGGGTCAGGTCGCCGCTGATTTCGAGCAACGGATCAACACGCGACCATCCGGCACCGAAATCGATCGGGCCCGAGACGCCCGCCGTATTCACGGGAGCCTTGTTATTCACCGTGGTCAGTGTGCCCTGCTTGCCGTCATGCGACCAGCGCAGCCCCGCAGTCAGGTGCAGGGCATCGTGCAGCACGGGCGGGGTATAGACGGCGTTACCATAGACACCCCAGCTCTTGGACGTCACATGGCTGGCGCGATCGATGGGTTGAAGGCTCCAGTCATCATAGGCCGGGCCGGAAAGCAGCTTGTAGGCACTGCCCGCCGCATCGGTGAACTGGTTGGTGTAGAAGGCCTGCGCATTATCGGAGGCATGCTCGCGATAATAGATAAAGCCACCCTGGTATTTCAGGCGCTTGGTATGCCCAAAGGCCTGGATTTCCTGACTGATCTGGTTCTGCCAGAATCCCGCGAGCGAGTTACGCGCAAAGTTCATGCCGAGGAAATTGCCCGAGGTATTGGACATACTGCCTGAAGCCATGCCGTTATCGAACTGGCTCTGACTGAGGGAGCGATAAGCCGTGATCGAACGAAACGCCAGATATTGGGGTATCGCCTTATAGTCGAGCGTCATGCGGTGCCCGCTATTTTTCCCGATGCTCGGCCGCTCGGGCACGCCGATATTGGCCTCTTTGGCGCGCGCAGTTTGTAAGGTCGCGAGTTTGGCGAGCTTGTTCGACCCGCCTTTCAGCAACTGCATCCAGAGCGTGGTCGTGCTGTCATAGGAATTGTCATAGGCATAATCGGCGGAAAAATTATCGACCGGACGATAGAGCGCCTCAACATGCACGCCATGCTTGTCATACTGGTTGAACCCGCCCGTATCCGGCAGCGGATTCGAGACAAGGGGCGAGCGATGCGCAGTGACCGCATCGACCTTGATGGCGAGATCGTGAAAGGCGGGCAGATCAAGATGCAACTCGCCCTTGCTGCTGCTGTAATTACCGAAACCGCCCACCAGGCGCATTCCGAATTTTCCGGTTGGCTTGCGGGTAATGATGTTGAGCGCACCAGCCTCGGTATTACGCCCGAAAAGCGTCCCTTGCGGGCCCTTGAGTACCTCCATACTCTCGACATCGAACAAGGCGGTACCCAGAGCCTGAGGACGCGCGACATAGACGCCATCGATATACACGCCCACGCCCTGGTCTCGTGCGGGCTGGTTGCTGTCTCCGAGAACGCCGACGCCGCGAATATTCACGACAAGTGCTGAATTACGCCCCGAGAACTGGGCGATACGCAGCGAGGGGATGGAGCCGTCACCCAGATCGACAAGCGAAACGACATGACGATTGGCAAGTTGTTTGGCACTGAAAACCGTGATCGATGCCGGATCTTTCTGGACGTTGCGCCCATGACCGGTGCCGGTCACGCTGATGCTTTCTGGCGTCGAAACATGCGCTGCGTGCTTCTTTGCCGCCAGATGTGCCGCTTTCGATGGGGGGGCTGCTGCGACCTGCACCGGGTCTTTCGCAGCGCCAACGGTCGTTTCCTGCCCGGCAGCACCCCGGCGGCTGGCCGGATGACGTCTGGTTTTTCTGGGAACCTCACCCCGACGAACAGATCCGCCGATCATATCCTGGGGGGCGCCCCTCCCGGGAGGGGCACTGACTGAATCTGCCTTTTCTGCGCGACCCGATGCAATTCCAGTAGATGGGTCGCCCTGCCCTGCACTTCCCTGCAGGTCAGCGGCAAAGGCCGAGCCGGTACAGCAAAGAAAAGTGACCACAAGGCACAGTCTCTTACCTCTCAACACAAAACTCTCTCCTGACCGGATAGGGGCCGCCACGCGCCGTCCGGGCTCATTTCGAACCGAACACAATCCCGATCGGTGCAGCGCAGTGACAAACCGTATCGGGACAGTTTCAATTAATTCGAAAAAGAAATAGTTTTGTGGCGAAGTAAGTATGAACGATGAAGATATTATTTCATCGTCATAATTGATTCATATTATAGAATTATTACACGCTTGTTCCGCCGATGGTCGAGGGCGTAAGCATAAGAGGCGGAAAAGCGTAAGACCTATCAGTAAGCGCTGGCCAGCTCGCTTTGCTACCGTACGCTGCCCCTTCCACCCGCAAATCCGACGTGGCGAGCTCAACCGCATTACCGTGGAACTTTAGAAAGGTCGGCCTCCTTGATGGAGGCCGACTATTGACGCATTCATATCCCGGCAATCGGACACCCTCCATTGATGAAGTGTTCTTCACAGGCGAGAAAGCCTTCAATCTGCCCGCCAGAGCGTCTTCAGAAGCGATTTTGGCAGCATCGCTGCGATTCAAAGTCCGGGTATACTCGGCCCTTACGGAATGTAGTAACGCGCCGTCACGCGATACAGGGTGACGTCAACCGAGAGAAGCATCCAGCACAGTGCCAGTGCACGCGCACTCCAGGCGATACGTGGGGCTTCCCGCATAGGCATGAGAAAAACCATAAATGGGAGAAGAGGAATAAAGTATCTCCCCTGTACGCCGAACACATAATCCGCTCCCACAGGCGTGAAAGTAATGTATTCGAGCAGGAAGATAAGGAAAATGCTTCCGGCAAGTATCAGGGTGATAAAGGAGGAGTTCAGCAAAGATCGCGCGTCAAGCCCAGCCCTCCATCCAGAGACGAGTACCGCAATCAGCACAAGCGCTGTCAGATCATAGAACCAGGCGGGGAGTACGACGTCGATCCACCCGAGAACTCCGATCATTTCCTTCTAAAAGGCAATGCCCTCCATTCCCTGATGGGAGGTAAACGCACTCACGACAAGACGTATGGCATGGAAAGGATGATGAAGCAGGAACAGAACCTGACCGGATGAAGAGCGCCCCTCCCACATAGGTATCATCACGAAGAACTTGACGAGCAGAGACCACGCACCAACGATCAGCAGAGAGATTAGACAATACTTGAGAAGGCTGCGCCAATTTTCACGGGATGCAAAAAAGAACGGAATAAAGATCAGAGGAGCATAGGCAGGGCGCCCAAGCGTGAGAAGTGTTACGAGTACAAAAAGAACCCTGACCGCTGTATCCGGCCTCGAACTCGCCAATGAGCCGATGCGTGCCATCAAGGCGGCTGCCAGCGTCGCCGAGCAGATCATCAACCCATCCTGACTGATGGAGGCGAAAAGTGAGAGCGTCATCGGGAGGGAGAGAATGACAAACAGAAAAGTCGCCCCAACACCCGGCATCAGATAAATGGAGAGAGCCCCAAGCAGGACACAGGCAACGCCACCGAAAGCCCGACTGACGATCAGAGCGTGATGAAGGTTGACGTGAATAAGCCTCGCCATACCCAGACCCACAACGTTGGGAATGTAGAGGAGTGGCGAGTAGATCGCCGTATTGGAGAAATCCTGATATCCCCTGTTGCCGAGCCGGATCGCTGAACCGCGCCGGATCATGTCGGGTGTTACTTTCACTTCAGCATGAAAGCGCATGGCACCGTAGATCTGATCCAGTTGATCGATACCGACCTCGACCTTTCCCCCCGAACGCGCTGGTGTACCGTGTTTCCAGGCGATGAGATGACCGGTGAGAATCTGATCGACACGCTTGAGGTGGTTGAACTCGTCGGAGTTCTCAAAAGGGGGAACGATCGCCGCAAGAAACGCGACGCAAATACAGCCGCAGAAAAGGTATAGGCTCGCCAGAAACCAGCTTTCCCGCACATGCGAGAAATTCTGACGCAATTTATCGAAGAAAACCATATTCCTGACCGATCTCCATAACGCTTCATACACGTCGACACCAATTCGGGCCCACTGACCTGCATCTCATCGCCCCAGACTGCGCGCAGCATCGGTTTACCGCCAATCCCCAAACACTTGCGGGCTGGTTCTGCGAGAAACCGCTCCTCCGTGGCGTAATTTCGCGCGTCCATCGCTGCAGGATGTGAGTCGACATGCCTGAACGGGTTCCTCGTCGCACCCCGACGGTTTCATGGCAAGATGTTTACAGCTTCGATATGAGTCACAGGCAAAAGTTTAACTGGCATCACGATGCCCTATTCTCCTGCCGCGCTTCAGGCCGGGCCCCTGAGCAAGTGCTCCAGCCGATCAAACGGGCCGATCAGCTTCCTTTTCGATGTCATGAAGGCGGCGATAGTCGATGCGATAGGTTCCCTGTCCGTCATGGATCACCATGTCGACAAAGCGCATTCCCTTCATCATCCGGGCGTGGTCATAGCTGCGTTGCAGCAGAACAGCCTGGCCTGTGGCTTCATCCGTGCCGCGCACGGTCACCAGGATTTCGGCGTGGGTGGCATCAAGCTGCTCGAGGCTCAGCAATGTGAGCGGGCTGGTACTGTCGATCGGATGCACCAGCGTCTCGATGAAGCGCAGTTCGGGCACTTGGGATTGAAGCAGCTTCAACGGAGAAAAGATGCGCGTCGGGTATCCGCCCTCTCCAATCACGAACTGGGAAAGCGAGAGCTGAACGTCCATCGCCAGGACGGCACTCTTGCGTGAGTTGGCGAGCCTTATGCAGAGTGCTGGCGGGCTGGCCTGCTGGCTGATCACCCCCACCTGACTGAACAGGATCTGGGCGCGCGGCCTGGAGAATCGCGCAAATACGACACCGGTCGAGAGCGCATTGACCATCATGCCCAGCAAGGCTTCAATCGACACGAGCGCGTTCGCCATGTGGCCTGTGGGGGCCATGACCCCATAGCCGACGGTCGAGAGAGTCTGCACGCTGAAGAAAAACAATGCCAGCAGATCGAGATCAGCGGCGTTGTTGATACGCGCATCGCACAGGCGATAGAGCAGTGCGAAAGCCAGATTGACGACGACATAGGCGATGGTCGACCACCCCATGAAGCGGGGCCAGGAGGTGGTCAGGGCGTGGTGATAGAGATCGGTCCAGAAATTGCTGCCGATGCCGATCCGTACCACCGCAGAACGCTCGCGTTTCTGCCCCGCATCCAGTTCATCCTCCTGCCCCTGGAGCGGCAACCCAACCCGACCCTTGAGGAGGCGGCCCCATTCGAGGGGTCCTTTCTGGCTCTGGTCGCCCTTCACGTCCTTTTCGCCCTTGCCCTGCTCAGGCCAGTGCAGCTTCTTCAAGGCGACGCAACACAAGGGCGCGCCCCATGAGCGGCAGAAGCGCATGCAGTTCCGGTCCGGCCTCTTCCCCTGTCAAGGCGAGGCGCAGCGGATGGAACAAGGCCTTGCCCTTGCGGCCTGAGACCTCCTTGAGGGCGTTGATCCACTGCTTCCAGACTTCGCCATCCCAGGATTCTGCAGGCAGGGTTTGCCGGGCTTGTGCCAGGAACTCCGCCTCGCCACTCAGGGAAGGCGGCGCAATCTCGCCCTGCACCACGTCCCACCAGAACGCGATCTCGCCGGTCAGATCGACATTGCCGCGAATGGCGTTCCAGAAGGCCTCGCTCGCGCCCTCGGGCAAGCGCGTCTTCACTGCCTCGAAATCGAGCGTATGAAGCAGACGGCGATTGAGCCCGAGCAGATGCTGCATGTCGAAACGCGCCGCAGAGCGCGAGACATGGGACAGATCGTAGCTGGCAATCGATTCCTCGAGCGTCATCGGCACAGGGTCATCCGAACTGCCGATCTTCGAAAGGTAGGAGACCACCGATTGCGGCTCCATACCGTCATGGCGAAGCGCTCTCAGAGAGAGGGAGTCGAAACGCTTGGACAGCTTGCCACCGCCCTCGTCCAGCAGGAGCGGCAGATGTGCGAAGGTAAAACGTGAAGAACGGCCGCCCAGAGCCTCGATGATGTCGAGTTGCACGCCGGTATTGGTGATATGATCCTCGCCCCGGATGATATGGGTCACGTCGAGTTCCATATCGTCCACGACCGAAGCCAAGGTGTAGAGCACCGTGCCATCGGCGCGGACCAGAACAGGGTCGGAGATGGCCGTCAGCTTGACCGACAGATCTCCCATGACCAGGTCGCGCCAGCTCTTATGGCCGTCCGACAGTTTGAAGCGCCAATACGGCACCTTGCCATTGGCCTCGGCCCGTTCGCGCTGATCGGCGGTCAGGCGCAGCATGGCCCGGTCATAGATGGGGGGCTTGCGTGCCTTGAGCCGCGCCTCGCGCTTGGCGGCCAGTTCCTGCTCGCTCTCGAAACAGGGATAGAGCCGACCGGACGCCTTGAGGGCCTCAATGGCCTTGGCATAGCGATCGAGACGCTCGGACTGATGCGCCATTTCGTCCCAGTCCAGACCGAGCCATTCCAGATCGGTCTTGATGCCCTGCTCATACTCCGCCTTTGAGCGTTCCAGATCGGTATCGTCGATGCGCAGCAGGAATTGGGCACCATGCTTGCGGGCATAGAGGGCGTTGGCAATGGCCAGACGGGCATTACCAACATGAAGATAGCCGGTCGGGCTGGGGGCGAAGCGCAGTTTCATGCTGCTTCTATGCCAAGCGCGCGGGCAATTTGCCAGTGCCCGTGCGCGCCGAGCACGATCAGAACTTCAGGCGCGTTCAGAAAACGCGCGAGAAACCGGCGCGCTGCAACTCGGCCAGTGCGCCCAACGCGCTGGGTGTAACAATCGCCCGCTTGTCGAGATGATTCGTGAGCTGCGCCGCAAGCTGCTCCTGTGCGGGATTTCCCGGGACGGCACCCAGTGCCAGCAGACGCCCCGCATGAGCCCAGACCGCGTTATGGCAGGCCAGAAACACAACGCCGCGTGCCTGAAGTGCCGGAATACCGCGCCCCGCCGCGCCATACGCGCCCAATTCGTCCTGATGGTGGCGAGAGCTCCCCGTAGCGCTCTGCTTGAGCGGCAGCGGAGATTGCCCCGGCGAGGTCAGGCGGGCGAGATCGAATTGCGACCATGCGGCCTCGTCATAAAGCGCAAGCTGCGCCTCGCCCCAGAGCGCCATGACCAGAAGCGCGTCGGGATGACCGAAGGCAAAGATCTCGCTGTTCAGCAGATTCTGAGCCTCGACGGGCCAGGCCCCGGAAAGGGCAGTCCCCGTCCCGATCATCCGCTCCGCCCCGCGATAGGCGCGCAGAGCATCGAAGGCGACGTCGTCCCACAGATCCGGATGATCCAGCAGCCGAGGCAGCGTCGTGAACTCACGACGACGCGGCAAAGCGGTCAACTGGCGGCTCAGATCCGGCAGATGGGTTTCGGGGGCCGGGGGCGCGGGGGTCGGTAGCACCGGCCGTGCGGCCCGCGCGGCGAAAGGAAGAACGACACCCAGAGAGGTAGCGGCGATGATGAGCTGACGACGCGGCAGGGTCATCAGAGCTCTACCTCCTCGTCATCCTCCACAAGTCGTCGCGGGTCGAGCGTACGCCAGTCACGTTCCATGGGGGTGGCAGGCGTCGCCGCGAAATCCTCGAGTTCCGAGGCCGATTTCCAGCCATCATCCCCGGCTTCGACCACAATCGCGTCCTCACCAAACGAAAACCAGGCTTCCAGCACCTCACGCCCGACAGCCCCGCCAACACGGCAGCGTTCCACACTGTCACGCACATAGGCCCGGGCATAGGCATTGGCATGGGCAAGGTCCTGGAAGTCCTTGACCTCCTCGACGATCCCCTCCTCGGCGCCACCCGAATTATCAAGAATCCTGACGAACCAGCCGCGATCGGGTTCTGCTTCTGAGCTGCTCATGCGCCATTCTCCTTGGACTTGCTCTGTATCTTCTGAAGGAGGAATTCGCGGCCGACCTTGACCCGCTTCTCCCCGTCATAAGCGACGATATCGGCGGTGGCGTAGGTTTCGTTCCATTTGACCGGAATAAACGATCCGGTGCCGACCACATCGAGCGGGGCGTGGGAGTCGCGCATGGTCATGCATTTCTCCAGACCGAACCCTGAGGAGACGATGATCTTCACTTCCGTGAAGCCCGCCGCATTCAACTGTTCACGCATCCACCAGATCGCGGCTGCCGAAACGCCCGTCCCGACCAGATCCTTCAATTCGTGATCGGAGCGATAGCGCCTGATCGTGCCCGGCGTATGACGTTCCAGCACGGCATAGGACGACTGGGGATCAAGCCCCTCGATGAAGCGCCCACCATGGGTGTCGAGACGCACACTGATGCGCCCCTGCGCCGCCAGTTCCGGAAAACGATGGCAGACGGCCAGCGCATCAGTGATCTCCTGACCGAAATAATCGACCAGCACCACCAGCGGATCGTCGGGATAGACCTCGCGATACATCTCGGCGGCGCGCAACGTGGAGCCGGCATAGCCGATCAGCGCATGGGGCATGGTCCCCAGCCCGTGATCCTGACCGAAGAAGGCCGCGGTCACGTCATTGGCACAGCCAACGAAACCACGCGCGCCCTCGCGTCGTGCAGCGCGCGACCCGATGGACGCCGCATAGCCCATCATCTCCTGCATTTCGAACCCGGCGCAATGACGGGCCTCCATGGCCATGAAGGCGGCATCCGGCAAAGCGAGCGCCATCTGATAGGCATTATGCGCAGCCACACAGGCCGAGCCGAGCTTCTGGAGCAGCAGGGTTTCCAGCGGAGCAAGCTTCGTAAAGGGGCCGGTCAGATAAAGCAGGGGCTCTCCTGCCCCGACCCAGCTTCCTTCCGCCGAGATGATGTCGATCGCGACCTCGAAACCCTGCTCGCGCGCCACGTTTTCGAGCCAGGCCACCATCAGCCCGTGCGCAGCAATCACCGGGCGCCGGATGAACAGCGCATAGGTGACCTCACACTCGCCGAAGCGCGACACAATGGCCTG
The DNA here is from genome assembly GCF_003994335.1 of Asaia sp. W19. Taxonomy (GTDB): domain Bacteria; phylum Pseudomonadota; class Alphaproteobacteria; order Acetobacterales; family Acetobacteraceae; genus Asaia. The sequence continues at coordinate 79,272 of NZ_PNQZ01000013.1, forward strand.
GGTGCGATTGAAATACGCATCCGTCCGTGCCGCGATCTCGCCAGGCGTCAGCGAGAGTCTGGGGCTGAGCGCCGCATCGAGTGCTGCGCGTCCCTCATCCGCCTTGGGCGGGGTCATCCCCGAAGCGCCCCGTGGTCACGGAAATGGCCCGTCAGTTCCTCGGCGAGGAGGAAGGCCATCTCAAGCGACTGCTCCGCATTGAGACGCGGATCGCAGAAGGTTTCGTAGCGCCCGGCCAGGTCAGCCTCGGTCAGGCACTGGGCGCCGCCCACGCATTCGGTCACATCCTGGCCGGTCATCTCGATATGGATGCCGCCCGGACGGAGCCCGGCCTTCTGGAAGACGGAGAAGAAACCCTTCACTTCGCCCAGAATGGAGTCAAAGGAGCGCGTCTTGACCTTGTCAGCCGTGCTGATGGTGTTGCCATGCATCGGGTCGCACAGCCATGTGACGGTGCGACCGCTTGCCTGGACCTTGTCGAGCAGAGGCGGCAGGAAATCCCCGACCTTGCTGGCACCCATGCGCGAGATGAGCGTGATGCGTCCTGCCTCATCCTTCGGGTTGAGGATATCGAGCAGGTTTTCCAGATCGTCCAGCGTGGTCGTCGGTCCAACCTTGATGCCGATCGGATTGCCCACGCCGCGCAGGAACTCGACATGCGCCCCATCGGGCTGGCGTGTGCGATCGCCGATCCAGAGAAAATGGGCCGAGCAATCGTACCAGTTCTCGCTCAGGCTATCGATGCGCGTGAGTGCCTGCTCATAGGGCAGAAGCAGCGCCTCATGAGACGTATAGAACTCGGTCTCGTTGATCTGGGGGGCGCTCTGGTTGAACCCACAGGCCCCCATGAAGGAGAGCGTCTCATCGATGCGCTGGGCCAGATCCTGATAGCGCTCGGCCAGAGGCGAACGCTTGACGAAGCCCAGATTCCAGCGATGCACCTCATGCAGATTCGCATAGCCCCCCGATGCGAAGGCGCGCAGCAGGTTCATAACGCCGGCAGACTGGAAATAGCCGGTTTCCATGCGCCCTGGATCAGGCAGGCGGGCGGATTCCGTGAATTCCGGCCCGTTGATGATGTCACCGCGATAGCAGGGTAAGGTGACGCCGTCTTGCGTCTCTGTGTCGGAAGAGCGCGGCTTGGCATATTGCCCCGCCATGCGACCGATCTTGATGACCGGCACCTTGGCTCCAAAGGTGAGAACGACTGCCATCTGCAGGAGCACACGGAACGTGTCGCGCACGATATCAGCCGTGAACTCGTTGAAGCTCTCGGCACAGGCACCGCCCTGCAGCACAAAGGCCTCGCCACGCGCTGCCTTGGCAAGCTGGCTCTTGAGGCGCCGCGTCTCACCCGCAAACACCAGTGGCGGATATCGCCGCAGACGGGCTTCGACAGAGTCGAGCGCGGCTGCATCCAGATATTGGGGCGCCTGGCGGATGGGGTGCGACCGCCAGCTCGACGGCGTCCAGCCGGCGTGCGCAGCGGATTCGCGGTTCGGGTGCATGAGAGCGTCTTCCTTTGGTTGAAAAAAGGGAACTTAGTATGGAGCCTAATAGCCCATACGCCTAGGGGCTATCCTGCGCCCTCACCCGGCGGAAGGTGAGATTCCATCGCAGCGCGCCGGTCAGCGGGTGCGTGCCCGGTTTGAGCGGGGCGATGCCGTGATAAAACAGCCGTGACCGGCCTCCCCAGACGACGACATCGCCGCTCAACAGGGGGATCTTGCGAACGGCGTCGGTCTTGGCCACCCCGCCAAAGAGAAACAGGGCCGGAACCCCCAGAGAAATCGAGACGATCGGACTTTCCAATGCCTCCTCGTCACGGTCCTGATGCAGCCCCATCCGCGCACCCGGTTCATAGCAATTGATCAGACAGGCTTGCGGCGTGAACCCGTCAAAACCTGCCTCTCGCGCCAGATCACGCGCGAGCCGGGACCATTCCCGGGGCAAACCGGGCCATTTCCTGCCGGTCAGAGGGTCGACGGACTCGTAACGATAGCCGCCCCTGTCCGAGTGCCAGCCCAGCTCGCCACAATTTGTCATGCGGACCGAGAACTGCCGTCCACCCGGTGTCTGCAATCGGCGAAGGGGAGAAAAAGCGGCAATTGCTTCTATCGTCTCGACCAGGTCGCGTTCCTGCTCGAGCGCCCGCCCGGGCAGGAAAACGGCATCCGGTCCCAGGGTCTCTGTCTGTCGTACCGCATTGAAGAGGTCGTCCATCACGATAGGCTCTTGCCGCCTCCGATCTCACGAATTACTTGGAGTCTCTGACTGCGCCAGAGATCGGGCTTATTTCCGAAATGGCAACCACCGTTCCTGTAGGCCTTGCCGAATGGGACGAAACTGCAAGGGAATGCTTCGATGTCAACGCGCCGACGCGCCGCCTTACTGGCTGCCTCTCTTTTCGCCCTGCCCGCCGGAACGGCTTTCGCCCAGTTCACCGGGCAGAACGCACCCAGCGAGGCCCATGCCCCGCAGAACACGGCCAATGACACGGGCGTGGAATATCATGGCAAGGGCGAGCATCTGACCGCAAAGGGGCGTCACTCCCTGCCGCCCGGCTATCAGGAAACACCGAGCACCGAGTTTCAGCATGGCCCCGATCCGGATCACGCCGATAATGTGCAGCGCGATGCGGTGACCGGCGCGGATCTGAGCAAGTTCGGCTCAGCCTATTCCAATAGCAGCCCTGTCCAGAGCGGTCAGCTGGGCGACGCCTCGGGTAACGGCTGGGTTGCCCCGCGCTGATCACCTTATTGCGCCCCTGCCCGACATCTCTTCTCTGCCCGCTGTCACACGAGCCGACCTGAGAATGTGAGGCCAGCCCTGGTGGGTCTCACGCCCCGGTGAAAGCGCACTCCTGACCCGGGCAGGAACTCCCTGCCTCGGTCCCGGTTCTTCTTTCCGGAATCACCGCCCCCTATGACGGGCGAACCGGAAAGGATGAGACCATGCCCTCTCTCAAGCTGCGCGACGGAAATTCTCTCCATTACAAGGATATGGGTGTGGGTCGCCCCGTCCTGCTGATCCATGGCTGGCCGCTCACCGGCGACATGTGGGAATACCAGACCCTCGCGCTGCTCGAGGCCGGTTACCGGGTCATCACCTATGACCGTCGTGGCTTCGGTCAATCGAGTCATCCCTTTGGCGGCTATGATTACGACACCCTCACCGCCGATCTGGCCGAGTTGATCGAAAGCCTCGACCTGACAGACCTCACGCTTGTCGGGTTCTCCATGGGGGGTGGCGAGGTCGCACGCTATCTGAGCCGGTACGGCACGACGCGTCTCGCAGGCGTCGCCCTGGTTGCCTCGGTCGTGCCCTATCTTCTTCAGGACAGCAGCAATCCCGACGGCGTCCCTGTCGATGTCTTCGCGGATTTCAAGGCCCAGATACGGCGTGACCGCTTCGCCTTCCTGGCTGAGTTCCTCAAGAGCTTCTACGGCGTGAGCATGATCCGCAAGCCGGTCAGCCAGGCGCTGATCGACTGGAGCTTCACGCTGGGTATCATGGCAAGCCCGAACGCCACGCTGGATTGTATCGACAGCTTCAGCCGCACCGATTTCCGCCCCGATCTGGCGGCTTTCACCGTGCCTACGCTCGTCGTGCATGGCACGGGCGACAAGACCGTGCCCTATGAACTGACGGGCAAGCGCGTGAAGGATCTCGTGCCCCATGCGCGCTATGTGGAGTATGATAGCGCCCCTCATGGCCTTTTCGCGACCGATGCCGAGGCGCTCAATCGCGATCTTCTGGCTTTCCTGTCCAGCACGGCACTCTGATACGCGTTCCACCCGGGTAATCTTCGTTACCCGGGTGATGGGCCTGTCACGCGCCGCTTCATGGGCCATGCCATGGCCAAACAAGCGGCGACACTAAGCGAGCACTCTGCGGATGCCATGCCGCGACGAGGCTCGGGTCACTCCGTCCTTCCGGCAATATCATCGAAGCGTCACCTTACCACGCGCGCTCACGGTCTATCCTGCCTCATTCGTTCATGGATGCACGGAAGGACCGTCTTGTTGTTCTACCCGAGAGGCGTGTTTGCAGGGCTGATCGCAATTTCATTGCTGTGCCCCTGCACGGTTTATGGTTGGGGCGAACGGGCGCATGGCGTCATCAATCGCGCGGCCATAGATGCACTCCCCGATGACGGTCCCGTCTATCTGAAGGCGCAAGAGGCGCTGATCGCGCGATCGGCCACCTTGCCCGATACTTGGCGGGCCGAAAGCGAGGCCTTTTCCAAAATGGAAGAAGACCCCAACCACGGATGGTTTCGCGAACAATTCGCCTTCATAACCACTATCCCGCGCTCGCGTATCGCTTTCCTTCTGTCGCTTTATCGCGAGCATGAGCGCCTTGCCCGGAGCGACCCGGGCACGGCACAACGCATGAACATACGCTGGACCGGCACTCTGCCTTATGCGGTATTGGAGGGATATGGCCGTCTGGTCGCCGATATGCGGCTCATACGGGCGTTGCGTCTGAAGGGCGTGGACACCACGCCGTTCGAGACCGATACGGCGTTTCTGGTGGCCTGGATGGGGCATTACATTGCCGATGGCTCCCAGCCCCTGCATGTCACCGTTCATCATGATGGCTGGGTCGGGCCGAACCCGGCGCATTATACCCGCGATCCGGCTGTTCATGGCCGCTTCGAGACCGATTACGTCAACCTGATCGGCCTCTCGGAAAGCGATATTGTCCCGTATCTGGCGCCGGTCGCGCATCAGCACAGCGATGTCTTTACTGCCGTGCTTGCCTATCTCGACCGGTCGCATCGGGATGTCGAAACCGTTTACCGTCTGGACCGGGACGGCGCATTGCACGACGCCGGCAATCGGGAGGCCCGGAGCCTCGTCTATGAGCGTTGCGCCGCGGCATCGGCGATGCTGCGCGATCTGGTGACCCGCGCCTGGAAAGAGAGCGGCCTCTCCCCCCTTCCGCCAACCCATCCTGACGATCCGGACAACCCTGGCTACGACCCCGCCACCGGCTCGGCTCCGGCGCCTCTGTCGAGAAAACTGCCCGAACCCGTGCGCCACGCGGTTCCCTAGCCTCAGCCGGTAACTCGAGGCACGAAACGAAAGAGGCCCCAACCCGACGATGCGCGCGTTTGGCCGGGTTGGAAACGGTTCGGAAGGCGGTTCAGGAGCGGAGCGTGCGCTCGCGTTGACGCGTGGGCGTGCGCATGGTGACAAATTCTTCCGCTGTGGTCGGGTGAATGCCGATCGTGCGGTCGAAATCGATTTTCTTGAGCCCGGCCGTGACCGCAATGGCGATGCCCTGCATCATCTCTGCCGCCGCATCGCCCATCATATGCGCGCCCACCACTTTCTGGCTTTCACGCTCGACGATCAGCTTCATGAACGCCTTGCGATCCCGCCCGATCAGGGTCTGACGCAAAGGACGAAACGCGGCAGTGAACACCTCGATATCTGCCTCCCCCACGGCCTCTTCTTCCGTCAAGCCGACACTGGCGAGGGTCTCCGAGAAGAACACGGCCTTGGGTGTCGTCTCGAATGACCAGCTTCTGGCCTGACCGGCATACAGGGTCTCGGCCAGGATATGCCCTTCCGCAATCGCGACGGGGGTGAGGTTGATCCGGTCCGTCACATCACCAATCGCGAAGATATTGGCGATATTGGTCGCCGATCGCTCATCGACTGCAACGGCGCCATTCTTGAGCGTCACGCCGACGGCTTCCAGCCCGAGCCCATCGATATTGGGCTTGCGTCCGGTGGCAAAGAAAACAAGTCCGGTCTCGATGCTCTCGCCATTGCCGAGGGTGACACGATAACTGGACTCACCTAGTTTTTCGATCCGCTCCGGGCTCTGACCCGCATGGACCGTGATGCCATGATGCGGCAGCGCCTCATGCAGTTTCTCACGTAATTCCTGATCGAAACCGCGCAAAGGCAGGTCCTGACGGAAGACGAGATCGACCTGTGACCCCAGTCCGGCGAAAATCCCGGCGAACTCGACCCCGATATAGCCGCCGCCGATAATGCAGATACGCTCCGGGCGCGCTTTCAGGTGGAAGGCCTGATCGGATATGATGGCGTGTTCCGCGCCCTCGATGGGGGGGCGCGTGGGGCGTCCGCCCGTGGCAATCACGATGCGCTTGGCGGTGACCCGCCTCGGCTCCGCCTGCTCGTCCAGCGGTCCCGGGCCGATCTCGATGGTGTTGGCGTCGATAAGCTTGGCCCGCCCGATAAAAAGCTCGACCCCTGCCTTGCCCAGCATGGATTTGTAGATCCCGTCGAGCCGCTCGATTTCCTTGTCCTTGGCGGCGATCAGTTTCTGCCAGTCATGCGCGCCGGTCTTGATGTCCCAGCCATAGGCGCGGGCGTCTTCTGCAGCTTCGGCACCCTCCGAGGCATAGACCATGAGCTTCTTGGGCACACAGCCCAGATTGACGCAGGTGCCACCCCAATGTCGGCTTTCGGCAATGGCGACCTTGGCCCCGTTCTGCGCGGCGATACGCGCAAAGCGGACACCGCCCGATCCGGCGCCAATCACGAAAACATCGAAATCCGGCATGAAGCCCCTCCCCCAAATGAAACGCGGCCGGGAAACCTCCCGGCCGCGCATGGCATAATCAGTATTCTGTCTTGCGCCCGTTCAGAACGGGACGAGAGGGCTCAACGTTCCGCAAAGGCCTTCTCGACGACATAGGAACCCTGGTTGCTCATATTGCCTTCGTCAAAGCCCATGGAAAGAAGGAGCTTTTCGGTATCGGCCAGCATCTCGGGCGACCCGCAGATCATGACGCGGTCATGCTCGGGGTCCAGCTTGGGAAGGCCCAGATCCTCGAAGATCTTGCCGTTCTCGATCAACGTGGTGATACGATCGGTCACCGGGAAGTCTTCACGCGTAACAGCCGGATAATAGCGGAGCTGCTTGGACACGAATTCGCCCAGGAATTCGTGGTTCGGCAGATCGTGGCGGATATGGTTCATATAAGCCAGCTCGCCAGAGACGCGCACGGTATGGCTCAGCACCACATTCTCGTAACGCTCATAGCATTCCGGATCTTCGATCAGGCTCATGAAGGGTGCAAGGCCCGTGCCCGTTGACAGGAAATAGAGATTGCGGCCCGGGCGCAGATTATCGAGCAACAGCGTGCCCACCGGCTTGCGACCGACGAGCACGGTATCGCCCACCTTCACATGGCGCAGGCGCGAGGTCAGCGGACCGTCTTCCACCGCGATGGAGAGGAATTCGAGCTCTTCCTCGTAATTGGCTGAGGCAATGGAATAGGCGCGCAGCAGCGGCTTGCCCTCAACCTCAATGCCGATCATCGTGAACTGACCGTTTTCGAAGCGCAGTCCAGGGTCGCGGGTGCAGGTGAAGGTGAACAGACGATCGGTCCAGTGATGGACGCTCAGAACCTCGCAGGCCTGAAGATGCCCATATTCCTTGCTGGGCGGTGCCAGACGATACTGGCCGGGATGGCCCTCGAGAGGAAGGAGCCCCGAAAGCGGCTCGGCAATAATGGGCATCGGCAGGGAGACAGGCGCGTTCATCGGCACTCTTTCGCAGGGAGCAGGGGGCGGGCGGTCTGACACCGCCCAAAGTGGCGAAATTTCTAGAGCATCCTTCCGCCGTTTGAAAACCCCACAGCTTCGTCTGTTTTAAATTATTACGACGATTTTGGATGCGTCCTTGCGATAAACTGCGACACGTTATCGTGCATTTCCTTCAGCGCAGGCAGATGGGCGTAGACCATATGACCAGATGCATATTGCTTGATCTCGACATTCTTCGAGAGCGCGCGCGGGATTGGGAGGTGGCGCATCTCGTACACGCCCTCGAAATAGGGGGTACCGAGATCATAATAGCCCTGGTTCAGCATGACCTGAAGTGACGGGTTGGTCTTCATGGCCATGGCGAGGTCCGGCAGCACATTCGGCTCCCCCCGCGCCGCGCCGCGCTGGTCGGGCTGCTTGTGGGTGAAGCTCCATTTTCCGATGCTATGGGCACTCACGCGATATTCCATGTAGCCATCGCCAAAGGACGGATCGGCCCCGTAATGCAGCGTCTTGCGCGCGTAGTCATTGAACGCTGCGACATAAGCGGACTCCATCGCCGCAGATTGCGGATCATAGGCGGGCCGCTGGGCCAGCGGGTCCAGGCTCGGTCCCGAGAAGCGGCTGTCGAGGCGACCCGTATCCCGCCCCTCCTCACCCAGCAGCGTCTTGGCGAATTCGCCCCCGTTCACGCGCAGATCAGCCTTGATCAGGTAATCGACCGGCAGACCGGTATAGCGATGCAGCTTTTCGGCCGTGGCCTTGAGTTTTTCATCGCTGATCCCGGTGCCGTCCTGCAGGGCGGAGGTGTAGTCGGTCAGGGCAAAATGCTCGACCTCGGCAAGGAAGGTTTTCAGATCGGCAGGCTGATCAGGCAGCTTGTGATGATACCAGGCCGTCGCGGCAAAGCTCGGCAGGCCCAGCACATAAGGCTGATCGTTGCTCGGATTGCTCTGGGCGCGATCGATGGAATTCCCGTAATTCAGGATCTGCGACAGCAGAATCACGCCATTGAGGTCGATCCCCTTCTCCGACGCCAGCGCATTGGCGACGATGGCCGAGCGTGTGGTGCCATAGCTCTCGCCGAAGAGATATTTGGGCGAGTTGTAGCGCCCGTGACGGGCCAGAAACTGGGCAATGAAATCGGTAAAGGCCGCGGCATCGGGATCGGTGCCGTAGAAGGCCTTGTCCCGATCCTTGCCGACCACGCGACCAAAGCCTGTTCCCGGGGCGTCGATAAAGACGAGATCGGTCGAGTCCAGCAGGGAATCGTCGTTATCCACCAGCTTGTACGGCGCGGCGGGGGTATGCACGTCGTCCGAGGTCACGACGCGCTTGGGACCGAGTGCGCCCATATGCAGCCAGACGGTGGAGGAGCCGGGGCCGCCATTATAGATGAAGGTGATGGGCCGGTTTTCGGGATGCGCACCCTTCTTGAGATAGGCGACGTAGAAAATGGAGGCGACAGCCTGCGGGACCTTGGGATCGGGATTGGCGTCATCCCAGCCTTCAGGATGAACGATCAGCGTACCGGATTCTGCCTGATACGGTATGACCTGACCGCGAATGGTGGCGCTGCCATCGCTCAGAACATGCTGCGGCTTCATCAGATAGGCGGGGCCGTGCACCTCACCCGGGCCACCCATGGGACCACCTATAGGCCCGCCATCAGGGCCAGCACCGGGTGGAGGTGGCGGCCCCATATGCGGCGGCGGCATATCAGGCGCTGCGAGCGCCGTACTGCCCATCAGCGTTGCAGAAGCCAGAATGGCGGAAAGTCGTGAAGCTTTCTTGAACCGCACCAGGGTCTCCTCGTGTCGTAACCGTGAGTTTCGTTCCGGTTGCGTATAGGAGGGCGAAAGTGGGGATGTCGCAAGTCTCCCGTTGCAGCGAAACGTGTCCTATCGCACAAACGTATCTATGGATTCAGCACTCTCCCCCGCCGATCACGCGCTCTCTGTTGCGATTGAGGAAACCGGCCTCTCGCCCAGCCCCAAGGAGGAGCCGCGCCTCCTCAAACTGATCGCGCGCAGCCTCGTACCGGGGACGAACACCATCCTCGCTTCGGAATATGAGCGGCTGATCTGCGACGTTCGACGGAAAGACTGGGCGGCGCAGCTCATGAACCTCACCCGCCGCGCGGGCGAGCTCTGGATCAGCAAGGCAGATATGCTCGATGCCGTGAGCCGCGTGCACGACCCGCGCGCGACGCCGGATCTCCTGCGCGCCACGCTGGACGACACGCTGGCCGCGCGTTTTCGCGATATGGGCCATACGCCACGCGATGTACTGGAGGCCGTGCAGGCCGATCTGACCGATGCGGGCACTTTCCTCTCGGGCGGGCAGATCGATCGCCTTGCCCAGATCATCGCCTCGGCTTTCGGAGTGGAAGATACCGGCTTCGAGGCTGAGCTGATCGCAAGCGAGAAAGCGCGTCGCGAAGAGGAAGAGCGCATCGAGGCACGCGCCGAGGCACGCCGCAAGCGGGAAAACGAGCGCCTCAAGGCATGGGAAGATAGCCTTGTCGGGTTCGATCAGGTGCCGGCCATCCTGCATTGCACCCCGCGCGAGGCGCTACGCTGGATTGCCGAGAACCGCCTGCCGGTCACCCGCCGCACTCCGCAACCCGACGGTACAGAGAAATTCGAGTTCGATCCCGAAATTCTCAAGCGCCTGCGTTCGCAGCTGGCCGAGTGGCGCGGAGGAGAAAAAGGCACGCCGGCTCTCGCCGGACGCAAGGTGGGGAATGCGGTCATTGCCCGTGTAGCGGCGCTTGATCGTTATGTCGCGCATTTCCGCACGGCGCGCTCGCTCAAGCGTCGGATCACGCTGGTCACCGGCCCGACCAACTCGGGCAAATCCTATACCGCGCTCAATGCTCTGGCCAATGCCGAGAGCGGTCTCGCGCTCGCGCCGCTACGCCTTCTGGCGCATGAATTCCGCGAGTCCCTGCTGTCTCGCGGTGTTCCCGCCTCACTCGCCACGGGCGAGGAGCGCATCGAGTTTCCCGGGGCGCGCCATCTGGCCGCAACGGTCGAGATGTGCCCGTTTCATAACCCGGTCGATGTTGCCCTGATCGATGAGGCGCAGATGCTGATGGACCCCGACCGTGGTGCCGCCTGGACGGCTGCCATCATGGGCGTGCCAGCGCGTCATCTTTACATTCTGGGAGCACCGGATTGTATTCCGCTCATCAGGCGCATCGCCGAACTTTGCGACGATCCGCTGGACGAGATCAGCCTCGAGCGCAAGTCCCCGCTTCGCGCCGCCAGCGCGCCTTTGCGCCTGCGCGATCTGGAGGCGGGCGATGCACTTATTGCCTTCTCACGTCGCGAGGTTCTGGATCTGCGCGCTGAACTTCTGACGCTCGGCAAGCGCGTGGCCGTGGTTTATGGCGCGCTGAGCCCTGAGGTGCGCCGCGCCGAAGCCGCGCGCTTCAATAATGACGAGGCCGAAATTCTGGTCGCGACCGATGCCATCGGCATGGGGCTCAACCTGTCCATCAAGCGCGTCGTGTTCAGTGCACTGCGCAAATATGACGGCAAGCAGACGCGTGACCTGACGGCGCAGGAGATCAAGCAGATTGGCGGGCGCGCTGGGCGCTACGGCCATCATGAAAACGGCGTCGTCGCCGTGCTGGGCGAGGCAGGCACACCGGCCCATATCCGCAAGATGCTCGCTGCACCGCCCGAGCCCATCACGGAACTGCGCCCCCTTGTGCAACCGGATGCCGATATCGTGCGCGCCGTAGCTGAGGAAATCGAAACCGATAGCCTTTACGGTGTGCTCGTGCGCATCAAGCGCGCCGTGCTGCGCGCCGATGACCCGAATTACCGTTTGGCCGATATGGATCAGGCCTTCGAGATCGCCTCGGCGCTGGAAGGTGTGGAAGGGCTCTCCCTTACCCAGCGCTGGGTCTATGCCATGTGCCCCATCGATGAGCGCGATAACGGCATTTCGCGGCTGGTCGGCTGGGCCAGCGACCATGCGGCCGGGCGTCGTGTACCCCCGCCCGGCACGGGGCGTCTGGTTCAGCCCTCACAGGCCGGGCGCGAGGAACTCGAACGCGCCGAGAAGCGCCACAAGCGCCTCGTGGCGTGGCGCTGGCTCTCGCTGCGCTTCGCCGATGCCTACACAGACAAGCAGGCCGCTGAGGACAACACGACGGCGCTGAATGACTGGATCGAGGCCGTGCTGCGTCAGCAGAGCCGCGAGCGCGAACACCAGAAACGCGCCGCGCCCGGCAGGCGCGGCGGTGCCAGGGGCTTCGGTGACCGTGCCAGTGGTGAGCGATCAGGAGGTGACCGTTCAGGGGGAAGCTATTCCGGCCCCGGACGTGGCCCCAGACCGCAAGGAGGCCACGCCCATGGCGGCGGGCGTGAGGGGGGACGCGAAAATAGCGAACGCCCGACTGGCGGCGCTCCCGGCAAGAAGCGTTTCAAGGGGGCAGGCGGCGGCGCCCGCAAGGGCTCGAATAACGGACGCAGGCGCGGCTGAGGCCGCTTTTCAGCACTTGCTGTTCCATGTCGTGCCCTCCCCTTGCGGCTTCATAAGCCTCGCGGGGCGATGAGTGTCACTGCTGAGGCATGAAATCAGGCGCATCATATCGCTTCGCTTCAGGGGCAGGGTCGATGCACATGCCTGAAGGAAGATCGACGCTTTGCTCTTGCCTCAAAAGATCGAGTCGCTCGCCGAGTCGCAAACCGTCTCAGGAGAGGCTCGAGTGTCCCTCAAACCTCGATTTCCAGGACGTTTGAGCGCAGCGACATGATGGCGCGCTAAAAATTTTCCGGAAAACGACGCAAAAAGTTCTTCCATTCTTCACAAAAACCGCGCTAGCGTTTCCTTGCGGCAACGGAGATTGCTTCAAGTAATTCTTCAGAAATATTTCTGAAGTTGAAAGCAAACTTCGGACTCCGCGAAATAGTGCGCATCCTGCGCCATGTGAAGAAGGAATACAGATATGTCGTCTGGTTTTTCCGTAAGCACATTTTCGCCGAAAACTATGACCTCGGTCCGGGTTTTCTTTGCAGATGCCAAATATAAAGGAGTTGGCCCACCGTAAAGGTGCGCCTCGGCCCTTCGCCTCCTGCATGAACAGGCCATGCGCAGGGCCACTCTTCCTCCTAATGTCCTCAGATACTTTCGGCTTTCCAGTTTCGTTCCTTTGTCGACCTTCCAATACCGGGATTGAGACAGTTGCACGGGTCCAGATCCCGGTAGTGAGACAATATCGCCTCCCCCGCCTCATAAAGATGCCCCAGATTATGCTCTGCCGGATAACGCGCGCCGCGCGCATCTAGCAGACGAAGCATCTCGTGCTCTACCGCCTCGGCGGATTCTCCCGGTTTCAGAACATAATCCTGATGCATCACGTGGCATAGAAAATGCCCGTAATGGAGCGCGCGTGCGATACGCGCTTCGAGTGATGCTGGCAGAGTTTCGAACCATGCGCGCTCATTGCGCCTGAGCGCTATGTCGAGAGCCACGATTTCTCCCGCTTTTTTTCCGTGGACCGCGCGGTATCGCAGCGCCGCACCGGCAGCAGCGAAACGATGCAGAAAGGCGCGCTTGCCCTCATCAGGGGTACAGGCGAACCACCCTCCTGCCTCGCCCTGCATGGTTGTCTTCAAATACGCCTCGATTTGCGGCGCGAGGCGCGATGACACACGAAGCATCAGATGATGCGCGAAACGTTTTTCGAATTCCCGCATCTTTGCGGGTATTTGCTGCGGCAGGAGCCGGCCCAGCTTCTGCATGACCCGATCGGTCACATGGTCTGGCAGGAAATCAAATCGGCCAAGCAGGTTATCGAGCCACGCCTTGGCGGCAAAAAGACGCGGGATGGACCGCGTGCCGATGATGCGGATGAGCGCCACCGTATCGCGACCATATTCCTCGGCGATGCGAAAGGCATCGCGATGCATGTATTCACCTGCGATGGGCAACTCGTCATAGGCTGTCAGCAGATGGCGGCGCAGATCCTCCAGCGCATCCGTGCTGTTCGTGCCGATATAGAAGACCCGGCTATCGGCATCTGCCGGGAAGCTGTCGACACGCACTGCAAACACGATGAGCTTGCCCGCGCAGCCCGATGCCTCGAACCAGCGCTTTTCATCCTGATTGAAGCGCGCCGGGGTTTCGGCATCCACATCACGCACATGGGTGACATAGTCCTGATCATGGCCCTTCGCCCCTGACCATTCGATCTCGTCGCGGGTGAGAGCACCGCTTTCTAGTCGGGTCAGCGCCTTGATCGGGTCCGGGTCCAGACGGATCCCGAGATGGTTGACGAGTTCGAGTCGGCGATCTTCGGTCACCCGCGCGAAAAGCGCCATCTCGGTATAGGCCGGCCCTCGCTGCACCAGAGCGCCGCCGGAATTATTGCTTATCCCCCCCAGGACCGACGCCCCGATGCAGGAGGAGCCGATAACGGAATGCGGCTCGCGCCCATGGCGGGCCAGTGTGGTTTCAAGCTTGTGCAGCGTCGTACCGGGCAGACAGATCACCTGCCTGCCACCGGCCAGCAGATGCATCCCGCGCAGTCGGCGCGTATTGATGAGAATGACCGGGCGATCATACTCGTTGCCGTCGGGCGTAGAGCCCCCGGTCAGACCGGTATTGGCCGCCTGGACGATCATGATCTGATCGGCCGCCACGCAAAGCTCGGCCACGCGCCAGAGCTCGACGAGCGTACGCGGCCGGATCACCGCGCGTACCTTGCCGTCACCGAAGCGGAACCCCTTCGTGTAGGGCGCAGTCGCATGAGGAGCAACGAGCACATGAGACGTCCCGACAATTTGCCGAAGCAGGACCAAAAGGCGGTCAGCGTGAATTGTAGGTTCGGTCAGGCGCATGAGGCTCATCCTTTCAGCATCGTCGGAAGAGCGCGCGCCCTGTGCCGCAGTAAGGCACCGTAAGCTTTTTCCCGCCCTGTCAGCGGCCCCTTTCGGGCCGCGCGGCCCGTTTCCGACATCTCGGGCCCTTGCCATCATTCCTTCCGCGTCCCCCCGGTGCACCAAGCAGCGCATCGGGTTCCGCAGGTTTTCGCTCTCCCCCTGTCGGGAGAGAACCTGCCCCCAGGGGCTCATCGACGATCGCTCCGGCAGGAAAGCGCCACCGTGATCCCTGCGTCGCCGGGGATCGCGCGCCCGGAGAGGCCCTCAGCCGATCCGCGTGATCCCGCCCATATAGGGATGCAGGGAAGCTGGAATCTCGATAGCCCCCTCCGCCGTCTGGCCGTTTTCCATGACCGCAATCAGCGTGCGCCCGACGGCCAGGCCGGAGCCATTAAGCGTATGCACGAAGGCGGGCCCGTTTTCGGTACGGTAGCGCGCATTCATGCGGCGCGCCTGAAAGTCGCGCGTGTTGGAGCACGATGAAATCTCGCGCCACGCCTTCTGTCCCGGCAGCCAGCCTTCGAGATCGAAGGTCTTCGCCGCGCCAAAGCCGGTATCGCCCGCACAAAGCAACATGCGTCGATACGGGATGTTCAGCCGCTCAAGAATCGTCTCGGCGCAGCGCGTCATACGCTCATGCTCATCCGCGCTGGCTTCGGGGGTCGTGACCGAGACCAGTTCCACCTTGCTGAACTGATGCTGGCGCAGCATGCCACGCACATCACGCCCGGCGGACCCCGCCTCGGAGCGAAAGCAGCTTGAGAGGGCCGTCATGCGTAAAGGCAGTGCTTTCGCATCGAGAATCTCGCCTGACACGCTGGCAGTCAGCGGAACCTCGGCGGTCGGGATCAGCCAGCGACCATCCGTTGTCTGAAAGGAATCCTCAGCGAATTTCGGCAGCTTGTCGGTGCCGTACATCGCTGCGTCGTTGACCAGAAGCGGAACGACGGTCTCGCTATAGCCGAATTCCTGCGTGTGGGTATCGAGCATGAACTGACCAAGCGCGCGTTCCAGCCGTGCCAGCGCTCCGCGCAGCACGGTAAAGCGCGCGCCGGACAGCTTGGCCGCGACCGGAAAATCCATCAGGCCAAGCTGCTCACCCAGTTCGAAATGCTGTTTGGGCTCAAAGTCGAAAACCGGAACCTCGCCCCATTGATGAACGACCTGATTCGCCTCCTCATCACGCCCTTCCGGCACGGTCTCATCCAGACGATTGGGCAGGCCCGCAAGAATGGCGCTGATCTCGCCCTCGATCTGAGAGGCACGGACCTCGAGAGAGGCAATATGATCACGCAGTTCCACGGCCTTTTGCTCGAGCGCGCCAGTATCCTGACCAGCCTTCTTGCCCTGTCCGATCTCCTTTGCCAGCTCCTTGCGCTGTGCCTGTTGTTCCTGAAGCACCTGGAGCGCCGCGCGACGTTCTTCGTCACGACTGACCAGGTCACTGGCGACGGGCGACAGGCCACGACGGTTCAGAGCTGCGTCAAAACCAGCCGGATCGGCGCGGAGGGCACGCAAGTCATGCATTTCAGTCTTATCCCGTCAGTACGTGGTCTTCGGTTCTTGGTCTTTTGTGTACGGTCGTCGGCGCCTAGTCGATCTCCGCAGGGCGCGGCTCGGCAAAACGGGCCGTGACGATCGAGATTTCATACAGAAAGATCAGGGGCACGGCGAGGCCTACCTGGGTAATCACATCGGGCGGCGCGAGCACGGCGGCAATCACGAAGGCCCCGACAATGGCATAGCGTCGGAATTTCTTCAGCCCAGCAGCAGTAATGATCCCGACACGTGCCAGGAGCGTGAGCACCACAGGCAGTTCGAAAGCAACACCGAAAGCCAGGATCAGCTTCATGACCAGTGAGAGATAGTCTGACACCTTGGCCTGCAACTCGATATGCATGCCATGCGAACCCGCCGGTGCGGTCTGAAACGACAGAAAGAAGCGCCAGGCAATCGGAAAGATGAAGTAATAAGCGAGCGTTGCGCCTACGAGAAAAAGCACCGGGGTCGCGATCAGGAAGGGCGCGAAAGCCCGCTTCTCATTGCGATAAAGGCCCGGCGCGATGAAGATCCAGGCCTGCATGGCAATGATCGGGAAAGACAGGAACGCCGCACCGAAAAACGCCACTCGGACATAGGTGAAAAACGCCTCAGAGAGGGCGGTATAGATCAGATGCGGCTCTTCCCCCTGCTGACGCATGATCCGCGCGAGCGGGTCAGCGAGAAACAGATAGATCTGCTCCGAGAAGTGGTAACAGATCAAAAAGGCAACAATGAACGCGGCCAGAGACCAGATCAGCCTCTTACGCAGCTCGATCAGATGATCGAGGAGCGGCATCGCCTTGTCGTCGAGGGAATCGTTGTTCGTCATGGCGCTGCCGGAAATTCTGTCTGGAAGGGCTGGGAGTCGGTGGCGTCGTGACCGGTCGATCCTGTGGCGGGAACCGTATCATCTATCTGGCGCGATACAGGGGGTGGATCGAGCGCGATACGTCGCCCGTTATGGATGACTCTGAGCGGGGGTATAATGGCCGGTGCGTGCCATAACGTCTCTTCATGACGCAGGCGTCTGGCTGTGGCAGGCGGCAGAATAGCAGGCCCGGGTCGATCGGTGGGCCTTGTTTCGGCAGCCGCAGGCTCCGTATGGGTCACCCCCGGACCGCTGACCGGCAGGGATGGGCTCGGCGCCTGACCGGCCAGGGCGCCCGTCGTACCGGTCGGAGCAGAGAGCGACGGCGGGGGCGTGAAATCGAGGCTCTTGCTGATCGTCTGATCGGAGTCGATGGTGCGGGCGATGCGGTCGCGAAAGTCGAACCGCTTCAGATCACGCAGATGATCGCGTGCCTCGCCCAGATCTGCCTCGCGGATCATCTCATCCACATGGCCCTGAAATTCCGACGCCATGCGGCGTACGGCCTTGATCCCCCGGCTGACGGCGCGAATGGCGGTCGGCATGTCCTTGGGGCCGATGAAAACCAGCGCCACGACAACGATCAGCGCAATTTCCGACCAGCTAAAATCGAACATGTTCCTCACTCATTCCAAAACTGCGCCCCGCACCTGCGCACACCCTGACCAACGCCTGCATGGTCATGCCTGCAGACTGCCTTTCTGGGTCACGACACGATCATTGCGTCCCGACGCATCCGGGTCGAGCAAAAGCTCCTCCCTGCGTGGGAGCGCCCCCAGATCGCTCAGGCCGAAACTGCTCAGAAAATGCGCCGATGTGCCCCAGAGAATGGGCCTCCCCGGCACTTCCTTGCGTCCTTTGGTCATGATCAGTCCATCCTCGATCAGCGTGTCGAGCACGGTCTGACTCAGCGAAACACCGCGTATGCCCTCGATATCGGCACGGGTGCAGGGCTGATGATAGGCGATGATGGCAAGCGTTTCCATGGCGGAACGGCTGAGACGGCGCGGTTTCTCCACCACGCGGGTCAGGGCAGGCGCGATTTCCGGACGCGTGCGGAACTGCCAGCCGCGCGCGACGGCCACAAGCTCGACTGCATGATCGTCGTAGCGCGTCATGACGGCTTGCAGCACAGGCCCGAGCCCTGCCTCGTCTGCGCCCTGCGCCACCATGAAAGCCTTGAGCGCGTGCTCGGAGACCGGCTCAGCGCTCGCGAAGATCAGTCCCTCGACCAGTCGGGTGAGAGCCTCGAAATCAGACATGACGAACGCTTTCATATCGTGTCGCTCTCTTGGGCGACATTGCCGGAAGAAGGGCCATGCGCCGGATCCTCTTCCCTGTCCTGCGGCGCACGAAGCATGATTTCGGCAAAGGAACTCTCCTGCCTGAGTTCCACGGCGCCGCTTTTCGCCATTTCCAACCCTGCCACAAGCGCGCTGGCCATGGCCGCTGCCCGCGCGCGCGGTGAGCTTGCAGATTGGGCAGGCAGGAGTGCTGTCAGCTTCTGCCAGCCAGCGACCTCGCTGGCATTGAGCAGACGCTGGAGCGCCGAAACAGCTTCGGTAACGGTCCAGTAGCGAGGCCGGGGCGGGGCATAAAAGCGTTTGCGGCCGCGACGACGCGTCATGGCCAGATAGGCGCCGATCAACCCCATCAGATCCACGCGCAGCCCCGAGCGGTCGATACGGGTCATGTCTTCCGAACAGCCGCGCGCGAACACATGCTCGCCCAGGCGGGGGCGCTCATCGAGCCAAAGGGCTAGAGCGCGTATGGTCTCCAGTTCCTGCAATCTCGTCTGCAGAAGACCGGCAGCCTCCTCGGCCTCGCCATCGGGTTCGTTCTCGGCCGGAAGGAGCAACCGGGATTTGAGCCAGGTCAGCCAGGCCGCCATGACGAGCCAGTCTGCCGCCAGCTCAAGCCGGATCTGCCGGGCCCCCTCTACAAAGGCCAGATATTGCTCGACCAGTTGCAGGATCGAGATCTGCGCCAGATCCACCTTCTGGGCACGGGCCAGATCGAGCAGCAGGTCGAGCGGCCCCTCAAAACCGGTGAGGGAAAGATGGGGCGCGGTTTCCTGCTCCACGCCCGACAGAAAGACCGATCCCCCCTCACCCATACCGATCAGAAAACCGCCGGGGTGCAGGCAATGGAGCGCGCATGCAGGCGCACACAAAAGGCGCGCGCCGCCTGGGCCGTGTCGAACCCGCCAACGCGCAGGCGAAAGAAGACATGACCATTGATCGTCTTCTGCTCGATCATCGGGGTGCGATCGGCCAGCAGGTCAGTGGCCTGCTTGCTCAGCTTGCCCCAGGTCGCCTTGGCATCCGCCTCGCTCCCGAGCGCGGCGAGTTGCACCATATGGCCACCGGAAGCCTGTTTGGCGGAAGCCGGGGCTTCCGCAGCGGGGACCGCCGACGAGGCCGGAGGTGAATCGGCAGGAGAAGTGGCCGGGGTGCCGGATGCGACCTCATGCTTTGGTGCAGGCCGGGCCTCGGGCGACGCATCAGGACTGGACACGGATGTTGTTTCCGGGGCCTTGCGCGGTGCGGACTCCCGCGTTGCTCCTGGCGCCGAACCGGTTTCGGCAGGTGCTGCGGGAGTATTCTGGGCAGGTGCTACCCCGTCGCTGCTGGCAGGGCCATCGGCCGGGGAAGCGGGCGCATTCCCTGCTGCATCCTTGGCGGTCGGGGCCGCTGGTGTCTCGGGCGCAGCGCGGGCGGCAAGCGCCTCGGGTCGAGGCTGCTCGGGTTCAGGGGCCAGATGCGCTTCGCCCTGCCCCGTGACATCCAGATCGGTACCGTCGCCCATGATCTGCATCCCGCCCGGATCGGCCGGGCGATCGCGCACGGGGCCAGGAGGCGGGCCGATGACAGGAATACCGCCCGAATGTCCGCCAAGCAGCGACCAGCCCCCCACTCCGATGACCAGCAGGGCGCCAAGCCCCGCTGCCCCGTAGACCAGGCGGCGCGTCAGCGCATCCGAGCCCAGCAAGGCCGAGAGCCCGCCCGCAGATCCGCCGGCACGACGCCGGAAAACCGGCTCCTCGTCATAATCGGCGCTCAGACGCTCGCGGGGCGGCGCGCTGCGACCCGTTTCTCGCGGGCCAGCTCCGGCGTCATCGGCATAGGAGGGCGGACGCGTGTCAGTAAAGCGCGGATCGCGCGAGCGACGTTCGGCATCCTCGCTCTGGCGGGGGCGCTCATAGCCGCCCTCATCGCCCGTGCGGTCGTCCCGCCAGTCCGGCGTGTCGTCTCTCATCGCATCTCCTCAACCGGCTCGACACCAAGAATGGCCAGACCGCAGCGCAGCGCGCTGGCAACCGACGCCACGAGCGCGAGCTTGGCCAGACTCGCCGGGCGGTCCTGCTCATGCAGGAAGCGCAGGGTCGTATCCTCACGGCCCTTGTTCCACAAGGCGTGGAAATCCGCCGCCAGCTCACCGCAGTAATAGGCGATACGATGCGGCTCGCGCGTCTGGGCCGCGCCCTCGACCACCCGGGGAAAGGTAGACAGGCGACGCAGCACGGCAAGTTCCACATCCGAGGCGAGGCGCGACAGGTCTGCCCCGAGCAGCGACGCATCGGACGTCACCTCGGCTCCGAACATTGCCTCGGCGCTGCGCATGACCGAGCGGCAGCGCGCATGGGCATACTGCACGTAAAACACCGGATTATCGCGCGTCTGCGCCACGACCGCATCAAGGTCGAAATCCATCTGTGCGTCCGCCTTGCGGGTCAGCATGGTGAAGCGCACGGCATCACGACCGACCTCGTCCAGCAGATCACGCAGGGTCACGAAAGTGCCCGCGCGCTTGGACATGCGCACGGGCTCGCCGCTCTTCATGATCCGTACAATCTGGCACATCACGACTTCAAATGCGGTCTTGCCATCGGTCAGCGCGCTGACAGCGGCGCGCATACGCGAAACATAGCCGCCATGATCGGCGCCCAGCACGTCGATCAGAATATCGGCACCCTCGGCCTTTTTGGCGTGATAGCCGATATCATTGGCGAAATAGGTATTGCTGCCATCGGACTTGCGGAGCGCGCGATCCACGTCATCGCCGAACTGGGTCGAGCGGAACAGCGTCTGGGGGCGCGGCTCCCAGTCTTCAGGCGTCTTGCCCTTGGGGGGCTCGAGCACGCCCTCATAAAGCAGGCCCTTCGCATCGAGCGCGTTGATCGCCGAGTCCACACGGCCATTGGCGAGCGTTTCGGCTTCCGAGGCAAACACCTCGTGATGAATGCCGAGCAGGCCCAGATCGGTGCGAATTTCCGCCATCATCACCTTGAGCGTCGCGGTGCGCACGATGTCGAACCAGACCGAAGGATCGGCTGCCTGCCCCTGATCATCGGCCAGTGCCTTGCCATGCTCCGCCGCCAGAGCCTCACCCACGGGGATCAGATAGTCGCCCTGATATTGCAGCCCTGTAGGAGTCAGTGCTGCAAAGGCCTCGGCATCGACCGCCGTGCCGATCGCCTGAAGATAACGCCAGTACGCCGCCCAGGTGAGCGCGATGACCTGCGCCCCGGCATCGTTGATGTAATATTCCTTTGTGACGGTGTGACCTGTCTTGGCCAGCAGATTGGCGAGGGCGTCGCCCACCACGGCACCACGGCAGTGACCCACATGCATCGGCCCGGTCGGGTTGGCCGACACATATTCCACATTCACACGCTTGCCTGCGCCCAGACGCGACTCACCGAAGCGCGGCCCTGCCTCGATCACGCTACGTGCGACCGATTGCAGCACGTCGGGGCTCAGAGTGATGTTCACAAAGCCCGGCCCTGCGGCTTCCGCCTTCGCAACGCCGGGAAGCGCCGTCAGGAGCGGGACCAGATCGGCGGCGATGTCGGCCGGGCGGCGACGGGCGAATTTCGAGGCCAGAAGGGCGGCATTCGTGGCCATGTCGCCGTGGGACGGATCACGCGTGGGGGTCAGTTCGACACGCGCGGCAATATCGTCAGGAAGATCGGCCACCACCGAGCGCAGCGCCTCGCGCACCTGATTCTGGTAGCGGGCGAAAAGGCAGTCTGTAGTTGGCGTAATGGTATCGGACATGAAGGGCCTTGCGTTCCTGACGTGTATTCTGCTGCCTGTATCAACCCAGCACGGAGAGTTCCGTCAACCGTCGATGTTCATCCATCGCAAATCGATCGGTCATTCCGGCGATATAATCGGCGACGACGCGCCGGCGCCCGTTCTCATCGCCTTGTTGCGCCTTGTCGCGCCAGCCATCGGGCAGCAGGCTCGTATCTTCGGCCAATATCTCGAAAATGGCGGTGAGCGCCAAGCGGGCCTTGCGCGTCATGCGCTTCACCTTCCAGTGACGATACATCCGCGCATAGAGGAATTTACGGATTTCCTTGTTCTCCAGCGCCACCTGCGCGCTGAACCCGACCACCGGGCCGGAAGCCTGACGGATATCGTCGGAGGAGTCCGGCTTCAGTGCAGCCAGATTGGCGCGTGTGGTGGTGGTCAGATCGGTGACGAGCACATTGATGACCTGTCTGATGGTCTCGTGCCGGATGCGACGCTCGCGGTCATAGCGCTCCCCTGCCCGCGCGCCGCCCAAAGCGCGCTCATAGGCCTGCCCCACGATCGGAAGACCCGCGATATCGTCGAAGCTCAGCAAGCCCGCGCGCAATCCGTCATCCAGATCATGCCCGTGATAGGCGATATCGTCCGCCAGAGCCGCGACCTGCGCCTCGGCCGAGGCGTAGCTGCCATAATCGAGATGATGCTGGGCGTCGTAGTCCAGCAGATACGGGGTGGGCCGCTTGACCGGTCCGTTATGTTTCGCGAGCCCTTCCAGCGTTTCCCAGGTAAGGTTGAGCCCGTCAAAGGCGTGATAGCGCCCCTCGAGCAGCGTCACGAGCCGCAGGGATTGCGTGTTGTGATCGAACCCGCCGAAATCCTGCATGCAGGCCTTGAGCGCGTCCTCGCCCGCATGGCCGAAGGGCGTATGGCCGAGATCATGCGCCAGGGCCAGCGCCTCCGTCAGGTCTTCGTCGAGTCTGAGCTGACGCGCGATCGAGCGCGCGATCTGGGCGACTTCGAGCGAATGCGTCAGGCGGGTTCGGAAAAAATCGCCCTCATGATTGATGAAGACCTGCGTCTTGTACTGGAGCGTGCGGAACCCTGCGGAATGGATCACGCGGTCACGATCGCGCTGCCAGGGCGAGCGTGTCGGCGCGTCTTCCTCGGGGTGGAGACGACCACGCGCAGTCTCGCGACGCACGGCATAAGGGGCGACATCCTGACTGATCATCCACACTCTCCACTTTGCCCGCTTTAAGAGCGTGGCTACGCGCATTATATGGGAAAACATGAGCCAGACCACGCCCCCCTCCGACGCGGCCCAGACGGGTCGCTTTTCGGTCTCGCCCGGTGCCGCTGCCCGGATTGTCGAGATCATTGCCCAGCAGGACGAGCCTGAGGGGCTGGCCCTGCGCGTGGCGGTGCTCGCGGGGGGGTGCAATGGATTCCAGTATCAGTTCAAGCTGGAAACTGGCCGCGCATCGGATGACGTTGTGATCGACCAGGATGGGGCGACTGTGCTTGTCGATCCCGTGAGCCTCGATCTGCTCGAAGGGGCGCAGCTCGAATTCGTGGACAAGCTGATGGGGGCACATTTCACGGTGACCAACCCCAATGCGGCGTCATCCTGTGGATGCGGCACGAGTTTTTCCCTCGCATGAGCTTCACGTTTGCGAGCTGGAACGTCAATTCCATACGCCAGCGCGAGAAACACGTGCTCGACTGGCTCGACCGCAAGAAGCCCGATCTGCTCTGCCTTCAGGAACTGAAATGCGAGACGCATCTCTTCCCGGCGAGCTTTGCCGAGGCGGGGTATCATCCGGTGGTGGTGGGGCAGAAAGCCTATAACGGCGTGGCGATGCTCTCACGTACACCGGTCGAAATAGTGCATGAGAAGCTCCCCGGCTTCGATCATGACGTGGCGCGCTATGTCGAGATACGCATATCGGGAATGGTGATCGGCAATCTCTATCTGCCTAATGGCAATTCCGGTGGGACGACGGGTTTTGCCACCAAACTCGAATTCTTCGACGCGCTTGCCCAGCGCGCACGGGCTCTACTCGATGCAGAGGAAGATTTCCTGTTTACGGGGGATTTCAATGTCTGCCCCACCGACGAGGATTTCGCGCCGGGCGCGCTGAGCCCCGATGACGCCCTTCTGCGCCCCGAAAGCCGGGCAGGATGGCGCCGTCTGCTCTGGCTGGGCCTGACCGACGCCCTGCGCGCGATTCGCCCCACCGGAAGGCACTATACGTTCTTCGATTACCAGAACGCGGCCTTCCAGCGGAATGCCGGTTTACGCATCGACCACGCACTGCTCTCGCCACGACTGACCGAGCGTCTTGTGTCGGTTACGCCCGACCGTGACGAAAGGGCAAAGGACCAGCCTTCGGACCATATTCCTCTTGTGGTCACACTATCCTGAGTGCGGGGCACAGGAGCATGATCCGGATCAGATGATCCCATCCCGCTCCGCGCCACCGCGCCCGGCAATAACACCGCTGACGATTTGCAACGCATCCTCAAGTTCCTCACGGCTCCCTGGCGCGCCGAGACATAAGCGAAGCCCGGTATCAGCCTCATGCGAGACGCCTGAGGCCTCAGGGGGTGTTACTTCGACGCCCGCGCGGAGCAGCCGCGCCGTCATACGTTCGGCCTCGATGGCGGGCATGGGTAGAAAGGCATGAGGAGAATGGGCGGCGCCGGGCGTTGCCAAGAGCTCGCCAAGAGCAGATTGCGCTATGACCCAGCGTGCTGAGGCCTCCTGCTGGATTGCCCTCGCCATGGCCTCGATGCGGCCATCCTCGACCCATTGCATGAAGATCAGCGCCCCGAGGGCGGGAGGACAATAGCCAAAGGCTCTCACGCCGCGGATTAGACGCTCCCTCGGCAGTTCGGCAGGCAATGCAAGGAAGGCCAGCCGCAGCCCCGGGCATATTCCCTTGGACAGGCTGACGAGATAGAGCGTCCGTTCCGGCGCGAAACGGGCAATCTGCGGTGGGCGCAACGAATAGGCATAATACGCATCATCCTCAAGAATCAGCAGATCACGCGCGCGCGCAACCCTGGCGACTTCCTCGCGGCGCTGCAGCGACATTGTCCGTGTTGTCGGGTTGTGCAGCGTTGGCAGGGTAAAAAGCATCCGGCTGCCCGTTTCGGCTGCAGCTCGATCAAGCGCTTCGGGACAAAGTCCTTGTTCATCCATCGCCACCCCATGAAGCCTTAGCCCGAGATGTTCGGCCGCCATGCGCGCACCATAGAACGTGGTGGATTCACACAGAACCGTATCGCCCGGCCCACAGAAGGACGAAAATGCCAGAGCAATACCATGTTGGCCCCCATTGCACTGGATGAGGTTTTCCGCAGCGACATCGAGGCCATAGCTTTCACCGATCCAGCGCGCTGCGGCCTGCCGTACAGGCACCAGGCCTGGCCCCTGTATATAATGCAATGCGGGATCAAGAGCGCCGCGCTTCAATAGTTGTGTGAGCGCGAGATCGAGCTCCTGCATCAAGGGCACAGGAGGGGGCGTGTTGCACCGCAAATCGATGATTCCGGCGCGCCCCCCGGAGCCACGTTCGAGAGCAGGGACATCAGGCACGGGGGAAGACGCCCCCCTGACGAATGACCCCCGACCGACATGCGCCACCAGAAGGCCCCGCCGCTCTGCCTCGGCATAGGCCCGAGTGACGCTTCCGACGCTGACACCCAGACGAAATGCAAGATCGCGCTGCGGGGGCAGACGAGCGCCTGCGGCAAGTGCGCCGCGCCGGACGTCGGAGGCAATAGCGCGGACCAGGCGCTCATAGAACGGCATCGGACCGGCTTCGATCTCAGGGTGCCACATCTGGGTAACGCGCCTCTATATTGTCATGGTTCAATATACTGATTGCCATTTATAAGATACCAATCAAAATAATACAATCGAATCGATTCGTTATAATTGTATCAGTACAATAGAGGAAATCATGAGACATCCCTGTCGAGCGAAAAGCGCCTTGCGCTGCCCGCCTGAACCCAGCCCGTCCCCTTCAGGGTTTGGTGCCACACTCGGCGCCGTGACGGCATTGCTGATCGCAAGCATGCTCGCGGGCCTCCCCACGCCATGCCACGCAGCCCCGGAGAACGACGATGACCGCATCGAACGCATTCCCGTCACCTATGAGGCCACCGATCTCACCGATCCGGTACGCGCCCGGAAGTTGCTCTGGCGTCTGGATAGCGCCTCGATGCAGGCATGTGGTGCCATGGATGGCATGTCGCTCCCGCTGCAGGAAGCGATCGAACGCTCGGACTGTCACCGCACAAGCCTGACCGCTTCGGTCTCTTCGCTCCACAGCCCGATATTGTCGCAACTGGCCCAGGACATGATCGGGACGCGCGGTCTCGCACAGGAGGCACCCTGATCATGAAGCTCGCTTTCCATATGGTCGATGTCTTCGCGACTGGCGCTTTCAACGGCAACCCATTGGCGGTTGTCGTCGGCGCGGACACTGTTTCCGTTACGCAAATGGCGGCCATCGCCAACTGGACCAATCTCAGCGAGACGAGTTTCCTGCTCGCGCCCCGATCGGAGGCGGCCGATTATCGTGTGCGAATCTTCACCCCGCATTCTGAATTGCCGTTCGCCGGGCATCCCACACTTGGCACAGCCCATGTCTGGCAATCGCTCCATGGTGCGACGGGCAGCGAGCGCATTGTCCAGGAATGCGGCTCAGGGCTCATTTCCCTGCGCCAGACAAGCGAAGGACTGGCTTTCGCGGCACCACCCAGACAGCGTTCCGGTCCGGCGAGTCCCGCCGTGCTTTCCCGGGCCCTTAACGCCCTCAGGCTCCATCCAGACGACATTCTCGATGCGCGATGGGCCGATAACGGGCCGGGCTGGCTGGCTCTTCGCCTGCGTAGCGGCGCTCAGGTCCTCGCAGTAGAGCCGGATTGGGGTGCGCTGATTGGCCAGAAACTCGGAGTTGTCGGCGCCTGGGAGCCAGCAGAGCATCCTTATGGCGCGCATGTCGAGATCAGGGCTTTTGTCGGGGACGACCCGGGGTATGAGGATCCTGTCACAGGAAGCCTGAATGCGAGTATCGCCCAGTGGCTGATTGAGGAGGGCCTGGCCCCCGACAGCTATATCGCCGCGCAGGGAACGGTTTTGGGCCGCGCGGGTGCTGTCTCTGTCGAAAAACGGGGGGAAACAATCTGGGTGAGTGGACGTACGACAACCCGGGTGACGGGCACGATCGACCTATGAAATGAGACGCCACGGCCCTGCTCCGGCTCTGCCTGTCCCGAGCGGCGGTGGACACCGGGCGGGTCATCGGGTCATCGGGTCATCGGACATGACGCTGCAGGCAGCGGGGTCAGAGTGTCGATCTGGCCTGAAAGCACGTAGTCGCCAAAATCGATGAGGAGCTTGTCCTCGACCCCGTTGGTCCAGAGACGATCGCTATACGTCGAATCCGGCAGCAGCGCGGCGTCTCCTCCTCCGAAACTCGCGACCGAAATGGGGACGGCTTTGCCCCCCGCAAAGACAGCGCTGTCGAAGCCCGGTGTGGAAGGCGCGAGCTTGCCGAGCGTCACGTAATTCGGCGTTGCTCCGTCGATCGATGCCCCGTCGAAAATCTGGCTCTGAAGATGCAACATCCCCTTACGGGCCGCCTGAAGCAACTGCCCGGTAAACTGAACAGGAAAGACTGTTGCCGCCGGAAGGGTGATCGTTTTCGTCTCGGGCTTCGTGAAGCGGACAACCACCTGCCCGTTACGTTGGCGGCTGGCCTCGCCGGCCGTCTCGCTGGTCGTTTCGTCGTCCTGGCTCTGCACCGTGCGAAAGAGGAAATGACGCCCCGCCTTGTCTTCCAGCGTGGCGGATTGATAAGTCACCGTGCTCGTACTGCCATCGCCGCTCATGATCTGGACTTCCAGCCTCTGGCTGGACGACCAGGAATCGCACGCATCGCGCAGTTGATAGCTCGCCTTCCCTCCGGCTGCCACCAGAGAACCCGCCTTGAGACGGGCAAGGTTGAGCGTGTAGCTAACCCTGTGCGGCAGAAGCACGGCAGCCGATGGGGCATCACGCCCGGAGGGAGCCGCCAGCGCGGGGAGAGCGGCAAGCCCGATCGCCATGGCCGCCGCGAGACATGTTCGTTTCACCCACGCGTCTCCGCTTTCACCTCAGCCTTTCTGGTCGGCACCCTTTTCCGGATCTGCCTTGTCGCTGTCGCCCTTGACCATGGTAGCCTTGGGCTTGGGCGGCAGAATGGCCAGGGACAGCTCCTTAAGACGGGCGGCCTCCACGGGCGCCGGGGCTTCCATCATGAGATCTTCGCCGCTCTGATTGAGCGGGAAAAGGATGACCTCACGGATGTTCGGCTCATCAGCCAGCAGCATCACGATACGGTCCACACCCGGAGCTGACCCGCCATGCGGCGGGGCGCCGTAACGGAACGCATTCAGCATGCCACCAAAACGCGCCTCGACCACATCCTCGCCATAGCCCGCTATGGCGAAGGCGCGGATCATGACCTCAGGCAGATGGTTACGGATCGCACCCGATGACAATTCGATGCCGTTACACACGATATCGTACTGATAGGCCTTGATGGTGAGCGGGTCCTGCGAGTTCAGCGCCTCGAGACCACCCTGCGGCATGGAGAACGGGTTGTGCGAGAAATCGACCTGGCCCGTCTCTTCATTGAGCTCGAACATCGGGAAATCGACGATCCAGCAGAAGCGGAAGGCGTCCTGTTCGATCAGATCCAGTTCCTGTGCGATACGCGTACGCACCTGACCGGAGAACTTGGCGACGGCATCGCCCTCACCTGCGGCGAAGAACACGGCATCGCCAGCCTTCAGGCCGCATGCCTCGCGGATGGCCTCGACACGATCCGCCTCGAGGTTCTTGGCAATCGGCCCCTTGCCGCCATCTTCCTCGAAAATGATGTAGCCAAGTCCACCGGCGCCAGCGTCGCGCGCCCAGCTATTGAGCTTGTCGAAGAAGCCACGCGGGCGCGTCCCGGCGCCAGGTGCCGGAATGGCACGCACTTCGCCGCCATTGGCCGCGATACGGGCGAACAGGCCGAAACCGGAATTGGCAAAGGCTTCGGTGACCGTGCTGATCAGCAGCGGGTTACGCAGATCGGGCTTGTCGGAGCCGTACAGGCGCATCGCATCGTCATAGGGAATACGACGGAACGGCGCGGTATCGACCTTGCGGCCTTTGCCAAACTCGGCAAACAGGCCGCTCAGCACGTCTTCCAGAACCGCAAACACGTCTTCCTGGGTTGCGAAGGCCATTTCGAAATCGAGCTGATAGAACTCGCCGGGGCTGCGATCGGCGCGAGAGGCCTCATCGCGGAAGCAGGGCGCGATCTGGAAGTAGCGGTCGAACCCCGCCACCATGGCCAGTTGCTTGAATTGCTGCGGCGCCTGGGGCAACGCATAGAATTTGCCGGGATGCAGGCGGGCCGGGACGAGGAAGTCGCGTGCGCCTTCCGGTGAGGATGCGGTCAGGATGGGTGTCTGGAATTCGGTGAAGCCATGACCGATCATGCGTGCGCGCATGGAGGCAATGACCGCCGAGCGCAGACGGATATTGGCGGCCATCTTCTCACGGCGCAGATCGAGGTAGCGGTATTTGAGGCGCAGATCCTCGGGATAGTTCTCGGTGCCAGCCACCTGGAAAGGCAACACGGCCGCGTGGGAGCGCACCTCGATCGCGCTGGCGCGCAACTCGATGGCACCGGTCGGCAGATGCGGATTGCGCTGGCCGTCCTCACGCGCCACGACCTCGCCCGTAACCGTAATGACGCTCTCGACACGCAGACGCTCGACCGTCTCCAGAAGAGTCGTGCCAGAGGGAATAACGATCTGGGTCATGCCGGTCTGATCGCGCAGATCGATGAACAGGAGCCCACCATGATCGCGCTTGCTGTGCACCCAGCCGGAAAGACGGACAGTCTGCCCGGCGTCACTTTCGCGCAGGGCGCTACAGCTATGGGTGCGATAGGGGTGCATGGGCGTCTTCCTGATTCGTGACCTCGGGGGTGCGGGGGTAGTCCCCCCGCGAATGAAGCGCAGGAAGCCGCTCCACCCCTTGTCTGTCAAGCATCGTCGAAGGTGACAGCCGCCTTGCCCATCTCTTTTGGTCGCGAGGCTGCTGCCAGACCGACTGTTTTATCCTGCGCAACGTACTGCGCCATGAAATCAAAGCTCTGCGCCGAACCATCGATCTGCACGGCGTCGTGCGGCTGCGGCCAACCCAGATATTCGATCTTGCGATCATATTGCTGGGTCCAGAACCAGGGCGTCGGCAGGTCGCCTCCCGGCAAGCCGAGCATGGTGCGCGCGGCAATACGGGCCTGACATTGCGCCGTGCGCCAATGCTCGATGCGATAGCGCTGGCCCTCATGGCTCATGCTCGCAATATCGCCTGCCGCATAGACATGGGCACCGACACGCATCGCCTCGTCGACATCGATCCCGCCCTGATCATTGATGGCGTAGTCCGGCAGGAAATCGAGCACCGGCTCCGCGCCAATCCCGGCAAGGACCAGCGTTGCGCCGATACGCGTCCCGTCATCGAGTTCGACGCCGCTGACCGCCTCCCCTCCCGTGATGGCTTTGACCTTGCGCGAGGGAATGAAGGCCACCCCCTTTTCCTCATGCAGGCTGCGCATGGCGCTCGCGATATCCTTGCCCAGTTGCTTCTCAAAAGGCAGCGCGCTCTGCGACACAACGGTCACCCCCGCACCGCGCTTGCGCAACGCCGCTGCGGCTTCCATACCGATAAAGCCGGAGCCGATGACGACAACACTGATTTTCTCGTCGACCGATGCGATGATCGCACGTGCATCTTCAGCGCCGCGCAACAGCTTCACACCGGGAAGAGCTGCACCGGGAATATCGAGTGCCCGTGCGCGCGATCCAGAGGCGATCAGGATATGATCGGGCGTGAGCGTCTTTCCAGACCCGAGCGAGAGCGTGCGTCCCTCGATATCAAGCTTCGTCACACGGTCGGTAATGCGCTCGATATTATTGGCCTCGTACCAGGATTCCGGGCGCAAGGCAGGTGGGGCCGCATCTTTCTCACCACTGCCGAGCACCATCTTGCTCAGTGCCGTGCGATCATAGGGAAGCTCGGCCTCAGGGCTGATGAGCAGCACGCGTCCGGCATAGCCTTCCTCGCGCAGGGTGACGGCAGCGGCTATCGCGGCAGCACCGGCCCCGATAATCGCAACCGTCTCGTGCTCGTGCATCGGAGCAGGCGGCTCGCGCCTGATAGCCTGCTTGCCCACAAGGACACGCCCGTCATGGACCTCCACCGGGTAGCGGTTCAGGGGATCGAGAGCGGGTGGCGCGATCAGCCTTCCACTTTCTGCGGAGAAACTTGCCTTGTGCCAGGGGCACACTAGTTGCACATCGCCATGCCGTGATTTGCAGGCGACGCCCTGCTCCATAGGCGCACCCTTATGCGGGCATTTGCCGTCGAAGGCGCGTATTCCGTCTGTGGAGCGGTAGAGCACCAGCGCCTTTTCACCGATGCTGACGGGAGTGATCACCTCGAGGGGGAGGTCATCAAGGGCCAGAACATCCGTCCAGTCCAGCAGGTCTTGACTCATCTTGCATCCAGTTCGATCAGGAATTTCGAAGCGATACCGGATGCAACGTGAGGAATGGGCTCGGGTTGAGGCGGTTCCTGTCTTTCGCCTGGGGACAGGTGTGATCCCAGCTTCGGAAAATACAAAAACCGATCGATCCGTCCCCGTTCCTAGCTCAGTAATTCTGTCAGGAAATGGCGCACTTCCAGATTTGTCCGACCGAAGGAGAGCGGCGTGACGCTGACATGATGATCGGCGATCGCTCTCGTTTCCGTACCGGGGGCATCGCTCTCGTGATCGCGTCGCAGATGGAGCCAGTGATAAGCCATGCGGCGGACATCCTCGCGTGCAACGATATCGATATCGCGCAGCAATCCCCTGCCCTGCTCGGTCACCACGAGACCCTTGGCATCCTGAACGTCACAAGCGGGGAAATTCACATTGAGGCAGCAGGGTTCAGGCAGAACGTGGGAGGCGAGTTGGCGGATGATATCAGGCGCGAGAACACGTGCCGTCTCCCATGGCACCTCTTTCATAGGGCTGAAAGCCTGGCTGAGGGCAAAAGCAGGCAGGCCAAGCAGCATGGCGGTCATCGCGGCGCCGACCGTACCCGAAAACACGGTTTCGACCCCCAGATTGGCGCCGCGATTGATACCGGACAGGACGAGGCTCGGCGGTGCATCGCCCAGGATCTGCCGTGCGGCAATCGCCACGCAATCACCCGGCGTACCATTCACGGAAAAGCGCCGCGGGCCATGTTGATGGACGCGTAGCGGATCATGCAGGCTGAGCGCGTGGGAGATTCCGCTCTGATCACGCGCAGGCGCCACGACCCAGACATCATCGGAGAGAAGAGACGCAACCTCGAAAAGCACCGAGAGGCCGGGCGCATCGATCCCATCGTCATTGGTCAGAAGAATTCGGCGAAACAGGGGAGAACTCATGGCATGCGTCCTTTGACTAAGAGGCGGAACAGGCAGGGCCAGCACTCCCCGGAGTCTGGCACAGCGGACGCACAGGCAAAAGAAAACCCGGCACC
Source organism: Asaia sp. W19 (assembly GCF_003994335.1). GTDB lineage: Bacteria > Pseudomonadota > Alphaproteobacteria > Acetobacterales > Acetobacteraceae > Asaia. The sequence goes on from NZ_PNQZ01000013.1 coordinate 111,787, forward strand.
AAGGCCGGGTTTTCACTGATCAAGTCGGCGAGATTTACCGTGTCGACGGGGTTTCAGAAGGAATCGTCGCCCCAGCCACCGCCGCTATCGCCGCCCCAGTCACCCCCATTGTCGCCGCCACCATTGCCCCAGTTATCGGCGTCATAAGACTGGCCTGCATCCTGGCCGCTCCCCGCAAAGGGATCGTTTCCAGCACCAGCGCCATAATTGTTGTTGATGATCGTCTCGCCCCCGCCAAAACCCCCGGCAGCATCACCGCCATGATGGCCCGAGAACAGGCTCTCAATGGCATTGGCCGCCAGCATACCCCCGGCAACACCTGTGGCCGTTGTAAGGGCCGATCCGAGAAAACCCGATCCGCGCTGCTGGAACATGCCGGGTGAATAGCCCGGGGGCAGATTGGCCTGCGGCGGGGGAGCATAACCGTAATTCTGCCCATACCCTTGCTGCGGCCCCGGCTGCGGCTGACCGCCCCAGCCCGGCGGCGGGCCAGCCTGCTGCGTACGGTTACCCCCACCACCGAATAATCCGCCAAACAGGCCGCCGCCACCCTGCGGGCGCTGCTGCTGAGCCTGCTGCAACTGGGACTGCGCCTGCTGGAGCTGGAATTCGAGCTGACGGATGCGATTCTGCGCTTCGGCCAGCGCCACCTCCTGCACCACGGCCATCTGGGTCACGCGGTAACGGGCTTCAGGATATTTCTGGAAATTCTCCCCGATCCAGCGATCAGCTTCCTGATCGATGGGCGGCAGATTGGCCGGGGCCTGAGAGCCACCGAACCCGCTATTCGGCGCCCCGCCGACGCGGGCGACGAACTGCGAAATAAGATCACGCTCTTGCTGGTTCATGGGGATGACTCTCCATCCGGTCAAAATGATAACGCCACATAATGTGGTCGGAGCCCGAAAGAGTTGCAAGAGGCGCGCATCACCGCATCAAGCTGTTCGAGTGCGAACTGCCTGCGCTCCTTATGAGAACATGACGGTAGCGGCGACGCCGATGCCCGCGAAGAAGATGTCGGCGCATCAGTCATCGCATGGCGCGACCGGCCATGAGTCCCATCCCCTGTAAAGAAGTGCGTCGGGCATATGGCTACCGACGGCCCAAAGTCTGAAAACTCGTCATAGACGGTGATCCCCCAGGAACGGACACGGTCCTCCTCTTCGGGCCGTTTCCATGGCCAGACGCGTTCATGGAACTGCGGAAGCGTCGCCCGGACCGGAGCCGATCCTGCGTACGGGTGCGCCTAAATAACTGATGAGCCCAGCATCAAAACCCAAGCGACCGCGAACCCCTTTTTCAGGAGATGCGGTCATATCTGGGCCAGGGCCTGTCACGCTGTCAGACGTCTCATTTCTGTCCAGGCTTTGGACTGAAAACTATCTGGGACAAACCACAAGACCGTTACGTTGGCGCGAGATTGGCTTGTTCCCGCCATCGGGGTAGAACGGACCGACTGAACAAGACCGGAGCCTCGATCCTTGACCCCCTTGCCCGAAAACGGCGGACGCCCCCTTTCCTTTCAGGATCTGATCCTGCGCCTGCATCAGTTCTGGTCGGCACAGGGCTGCGCCCTGCTCCAGCCTTATGATACCGAACTGGGTGCGGGTACGCTCTCGCCGCATACGACGCTGCGGGCATTGGGGCGCAAGCCGTGGAAGGCCGCCTATGTGCAGCCCTGTCGTCGGCCCTCAGACGGACGCTATGGTGAAAACCCGAACCGGCTCCAGCATTATTACCAGTATCAGGTGCTGCTCAAGCCAACGCCGGAAGACAGCCAGCGCCTGCTGCTCGACAGCTATCGTGCCATTGGCATCGACCCGGAAAAGCACGATATCCGCTTTGTCGAGGATGACTGGGAAAACCCGACCATCGGCGCCTGGGGGCTGGGCTGGGAAGTCTGGTGCGATGGCATGGAAGTCACGCAGTTCACCTATTTCCAGCAGGTTGGCGGCATTCCGACCGTCGTTCCCTCGACCGAACTGACCTACGGGCTTGAGCGTCTGGCCATGTATGTGCAGGGGGTCGAGAACGTCTATGACCTCGACTTCAATGGTCAAGGCCTGAAATACGGCGACGTCTTCCTGCGCGCCGAGCAGGATTATTCACGCCATAATTTCGAGCTGGCCGATACCGAAATGCTGATGCGCCATTTTCGCGATGCCGAAGCGGAATCCGTGCGTCTGGCTGAGGCGGGCGTAGCCCAGCCCGCCTATGACCAGTGCGTCAAGGCCAGCCATCTGTTCAACCTGCTCGACTCACGCGGTGTCATTTCGGTGTCCGAGCGCGCCTCCTATATCGGGCGCGTGCGCAATCTCGCGAAGCTCTGCTGCGAAACCTGGCTTGCTGGCGACGAGGAGTCGAAATAATGGCCGAATTCCTTCTCGTTCTCGATTGCGAGGAAATTCCTGCCCGCATGCAGGAAAGCGCCGGTCAGGATCTGGCGCGCCTTGTTTCCGAGGCCCTCTCTCCCCTCTCCCCTTCGGACATCACCCCGTTCTGGGGTGCACGCCGCATCGGCGTGGTCATGCAGATTGCCGAGCACATTGCCGAAACCACCCAATCAGAGCGCGGTCCGCGTGAGACGGCGCCCGAGCAGGCTTTGGCGGGTTTTCTGCGCAAGCACGGTGCCGATCGCGACGCGCTGGTGCTCGAAAACGGTTTCTGGGTGCTCAATCGCACGCTGCCCGCCATCAGTGCCGCCCAGCAGATTGCCGCAACACTCCCTGCCCTGCTCTGGCGCTTTCCCTGGCCCAAATCCATGCGCTGGGGCCGTGGCAGCCTGTTCACCTGGGTGCGCCCCTTGCGTCGCATTGTATGTCTGCTCGACGGGACTCTCGTGCCTTTCACCCTGGCGACCGAGAGTGATGACGCCCATGGTCTGACCTCCGACGCGCAGAGCGAAGGCCATCGTTTCATGGCGCCGGGCGCGTTTACCGTCTCCTCCTACGCCCAGCTCACCTCCGAACTTCTCGCCCGCAGTGTCGTGCTCGATCCGGAAAAGCGCCTGTCAATCATCCGCGATGGTCTCAAGGCACAGGCCGACAAGGCCGGTCTCACGCTTGTCGAGGATGAGAAGCTGGTCGAGGAAGTGTCGGGCCTGGCCGAATGGCCAGTCGCTCTCCTCGGCCGGATCGATGAAGCCTATATGGACCTGCCGCCTGAGGTGATGCAGGTCTCCATGCGCATCAACCAGCGCTACTTTGCCCTGCGCAGCGCAGACGGAACGGCAGCCCCGCATTTTGCCTTCATCGCCAATATGGATTTTGCCGATGGTGGCGCGCTGACCGTGGCTGGCAATGAGCGCGTGCTGCGCGCCCGTTTTGCCGACGCGCGGCATTTCTGGGATCTGGATCGCAAGACCAAACTGGCGGAACGCGTTGCTGCGCTGGATGGTGTGACCTTCCATGCCCGTCTGGGCAGCCAAGGCGCACGCGTTCGACGCATCGTCGCGCTCGCTGGGACTGTGGCAAAGGCCATGGGTCTTGATGCGCAAGCCCAGGCTCAGGCCCAGCGCGCGGCATTGCTGGCCAAGGCCGATCTGACGACCGGCATGGTCGGGGAGTTCCCGGAGCTCCAGGGCGTGATGGGCGGCTATTATGCCCGTCATGACCATGAGGCAGAGGCTGTGGCCAATGCGGTGGCCGAGCACTACATGCCTCGCGGGCTGAGCGATGCCACGCCCCACGCACCGGTCTCGGTGGCCGTCGCGCTCGCCGATCGTCTGGATCTGCTGACCGCCTTTTTCGCCATGGGTGAAACGCCGAGCGGCTCGGGCGACCCCTATGCGCTGCGTCGTGCAGCGCTCGGAATTATCCGCATCATCCGCGATAACGGGCTGCGCCTCGATCTGATCCCGCTCATCGCCGAGGCCGCGCGGAACCTCCCCGAGACTCTGCGTGAAGGGGGGGAGCTTCCGGCCCTGCCCGGCTTCCTGGCAGAGCGCCTGCGCGTTCAGTTGCGCGGCGAAGGCGAGCGTCATGACGTACTGGCAGCCACACTCGCAGGCGGGCTTGATGGCGATCTGGTGCGGCTGCTGGCACGCACCAGCGCTCTGGCCGAAATGATCGGGACCGATGACGGGCGTAACCTGCTGGCCGCGAGCAAGCGCGCTGCCAATATCCTGCGCATCGAGAACCGCAAGGACGGCCCGCACGAGGGCACGCCCGATGCATCCCTATTCGAACAGGATGAGGAACGCGCTCTGGGCGAGGCGCTCTTCGCCGCGCATGACGCGATCCACGCGGCACTGGGCGAGGAACGCTTTGCCGAAGCCATGGTCGCAGCTGCGGCGCTGCGTCCTGCGCTGGACAAGTTCTTCGAGGTCGTGACGGTTAATGACCCCGAGCCGGCACGGCGCCTGAATCGCCTCCGCCTGCTGGCCCATATTGGTGCAACGCTCGCCGAGATTGCGGATTTCAGCCAGATCGAGGGCTAAAACAATCAGGATCTCTGGCAATCGCATTGCCGGAGGCCCCTGTAACCCTGCCGCATGCTGCGGCAGGGTTACCTCAATTCAGGCGCAGAACCTGGGTGCCTCGATAATAGGGTCGACGCGGTAAGGAACCGTGCCTGTTACCTCGATATCGAGCAGCGCGGGCACCGTCGCTGTCACGGAAGGCAGGTTCAGAAGCGCATAGCCTTCCGTCCAGCGCCCCAGTTCACAAAGCTCCGCAACCCAGCCCTCACGCTCGACCCCATCCAGATGGGTCCTGATCGGCAGCGCACGATCGGCAATCTGCAGGCTCACTTCACCGATACACACACCAAAGCGACGACGATCATCGACCCAGGGACCGATGAAGTCACAAGGCCGCGCCTGATGGGAAGCCAGACGTACAAACCGGACACCAGGCGGCAGGCTAAAGCGGCGACGTGCACCTTCGATCGCGATCGGATCGATGCGGGTTCCATTCTCGAGGATCAGGCAGAAATCGGGATCCTCCGTCATGGCACCCGATCCCTGCAGCTTGCTCTCGAAGCCGAGCGACAACGCTCGCGCGACGAGTTTCTCATGGACAGGCTGTACGAAATCGCAGGCCACATTCAGTGGAAGAGCCGCGTCAGAATGCCAGTCCCCCGGGATCTCCATGATACGTCCGGGGATCGAGGCCTGATGGGTGAACTGGCGTCGATGGCCGGTATTCAGATAGCTTTCCGTTGGGGTGTTATTGGCCAGGATGATGGCATGCCGCTCCATCTCGATATGGTAGTAGTGATAGATCGGCCGGGTGGTGTCGTAATAGATGCTCGTGCCGTTCACCAGCATACGCAGCGGAATGAATGCTCCCTCGAAAGGCATGCAATGTTCGCTCGTCATGTACAGATCGCGCGAGGGCACGCCGTCGGCCAGCGCATTCTTGCGGATACATACCGGATATCCGGCCTGATCGAGCGGCAGGTAGGGCTGATGCTGGTTCTGGCGCGAACCGATCCAGGAGATTTTCTGCGTGAACCGATGCTCCCCATCGAGACAAATGACCTCATCCCCGATCTGCAGATTTTCGACCGCAACCTCTCCCTGGGCAGTCTGGATAAGCGTCCCGGCGAGAAAGCAGGGATCGAGCGCCACATGATCCAGCATGAGCACCCCGCCCTGCCCGACGACGGGCGATGTCAGGGTTGCACCCGGCCCCGCCGAGAGGATCGCTCCGCTGCCCACCGAGGGAGACTGGACGTAGCCACCAGACGCCACAGTCACACGATCGACGTTGTATCCGCTATTGAACCAGGTGTCGTTCATGGAACTGCCCCCGGCTGCAATGGTCATGGGTACGGAGTTGAACTGGTTGCCGAGTGTGGTCCCCCCATCAAGCACGGAGACCGTGCCGTTGCGGATATAGGAGGCCATCAGCGTACCACCATTGGAAACATAGACGCTCACCAGATAGCCGGAGAGGTTCAAGGCGGTCGCACCACTCATGACATAGAGGGTCGCGCCGTTACCCAGAGCGACGGAGTCCGAAACGACTTTTGTGCCGCTCTGATAGACTGTTTGACCCCACTCGTCCGCGACGGCCGACCATGTTCCGGTAAGGGTTACCGCGCCGTTTGGTTCTGGTGCGGGCGGCACCCAGACATCGCCATTCATGGGAGAGGACGTAACGAAGACCCCCGCAGAGTCGACACTCACGTTGCCAAGATTGACGCCCGACTGAACGACCATCGATCCGCCATTGCCAATAGTGACGCCCTCCAGCGTTGCGCCAGCATAGACGGAGGTCACATCCACATTATAGCCGCTGTTATACCAGTCATCAGCCACTGACGAGGCGCCGGAGGAGATCGTGACAGGCGTGGAATTGAAGCCATTATTGATGGACGATGCGCCCGAGGCCAGCGTCACACTGCCATTGGCGATACGGGAAGCCGTCAGAGTGCCCCCGCTCTGGACGGTCACGGTTATCGCAGTCCCGTAGATCGAGGACGCCGTTGCACCGGGACCGACAGTTAGAAAGGCGCTTTGTGCCATGGCGACGGGCCAGCTGAAACTGGTGGTTCCACTGGTATAGACTGTCGCCCCCTGATCATAGACGGCCGTCCATCTGCCTGCGAGGAGCGGCGTGTTGTCGTAGCTGCTTCCGTCAATCATCATACCCGTGAAATATTGGGAGCCGGAGACCAGAGTCCCCCCCGACGTCGCACGATACTGGTCGACCGTGCCGCTCGCAAAAGACGCCGAACCGCCCTTGTAGACGGTGATATCGCTACCCTGCGCACCGGAGCTGACGGTGACGGAGCCACCCTGATCGACCACGGCCCCCCAGACCGAGGCACCGGACTGGAAAACCGCCGCGTCGACATTGTAGCCGCTATTGTACCAGCGATCTGCCAATGATGAGGCGCCGCTGCCATAGGTGGTCGTCGTGGAATTGAGATAATTGCCCGTGGTCGAGCCACCGCTGGCAACGGTGAGGGTGCCGTTCTCGATGGTCGATTGATAGAGAGCCCCCCCGTTCAGGACCTGGACTGTGGTGGCAACGGCCTTGATCCCCGCAACCTGAGCGCCGCTGCTGATATACAGTGTCGCCCCTGACGCGAAGGTTACAGGCCACTGCACCGAAACCGAGCCGCTCCTGAAAACGGTTGTCCCATCGGAGTCTATTGCTGACCAGACACCGCTCAGGACGCGGGTGTTATCATAGCTGTTGTCGCCTACCAGAATTCCGGAATAGGTCATGGTTCCGGAAACGACCTTGCCGCCCGGGGCCGCCGTATAATTCTCGACACTGCCTGCGCTGAAAGTGGCCGTACCGGTACCCGAGACATAAATGTCATTCCCGGTCGCGCCTGTCTGGACCGACAGACTTCCACCATTCAGAACCTGGGCACCACTGATGCTTGCTCCAGACTGAAACGTCGCGACATTGATATCGTAGCCGCTATTATACCAGACGTCGTTGAATGAGCTGCCCCCGCTCGCAACAGTCGTTGCGGTAGAGTTGAGAGCATTATTGGTCGAAGCCCCCCCTGCAGCGATCCTGACCGAACCGTTGATGATCACGGACGAGTCCAGATTACCCCCCGCCTCGATCACAACACTGACGAGATAGCCCGAGAGCTGAGACGCCACGGCCCCGTTCTTGATGTAAAGGACAGCGCTCGTACCAAGCACGGCCGGACCGGACACGATCACGGTGCCACTTTGATAGACTGTACCTCCATCAAGGTTCACCGCCGACCATGTCCCGCTCAGAACGCTCGCATTGACAAGTTCAGTGCCGTTGACGGTAGAGCCGGAATAAAATGCTGTGCCCGACTGAACGTAGCCACCCGACATTGCCGTGAAACCATCGGTCGTTCCGGAGGCAAGGATCGCTGACCCACCCGCCGAAACAACAACTCCTGCGGCACTGCCACCACTGGAAACGCGCAGATACCCTCCCTTGAGGATCTGGCTCTGCATGATCGATGCTCCGGCGGCAACGGTCACCCAATTGGCGTCATACCCGCTATTGAACCAGGTATCATTATAGGATTGAGCGCCGGAGCCGAGGGTCGTCTCGGTCGAATTCAGATTGTTGGTCTGGATGATCCCACCCGAGGCCACTGTGAGCGTCGAGTCATCGAGTTGGGAGTTTGCCAGCACACCCCCAGCAGCGACGGAAACACTCCCCTTCACAGCTGTCAGGCCATCGACAAAAGCCCCACTCGTGATCTTGAGCGACGCGCCGCTCCCGAGTGAAACCTGATCACGCACCCGAGCCGTGCCGCTCACGTAAACGGTTGCGTAACCATCAGATACAGCGGACCACGTTCCGCGCAATACGTAAGCCAAAGGGCTTTCTCCCGACTTTATTGATTCGGGGAACTCCTTGCATAATCTGAACGAGCACTCATTAACCGGACCGTTATCTGCGTCGGTAATTGATATTATTCAACAAACTATGTCGAAAATTCAGGCATATCACCCTCATATCATCGATATGAATACTTGGATCGCTCTATTGAGCACGAAACTTCTCATCCCTCGCCTGACCCTCGTCACGGGGAAGCCTCTGAACGCACAGCAATCGAACAGTCAAAGCACAAGGCGCTTACTTATCGGGGAATAAGATCGCGAGGAGAGGGGCGGCGAAATCCGCAGTTTAAGCCGTTTGGACAGACCTGGTGCCGATACAGGCTCACGGCGCAGAAAGACGATCAACCAGCATCCAAGCGAAGCCCGGTTGGTGGATCGGACGATTCCATGACGGTTCGCGGCAAGTCGATGCGCGCAAGCCATGACAGTCGCGAAGGCACGGATTGAGTCTATTTATGACAATAATGTTCGTTAACTGACATGATTATGAAGAAAATATGAAATTGATAATAAAAATAGAGAACAGGCGAAGCGCTGATAATTTTTCATCAATATTATAGTCACGTTCAACATGTGACTCCGCTTTCCTCCCACCTGGCGGCCCTGAATGAGATCTGTCTCGATGCGATGGTTCTCTCTATCGAGGACCTGCGGGCAGTTGCCCCTAAAAGGCGCAGGCGCCACGCGCAGCTCAAACCAGACACCTGCCCGCCATACACTTCAGACCTTGCGAACCCCAAGAGCGCTGATCAGCCCCCCCTTCGCTCCAGTTATCCCGAGACCGGACGGCTTGCTCGGGTCACCATTCCTGCCGCTGACCATCCAGATTATGATCGCATGGTTTGCGCATACGGATTGTCAGGAAAAGCCCCAATGATCGCCCGCTATACCGACCACGCCGCCAATGAGCGGACCTTTCTTGCCTGGGTGCGCACGGCGCTCGCTATGGTCGCGATCGGATGCATGCTGGCAAAATTCAATATCTTCCTAAGGCTGATCAGCAATGAACATCATGCCGCCATGCCACGCCTGCTGGGCTCCTCAGCGTGGATTGGCGTTGCGACGATCTGCGCAGGGCTTGCCCTCCTTCCCGCGAGCTGGTGGCGATTTCGCCGGGTCAAGGCAGCGCTATCCTCCGAGGAACCACGAGAGATTACACTGAACGGGCTAGAGGGGATCTTCTGCCTTTTCCTGTGCTTCCTCGTCGCGGGTATTCTGCTCTCGCTGCTCGGCGTGCTGCCGTCATGACTCTCGAACAGCTTCGCATATTTATTGCCGTTGCCGAGCGTGAACATGTGACACGGGCAGCCGAGGCCTTATGCCTGACACAGTCCGCCGTCAGTCACGCGATCATGACGCTCGAGCAGGAGTTCGGGCTAAGCTTTTTCGATCGGATCGGACGCGGCATCGCTCTTACACCCACGGGACGGGTTTTCTTGTCCGAAGCCCGCGCCGTACTCAGTCGTGCTGAGGCCGCGAGGTCCCGTATGACCGAACTCACGATGCTCAAAGGAGGGACGCTGCACCTCTGGGCCAGCCAGACCATCGCAAGTTACTGGCTTCCGGCTCGGCTCAACCAGTTTCACACGCGCAACCCTGATATCACCCTTTCTCTCACTATCAGCAACACTGAGGAAATCTGTCAGAACCTCGCCTCCGGGACGCTCTCGCTTGGCCTGATCGAGGGCGCCGGCACGGAAGCGGGGCTGAGCCTGACCGAGATTGCCCGCGATCAGCTGGTTCTGGTGGTAGCGCCCGATCATCCCTGGTCCAGAGAGCCGCCCCTGCCACGGGATCTGACCCAGGCAGGCTGGATCCTGCGCGAGAGGGGATCGGGAACGCGGGCCAGTTTCGAAAATGCCTTGAGTGACTGGGGTGTAGATCCTGCGCAGTTGACCATCGTGATGGAGTTGACCTCTAATGAGGCCATTGCGAATGCCATTAGCACGGGGCAGGCAGCGACGGTTCTCTCTGCCAGTGTCGTGGCAGGGCTCATTGAAAACGGATTATTGCATCACGTCGAGATGGCATTTCCCGACCGTCGCTTTGCGCTTGTCCGCAATGATCGCTCGCTCTCCCCGGCGGAACAAGCCTTCACCCAATTTCTGCGCTCCTCTCTCTGAACGCGACAGACGAGTCTTTTGCGACCGACCCTATCGATCGGCCTCTATCGATCGGCCCGTATCGATAAGCGTCGCAGGCGTGCGTTTTTCCCGTCCGTGGGGCAGCTTCCGCCTGTCGTACAGCCAGATCAGGCGCGCCTTACGGCCCTTCACAACATAGACGAGAGCATTCTGCCCAAAACGCCTGCCCAAGACACGTGCTCGGTCCATAGGCAAGGCTACGGCAAGGAAGGACTCTCCCCAGCCACGCCAGTGACCATATCCCACCTGCGGATCAAAGACCGACAGATGAGCGCGCAGATGGGCCATGGCTCTGCGATTGATCCCCTCGGGCTGGCGTCGCCCGCTTGGGTTGCAGGCACTGATGAGCACGAGCGCCCGTGACCGAAAGGGCCATGGGTCAAGCCGCTCGCCAATTCGGATCGTGTGCTGCGCCAGATCGTAGCATGTCTGGCTGTAGGCGCGGCGCGTGGACGGGGTTGGGGGTCTCGGCCGTTGCATGGTTCCCCTACCCTCTTCTCGGCTCCGCAGACTCTAGAGATCGGGATTACGCTCGATCGTGTCACGCTCGTTCCGATGCACCCAGGCAGAGAGCAGCAGACCAAAGCCGAACATCATGGTGAGCATGGCCGAGCCGCCATAGGAGATCAGCGGCAGGGGCACACCGCCCACAGGAATGACACCCATCACCATCGAGAGATTGACCGCGCAATACAGGAAGAAATCGACCGAGATGCCAAGTGCCAGCAGGCGACCGAACTGGTTGCGACTGCGCATGGACATCAGCATGCCGCCCACCACAAGCAGAGCCAGAAGACCGATAACCGAGATCGCCCCGGCATAGCCCCATTCCTCCCCAATCATGGTGAAGATGAAGTCGGTCTGTTTTTCCGGCAGAAAGTTCAGCTGTCCCTGCGTTCCCCGCAAATACCCCTCGCCCCACATCCCGCCCGAACCCAGCGCGATCTTGGACTGGATGATATTGTACCCGGCCCCAAGCGGGTCATGCTCCGGATGCAGAAAGGTGTCGATACGCGCCTTCTGGTAATCATGCAGATGGCCGTAAACGAATTTGCCGAGAAACGGCACGGGGGCCACCAGAAGCGCGATCTGCCACAGGCGCATTCCCGCTGCAAAGAACATCGTCGCGCCGATAAGCCCGATGATGACCGCCGTGCCAAGATTGGGCTCCTTGAGTACCAGCGCCACCGGCAGCAGGGTCAGGAGCGCAGGTGGGATCAGGCGCAGTGGATTGCCCATGCGCTTGATGTCGATACGGTGAAACCAGCTCGCCAGCGCCAGGACGAGCGCGATCTTGGCAAATTCCGAGGGCTGGAACTGAAGCCCTGCCAGATTGATCCAGCGCTCAGCCCCTTTGCCCACATGGCCCATGCGGAGCACGAGCGTCAGCAATGTCACCGCGCCGAGATAGACGGGTATGGAGAGCAGGCGCAGCACGCGCGGGCTCGTCAGCGCCACCACAATCATCATGACCAGACCAAAGCCGAAACGCACGATCTGCGGCCGGGCAAAAGGCTTGGCCGTGCCGCCCCCTGCGGAGTAGAGCGCCAGATAACCGACCCCGGCCAGAGCGCAGATGAGCAGCACGTAAAGCCAGTTGATCTGAAGCAGCTTGCCCAGAAGCCGGAAACTCGGCTCTGGACGCCACAGGCGTTTCTGCCAGTTCATTACTCTGCGTCCGCGACGGCCTGACCGGGGGCGTGATCGTGATTGACCGGATCGCGCTGAAGCGTATCGGTCATGATATCACGTGCCAGCGGGGCAGCGGCATCCGCGCCGCCATTCCCGTGCTCGATCACGACCGCAATGGCATAACGCGGCGCATCATAAGGTGCGAAACAGATGAAAAGCGCATGGGGACGCTCCTCCCAGGGGAGGTTCATCGAATTGAAGTGCCCACTCTCACGCAGTGCGCGCGACACGCGCCTGACCTGAGCCGAACCCGTTTTCCCCGCCATTGCCACATCGGGGATATTCAGCCGGGCTTTAGGCGCCGTTCCGCGCGGCGCATTCACGACATCGAACATGCCTTGACGAATGACCGAAAGATGCGCGTCGGGGATATCGAGCACAGGAGCGGCATCGAGCGGCGTATGCTCGGAATCGTGCTCGTTGATCTTGCGCACCAGATGCGGCGTCACGTTACGCCCGGAAGCGATGCGCGAAACATAGGTGGCGAGCTCAAGCGGCGTGACCTGCACGAAACCCTGACCGATGCCGGCATTGACGGTGTCACCCCCATTCCAGTGAAAGCCGTGTTTCTGGCGCCATTCGGGCGTGGGGATCACACCGGCGCGGGTATGGGGAAGCTCTATATCCAGCTTGGTGCCGAGACCGAAGCCATTGGCCATGGCCTTGATGGGCTCCATGCCGATCTTGCGCGCCGCCAGATAGAAATAGACGTCGCAGCTATACATGAGTGCCTGCTGCATGGTGATGCTTCCATGCCCCCAGCGCGACCAGCAATGAAAACGGACCCCACCCATGTCGTAATAGCCAGGACAGGTGAACCGGTCCTGCGGGCTGACCAGCCCCGATTGCAGCGCAGCCAGAGCCACGGCAGGCTTGAAGGTCGATCCTGGCGGGTAGACACCGGCCACCGTCTTGTTGATGAGCGGGGTACGGACGTTATTCGTCCATTCGATCCATTGAGCGTGGCTCACGCCTGAATCAAACAGGGAGGGATCGAAAGACGGTGTGCTGACCATGGCCAGCACCTCGCCATTACGGCAATCCATCACCACGACGCTGGCAGCCTGATCGCCGATGCGGTTGAGCACCATCTGCTGCAGCCCGGCATCGATGGTCAGGACGATCTCGTCACCCTGCTGGCCGTCGACGCGATCCATCTCACCCATGACGCGGCCCTTGGAGTTGACCTCCATCTCGACAGAGCCCGGCGCGCCGCGCAGCAGATCATCCTGGGTCTGCTCGATACCGGCCCGACCGGCGCGCATGCCCGGCAAAGCCATCATCGGGCTGGAGGCCACGTCGCGCTCATTGGGAGGCGCGACATAACCAACAATATGCGCCAATTGCGGTCCATAGGGATAAAGCCGCGTCGTGCCGACATCAATCAGTACGCCAGGAAGGCTCGGCGCGTTCAGTTCGATACGCGCCATGTCATCCCAGCTCAGGAAATCCTTGAGAGCGACAGGCACGTATTTACGAATATGGCGCAGGTCGCGCTCGATACGCGCCTGATCACGCTCATCGAGCGCGATGATCTGGCCGAAACGCGCGATGGTCGCGTGGATGTCGGTTGTCTCCTCCGGCATGAGGAGCGCGCGCCAGTTAACCTTGTTGCCCGCCAGCTGGATGCCGAAGCGATCGACGATCTGCCCGCGTGCCGGGGCAAGCAGACGCTTGCTCGTCCGATTGCGGGCCGCCAGGTCGCGCAGATGATCGCCCTCATGCACCTGGAGATCATAGAGCTTCTTGCCCAGCACGCCGAGCACGCCTGCCTGGGTGGCAAGCACGAGCAGGGCGCGGCGCGTGAACACACCGCGCGAGGGCGTTACCTCCTCACGCTTGCTGCGAGTCCGGGATGACTGCGGGCGCTTTGACTTCATCGCGTGGCAACATATCCGCGATACGGAGCGCGCATGGCTACAGGTCCACCTGTCGGGCGTCCGGTCGGAAACGCTGCGCTGCGACGGAACATCATGCTCAAAACCGGGCCTTCAGGCTTGTTCAGGGTCTGCCACCGTGCGACGCGCCCATGCGAACAGGGCGCTCAATGTCGGATAGATACCAATTGTCACCGCAGCCTGAAAGAGACTCGGCCCCGGTGAGAGGAACGTCAACGTCCCGATACACGCGATGATCCATCCAAACAACGACAAAACAAGAGCAAGACCGCCCAGCAAGGCCCAGGCGAAGAGAAAGCTGATCCGGCTGAGACCATAGCGCCACAGATGGGCCACGCCGTGAAACACGAGCAGGGAAAACAGGAATACGCCAGGAGGGCCGAAGCTTAGCATCTCGCAGACCAGACCGACGCAAAAGGTCATGAATGGCGTCATGGATTGGGGGCGATGGGCCGACCAGAAAAACACCGTTGAGGCCGCGATAGCAAAACCCAGTTCGCTCTGGCCCGGTATGCCAAGCCCCGCCGACAGCACAAACGCGCTGACCACGATGAACAGCGAGGGCAAAAGCGCGCGCATGAGCCGGTCCAGCCGACGACGCAGGGTCAAACGCGGGGCGATGCCGGGATGGATGTCAGGCGCGTGACGATGGGTAACCATGCCTAGCCCTGCCCCCTTATCGGCTTTTGAAACGGCACGAATGGCAGTTCAGGAGCGACCGGCATGGGGGGCATGAGCCTGACGCGACCGGGCGCATCCGGCCCGGCATGATCGGCGCTCATGTAATTGAAGACGCGCACGATATCGGGATGATCGAGCGAGGCCTCGGGCACCACCACCGGACTGCCGGGGCGCAGATAATGCACCGTCCCCACCACGAGCCCTCCTGGCATACCGGCAAAGGCTCCGTGCTCATGCCCGTCCGGGGCGGGTTGCTCGCCCGTCACAACGCGCTCGCCTTCGACCGGACGATTATCCTGGGCGTAGTAGATGAGCCTGGGATAGGCGGAGCCGTCTCCGGCCATGATCGCGTTGCCGCGCGAGGCGGTAAGCATGACCGGGATACGGCTCGCGTCATCATTGATCATCAGAATGCGCACGGTACGGTTACCGGTTTCCGTCACACGCCCCAGCAGCCCGGAGGCGTCGAGTGCAACATCTCCCGGCACGATGTCATGATCCTCGCCCACCGCCAGCAGGATAGAACGGCCATATAATCCGCCAGCGTCACGCAAGGCATGGCCGCTCACGAAATTCGGGGCGTTGTCAGGAATCCAGTGCAGGCTGGCCTTGAGCTGGGCATTCTCATTGGCCAGCGCCACCGCGACATCGTACCAGCGGCGCAGCTTCTGATTCTCGGCGCGCAACCGGACATTCTCACCCGCAATATCCGTCAGGCCCGTCACCGACTGACGCAGCTGGGCAAAAGCCGTTTCCGGCGCTGCCATCAGGCGATAGGCAGGCGAAAGTCCATCTGCCAGCTTCAGCCGCGCCGAATCAACGATGGGCCGACGTGTGAGGCCGAGCATGATCAGCCCGATTGCCAGCACGAAAAAAAACGGCAGCATCAGCTTCGCGAGTGCGTGTCGCCCCTGGATCGACAGCATCGACGGGATGCTCCCTGGTTATCAGTACATCGAGATCAGGACATTCCGCAGGCGGCGCATCTCTTCCAGTGCGCGCCCCGTGCCCAGCGCCACGCAGGACAATGGCGACTCACCCACCGTCACCGGCAAGCCTGTCGCATTGCGCAGCACATCATCCAGACGATAGAGCAACGCGCCACCGCCGGTCAGCACAATTCCCTTGTCCACGATGTCCGCAGCGAGTTCCGGGGGCGTGTTTTCGAGCGCCGTGGTGACGGCATCCACGATCTGCATCACCGGCTCGGCAAGACTCTCCGCCACCTGGGCCTGGCTCACCAGAACCTCACGGGGCACGCCATTGATCAGATCGCGTCCCTTGACCTCCTTGACCGGCCCCGGATCACGCGGGTCATCCGGCAGACACGCCGAGCCGATATCGATCTTGAGACGCTCTGCCGAGCTCTCGCCGATCAGCAGATTGAAGGTCTTGCGGATATAGGAAATGATGGCGTCGTCCATCTTGTCGCCGCCCACACGCACCGAACGCGCATAAACGATGCCGCCAAGCGAGATCACCGCAACCTCGGTCGTGCCGCCGCCGATATCGACGATCATGCTGCCCGAAGGTTCGGTCACCGGGAGACCCGCGCCGATCGCCGCCGCCATGGGCTCCTCGATCAGCATCACCTTGCGCGCACCGGCACTCTCGGCGCTCTCCTGGATCGCGCGACGCTCGACAGCCGTCGAGCCCGAAGGTACGCAGACGATTATCTGCGGGCTGGCGAAGGCGCGGCGATTATGAACCTTGCGGATGAAATGCTTGATCATTTCCTCCGCCACTTCGAAATCGGCGATTACGCCGTCACGCAGCGGGCGGATGGCCGTAATATTGCCGGGGGTACGCCCGACCATCAGCTTGGCTTCCTCGCCAACGGCGAGAACCTGCTTCTTGCCTCGCACCTCGGCTATGGCAACCACGGATGGCTCGTCGAGCACGATACCGCGTCCCTTGACATAAACGAGCGTATTGGCGGTGCCGAGGTCGATAGCCATGTCTGCCGACATGAGACCCAGCAGACGTGAGAACATTCAAGCCTCCTGGCCGAAAGATTTGCGCGCGCGGGTGGCGCCCTGGCTCCTTTTCGCCGACATTCCTTCCTTTTTCGGGAGGAGATACCGGGGGCATGGAAGTCATGACGCGAGATATTCTGGCGCAGGGCTTACCGGGGCCAAGGGTGGGGAGCAAGACCCCTTGCGGGAAAATTGCAGTTTAATGACCACAATCCAGGATCCCTGCCACCCGGCCCTGGCAGGGGTTACCTTGCGTTACAAACAATCGCTTCTCTGCCATTTTGGCGCCACGGTAAGAACGCGCGTCCCATGGCGATATGACGCCAACCTGTTCACGTCTGAGTGGACCCGGGAAACCCGGGAAACCGCGCTCCGTTCGTGCAGTGTTGACTGAATGACCTAGGATACCCAAGACCATGACCAAGCGTTCTATTTCGATCCGCCCGAGCAAGCTTCTGGCTCTCACAGCCTGTGTGGGCATGCTCGGCCTCAGCGCTTGCGGCAACCCCTATGATCCGGGCGCACGTGCCGGTTCGGGCGCCCTGATCGGCGCTGGCGGCGGTGCAGCCATTGGCGCCCTGGCTGGCGGTGGTCGCGGCGCTGCTATCGGCGCGCTGGCCGGTGGCGCCCTCGGTGCGGCTGGCGGTGCAGCAACCACCCCGAACCGTCCGCGTTCGGGCTACTGATCTGACCTGACTGAGAGAGTATAATGGCCACGCCCTCCTCGAATTCGACCAGCCTGCCAACACGGCTTGCCGCAACTCTGGGGGTGGCAGGTCTTTGCACTCTGCTCAGCAGCTGCGGAAGCCCATATGACCCTGGCGCACGTGCCGGGTCTGGCGCCCTGATCGGGGGGGGTGCCGGTGCGGCCATCGGTGCCCTGGCGGGCGGCGGACGTGGCGCCGCAATCGGGGCTTTGGCCGGCGGGCTTGTAGGCGCTGCCGGTGGCGCGGCCACAACGCCTAACCGTCCGAGTAATACCTACAGCCAGGGCGGGTATTACAATCAGGGGGGTTATTACAACCAGGCGCCCCAGCAGGCCTACCCCCAGCAATATGCCCAGCCCGCGCAGAATGGCTACGCTGCTCCGGCTTACCCGGCGCAACCACAGGCTGCGTACCCGCAAGGGGGATACCCTCAGAATGGCTACCCCACCGCGCAGGGCTATCCCGCCTATAATCAGGGCTACGGCAGCGGTTACTGAGCGCGCTGGTACACGAGAGCCCAGACGGTCCGCCCATTCCATATCAAGCCCCCGGCGGTCCGATCATGGCTTCCGGGGTTTTCTGTATATGAGCTGCGCCATCGGCCTCTGAAAAAGAACGCGAATAGCACGTTCACTCAGGGAGGATGTCTTGCGCGAATGGCGCTCATTCCAGCGGGCGCCTTGCTGAATGGACAAGCGGTGTAGGGTACACCAAGTGCGTGAACTTAGGCTCCTATCCGAAGCGAGAGCGCCCGACCGGAATATCGGCCGGCGCTCTGGCTGACGTCTCAACCGTAGGGCCATCGAAGCCGCCACGAGCTCGATGCTCGCGAGGGCTCTGACAGTTTCTCGTCCTCAGGCAGTCAGCGCTTCAGGCTCGCTCCGGGTGCGCTTGATCAGCAGCTTGTTCAGCGCATGGACATAGGCGCGCACGGCGGAAACGACTGTGTCGGCATCTGCACCCTGACCATCCACCATCTTGCCGCCTTCCCGCAGGCGCACAGTAGTCTTGGCCTGGGCATCCGTCCCTTCGGTCACAGCGCCGACCGAGAACAGTTCGAGAGCCGCCTCATGCGGGAAGATTTCTCCAATCGCCTTGAATGCTGCGTCGACCGGGCCATTGCCGGTCACCTTCGCGCTGCGCACAGTGCCATCGACCAGCAGTTCGAGCTCGGCTTCTGCGGGACGGCGCGAGCCTGCCTGAATGTCGAGCGAGACAAAGCGAATACGGTCGTGATCGCGAGTCTCATCATCGACGAGCGCACGGATATCATCGTCGAACACGGTCTTCTTCTGGTCAGCCAGAACCTTGAAGCGTTCGAACGCGTCCTGAATCTTCTCATCTGGCAACTCGTAGCCCAGCGCCTTGAGCTTGTCGCGAAAAGCTGCGCGGCCCGAATGCTTGCCCAGAACCAGCGACGTCTTGCTCCAGCCTACGCTCTCGGGCGTCATGATCTCATATGTTGCGGCATTCTTCAGGATACCGTCCTGGTGGATACCGCTCTCATGCGCGAAGGCGTTGCGACCGACGATGGCCTTGTTGGGCTGCACGTCAAAGCCGGTGATATTTGCGAGCAAACGCGAAATCCCGAGCAGACGCGGCGTCTCGATGCGGTTCTGGAACGGGATCTTGTCGCGACGTGTACGGATGGCCATCACGATTTCCTCGAGCGCCGCATTACCTGCGCGCTCCCCGATCCCATTGATGGTGCATTCGATCTGACGCGCCCCGCCTGCCACGGCTGCGAGAGTGTTGGCCACGGCCAGTCCCAGATCGTTATGGTTATGCGTCGAGAAAATCACCTTCTCCGCACCCGGCACGCGCTCGCGCAGCATGGTGAAGATGGCCTGCAATTCCTCCGGCGTGGTGAAGCCCACCGTGTCGGGGATGTTGATGGTAGTAGCACCATGGCGAATGGCCGTCTCGACGCAACGGCACAGGAAATCGGGCTCGGTACGCGACCCGTCCTCGGCCGACCACTGCACGTCATCGGTAAAATGCCGTGATGCCGTGTTGCCTTGGGCGATCAGCTCCAGCACGGTTTCCGGCTCCATGCGCAGCTTGTACTTCATGTGAAGCGGCGACGTGGAGATGAAGTTGTGAATACGCCGCCGCGGAGCCTTCGCAATCGCCTCCCCCGCAGCCTCGATGTCACGCTTGCCACCACTCCGGGCCAGACCGCACACAACCGACTCACGCACGGTTTCGGCAATCTTCTGCACGCTCTCGAAATCGCCGGGAGAGGCCACGGGAAAACCTGCCTCGATCACATCGACACCCAGTTCCTCCAAGGCCTTCGCCATGCGGATCTTTTCTTCGAGGTTCATCGAGAAGCCGGGTGATTGCTCACCATCACGCAGGGTCGTGTCGAAAATAATGACGCGGTCGTCAGCAACCGTGCCGAAGGAAGGATGGGAGATGGTCATGGCAGTCTCTTTTCGTGGCTTTGGACAACAAGATCGTGAACCCCCTGAACGCGCCGGAGAACCCGGCGGCGAAATGCGCTCAGGGGCAGATAAGTCGAAGCGTACGAAGGAGGAGGCCCGGGCACAGATCAGCGCGTGCGGCGGCACGGGATCCTATGCTGGAGAAGGGCGTCAGAATGTCCATGACGCCCTTCCTACTGTAAAAGACAGGGTCTTGCCTAGCGCGACAGAGACAATTTCTACCCTGCGCGCGCAATATTCGTTGTCGTGGAAGCGAAATAGCGATCGATCGCTGCGCTCATGGCGCTGGCTACCTGCTGCCGATACGCCCCCTGACGCAAGGCCGCCTCATCATGGCGATTGGACATGAATCCCATCTCCACAAGCACAGAGGGAATGTCGGCAGATTTCAGCACCACGAAGGCGGCGTGCCGTGCCGGGTGGCGCAGCAGGCCGATACGCGGCTGGAATGCCGAAACGACACTGGCCGCCATATGGGCAGACCCGCGCCGGGTTTCTTCATTGACGAGGCTTGCCAGGATATCCTGCACCTCGGACGACATGCCGTGAAATGCTGGCCCGGCAAAACGATCCGCACTGTTCTCGGTCTGGGCCAGCGAGGCCGTCTGAGCATCGGACGCACCATTGGACAATGTATAGACGCTGGCCCCGCGCACATCAGGATCATGCAGCGCGTCGGCATGCATGGAGATGAAGAGCTGGGCCTTGTGCCGATGTGCCAGATCGACACGCCCCTCCAACGGAATGAAATGATCATCCGCGCGCGTCATCACCACGTCATAACGGCCTGACGCCTTGATCTGACGGTAGAGTTCCTTCGCCGCGGCGGCGGCGATGTGCTTCTCGTAAGTGCCACTCACACCGATCGCTCCGGGATCCTTCCCTCCGTGGCCAGGGTCGAGCATGATGACCGGACGGGGCGGGGCGGCCGTACCGATCACCGCAGGCGCCTTGGCTGGACCGTGCGCCGAGGCATGATGCGTTGGCTTATGCGCGACGCTCTTATGGACCGCGCTCTTGTGGGCCGAAGCAAACCCCGTGAGCGGCCTCAACAATGCCCCGGTCATCAACGACCCGCCAAGCAGATTCGCCACCTGACGGCGGGTCGGATCGAAAACGGGCATAAGCGACCTCAAACAGGAAGAGCGACTGTCTATTTTCTGGCGTAGAAATGCGGTGTCAACATGGCAGGGGCGAGCGTCTTGCACGGATCGCCGTTTTACGTCATCCTGTGGAAGAAGGATCACGAAACGGTCGATCCGGCGCCAGGACGCAGCCCCGTACACAGGGGCGTTATCTGACGCGCCGCTCCCGTTTTCCGCCATGCTTCGCGCGTCATCACGGTTTGCAAGAGCCCTCCCTTCCCGCTGGCATAGCCGCTGGATGTCAAGAGAGGTCAGTCTTCGAACACGGGGCGCAGATGACAACTCGCAGGGGCCGCATGAAATCTGCCAGTCTCGTTTTGTGGAAAACTACCGGAGCGGGCTTTGCCCTGCGTCCGACGCTGTTCCGCGAGCGCTGGTCCTATGGCCTTTTTTCACAAACCACGCCTCGACATTCTGCCGCGCGCGCCGGAACAGCCACTGTGTCTGCACAGGGCTTGCACCCGGCCGTGACAAAGGCCGACCGGAGTCTCCCTATTTATGAACAAGCGTATGCTGATCGACACCACCCACGCGGAAGAAACCCGCGTCGTGGTTATGGATGGTGATCGTCTCGAAGATTATGACATCGAAACGTCGTCCAAGAAGCAGATCAAGGGCAATATCTATCTCGCCAAGGTCATTCGCGTAGAGCCAAGCCTCCAGGCCGCCTTCGTCGATTACGGCGGCAATCGCCACGGCTTCTTGGCGTTCAGCGAAATTCATCCGGATTATTTCCAGATTCCTGTTGCTGACCGCGAAAAGTTGCTCGCCCTGCAGGATGAAGACCTGCGTGCCGATGAGCGCGCCGAGAATGAACAGGACGCGCCTGCTGTGCCCGAGGCCGACACGGCCGAGACGGAAGAGTTCGAAGCCCGTCCCGAAACGGTGGGGGGTGAGCACGACACCGGTGACGAAGGCGCAGCCGCCCGTCGCACGGCGCGCTTCCTGCGCAACTACAAGATTCAGGAAGTCATCCGACGCCGCCAGATCCTGCTTGTGCAGGTCGTCAAGGAAGAGCGCGGCAACAAGGGTGCGGCGCTGACCACCTATGTCTCGCTGGCCGGTCGCTATTGCGTGCTGATGCCCAACGCCCTGCGTGGCGGCGGCGTATCGCGCAAGATCACCTCGGACAGCGATCGCAAGCGCCTGCGTGACATCATTGCCGAGTTGGATCTGCCACGCGGCATGGCCATGATCGTGCGCACGGCCGGTGCCCAGCGCCCTGGTCCCGAGATCACCCGCGACTGCGAATACCTGCTGCAGCTCTGGGACGATATCCGCAATCACACGCTTTCATCGGTCGCGCCAACGCTGATCTATGAAGAAGCCAACCTGATCAAGCGCGCCATCCGTGACCTGTTCAGCAAGGATATCGAGGAAATCGTCATCGATGGCGAACCGGCCTGGAAGAATGCGCGCGAATTCATGCGCCTTCTGATGCCGCACAACGCCAACAAGGTGAAACTTTGGCGCGACCAGAGCCAGAGCCTGTTCGGCCGCTATCATGTAGAAGGCCATCTGGACGCGATCTTCTCACCCACGGCCCAGCTGAAATCGGGTGGTTATCTGGTGATCAACCAGACCGAGGCACTGGTGTCGATCGACGTGAACTCGGGTCGTTCGACCGGCCAGCGCAATATCGAGGACACGGCGGTCCGTACGAATCTGGAAGCCGCGGAGGAAGTGGCGCGTCAGCTGCGGCTGCGCGATCTTGCCGGTCTTGTCGTGATCGACTTCATCGACATGGAAAGCCGCAAGCACAACGCGATGGTCGAAAAGCGCCTCAAGGATGCGCTGCGCTCGGATCGTGCACGTATCCAGATCGGCCAGATCTCGCATTTCGGCCTGCTCGAAATGTCGCGTCAGCGTCTGCGTCCCTCGATTTCCGAAGCCGTACTTGTACCTTGCCCGCATTGCCAGGGCACAGGTCATGTCCGCGGCGTCGAGAGCGCTGCCCTGCATGTCCTGCGCGCCGTCGATGAGGAAGGCCTGAAGCAGAAGGCCGCGGAAATCAGCGTGCACATCACCTCGGGGATCGCTCTTTATATCCTCAACAACAAGCGTGAATGGCTCGCTGAAATTGAGCAGCGTCACCGCATGCGCGTGTCGTTCCAGCCTGATGACAGCCTGACCCCCGCCGATCTGCGTATCGAGCGTCTGCGTCCGCAGGTGCCTGCCGAGCAGCGGGCGGTGCGTGAGCGTGATGATCATGAGGCTGGCGTTCAGGTGGAGCCCGCAACCTCTGTCGTGCAGGAAGAGGAACTCGAGCAGGAGCTTGACGCCGCGCAGTCCAAGGAAACCCGTGACGAAAACGGTCGCGAGGAAGGTGCGCGTGAAGAGGGCGGCCGCCGCCGCCGTCGCCGCCGCCGTCGCAATGGCCGCCGCTCCGACGAGTTCCGCGATGGACAGGGCCGTGACGACCAGCAGCGCGACGCCACCGCCGAGACCGACGACGAGGCCGACGATGAGGCCGAAATTTCCGGGAACACCCCGGAACAGGCTCCCTCCGAGGAAAGCAGCCTGAGCGAGGCTGAGGCCTTGATCGTTCCGGGTCGTCGTCGCATGCGCACCCGTCGCGTTTCCCGTGAGGAGCGCGCCGAGCCGACACGTGACGCACGCCCGACCGAGGAGCGTCGCAATACGCCGGAGCGCAAGGAAAGCCGCTGGGAGGGACCGACTCCGGCCAATCCGTTCGGTGGTGCATCGTTCGACATCTTCGACATGATTGAGCAGGCTGAATCGCGTCTGGGGGCGCCTTCCGCGCTTAATACGGAACCCAAGCCCACATTGGCTGAATCTGTCCCGGTCGAAGCTTCGCAATCCGCCGCCGAACCCAAGGCCGAAACGTCGCGTCATGGCATCGAGGCTGAAGGGCGAAAGGGTCGCTCACGCCCGCGTCGTCGTCCTGCGGCTGCGGAGATATCCGAGCCTGCCCCCTCTGCGCCCGTGCCGGAAGCGGCTTTGCCCGTTCCCGAGCCTGTCGCAGTGGCGGAAGCCGATCAGGAGAAGCCGGCTCCACGCCGTCGCGGTCGCCCGCGCAAGACGCCGGTTGCAGCCGAGATTGCCGAGACTTCGGGGGAGGCCGCAGCCGCAGAGGGCACACCGGTCGCCCTGGTAAGCGAACCGGAGGCACCCAAGCCCCGCCGTGGTCGTACGCCGCGCAAGGCAGCAGACGCTGATGCCGCCCCGGTGGCCGCGGAGCCCAAGGCGCCAGCCAAGGGCCGTGGGAGCCGCAGCAAGGCAAAGGCCGAGGATGCGCCCCCCGTGGTCCAGCCCATCAATGTCGATGAGGTTGCTCCCGCCAAGCCACGTACCGGCTGGTGGAAGCGCTAAGCACCATCAACGTTCAAAAACGAGAAAAAACGAGAAAAAACGGGGCGGCTCACACCGCCCCGTTTTTTTGATCTTGATGGTGATGACAAGCCGCTCAGCTCGTACTCACATGCTCGACAGGACACCGACTGACGTTGATGAACAACGTAGCTGGTACCAGCATCCTCTCACCGCCATGTGTCGAACGCCATGAGGTCCGCCCCGTCGTGAAGCATAAGGATCAGGACAGAGGCAGAAGCGGAATGTCTGAAACTCAGAAGTCGCTTAGAGCCACGCGCTTCCAGCGATTACTGGCAACGCAGACATAGTGATAATTGCTGTCATCCTGCGTCTGCCCCGGACTACATGCCGCGCTCGATGAGGCAGGCGTCTCCAACTTCTGGATAAGGGTTCCAACGTTCAAACGTGCAGGCTCTCCCGAAGCTGCCAGAAACTGGACAGTATCGGCCCCCTGCCCAACGAGACGCGGGTTCTGACCACCGCGGGCAGAACCGAGCTCGAGACCATGGGTGATGACCACATTGCCCTTTGCCCTCGCGACAAGACTGTAATCCATCTCGCTTCCCTTACCGACACCCAGACCAATTCCCGAGGGAATTCCCGCAGGATCGAAAACGAGCTGACCCGCTTGATGGCAGGAAATCTTGGAGGCATCGCTACAATCGGGGCGCGCAACATATTCAAGATCGTCCCCGGATTCGAGAGCACCGAGGTGATAGGACGGGTTTTCCTGCCCGTCACGAGAGACATAGCCGTGCAGGGCAACAAATTTTGAAGGCAGAGCAAAGCTGATCGTTGCTCCATTGGCCGAAATGGCCGCGGCCAGTGGCTGCGCCAGATCGATCTGCGTCACGCCTGCCCGTTCGTCCACGTTGATGGCCGTGATTGTATTCGTTCCCTGAGGCAGCGCAGCCTGAATTGCCGCGTTAGAAGAGGTCATCTGCAGCGCCGCTGGCGAGGCGCGCAGATACCCGGCGATCACGCCCTTGACTACAAGGTGTGTCGCGCCACGTTCCGCAGCCGCCGAGACGGCGTAGGAGTCACGGAACTCGCTACCCATGATACCCTGCCCCAACGAAATGACCGATTGTGTGTCGCCCACGTTACCGGGAGCATTTCCGTCGCGGTTGCGGAACACGTTGAAAGCAGCGTCGGAGCGAATGAGGCGGCCACCGTAAGGGAAGACACCATTCACATCGAGACCAACGGGCATCACGTTATTACCCGCAAGGTTCAACATCCAGGAATCAGGCGAAAGAGGCAGGGTCGAACCACCCCAAGTCATGGTCAACCCGCGTGAGCTTGTTTCGCCCGGGTGGGTACCCGTCATCCAAAAATCCCACTCGTTATCGAAAGCCCGTGTCAGACCATCCACAGGACGCGTATATTGCTGAAGGCTGTAGGAGTTGAAGTTCTTCGTACTCATGCCGAAGAACAGAGCCGGATAGCGATAGCGATGTGTCTGAGTCGATTGATAGACCTTGCCATCAGGTCCGGTATAGGAAATCCCGCTGAAATCGATCTGATCGCCCTTATTGGTTCCCGGCTGACCGGTCACGCCAAATCTGTCCACGTCTGGGTGCGCCAGAGTCACGAAGCCAGCCCGCGCAGAAGATGTGCCGGGATAGAAGCTTGCCTCGACATAAATCCCGGTTCCGTCATCTCCTGTGCTGGTGTCGAGCCCCGCGAAATAGCCGTAGTAATAATTCGGATAATCCGTATTGCCGCCTTTCTCGGTGGAGGCCATTCCATTGACGATATTGGTAAACATCGACATGCGCCCCCGGAAGACAGCCGCCTCCTCGTCCGAGAGCTTGGGATAGACCACGACTTCATGGGCGTTCCTGAAACGGTAGGCATAGGCCTTACCATCCCGAGAGACGACCTTGAGGGTCAGTGTTGCGTGGGCGGCAAGATCGCTTGCAAGACTATATCCGCTCGACAGGGTCACGCGGTGATCAACGCCAATCTGGGTCTTTCCGTCAGCAGCGAAAATCGGCACATCTTCCGCGATGACCGGCGCCTCATCGACCAATGTTCCATCCTTCGTCCGGAACTTGGCGCCACTGGCGAGGCAGGTAAGGTTTGGACCGCAAGTCGTCACCTCGGTCATATTGATGAAGCTTTGCCCTGCCTTGGCAAGCGCAAGCGTCTCATGAAGGCTGCCCCCGACGCGGTGCGTCCCGTCGGCATTGGTGATCAGCTCATTCCCACCAAGCATGTCCAGAGGGCCATTACCCTGGGAACGGGCATCGATATTGATGCCATCGGTGTTGCCAGCTCCCCCACGATGAAAGTTTTGCGGGCCGCGCATATCGGTGAACTGATAGCAGGACCCTCCCTCATCGCCGCCGGAAGTATTCGTACACGTGGCCTTGATATGCATGTATTGGCCATCTCGCGCACCACCCAGCATGAGCGTATCGGGATGAAGGTTACCCCAGTCAGCGCCGTTGCTCATCCAGAGGCGTGAGCGATCATTGTCTGGTGCCCCTTTGCTGAACGCATCGGCGGCAAAATAACCCGCATCCAGCAATCGGCCGCCATTCAGGACGAAGTCGCTGGCCCGGACCGGTCCATTGAAACTATAATTATTGCCGTATCTTTGATTGGTGAAATAGACGCTGTTGCTGGCAAGGTCATAACCGATATGGACCTTCTGATTGTTTGTATCGAGGGAGAGCGTATCAAAGACAATCTCCTTACCGGGCTTGTCAAACTCAACCAAGCCGGGCTTCATACCCTCCGCATTGATCCCTCTCGCATTGACGTTGCCTTCGAAGCGAAACTCATTGCCGTAACGATCATTGGTAAACACGAGCGCATTCTTGGTGGGGTCCCAACCGATACGCACGTAGGGATTGTTGCTATCGAGGGAGTTTGTGTTGAATACGACGCTATTGCCTGGATTTTCCAACAAAAGGCGCGATGGCACGACGTCATCTGCGCGTAACGACGACGTTTTTATTGTGCCGTTGAAGTCGTAAATATTACCGTAATGATCATTGGTAAAATAAACTTTTTTCTTATCGAGGTCGTACCCGATGTGGATCTGCCGGTTATTCGAATCCGGAGACCCGGTGTTGAAAACAATCTCCTGATTATGATCAGGAAACTCGATATGGCGGCTCACAACCGTATTATTAGACACGTCATTGGTCACGCGTCGAGTCGCGTCCAGACCAGCCACACCACCTCCTTTCCCGATATCAGAGCGCTTCAGGGGCATATCATCAACCTGTGCCCAGACGGGCGCACAGGTCGCGATACCAGCGCACAAAAGCAGTGCGCGAGCACGAATATATTTCAATATTTTCTCCGGGAATATGATGCTTTATTTGCATCATATTGGAAATGTAGCATATTCTTCGTATATCTTCCAGGTCTTGACGCTTGAGAGCCTAATTAACCGCGCTCCGCGTCCCATGCGCCAAGCGCAAATCTCAGGGCGATTTCATCGAGCCAGTCCAGATCTCGGCAGCCTGAGGCCTTTCCAGCGCAGGCTCTTTGTGACTCTTGTATATTCAGTCCTTATCGAGCCAGCCTGCCTCGCGCAGACGGGCAACCTGTGCGCGTGCGACCGGCACTTCCAGCCCATTGGACAGATGCAAACGCAAAGCTCTGGGCGTTCCTTCCCAGCGGGAAACAGCGTGGCGCGCAACCCACCAGCTACGATGGACCTGTAATCCGTCACATCCGGATTGCCTCGCAACGGCATCGCGAAAGACGCCGTGCACCAGACGCGAGCCATCAGCGACATAACAGCGTATGTAATGGTCCTCCATCTGCAGCGCGTGGATGTGTTCGGGCCTGGGATAAGCGGTTCCAATACGCAGCCCCTCTCCCTGTGCTGCGCCAGACTCGGGCTGGCTTATATCGGGCGTAACCAGCTCTTGCGGCCGTGGCACGTCCCCCTTGGCAGAAATTTCGGCGCGCTTATCCCGATAACGCCGCCACAGCAGCACGCCCAGAACGCCTGGCAAGGCGATCGCCAGAACCTGCACGTACCATATCCACCAGCCGGGCAAATGTGGGGCGATCTCTGGCCATATCGTTAAAGCGAGGTCACGCGTGATCAGAGTCTGAAACAGGCTCAGAAACGCGGTGCCAGCTATCACTTCTATCCAGAAGAGCGCACCTCCTCGATGGAGGATGCAGGCGCTCCGCAGCAGCACGAGCGGGCCGGCATAGAGTCCGAGCCCCGCCATGATCGAGGCAATCCAGTAAGCGACCCGGTCGAGCAGGCCGGGATTCTGATAGCTGCCATAGGGGCCGAGAATGCCGAGAAACAACCCGACTCCCATCGACAAAGCCAAGCCTTGCAGGAGCAGGCGCGGGCGAAGCAGAGGTCCCTGTACTGCAAGACCATGGACCTGGCCGGGGTGAGAGTCCAAGGCGCTGTTCAGATCTCTCTGCTCCCCGTCTCTCAAATGCTCATACCCTCCTTGCCTTGCGCCACGCGCTGACTGCCTGAGCCAAGAATGCCGTGCACGACGCGGCTTGCATACCCCGCCCAATCGCTCAGTCGCCCACTCGCCCATTCACGAAAACAGGCTGGCTGGCCACATAAATCAGAGGTTTCTGACCTTGTCTCAACAGGAGTCTGCCCTTTTCATGTCGTTAAGCCGTCGCCTCCCCCTCGCCACCCTGATACTCGCCTGCTGCCTCGGCTCTGCCATGGCACAGTCCTCCCCCACGCAGAATCCCCCACACCTGGAGGTGGGGTGCCAGCATCTCGTTACACCGGAGGGGATCGAACTGGGCATCTGGTATCCGAGCGCCGATACGCCTACCTCACAAGCGCTTGGCCCGTATGCACAGGAATGCGTGATCAATGGTCCTGTACGCGATGAAAATCATGCGCTGATCGTGATCTCGCATGGCACGGGTGGCTCA
The DNA here is from genome assembly GCF_003994335.1 of Asaia sp. W19. GTDB lineage: Bacteria > Pseudomonadota > Alphaproteobacteria > Acetobacterales > Acetobacteraceae > Asaia. The sequence goes on from NZ_PNQZ01000013.1 coordinate 141,008, forward strand.
TGGACCAGCCACCTCGATACCGCGGCTGCGTTGGCACGGGCAGGGTATGTCGTCGCGGCCCTCACCGAGCCGGGGGATAACTGGCACGATACGGCGCACGCGAGCGATCTTGTGGGCCGGACACGGGCCATGAGTGCAGCGCTGACCTATATGCTCTCAGCATGGCCGCTTTCTGCCCATCTGGACCAAAATCGCATAGGGGCTTTCGGCTTTTCAGCAGGAGGGCTGACCGCCCTGCTTGCAGTCGGCGCCCGGCCTGATCTGACACGCGTGGCCCCCTGGTGCGCGCTCCACGCCGCCAGCTTCACCTGCACCCTGCTCCATAAGCGCACACTGCCGACCGATGCCCGCCTCCCGTCGGTACAGGACACACGTTTCAAAGCCATGGTGATTGCAGCCCCGGCTCTGGGATTCACGATGACACGCGCCTCACTCGCACCCGTTACATTGCCCGTGCAACTCTGGCAGGCCATGAATGATGCGATCCTGCCCTCACCCGGATCTGTCGAGCCCGTGCGCGACAATCTGCCCTCGCCTCCCGAATTTCACGCCGTGAGCGGGGCCGGGCATTTCGACTTCCTGGCGCCGTGCCGGGCTGGCTATGAGGCAATGGCAATCTGCCAGAGCCTCCCTGGCTTCGACCGCGCTGCGTTTCATGCCGTATTCAACAAGGCGCTCACGGGCTTCTACGATCGCACATTGCTGAACAGCCAAAAAAGCGGGTCGGGCATGCCCGGCCGGTGATCGACGAGAACGCGCGGCACAATCACCCACCGAGCATGAACCGATGGGCATCGGACCGGCATGACGGGCGTCAGCATGCCTGTCAGTCCAGCCCTGCAGAAGACGATAGGGCAGTTCCAGGAACGAGGGTGAGTGCGATCAGCGGCAGACGCTGGGGGCGCCCGTTGCCGCGATATAGGTGCCGGTCAGTGGATTGAAGCAGGCATTTTGCGGGCAAGTGCTGCCTGAGGCGAGACCATCGCTGAAAACCTGCCCACCCATACGGTTCGTCTCCTGCTGTACCGCGCCGCAAAGCGGCGTGTTCACCGGGGCAGAGGGATCGTTGGTCAGTTGCGCCTCATTGGCGGGAGGCGGTGTCTCCCCTGTCATGCCGGGGGCGAAATCCTGCGGCGGGATGCGCGCATGGACCTGGTTCTGCACAGGCTGCGGCGACGCCGCGTCTTCGCACCCCGCGAGAAGAGCGAGTGACAGCGCTGCTGCAGCAGCTGCCCTGAAATGTGAGCGCATCATAGACCGAGATCCCCCTGTTCTTCCTGTTCCGTGCCTACAGGGTCGAGGCGTCCGGAGCGTGTACCATCAGCAAAACGAAGCGTGATTGCCCCGCCGCGTGGCCGCCCCGAGGCTGTCGTCACCGGTTTGCCGCGTCCATCCTGCACCAGCGCATAGCCTCGCGCCAAGACGGCTTCGGGCGAAACTGCCTCCAGACGACCTGCGATACCGGCCAATCTTGCGCGATCAAGCCCTAATCGGGCCGTCAATGTCTCGGTACCGAGGCGGGCATGAGTAAATCCCGCCCGTTCCTGCTGCATTCTGTGGCGTATACCCACGGCAAGGGCCGCACTTGCCAGATCGAGGCGAGATCGCTTTTGTCCCAGGAAATGCGCCGCCGAGGGCACGCGCCCCTCAAGGCTCATGAGCCTCTGGCGCGCGCGCGCGGCAACCATGGGGAGCGCGAGTTCGAGGCGCTGCCCACGCTCATCGAGGCGCAAGCGTGCAGTTTCCAGCAGGCTCGGCAGATCGGGCAGACGCGCGCTCACCTGGTCCTGACGCGCCCTGGCCAGTTGCAACTGGCGTGACAGAGCCCCTGCCAGACGCGCGCCACGATGCGCGAGATCCGCCACCATTTCCGAACGCAGCGGAACCGCCATTTCTGCCGCTGCTGTCGGGGTCGGGGCCCGGCGATCCGATACGAAATCGATCAGCGTCGTATCTGTTTCATGCCCAACGGCTGAAATGAGCGGGATGGGACAGGCAGCGACGGCGCGCAAAACGCGCTCGTCATTGAACGCCATCAGATCCTCAAGCGACCCGCCCCCGCGCGCAACGATCAGCAGATCGGGTGAAAGATCCGGCTGGAGGCCCAGGTTCGCAAATCCTTCAATGGCCGCGGTGATCTGGGCCACCGCCCCCTCGCCCTGCACTGCCACAGGCCAGACAAGCACCGATCGGGGAAAACGGCGGGACAGGGTGGTAAGGATATCATGCAGCACCGCCCCACGGCTCGAGGTCACCAGGCCGATCAGCCGTGGCAGGAAAGGCAGCGGCTTTTTGCGCTCGTTATCGAACAGGCCTTCGGCCAGCAGCTTCTGGCGCAGCTTCTCGATCTTGGCGAGCAACGCGCCTTCGCCTGCGAAGCTCATCTGATCAATTACGAGCTGGTAGCTCGAGCGGTCGCCATAGGCCGAGACCCGACCGGTTGCGATCACCTCGATCCCGTTCTCGGGCACCAACCCCAGGCGCGACACCGAACCACGCCAGACCACGCCCGAAATCTTGCCGCCCTGATCTTTCAGGGAAAGGTAGATATGACCGGAGGAATAGCGTTTGAGCTCGGTAATCTCGCCACGGACACGCACACGGCTGAAACTGCCTTCGAGCGTGCGCTTGATTGCGCCCGAAATCTCGCTGACCGAATATTCGGGGACATTCCTGCCCGCGCTCTGTTCGTTTTCGCTCATGCGCGCAGTCTATGCTACGGAACGCGGGCTAGGACCAGTCAGAACAGGAAGAATGACGATGCGGGTGTTACTTGTCGGATCAGGCGGACGCGAACATGCTCTAGCGGCCTGCCTGTCCCGCTCTCCCGAACTCGAGGCGCTCTATATCGCCCCCGGTAATCCAGGCATGGCGCCGCTCGGCACACTGGTGCCGCTTGCCGCTGACGACGTGACAGGACTCGTGGCTTTCGCCCTCGAACAGCGAATCGACCTCGTCGTCCCTGGTCCTGAAGCCCCTCTCGTGGCCGGGTTGGCTGATCTGTGCGCCAGCGCGGGCATCGCCTGTGCCGGACCGAGTCAGGCCGCCAGCGCCCTGGAGGGCAGCAAGAGCTTCACCAAGGACGTCGCGGATGCCGCCGGCATTCCGACCGCGCGCTGGGAGCGCTTCGAAGAGGCCGAACCCGCCCTCGCCTTTGTCCGTCGTCGTGGGGCTCCCATCGTGATCAAGGCGGATGGTCTGGCAGCAGGTAAAGGCGTGATCGTGGCCCAGACGCTGCAGGAAGCTGAAGACGCCATCATCGATATCCTGACCGATCGCAGCTTCGGCGAGGCCGGGGCCAGTATCGTGATCGAGGAGTGCCTGGTAGGTCAGGAGGTCTCGCTCTTCGCCTTCTGCTCGGACGGCGACGCCGTTCTGATTGGCGCTGCGCGCGATCACAAGCGCATTGGCGAGGGGGATACCGGCCCCAATACGGGCGGCATGGGCGCGATCGCTCCCCCTCCCCATTTCGATCGCGAGGCACAGGAAAAGGCGCTCGACGTCATGGTGCGCCCCATGCTGGCGGAGATGGTGCGCCGAGGCACGCCCTTCCGGGGCATCATCTTCGCAGGGCTGATGCTGACGCAGGATGGTCCCAAGCTGATCGAATATAATGTCCGCTTCGGCGATCCCGAGGCTCAGGCGCTCCTGATCCGTCTTGATTCCGACCTCCTTCCCGTTCTCAAGGCTCTGGCCGCAGGCCGACTGGACGATGCTGCCATCCGGTTTACGGATGACGCCTCGATCTCGGTCGTTGTGGCCGCGCGCGGCTATCCCGGTACGCCGGCGAAAGGGGGGGCGATAAAAGGGATCGAGCGTGCCGAAGCCGTGCCGGGCGTATCGGTTTTTCAGGCGGGTACCGCTCTGGTGGACGGGAAGCTCGTTGCCTCTGGCGGGCGCGTGCTCACAATCTGCGCGCGGGGCGAGACCACCGAAATCGCACGCGCACGCGCTTATGAGGGTGTGGCGGCCATCGACTGGGCCGATGGGATCTATCGCCGCGATATCGGAGCCTGACGGGCCCTCGGGATGGGCGGAGCCATGCTCATCCCTCGCCTGCAAAAGTGTGCAGTGCCCGGATCAGGCCCACGCAATGATCCGAGACCTTCCAAAGCGGGAGCCGTGAAACGACACGGTTCTTAGCGACGTCAAGATTGGACAGCCTGACCGTCTTGCCTATCAAGGCCATGACGCGCGATGACTCGGCCTCCTGCGTAGCGACACCCCGCCCTGAGCCGCAATCGACTTGCGATCAACATGGACACTCCGTCTTCCCTCCACGTCAAACGCCCGATGGTGGGGCCATCGGGCGTCAGGAGGACCTGGTCAGCCAGTGAAGGCCCGGGAATCGTCCTGCTTCTTGCCGGGCAGTTCCACGCCTCAGTGATACTCCGTCATTTCGACAGGGGTCTGGGGGTCAAATTCCGACGGGTCCATTTTATTTTCTTGCGCAAACGACGTGTCCGCATGAGTCCATCCTTCCTTGTTGCCCCGCACTTCAAGAGGAGCATGATCTCCCAGGATCTTGATGATCCTGGCATTGGTCAGAGTTGAATTGTCGATCGTTACGACCACCGGCTCGTTGCGTTGCCGGCTCTCCTGGTAGAGCGCCTCCTGCTGCGCCCTTCGTTCAGCGGGAGGCGGATGATCGTTGATCAGCCACGTCCAGGCCCCCGAAGGACGGTGGAACTCATTCTCGGGACGTATCGCCGCATCGGGATCGGCCCCCATGGCAAGGCGATACTGGTGGATGGATTCTGACGGAATGTCACAAACCAGAAGGTCATCAACGGCGATCTGGGCATGACGGGCAGTGTCGAACACTGCCATGATCGTATGCTGCATCATCCTGTTCTCCGTGGTGTCGTGATGAGATCGACGACAGCATCACGTTACAGGATAAATCACTTATAAAACGTTTATCACGTTATTTTGAGGGGATATATAACATTTAGTGGAATGTGCTGCGCCCAAAGAGCGCGGAACACTTCGCAGCCGCGACATCGCTCTGCCTCGCGCCCCGACGGCCTCTTCGGCTTCAAACGATCCCAAGGAGCACTTAACACCCGCGAAGCGTCAGATCTCACCGGCCGTACGAAAAATCATTGACGTTTCAGAATATCCGCGATTGCCATTACGTTGAGGGATCGTGAAGATGTCTGCACAAGCTTTGGACCTCGCATCAGGGACAAATAGGGGCAGTAAAAGCAGGCAAGGAGCGCAGAATGATGCCAGATGACTTCGCGGGGATGATGGCGGTCCTGTTCATCATCTTTGCCATTGCAGTCATATTACTCAGCCTTCTGGTCTATCTCATACCGGCGATCGTGGCATTCTATCGGGACCATGATGCCAAATGGGTCATCCTGATTCTGACGATCGTAGCGGGCTGGACATTCATCGCATGGATCGCCCTGTTCGTATGGGCTATCTGGCCGGAAGACCCTGTCAAACATCCGTCTCATCTGCCCTGGGGAAACGCCCCCATGCCGCCGCCCTCGCCCGCAGGCCATGGTCTTTCGCCCGAGGCGCATCTGGCCGCCATGAACAGGCTGCAGGAGATGTTTGATCGTGGCCTTCTGAGCCGAGATGAGTTCAGGGCGCATATGAATGCGCTGCTCGATCCAGCCATGCCGCGGCCCTGAACACGGATCTTCACGGCTCTTTCTACAAAGGCGGAGCCAAGGCACGCAGCGCCCCTTATCGGTACTGCACCATGTGGGCGCCATAACCACGCCACGAGACTGCCATCATTCCTTTCAAGTAATGATGGCAGTTTCAGGAGCCCCGGTCCGTCATGAATGTCTCAGTCGCACCCCGCATGGCGGTACAAACCCGCGTTGAGGGACGCAATCCTGGGATCGATTGCCTTCGGGGCCTCTCGATCTTCCTGGTCGTCACTCATCACCTCGCCTTGCGTTTTCCGCTGACAGAAACGGATCTGGTTCACGTCCTGCCCCTGCGCGTATTGCGCATGCTGAACTGGGGCGGGATCAAGGGCGTGACGATCTTTTTCGTCATCTCCGGTTTCCTGATCACGCGCCATATGCTGGAGCGTTCGGCCAGACCGGCCGCCCTTTCTCTACGCGATTTTACCGGGCGACGCGTAGCAAGGCTTCTACCCTGTCTCCTGGCCCTGATCGGGGTTGCCTGCGCACTCGGCGTGCTGGGCGTGCCGAGTTTCGTTCCAGACCACCCGGGTCAGACTCTCTGGGGTGCTGCGTTATCGGCACTCACGATGCATCTGAATGTCTATGAAGCCAGAACAGGCTATCTGCCTGCCTATTGGGATGTCCTCTGGTCGCTCTCGGTCGAGGAACTCTTCTATCTGGGCTTCCCGTTGATCTGCGTGACCCTGGGACGCACGCCGAGGCGTCTTCTTGTCTGCGCCGCCTTGCTTGCTCTTGCCGCTCCCTGGTTCGACTGGTCCTTACGCAATGCCTCGGAAATCTGGCAGGATAAAGCCTATGGACCGGGGATGAGCGCCATCGCGACCGGCATCGTCGCAGCCCTTCTACTGCCGCGTGTACCGGCCTATCCGGGGCTCAATAACGAGAGGACACAGCGCAGGCTGTCCGTGCTTTGCGGCAGTCTGGGCTGCTCTGGGATCGTGCTTTATCTGCTCTGGGGCGCCTCAATCTGGTCAATACTCTCCTGGGTCACTCCCTTGTTCTTCAATACGGCCATCGCGCTCACGCTCTGGGCCTTCGCGCGCGGATGGGGCACTCATGTGACGCTCAGGGGTACGGCGTGGCTCAGGCAGTGGGGACAGCGAAGCTATGAACTCTATCTGAGCCATATGTTCGTGCTGATGCCGGTCATTGCCCTTGCCCATGCAGCAGCCATGTCCATGCGCTGGGCGTGGGTCCTCTATCCGCCCACATTGCTGCTGGTGTTCTGGCTGGGAAGCGCAATCGAGCGCTTTTACTCGAGGCCGCTCGATCTTTATCTGCGGCGCAGGCTGATCGCGCCCCGATGCGGCGCTGGTCCGCAGATAGAGTCCGCCCGCCCGAACGCGGCCGCTATTGCACCCAGACCCGCGAAATCAGCATGTGATTGAGCAGGGAATAATGGTAATTGCCCAGCCGTCTGGAGACGAAATCGACATAACGCATCTGGATGAGCGGAACGAGCGCGCTCTGCTCCATGGCGAGGCTACCTGCCTGCTCCCATAAGCCTCGTGAGCGTTCGGCGTCCAGACCATGCTCAGCCCGGACCATCAATGACTGGAGTTCCGGCTGGCAGAACCCGCTGGCATTGGTCGAAGCCTCGCTATGCGGGCGCGCATTCTCGCATCCGAGCAACGCATCCAGAAAGCTCGAGGGCGACGGGTAATCAGCATACCAATAGGACAGGCTGATCTGGACATGATTGTCCGAATTGCGGGCGTAGCCTTCTGCGGTGGCGGGGGTCATCGGTCGTACGCTGGCCTTAAACCCGAGGCTCTGCAGCATGTTGCGCAAATAAACCCCCATTCCCAGAGCGATGGCCTGATTGGGCACAACCAGCGTCACGCTTTGCCCGGCTCTTCCGCTCTGGCGAATCAGGCTGCGGGCACGGTCGATATCGGGCCCCTTCCATACGCCCTCCGGCGTTGCCTTGCCGAAGCGACAGGGAATATCAGCCCCGGCAACGCCATGCGGGACAATCTGGCACAGGGGTTCAGCAATGGCCGAGCCGCCATAAAGAATGGCCATGGCATGACGGTCCACCGCGTGATTGATCGCCTGACGCACCTCCAGCGAGTCAAAGGGCGGCTCGTGAACATTCAACGCCAGGTAGTAGAGCCCCAGCAGAGGCTGAAGATGGACCTGGCGCGTGTAGCGCGCACCAAGCTCTCCCAGCCGGTCCTGCGGCTTGGCATCGAGCATTGAATCGTACTGCCCCTGCTCGATGGCTGTCACCTCAGCCTCGTCAGACAGGCCGAAATCGTAGACAATGCGATCGACAAAGCCTTCGCTCTGCGCATCCGGATTCCAGACCCGGAAATAGGGATTACGCCCGATTTCCATGCGATGCGACGGGTCATAGGCGGTAATGCGATATGGCCCGGTCCCGGGAATAGGAGTGAGCGCCGATTCAGTTGCGGGCGTTTCTTTCGGCAGGATCACGGCATGCGGAAACGCCAGTTTCTGGAGGAACTCACCATCTGGCTCGACCAGACGGATGGTAATTTTTCTGGTTTCGGGATCAGCGCTGACCCCTTCGAGCGCGCAACGGGCCGGATCGGTCAAACAGGCTTTTGCGCCGAGGATATTGCCGTAAAAGGACAGGGCAGTCGGGCTGCCCACGCGATAGATGCGCTGCAGCGATGCCACGACATCATCGACCGTGACCGGCGCCCCGTTCGAAAAGCGCAGCCCATCGCGCAGGCGAAACACCCAGACAAGTCCATCGGGGCTGATTTCGGGCAGGGTCTCGGCCAAGTCCGGCACGACCTCGAGACCGCCCGTTCCGTCTGCCTGACGATAGGTGACCAGCCCGTCATACATATTCACGAAGAGCTGGATATACTCACTGGTGTAGTTGATCTGCGGATCGAGCGTGCCGCCGGGCGCGTCGGCGGTGAGGCGCAGGGTTCCGCCGCGATGCGGGCTACCCTGCGTGATCCCGTTATCCCGTGATGCGTCGGGCCCAGCCATCGGCACGTCTGCCTGCACCGAGGTGGTACCCCGCGCCTGCGGCTCCGCCCCGGCGCAAGCCACGCCGCAGAGTAGCGCAGCCGATATGGCTGCTCCGATCCCGGCTCTCACAACCGATACCTTGATTGACGGGGCCGGAAACGATCGGTGCGCCTTGGTGTCAAACCGGCCTTACCCCCGATGGGCGAGCTGATGGATACGCGTCACGAGCGCTTCGGTCCCGGCAGTGGCTTCCAGCGTTCCGGCATAACGCCCCTGGGGGTCCATGATCACGATCCGGGGCGACGGCAGATGATAGGCGGTGCCATCATCGGCATGGACCATTTCGTTGGGCGCATGGAATTCCTTCGCGACGCGCTCGATCATGCTGGGCGAACCCGTGAGCGGCACGACATGATCGCCCAGTGGCAGCGCATATTTCTTCAGATCGTCGGACTCATCATGAAGCGGATCGAGCGTGATGGCGAGCGGGGCGAGCTTGATTCCCTCACGCGTCAGGGCGATCTTGGCGTCACTCATGGTCTTCAGCACCGGGCCGCATAATCCCTTGGGGCAATGGGTGTCGAAAAACCAGACCAGAACCCAGCTCCCCCTGAAATCACCCTCGGTGACATTGCCCTCACCCAGCGCCACGAGGCGATAGCTTCCACCGATTTCATTCCCCTGGGTCGAAACGCTCCCACCGAATTTTTCCGACAGGCGGTATCCGCTCCAGCTCAGCGCCAGAGCGAGAATGAGCACAACGATCGCGATACGCGGCGCGGTCCATGTCTTGCGGGGGTTCTTGCTGTTGTTCATTGATTAATGTGCTTCCGCCCAGTTCACGCCAATACCTGTCTCGACCACGAGCGGCACGCTCAGCGTCGCCGCCTGTTCCATTTCGGTGCGGACGAATTCTGCCAGAGCCTCAGCCTGATCCGCCCGAACCTCGAACAGCAATTCGTCATGCACCTGCAGGAGCATTCTGGCGTCGAGCCCGCTCTGTGGCAAGCGGCGTCCCAGCCGCACCATGGCGCGCTTGATGATATCGGCCGCCCCACCCTGAAGAGGCGCGTTGATGGCCTGACGCTCGGCATAGCCACGGCGGGCGCCGTTCTTCTCGTTGATTCCGGGCACATAGCAGCGCCGTCCCAGCGGCGTCGTCACATAGCCATCGCGCTTCGCATCGTCCTTGGTCCGGTCCATATAGTCACGAATTCCAGGATAGCGCGCGAAATACGCGTCGATGTAGCGACGGGCTTCCCCTGCGGGAATACCAAGCTGTCGCGCCAGACCAAAAGCCGAGATACCATAGATGATCCCGAAATTGATGGCTTTGGCGCGACGACGCGTCAGGGAGTCCATTCCCTCAAGCGGAATGTTGAACACCTCGGACGCGGTGCGGGCATGGATGTCCTGCCCCAGCGTAAACGCCTCCTTGAGCGGCCCGATATCGGCCACCTCGGCCAGAAGGCGCAGCTCGATCTGCGAGTAATCGGCCGAGACCAGAACATAGCCCTCCTCCGCAATGAAGGCGCGCCGGATACGACCGCCCTCTTCTGTCCGGATCGGAATATTCTGCAAATTGGGATCGTTGGAAGACAGACGCCCCGTGGTGGTGATCGCCATCTGGAACGATGTATGCACGCGATGCGAGCGCGCATCCATCTGCTGGACCAGCGCATCGGCATAGGTCGATTTGAGCTTGGCGAGCTGACGCCAGGCCAGGATACGCGCGGGCAGGTCATGCCCTGCATCCGCAAGTTCCTGCAACACGGAGGAATCCGTCCCCCAGGCACCGGCTTTGGTCCGCTTGCCCCCGGGCAGATTCATCTCATCAAACAGGATCTCCCCGAGTTGCTTGGGTGAGCCCAGATTGAAGCTCCGCCCGGCGAGCTGATGAATCTCGATTTCCATCTCCGCCATGCGGCTGCCGAAATCGGCCGACATGCGTCGCAATTCGGCGGCGTCGAGCTTGACGCCTGCCTGCTCCATGGCCGCAAGGATGGCAATCAGAGGGCGCTCCATCGTCTCGTAAAGCGCCACGGCCTGACGCTCGCGCAGTTGCGGCTTGAGAACCTGCCACAGGCGCAGCGTCACATCGGCATCTTCCGCAGCGTATTCCGTAGCGCGTGCGATAGGCACCTGCGCGAAAGGCACGCGGTTACGGCCCGTGCCGGTGACGCTGTCATAGCTGATCGGGTCATGGGCCAGATGCAGCCGCGACAGCTCATCCATGCCCTGGCCATGCTCGCCTGCCGACTGGGCATAGGAGATAAGCATGGTGTCATCGACAGGCGTGATCGTGCTGATACCGGCATGACCCAGAACGAGCAGATCATACTTGGCGTTCTGGAAGATCTTGAGCACCGACTCATCCGCCAGAAGCGGACGCAACGCCTCGAGCACCGCCTCGACCTCGAGCTGGCCGCCCGCCGGATGTTCCAGCGTGCCCTCATGACGCAGAGGCACATAGGCCGCCTCACCCGGCGCCACGGCCAGGGAAAGGCCAATCAGCGTGGCCTGACGGGCATTGAGACTATCGGTTTCGGTATCGACCGCCAGATAGCCGGTCTTGCGAGCCTTGCTGATCCAGCCTTCGAGCGCCTCCATTGAGAGGATCGTCTCATAGGGCCCATAGGGCTTGTCGCCCCCGGAGGCAGGCTCAGACGCCGCGTCCGGGTTTTCCTGTGCGGCTTTTACAGGACGCGGCGCGGCGAGCGCTCCCAGCCCCATGCGCTGAATGACGGAATGGAACCCCATTTGCTCGAGAAAGGCGCGCAGCACCGGGCCATCCGGCTCGCGGCAACCCAGGGCCTCTACCGGTTCCGGCAGAGGGACGTCACGCGCCAGCGTGACCAGTCTGAGCGAGATGCGCGCAGCTTCGGCATGATCGATAAGCGATTGCTGGCGCTTGGATTTCTTCATATTCGGCGCAGCAGCCAGAATAGACTCCAGATCGCCGAATTCCTGCACGAGCTGTGCCGCGCCCTTGGGACCGATACCAGGCACCCCTGGCACGTTATCGGTTGGATCGCCCATCAACGCCTGCACATCGATGACCCGGTCCGGCGCCACGCCAAATTTGGCCTCGACTTCGGCCAGCTTGATCGGCTTCTGCTTGATCGGATCGAGCAGGGACACCGCCTCGCTCACGAGCTGCATCAGATCCTTGTCAGAGGAAACAATGGTGCAGCGCCCGCCGCTCTGCTCGATGGCCTCGGCATAGGACGCGATGACGTCATCGGCCTCGTAACCGGGCAATTCGATCATCGGGACGTTGAAAGCCTTGGTCGCATCCCGGATGAGCGGGAATTGCGGGCGCAGATCTTCCGGCGCCTCGGGACGATGGGCCTTGTATTGCGGGTAGATTTCGTTGCGGAACGTATGACGCCCTGCATCGAAGATCACGGCCAGATGCGTGCCGACATGATCGCGCAACAGGCGTTGCAGCATATTGGTAAAGCCGAATACCGCATTGACCGGCACCCCTTCCGGGCTGCTCATGGGCGGCAGGGCATGGAAGGCGCGGAAAATGAAGCCCGAACCATCGACGAGAACGAGATGGGTCTTGCTGCTCATGCGGCATCCGATCGGCGTGAAGGCTGCAATTCTGGCGTCTCCTGTCTGGGCTGGCATCGTGAGGGCCAGTGTGACTCTGTCGTGGCCGGGAGCTGTTTTCCTCCCTCTGGCCAGCGCGTCCCGAGGACGCAATACTGTCCCGATGATACGAGAGTTCCGCCCGCATTCAAACTGCCCCTCTGCGCGGCGGGATCCTCTTTTACCCTGCCCCTCTTTCGCGCGCCTCGCCGTGAGCTCGCTCGTGCTGGCTAAGCTGGGCAAATTTTTAGGCAAAACCCTCCGTCAGAGCGCGCGCCTCCCGGCCCTGCCGTCCCGCTTTGGCTCCAGAGGCCTGCTTTGGATGCTGCCCGCGTTACTGGCGGGCTGCGCTGCCCCGCCGCCCAGACACGCCCCCCAGCCACGTGGACAGGAAGCGGCGCTCATCCCGGCAACTACGACCCTGACCCTGTCCGATGGCGCGCGCGCGCCGCTGCGGATATGGGCTGCGCGCGGCCAGACACGCGCTGTCGTCCTGGCCCTGCACGGGTTTGGCGATAGTCGCGACGCCTGGGAGTTCTCGGCCCCGCAGCTTGCCGATTCAGGGATAGAAACCATTGCCCCGGATGTACGCGGCTTTGGCGAGACAGCGAGCCGTGGCCGATGGAGCAGCACCTCGAGACTGGTCCAGGATGCCCATGAGGAGGCCCGCTGGGCGCAGCTTCAGAACCCCGGTATCCCCCTGTTCGTCATGGGCGAAAGCATGGGGGGAGCGGTGGCCACATTGCTCGCCTCTTCCCCTGCCAGCCAGGGAATAAGCGGTGTCATTCTCATTTCACCCGCCATATGGCGCTTCGACCCGCTCTCGCGCCTTATCCTGAACAGCATGGACTGGATGGCCCCTGACTGGGTGTTCACGGGCGCTCATGTACCGGGAGAGCATATTGCCACCAATAATCTGGCGGCACTGCGTCGGCTCTATTTCGACCCGCTCACGCTTCATGGCTACCGTCTGGACACGCTACGCGGGCTCGTCGATCTGATGGCCGCGGCCGAGGCCGCGGCACCGCGCATTCAAGGCCCGGCGCTGCTGCTCTATGGCGATCTCGACCAGATGATTCCTGCCGCCCCGATGGCCCGGTTCTGGCAGCATCTCCCATCGCACACGCGCAAGGATCTGGTGCCAGGCGGCCATCATCTGCTGCTGCGCGACCGCAACGGGCGCAACGCCACCGCCGATATCGCCTCCTGGATTCTGACCCCGGACCACCTTCTCCCCTCGGGAGGCGACAGCGCCGCCGCGGCGTGGATGGCAGGTGACCCCGGCCATGAGGGCCCGATCTAAGGGCGCGGCATGAAGCGCTCGCCCGACTACGCCTGTCTTGTCTATGGCATCCTCAAGCGGCCCGATCCGCGAATATGCCCGGCGCAGAATTTGGGACTGGCGCGCTCTGGTGAATATGGCTATGAAGCGATCCAGCGGGACCCGTAGCTCAGCTGGATAGAGCGTCGCCCTCCGAAGGCGAAGGTCGAAGGTTCGAATCCTTTCGGGTCCGCCATTTTCTCCCTAAAATTCGCACCACCCAGCACGCCATGCGCAGGTTGCACGCTTGGCGCCCAGTGCGGAACATATGTTTCGGTCGCTCGACGCAGGGAGAGCTTTGCCGCCGATGATCCTGCCCTGCGCCCGTACGGTGTTTTCCTGCCCGGTCGCTGAGTGGCGGTCTGAAACGCTGATACTTTAGATGTGAGCCGTGCTTTCCTGGGTCGTATCAGCGCCAAGCGGTCGCTGACAATGCCGCATCGTCAGTTTGATGCCAGCCGTATGCCCATGCCTCGCATCGAAGAGGCATTTCGGGCGCAATACGTAGAGCGGTAGCGCCCTTCAGCTCTGTCAGGTCCCGCCGCAAGGCGTGGCAGAAACGGCAGGTCAGTTCCTGACGGCAGCCTCGGCCAGGCGGGCGTCGGTTTCACCCTCGCCACCGCTGAGCCCGAGCGCGCCAATCACTGCGCCATCTCGGGTGATGGGGATCCCACCCCCGGCAGGAAGCATGTTCGGAAGCGTTGCGATCATGGACTTTCCCTCATGCAGGGCTTTTTCCATGTCTTCCGTGGGGCGCAGAAACAAGGCTGATGTGCGCGCCTTCATCAAGGCCAGCTCGATACTGCCGAGCTGGGTTCCGTCATCTTTCTTGAAAGCGACGAGATGCCCGGCGGCATCGACGACAGCCACCGCAACACGGACGTTCCGGGCACGGGCCAGTTCCAGCGCGCGATCAATATAAGGAAGGGCGGCATCAAGGCGCATCGGCTTACTTTCGTTTGATCTTCCGGCGGGTTCCTGACCGGCCAGGCAACATAAGGGCAAACATCCCATGCGCCTTATCACTCAATGGCGAGGTTTGTTTCTCTCTCGTTTTGATCTTTCCGGCGATATGTTCCGCAACGCTTCGCAACCCTGACGCCGATAGTCGTGCAGCACTCACCCCCGTTCCCTCTCGCAGGATGCTGAACGCGCGACAGCAAGAACGGTAGCTGACCATCGCCCAATGACCAATGACCGGTCCTGATGAAAAACCCGAATCAGCTTTCCGCATCGCTTCAGTCCTGCCTGATCCATTCCCTTCAAGGCGCACCGGCCGATGCCCCGTGCCGCCCCCACGCTTTTCGAAAGGCTTGGGAGCGCGCTCAGTGGTGAAGAAAGCCCATTCCGGTCTGCAAGGCAGTCCGCGCCAGTTCCGGCCAGAGACTTCCGCCCGCAGGGCCGCCGCCCTGTCCTGACCGTGTCCCACGTTCCGGAGCGGCATCGCCGGACTGGCTGGCACTATCGTCCATGTCCGGCGCGGTGCGCGATACGCAGCCCGCCAGCATTGCAGCGGCTGAGAACAGGATGACTCCCCTCCGGCATCGGCTCGCCAGACACCGCCCCTCTTTCCGTCGCGCAATACCGAGACTTCCGACAATACCCTCGACTACGGAAACCCTGTCCTGGTCTCGTCCTTGCATCGCGCTTCCCGACTGCAGATCCTCTGCCGACGTCATCGTCGATCCCATCCCCCTCCAGGGGGTGGAGGAGGCGGACGACATCCGCGAGGCGGGTGGGGAGGGGCACCATACCCGCCACCGCCAGGTGGCGGCGGGGGTGGCCTGCCTTCTTGCATGTTCGGAGGTGGCCCGCGCCTGTCACGAGGCGGCGGGAGCCGCCTGCAGCGCGCCTCTCCATGGCCGTCGCGCATCTGCGGAGCCGCGTTCGTTCCAGGGGGGGACGCGTTCGGATAGACCTGACCGGTATAGACTGTGCCGCCCTGAGCCCCGATCTGGGCGAAGGCACAGACCGGGACAGCGCCTGAGAGCAGCAGAAGCAAGGCGGATATCTTGACCCGGTGGGGCATAGGCTGAGGCGACCTGACTGAAAGTGATCCTGTCCCTATGACATCCCGATACAGGCCGGACGAGGCACGAAGGGCAAGGGAGTGTAACGAAGCACACCGGAAAGGGCCCTGGCGGTACACCTTCATCAGAACCGAATGAAATACGGTCCCCCGTGCCGCTCGGTAGCGCTGGCATTTTTTTCGCCCGGAGGCATACTCTTGGGGACACAACCAGCCTTTTTTAGAGGCTCGGGAGTAACCGGGAGCAATCCCACGCGACAGTCAAAGGCGACCCGCCCGAGCCCCTCTCAGGCCCGGTGGTCTCGTTTCATCAGGCGGACCATTTCATCAGGATCAGACCAGACAGGATCAGGAACGCAGCGCCACAACGCAAAGGTGTGACAGCCTCGCCAAACAGGACCATACCGACCAGAAACGCCCCGATAGCGCCAATTCCTGTCCAGATCATATAGGCGGTGCCCAGGGGCAGGGTCTTCATCGCCCAGCCAAGCAGGGCAACGCTCACGACCATGCCTGCCAGCGTGATGACGCTCGGCCCCAGACGCGTGAAGCCCGCAGACTGCTTCATGGCAGCGGCCCAGATGATTTCACTCATTCCTGCGAAAAACAGCGCGATCCACGCCATGGCGCTCCTCCATTGATCGGGTTCCGCCGGGCCGTCCCGGTCTTGAAGCTCGCATGGAGGCAGGAGCGTCGTCGCTGCTCGCGCGCCTATAGCCCGAATGGCATGGGGGTTCAAGGCTGTCGCACCATCCTGACGCCAGACGCACGCGCCTCGCTCAGCTCTGCTTCCCGGCAGGCCCCAAAGCCTCCTGCCCCTGTGTACAGAGTGCGCGCAGGATTGCCTCAAAAGCGGTGACCGCCCTGTTTGGCGTAGCCCGGGTCAAAGCCATGGCAATGGTGGCGCGCGGCATAGGGCCGGTGATCGGGTGAAACGAGACTCCTCTGGCATGGATCTGGCTCAGATAGGAAGGCACGATCGCCACGCCCATACCGGCGGCGACCATAGGGATGATGGCCGCCACTTGCGGGGCGTGCTGCCCTAATTGCGGGGAAACGCCCGTCTGCAGGAAGGCGGCAATGATCGTATCGTAAAACCCCGGCCCCAGATGGCGCTCGAATAGGATGAGCGGGTCTCCCGCTATGTCATGCAGGGAGAGTTTGCGTGCCTTGTGCCGGGCATGAGTGGAAGGCAGCACGATCATGGTGGGCTCGTCCATGAGCGGAAGCACGACGATCTGCGGATCGAAAACCGGCGGGCGGATGATCGCGACATCGACCTGACCATTGCGTAACGCCGCGCAAAGCGCTGGCGTGTTGCTCTCCTCAAGCGTCACCTCCACGCCTTTTCGCGCCTGACGGAACCCCTGTATGGCAGCCGGGATCAGAGGATGCAGCGTGACGCCTCCAGCCATGCCGATACGCAGGGAACCTTCATGCCCCTCTGCCAGCCCCCGTGCAAAAGAGCGGAACTCCTCCGACAGGGCGAGAATGGTGCGTGCCCGGTCCAGAAGCTGTTGCCCGGCCTCGGTCAGGGTCACGCCACGACGCGAGCGTTCGAACAGGCGCACGCCCAGATCTTCCTCGAGCCGCTGCACCTGCTGGCTCAAGGGAGGTTGCGCCATATGCAGCCGCTCTGCGGCGAGAGTGAACGTGCCGCTCTCGGCAATCGCAACGAGATAGCGCAGGTGACGAAGCTCCACGGCCATATTCCCCGAGTATGGAAAACCGCTGAACTATATATTTTAAGTCTTCCTCTACAACACCTAGGCTGTCTCGCGAGAAGCAAGGGAGCGAGACCTAATGACCTATACGGTAGGGATGTATCTGGCCGAGAGGCTGACCCAGATCGGCATTGCGCATCATTTTGCCGTCGCGGGAGATTACAATCTCGTCCTGCTGGACGAATTGCTTAAACAGCCAGCGCTCGAACAGGTCTATTGCTGCAATGAGCTCAATTGCGGTTTCGCCGCCGAGGGCTATGCGCGTGCACGCGGCGCTTCGGCCGCCGTGGTCACCTTTGGTGTCGGCACGATATCCGCCATGAACGCCCTCGCCGGCGCCTATGCGGAAAACCTGCCCGTCATCGTGATTGCCGGCGGCCCGAATTCAAATGATCACGGTTCTGGCCATATCCTGCATCATACCCCCGGCACGACGGATCTCGGCTTCGAGTATCGTATGGCGCGTGAAGTCACCTGCGCCGCGGAGATAATCACCGATGCTGCCTCAGCCCCGGCAAAGATCGATCATGTTCTACGCAGGGCTCTGCGTGAGCAGAAGCCTGGGTTCCTGAGCATTGCCTGCAATATTGCCAATGCCCCCTGCCCGCGCCCCGGCGCGGCAGGGTTCCTGCCCCATCTGCGCGACAGTGATCCTGCGAGCCTTACTGCCGCACTTGATGCCTGCGTGGCCTGGCTGGCGGGGAAGGAGAAAGTCGTGCTTCTGGTGGGCAGTCGCCTGCGGGCCGCCGGCGCGCAGCTGGCCGCTATCCATCTGGCGGATGCACTGGAATGCCCGGTTACCATCATGGCAGCCGCCAAGAGCTTCTTTCCCGAAACCCATCCTGGATTTCGTGGATTGTTTTGGGGAGCCGTGAGCGATCCGGGCGCGCAGGAACTGGTCGAGAATGCCGATGCTGTTCTGTGCCTCGCCCCTGTTTTCAACGATTATTCGACTGTAGGGTGGACGGCGTGGCCCAAGGGGCCGCATGTCGCCTGTCTCGATTCCGAGCGCGTCACGGTGGCGGGTCATACCTTCGATCGCGTTGCGCTCGCCCCCTTTCTCGACTCTCTGGCTGCACGGCTGAACAAGCATCCGACCACGCCGCCCGGCGAACCAGCCGCTACTGCCAAACAGCCGCCGCGTTTCTTCGCGCCCCTGCCCGCAGCCCCGGAGGCGCGACTCACCAATGACGAGATGATGCGCCAGATCCAGCTTCTGGTGACGCCTGACACCACGTTGTGCGCCGAGACCGGGGATTCCTGGTTCAACGCCCAGCGCCTTGGCCTGCCGGAAGGCGCACGCGTGGAGTTCGAAATGCAATGGGGGCATATCGGCTGGTCCGTACCGAGTTGCTTCGGCAATGCCATAGGCTCACCCGAGCGTCGTCATCTTCTGATGGTGGGTGACGGGTCCTTTCAGCTGACCGCGCAGGAAGTCTCGCAGATGGTGCGAGAGAAACTGCCTGTGATCATCTTCCTGATCAATAATCGGGGATATGTCATTGAAATTGCCATCCATGACGGGCCTTATAATTACATCAAGAACTGGGATTACGCGGGCTTGATGGAGGTATTCAATGCGGGAGAGGGCCACGGTCTTGGATTGCATGCCGCAACAGGCGCCGAACTCGAGGCAGCCATTCAGCGCGCCTGCGCGAATACACAAGGCCCTACCCTTATCGAATGCAGCCTCGAGCGCGACGACTGTACCCAGACGCTCAGACAATGGGGGAAGGTCGTCGCCCGGACGAATGCCCGCCCGCCACACATCTCTTGACGCCTCGCGCTGACCGCACCCTCAGACCCATTGAAACGAGGCGCCCAAGCGTCTCCATCCGGAAAGATACCATGATCATCTCTGCGCCTACCGATTATCGTGAAGCGGCCAGGCGGGCCCTCCCCCGCTTTCTGTTCGATTACATCGATGGCGGGGCCGTAACGGAACAGACGATGCGCGCGAATTGCGACGCGCTCCAGGCCATACGGTTCAGGCAAAAGGTTCTGGTTGGTGCGGGCGCTCCCCGGCTCGACACCACCCTTATGGGGTCTCGTTGGGCGGCGCCCTTTGCCCTCGGGCCGGTCGGCGCAACCGGCATGTATGCGCGGCGGGGCGAGGTTCAGGCAGCGCGGGCTGCGGCGCGGGCGGGCGTTCCCTATGCCCTCTCCACGGTTTCTGTCTGCGCCATCGAGGAAGTCGCCCGACATGCCTCCGGACAGCTCTGGTCCCAACTCTATGTCCTCAAAGACCGGGGCTACATGAAAAATGCACTTGAACGCGCCTGGCAGGCTGGCATGAAAACGCTGGTTTTCACGGTCGATATGCCCACGCCGGGCTCGCGCTATCGCGACAGACATTCAGGCATGTCCGGTCCCTATGCCTCCTTGCGCCAATATCTGCAGGCGCTGCAGCATCCGCGCTGGGCGCTGGATGTCGGGCTGAGAGGGCGTCCGCTCTCTTTCGGCAATATAGAAGCCTATACGGGTCGCCCGATGTCGATGACCGATTACATGGGTTTTCTCAGCTCGAATTTCGATCCGACCATACGCTGGCAGGACCTCGAATGGATACGCGAGAGCTGGAAGGGCAAACTCGTCATCAAGGGCATCCTCGACCCGGATGATGCGCGCGATGCGCTGCGCATGGGGGCCGATGGTCTTATCGTCTCCAACCATGGCGGCCGTCAGCTCGACGGCGCCCCCCCGACAGCGGAAGTCCTCCCTGCCATCGTCGAGGCGGTGGGCGACCGGCTCACCGTTCTGGCCGATTCTGGCATACGTTCGGGACTGGATGTCGCACGCATGATCGCGCTCGGTGCACAGGGCGTGCTTTTGGGTCGCTCCTATATCTACGCGCTTGCGGCCGAGGGGCAAAAAGGCGTGCAGCGCCTCATGGCCCTGATCGCCGCCGATCTTAAGGTGACCATGACACTGATCGGCGCTGGCTCGATCAAGGACATCACGCAGGACAAGATCGCCCATTTCCAGCGCGAATATAGCCCCCACTCCGGTAGTCCGGCAACGAAGGGTGAGACACGAGAACCAACTCCCGCGCCACGCAAGACACGATCCCGCCAGAATGCGTCGGCGAAAGGCTGAGCAAAGGCGCTTGGCTCCCGAACCTTCTCACGGAGTCAACGCCACACACTGGAGAATAAGGGGAAACACGAGACTTGGCCCCCTTTCGGCCCTCCCTGCGCCGCCATGCGATGAAACCTGGTCACTCTGCCTTCAAACCGCGCAAGGGAGCCAAGGCATCCCCCTGATACGACACCTCGTGAACCCCGCCGCACGCGGGGTGACGCAGAGGACATGGCGTGCAACCGAAACGCGCAGCCATCGCTAAAGACAGGCGAGAATGATTGCCTGAGTGTCCAGCGAAAGCCCGCATGAAGAGGCACTTCCCTTTCTCTGGCGGTTATTCCCGGAGATGATTTTTGTGACGGAGATACTCATGGAAGAGCCAGTCCTGCGGGCCGTTCTGGTGGGTTTCGGCTATGTCAGCCGCACCTTTCACGCCCCTTTCCTATCCACGCTGCCGCAATGGCATCTGCACGGTATCGTTTCACGACACGGCATTCCGTCCAACAGCGCGCCTGCGACGTGCCAGATCTATACCGATCCAGAGACAGCCTTCGCCGATCCGGATGTTGATCTGGTCGTGATTGCCACCCCCAATGACACCCACTTCCCGCTTGCCTGCGCCGCCCTGCGCGCCGGGAAACATGTGGTTCTTGAAAAGCCTTTCGCGTTGTCTCTCGATGAAGCCCGGGAGATCATCGCGACCGCAGAGCAGCATGACAGACATCTCTGCGTTTTTCACAATCGCCGCTGGGACAGCGACTACCTGAGCATTCGTGCTGCCATCGCGGACGGAACGATCGGTCGCGTCACACATTTCGAGTCCACCATTGACCGGTTTCGCCCCCTCGTCCGGGATCGCTGGCGCGAGAGCAACGCCAGGGGCGCAGGCGTGCTCTATGATATCGGCCCGCATCTGATTGATCAGGCCCTCCAGATTTTCGGGTTACCCGAACAGGTCTACGCCTCGCTCGCCCTGCAACGGGACAACGCCCAGAGCGATGACTGGGCCCATATCCTGCTGGAATACGGTGCGACACGCGTCATCCTGCATACCGGCTCCCTGGCGGCAGAGGCTGCGCCGCGCTTTGTCGTCCACGGTACTGGCGGTACTCTGATCAAGAGGCTGGCTGATCCCCAGGAGGCACAGCTTCGCGAAGGCATGATCCCGGGGCACGCCGGGTGGGGCGAAGACCCGGATGCGACGGAAATATATCTGGCCGAAAGTGAGAGCCGCCCGAGCCCGGCGCTGAAAGGCGACCAGCGAGAGCTTTACCGCCAGCTGGCTCGGGCACTGACCGGAAAAGCAGGTAATCCGATCAGACCTGTCGAAGCTCTGGCCGTCATGGCCGTGATCGAGGCCGCGGTCCAATCGGCTCATGAAAAACGTGCTGTGCCGCTCGCGCTGAGCCCGGAGGAAAAACGGCACTGGCACGACCAAGCCAGTGCGCAGGCGGGCTACCCCACCCCGCCGCCCAAGGCTGGCCCGCAGGAATGAATGGCTGCGCACCGGCCCGCACCGGCCCTGCTCCGCCGGATCTATCGGCGCAGCGAGGAGGCGTCTTCCCTGCTGATACGAGGGTCCGGAGGGAAGACGCAGGACGCGGTCAGGCCGTTTCGCGGCACATCGTCTTATCGAGTGTGAAGATCTCGAAGCTGTCGAGTGTGACACCCATCCCGTCGGTACTCAGACGCAAGATATCGAGCGGCTTGGCCGGATAGACAAGGGCGGATCCTGTCTCCAGATATTCATTCGCATAGAGCTCGAAGGCGCAGCCATCGAGAAACAGGTGCAGATCCAACCCGCGCGGCGTCGCATAGAACGCGGTATTGATGGGTGCGGCGAAACGGCCGGTATAAAACGGATGATCAAAGCCGCGCAGTTTGCTGCGATCAAGCCAGATTTGTGCGCTCGAAACGTCATACCCGATCGACAGCTTCTCTCCCTCCGCATTGGCAAAGGCCAGCTCAAAACGATTGATCACGGGACCGGAGCTGGACGGATCGGTCTGACGATGCTCATCGGCGGTCAGGCGCAGCACGATTTCGATCGCCTTGCCCTGGGGGAGTGCGAGGTCGCGCTTTGTCCCCTGCGGCAGGTAGCTTCCTGCCTCGCTATGCTGCATGCGGCGCAGCTTTTCAACACCACGCGGCTTCTGTGCAAGGCGCAGATAGCCGTTCGTGTCATGCCGGATCGAGAGGCTGCGCGGCAGGGACATCGCGCCACGCCAATCCTGGGTCGGCAATTCCTGACAATATTGCCAGTTCCCCATCCAGGCGATGTTGACGGCCTCCTCATCCGGCATGTTGCTCCAGACCTGCAGGGCATAGGCATCCTTTGCAAAATCGGTGAGCCGGAGGATCCCGTCATACGGAGTGAACACGGCCCCGTCGAAATCGCCGATGAAATACTGGGTGACGCTGCCCCCCATCGGGCTGCCCGGATTGATGGAGACGAACAGCACCCAATGCGCTGTGCCGCATTCATCTTTCACCTGGATGAGGTTCGGGCATTCGTAATTGACGGTAGGAAGCCCGGCCGGACCGAAATTGCTGAGATGCGTCCAGTGAATCAGATCCGGCGAGGCATAGAAGCCAATCTGATGCTGATCTACCTCGGCAATCACCATCACCCATTTGCGCGTGGGGGCATGATAGATGACTTGCGGATCACGGAAATTGGGGCTGTCGATATCAAGGACGGGGTTTTGCCCATATTCCTCGAAGCTCTGCCCGTTATTGCGGCTGATCGCCAGATACTGGCTCTGACGCGTGGGCAGGGAGCGCGTGTAGAGCGCGACCATGTTGTTACCATTGGTACTGGGGAACAGGCCCGAGCTGTTGTCACGGTCGATCACGGCACAGCCGGTATAGGCCTGACCGTCAACCGTATTCGGTACCGCGATGGGTTGGTCTTTCCAGCTCAGTAGATCCGTACTGATCGCGTGACCCCAGCAGATATTGGCGGAATACGCCGCATCGGGATTGTGCTGATAATAAAGATGATATTGCGTCCCGTCGAAAACGAGGCCGTTGGGATCATTCATGAAGCCAATCGGCGGGGTGAAATGAACTGAGGGCCGATAGTGTCGCCCCATAAGGGAGAAAACGCATCCGTTTTTCTTTTCAGTCATTTTTTTCCAGGAGCTTATGAAAAGGTCTTTTTCTGATTGCACCGGACTGCTCCGGCGCGCATTCATATAATGGCAAAATGCCATAAAGGCAAGCAAAGAGGCGACAGGCCTCGATCAATACGTAACTATAGGCACTTGAAATATGGAGTTCAGGGCTCCACTCCTATCCGTTCAGCCGACCCATTCGTGCGAGTACGATCAAACTATGAATGAACCTGTACGATTAAACTGGCTCAGGCTCATGCAGCAGATATTTCTCTACGATGCACTTAGCCTTTACAGCTTTATACTTTCTGCGGGGCGATTCGATCCTTTCCTTTTCCCGATGGTCGTGATGCCTCCTCTATTGTGCCTCGTCATCCTGCTGGGCCTGCACCGATGCCGCGTGATCACACTGAAAGACGCCGTACTTCAGTCCCTGCCCTATCTCGTGACGCTTCCCTGGCTGATCTGTTTTCCTCTTGCGCTTATCGTACGCCGCGCCCGGTTTCATATTCTCCTCCGGTTCAACTCCGACGTCGTTCTCGGCCTGCCTCCTCTTGGGGCTGACAGTCTCAGGGACACGTGGATCGAATGGCTGCTTCTTGTCCTCGCCGCCGCGCTCTATTGTCTTGTTTTCGCGAGTACGCTGAAAGAAGCGGGCCAGCCGTCATGCTTCCTTCCGATCATGACTTTAGGTTTATGGCTCCTCAGCGTGATCCTCGCCACGCTGATCACAGTGACCTTCTTCAACCTGTGCAAAGCTGTCTCGCTTTGAGTACGAGCACTCACCCCAAGATGCCCCTTCATGAGGCGACGGGAAGATCTCCCCTATCGATCGCCGCATTGAAATCCCTCCAGTCTTGCTGCGTCTGACTGGCATAAATGGCCGAAAAATTTGCGATCGCCTCCGCAAAACCGTCACCCGATCCCAGGTAACCGTGAATCATTGCCACATCGCCCGAGCGTGCATGGGCGCGTGCCAAAGCGCGACCGCAAAGAGCGGCATAATCATCCAGACCTTCCTGAGCGACATCGGTACCGATTGCGGCCAGCCGACTGTCCTTGAGGCGGCGCACGTAGAACTGCTTGTTCGCGCCATCAAACCGCCTGCGCTTTCCTGGCTGCTCGGCTGTATTGGTATGTGTCCAACCCAGGAAGATATCCGAGGTCGCCTGCATGAGGCGCTGCCCGGCCACCACACGCTGTCCCTGATTGGCGAAGGCCGGTCCCTGGACATGCGCAGCCAGAACCGATTCCTGAGCCTCCTTGATCTGGAGCAGCAGCGTTTCGCCATCGGCAGTCGCGAACAGTCCAATCGCGCAATAGGTCCCCACACTCCCCACGCCGACTACCTTGAACAGCGTATCCTTGAGCCGATAGCGCGAGAGCAGGATGGCGCGTTCTGGCGGCTGCGTAGCCAGATATCGGTCGAATGCCTCCCTGATGGTAGCGTCCTCGCCGGGCAGGCGCATTACGAGAGGCGGTTTCACCTTGAGCTTGGGAACCGCCTTGTCGAAGGATACGAGTCCGAAATGCGCCCGAGCACTGTCAAGCCTAGCCTCGAGCCGCGCCTTGACGGCCTTGCGCGTATGCTTGTCCGAGAAGTCCTCGATAGCAGCCGCGAGATCGATCCTGTCAGCCCAGATCTCGAGCGGGCTCATGGGGGCGAGACGGGCCATTTCGCTCTGATAGCTGGCAGCCGCAATGCGGGCATTCTCATGTGCCTGAATGTCCGACAATCCATTCTCCAGACTGGCCAGAATGAAAGACGTGCCCAGACGCTTGAGGTCCCATTCAAAGGGGGCGGGATAAGTCTCATCGAAGTCGTTGATATCGAAGACGGCCAGCCCGTCAGTGGACGCATAGCTGCCAAAATTCGCCAGGTGACAATCACCACAGCTCTGCACCATCGGCCCGGCGGACGACGTATGTGCCAGATCGGCCGCCATCACGATGGCGCTGCCACGCAGGAAAGCAAAGGGCGAAACACGCATACGCGCGTAGCGTACGGGCAAAAGGGACGGAATACGGCGCTGCCCCTGCTCAACCAGAAGGGCAACAGGATCGGGCCGCTCGGGGAGAGGTGTCCAGTCCGCCTGCGCGCTGCGTGGCAGGATTTTACGCAGATGCTGCCCTTCCTGATGCCGTGCGGATCGCGTTTCCAGCACCGTTTCGCCCCCGTTCTCAGACGGGCGGCTCTTGCGCTTTGGCGCACGGGCGGGAGGGATGGCGGCATTCATGAAACGTATCCTCTCGGTGGCCTGAATTTGAAGGCTATCAGACATCAAACGTCACAAAAGGCAAAATGCTTCATGAATGTATCGTCAGAACAATGCGGAACACTTACAGAACCAGAAGAGCGGCCGCCAGCGCAGGAAGTGTGAGCACCACGCCGTAGCGCATGAACCTCCCATAGCGCATATCGAGATCATGTTTGCGCAGGATGATGAGCCAGAGAACCGTGGCCAGAGACCCGCTCAGCGTCAGATTGGGGCCCAGATCGACACCGATCAGAAGCGCATCCTGCAAACTGCCTCCATGCGTCGCGAGATCGGGGGCCAATTGCGCCGCGAGAAGACCCGAGGGCAGATTATTGATCAGGTTGCTCAGCATGGCGAGGCCGAACCCCGAGGCCAGCACGGCCGCGCGCCCATGACCAAACGACAGGATCAGGTCTCCCAGATGCCGGATGATGCCCGTCTGCTCGACGGCTGACACCAGCACGAACAGACTGGCCACAAGCGGAAACACGGACCAGGAAATCTCGCGCAGAGCCGGTATGGGCGAAGCCCGGCGCAGCAGCGTAACCATCACACCCAGCCCCGCCCCGCCAATGGCCGTGGCCCAGCCGAGGGAACCATGAAGGAAGGAGACAACGGTCAGGGCGATGCTGACTCCCAGCAGGGCCCAGGCCGTCAACCGCGCAACAGGATCGAGCGATGGGAGGACTTCGGAAGATGCAAACCGCGCATCGATCGCGTGGCGCACCATCGCATAAAGCGCCATGAAACTGACTCCGATCGCCACGCAGGATGGCATAAGAAACCGCCCCAGCCAGGGAATGAGACTGGGCGGCGCCCCTCCATAGATCACGAGATTGGCCGGGTTGCTGATCGGAAGGACAAAACTTGCCGCATTGGCCACGAAAGCGCAGGCCAGCAAGGCGGGAAAAGGATCAATCTCGGCCTTGGCTGCCACGGCAATAACCGGAGGGGTCAGCAAGATGATCGTCGCATCATTCGACAGAAAGGCCGTGGTCACGATAGCGACGCCGAAGATGATAAGAAACAACCTGCGCCCTGAACCTCGCGCATGGCGCATCGCGGCTGCCGCCAGCCAGTCGAAGAGTTTCTCCTGTCGTGCAACCTCGCTCAGGATCATCATGCCGAGCAGGAACAGATAGACCTCCCTGCCCGAAACGATAGCATGCCACGCCGCCCCCCAGCTCTCGAGCCCAAGGACAACGACCAGCAAAGCCGCAATGCCTGTCCAAAGCGCCTCGGGCAATTGCCATGGGCGCAGGAGCAGCCCGGCAACCGCCAGAAGACACAAACTCCAAAGCAAGAAATTCTCCATGATCCAGCTCAGGCCGGAACCGCATTACGGGCCGGCTCATCAGGATCGCGCGTCTCAGGCATCAGCATCAGGAAGAACAGCAATGCCAGAACGGCGATGGCCGTGAGCGACAGGAAACCAGCGCGATACCCCTCCAGCTGCACGATATATCCCCCGAGCAAATTGCTGAGCGCGCCGCCGATACCGACACTCAGCGCGACCATTCCCTGCAGAAAATTAAAGCGCCCGGTTCCATGGGTGAGATCCGCAGCAATGATGATGGCGATCACGCCGAAGATACCGGCAGCAATACCATCCAGCACCTGGATCGCGATGATGGCCGTCGGTGCATCGAACCAGGAGAACAGCAATCCGCGTATCGGCAGGATCGCATAGGCCAGCAGGAAGATAGGCTTGCGTCCGATACCCCCTGCCATGGCACGGCCTACCGCCCAAGCCACCAGCATCATAACGAATTGCGCAACGATCACGCAGGCGCTGAGTGTGACCGTTTCGGAGCCCGGATGGCTCTTGGCCATGACCTGCCCTGCAAACGGCAGCATGGCCGCATTGCCCAGATGGAACAGCACGATGGCGCACAGAAACACCCAGACCGGACGACGCCCCAAGAGGGCGTTCAGAGCGACGGGCGGATCATTCGACTCATCCTCGCTCCCACGCGCGACCTTCTGGTCGATTTCCTTAGGCCGGATAAGAAGCAGAGCGACTGCGCTCGCTATGGCGGAACCGCAGACAAGATAGAAGATCCAGTTCAGCCCCCAGTACTGGCCGCACAAGCCGGCCAGCGCCGCTGAAGCAAAGGAGCCAAAATGATTGATCCCCTGATTACGACTGATACGCCCCGGCAGCCGACGACGCCCCACCAGGCCAAGCGAGATAGCCGCCAGAGCGGGCGGGATGACGGCGGCAGCGGCACCCATCATGATCTGCGCGGCAATGACGGGGGCCATGCCGGGCAGGGCGATGATCAGGATACAACTCAGCGCCGTCACCAGAGCCGACACGGCAACAAGGGTGCGTTTGTATCGGGTTGAGTCCACAAGCAGCCCGGCCGGAATCTGGCAAAGCGCTGTCGCAAGACCCGTCATGGCCATTGCGATACCGATGGAACCCGCCTGCCAGTGCCGCGCGCTCGCAAGATACACGGTCAGATAGGGTCCTACGCCGTCCTGGACATCGGCCAGAAAAAAATTCGTGGCATCCAAACCGGTAACGCTACTCGCCGAAGGCCCCTTGCCTGCATTAGTGGTGCGGCTGTCCTGCGCGATCCTGGTGCTGCTCACTGTTTTTCCTCACCCCCTGCCCGGAGGACGCTCGTTCTGAAATTCAGCCCCGATTGGCGCGATCCGTTACCATCATGCAACGCAAGATTCCGGCATTGCCGAGAGTGTCCGGTGTCTTGGCCCTAGGCCTTTCGCCCCCAGGCTCGATGGCAACCGGGGCACGATCCGGGCAGAACGGCGGTGGGGCCGAGATGTTCCTTGCGCATCGCAGAACATCCTGAGATACAAGAATAACTTCCTTATCTCTCTGCAAAACACGTCTCGACATCCGACGTTTGAAGGCGGTTTGCGCGGTAAAAGCGTCGGGAAGCGCCGACAGGAGCCTGCCATGATTACTCCCCTCCGCGCTCTGGGCTGGCTATTCTGCCTCGCGCTCACCTTGATGGGGATGCTCAGGCCCCTCTGGCAGTCCCATGTGGGACTGTTTCTCTATCCCGATCATCGCTGGGCCTTCGGCATCATCGCCCATACCGAAACCGCGACAGAGCTCCTCGGGCGCTGGGTTTCCCCCGTCAGCTACGGTCTTGCTTCCCTGCTCTGGCTCGGCCTCTATCGTGAGCAGGCCCCTCACCGGTAGAACAGCGCGCCCGGCCGCTATGAACGCGCCAGGCCGGAAGGCCTCTGTTCAGACTTCGCCATAGCGTGCCGCCCAGCGGGGCGAGATCCAGCGCGCTGCCAGGAACAAACATATGGCGAAGATCATGACGGAGCAGAGCACACTGGCCAATGCTGCGCCGGTTACCCCGAAAACGGTGAGGAACCCGGCGAGAACCACGAAGTAAACCGCGATCACCGCGAGGCGGTATTTGAGAATGATCGCGAGCCGCCCCATGACGGTCAGCAACGTCTCAAGCGGGATAATGCAAACCTCAAGCAGCGCGCTGCCGACCATGAGCAGGATAATCGGCAATTCATGCGCGAAATTATCATGCAGCATCATATGCAGAATGGCCTTACCGCCAAAGATCGCTACCAGAACGGCAAGCACCGAAAAGCCGATGATCACCAGCGCCAGACGCCGCGTGACATGGCGCAACTCATGCCAGTTCTGGTTGTCACGAAAGCGCACGAATTCGGGATACAGGCTCGGAATCATCATCTGGGCAGGCTTGGCCAGGCCATCGCAGATCTGCTTGGTCACTCGATAGATCGCGACATCACGCGCGCCCAGAATTGCGCCGATGATGAGCGTGCCTCCCTGGCGGAACACGGCATCGAGAATCTGATTGACGCTGACCCTGAGGGTAAAGCCCCAGATCCCCTTGATATCCGCAGCGCTCAAGAGACAGGACAGAAATCCGATATCGCGCCCCATCTGGCGACGCAGCAGCAGAAAGCCGCCCAGGCTCGTGACAACGAACAAGGCGAATTGATGCAGGAACCAGACAAAGAGGAAAAATTCGAGCGGGGCACGCAGCAGATAGCCGAGCAGATAGCCCAGCGTCCGCACACAGGTGGAGACAAAATCGAACACCGCGGCGAGGCCGAAGCGATTGCTGAGCCTGATCACCCCTGTCGACCAGCCCGTATTCATGAACGCGACCGTCGCCATCATCCATGCGGCGTCACGCTTGACTCCGGGCGACCAGCCCAGAAACGTGCTTCCTACGAGCGCGATGACAATGATGCCGCCTACGAGCCCTACAGCGCCGCTCAGCATGTCCGAGCGCATGCAATAGCCCAGAACAGGCATGAAGCGCTTTCGGTCCCTGGCCTCGAACGCGGCCGCGCCATAGTGCAGCAAGGTCTGCCATGACTGCAGATGCGTCATGTCGGAAACCAGTGTCACAAAGGTGGTGATCAGCAACAACACGCCAAACGTGGCCAGCCCGAGCGTATGCGCTGCCCAGGCAACATAGGCGAAGCTGCAAAGCGCGTTGATGATCCTGCTCGAGATCAGAAAGCCTGTATTGCTGAAGATACGATGCAGCGCGGAGCGTTGTTCAGAAGCCATGGAGCGGCAAGAGATCGTGGCGTATCGAATTTGTCAAAGGGCTGCCTTCAAATCGAGCCGCACCTCAGGCCGCGACTGCATCAGGGAAAGGTAGAGCTTGCCCCCATGGGAAACATGAAAAGGGGCAACCAGCGCGGCCAACCGGTCGCAGGATGGTGCAGGCTCTGCCAGTAGCTCCGTCATGGCGCGCGCCAGGGCTTCGACGTCGCGCACAGGCACGCTCCGCCCGGCAACTGGGCTTTTGACAAGAGCGTCCACAGCAGGCGAACAGCGGGTCGTAATCACCTGACGCCCCGCGGCCAGCGCCTCGAGCAGAACCGCGCCATAGCTCTCGCAATGAGAAGAGAGAACAAACACACGCGCTGCATCCAGATGCGGTCGGATGGATGGCACATAGCCCGCGAAGATCACATGACCTTCCAGTCCGAGGTCGACCGTAAGCTTCTCCAGGCGGTCGCGCTCGGGGCCCTCCCCGCATAACACAAGCTTTGCGCGCGCATGACGATCAGCGACGAGACGAAATGCCCTGATCAACAGGTCGAACCCTTTGATCGGCACCAGCCGCCCGGCAGCCAGAACGGTCATCGTACCATCTGGTGCCTCGCGGGGCGCCCCCTCATCCCAAAGGGCGGGAAGCGGTACGACCTCGACGCCCTCGCAGCCTACGATCCCGCTCGTATCCCGCGCCAGATCCTCACTGAGCGTGGTGATGCGGTCAGCGCCGCGAAGCAGCCAGCGCATACGCCAGTCATACCCGGCCTGCCCTAGTGAGGAGCGTCCCTCCCGACACACAGGAGAACTGACCTGAGCGATCATGAACGGTCGATGCGCGGCATTGAGACCCTTGAGAGCCGGGATGACAGGCCAATGGCTATTGCCGGGCACATAACAGCTATCGATCTGGCGCGTACGGAAGATGCCTCTGGCGTGAACCGCCAGCGCCCATGCCAGCGCCGTATCACCGAGACGCCCGGACAACCCCAGATCCACAATCTCGATCGACGAATCAACCAGATCCCGCAACGGACCATCCATGCGCCCGACAATCAGGACCACGTCAAGCGACAGCGAGGCCCAGTAATTGGCAAGGCCGATCGCCACGCGCTCACTCCCGCCCAACCTGAAGTCACGCAGGACGATACCAATGGTAGAAACGGCGTTTCGGGCAGGCCCGAAGTTGATACGCGGATGAATGGACATCGTTTGGACGGGGACTCTGTTCACCGAAAACTGGGAGGGCTTCTGACATGCTTTGACATGAGATACAATGCGTTACTTTTTAATATAAGCAGAAACGGCCCCGGCGCCAGGCGCACGGGGCCGTCGATCCTTCACAGGAAGAGGATCAAATCAGTTGTGAGACGGTGCACCACCATCGGGTTTGGCACCATCGGAGGGCGCCGACTTGCCGGGCTGGGTCGAGTGCTCCACGTCATACGCGGTGGCCTTCTCCTCATAGCTGCCCTTCGCGCCCGGATGCTCCTTGTCGTATAACGCGGCCTTCTGCTTGGCCTCCTTGCGGTACTCATGGCGCTTGTACATGCCGGTTGCACAGCCCCCCACAGCCCCAAGCACGCCATGATTGACCAGATGCCCCCCGACAGCACCTGCGGCGCCATATTTGAGGCAGCCACCTGGCTCAGCCTGTGCAGCCGAGAGTGTTACGACCGGGGCCGCGGCAACCATCAATGCGGCCAGAAGCGAATAGCCAGAGACGTGACGCATGGGATTCTTCCTTTTATCTGCTGGCCATCCCTCTTTCTCGGGATGGCAAGGGGAGTACAACGCAGTCGAGGAGCGACGGATCAGATTTCGACCTGATGACCGAT
This sequence comes from Asaia sp. W19, assembly GCF_003994335.1. GTDB lineage: Bacteria > Pseudomonadota > Alphaproteobacteria > Acetobacterales > Acetobacteraceae > Asaia. The sequence continues at coordinate 173,139 of NZ_PNQZ01000013.1, forward strand.
CTCGACCAGACGTTCGCGTGGCAGAGTGAACCGGTCAGAGGCCCGCACCGCATTGCGATAGAGGAAGCCGAACAGGATTCGACGGGGAGAGACCATTTTAGGGGTCTTCAGATCAGGCACCACGTCGTCATCTCCGGCGAAAAACACGACTTTGTCGAGATCGAGCGTACAACCCTGCTCCTGCGCCTGACCCAGAACATAATAGAGGTTGGGAATCTCGACGAAGCCGAAGGTGACGTTGATCTGCCACAGTCCATTGCCGACCTCCTTGACCGTCATGCGCTCATCAGCCGGAATGCGCGGCACCGTATCGAACTTGACGTTCAGAATGACCACATGCTCGGGCAGGCAATGAAAATCGGCCACATGGCGCATCACGATGGGCGGCAGGGCACTCTCATAACGTGAAAGAAACACGGCCGCTCCAGGCGTCCTGATGAGGTCGCCGTCCCGTAATTTCTGAAGAACCTTGTCCGAACGCTCGCCCAGAGGAGCCAGTCCCGCGCGCAGCAGTATAATTCCCCTGCGCCACGTGGTCATGACTACATAGATGAACAGTCCGATCAGAAGCGGCACATAGCCGCCCTTGTCGATCTTGAGCAGATTGGCGACAAAAAAGGCCACATCCACGACCGAGAAGCACAGCGCGACGGGAAGGGCTTTCCAGAGCGGCCATTCCCAGCGTTCCCGCATCACGTCGAAGATGAGCAGCGTGGTCATGAGCATGGTGGTTGAGACCGCAGTACCATAGGCGCCGGAGAGCGCGTCCGAACTCTTGAAGCTGAGCGCGATCAGCAGCGTGATGACCATGAGCAGCCAGTTGACCACAGAAACATAGATCTGGCCGTATTCGCTATCCGAGGTCTGGCGAATATTGAGGCTGGGGAACCAACCCAATTGCATGGCCTGGCGCGTCAGGGTGAAAGCTCCCGTGATGATGGCCTGGCTCGCGATGATCGTCGCAAATGTCGCGAGCACCACCATCGGCAGCACCAGAACATGAGGCATGGTCGCGAAGAACGGATTATCCTTGATCTGTGGATGGCTGACCAGAAAGGCGGTTTGACCTGCATAGCTCAACACCAGCATGGGGAGAACGATCACCGCCAGCGCCAGCCGCACACTGGGGCGTCCGACGTGACTCATATCGGCATAGAGCGCCTCGGCCCCTGTTACCGAAAGGAAGACCGCCCCCAGGATGATGAGGCTGTTCGCGCCATGCTCATACAGAAAGCGCAGGCCGTAAAACGGATTGAGCCCGATCAGCACGGAAGGGTCATGCAGCAACGAGTACAGACCGATCCCGCCAATCGCCAGAAACCAGAGCAACATGATCGGCCCGAAGACAGCGCTGATCCGCGCCGTGCCCAGCGGCTGGATGGCAAAGATACCGAACAGGATGACGCAGGCAATTGGCAGGATATACGGTTGCAGCGACCTGGTCACGACACCGATTCCCTCGATCGCACTCAGTACCGAGATGGCCGGCGTAATGGCCCCGTCACCATAGAGCAGAGCAGCACCGAACAGCCCTGCCGCGGCAAGAAGCGTGCCGCGCGTATACCAGTGTTTGCCGAAAGAACCGCCCACTAGCGAGAAGAGTGCGAGTATCCCGCCCTCCCCCTTGTTGTCGGCGCGCATAACCACTGTGGCGTATTTGACCGCCACCACCACGATCATCGTCCAGACAAGCAACGAGAACCCGCCGAGCAGCGTGGCCCGGTCGGTAGAGCCCGTATCGTTCAAGACTGTCTGGAGGGTGTAGAGCGGGCTGGTTCCTATATCACCAAAGACGATACCGAGCGCTGCCAGGGCTCCCGGCAGCACTTTCCTGTTTTCCTCGGCCATAAGGCTCCCCGTTGGTCGTTATGGGTGGGCCTCCCGCGCAGATGAGGCCCGTCAGTCGTGGTGAGGCGCGTCAGCATCCAGCAACTTGACGTCGATGATCATCGCCCCGGAGAAATACATGGGTTTGACGCGATGCTTGATGACGTAATGCCCATTGCCACCCTGGATGTGCACCGGCACCGTAATGTCGTATCCAGAGAGCCGTGCGTCATAGGTGGCATCAGTGCCATTAAGCGCTACCAGGGCGATCAGTTCATCGTTTGTCATAATTTTCTCCGCAAACCGTCTCGGTCCGGGATGAAACGAGACGCCCCGCAACCCGGTTGCAGGGCTTATCCGGTCTGCCAGCCATAGCCGATGAACGCAATGCGGCGCCCCGCGGGCATATCCTGCACCACGATGATCTGACGTTCCTCCAGATAGGCCAGCTGGCGCCGCGCACGTCCCAGTGAATGCGTACCATAGGCTTCTGCAATGGCTTCATCACCGGGGCAGGAAGCACCATCTAATGCGGCGCGCGCCAGGAGCAGAACCACGCCCTGCACGTCCTCGGGCAGGGAACGGGCGATATCGAGTGCCTGGTGCCAGCTTTCCTCCTGCGCCTGCACGAAGCTCGATCCGGACCGCACGCTGGCCAAAAGCAGTCGGAAGGCGCCAAGGTCGAGCACATTGCGGCTGAGCCGTTCGATACGCGCCCGCAGCTGGAAATCCTGGTAAAGCGTCGCCAAAGATCGATAGGCAGAATCTGTCTCGGCGATCACCGCCTCCGTCAACCGCCAGAGCAATTCAGGGGCTGCTTCCGCCTCTGGCACGGCCTCCTCGATCGGAGCGGCCGCGCTATAGGCATCGAGTTGCGCCAGAAGGTCGGGGGTCGGGGCGCGACGCTCTCTCGGGCGGGGCGTTGCCTCAACCACGGGCTCGAGAATCAGGCTGTAATTATCCTCCGCAGGTCGGGCCTCGAAGGGGGTCAGCACGGGGCCGGTGGCATGGCTGGCCGTCTCGACGGTTCCGATCGTGACCATCAGTGGCCTTCTGCTGAGTGCGGGCCCCAGCGCCATGAACTGCCCTCGCGCGAGATCACGGAATCCCTCTGCCGTGCGGCGCTCCATACCCAAGAGATCGGCGGCACGCAGCATGTCGATATCGAGAAAAGTGCGCCCCATCAGAAAGTTCGAGGCCTCTGCCGCAACATTCTTGGCAAGCTTGGCCAGACGCTGTGTGGCGATCACCCCCGCCAGACCACGCTTTCGGCCGCGGCACATGAGGTTCGTCATCGCCCCAAGCGAGAGACGACGCGCCTCGTCAGAGGTATCGCCGCTCGCCACCGGCGCGAAAAGCTGCGCCTCGTCCACAACAACGAGGACCGGATACCAGTGCGCCCGCGGGGCCTCGAACATGCCGTTGAGAAACGACCCTGCCGCCCTGAGCTGCATTTCGGCCTCGACCGACTCCAGATTGAGCACCACAGAGGCACGATGCGCGCGTGCGCGCTCGCCGGCCGCACGCAGCGTGGCCTCCGTCTGCTCCGAGGCGTCAATGACCAGATGACCGTATTTATCGGCCAGAGTAACGAAATCCCCCTCCGGATCGACAATCACCTGCTGGACGAGCGTAGCCGTCTGTTCAAGCAACCGGCGCAGCAGATGCGATTTTCCCGACCCCGAATTTCCCTGCACGAGCAGGCGGGTTGCAAGAAGTTCGGTCAGGTCCAGCTGGACATCCGCGCCGTCTCGGCCACGGCCCATGGTGATGGATACGCTCATGGCGCTGTCCCTAGCGCAAACCGCCCCCGAAGTCAGCCACGATGCGCGGCTTCCTGTTGCGCTGCCAGCCAGCGATCCGCTCCCTCGGCGGCCGCGCGCCCAGTCGCAAAGCAGGCCTGAAGCAGATAGCCCCCGGTAGGCGCCTCCCAGTCAAGCATCTCGCCGGCCACGAACACACCCGGGCGCTCGCGCAGCATGAGATGCGCATCCAGTGCCGCGCGCCTGACGCCGCCCGCTGTCGATATCGCTCTGGCCAGGGTGTCCGGCGCAGTCAGGACAAGAGGACAAGCCTTGATCAGAGCCGCGAGGGCGCAATTGCCCGCGGCCTGTCCCCCTTCATCCATCGACATCGCCTCGCGAATCAACCAGCGCGCGACGGGCGAGAGTCCGAGACGTCGCAGACGATTGGCGTGGCTTTCACGCGCACGAAATCCGCTCAGACGCGCAGCCAGATCCGCCTCGTTCATGCCGGGCCGCAGATCGAGCGCGATGCGCAGACGCCCCTCACGCGCCAGAACCTCGCGCCATGAGGCCGACAAACGATACACTGGCGCCCCTTCGATGCCTGTACGGGTGATGGTGACATCACCGCGCGCGCTCTGGCCCACCCCGCTGAGCGTAACAGAATGCAATACCTCTCCATGAAACTGCGCGTGAAACGCCTCCGGCAAGGCGGTGAGAAAGCCGCAATTGGCGGGTGCCAGTGGCATGACCGCCCCAGGGGGCATGAAGCTGGCCCAGCCACCATCGCTCCCCAGACGCGGCCATGAGGCGCCCCCCAGCGCCAGGATGACCGCGCTGACCTCCCGGGTTACAGCCCCGTCGGGGCTGTCGAAACGAAGCGCGCCCTGCGCATCCCACCCCTCCCAGCGATGACGCAGCGCGAAGCGCACGCCCTGTTCGGCAAGGCGCGCCAGCCACGCCCGCAGCAAAGGAGAAGCCTTCATGGCCTGCGGGAAGACGCGCCCGCTCGACCCGGTAAAACAGGGCTGGCCAAGCGCCTCGGCCCATTGTCTCAGCGCCTCAGGCGGAAACCGGTCGATCATCGGAGCCAGCCAGTCGCGCGCCGAACCGTAGCGGGTGAGGAAATCCTCGAGATTCTCGGCATGGGTCAGGTTCAGTCCGCTGCGCCCTGCCATCAGGAACTTGCGCGCGACACTGGGCATCTGGTCGTACACGACAATCTCACGCCCCAGTGCGTGATGCGATGCACTCAGCCACTCGGCAGCGGCCAGACCAGCCGGGCCGGCCCCGATAATGGCGATGGGTTGTCTCGTCTCCATGAGCGGCATTTAGGCCTCTTCACCAAATAGTGCCATAGACAGTCCCGATTACCCCTTGAGCCTTTCGAGGGAACCGCCACATCATCCGGCGCGCTGCCTGTCAGACCGGTATCAATCGTCTGATCGAGCCTGTTATTCCCTTATCGTGATCCTTCAGGACCGCCCATGATCGCTCTGAACTCAGAAACCCTCTCGACCCTCCCCCCCAGCGTCGAGAGATTTTCCTATGATCGCGCCTCCCTGAAAACCGGGATCGTCCATCTCAGCGTCGGCAATTTCCATCGCGCCCATCAATGCTGGTACGTCGATCGCCTTCTGGCTGAGCCGGGCCAGGAAGGCTGGGGCTTCTGCGGTGTCGGGCTGATCGATGATGCCACCGAACGCCTCAAGCTCGAAGCCTTTCCGGCGCAGGATAATCTCTACACCCTCACCCGCTACGCACCTGATGGCACCGCCCGCCATCAGGTGATCGGATCGATGCTCGATTACCTCTTCGCCCCGGCCGACCCCCAGGCGGTACTGGCGCGCATGGCCGACCCTGCCACGCGCATCGTCTCGCTCACGATTACCGAAGGCGGGTATAATCAGGATCACGCCACAGGGGCCTACAAGCTGGCGACCCCGCTGACACAGCGTGAACTCGCCAATCCTGCTTCCCCTGAATCCGCCTTCGGCTTCATCGTGGGCGCGCTACGCATGCGCCGCGATGCCGGGATTGCCCCTTTCACCGTCATGTCCTGCGATAACCTTCGTGATAACGGCGTGGTGGCCAAGCGCTGCGTGATCAGCCACGCCAACGCCCTTGATCCTGAACTGGGGGCCTGGATCGAGACGCACGTCTCCTTTCCAAGCTCCATGGTGGATCGCATCACCCCGGCGGTGCTCAAGGAGGACGCCGAGCGCGTGAATGCGGAATGCGGTGTGATCGACCGGCTGCCCGTGATCTCCGAGGAGTTCGCCCAGTGGGTCATCGAGGACAAATTCGTCAATGGCCGTCCGGCGCTCGAGACGGTGGGCGCGCAGATGGTCCCCGACGTTCACCCCTATGAGCTGGCCAAGGTGCGCATGCTCAATGCCTCGCACTCCATGCTGGCCTATCCCGGCCAGCTCTCGGGGCTCGAGACTGTGCGCGATGCGATCATCGACCCGCAGATCGGCCATCTGGTCGAGAGCTTCATGACCTGCGATGTCATTCCGCATCTCTCCGCCCCTGCCGGGATGCCACTCCCTGACTATCGCGATCTGATCATCGCCCGGTTCAGCAATCCCGATGTGGGCGACAGGCTGGCCCGCATCACGGGCGATGGTGCCAGCAAGCTGCCGGTATTCCTTGCCCCAAGCTGGAACAAGCTGGTCGCTACCGGGGGCGAGTTACGTCGCATGGCATTCGTTCTAGCCTGCTTCATTCGCTATCTGCATGGGCGCACCGACCAGGGCGAGGCCTTCACCCCGTTTGAGCCGGCACTGTCCGAAAGCCAGCATGCCCTCGCCCGGAGCTGGGACAGCGTGTTCGGCATGACGGTGTTCGAGAGCTTCGCCCTCGAGCCGGTTCATATCAGTCTCATTCGTGAAATGGCTGAAAGCATGGAACAGCGCGGCACGGCTGCCGTTCTGGGTGAGGTTCTGGCAGAGACCGGTTTCACCTCCTGAGTGCTTGGGGCGCGTGGCCACTCTGCCTTTTCTGTATGAAAAGGCGCCTTCATGGTCATGCAATCTGCATTCGCCCGGTATTCTGACCCGCGTTCCACAGGGTCCGATCTACCGAAGCTCAGTGTCCCTAAGCCTGACTCTGGAGGGGGCAGGCTTGCAGGGCGAATTTTTTACGGTATCGGTCTTGCAGTCGCGCTCTGCGCCGTCTCGCCGACGGCGCGCGCTAAGCCACTCGATTCTCTGTCAGGCGCGACAAGCTGGATCAATACGCCCCCCCTGAGCGCCGAAGCGCTCAAGGGAAAAGTGGTTCTCGTCGACTTCTGGACCTATTCCTGCATCAACTGCCTGCGCGAGCTTCCCTATGTCGAAGCATGGGCGGCCAAATACAAACCTTACGGACTGGTGGTGATCGGGGTCCATGCCCCTGAATTTGCCTTCGAGAAAAATCTCGACAACATCCGAAAGGCAGTTGCCCGCTTTCACATTACCTTCCCGGTTGCCGTGGATAATGATCGGGCCATCTGGAATGGGTTCAATAACGAGTACTGGCCTGCGGCATATTTCGTCGGCAGCGATGGCAAGATACAGGCGCATCATTTTGGCGAGGGGGATTACGCTCAGTCCGAGCATCTGATCCAGACCATGCTGCACGAAAACGGCGCGACAGGAGTGCCTGACACGCTGGTTCAGCCCAGAGCGCGCGGAGAACAATCAGAGGCTGATCTCTCCGCCGTCGGGTCGCCCGAGACCTATATCGGCTATGAACGGGCAAACCATTTCATCTCGACGGGCGGCGCCGTTCAGGATTCCGCCAGTGACTACGTGGTCGATACGCCGCCCGCTCTCAACGAATGGGGCCTTACCGGCAACTGGACGATCGGCCCCGAATCCGCACGGTTGAACAGGTCCGGTGGGAGCATTCTGTTTCATTTCCACGCGCGTGATCTGCATCTGGTGTTGGGGCCGAGCAAGCCGGACATGCCGATCAAATTCCGGGTCACAGTCGATGGCCATGCGCCAGGAGCGATGCATGGCAGCGATTGCGACAGCGATGGTCTGGGTACGGTGACGAGCCAGCGCCTGTATCAGTTGGTCCGCCAGCCGGATGACGGTGTAGCGGATCATGTGTTTCGCATCGAGTTCCTCTCACCGGGCGTCGATGCATTCTCCTTCACCTTCGGCTGATGACGGGCAGGCGGCGACAGACCGCCTGCTTCCATACGAACACGCCAAGGTCAGAAGCTGGTCGAGACCGTTCCCGTCATGGTGAAGCGGGCTGCGGTCATGAAGGAGTTACCGTAACCGGTATAGGGCGCAAGACTGCCGCTATAGACGGTGCTGGGGTCCTTGGCGCTGTAGATGGCACCCATCGCCCCCGTGCGCACGATCGAGCCGGTTACATTGGCGAAATTCAGCTTGATCGTGGGCGATTGCGCAATACCGATCGGCTTGAAGCGATAGCCAAGTGAAATCGTGTTGGTCACGAAACCCGGCATCCGCTGATCACCCGCCACACTGACCGACTGCGGACCAGTGTAGTGGAGGCTGGCATTGCCGAAGAACCCTGCGTATTTATAGGTCAGGCCGAAATTCGCGAGCACACGCGGTGCCATGATGGCCTGCGTTCCCTTAGAGTTCAGCATGACATTCGTATAGGGGTCGAACACGTTGCTGTCCTGCACGGCGTGCAGATACTCGACCGAGGCATAGGGGCTGAACCCGTGGATCGGGCGACCCGAGATCATGAAATCAAAGCCACGCATATGCTGGTTGCCGATCGAGAACGGCTTGAACTGGTTCATGCCCAGATACTGATTCACGATGCGGTTGGTGACGTTGTAGTTGAAAAACGACGCATCGAGGATGATGTGCTGATCGTGATAACGGTAGCCCAGCTCTTCCTTGATGGAATACTGGTTTTTCGGGATGGGCACGCTGGTATAGAGCCACCCCAGGTCCACAGCGCTTGGCTGGCGATAATCCCCCTCCGCATTGATGTAGATCTGGCTGTGCTCATCGATGGTGTAGCCGACCGACAGCTGAGGAAGCGGCGCCGTCCGGTTATTGGACATGCGCCCGTACAGATCCTTGTTCCAAGTGTTGGACATGACGAATTTGAACCCGGCCTGGATATCCAGGCGGTCATTCAGATATTTCGCATGATCCTCGATGAACAGGCTGTGGATTTCCGTACCGGCATTCTGCTGATCGCCAGCATCGATGCGATAAGCCGCCCAGTTCGGGCTGGGGGCAGCACCGTTATCCTGCGTATAGCTCGTTGGATAGGATTGTTGAGTATAGTTGTTCTCATACCAGTAGCCAAAAGACAGATGGTTATGGCGGTCCACATCGATCCCGAGCTTGGCCGTTGCACCCCGGCGTTCGGTCGCGCCCTGTAGAAAGTAGCTGGTCACGTTGCGCGTGGTGCCGTCGCTCTGGGTGACAGTGCCACCTGGTGAGGCATCCCACCCGCGTCCGAGGCTGTAATAGGGATGCAGATCAAAGGCGAGGCGTCGCGTCAGGACAATATGGATTGGGGCCGAAAGATAGACCTGGTTCCAGTAATCCGTATTATTTTTCCAGTAATTGATGTTGTTTGAATTGGCCGAACGCCCGTAACCTTCACCCGTATGCTTGTATTTATAAAATTCCTGCTGCGTGGGGTAATTATCGATCGTGAAATCTTCCCAGTTCCATGAAACGAAGGCCTTCGCGAACGATCCATTCTTCCACAGCTTGTTCAGGCCGAAATCCACATGGCGCCGGTCATTGATGCCCGCACCCATCCAGCTGCGGGTATGCGTATTGGAAAACGAGACATAGCCGCGCACGCCGCTATGACCGATCTCGCCCGTCTCGAGACGGATGAACTCACGCGACAGATTATTCGTACCATAGGAGAAATCGACCAGACCGCCGAACTTCCTGTCGGGCGTGTGGGTGGTTTCATTCATCGTTCCGCTTGCCGCCGACATCACCGGCAGCGCCGTCTCGGAACTGCCGGGGGTCAACGAGACGGATTCCACGTTCTCGGTATCCACATTCTCGGTAATGTATTTTGCCGCCGCCGCCGGGGCGCCATCGACCAGAAGGGCCATGTCCAGATCAGTCAGGCCGCGGCTCTGGATCTGCCCGCCCTGCATGCCATAGGGATCCGGTGTGCTGATGCTCACGCTGGGCAGGTTCTGGATCAGGTCCAGTGCCGTGCTGGAAGGGTTACGCATGGAAATATATTCGTGATCGACTGTCTGCACGTTTCGCGGCGCGTGCTCGATACGCATCATGCCCCCACCGCCATTGAGGGCCTGACGCGACGTGGTAACCGAAATCTCCTCTGCTCCCTTGGCTTCCAGGGCATGTTTATGTGGGGTGGTTTTCACCGGGCGTGAAGGCGTAGCTGCGGCGTTGAGCGCATGGATACGGCCGTGACCGGAGACAGGGGCCGTGTTCGTTGCGGCATGAACGGCGTTCTGCGACAGGCAGGTTGCCGAGGCGAGAAGCATCGCGAGCCCGGCCTTGTTTTTCATCCGGCCAATTACGTACGCCATCGAGATCCTCTTCGCAGTTTTGGAAAATTTTCTGAATCATTACTTAGGAGACATAAAGTTACATCTCCAAGCCATCACAACGCAGCTTCCTGTCTGCACGAACACAAGCAGGTATACAAGTCAAAACCAAGTCGTAATGTGACGATAATGGAATGATCTGGATGCGGGTGTGGCATTTCAGCCCTCCCTGCCCGATCCGTCCTGCGCCTTGCAATCGAGGCGGAGAAGGGACGCGAATGAGGAGAAGCGCTTATCAATTCGCCCGCATGCATGAGGGGGCGTCTCGGTGACATGTGCGTATCCCTCTGCCCATGGCGGGTACGACAGGGGGAAACCGGAAACCTGACGCCTCCGGAATGCCGGACATACCAGTCCTTTCGGTGGGTCAGCGAGCCTCGGCGCAAGGCGCGCCTTCGCCGGGCATGAGAAGGGGTCTGGTCGTAACCGCGCGCCGGGCGCGCGGGACAGGGATCTAGAGGTCGATATCCAGCCCGATATCGAGCGCTGTCACGCTGTGGGTAAGCCAGCCAAGCGACAGGACATCTACCCCGGACGCGGCAATCGCGGGGGCAGTCTCAGGGGTGATGCCGCCCGAAGCCTCGGTCAGGGCACGCCCATCGACCATGCTCACAGCGCGCCGCAGCATATCGGGCGCCATATTGTCCAGAAGGTAGACATTCGCCACATTGCATGAGAGCGCCGTCTCGAGCTGATCGAGCGTATCGACCTCGAGGGCCACAGCCATCAGATGCCCGGCTCGCTGTCGCGCCGCCTTCAGCGCCGACACCACGCCGCCACAAAGCGCTATGTGGTTATCCTTGATCAGGATTGCATCATCCAGTCTGTAACGATGATTGCTTCCTCCCCCTGCGCGTACGGCATATTTCTGAACGGCACGCAAACCGGGAAGAGTCTTGCGGGTACAGCAGATACGGGCCTTCGTCCCCTTCACCGCATCCACCACCTGACGGGTCGCCGTCGCGATACCGCTCAGATGCGAGAGCAGGTTGAGCGCAGTCCGCTCGCCACCCAGAACTGTCTGTGCGCAGCCCTCGACCTCCGCCAGGATATCGCGCGGCGCGATACGACATCCATCCTCCTTGAGGATCGTGACGTTGATTGACGGGTCAAGGAGTGTGAATGCGAGACGCACACCGGACATACCTGCGACCACCCCCTCATGGCGGGCGCGAAACACCGCGCGCAGGCGCTGCCCCGGACGGATGACGGCCTGACTCGTGGCGTCGCCCCCGGTACCGAAATCCTCCGCCAGGCCGGCCCGGATGATTGGCTCCCAGAGCAGATCAGGCAGGGGGGGAATAAGTGCGGTCATGCGTATGCTAAGCTCCGTGCCTGGAGGCCTATTTCCTCCAGGGTGAATTGAAAGCGTGCTGTTTCAGCGGGTGACTGGCAGTCAGTGCGCCAGTGGCTCCCCCGGCTTTCCCGTCGACGCAGCGCAGCACCTGCAATCGCCGCACCAACTAACGCGTGATCGTCGCGCTGGACGAGAGGCGCGAGATAGGTCGAAAGCGCCTCGAGCCCCTCATGATCGCGCAATATCCCGGCTCCCTTCTCCATCTGGGTGCCGAAACTGGCCGAGCTCAACCTCCCGGGTCGGACGGGATCCTGACAGGAATGGCGTTCTCGCGCCGCGTTATTCACATCCCATGCCACGGCGCGCCCCATGACGAAGGCTTCGAGCAGGGAGTTGCTGGCCAGCCTGTTCGCGCCATGCAACCCGGTGCAAGCCACTTCGCCACAGGCCCAGAGCCCCGCCAGGCTGGCGCGCCCATGCAGATCGGTCGCGACACCCCCCATGTGATAATGCACCGCCGGGCGAACGGGAATCAGCGCCCGATCAGGGTCGATCCCGTGCTGGCTGCACGACAGGGCAATACCGGGGAACTGACGGGAGAAGACCTGTCGAAAGCCCTTGCCCCCCTTGCTGCTGCGGGCATCGAGGAACACGCGATGCCCCTCCAGACGATGACGTGCGATCGCACGAGAGACACGATCGCGCGGCTGCAGTTCATCGGTGAAACGCGCGCCCGTCTCATCGACCAGAACCGCCCCGGCACCGCGAACCGCCTCGCTGATCAAAGGAGAGCGCCCACCTCTGGTTTCGACATCGAGCGCGGTGGGATGGAACTGGACAAATTCCATATCGGCCAGGCGTGCCCCGGCGCGTGCGGCGGCGGCCAGGCCTCGCCCGGTATTGCTGCCGGGGCTCGTGGCCCCCGCATAAAGGGCCCCTGCCCCGCCACAGGCCAGAATACAGGTGTTGGTTGGAATGAACTGCCCCGTATTGAGCCAGACGCCCCGCACCCGCCCTTCGACAGCATGGATATGATCAAGGGTGACCCCATCGAGCACGACGATACGCGCACTCGCCTTAACCTGCCGGATCAGGGCCTGCATGATCCCTGCCCCGCTGCCGTCACCACGCACATGAGCAATGCGCGCGCGGGAATGCGCGGCTTCGAGATGCAGATCGAGCTGTGTTTCGCTCTTACGGGTAAAGGCGACCCCCCAGTCGAGCAATGTCGCAACCGCAGAAGGCCCCGCCCCGATGATCGCTTCGACGGCCTGCCGGTCGCAAAGACCATCCCCTGCCGCAAGCGTGTCCTGCACATGAAGCGCAACATCATCGTCAGGGCCGATCGCGGCGGCGAGCCCGCCCTGCGCAAGGGCGCTGGCAGCGTCCTCACCCAGAGGGGAGGGGCTGAGCACGACGCAGGGTCGATCCAGATGCAGCGCTGTCGAGAGCCCCGCCAGGCCCGCCCCGGCAATGACCGGCCAGCCCGCGAAGCGGGTGAGCGTTATCATGGCCGCCCCCTCAGACGGCGAGCATACGCTCGACGGCCCGGCGCGCCGGTGCGAAGAGCTCGTCCGGAATGGTGACTTCCTCTTCCATGGTTTCGAGTGCGCGTCGGATGGAAGCGAGCGTAATGCGCTTCATATGCGGACACAGATTGCAGGGACGCACGAACTCAACCGCAGGATTCAGCGCGGCAAGATTGTCGCTCATCGAGCACTCCGTGACGAGCAGCACTTTCTGCGGCTGCTTGACGGCCACGAACTCCATCATCCCTGCGGTGGAACCGGCATAATCAGCTTCGGCGACGACCTCGGGGGGACATTCGGGATGCGCCAGGACCACCACGCCGGGATGCATGCGCCGATACTGGCGTATCTCGAGCGGTGTGAAGCGCTCATGAACTTCGCAATGCCCCGGCCAGGTCAGCATTTCGATACCCGTCTCGTTCTGGATATTCTTCGCCAGGAATTCGTCGGGGATCATGATCACCCGTGGCACGCCCAGGCTCTCGACCACCTTCTTGGCATTCCCCGACGTGCAGCAGATATCCGTCTCGGCCTTCACCGCGACAGAGCTGTTCACGTAGGTTACCACCGGCACCCCGGGATAAGCTGCCTTGAAAGCCCGCACATTCGTGGCCGTAATGGATTCTGCGAGAGAGCACCCGGCCATGGAATCCGGAATGAGAACGGTTTTTTGCGGGTTCATCAGCTTGGCCGTCTCGGCCATGAAATGGACCCCCGCCATCACGATCACCTGCTGATCGAGGTTTTGCGCCTCACGGGCAAGCGCCAGACTGTCCCCACGAATATCGGAGATACAGTGGAAGATTTCGGGCGTCTGGTAGTTGTGGGCGAGAATCACCGCATTGCGTTCACGCTTCAGGCGCAGGATTGCCCTGATATCATCAGCGAAATTCCGCTCCCAGTCCTCACGGGTCATCAACCTGGAAACGGGCTCGTAAAGCGCATCGCTGCGGTCTCTGACGAGGGTCATCTGATCCATGGGATCTACTCCACCGACTTATGCTCTTGTTGAGCATAATAAGAACAAAACTGTCAGGACCTTTACATTGGGGAGCCACACCCGGTTTTCAAAGCCACAATCCTGTGAATTTCATGAAATCCTTACCCGCTCCGTTTCCAGCAGCGCTGTTACTGCCCTGCCCTGCCCTGCCCTGCCCTGCCCCCTTATCGAGCGTCTGCGACCCCTGAGAAACCACAGACCATAGAAGGACCTCAAATCGACCGGGCTATCGGCAGTTTCGACCCCATGAGTTGCCGGGTTCCGATCACCTCCCGCCGGAAACGATAGAGCCGTGCCGGTCGCCCTTGCGCCTGCATGGCAGCTTCCCCCGTTTCCTCCACGAGATCCTGTGCCAGAATCAGACGCCGGAAATTCTGCTTATGAAGCGCGCGCCCGGCTATGGCCTCAACGGTACGCTGCAGCTGCCACAGGGTGAATGTTTCCGGCATCAACTCGAACACCACCGGACGATAGCGTATCTTTGCCCTCAACCGCGCCAGCGCCGTCGCCAGAATGCGCCGCCTGTCCGAAGGCATCGAGCGACCCGGCGCGAGCCATGCCCCAGGATGGCGTGATTCAGGCAGGAGGTTGGCTTCCCAGAGCAGTTCGTATCGATGCAGCACGAGTTCATCGTTCCAGGGCTGCCCGGAAAGGCCGAAAGTCTCCGCGCAACGCCATGAACGCGCCGCGTCGCGCCCTGCCCAGGCAGCAAGGGCGCGCTCAATTTCGGCATCGCGCTGTGCCGTCCCCGCTTCCTGCCGGTCCTCCCATGGGAAATACTCATACAGTCCGCGCCACCCCTCCTGCGCATCCTCAAGGCGGGTGAGCCCCATATAGGAAATGCGGATCAGACGGGGGGCGCCCAAGGTGCTCCCACCATGCGCGTCTTCAGGGGCCGCTACCTCTACGGCGGGATCCGTGCCGCGGGACTCGGCAAAGGTATAAAGCTGCTCAATATGGCCGAGATGACACTGCGTCTGCTGCTCAACCCACAGTCTCATGCCCCGCTGCAGCGAACGATGCGCTGTCTCCAAAGGACCGGAGGGCAGGTTGCGCCCCTGGTCGAGCGTCAGAACGACCGGCCCGTCTTCCGGCACCGCAATCAGCACCGCCACCAACTCAGACTGAATCTCGCTCATGCGCTCACGACACGCCCGGTGGTGAGCAGCAACAGGGCGCGCAGGATCTCCACCGGTGCGGGCGGGCACCCCTTGAGGGCCACATCGCATTGCCGCACCCCATCCAGACCAGCCTCCATGATCCCGCCAAGCACGGCGTAGTTCGTGCCGAAAGGCCCGCTACCCAGAGCACAATTCCCGATTGCCACGATCCCCTTGGGCGACGGCATGGCCGCCCATCGCGCCTGCAGGCAGGGCAGCATGGCCCGTGTCACGACCCCCGTGACGAAAAGAAGCTCCGCATCGAGCGGACTGTCGACAAAGCGGATATCGTGGCGGGCAAGATCATAGGCGGCGCCCTGCAGCGCCATGGCCTCGATCAGGCAGCCATCGCATCCCCCGCCCCCAACCGGATGAAGGGTCAGTGGCCGTGGTGCGGGTGGCAAGGTGTCACGGGGCCGCCATCGATGGGCGTCCAGCAGGGCGCGCAGGAAAATCATGGACAGATCCGCTCACTTGGTTCGATCTGGATTTGACCACAAACATCGCCCCGGAAAAACCCCTCCATGACCCTGGTCTTTGCCCCCCATATCCCCGAACTCTGGCATAGGGATATCTGCGAAGCACCGCATGTCCGACGCTGGCTCGACAACGCGACCCGCGCTTTCGACCTGGGAAGGGTGACGATACGCGACGCCGTGCGCTTCGGAGAGAGGATCGGATTTGTATTTCTCGAAGCCGAGGCCGCGCTTGATGGGCAGAGCATCCCGCGCTTCGCTTTTCTGAGAGGGGACTCCGTAGCCATACTGGTCGTGCTGCATCAGAAGGACGGCCCAAGCCACGTCCTGTTGACATGCGAACCGCGCCTGCCTGTCGCGAAGGCTGAGCATCTCTCCTTGCCCGCAGGCATGATCGATGACGGAACCGTGCAAAGCGCCGCCCTGCGCGAACTCTCGGAGGAAACCGGAATTGAGTTAACACCCTCGGCTGACAACCTGAGATATCTGACAGAAATCACCCTTTCCCCAGGGGGCTGCGATGAGCGGCTGACCCTTTATGCACTTGATCTCAGCCTGCCCCCCGAGGAGAGCGCCCGTCTGGAGAACCGACATACCGGACTTGCCGCAGAGCATGAACATATCACCCTGAGGCTCCTGCCCCTCGATGCCATCCCGGTTCTGTCGGAGCCGGACGCCAAGCTGCTGCTCGCCTATCATCTCTACAAGGCGAGTCAGACCGGCTAAGCCGCCAGGCGGCGTATCGGGCGCTGAACGGAAGCAAGGACAGCGCTCAGTAAGGGCGGTCAAATTTGCCCACCCCATCTTTTTGGCCATGACGATATCCTGAACTTGCGGTAAGCCCAGAGAATGACCCGGACCGACGCCCTTCCCTTTGATGCCGATGCCCTGCTCGCCCTTGCCGCCAGACTGGCGGATGAGGCTGCGACCCTGATCAACGAGATTCGGACAAACGGGTTTGAGACAATCATCAAGGCCGATAAATCGCCGGTAACCGAGGCCGATCAGGCGGCCGAACGCCATATTCTGGCCGGGTTGCGCGAGGCCACCCCTGACATTCCCGCCATTGGCGAGGAAGAAGTCGCGAACGGGCTTTTCGTTGAGCCCGGGCAGACCTACTGGCTGGTCGATCCGCTGGACGGCACGCGGGAATTCGCAGCGGGACGTGATGATTTCACAGTCAATATCGGGCTCGTTCACGATAATCGCGTTTTGCTGGGCGCCATGGCATTGCCCGCCTATGGGCAGCTCTATACCGGCCTCGTGGGAAAGGGGGCCTGGCGTCGTGACGCATCGGGCCAGCATCCGATCAGGGCGAGCCTGCCGCCCGAGAACGGGCTGCGCATTCTGGCCTCGCGCCATTACGCCGATGATCCGCGCCTCAAGGAATGGCTGGCAGGCCGTAAGGTCGGCACGCTCGGCAATATCGGCTCAGCGGCCAAATTCGCTCGCGTGGCTGAAGGGGCTGCCGATTTCTACCCCCGCCTTGGCCCGACCATGGAATGGGATACTGCGGCACCCCAGGCCATTGTCGAGGCGGCAGGAGGTCAGGTTCTGGACGAGCATGGCGCGCCCCTGACTTATGGCAAGCCCGGCTGGTTCAACCCTCCTTTCCTGTGCACCGGTCTCGCAGCCGCAGGAGAACCCAGCGCATGACCGAAATCCTGAAAGCCGACCCGGACGCCATCGCCCATGCTGCGCGGCTTCTGCTTGAAGGCAAACTCGTCGCCTTCGGGACCGAAACCGTTTACGGCCTGGGTGCGCTGGCCACCTCGAACGCCGCTGTTGCCCATATCTTCGCAGCCAAAAATCGTCCGCGCTTCAATCCTCTGATCAGCCATTTTGCCAGCGCCGAAGCCGCCTTCAGGCACGTGGAGCCCACGGATCTGGCGCGCAGGCTGGCAGACAAATTCTGGCCGGGCCCCCTGACCATGATCCTGCCACGCAAAAGCAGCTCGACCATCTGCGATCTTGCAACGGCAGGCCTTCCGACCATCGCCGTCCGTGTCCCACGCGGCAAGACCGCTCTGGCACTGCTCGAGGCCGTGGGCGAACCCGTCGCAGCGCCCTCAGCCAACCCTTCGGGCCGGGTCAGCCCCTCCGACGCCTTCCATGTGCTGCGCAACATGCATGGGCGCATCGATGCCATTCTGGATTCCGGCCCGTGCTCGGTTGGCCTGGAGAGCACGGTGATCGACCTCTCGCGTGAGGTACCTTTCCTGCTCCGTCCGGGCGGAATCACCCTGGAGCAGCTCGAGGAAGTATGCGGCACGATCCGTAACCCCGATGACTACGCCACCAAGCTGCCCGCCTCGCCGGGCATGCTGGCCTCCCATTACGCACCGGCCCTGCCGGTTCGCCTGAGTGCCGATCGGGTCGAGGCGCATGAGGCCCTGCTCGCATTTGGCCCTGCCCTGCCGGGAGCCGGTCTCGTTTACAACCTGAGCGAAAAAGGTGATCTGGAAGAAGCTGCGGCTCGGCTCTTTGCCGGGCTGCGCTTTCTGGATGGTGAAGGGCAACGGCGCGGTCTCAAGACCATCGCCGCCATGACCGTCCCCCGCCACGGGTTGGGTCTTGCCATTCTCGACCGGTTGCGCCGCGCGGCGAGCCCACGCCCCCTGGCCGGTGGGGACGATGATGATCTGGAGAGCATGATCGGCTGATGTCCGGCTCATTCGACCCGAAGGAACTCAAGGTTCTGTCGGATATCCTCGCGCTCGTTCTGGAGGAGCAGGAGGGTCAGTCCGCTGCTGCGCTCAACGCGCTGCGCTCTCGCGCGAGAAAAAGCGGCATGACCGGCGGGGCGCTCAAGAACCTGTTCGTCGCCATCGCGCCGAACCCACCCCAGCGCGCCAAACCCAAGCCAAGAGCCCCCAAGGCGGAAACAGGTGCGGAAGCGCTGGCCGCCCGTCAGCAGATCGTAACCCTGACCAATAATCTGCGTCAGATGGATCTGGAATTGCGCAATTCTCGGGCACGGCTCGAATCGGTCCGCTCGGAACTTTTCCAGACCCAGCAGTCACGGGCCGAAATGCAGTCGCGCCTCATGACACGCGAGGCGCGCAAGCCCTATTTCAGCGTGCTGATCTGGTGCGGGTTTGCAGCCGGGGTGCTGATTGGCATCGCCGGAACACAGTTCATCCACTCGGTGATCGACATCCCGCATATCGATAAATCGATTTATCTGCGCTGAAAACAGACAATGGCAGAGGCGTCATTCAGCCCTGCACCGAAAGGGAAGGAGGGCGCGTGACCGCCATTCCTTCCAATCTATTCATTCAGGCCTCCTGGCGCGGCGAGATACTTCACACAGAACGCGCCGGTGATTGCCCGCCTCTGCTCAGTCCCGTACCCCGCCCATGATCGGCGTCAGATGGGCCTGACTTCTGCTTCTGCGCCGCACAGGCGGCCTCGGCTGGCAGGAGACGAAGTACAGCCCTATGACAAAGATCAGGTTCGATATGGTGAGAAAGAGGTCGATGAGCATCATCGACCCTGGACCGGCAATCCCCCCCCAAAGCGAGACGCCGAGAAACACCACATTGACCGGCCTCATGCCAAACAGCAGCGAACGCAACGGATTGGCCTGACCCGGCCTTACCAACTGCCTCATACGCATGATGCCCATATAGAAGGCGATCAGCAAAAGCAGGTTGAGGATATTGAAGACCGAATTCCCCAGTGATGCATAACCGGCGACGCTCAGAATGACGATCGCCGCCACATAGAAAAGGATCGAGCCCAATTGCAGGCTCATGCCCAGTTCTGCGGCAGGCATCCGTTCGGGCAGCCTGTCCGCGACGGGCTGGAAAACAGTATCGAGAAGCCAAAGATCGGCCTGATTGACGCGTTCGACAAAGCTAGACATGGGGCTGATTTACCGGGGTGCCCGCCAAAACGCATCTTTTTTCTACGTTGCGGCGCTACGTTGCGGCTGCAGCGGCAATTATGGTTTGCGCCAATCAGGACACCTCGTCCCGCGCATCGCACATCTCGAGCAACGCCCCCACTGGTCGGACCGACCGGCACATCCGCGCCTGAGCCGTCTCGCATTCCTGCGGCAGTGACGGCCAGTCATGGGGCCCTTGCTGCGGAGATTCATGTAATCGTTGCAATAGTTCAGCATTCTTTTGACAAAACCGCGCTTGCTGCCGATCATGGTCGTTCCGGAATCATAAAGGCCTGCATGTATGTCCCTCCCCGTTCTGGTCAAAAAGCTCTGCAAGTCCTGGGATGACAAGACTGTACTGGACGATATCAACCTTGCGCTCGCGCCAGGCAGCATCACTGCCCTTCTCGGGCCGAACGGTGCCGGAAAAACCACGTTTATCGGTTGTCTCCTAGGCCTTCTTGCGCCGAGTTCCGGCTCGGTCGCTCTATGGGGGCAGCCAGCGGATGCTCTAAGCGACGAGACACGGCAGCGTATCGGCTTCGTTCCCCAGCTCATGACGGGCCTCACCTGGTTCCGCGTGCAGGAACTCAAGGACTACACGGCCTCCTTCCGCAACAGCGCGGGCACGTCCCTGCATAGCGCTGTGACAAGCCAGGAGGCGAAGCAATGGGAGGATTGGGCCGATCTTGACCCCAAGGCGCGCCTCTCCACCCTCTCGGGCGGCGAACGCCAGAGGCTGGCCATCGTCCTTGCCTTGCGTTTCTCCCCCGAACTGATCGTCCTGGATGAGCCCGTGGCAAGCCTCGACCCTATGGCGCGCCATGACTTCATCACATTACTGGCTCAGACCGTGAAGCGACATGAAACAACGGCGCTGATCTCATCCCATATCATCTCGGATCTCGAACAGATCTGCGACCGGTTTATCGTTTTCAAAAAAGGGCATCTCATCAATGATCTGAGCGCAGAGAGCTTCGCCAGTGAGATACGCTATCTCGCCAGTCGGCCCGTTTCCGAACTGGGTCTGCACGTGATGGCCGATCTCCCGGATGGCAGCGTCTGGGTGAAAGGCTGGCATCCGAAACTCGATGGAATCGGCCTGCCTGTGCTCCCCGGAGATATGGAATCCTGCTTTCTGGCGCTGACCCGATGATGCCCCTCACGCCCCAGGCGAAGAGCCAGGCGCTGCGAGACTGTCTGCGCGCACTGCGCCTCTACGCCTCACCCGTTTTTCTGAGACAGAACCCGATGGTCGCGCTCGGCACGATCTATGGTGTGCTTTGCCTATCAAGCGCCGTACTATCGCGACACGGGGAATATTGGCGTCACGGCTATTACACCCTTCCCCCTCTCCTGGCAGCATTGTGGTGGGTTCTGTTATTCAGCGGGTTTTCAGCAATCACCACCCATTACTGGCGCCAGATGCGCGCATTGCCGAGTTTCCTCATGCCCCGAATGGGGCGGGCCGAGTATCGCGCAGTCCATCTGGCAGCCCTCTTCGCCATCACGCTATTCTCGATTCCCCCATTGCTGACAGGCGCCCCGTGGCTCAACACGCTCCTGCTTGAGGCAATTGCCCTTGTTCTATGGTCCGAGCCTCTCCCAAGCGAACGCGCGACCTCGTTCAAGCGCCTGCTGAAGCCCCGCACGGCCTTGTCGATGCTCGGTTTCTTCATCCTCCTTGTTCCCAAGATGCAGGCTTATCTTTTCTCCGCACCTGCTTCGGTTGCCTTACTCCTGATAGCGCTCTGTTGCGGGGTCACCCTGCTGGCCTTCAGGCATCGAACCCCGGAATGGCCCCCGGGCGCCTCGGAACATACGCCGTCTTCCCCCCTCGCCCGTCTGGTCAAGCAGCATTCCTCAGGATCGCTTCTCCCCCGGGGAATCAAGGCGTTGACGAGACTATGTCTGTGGCGCCCCTCATGGCTTGTCCGACTCCCGCTGATCGACCCGATCAATACGGAGAGACCAATCGCCTTCGCGCTCTCGGTCGCTACCCTTACCCTCGTTTTCGTGGTTTTAGGTCAGGGTATTGCGCTTGTTTCCGATGGGGTAAGGCCCAGTTTCGCTGCCGTCGTCTCCCGTCTTCCAATAATGGCACGTCAAAGCCTTATGCTATCCGGCATGGGACTGATCGGCTGGATGCGCAACCGGAGCGACTGGCCCTTTCTGCTGACCCTCGGTCCTTATGGCTCCAAACAGGGCTTTGCACGGGCCGTTTTCCGCTTGCATCTTCAACGAGGCCTGCAGGCCGGTCTGATCGTAGGGCCCCTCCTGGGTCTCACCGTCTGGCTGAACCAGAACATATCGCTGCTCTCAGCCTTTGCTGGAGGTCTGGGCTGCGGCGTGACCTTGCTCGGCGCAAGCTGTCTGCCCAGCCTGGCCTTTTTCATCCCTGCCCTGAACAAACCGAGCGTCGTCATGATCATAGGACTGTTTGCGATGATCGGCCTCCTCCAGATCTCGATCATGGTTCTTTTCGATCCGACGCTCTGGTGGCGCTGGTTGATCCCGGCGGGCTCTTTGGCAGGCAGTTTCCTGCTTGCCTATCTCGCCCCCCTCTTCCTTGCCCGTCAGGACTGGCCCATCGAGCCGCCCCCCTGAGATCCGGTGCCTCTTCGTCTGCCACGGGACATGACGAAAGCGCCTGCCCGCCCCCTGACCAGCTCCGGCATGGACAGAGGGCGACAAACTGTTACGTTCACCCATCGCCCTTCATGTTTTTGCAACCGGGAGTCTTCCATGTCCGTGCTGCCCCTTCTGCGCAACGCGCTTCTTGCAACAAGCCTGCTTGCTGCGCCTGCGTTTGCCCTGTGCGCCTCCGCCCTGCCCGCACAGGCAGCCGAGACAGCCACGCCGCATCCCGCGACAGCCATGGACAGTGCCGTGCGCGAAACTCTCCCCAACGGCTTGCGCGTGGTGATCGTTCCTGATCGTCTCGCACCCGTGGTGCAGACCCAGATCATCTATCTTGCCGGCTCGGCAGCGGCGCCCGAGGGCTTTCCCGGTACGGCTCATGCCCTGGAACACATGATGTTCAACGGCTCGAAGGCTCTGAGCCGAGACCAGCTTTCCACCGTGAGCGCCCGTATCGGCAATATCAGCAATGCCTTTACCACCGAGGACACCACCCAGTTCTATTTCCAGGCGCCCGCCCATTATCTGGACCTGCTGCTCAAAATCGAAGCCGACCGGATGCGCAATGTCTTACTGAGCGAGGCTGACTGGACCCATGAACGCGGCGCCATCGAGCAGGAAGTCGCGAGGGACGTCTCGATGCCCTTCGAGCGCTACATGATCCAGCAGAACCGCGCCATGTTCGCCGGCACGCCTTATGATCACGATGCACTCGGCACGCGCGAATCATTCGACAAGACCAATGCCCCCCTGCTGCGCAGCTTCTATGACAGCTGGTACCAGCCCAATAACGCGATCCTCCTCATCGTCGGCGATGTCGACCCCACGGCAACGCTTGCCAAGGTCCGCTCGGAATTTGGCGGCATCCCCGCTGGCAAGCTGCCCCCACGCCCGACGATCACCCCAACGCCGGTCAAGGCCCAGACCATCGCAGTCGATAGCGATTACGCGACCGGTATCCTGAGCATTGCCTATCGCCTGCCCGGCTCGGCAAGCCCTGATTTCGCTGCGGCCCAGATCCTGGCCGATGCGTTGGGCAGCCAGCGCGGTGCCCTCTTCGCCCTCGTGCCCCAAGGCAAGGCGCTGGGGACGGAATTTTCCTACAATGCCCATGTGCATGAAGGCGTGGGAAGTGCTCTCGCAGCCTTCCCCAAAGGACAGAAGCCCGACGCCCTGCTGACGGAAATCCGCAATATTCTTGAGACGATCCGAACAAAGGGCGTCCCGCCCGAACTGATCGAAGCCGCCAAGCGCAAGGAAATCGCAGCACTCGAGTTCAACGCGAATAGCGTGACGGCCCTGACCCAGAGCTGGGCCGATGCTCTGGCCTATAATGGCGTCAACTCCCCTGCTGATCTGGTGAAGGCCTATCGCGCCGTCACGCCCGCGCAGGTCAACGCCCTGGCCAGACAAGTGCTCGATCCCGCCCACGCCATCACGGGAATTCTTACACCCTCGGGGGGAAAATCCCCCGATATCAGCGGTGGCAAAGGGCCGGAATCTCTGCTCCCACCACCCAGCAAGAATATCGCTTTGCCAGCTTGGGCGGCGACGGCACTCGCCGATCTGCCCAAGCCCGTACCGCTGACCCAGCCCTCACGCTTTGTGTTGGATAATGGCCTGACACTTCTGGTGCAGCCCGAACATGTCAGTCATACGATCACGCTTTATGGCAGCATCCGTCACAGCAACGACCTGCAGCAGCCCAAGGGCAAGGACGGCGTGGCCGATCTGACGAACGATCTGTTCCTCTTCGGCAGCACGCAGCATGATCGCCTTGCGCTCGCTGCCGCTCTGGATGATCTCGCCTCCGATGCCAGCGGGGGCGTTTCCTTCTCGCTCAGCACACTGAGCGCAAACTTCGACAAGACTCTGGCTCTGCTGGCTGAGAACGAACTGCACCCGGCATTCCCTGCCCAGGCTTTCGCCGTCCTGAAACAGCAGGCCGTCGCCTCGCAGGCCGGAGTACTGCAATCGCCCGGTTATCGCTTCCAGCACGCCATCGCACGCGCGCTTGCCCCTGCTGGCGATCCCTCATTGCGTGAGACGACGCCGCAAACCCTGAGCACCCTGACCCTCGCAGATGTTCAGAATTTCTATAAAGCTGCCTATCGCCCCGACCTTACGACGATTGTGGTTATTGGCGACATCACTCCCGAAAAGGCGAAGGCATCCATCGAGACAGCCTTCGGCAAATGGGCCGCGACGGGACCCAAACCCGTGGTGGATCTGCCGCCGCGCCCCCAGAGCAAGACATCGAAAGCGGTTGTCGAGGACCCGGGCCGCGTCCAGGATTCGGTCTATCTCGCCCAGACCATCGCAAGCGGCGTACATAATCCGGACCGCTATGCGCTTGAAGTTGGCAATGAAGTCCTCGGGGCGGGCTTCTCATCGCGGCTCATGCAGGATCTGCGTGTACGCACGGGCATGGTCTATACCACCAGCAGCGATCTCGCCTGGTCAGCCAATCGTGGCGCATTCCTCATCTCTTATGGCGCTGATCCGGACAAGACATTCAAGGCCCGCGATGCCGCGTTGCGCAACGTGACTGCCATGCAAAACACCCCCGTCTCGGATGACGAACTCCTGAACGCAAAGGCATCGATCCTGCGCTCCATTCCCATGGGGCGCGCGAGCTTCGGGGGGATTGCCGGGCAGTATCTTGCTCTTATTGACTCGGGCCTCCCACTGACTGAGCCCGATGAGCGCGCCAACGCCGTCTATCAGATGAACGCGGCCCAGATTCAGGCTGCGTTCAAGCATTGGCTACGTCCTCAGGACATGGCCCAGATCATTCGCGGTCCTGCACCCAGATAAGTGAAACAAGGGGCGTGGGGCTTTGCCACGCCCTCCTTCGCTGACCGTCCCCTTCACGATATAATCTCAGGAAAATGAAAGCTCCCCTCTCCGGAGAGCCGGTCAGCACCCGGGATCCTCTCCCCGGACGGTCAGAACCCGTCCGGTGCGGCGCCCGAAGACTCGGCAATGGCCTCGCCTTCTTCCCGAAGAAATCCCACCAGATCGCCGCCTGCGGCGGCGCTCAGATCCCGCTCGCTGATCCCATCCAGTGTCGCCGCAAGGAGGCAGGCCTTCGCAGCCTCCTCGGGGGTTCCCCATTGAACGTAATGAGCTTCGATCCAGCTATCGAGCCATTCGTCGATATCCTCGCTGGTCATACTCAGCGCGTCCCGAACAGACGGTCACCCGCATCACCCAGGCCAGGGCGGATATAGCCCTTTTCATCCAGACCACGATCGATCGAACAGGTCACGATTCGGACATCCGGATGGCGTTCAGTCAGACAGGCGACGCCCTCGGGGGCAGCGAGCAGACAGACGAAAATGATCTTGCGCACGCCGCTGGCCTTGATGCGATCAATCGCCGCAGCGGCACTATGACCCGTCGCGAGCATCGGATCGACCACGATGCACTCGCGATCGGCCACGTCATCGGGCAGCTTCATATAGTATTCGACGGCCTCAAGCGTATCGTGATCACGATACAGCCCGACATGTCCCACGCGTGCCGCGGGGATGAGGTCCAGCATACCGTCCAGAATACCATTCCCGGCGCGAAGAATAGAGACAAAGCAGAGCTTCTTGCCGGAAAGCTGGCGGCCTTCCATGGTTTCGAGCGGTGTCTGGATCTCGACAGGTTCGGTGCTGAGATCGCGCGTTGCCTCGTAGCACATGAGCAGGCTCAGTTCGCGTGTGAGGCGACGGAACCCCGCAGTCGAGGTGGATTCCTGACGCAGGCGGGTCAGCTTGTGCTGGACGAGCGGGTGGTCGAGCACGACCACAGAGGGAGGAAGGGCAGTCATGGCGCCATCCTTAGCGTCAAATCGTTGCGATGTCAGCTTGGTTCAAAGCGCAGCGCCACACCATTCATGCAGAAACGCAAACCGGTGGGCTTCGGCCCGTCCGGGAACACGTGACCCAGATGTCCCTTGCACTGCGCGCAATGCACTTCGATGCGTGTCATGCCGTGGGTCTTGTCCACGGTGGTTTCGGTCATGCCGTCACGCGGGCGAAAAAAGGACGGCCACCCGCTCCCGCTCTCATATTTCGTATCGGAATCAAAAAGCGGGGCGTCACATCCGGCGCAGTAATAGACACCCATACGCTTCTCGTCGTTCAGAGGGCTCGATCCCGGTCGTTCCGTACCGTGTTCGCGCAGAACGCGATGCTGCTCGGGTGTTAGAGGCAGGCCGCAACTCGGCGTCTGGATATCATCACTCATGAAGAGGGTCCTTTCTTCGGGCGAGCACAAACCCCTTGATCCGTCTCGGGATTGGCTGGTCAGAGGGCAATTCAACGCGCCGCATCCTCTGGGTTTGCCGAAATCTCTCTTTGTTTCGCCCCATTCTGCCTGACGCGCTCGACAAGCCGCGACAAGAACTCCGCCACGACCCGGCGCGGTTGGTGACGTTCGGGCTGCGCCGCATAGATGACACCAGGCGGCAAACGATAGCCGGGAAGAACCCGCTCAAGCGCGCCCGAGGCGAGAAAAGGAGCACAGGTCTCCAGACTTGCCGCCGTCACCCCGCTCCCGGCGCAGGCGAAATCGAGCCGCACAGGCGCCGGGGTCGCGACAACGCTCGCCTCAAGCGCAAAGGAGGTCGGTGCGATGTCATCGCCGATGGGGCACAGCATCCACTGCGTCTCTCCCGGACGCGCAAGACACGGCACGCCGTGAAGATCATCGGGAGACAGGAGCGGGCCGGTCCGCTCCAGGAGGGAGGGCGCCGCAAAAAGCCCAACCTCGTAGGAGCCGATCCGCCTGATACGATAGGCACCTTCTTGCATCTCCTCGCGCCTGTGGCTGAGAAAGATGTCGGCCTCCGCCCTGCGAAAATCCGGCAGCCCGACACTGGCCTCGAGCGAGACCTTAAGACCGGATGTTTCTTGCAGCATCGCGCGTATCACAGGGTTGACCCATCCCGTCAGAATCTCGGGAGGGGCCAGAACACGCAGGACGCCGCCATTCTGCTCCTCGCGACAGATCGCCCTCACCCCTTCTTCAAGCGTGTCGAGCAGCGGGGTCAGGAAATGGCTCAGCCTCTCCCCTGCTTCGGTCAAACGCAGTCCTTCGCTGGCAGGTTCGATCAAGGCGACACCCAATCGGTCTTCCAGCCTCTCGAGACTACGGGACACGCTGGAGGCATGTATCCCAAGACGCTTGCCCGCATGGGTATAGTTCAGACTATCGGCAACAGCGACAAACACGCTGTATTCACTACGACTCATGTCTGTGTTTATGCAAGTTTACCCTGCATTATTGCAAGTTTGACTGCGCCCTCGCCGCGTTATGATCAGGCCATCCAATCGGTGGGCAGCAGATCATCTGCCGCTCACGAATGGGGAGAAATATGATGATCATCGATGCCCTGCTCGACAAAGCCTCGACACGCCCGGCCGCCGTCATCGGCGCGGGAACATTGGGGAGAAGGATTGCGCTGATGCTGGCCGCGAAAAACGGTCAGGTTCTGCTTTTCGACACCAATCCGGCCGTACTCGATGCCGGTCTCGCTTATGCCCGCGAAACGCTGCCCTCGGTGGTGGCCGCAATTTCAGACGGTCAGGGCGGCAGGATCGAAGCCGCAGTCTCACTCGAAGCCGCTCTGGAAAATGCGTGGCTCGTTATCGAGGCCCTGCCGGAGAAACTCGACCTCAAGACGGCGATGTTTGGCAAGTTCTCCCGCGAGGCGCCTGCAGATGCGATCCTCGCCACGAATTCCTCCTCCTATCCCTCACGTCTGATGGTGTCGGAAGTGGCGGACAGGACCCGCGTGCTCAACACGCATTTCATGATGCCCCCCGAGCAGCGGGCGGTCGAATTGATGTCTTGCGGTGAAACAGGTGAGGGTCTGATCGACGGACTCGCACTCTACTTCAAGTCACTCGGCCTCTCGCCCTATGTGGCTCAGAAAGAGAGCATCGGCTTTATCGAGAACCGCATCTGGGCCGCAATCAAGCGTGAATCCCTGTGTGTGGCCGCCGAAGGGGTCGCAACACCGGAAGTGATCGATCGCATTTATTGCGAGACTCAGGGGACGCGCATGGGTCCTTTCCACGCCATGGACCGGGTGGGGCTCGATATCGTGCTGCAGATCGAAGAGCACTACGCCCAAGCCTACCCCAATCTGCCCGAAGCCCCGCGCCTGCTGCTGAGAAAAATGATCGCCGAAATCGCCTCGGTATAAAAACCGGGCACGGCTTCTATAATTATGCGCCGAAAGGAACCCGGTCATGAACGCCCGTCCCCTTCTTTACACGCTGGAAGCCCATCCTGCCCGCATCACGGTCCTTCACGCCAGGACGGGCGAGGTAGTCTCCTGCATCGACGCCCAATGGGGCACTCCGGATGGGATCTGGGTCGATACCGACGCCGGCAAGATAACCTGGACCAATATGGGAGCCGATTACGACGCAGCCGATGGCACGATCGAACGTGCCGATCTGAACGGCACCCGGCACGAAGTGCTGATCGGTGATGGCAAACTCGTCACGCCCAAGCAGCTTGCCGTGGATCGGGAAGCAGGCTGGCTATACTGGTGCGACCGCGAAGGCATGCGGATCATGCGCGCGCGTCTTGACGGCAGCGAGGTCGAGACCCTGCTCGTCAGGGGAGCCTATCCGCAGGACCGTCCCGATGAATCGCGCCATTGCGTGGGTATCGCCCTCGATCTGAAGGCACGTCAGATATACTGGACGCAAAAAGGCTCCCCTAAAGGCGGCATAGGCCGCATCTTCCGTATGCCCCTCGATCTTCCTCAAGGCGTCGACCCTGCCTTGCGTGATGACATCACGCTGCTCGCCGATCATTTGCCAGAGCCGATCGATCTGCATGTAAGCCAGGATTCCACCCGCCTGTTCTGGACCGACCGGGGGGCACCGCCCGATGGCAACAGCCTGAATGTCGCGCATATCGATGAGAGCGGCCTGCATGCTCACAAGGTGCTGCTGCGTGGTCTCGATGAAGGGATCGGGCTCGCCCTCGACAAGGAGGAGAAAGAGGTTTTCATCAGCGATCTGGGGGGCACGATCCGGGTTTTCGATCTGGAGCACGAGACGTGTCGCATTCTCCGTCAACAAGCGCCCACGACCGGGATCTATCTCGTCGATTAGCCTTGCTTGCCCTCTCTCCAGACCGGGGGCCTCCCCACCCCGGCCGGAGCAGCCGGGGGGCGAGCCCTTTATGCCGGTGCAATTGGCGCATTTGCCGGCAGGCCGAGATGCCCCGCTGGCGATCCTGGTTTCCCGCCACCTCTGATCGGACAGGCGCGCAGGGCACACACGCCGCCGCGCCATGACAGGAAGTTCAGCAAGAACAAAAAACGACGAGACGCTTCCCGTGGCAGTTCGCATATTCACTGAAATGCGGCATGGTGCGCGCAAATCTGCAGGAGGCTTTTCATGTCCGCATCCCTTCCCGGCACGCCCCGCCCGGTCATGCTCGTCATTCTCGACGGGTTCGGTGACAGCGCCATTCGCGAGGACAACGCGGTTGCCCTCGCCAACACGCCGAACTTCGACCGTCTCTGGGCCAGTTCTCCCCATGCCTATCTGAAGGCCTGTGGTGAGGATGTCGGCCTGCCTGAGGGGCAGATGGGCAATTCCGAAGTGGGCCATCTCAATATCGGTGCCGGACGTGTGGTCATGCAGAACCTGCCGCGCATCAGCCGTGCCGCGCGTGATGGCTCCCTGGCCAGCAACTCTGCTCTTTGCAGCTTCATCGACGCGCTCAAGGCGAGCAAGGGAACGTGTCACCTCGTCGGGCTGATCTCGCCGGGTGGCGTGCACGCACACATGGATCATGTGGTCGCCCTGGCCAAAATCGTGGCCGAGGCAGGTATCAAGGTAGCGGTCCATGTCTTCTCGGACGGGCGCGATACACCGCCGGATTCTGGCACGGGCTATCTGCGCAGTCTCGCCGCCGAACTGCCCGAGGGGGCTTTCATTGCCACGGTGAGCGGGCGCTATTACGCCATGGACCGCGATAACCGGTGGGAGCGCGTGAGCCTCGCTTATGACGCCATCGTCTCGGCAAAGGGCGAACATGCTGACGATGCACTGGGCGTTCTGCCTTCTCATCAGGCCAAGGGCGTGACCGACGAATTCGTGGTGCCCACCGTGATCGGCGATTATGCCGGGATGCAGGATGGCGATGGCGTTCTCTCGGCCAATTTCCGCGCAGACCGTATCCGCGAATTGCTCGATGCGATGGTCTTCCCCGATTTCGACGGGTTTGAACGGTCCAAAGTCGTGAAGCTGGCTTCTGTCTGCGGCATGACGGCCTATAGCGCGGCCCTCGCCCCCTTCATGAGCGTAATGTTCCCCAAGGAATCCATGGAGCACCTGCTGGGAGATGTCGTTTCCCAGGCAGGTCGCGCCCAGCTGCGCATGGCCGAGACGGAGAAATACCCGCACGTCACCTACTTCCTCAATGGCGGACGCGAGGCCGTATTACCGGGGGAGGAGCGTATTCTCGTCGCCTCGCCCAAGGTGGCGACCTACGATCTGCAGCCGGAAATGTCGGCGCCCGAACTGACCGACCGTGCGGTCGAGTCCATCGAGAGCGGTAAGTTCGACCTCATCGTGCTGAACTTCGCCAATCCCGACATGGTGGGCCATACGGGCGTACTCTCAGCCGCCATCAAGGCGTGTGAGGCCGTGGATACCGGTCTGGGACGCATTGTGGCAGCCATCGACAAGATGGGCGGCGCTCTGATTGTGACAGCTGATCACGGCAATTGCGAAACCATGCGCGATCCGGTGACGGGCGGTGCCCATACAGCCCACACACTCAACCGCGTACCGGTCATCCTGCATGGCGCTGCGGGTGTCACGACTATTCATGACGGCAGGCTGGCTGATCTGGCGCCAACCCTGCTCACCCTGATGAAGCTCGACAAGCCGGCGGAAATGTCCGGCAAATGCCTCATCAACGGCTGAGTCGTTCATGCCGGTCACGAAACCTGTCCTGACCGGCTTCTGCCTGCTCGCTGCCTTCTGTGTGCCGCGTCTTTCGGGCGAGGGCGCCGAAGGGTGGCACACCCAGCCCCGCCTCGTTCTGGGCCGCCTCAGCTTGGTCAGTCAGGCTGCCGCAGCCCACGCCCCCGTTAAAAAGCCTGCTGTATCGACCGCAAGCCAGCGCGCCCTCGACGCAGCAAAGCGCGACCGCGCTGCACTTCTCGCTCGCAAGGCGCGCGAGGCATCGCTGATTGATGCCCAGCGCAAGGCCCAGGCCCAGGCCACACAGGATGCTGCCATCGAGGCCGATAAGGCGCGCCATTTCTCGGCCCTGACCGATCGGGCAGCCAACGAGTTGGCCGCCACCGAAAAGACAATCACCGCCCTCACAACGGATATCACGCGCCTGACCGCACAGCAGGAAGCGCAGCGCGTAGCGCTTGCGCGACGCCGTGCCAGTCTTCAGGCCATCCTGCCCGTTGCGCTCCGTCTGTCACGCTATCCGGGCACGTCTTTCGTGGCCTTGTCAGGTCAGGCGGACGATTCCGTTCAGGGTCTGAGTCTGATCGCAGGCCTGACACGCCTCACCGCGCGTCAGGCCGATGACCTGCACGGACAGCAGGCCCTGCTGGATCAGACGGCGCAGGAACTCGCCCAGCGAAATACCGCACTCGAAAAGGCCCGCGCCACCCTCGCCCGCCTGCGCGACGTCAATGCACGCAAGATGGATCAGGCGACCCATCAGCAGGAGGAGGCCGAGGCTCGCGCCAGGCAGGCGCGCGACGATATCGCAGCGGCGACAGCGAAGGCCGCAACGCTGGATGACGCCCTGAGCGCCATCGACAAGGTACAGGCCAGCTTGCGGGCGCGCATGGAAGAGGAGGCGCGCGCGCTGGAGCGCGCCAATCAGAAAGCAAAAGCCGAGGCGATGTCGGCCCAGGCCAGAAAGCTCTCCGGATCTCATGGGCCAGGCGTCAGCCGCGACGGAGGACATAGCGGTGGACATGGGCCGGTTTCAGGCACCATCACGACCGCCTGGCATCAGAGCACCGAAAGCGGACCAGCAACGGGCCTTACCTATGCCGCCTCTGCGGGAAGCACCGTCAGCGCGCCCTGCGCTGGCCAGGTCGATTTTGCTGGTCCTTTCCGCTCGTTCGGTAACATGGTCATTCTCGATTGCGGTCGGCATTACCGCTTCGTGCTCTCGGGTCTGGGCGCGCTCTCAGTGTCCAGCGGGCAGGCGGTGGGCCGTCACGAAACGCTCGGCAGCATGGGCCCCGGAGGGGGAGCGCTCTTCGTGCAGCTCCGCTCAGGCAGCAGCATCATCGATCCGCGCCCCTATCTGTGAGGGAGCGTTGCGACAGGATCGCGGGGGAATGATCGGATCGCTCTTGGCGATTCTGCGTTGTTTCGACAGAGTGCATCAAGAACGCTATAGATTGAGCCTCTCCATTCAGGCAGGGACGCCTTATCAGCCCCCTGCCAACAGACAGACGCTAACAGGATCGGCTTCGGGGTATGCGCTCCGCACCGGATTCAAGGGATGAATTGCATGAAGCTCCGCACTGGTCTGCTGCTCGGAACGGCATTCCTGGCCGGAATCACCGCCGGTCCGACACTGGAAGCCGTCATGGCGCCAAGCCTTGGGCAGATGATCAGCAGCAAGGCTTTCGCCAAGGAGGTTGTTGCTGACCCCGATAATCACAGCGAGACCCTGCGCCTGCTCACCCTGTTCGGCACGGTGCTTGATCTGGTACGCGCCGAATATGTGGAGCCGGTCAGCGACAAGGACCTGATCACCAACGCGCTTGACGGCATGGTGGGCGGGCTCGATCCCCACAGCTCCTACATGAACGAAAAGCAGTTCAAGGAGATGCAGATCCAGATCAGCGGCAAGTTCGGCGGTCTGGGCGTGCAGGTTCAGCAGCAGAATGGCCATATCCGTGTGGTCTCCCCCATCGACGGCACACCGGCCTCCCGTGCCGGGCTGAAGCCCGGTGACTACATCACCGAGGTTGACGGCAAGTCGCTCGAAGGACTGACACTCGATCAGGCCGTGACCAAGATGCGCGGCGACCCGGGTACCAAGATCACCCTGACGATCGTACGCGCCAAGGAGCCCAAGCCGCTCAAGGTCACAATGACCCGCGAAGTGGTGCATGTGCAGGTCGTGCGCTCGTCGCTCTACGGCAATATCGGCTATATCCGCATCTCGGAGTTCGACGACGATACCGAGACCGCGCTGCACGAGGCCTATGACAAGCTCAAGGCCAAATCGGGCAACAAGCTTCAGGGTCTTGTGCTGGATCTGCGTCTGAACCCGGGCGGCAAGCTCGATCAGGCCATCGCCGTCAGCGATGATTTCATCCCCGAGGGCGAGATCGTCTCGATCCGCGGCCGCCATGCGGAGAACAATCGCCGCTGGGATGCCAAGGGCACCGACATCACCGGCAAGCTGCCGATTGTCGTGCTGATCGACGGCGGCTCGGCCTCTGCCTCCGAAATCGTGGCCGGTGCGCTGCAGGATCATCGGCGCGCCGTCCTGGTGGGCGAGAAATCCTTTGGCAAGGGCTCGGTCCAATCCCTCATTCCCGTTCCCGGCCATGGCGCGGTGCGTCTGACCACGGCACGCTACTATACGCCCTCGGGTCGCTCCATCCAGGCGCTGGGCATTGCGCCCGATATCGTGGTGAAGGAGAGCAAGGACGACGATGGCTACGGCTATCGTGAGGCCGATCTCGCCCATATCATCACCAATACGGGCGGCAACAAGAACAAGGCTCCGGCCCGTACGGATCTGCCAGCCATCTCGGGCAGCATCCCCCATGCACCCGCCGATAACTGGCCGCGTTTCGACCCGGCCAAGCCGGCCACCGACTTCCAGCTTCAGCAGGGGCTGCGTGTGGTCCGTGCCATGGCCTCCCTCCCCGATGAGGCCCTTCCCCTCGGCCAGCCTGCCGCCGACAAACCGGCAGACAAGAAGGTTGACAAGCCAGCCTCGCCGCCCGCAGCACCTCCGGCGGCGCAACAACCGACGCCCCCGCACCAGTGAACCGTATCACGGTTATCTCTCCCGGCCCCTCCCAGAAGGGGCCGGTTTCTTATGGACTCCCCGCCATGATCGATCCGCAGACCCTTCCCTATCGCCCCAATGTCGGCATCATGCTGTTCAATCGTGAGGGTGCCTTGTTTCTGGCCAGACGCACGGACCTGCGCGATGTGTGGCAATGCCCCCAGGGCGGTATCGACGATCATGAATCTCCCGAGGAAGCCGCGATCAGGGAATTGCGCGAGGAGACAGGACTACGCCACGGCGCGATATTGGGAAGCTATCCGGGATGGCTTTCCTACGACCTGCCCGCCCATCTGATCGGCAAGGCACTCCACGGCCGCTATCGTGGCCAGACGCAACGCTGGTTCGCCATGCGCATGACCGAGCCGGACACGGCGATCAACCTTGCCGGAGACGGAACGGAGCCCGCCGAGTTCGACAAATGGGAATGGGTGGCACCCGATGAGGTGCTCCGCTTCAATCTGGGGTTCAAGCGCGCCCTGTATGAGCAGATCCTGCCTACACTCTCTGCCCTTGCCCCGCCCCTCCCGGCAAAAGACTAAGCGGCGGCCATCCGACCGTCCCGGTCGGGCCTGAATGGGCCCTTCACAGGGCGGCTTCGGTCATACTGGCTTCGACGGGGGCCAGATCAGGTCCCTCTACGAGGTCAAGGGACTGGTTACGCACCAGACGGGCATAAAGTCCC
Organism: Asaia sp. W19; assembly: GCF_003994335.1. GTDB lineage: Bacteria > Pseudomonadota > Alphaproteobacteria > Acetobacterales > Acetobacteraceae > Asaia. The sequence goes on from NZ_PNQZ01000013.1 coordinate 207,970, forward strand.
CCCTGTGCCTGCAATTCGGCATGCGTGCCGAGTTCGCCCGCCGCCCCATCGCTCATGACGATGATCAGATCGGCGCTTTTCACAGTCGAGAGACGATGCGCCACGATGATCGTGGTACGGTCGCGTCGCAGGTCGGACAGGGTCGCCTGTACTTTCGCCTCGCTCTCGGAATCGAGTGCACTCGTGGCTTCATCGAGCAGAAGGAGGCGCGGATCACGCAGCAGGGCGCGCGCCAGTGCGACGCGCTGCCTCTGCCCCCCTGATAGTCGCTGGCCGCCGGGGCCGACGCGCGTATCGAGCCCCATGGGCAGGGTGTCGGCAAAATCCACCGCCGCCGCGAGGGCGGCGGCTTCGACCTCGGCACGGCTCGCATGCGGACGACCGATGCGAATATTATCGAGCACCGACATGTCGAAGAGCGTCGTATCCTGACTCACATAGGCTATCGCGTCGCGCAGATCGTCCAGTCTCAGGTCGCGCAGATCGACCCCATCCAGCAGGATTTTGCCGCTGCTCACATCATGAAGCCGTGGGATGAGCGAAAGCGCTGTCGACTTGCCTGCGCCCGAGGGGCCGACCAGCGCTACCGTCCAGCCGGGACGCACGTCGAAGCTGAGCGCTCGCAATCCGGCGCGCCCATCCGGATAAACGAACCCGACCTCTTCGAAGGTCAGACGCCCATGGCCCGGCGGCAGGCTGCGCGCATCCGCGCATTCCGCCACGGCGGGCGGCTCGTCGATGACGGAGAAGACACGCTCCAGCCCGCCTAGCCCTTCCTGAAGCGCGGCGTTGAGCGAGCCCAAAGCCCTGAGCGGACGCGATGCCGCAAAAAGCGCGGCGATGAAGGCGGTGAAGTCACCCAGCGTAGCTCCGCCCATAGCGGCGCGCCATCCGGCGAAGCCGAGTACGGCCGCAATAGCCGTTCCGCCCAGAACCTCCAGCACCGGATCGACACGGGCACGCCCGCGCGAAATACGCCAGAACGCCTTGTGCAACAGGTCGAGAGAGTGATCCACGCGACGGGATTCGCTCTCTTCCATGCGATAGACCCGCACCTGTCGCGCGAGGGCAAAACTCTCATTGAGGAGGGTCGCGGTTTCGCCAATCTGCTCCTGCATACCCCCCGAAGCGCGACGCACCCGCTTGCCCAGTTTCTGGATCGGCACGGCAGCAACGGGATAGAGCACCAGCGCGATCAAGCTGAGCTCCCAATCGGTGTAGATCATCGAGGCCACCAGCCCGACCACCGTCACTACATCGCCCAGCGCGTTGACCGCACGGATCATGGCCTCACGTATCGAGACGGCATCAGTCGTGAAACGCGCCGCCCATTGTGCGGGCGCCTCCTTTTCGATGCGGGCAATGTCAGTGCTCAAGGCGTGAGAGAACATGCGTGATTGCAGGCCGCGAATGACCACCAGAACCAGACTCTGGACCGAGAGGGTCTGACCATATTGCGTGGCAGCCTTGAGCCCTGTGACGAGCACGACCAGAGCGGGAACCTGGTAAAGAATACGCGGATCATGCACCGCGAACATATCGACGGCACGCTTGATCACCAGCGGATAGAGCGCTGTCAGCCCGGCCGTCAGAACGGTCAGTACGACCACGCTGGCCAGACGCCCCACATGCTGGCGCACTTCTTCGCGCCAGATGCGAGAGAGCATCTGGCGCCCCTGCGCGCCTTGAGGGTCTATGCGTCGCAATTGGGGCTGATTTGCGGGCTGCGCTGTTTTCATCCCTGCCGTTTACCTCCCTCAGCCTTGCGGGGAAAGGGGCAGACGGTTTTTGAGCTCGGCCAGACAAGCCTCCCGATCAGGCAGACAGCCCCTGGCGCGCCACCAATCCTGAAGCTCAGCGAGAACCAAGCCGACTTCGGGACCCGGGCCGAGTCCGGCCTTCACTGCATCACGTCCCGCAAGGGGGAATATGGGGCGCTTCATCCCGATCAGCCGCGTGCGCAACGCGTCCCAATCCTCGGGGAGGCTCTCGTCATCCTGTGTCTGAAGCAGCCAGATCCGGTCAAGCAGCGTCTGATGTTCCTCCAGCGCAAGCTGACGCCGGAGCGCATCGTCATCGCATTGCGGGGACAGGATATCCGTCTCGTCAGACAGATATGGCCCCCGCATGAGAGAGAGCCGTTGCGCCTGTTTGCCCGAGAGGCGCAATCTCTGCGCCAGATCCGGCGCATCGCTCAGCAGACCGAGCCGCAGAACACCGTCCTCCGGCGCACCGAGCTTGAGCCCACGGACGAGCCTCCGGGTCCGGGGGGACGCGACAACGCGGTCCAGCACATCGGCCGCCTCCATATGGGCGAGACAGCGCGCCAGATGCGGCCCGGTGAGGATACGCACCATCTCGCTCGCGAGACGCTCGGCCGAGAGCCCGCCAATCATCCCGGCATGGCTGCGTATGGCGGTCATCGCGGCCAGATCGGGTCGATCGCTTCCGAAACGCGCATCGAAACGGAAGAAGCGCAGGATACGCAGGGCATCTTCCTCAATGCGCCTTCCGGCCTCCCCCACGAACCGGACATGCCGCGCGGCCAGATCCCGCTGACCGCCGAAGAAGTCGTGAATGACGCCCCAACGATCACAGAAAAGCGCATTGATGGTGAAATCGCGCCGCGCCGCATCTTCCTGCCAGTTCGTCGTCCACGCGACTTCGGCGTGACGCCCGTTGGTCGTGACATCGCGTCGCAGGGTAGTGATCTCATATGGGACCTGATCGATCAGCGCCGTGATCGTGCCGTGAGCGAGCCCGGTCGGAATGGTCTTTATCCCCGCGCGCGCGAGGACGGCCTGAACCTCGTGAGGAGGCTCGGGAGTGGCCAGATCCAGGTCATGGACCTGTTGCCCCCCGAGCAGAAGATCACGCACGGAACCGCCAACGAGGCGGGCCTCGGGCAGGAAACGCCAGAGCCGATCCAGGCCGGAGCGTTGAGGAAGCTGGTCGAGAAGTGTCACGGCAGACCCGGTCGAGAAATCAGTGAGGGGCATCCCACCCCTTACGGCGCAGGTATCGGGGCAAGGGGGAAAAAGATATTATGGCTCCACACCCCCATGCAGGGACGGCAACCCACATGGCCCGGAACGGCCAGCGCCACAAGCTCGTAATAGACCGGGCGCGAAAGGCGGGCGAGAATGGGCTTGTCGCCCTCGCCGCGTCGTACCTGCACATAGGGAATGGCGGCGCAGTCCTCTGACGGGGGATGGTCCCAATCCACGATCAGAGGATGGGACGGACCGACGCAAAGCAGTTCGTCCATATTGGTCCGCAGGCACAGATTCTGCTGCCGCCCGCACCCGCCCCGGAAATCGAGCTCACGCACGATGAACGGTGCATCTTCCACCTGGATGATACCGGCCTCGGTTGGCGTACGCAGCCAGAAATCTCCTGCCCGATCGCGTGTGAGCATGGAGCCGAACAGACAGAGCATCTCCTTGCGTCTCACAGGCGAGCCCCGATAGAGCCAGGTTCCGTCACGGCGGATGATGAAGGGAAGCGCGCGCGGCGCTGTTTCGCCATCCCTGCCCGTTTCCTTGCCGGAAGCATCGATGCGTTCATCGTTCTCGCAGGTCATCGGCAGCTCAGCGCAGCCCGATGCCCGTTTTGCCCCACCTTCCCTCAACGCTCTCTCCGCTCGTGGTCCAAAAATCTGGTCTCATGCTGCAAGTTGGGTCGTCTTATGGCTTGATGAAACCCCCGGAACTGTCAGATTGGCAAATATGAGCCAGAACGATCTCTCTTCCTTCCCCGCCCGGCCCTTCTCCGATACGACGCAGGCGGAGCTTGCCATGGCCGAACGCCTGACCGCACAGCTCGGCGCGGTGCGCAGCGCCATTGGTCAGGTCGTGCTCGGCCAGCGCGACGTGATCGACCGGCTTCTGGTCACGATCCTCTCGGGAGGTCACGCGCTTTTGATCGGCGCGCCAGGCCTAGGCAAGACGCTGCTGGTCAGCACGGCCGCCCATGTACTCGGGCTGGACACGCGCCGCATCCAGTTCACACCCGATCTGATGCCCTCGGACATTACTGGCAGCGATATTCTGGACGAGGATGAAAACGGACGGCGCTTCTTCCGCTTCGTGAAGGGGCCGATCTTCGCCCAGCTTCTTCTTGCCGATGAGATCAATCGCGCCAGCCCCCGCACACAATCGGCCCTGCTTCAGGCCATGCAGGAATATGAGGTCGCCCAGGCAGGGACCAATCACAAGCTACCCAGGCCTTTCCACGTGCTGGCAACCCAGAATCCGATCGAGCAGGAAGGCACATACCCACTCCCGGAAGCCCAGCTCGACCGCTTCATGCTGCGCATCGCCCTCAGCTTCCCCGAGCGCGATGCGGAACGCGAGATGCTGCTCCAGACCACCGGTGCCGAGACCGCCACCGCCCCCGTCCTGCTTTCATCGCGTGACCTGATCGATGCGCAGGCGCTCGTGCGCAGTCTGCCAGTGGGCGAAAAAATCCTTGAGGCGATCCTGACGCTTGTGCGTGGCCTGCGCCCCGAAACCGCCTACAAACCCGATATTGCGTCCTCTCTGCTCTACGGCCCCGGCCCGCGCGCGGCCCAGGCCCTGATGCTGAGCTGCCGCGCTCAGGCGCTTCTGGATGGTCGCCTGAGTCCGAGCCTCGACGACCTAGCGGAACTCGCCGAGCCAGTTCTCGCCCATCGCATGGCGCTTAGCTTTTCCGCGCGCGCATCCGGACAGAAGGTCGAGGCTCTGATCTCATCGGCCGTCGAGACGCTCCTCTGATCGTGAGCGGTTTTTTTGCGACATGGCGACGCAAGGCTGGGTTGAGCGCTTCAGGCCCTCGGCCCAGTACCTCCCCTGACTGGCATCCCGATACGCAGGTACCCGCCGAGGCCGAGGCTCTCCTCCCTCCACTCGTGATCGAGGCGGAGCGTATCGGGCGGCAATTACGCGCAGGTGTGCATCATCAGCATCGCGCCGGAGCGGGCGAGGATTTCTGGCAATACCGACCGGCTCATGACCACGAACCCGCCCACCGCATCGACTGGCGGCAATCAGCGAGAAGCGACCAGCTCTGGGTTCGTGAGCGCGAGGCCGAGGGCGCGCAGATTCTTACCCTCTGGTGCGATCCCTCCCCCTCCATGGCCTGGCGCTCACGGACTACACTGCCCCTGAAGCAGGATCAGGCCCGGCTGGCCACACTCGCCCTCGCCGCTTCCGCACTTCATGGAGGGGAACGTGTCGCGTTGCTCAACGGGCCGGAACAGGGGCGCTCTGTCAGCGGTGCCCATTCCCTGACACGCCTGGGCCAGAACCTGACCGTCGGTCCCGCAGCGAGCCTGCCAAATCTCGATACAATACGTCCCTGGGGCCAACTCGTTCTGGTCAGCGATTTCCTCTTCCCACCTGAAACGCTCGAAGCATTGCTGCGCGATATCGCCGCGCGCCCGGCCAGAACCGAACTGCTCTGCATTCTCGATCCTGCTGAACGAAGCCTGCCCTATGCCGGGCGTATCAGCTTCGACAGTTTGGAGGGAGAGGAGCGTCTGACCCTCCCTGCCGTCGAGACGCTGACGGAGTCCTATGAACAGGAAATGAAAGCCCATCTCGACCAGATGACCCGTCTCGCCGAGGCGCATCGCGCAGGGTTGACCCTCCATCATACCGATCAGCCGCTTCTGCCCGCCCTGCTCGCGCTTTATGCCCGTCTCAGCGGGGGGAAGCTGCACGCATGATCTTTCTCACCCCCCTTGCGCTGTTCGGCCTCGTCGCGCTGCCGCTTGTGTACTGGCTGGTCAAGGCGACGCCGCCCCTGCCGAGAGAACAGGTCTATCCCTCGCTCGAGATCCTGCGTCGCCTGACGTCGGGACGGGCTGATACCGCACGCTCCCCGCTCTGGCTGCTGATCCTGCGTCTGGCAGCGGTTGCCCTGCTCGTTCTTGGCCTGGCACAGCCTGTCTGGCTCGGACGCAGCCTGACCTCTGGCGCCGATCGCGCCCTGATTCTCGTGCTGGATAATGGCTGGGCCGCCGTGCCCCACTGGCAGGAACGTCTGCGCGCGGCCCGCAGCCTGGCGGAGCGCCACTTCAGGGCCGGGCAGGATGTGACATTGCTGCTGAGCGCACCCGATCCCGATGGGAGCATGGCTGCGCCCTTCACCACCCAGGACCGGGCCCGTTTCGAGGAACGCCTGCTTGGCCTCTCGCCCCATTCCTGGCCAACCGACCGCACACGCCTTGCCAGCCAGCTCAAGAACCTCGATCAGGCGGGCGCCCAGTCTCCTGCGCATGATATCGTTTTCCTCTCCGATGGGGTGGCGACAGGATCAGACCCAGCGCTGACCTCTGCTCTCGCTCGCCGTTCCAGCCCGGTGAGCGACATGCGTTGGAACGGCTGCGACACCATGCTTCTGGCCGCGCAGCAGGATGATCACGGCGTGCTTGCGGCCACAGTGAGCGCCCTCGCCTGCGCAGCCCCGAAAGCGTCCCCCTTCAAGCCCGGGGCACTGACCCTGCGCGTCCGGGCGGGAAATGGGGGCACGCTTGGTCTCTTCCCTCGTGGCGCAGCGCCTGACAAACCCACTATCCTGCCTCTGCCGCCATTGCTGCGAAACAGAGCCAGCCGCATCGTTCTGGAGCGCGATACCGGGCCGCTTCCCGGCCCCTCCGCCATCGCCCTGCTCGATGAGGGCGATCGCCGTCATCCGGTTGGTCTGTTGACACAGGGCAGCCAGGACACACCCCTCACCGGCCAGGGCTTCTTTCTTGCCCAGGCGATCAGCGGCGTCGGTACGTTGCATCGCGGCGCCGTTCCCGAACTACTCAAGCAGAAACTTTCGGTTCTGATCGCCACAGATGGCACACTGGCCGATGAAACCACGCGTCATCTGGTCGCAGACTGGGTGCGTCATGGCGGCGTGCTCATCCGGTTTGCCGGGCCGGTTCTCGCCTTTGACCCTGAGGCTGCCTTGCATGACATGGCAAAAACACTTTTGCCTGTGCCTCTTATCAACGGGATGCGTCAGCTCGGGGGGCCGATGTCCTGGGGCAAGCCGCAGATCCTCTCGGCCTTTGCGGAGCATTCGCCTTTTGAGGGGCTGGCCCTGCCGAAGGAAGTCACGGTAACCCGACAGGTTCTGGCCGAACCCACACCTGATCTGGGCAGTCATGTCTGGGCACGCCTGAGCGATGGTACGCCTCTCGTGACAGCCAGCGCCTTCGGCCAGGGAGAGCTGGTCCTGTTTCATGTGACCGGCACGGCAGATTGGTCGAGCCTGCCGCTCTCGGGGCTGTTCCCAGAGATGCTGGAACGTCTGGTCGATCGCTCTGCCGGCCAACAGGATACAAGTGCGCTCCGTACACTTGTCCCCTTTGCCATGCTCGATGCCCAGGGCAATCTGGTGCCCCCGCCGGAAGCAGCACGCCCCATCACCGTTGAAGCGCTGGGCCATACCGCCCCCGATGTTCAGCATCCTCCCGGCACTTACGGCCCGCATCTCGCACGCAAGGCCTTCAATCTGGGTAATGCCCTGCCCCCGATCTCGGATGAGCCCATGCTGGGGAAGGCGCTTACCCCCGATCGCGTCTCACCCGATCATGTTCTTGCCCCGTGGCTGCTCGGCGCGGCTCTGCTCCTGCTGCTCGCCGATTGCCTGATCGCCCTCTGGCTGCGTGGGCTGATCGGACGCCTGACTGCGATCGGTTTCCTTATCGGTGCAACGCTCCTGCCTGCGCCTCACGCCTCGGCGCAAGCTGGTACCGCGCCGCAGGCCCAGCCCTCGGGCGAGGATGACGAGACGCCCCCCCATCAAAACGGCGTCACCCATGGCGTCGTGCCCGGCGCCGCACTCGAGACCCGCCTGGGCTATATCCTGACGGGACATGACGATATCGATCAGGCCTCACGCGAGGGACTGCAAGGGCTATCGAACTACGCCTCCGATCGCTCCTCCGCCGTAATGGGTCATCCGGACGGCCTCACGCCGGGCAAGGACGATCTGGCCTATTATCCACTGATCTACTGGCCGATCACCGAAGACGTGCAGGAAGACCCGAAGCGTTCCGCCGCGCTCAACGGCTTCATGGCGCATGGGGGCATCCTGATGCTCGACACGCAGGGCGTAGGCTCGGACCTCTCGACACGCGATGAGGGGCAGACACGTGCCGCCCTGAAACGCGCCACATCAGGCCTGGTCGTGCCGCCGCTTTCGAAGCTCGATGACCATCACGTCCTGGCTCACAGCTTCTATCTGCTGCATGACTTCCCCGGACGTGTTCAGGGCCTGCCCGTCTGGGTGGCGCGCAGTGGTGATGACAGCAATGATGATGTCAGTCCCATCATTATCGGGGCTGGAGACTGGGCCCATGCCTGGGCCATGGATGCGCAGGGCAATACACCCTATGCCGTCATTCCGGGCGGGGACGAACAGCGGACTCAGGCCTATCGTTTTGGCGTCAATCTGCTGCTCTATGCGCTGACGGGTAATTACAAGGCCGATCAGATGCGCGTTCCCGAGCTTCTGAAGAGGATGGAACAATGAGCCATCTCACCTTCATGCCGCTTCTGCCGCTCTGGCTGATCGCGGGGTCGGTCGCCATGATCGCCCTCCTGGGCCTGTACATGCTGTTGCAGCGCGCCCCCGGCGCGATCGCGCGTGTGCTTGCCCTGCTACTGATCCTGCTCTGGCTCAGCGGACCCAGGCTCAACCGCCCCTTCTACGAGCCGGCGCCGCAGGATGTGCTGCTCGTTGTCGATCACTCTCCCTCCATGGCGTTGCGCCATCGTCTCGACAGTGCCGAGAAAGCCGTTGCGCAACTCCAGCAATCGGCCCGGAACATTGCCGGACTGACGCTTCATACCGTCACGGTCGCGGGCGGAGATCATCACGGCACACGGCTTTTCGACGCCATTGCCCAGGCCGATCTGCCGCCGGGGCGCTTCAGTGGCGCCATATTGGTCACGGATGGCATGGTGCATGACGCCCCCGCCAGCCTGCCCAGCCTGTTCACACGGGAGAACAGTCCCCTCCCGCTCCATGTGTTGCTGACTGGCAAGGGCGAGGAAACCGACCGGCGCCTGCGTGTACTTCAGGCCCCCCCCTATGCGCTGGTCGGCAAGGCGGCGACTTTGCGTGTCATGGTGGAGGATCTGGGTGCCCCCGCAGGACAGGATGTCACCCTCACCCTGCGCCAGGGTGACGCGCCCCCACGGCAGATTGCGGCACGCTCGGGCGTGCCCGTCGATATCGACATCCCGATGCGTCAGCCTGGCGAATTGCTGGTCACCCTGACCGCCTCACCGCTGGCGGGGGAAGCGAGCCCGCGCAACAACAGCGCCATCGTGCGCATCAACGGTGTGCGTGACAGGCTGAAGGTCCTGCTCGTCTCGGGCACGCCTAATCAGGGTGAGCGCGTCTGGCGCCGTCTGCTCAAGGCCGATCCTTCCGTCGATCTTGTGCATTTCACCATCCTGCGTCCGCCGGACAAGGATGACGGCACCCCGCTTTCCGATCTGGCGCTCATTCCGTTCCCTATCAAGGAGCTGTTTCAGGACCGGATCAAGCAGTTCGATCTGATCATCCTGGACGGCTTCCATAATGCTGGAATCCTGCCTCAGGATTATCTGTCGAACATCGCCGATTATGTGCGCGAGGGCGGCGGTCTGCTGCTAACGGCCGGCCCGGAATTCACCGAAGATGGTACGTTGCAGGACACGCCGCTCGCAGAGGTATTACCTGCCCATGTGCCGGGAAATGGCGTCGTGAATGAGCGCTTCGTGCCCCGACTCACCGATGCCGGCAAGCGGCATCCGGTCACCTCCGGCCTGCAACCCGGATGGGGTCCATGGTATCGTGCCCTCTCTTCCGACCGGGTGCACGGTACAACGCTGCTTAACGGTCCGTCGCAACAGCCTCTGCTCGTGCTTGATACGGTGCAAAAGGGGCGCGTAGCCCTGCTCCTCTCTGACCAGCTTTGGCTCTGGTCGCGTGGCGAGGGCGGTGGCGGCCCTCAGGCGGAACTGCTCAAGCGCCTCTCGCACTGGCTCATGAAGGAGCCCGATCTGGAAGAGAACCAGCTCCGCGCGACCTTGAGCGATAACAGTCTGCGTATCGAGCGTCACAGCAATACCGCCCGTCTCGACCACCCCGCCATGGTCACGGCACCCGACGGCAAGGTCACCCCTCAGCCCCTCACCGCTGAGGGCAATGGTGTGTTCGGCGCGCGCATCGCCATCAATGGTGCAGACGGGCTCTGGGTCATCCATCAGGACGGGCTGACCGCAGTGGCGGCGCAATCGACGCGCAACCCGCTTGAGGATGCCGATCTGCGCGCGACCGCAACCCGTCTCGCGCCTCTGGCCGCACAGTCTCATGGCAGCACACAATGGCTCGGTACGCTCAGCCATGCCCCCGAACTCAGGCAGGTTTCGCCTGACGCACGGGGCGCACGCCTCGCCGGATCAGGCTGGATCGGCTTTCCGCGCCAGCTCGTGCCGGTTGCATCGTCCAGCCGCCTGACCGCGCTCTGCCCCTCATGGGCGGCACTTTGCGGTGTGTTGGCTCTTCTTTTTCTCGGCTGGTGGCGCGAAGGCCGACTTCGCCGCCGATAGGGAGTCGCCAGCTTGTTAACGATCCTTTATAGTCGGCCCATGCGCCACTCGAGACGTCACATGAATGTCCAACGACTTTTTCCCCTGATGCTGACGGCAAGTCTTGCCGCCACACCGGTCCTGTTCGTTCCCTGGCATGCTGCGCATGCCCAGTCTGCAGACGATGCGGAAGCGGAACAGGAAGCCGAAGAGGCGCAGAAGAAGGCTGAGGCACGCCGTGCCGCCAAGGCAGCCGCTCCGCCATCGGCGCTCCCCGGTGCAGATTCGCAGGAACAGGATGCGGGCCACGCCAATGTGGACCTCAACCCGACCGAGGCGCTGTTCGATGCGATCAATCGCGGATCGCTGAACGCCGCCAAGGAGGCGCTCAATCGCGGCGCGGACATGAACGCGAAGAACGTGCTGTTCCAGACCCCGCTCGACATGGCAATCGACCTGAACCGCAAGGACATCATGTTCCTGCTGCTCTCGATGCGGACCTACGACAATGACAGCCGCCTCGCTGTCGAGACGTCTCATTCGCAGATCGAGACCGATGCCAAAGGCAATGGCCATCTGACCATCAAGGGCAAAGGCCGCAAGGGCGCATCCGCCATGGCCGTTGCGAGCAAGGGACATCCGGCTATCTCGGGAGGGCAGCCCCAGCCCGATATCGGCTTCCTCGGTTTCGGCGGTCGCTGAACACCTGCTCTCCTTCTCTTGTCCATGACATACGTCACAGGTCAGGAAGCAGATCGATCGTCAAAAAAAGCGGATTGGGTTCCCGATCCGCTTTTTCCGTTTCAAGGCTGAAATGGAAGAAACGAGCCCCCTCAATCGATGGGCGTCTCATGACGCAGGCTCTGTTCCCATTCCGGCAAGAAAATGCTTTCACCAAGGATTGGCGTCAGAGCGTCGCGCCGTATCTCGAAACGATAGGTGCCGGACGCACGCCGCCAAGACACCCCCTCCACCCGGGCGAGCAGGCGCGGCTCGAGTGGCACCGTTACCAGACCACTTGCCCCAGCCTTCAGCATGATCTTGCCAAATCCCACAAGCCGGGGCTGAAACGCAGGCTCATCCTCGCGCAGCGCATAGATTTGCACCACCTCCGCGCCGTGCACCCGGCCCGTGTTGGTGACGCATAGGCTCACGGTCAGCGTTTCCCGGTCGAGCGCGAAATCCGAATGGGCAAAGCGCGTATAACTGAGTCCGTGTCCGAAGGGGTAAGCCACCGGACGTTTGATGCGCGAGAACCAGCGATAGCCGATATCGGCACCTTCGATCCCGTAATCCCGATGCACGACAGGCCGATCGACTAGCTGGCCGGGATTGGACACGACGGTCTGCGGATCGATCTGCGCGGAGCGAGGCAGATCCTCTTCGCTCAGCGGGATCGTGAAAGGCAGTCTTCCAGAGGGGGAGACATGACCGAACAGGAGCGCGGCGATCGCCTCTCCGCCGCACGATCCAGCATAGAATGCATGGAGAATGGCGGGCACGCTCTCCCGCCACGGCATGAGCACCGGGCCTCCGGTCTCCAGAACCACGATGACCCGGGGATTATGCGCTGCGATGCGTGTAATCAGGGCCTCCTGGCCATCGGGCAAGGAGAGCCCCTGCACGTCCTCCCCCTCGCTTCGCCAGAGTTCCGCGAAAATGATGACGGTGTCAGCTTTGGCTGCCAGGGGCAGGACACGATCAAGATCCCTCCCGTCATCATAGGTGACAACCGCTCGCGGGGCCACGGCAGCGATGGCTTTCAGTGGGGATGAGGGATGATAGACCTTCTCCAGAGACAGCCCGGCAAAGCTGGCGCCGTCCATCTTGAGGCTGCCTTCCGGAGTGACGCAAGACGAGCCGCCTCCCGACAGAACACCCTGATCGGCATGCGCGCCCACGAGCAGGATATGCTGAGGGCCCTGACCCAGCGGCAGCAACGCCCCTTCATTGCGCAACAGCACGATACCCCCCTCCGCCGCGCGCTGAGCGATGCGCTTATGCGCCGCGTAATCGATTGCACCTCCCGGCATGGCGGGATAATCGACCGCCCCGACAGCAAAGAGGCTGCGCAATTGCCGATACATCGACTGATCGAGACGCGCCGCCGAAACCCGCCCGGTCGCCACAGCCTCGGCGAGGGGCGCGCCGAAATAGGGCGCCGGGTCTATGTTAGCGCCTGACTGGACATCGAGCCCTGCGAGGACCGCTTTGACCGTGCTGTGAGTCGCGCCCCAGTCGGACATCACCCATCCCTGATATCCCCAGTCCCGGCGCAGGACCTCGCTGAGAAGGAACCGGTTCTCCGATGCCCATTCCCCATTGACCAGATTATAGCCAGGCATGATCGCACCCGGCTTGCCGATCTCGATCGCCATTTCGAAAGCCAGCAGATCGCTCTCGCGCAAGGCCGCCTCCCCGATATCGGAGCTGACCATCACGCGCCCGGTTTCCTCGGGATTGATGGCGTAATGCTTGATCGTCGAAACCACGTGCTGCGACTGGATACCGGCAATCGAGCCGCCGACGATCCGTCCCGTCAGGAGCGGGTCTTCAGATACATATTCGAAGATTCTCCCACCGCGTGGCTCGCGCAGCAGATTGGCCCCTCCCCCCAGGACGACGTTGAACCCTTTCGCATGGCCTTCAGCCCCGACAATCCGACCAGTCTCACGTGCAAGATCCGAATCGAAGGATGCGCCAAGCATCAGAGAAGATGGCAGGGCTGTGGCTGTATCGCCGGGTCGGACGTTCTCGAGATTGCCGATACCGAGACTGGCATCGCTCTGCTGCTGGGCTGGAATGCCGAGCGCTGGCATAGCCGGAAAATACCCCGCCGATCCGATGGCCCCCTCAGGCTTGGCCTCGCCTCCAACGGGAATAGCCATGGGACCCGACATCCAGGAGAGTTTTTGTGCCTCATCCATCGCCGCGGTCGCGGCACGGGCGCGCTCGTCGGGCGTCCTGGCAGGGTTGAGCCAGAGCGGGTGTCGGGAGGAAGAATGCGAGTCCATGCCTGATGCCTCATGCGTCACGTTCGACATTGGCGCGTAGGACGGCTGGACTGGCCGCGAGGCCAGTAATAGAACGCTATGGGCAGAACGCGGGCGGAAAGATCACGCAGATCAGGATGCCAGCAATCCCCATGCCTCAGCCAGGAAACCTGGCTATCGGACGCCCTACGCGGGGTGCTGATCCCAACGCACAAACCGCCCATGCTTTCCGTCCGCAGCCGCTGACAACGGAGTGAAGCAATAATATATCAATTGTAACGAAATCGGAACGCAGCGCTTCGGATGACTGCTCAGGAGGGCATGAACGGGCATAACGCGCTCAGACGCGGCTTCGCGCCGAGCGTGAGGCACCTGCCTGCCGTGCCCATCCAGTAACGACCTTCAGCCCACATTCCGCAGAGGGGCCTGCGCTTGCTCGGTACGCAGGATGTCGATCTGGACGACCTCTCCCTGTCGCTCGAAGTACCAGAAAGTCCAGCCATTGCACGACGGGGCGTTGGTCAGAATGGCCCCCATCTTGTGGATGGAACCACGGTGGCTGCCTGAGACAAGACTGCCATCGGGCATGACCGTCGCACTGACGCGGCGCTGACGATCGAAGAGCTCGGTCCCGGCGGGCAGTGCGCCCTGCTCGACAAAACTGCCAAACGGTACGCGCGGCATCTCGCGCTTGGCGGGGGTGATCGCCAATTGCTCATCCGAAAGACGGATTTCTGCCTCCACTCGAGCACGCGCCGCCTCGATATAATCGGGATGACGTTCGATCCCGATGAATCGCCGCCCAAGACGCTTGGCCATTGCGGCGGTCGTCCCACTGCCGGAGAAAGGATCGAGCACAATATCGTCCACCACGGTCGAAGCAATGAGCACACGATGCAGCAGGCTCTCGGGCTTTTGCGTGGGATGCAGCTTCAGCCCATGCGCGTTACGCAGGCGCTCATTGCCGGTGCAAAGTGGCAGATACCAGTCGCTGCGCATCTGCATGTCGTCATTCAGCGCCTTCATGGCCTGATAGTTGAAGCGATATTTGCTCTCTGGCCCGCGCGCGGCCCAGATCAGGGTTTCATGCGCGTTGGTGAAGCGTCGCCCACGGAAGTTGGGCATTGGATTGGCCTTGCGCCAGACGATGTCGTTCAGGATCCAGAAGCCCAGATCCTGCATGATGGCGCCCAGCCGGAAAACATTGTGATAGGAGCCGATCACCCAGATCGTGCCATCCTTTGTCAGCAGGCGCCGCGCCTCGGTCAGCCATTCACGCGTGAAATTGTCGTAGGTCGCGTAATCGGCGAATTTGTCCCAGGCGTCGTCCACCCCATCGACCACGGTTTCATCTGGACGGCGCAATTCACCCCGAAGCTGCAGATTATACGGCGGATCTGCGAAGATGCAGTCGATGCTCGCATCGGGGAGGCTGCGCATCGTATCGATGCACTCACCGCACAGGATCTGATCGAGGGGGAAATCCTGCATTAGATGGCTCCGACCGGTTGGGCTGCGCACGCAAGGAGGGCGCGTATGGGGGCGAATTCGCGCCGATGATGAGGGGTGACGCCGGCCTGTTTCAGGCCGGCCATATGCAGGGCCGTGCCGTATCCGGCATTCTTTTCCCAACCATAGGTCGTGTGACGTTCCGAAAGCCGTGTCATCAGCCGGTCACGAATAACCTTGGCGATAATCGACGCTCCGGCGATGGAGAGGCTCTTGCGATCGCCGCCCACCACTGCAAGGGCGGGACAGCCCAGAGCAGGCAGACGATTACCATCCACAAGCGCCATGTCAGGCATGAAGCCCAGATGAGCCAGGGCGCGCTGCATGGCCAGATGACACGCCTTGCCGATATTGATCCGCTCGATTTCCGGGACCGATGCCGCGCCAAGACCGATCCTGACCGCAGGGTGGGCCATCAGCGCGGCGAAGGCAGCATCGCGCCGTTTCGCGCTCAGGCGCTTTGAATCGTCGATCATCGCAGCAAGGGGCGGCTCAGGGGGAGTGAGAAACACTAGAGACGCTGCGATGACCGGCCCTGCGAGAGGGCCGCGCCCGACCTCGTCAAGGCCGACTATCCTCTGTTCCGGTGCCCCATTGGCAAGTTCGAGAGAATAGTCCGGCATGCGTGGTTGCAAAATCCCTGGCGATAGAAACGAAACAGACCGGCCGAGTCGCACAGTCTTACGAATCGCTTTTGAATCACCCGAATCGCCCTGTAAACCCCATTCGGGCGCCGCTGAATCTTTTTTGTTGTG
This sequence comes from Asaia sp. W19, assembly GCF_003994335.1. GTDB lineage: Bacteria > Pseudomonadota > Alphaproteobacteria > Acetobacterales > Acetobacteraceae > Asaia. The sequence continues at coordinate 223,789 of NZ_PNQZ01000013.1, forward strand.
TCAATACGAGAAAAGGGGACCACATCACTGTGGCCCCCCTTCGCTTGACGGCGACACTGCCCAATCAAGGCTACGTTCTATGAGCCTTGGCTCACTTCTTCTTGGAACGACCAAAGAAGAGGGCACCAAGGATGGTGCCCACGAGGATAGCAACGCTCAGCGAGATCAACGGACGGTCCTGTACGAAAGCCGTTGCCTTTTCGAGCGTGGTTTCGGCATCGTCATACAGGTCAGCAAATTCCTGCTGTGCCATGCCCGAAAGCTGGTCGATCTTGCCCTCTGCCTGAAGCTTCGCGTCACCCGTCAGGCCACCGGCTGCGTCCTTCAGACGGCCCTTGGCTTCGTCGAGCAGGCCTTCACCTTTTTTTTCAACTGCATCGGCCATTGTCATAATCCTTTCACTAAACGGACTTGAAAACATCCGCGACGATAGGACGAACGACGCATGAGCAAAACGGTTTCCTGAGACAGGATGCTTAATTAGGGTCGTGTTGCGGCGCTGCGAGTAACGTGGGATGTTGTGAATTGTTTCGTCTTTGAACTAGAATTTAGCTGACGTCATGTTACGGCGGCCTCAAATAACGTATGTCTCAGACACCAGTTGGCGCATGTGACCGCTCCTGGATTTGGGTGATGGAAGACGAGAAGAGATGACTGATCAGACGGGCCCCGACCGGACCCAGCCTGCGCGCCATGCTGCGCCCCACCCCTCTGCCTCGCCCCCACCGGGCAAGCCGCGTCGCAAGCGCCGGCTCCTTTTCATTATCGGCGGCATCATCGTGGTGCTTCTGGCCATTGCCTTCCTGCGTCCTCACGGGACGAAGACACACGGCTCACATGGCAACCATCGCGGTGCGGGCAGCGCCAGCGCGCAGCGCAATGGTGACGCCACACCGGTCGCTGTCGCCGTGGTCAAAACGGGGGACATGCCTGAGATCCTGACCGAACTCGGCACGGTGGTGCCCATCACGAACGTGACAGTGCAGGCCCGCGTGAGCGGCTACATCATGAATGTGGAATTCAAGGAGGGACAGCACGTCAAGGCCGGTGACGAGCTCGTGCTGATCGATCCGCGCCCCTATCAGGTTGCGCTCGAACAGCAGCTCGGCACGCTCAAGCAGGACCAGGCCCAGCTGGCCGATGCCCGCATCAATGCCGGGCGCTATGACAAGCTGATCAAGCAGAACTCGATCGCAGCCATGACCGCCATCGACGCGCAGTACAAGGTCCAGCAGCTCGAGGGTACGGTCAAGCTCGATCAGGCCAATGTCGATAATGCCCGTCTGAACCTCTATTACTGCCATATCATCGCCCCCGTTGATGGACGTGTCGGCATTCGTGCTGTCGATATGGGCAATTATTTCACCGCCGGTCAGTCGGGTGGCCTGACCGTCCTGACGCAGATGCAGCCGATCTCAGTCATCTTCACCCTGCCTCAGGATCAGTTGCCGCAGGTCATGGACAGGCTGCACGCGGTCGGCCAGCTTCCGGTCGAAGCATGGGACAGCGCAAACCTGAACAAGATCGCCTCTGGCACCGTCAAGGCGCTGGATAGCCAGATCGACACGGCGACTGGCACCGTGCGTATGCGCGCCATCTTCTCCAACGAAGACGAGCACCTGTTCCCGAACCAGTTCGTCAACGCGCGCCTACTGGTTGATACGCTGCACAATGTCATCCTGCTCTCGTCCAACGCGCTCCAGACGGGACCGGACGGTCAGTTCGTGTATGTCGTCAAGGACGACAACACGGTCGAAGTCCGCAATGTCACGACCGGTATCGCCAGCAATGACGTCACGGTTATCAAGACAGGGCTCAAGCTGGGTGAACGCGTGGTGACCGATGGTACCAACCATCTTCGCCCCGGTGCCAAGGTGAGCATCCCGGCGGATAATGGGAATGCCGCCGATAACGCTGGCAAGGGCGACGCCGCGACGACTCCCGCCCCCGCCGCCAAGCCCGCGCAGTAAGCCCGCCCATGAATCCTTCTCGTCTCTTCATCGACCGCCCGGTCGCCACATCGCTCCTGATGCTGGCGATCATGCTGACCGGTCTGCTCGGCTATCACTTTCTGCCGATCTCGGCCCTGCCCCAGGTGGAATACCCGACCATCACGGTCTCGACCTTCTATCCGGGCGCAGGACCGGATGTGATGGCGACCTCGGTCACAGCGCCGCTCGAAACCCAGCTGGGCCAGATGCCAGGCCTCGACCAGATGACCTCGCAGTCATCGGGTGGGGCTTCGGTCATCACGCTGCGCTTCGGGCTCGACATGTCGATGGATATTGCCGAGCAGGAAGTCCAGGCCGCCATCAACCAGTCCAACTCACTCCTGCCGACCGACCTTCCGGCACCGCCGATCTACGCCAAGGTCAACCCTGCCGATACCCCCGTGCTCACTCTGGGCATCACCTCGCGCACCCTGCCCCTGACCGAGGTCCAGGATTTCGTGAATACGCGCCTTCAGCAGCGCGTCAGCCAGATTTCCGGCGTAGGTCTCGTTACGCTTTCGGGGGGGAATCGCAAGGCCATACGCGTCCGGATCAACATTCCAAAGCTGACTTCCTACGGTATTGCCATCGACACGGTGCGCACCACCATCGGCACCGTCAACATCAACTCCCCTACGGGCACGTTTGACGGGCCGCATCGCTCGACCACACTGCGTATCGACGGTCAGATCTCCTCAGTCGACCAGTTGATGAACCAGATCATCGCTTATCAGAACAACGGGCCGATCCGCCTGCGCGATGTCGGCACCGTGGTTCAGGGCCCGGAGAACGATCAGCTTGCTGCCTGGTCGGACAAGACACCGGCGCTGATCCTGAACGTGCAGCGCCAACCGGGCGCCAATGTGATTTCGGTGGTCGATAACGTGCTGGCCGTATTGCCCCAGTTGCGCAAGACCCTGCCACCCGGCATCGAGATCACCCCCCTCACAGACCGCACCACCACCATTCGCGCCTCGGTGGCGGATGTGGAATTCGAGCTGGGCATGGCCATGCTGCTCGTGGTGGCCGTGATCTTTGTCTTCCTGTTCAATGTGCCTGCCACCATAATTCCGAGCCTGAGCGTGCCGCTCTCGCTGATCGGCACGCTGGCGGTGATGTATCTGCTCGATTTCTCGCTCGATAATCTCTCGCTCATGGCCCTGACCATCGCGACGGGCTTCGTGGTCGATGACGCCATCGTGGTGATCGAGAATATCGCGCGCTACATCGAGATGGGCGAGGACCGCTACACCGCCGCCGTCAAGGGCTCGCAGGAGATCGGCTTCACCATCATCTCACTGACGGTGTCGCTCATCGCCGTGCTGATCCCTCTGCTGTTCATGAGCGATGTGGTCGGGCGCCTGTTCCACGAATTTGCGATGACGCTGGCCATCACCATCGTGATTTCGGCCATCGTCTCGATCACCCTCGTCCCCATGATGTGCGCCCGCCTGCTGAGCGAGCGCAGCCATGACGAACATGCCAGCACGCGCTTCCAGCGCGTCGCGGCCCGCGTTGGCAATGCCATCGAGCGGATGATTGCCACCTATGCGCGCTGGCTCGATTTCGTCCTGCGCCACCAGACGGCAACCCTGCTCGTGGCACTGGGGACCTTCGTGCTGACCGTGTTCCTCGCCGTGATTATCCCCAAGGGGTTCTTTCCCCGTCAGGATACCGGCGTGGTGCAGGGTATCACCGAAATGGCGCAGGCCATCTCTTTCGACAGCATGAAGAAGCATCAGGAAGCGGTCATCGCCGCCGTGCTCGACGATCCGGATGTGGCCAGTGTGTCGAGCTTCGTTGGTATCGACGGGCAGAACATGACGCTCAATGTCGGGCGCATGCTGATCAACCTCAAACCCCTCGAACAGCGTACGAGCGGACTCTCCGCCATTCTCAGGCGCCTGGCCGATCGAGGCAGCGCGACACCTGGTGCGCGACTGTTCCTTCAGCCCGTACAGGATCTGTCGCTCGATTCCACGGTTTCGGCCACGCAGTATCAGTTCCTGCTCGAAAATCCGGATTACGACACCTTCAAGACCTGGGTGCCGAAGCTGCTCACCGCCTTGCAGCAGGAGCCCGCCCTGGCCGATGTCACCTCCGACCTTCAGGCGGAGGGGCTTGTCGCCCATGTCGATCTCGATCGCACCAATGGGGCGCGCTACTCGATCACGCCGCAGACCATCGATAACCTGCTCTATGACAGCTATGGTCAGCGCCAGATCTCGACCATCTACACGCAGTCCAACCAGTATCGCGTGATCCTCGAGACAGAGCCGCGCTTCCAGCATGATCTGGCGAGCCTCGGTCAGCTTTACCTGCCGGGCATATCCAGCGAGGCTGGTCAGAGCTCGTCCGGCCCGACCCGCCTGCCCACATCGGGTCTCGTGCCCCTGCATCAGGTGACGACCATCACCAAGGGACTCGCCCCGCTGCTGATCACGCATTTCGGGCAGTTCCCGGCCACAACCGTGTCATTCAACGTGGCCGAAGGCTATTCGCTGGGTGCTGCGACGAACGCCATCGATCATGCCGCCTCGACCATTGGCCTGCCCCCTGCTTTCCAGACCGCGTTCCAGGGAACGGCCGCAGCGTTCCGATCCTCGCTGAGCAATGAACTCTACCTGGTGATCGCGGCGCTTGTGGCGGTCTATATCGTGTTGGGCGTGCTCTATGAGAGCTTCATCCACCCCATCACGATTCTATCGACCCTGCCCTCCGCGGCCATCGGGGCGCTGCTTGCGCTCTCGCTCTGCGGCATGGATCTGGATGTGATGGGGATCATCGGCATCGTACTGCTGATCGGTATCGTCAAGAAAAACGCCATCATGATGATCGACTTCGCGCTCGAAGCCGAACGTCTGGATGGTCTGGCTCCGTTCGACGCCATCCGTCGCGCGGCGCTGCTGCGTTTTCGCCCGATCCTGATGACGACACTCGCCGCCTTCTTCGGCGCCCTCCCGCTCATGCTGGGCCACGGTGTCGGGTCGGAGCTGCGTCGTCCGCTCGGCGTGTCGATTGTGGGCGGGTTGCTGCTGTCGCAGCTTCTGACCCTGTTTACCACCCCGGTCATCTATCTGCTGATGGACCGCATCGCCGCCGCGACCCGTCGTCGCTTTGGACTGCGCTCCATGTCCGAACGTCTTGCCGAACAGGGTGGCGAGTGAACATCACGCGCCCCTTCATCCTGCGGCCGGTAGCCACCTCGCTCCTGACCGCAGCGATGCTGATCGCTGGACTTCTGGCCTATACCATGCTGCCCGTGGCCGATCTGCCCAATGTGGATATGCCCGTCATCATGGTACAGGCGCAGCAATCCGGCGGATCCCCGACCGAAATTGCGAGTACCATCGCAGCGCCCCTGGAGCGTCACCTCGGTGCCATAGCGGGTCTGTCGGAAATGACCTCGCAATCCATGGTCAATCAGGCGCGGATCATCCTGCAATTCGATCTGTCGCGTGACATCAATGGTGCCGCGCGCGATGTCGAGGCCGCCCTGCAAGCCGCCCGTGCCGATCTGCCCACCACTCTGCGCACCAATCCAAGCTATCAGAAGGCCAACCCGAACGGCGCACCCATTCTGGTCATGGCGCTTACCTCTCCCACCAAGACGCCGGCCATGCTCTATGATCAGGCCACCAACGTGCTGCAACAGCAGCTCAGCCAGGTGCAGGGCGTAGGTGAGGTCGAGGTGGGCGGCGGCGCCCTGCCCGCCGTGCGTGTCGAGGTCAATCCCCTCCTGCTCTACAAATTCGGCATTAGTTTCGAGGATGTGCGCGCTGCACTCGCCTCTGCCAACGCCCATACGCCCAAGGGTTTTATCGATCAGGGTAGCTATCGCTTCACGCTCGATACCAATGACCAGGCCGAAAAGGCACAGGCCTATCGCGATCTGATCATTGCCTATCGCAATACGCGTCCCGTACGCCTCTCGAGCGTTGCCGAGATCAATGACAGCGTCGAAAACCTGCGTACACTGGGCGTCTATAACGGGCAGCGCGCCGTGGTAGGGCTGGTTTTCGCCCAGGCCGGGGCGAACGTGGTCAAGACGACCGACGAGATCAAGGCACGGCTTCCGCTCATACGCGCAGCGCTGCCCCCCGATATCGACCTGCATATCGCCGTCGACCGCTCCAAGACCATTCGCGCCGCCCTGGACGATACCAAGCTTACCCTCATCCTCGCCGTGGTGCTGGTCGTGCTGGTGGTGCTCGTCTTCCTGCAATCGGCCCCGGCCATTCTGGTTCCAGCGATCGTGGTGCCAACCTCGATTATCGCGACCTTCGCCGCCATGAAGCTGCTGGGCTATCAGCTCGACAACATGTCGCTCATGGCGCTCACCATTTCGACCGGCTTCGTGGTGGATGATGCCATTGTGGTGCTGGAAAATATCACCCGCTATCTCGAGCAGGGACTCTCCCCGCTCAAGGCGGCCCTCATCGGTTCGGGCGAGGTCGCGTTTACCGTGGTGTCCATCACCCTGTCCCTGATCGCCGTCTTCGTGCCGATCATTCTCCTGGGCGGGATCGCCGGGCGTCTGTTTCACGAATTTGCCATGACCATCTCGATCACGCTGGTGATCTCGATGATCCTGTCACTCTCCCTCACCCCCATGATCTGCGCCATGCTTCTGCGCCCTGCGAAAGAGGCCCATAAGCGTGCGCGTATTGCGGTGGTGATCGATCGCGAGATCACGCGTATCACGGATGGCTATGTTGCATCGCTCGACTGGTCTCTGCGCCACCGCTGGCTGATGCTGCTCAGCCTGCCACTGACACTCTTCATCGCAGGTGCCCTTTTCGTGAAAATGCCGAAAGGCTTCTTTCCGGACGAGGACACCGGCATGATGATGGGCCATATCATCGGCGATCAATCGGCTTCGTTCAGCCAGATGAGCGTCAAGACCTACGAGGTGGCCAAGACCGTCTCGAAAGACCGCGACGTCGCAGCGATCGTCGGCTTCCTGGGCGGCCGTCAGGCCAATCAGGCCAATCTGTTTGCCTCGCTCAAGGATAAATCCGAGCGCGACGATACGGTCACCCAGACCATTGAACGCCTCGGACGCAAATTCCGGAAAATGGTCGGGGCCGAGATCTTCTTCATGGCCCCCGGTGCCGTGCGCGCCGGCGCGCGTGGGGGGAATGCCTCCTACCAATACGCGTTGCAGGGCCCGGATGCGGACGAGCTTTTCGCCCTCACCCCGAAGGTGGTCGAGGCTTTCCAGAAGATCCCGGGGTTGATGGATGTCTCCTCCGATCTGAGCGAAGGCGGCTCGGCGCTGGATGTGAAGATCAATCGCGATCTCTCCTCACGGTTTCAGATTACCCCTCAGCTCGTTTCGAACATCCTGTTCGACGCCTATGGCCAGCGCGCGGCTTCTGTCATCTACAAACCCATCAACCAGTACCGGGTAATCATGGAGGCGGCGCCACGCTTCTGGAAAGACCCCAACACGCTGCAGCAGGTCTGGATCAGTACGGCAGGCGGAACGGCCTCAGGCAGTGTCGCGTCCAACCGTATCCGCGTCGTCACGACCAGCTCTGCCTCCACGAGCGTCTCGACGGCAGATTCGAATTATCAGAACCAGATGGCGAACAGCCTTGCAGGGGGCAGCAACACCTCTTCAGGATCGGCAGTGGCGACCAGCGCTGAAACGATGGTGCCTCTCAGCCTGACGTCTCACATCGTGCCAGGCACGACGGCGCTGAGCGTGAACCATCAGGGCCAGTCCGTCGCCACCACCGTCTCGTTCAATCTCAAGCCGGGCGTCTCTCTCGGTGACGCCGTGACCGCCATCAACGCAGCGCTGATCAAGCTGCATGTTCCTTCTGACATCCAGGGCGGATTTGCGGGCAATGCGGCGCTGTTCCAGAAATCGGTCAATGACGAGCCCCTGCTGATCCTCGCCGCTCTGGCTGCGGTCTATATCGTGCTCGGTGTCCTCTATGAGAGCCTCGTTCATCCGCTGACCATTTTGTCTACCCTCCCATCGGCGGGTGTCGGGGCCATTCTGGCGCTGCAGATCTTTGGGGAGGAGTTCTCCCTGATCGCGATGATCGGGGTGATCCTGCTGATCGGCATCGTCAAGAAGAACGCCATCATGCTGATCGATTTTGCCATGCAGGCCCAGCGCGAGGGGGCCACCCCTGAAGACGCCATCCGACAGGCCAGCGCTCTGCGCTTTCGCCCGATCATCATGACCTCGCTAGCGGCGGCGCTGGGCGCGGTTCCGCTCATCATCGCCAATGGCTATGGTGCGGAATTGCGTCGCCCGCTCGGCATCTCCATTCTCGGTGGTCTGGTGGTAAGCCAGGCCCTTACCCTTTACAGCACGCCCGCCGTGTTCCTGACGCTCGATGCGATGGGGCGCAGGATCTCACGGCTTTTCCAATCCGCCTTCATGCTTTTCCGCCGACCCCATCAGGATCAGACCCAAGGATGACTTCCTCTCCGTCCCGCTCAGCCCGACGTATGTCCCTCCTTGCCGCGTGTTGCATGCCCCTGCTTTCGGGCTGCTTCATGGTGGGTCCCGATTATCATCGCCCCCATGCGGTCATCTCGGCCCGCTTCAAGGAAGCCCCCACACCGCCTGCCGGATGGGGGGTGGCCAAGCCGCAGCTTGCCGAAGCCCCCAAAGGCGCCTGGTGGGAGGTGTATCATGACCCTCAGCTCAACTGGCTTGAGTCGCAGGTCGCGATATCGAACCAGAACGTGAAGCAATATGAGGCCCAGTATCGCAAGGCCGAGGCAACGATCGATTCGATACGCGCGCAGCTTTTCCCGACACTGTCTGGGTCATTCAGCTTCAGCCGCAATGCCCAGGGCAGCGGGTCGCGCAGCGCGAGTTCGGGGTCGGTGGTCAATTACTCCAGCACCACCACGGTGAATACGTGGAATACCGGCCCCTCGGCTTCCTGGACGCTCGATGTATGGGGACGCATTCGCCGTCAGATCCAGCAACAGGTGACGGCAACACAGGCCAGCGCGGCCGATCTGGCCAATGCGCAGCTTTCCTACCAATCCCAGCTCGCAAATGCCTATTTCAACCTGCGCTATCAGGACAGCCTCAAGAAGCTTTATCTGGATAATGTAGGCTATTTCCGCCAGGCCCTGACCATCGTGCAGAATCAGGTTGATGCTGGCGTGACCGATCCGAGCGCCTTGTGGCAGGCGCGGTATCAGTTGCAGCAGACCGAGGCTCAGGCAACCCAGGCCGGTATTACCCGGGCGCAATACGAGCACGCCATTGCCGTTCTGGTCGGGCGCGCGCCAGCAGATCTGACCATTCCGGTTGGCGCCCTGCCGCTCACCCTACCTTCGACGCCGAATGCCATCCCTTCCGTCCTGCTTCAACGCCGCCCCGATATCGCAGCGGCCGAGCGGAACATGGAAGGATACAATGCCGAGATCGGATACTATATCGCGGCATTCTATCCCGAGATCTCCGTCAGTGCGACCTATGCCTATAGCGGCAACCCGCTGCAGACGCTGATCCAGGCTGCGACCCGTTTCTGGTCACTGGGAGCCTCCTCCACCGAGACGCTGTTCAATGGTGGCGCCCGTACCGCAGCCGTGCGTGAGGCCCGCGCCGATTACGATGCCTCGGTCGCAACCTACCGCCAGACCGTGTTGACGGCCCTCCAGGGTGTTGAGGATAACCTGTCGAATCTGCGCATTCTGCAGCAGCAGCAGGCTGAGCAGGATGTCGCTGTAAAATCGGCTCAGGAAGCGGTACGCGTCTCTCTCAACGAATATATGGCCGGAACACAGACTTACACCACTGTGCTGACCAGTCAGCAGAATGCCCTGAGCTATGAGGTACAGGCTCTCGGCATCCATCAGAGTCAGGCCATTGCCCATGTAGATCTGATCGTGGCGATGGGCGGTGGCTGGGATGCTGCGCAACTGCCGAGCAAGGCCTCGCTCCAGACAAATAACCCGCTTCTGCCGGAATTCATTTCGAAGACAAAGCAATAGGCGTAACCTGCCTTCCCCCGGCGGAGGCAAGGAAGGACACAGCAAAAAGGGGGAGAGCCGCGAGGCCCTCCCCCTTTTTCATGGTGTGCCCAGAGATCAGACTCAGGTCACGGCTTTGCCGACGAAGACGGCAATGACGAGGAAAAGCACGAAAAGGGCGATGAAGAGGAAGAAGAGGATTTTCGCGATGCCTGCCGACGCCGCGGAGATACCGGTGAATCCGAAAAGTCCTGCAATCAGGGAGATGATCAGGAAGAATATGGCGAGCTTGAGCATGGCGAACCCCTCTTTGTTCTGTCCGGGGTCAACGCGATCTCGCAATGAAAGTTCGTCCTGTATCAACCCTCCAGTTCAAGCATGTCTCACAGGGTTTAGGGGAACACAAACACGACCACGAATTCCTCGCACCAGAGCTCCATCGTCTCGCTGAACTGGTTAAGACGACGGAAATAGCGCTCATGCTCGCGACGCCAGTGAGCCAGGCTTCTATCCCCCTCCCCCTCCTTCGCCGCGAAATCCTCGTCCACATCGCTGTAGCGCTTTTTTACGAGAGAGCGCGTGCGGGTGATCGCTCTGGGTAGGTTTCGTCCGTCACAGACGACACTGAGCTTTCCGATGACGGTTTGCTGCCCATCACTCGCTGCCCAGCACGTGCCGGTCTTGATGCCACGCAGAACAAGGTCGAGAAGCTCGTCGGCCAAAGCCGGGCTATCGCCGAAAGAGAAGCGCTCGAGGCCCTCCCAGTCCGTCGGGGGTGCGGAGAGATAATCAGTCATGAAGCCACAGAAAAAGGCGCCGTCGACAAATGTCAACGACGCCTTGAACGAGCGAGAGCCACTTAATCTTAGGCAGGGTTTGTTCAGTGTCCCACTGCTGTGACGCTCTCACCTCGGGCAAGAGCCTCCTGCGTGTAGCGACGGGCCTCGTCAGAGATACGCAGCGTGACCGTCATGCCAGCCGCCGCGAGATAGATCAGGGCAAAGGCCCAGATGATCCCTTCCATACCGAAGCCGAACACGCTCTCGCAGATACCGGCGACGGCAGGACCGACCCAGGTACTAGCGCCTGCGCCAAGACCGAGGATGGACAATGCCGCAGCCTTCTCCTTGGGGCAGATCTGGGGCATCAGACCCGAGAGCGGCACGAAAGCGGCGACGGTGGCACCGTAGAAGATACCCACAGCGGCGGCGGCGGCGAAATTCCCCGGATACCAGACCGGGATGTAGTAAAAGAGCGGGATCGAGACGAAGCCACCAATACCGCCGAAGACAGACACGATGAAACGATGCCCCAGCGCGTCAGCCAGCATGCCTGAGACCAGATTGAACAGGATATTGCTCAGAAAGATGAGCGACAGCAGGTTGAGCCACTGCCCCTGGGTGAAGCCAAGATGGTCGATGAAGAAAGCAGGCATGATCGCAAGGAAAGCATATTCCGAGGAGGTGTCGATCGTCCTCACGATACCTGCAATCAGCGTCTTGGGCTCGCGCCACATAATGCTGATGGAGCCGAAGAAGATGTCACGCGTGCTCACGTGATCGGGCAGCAGACGCTTCTTGCCAGTTGGTTCATGCGTGAACAGGAGGGCGACCAGACCGCCAAGGATGACAAGCCCCAGTGAACACCAGAAGGTGGCCAGCTCGCCGATGGCGGGAATCGCATAGCGCGCGAATTGCGAACCGAGGGTCGGAAGTCCGGCTGAAAAGGAGAACCAGAACCACCCGGCGGCGGAACCCAGCATGGTCGCGGGCGTGGCAGCTGCAATCCAGACAAGGAAACCATACGCAAAGAGCGGATAGGCGAAACCACGTAGCGTGTAGAACAGAAGGGTCATGGTGAAGTTGTTCGGCCCAAGCCCAAGAGCGAGAAGGCCGACTTCCAGCACGGCCCAGAGAATCAGGCCGATCCACATGACACGTTTGGGGCCATAGAGGTCCGACAACGGACCGGAGAACCAGGCTGAGATCATGACCGTGATGCCATAGGTCGTGAAGAGCAGATTCACATCGCCCTGCGTGTGCCCGTTATGGAGCATGAAGGTGTCGAGATATCCCGCCTCCACACCATCGCCGATCATGAACAGCAGCAGGCCGACGAAGCCGAAAAAGAGGGGGCGTGGAATACCGAGGATCTCTGCGATCCCGCGTCTCTGGGTTGTGCGTGCCTCAGACAAAGAAGCTCTCCTGTATCTACACGCAGCGCGAGCGTACCGGACCTCATTGCCCGGGCGGCATGGGATGCGTGGTGACTGGTCCTACGAGAGTGCTCGGACCGTATGAAAAACCAGAATGGGGGAACGCGTCAGGGCGCCCGGATATTCATTCCGGTTCCCGATCCTGTGAAGAAAGGATCGGTATCGGCGCAGCTCAGAAATCCCGCCTTGGGCGTTTGGATTGATGCTGCCGATTGGTTGGGTTGGTCATAAATGATTTGAAAGAAATTTGTAAGCCAAAAACAAAAAGGCCGGGCAGTTTCCTGCCCGGCCCTTCTGAAGCTTCTGCATTCCTGGCGGAATCAGGCAGCCATCGGCTCTTCACCCGACTGATTGAACACCGGGCCACTATCCTTGCCCTTGGCGTCAACGTCGCGGTCGACCATTTCAACAACGGCCATATCGGCGTTATCGCCATAGCGAACGCCAGCCTTCAGCACGCGGGTATAGCCACCCGAACGGCCCTGGTAGCGCTCTGCGATGGTCGAGAACAGCTTGGTGACGATGGTCTCGTCGCGCAGCTGTGCAAAAGCCTGACGACGTGCATGCAGCGTGCCACGCTTGCCGAGGGTGATCAGCTTCTCGACGATCGGGCGAATTTCCTTCGCCTTGGGCAGCGTCGTCGTGATCTGCTCGTGCTTGATGATAGCCACGGCCATGTTGCGGAACATGGCTGCGCGGTGGGTCGAGGTTACATTGAGCTTACGCCCAGCAACACCATGACGCATGATCGGGTTTCCTTACTCTACTTTCTACCGGATAGGGCTCAGAACGTCTCGTCGAGACGCTTCGCCAGATCCTCAATGTTCTCGGGAGGCCAGGCCGGAACATTCATTCCCAGCGACAGACCCATGGAAGTCAGGACTTCCTTGATTTCATTCAGCGACTTGCGGCCGAAATTTGGCGTACGCAGCATCTCCTGCTCCGACTTCTGAACGAGATCGCCGATATAGACGATGTTGTCGTTCTTCAGGCAGTTCGCGCTACGGACCGAAAGCTCAAGCTCGTCAACCTTGCGCAGCAGGTTGCGGTTGAACGGCAGATCATCGCGCGGCTCTTCCTGACGGACCGGGCGCGGCTCGTCGAAGTTGATGAAGAGCTGAAGCTGATCCTGCAGGATACGAGCAGCCAGTGCGAGGCTGTCTTCCGGCGTGACCGCGCCATTCGTCTCGACGGTGAGCAGAAGCTTGTCATAGTCGGTGACCTGACCCACGCGGGTCGGCTCAACCTTGTAAGACACCTTGCGCACCGGGGAGTAGATCGCATCAATGGGGATAAGCCCGATCGGTGCGTCTTCCGGACGGTTGGCTGCGGCCGGGACATAGCCCTTGCCCATGTTCACGGTGAATTCCATGCCCAGCTTCACGCCGTCATCGAGCGTGCAGATCACGAGGTCAGGGTTCATGATCTCAATGTCATGACCGGCCTGGATCTGGCCCGCACGCACTTCGCCGGGGCCCGTAGCCGTCAGCACCATGCGCTTGGGACCTTCGCCGTGCATACGCAGGGCAAGCTGCTTGATGTTCAGCACGATATCCGTCACGTCCTCGCGGACGCCCGGCACGGACGAGAACTCATGCAGCACGCCGTCGATCTGGATCGCGGTGACGGCAGCGCCCTGAAGCGAGGAGAGCAGCACGCGACGAATCGCGTTGCCGAGGGTCATGCCAAAACCACGCTCCAGCGGCTCGGCAATCACCGTGGCTGTCTGCGTGGGCACGGAGCCGGGCGCGACTTCCAGCTTTTCCGGCTTGATAAGGGACTGCCAGTTCTTCTGGAGGACCAATGTCGTGGCCTTTCAAACAACTTGTCCCGCTGGGGCCCAACGGAACATCAACCGCGCCGGAGCGCGGTCAGAACGTGCCGGCGGCCTCTCCCGGGGGACAGACCACCTACGGACGGGTGGTGACAGACAACCGGCCCCCAAAGGGGCCGGAGCCAATCAGACGCGACGGCGCTTGCGCGGACGGCAGCCGTTATGCGGCACCGGGGTCATGTCGCGGATCGACGTGATGGAGAACCCGACGGCCTGAAGGGCACGCAGAGCGCTCTCACGGCCCGAACCCGGACCCGAAACTTCGATTTCCAGCGTCTCCATGCCGTGGTCGCGGGCCTTGCGGCCTGCGTCTTCGGCGGCAACCTGCGCAGCATAGGGCGTCGACTTGCGCGAGCCCTTGAAGCCCTGTGCGCCAGCCGAAGACCAAGCAATCGAGTTGCCCTGGGCGTCGGAGATGGTGATCATGGTGTTGTTGAACGTCGAAAGAACGTGCGCGACACCGGAGATGATGTTCTTGCGCTCCTTCTTACGGATACGCGGAGCTGCGGCCTTGGCCATGATGAGGTCGTCCTGTCAAACTGAGCAGTGAGCGGAGGGCGAACCACTGACCCGGAGGTCGGAAGTCGCCACACTCCACCTAGGAAGCGCGAATTAGCGCGTCGCTTTCTTCTTACCGGCGATTGCCACGGCCTTGCCCTTGCGGGTGCGGGCGTTGGTGTGGGTACGCTGGCCGCGGACAGGCAGACCACGGCGATGACGCAAGCCGCGATAGCAACCAAGGTCCATCAGACGCTTGATGTTCATCGCGGTTTCGCGACGGAGGTCACCCTCGACGCGGTAGTCACCATCGATCAGTTCGCGGATCTTTACGATCTCGTCGTCGCTCAGCTCGTTCACGCGCTTCGCTTCAGGAACTTCGAGCTTGGAGCAGATTGCCTTCGCCGTCGACGGACCAATGCCGTAGATGTAGCTCAGGGCAATGACCACCCGCTTGTTCGTCGGAATATTTACGCCGGCAATACGCGCCACGCCACTCACTCCCTGCCTGACCGGAAGGCCAGGCTCTCTTTCTGCTTCGACCCAGATTTTGGGCCAGTTCAATCGAAACTGATCAGTCCGCTAAAGAATCGACCGCCTCGCGAGGCATCGATCACCGCGTCTGTCAGCACCTGTGTCGAGGGCGCGCAATATATCGAGCACCCCCCTTGAGTCAAATAAAACCGTTCACTTTTACGTGATGATCACGCTGATGCCGGAGCATCCAGCTTGAGCGCTGCGACGATCGCCCCATGAACGGCGTCCATGCTCTGCATTCCATCTATACGAATCAACCGCCCCGCATTCTCGTAATAAGGAAGGATGGGGGCCGTTTGATCGCGGTAAACCTGAATGCGGTGCCTGACGGTATCTGGCTCGTCATCGGCTCGTCGTGTCCCATCAGGAGCACGACGTTGTGCGAGACGGGACACGATCTGCTCGGCATCGACCTCAAGCAGCAGGACCGCGTCGATCTTCATCGCCCGTCCCGCCAGCATGGCGTCAAGAGCCTCAGCCTGGCTCTCCGTACGCGGGAAGCCATCGAGGATGAACCCGTGGGCGCAATCGGATTGCAGGGTCCTGCTCTTGATCAGATCGATCATCACCGGATCCGGCACGAATGAGCCGGACTCGACGATGGACTTCACGTTGAGGCCGAGCGGCGTACCCGCCGCCATCTCGGCGCGCAGCATGTCGCCGGTCGATATTTGCTTGAGACCATAGCCCTGCTCGAGACGCTGGGCTTGTGTCCCCTTGCCCGCACCCGGCGGGCCAAGAAGGATGATGTTCATCTGCGGCGCACTCCTCTGCCCAGGTCAGATTTGCCCGCATTGCGACCGCGCTGCTTGCGAATCAGACCCTGATAACGATGGGCGACCAGATGAGACTGGACCTGCGTCATGGTATCGATCGTCACGGAAACGATGATGATCAGGCTCGTCCCACCGAAATAGAAGGGCACGTTGTAACGGCTGATAAGGATCTGCGGAAGCAGACACACAGCCACAAGATAGAGAGCGCCGATCGTCGTTAGGCGCGAAAGGATGCGGTCAAAATAGCGCGCGGTGTTGGATCCGGGGCGGATACCGGGCACGAACCCTCCCTGCTTGCGCAGATTCTCAGCCGTCTCCTCCGGGTTAAACGTCACCGCGGCGTAAAAATACGAGAAGAAGAGAATCATCGCCGCGTAGAACAGCATATAGAGTGGCTGTCCCTGCCCCAGTTCCTGCCCGAGCGTGCTGAGCCAGCCCGGCATCCCCTTGCCGTTCATGAAGCCCGCAACCGTGACGGGGATCAGAAGTACCGACGAGGCGAAGATCGGCGGGATCACGCCTGCCGTATTCACCTTGAGCGGCATATGGGAAGAGTCGCCACCGAACATACGGCTGCCGACCTGACGCTTGGGATACTGGATCACGACCCTGCGCTGCGCCTGCTCCATGAACACGATGAATGCGATCGTCGCACCCGCGAGAACAAGAAAGAGCAGCACGAAGAACGGCGAGAGCGCACCGGTATAACCGAGCTGGAAAAGGCTTGCGAGAGCATGGGGAAGATTGGCCACAATACCCGCGAAAATGATGAGCGAGATACCATTGCCCACACCACGCGAAGTGATCTGTTCACCCAGCCACATCAGGAACATGGTACCGCCCACAAGCGTCACCACACAGGACATGATGAAGAAGGGGCCCGGAGCGACAACGGCCAGCGCTCCGGTCTTGCTCGTCATGTGCTCAAGTCCCACGGCGATACCATAGGCCTGGAACAAGGCGATAAGCACGGTCAGATAGCGCGTATAGGCGTTGAGCTTCTTGCGCCCCTGCTCGCCTTCCTTCTTCAGGGTCTCGAGCGAGGGCAGCGCCGTGGAAAGCAACTGCACGATGATCGAGGCGCTGATATAGGGCATGATGTTCAGGGCGAACACGGTCATACGCCCGAGCGCACCACCGGTGAACATGTCAAACATGCCGATGATGCCGCCCTGATTCTGATTCAGGAGCTGACCCATCACGGTCGCATCGACCCCAGGGACCGGAATATAGGTACCCAGGCGATAGATGATGAGCGCGCCCAGCGTGAACCAGATACGCTTTTTGAGTTCCGTCGCCTTGGCGAATGAACTCAGATTGAGATTGGCGGCAAGCTGCTCGGCTGCGGAGGCCATCCACCGGTCCTTTCAACAAAAACAGCGTCGCCGCAGGCGCGGGACGCTGTTCAGGATTACCGTCGTTCGTCGCGCACGAAAAGGTGCGCGATGAGCGTTTCGGGCGATCAGGCTTCTGCCGGAGCTTCAGCCTTGGCGGCAACCTTGACAGAGCCACCAGCCTTCTCGACAGCCGCAATCGCGGTTGCAGAGGCGCCGGAGACTTCAACGGTCACTGCACGGGTCAGCTCGCCCTTTGCAAGCAGGCGGATACCGGCATACTTGCCAGTGCCCACCAGACCAGCGGCGCGCAGAGCCTCTTCAGTGATCGTTGCGCCTGCCTGAAGCTTGCCATCAGCCAGTGCACGGTCGATCGCGCCCAGATTCACAGGAGCAAATTCCTTGCGGAAGATGTTCTTGAACCCGCGCTTCGGCATACGACGGTACAGCGGAAGCTGACCACCCTCGAAGCCGTTCAGCGAGACGCCTTCACGGGCCTTCTGACCCTTGACGCCGCGACCGGAGGTCTTGCCTTTGCCCGAGCCGATACCACGGCCCAGACGCTTCTTGCGGTAACGCGCACCGGCGTTATCGCGCAGTTCATTCAGGTTCATATCAACCCTCCACCTGGATAAGGTGGGCAACCTTGCGGATCATGCCGCGAACCGAAGGAGTATCCTCCAGTTCACGAACACTGCCGATGCCGCGCAGGCCCAGACCCACGAGGGTCTCAGCCTGGCCGGGCTTGCGCCCGATAGCCGAGGCGATCTGCTTGACGCGAACAGTCTTGTTCTCAGCCATTGGTCGCCTCCACTGCCTCGTCAGACGCTGCATCACGCTTCGCAAACAGCTCAGAGGCCTTCTTGCCACGGCGGCTCGCGACAGCGCGGGGGCTGCTGCAACGCTCGAGAGCGGCAAAGGTCGCCTTGACCATGTTATGCGGGTTACGGGTCCCGAGGGACTTCGCAACAACGTCATTAACGCCCAGCGATTCAAAGACGGCGCGCATCGGGCCGCCTGCGATGATGCCGGTACCGGCTTCAGCTGCACGAACCACAACCTTACCAGCACCGAAATGCCCGTAGGAGTCGTGATGCAGTGTGCGGCCTTCCTTCATCGGAACGCGGATCATCGTGCGCTTGGCGCGCTCGGTGGCCTTGCGGATCGCTTCCGGCACTTCACGGGCCTTGCCCGCTCCATACCCGACGCGACCCTTCTGGTCACCAACGACAACCAGGGCAGCAAAAGCGAAGCGACGTCCACCCTTGACCACCTTGGCCACGCGGTTGATCGTTACCAGCTTGTCGACCAGATCGTCGCCTTCGCGTTCCCGCTCGCGACCACCACGGCCGCCTTCTCTTGGCTCACGTGCCATGTGTGATCCTTCCTTAGAACGAAAGGCCGCCCTCGCGGGCAGCTTCGGCCAGCGCCTTGACGCGGCCATGATAGAGATACGCACCGCGATCGAACACGACCGCCGTCACGCCGGCGGCCAGAGCGCGCTCTGCAACCAGCTTGCCAACGACCGAAGCCGCATCGACATTCGCACCCGTCTTGCCCGCCTCGCGGAGGGTCTTCTCGAGGGTGGAAGCGCTGGCGAGGGTGACGCCCTGAGCGTCGTCGATCACCTGTGCGTAGATGTTCTTGCCAGAACGGAAGACCGACAGACGCGGCCGGCCACCGCTCTTGCGGCGAAGCTGGAAGCGAAGCCGCTGACGGCGCCGTTCCTGCAATCCATGCTGCGTAGCCATTATTTCTTCTTGCCTTCCTTACGACGGAGAACTTCGGTCTCGTAACGCACGCCCTTGCCCTTATAGGGTTCCGGCTTGCGGAAGTTACGGATATCGAGCGCAACCTGACCAACACGCTGCTTGTCGTTCCCTTCAACCGTGATGGCCGTGGGACGGGGCGTGGTGATCTTCACGTCGGCCGGGATCGGGTAGACGACGTCGTGGGAATAACCCAGATTCATCACCAGGTTCGAGCCCTGCACGCTGGCGCGGAAACCCGTACCGGTGATTTCGAGCGTCTTGCTGAAACCTTCGGACACGCCCTTGACCAGGTTGGCGACGATGGCACGGGTTGTACCCCACATCGTCCAGGTCTCGCGCGAACGGTTACCCACCGGAAGGATCGAAACCTTGCCGTCTTCCACCTTCGCCTGAACGAAGCGGGTCAGAGGCATGCTCAGCGAACCGCGCTTGCCCTTGGCGGTCAGGGACCCGTCAGCAATGGACACATCCACGCCAGCAGGAATGACAACCGGATACTTGCCTACTCGTGACATGTGATCCTCCTCAGAAGACGCGGCAGAGGACTTCGCCACCGACATTCGCGGCGCGAGCCTCGATATCCGAAAGGATACCGCGCGGGGTGGACAGGATCGACACGCCGAGACCGGCATACACGCGCGGCAGTTCCTTGATCTTGGAATACACGCGACGGCCCGGCTTGGACACGCGGTGGATTTCCTTGATCACGGGCTGGCCGTCTGCATATTTCAGCTCGATGCGCAGCTGAGAGACACCAGCGCGCAGCTCTTCCGTGGTGTAGCCACGGATGTAACCTTCGCGACGCAGCGCTTCCAGAACGTTCGCACGCAGCTTGGAAGCCGGCGCGATGCAAGCCGCGTGACGGGCACGCTGGGCGTTGCGAATGCGGGTGAGCATATCACCCAACGGATCGGACAGGGACATTCGCTTCTACCTTACCAGCTCGACTTGACCATACCGGGGATCTGGCCGGTGGAGGCCAGGTCGCGCAGGGCGATACGGCTCAGCTCGAACTTGCGGTAGTTCGCGCGGGGACGTCCCGAAACCTTGCAGCGCAGACGGAAACGAACACGCGACCCGTTGCGCGGCATTTCTGCCAGCTTCAGGGTTGCGTCGAAACGCTCCTCTACCGGAAGGCTCCGGTCCTTGATGATATCTTTCAACGCGGTCCGCTTCGCCTTGTCGCGCGTCGCCATATAGGCGCGCTTGGCGTTGCGGTTCACGGCGGAGATTTTTGCCATGCTAAATCTTCTCCCGGAACCTGTCGGGCCAATCCCAACGGTTTTCCAAACAGCGTGTGTATATAGGGAGCCGGGCTTCCTTTGGAAAGGAAAAAACCCGGCTCAACCCGATAAATCAGGCAGTGAAGGGCAGATCGAACGCCTTGAGCAGCGCTTTTGCCTCTTCATCGCTCTTCGCCGTGGTGACGAAGATGATGTCCATGCCGCGTACGGAGTCGATCTTGTCGTAGTCGATTTCCGGGAACACGATCTGCTCCTTGATGCCCATGGCGAAGTTGCCACGACCGTCAAAGCCCTTGTTCGGGGGCAGACCGCGGAAGTCACGGATGCGCGGCATCGCGATCGTCACGAGACGATCGAGGAATTCGTACATACGTGCGCGGCGCAGGGTCACCTTACAGCCGATCGGCAGGCCTTCACGGATCTTGAAGCCGGCGATTGCCTTGCGGGCAACCGTCTTGACGGGCTTCTGACCGGAGATGGCTGCCATTTCGGCAACGGCGGCATCGAGCTTCTTCTGGTCGCCGGCGGCTTCGCCAACGCCCATGTTCAGCACGATCTTTTCCAGCTTCGGAACCTGCATGGCGTTCTTGTAGCCAAACTGCTCGCGCAGCTTGTCACGGAGAACGTCATTGTAACGCTGCTGCAGGCGCGGCTGGATGCGGGTAATGGTCTCGCTCATTGTCGCCCCCTTAGCCTTCGATCACTTCGCCGGTCACCTTGGCGACACGGACCTTGCGCCCATCCTCGAGCTGACGGAAACCGACGCGAGTCGGCTTGCCGCTCTTCGGATCGACGAGCTTCAGGTTGGACAGATGAACCGGCATTTCCTTGGCGATGATACCGCCTTCCTGGTTCATGCGGGTCGGCTTCTGGTGACGCTTGGCCACAGCCACGCCGCGCACGATGGCCTTTTCGACCTTCGGCAGGACGGCAAGGACTTCGCCACGCGTGCCGCGTGAAGAGCCGGAGAGGACCAGAACCTGGTCACCCTTCTTGATGCGAGCAGCCATTATAGCACCTCCGGAGCCAGGGAGATGATCTTCATGAACTTGCGCGCGCGCAGCTCACGAACCACCGGGCCAAAGATACGCGTACCGATCGGTTCCATCGACTTGTTGATCAGCACGGCCGCATTCTTGTCGAAGCGGATAGCGCTGCCGTCAGCACGACGAACGGGGTAGGACGTGCGAACGATGACGGCCTGATGCACGTCACCCTTCTTCACCTTGCCGCGGGGAATCGCTTCCTTGACGGACACGACGATCACGTCGCCGACCGAGGCGGTTTTCCGCTTGGAGCCGCCCAGCACCTTGATGCACTGCACCTGACGTGCGCCGGAATTATCGGCGACGTCCAGATTGGTCTCGGGATGGATCATTTCTCAGTCCCCTCTTACGCTGACGCCTGAGCCGGCGCCGCAGCTGCTGCCTCAAGGGCCGCACCGTTGCGGGTAATCACCGTCCAGGTCTTGCGCTTGGAAATCGGTGCACATTCTTCGATGCGCACCGTGTCTCCGATCTTGCACTCGTTCAGCTCGTCATGCGCCGCGTACTTCTTGGAACGACGAATGAACTTCTTATAGAGCGGGTGCATGATACGACGATCAACAAGAACGGTAACCGTCTTGTCCATCTTGTCGCTCGTCACTCGCCCTGTCAGGACGCGCCTTGGCATCGTCCGTCTCCTCTCAGGACTCTGCGGCGGACGTTTTTGCGCCCGCCTTGTTCTTCGATTGATGCGCCACCGTCTTGATGCGAGCAATCGCACGACGGAGAACGCGAACGCGTCCGACTCCCTCGGACTGGCCCGTGGCAGCCTGGAACCGGAGGTTCAGCTGCTCACGCTTCAGGTCCAGAAGAAGGGCCTGCAGTTCATCAGGGGACTTGGCGCGAAGATCGGCTACCTTGTAAGCGTCAGCCATTCTTATGCCTCCCCGATACGGGTGATGAACTTGGTCTTGATCGGCAGCTTCGCTGCGCCAAGAGCCAGAGCCTCACGTGCCACTTCAGGCGGCACGCCTTCGATTTCAAACAGCACGCGACCGGGCTTCACGCGGGCCACCCAGAACTCGGGCGAGCCCTTGCCGGAGCCCATGCGGACTTCGGCAGGCTTCGTGGAAACCGGCAGATCCGGAAAAATCCGGATCCACACGCGACCGGCACGCTTCATCGCACGAGTGATCGCGCGACGCGACGCCTCGATCTGGCGTGCGGTGATACGTTCGGGTTCAAGAGCCTTAAGGCCGAACGCGCCGAAATTCAACGTCGTTCCGCCCTTGGCCAACCCATGAATGCGGCCCTTATGGGCCTTGCGAAACTTAGTCCGCTTCGGGGAAAGCATGGTGTCGTATCCTCATGCGCCTCGCGGCGCTTGTCATAATCTACTGCTCAGCGCTGCGGCGCTTGTTCCGCTGCACGACGGTCCTGAGCCATCGGATCATGGGCAAGGATTTCACCCTTGAAGATCCAGACTTTCACACCGCACGTACCATAGGTCGTCTTGGCAGTGGCGATACCGTAATCGATGTCGGCGCGCAACGTGTGAAGTGGCACGCGACCTTCGCGATACCACTCGATACGAGCGATTTCCGCGCCACCGAGACGGCCGGAGCAGTTGATTCGGATACCCTGCGCGCCAAGACGCATGGCAGACTGAACCGCACGCTTCATCGCACGACGGAAGGCCACGCGGCGCTCCAGCTGCTGCGCAATGTTCTCGGCAACCAGGGTCGCGTCGATTTCAGGCTTGCGGATCTCGACAATGTTCAGCGCAACGTCGGTCTTTGCCAGGCGGCTCAGATCCTTGCGCAGAGCATCGATGTCCTGACCCTTCTTGCCGATGACGACGCCAGGACGCGCTGCATAGATCGTGACGCGCGGCTTCTTGGCCGGGCGCTCGATCACAACGCGGGAGACGCCTGCACCCGACAGCTTGCGACGCAGATAGGCGCGCAGCATCAGGTCTTCATGCAGCAGACGGGAATAGTCATTGCCAGCGTACCAGCGGCTATCCCAGGTGCGGTTTACGCCGAGCCGGAGCCCGATCGGATTGACTTTGTGTCCCATATCAGGCTGCCTTCTGCTCTGCTGCGTCCTTGCCCTTGCCCTTCGGCGCAGGCGCTTCGTCTGCAGCGCGCTCGGCAACGACGATCTTCAGATGGCTGAAGAACTTCTCGATGCGCGAGGAACGACCACGGCCACGAGCGTGGAAGCGCTTCATGACGATCGACTTGCCAACTTCTGCGGTCTTGACCACGAGCTGATCGACATCGAGCTGATGATTGTTCTCTGCATTGGCCACAGCGCTCTCCAAGGTCTTGCGAACCTGCTGAGCGATACGGCGACGCGAGAACGTCAGCGCTGCGATTGCCTTGTCTGCCGGCTGGTTGCGGATCATCGCCGCAACCAGGTTCAGCTTGCGCGGGCTGACGCGGATGTTGCGGGCAACAGCCTGCGCTTCCGTATCAGCGAGTGTGCGAATGTGCTTCGGCTTGCTCATGATCAGCCCCGCTTCGACTTCTTGTCGGAAGCATGACCGGGGAACGTGCGTGTCGGCGAGAACTCACCGAACTTGTGCCCGACCATGTTTTCCGTCACCTGCACCGGCAGGAACTTGTGGCCATTATAAACGCCGAACGTGAGTCCGACGAACTGCGGCAGGATGGTGGAACGACGCGACCAGATCTTGATCACCTCATTACGACCCGAAGCGCGCGACGCTTCAGCCTTGCCGAACAAGTACCCGTCAACGAACGGGCCCTTCCAGACGGAACGTGCCATCTCTGTTTGCCCCCTTCTTACTTGCCGGTCTTGCGGCGACGGATGATCAGGCTGTCCGTCTTCTTGTTAACACGAGTCTTGTAGCCCTTGGTCGGCTTGCCCCACGGCGTAACCGGATGACGGCCACCAGAGGTACGGCCTTCACCACCACCATGCGGATGGTCGACCGGGTTCATGACGACGCCACGGTTATGCGGACGACGACCGAGCCAACGGTTGCGCCCGGCCTTGCCGAGATGCTGGTTCATGTTGTCGGGGTTCGACACCGCGCCAACAGTGGCCATGCATTCGCCACGGACGAGACGGAGCTCACCGGACTGCAGCTTGATCTGGGCGTAACCGGCATCCTTGCCGACCAGCTGGCAATACGTGCCAGCCGAACGGGCGATCTTGCCACCAGCACCGGGCTTCAGCTCGATGTTGTGCACGATCGTACCGACAGGCATCGAACCCAGCGGCATGGCGTTGCCCGGCTTCACGTCAGTGCGTTCGCCAGCGATCACCTGATCGCCAACCTTAACGCGCTGCGGTGCCAAGATATACGCCAGCTCGCCGTCTTCGTACTTGATCAGCGCGATGAAGGCGGTGCGGTTCGGGTCATATTCCAGACGCTCGACCGTGCCGGCCACATCGAACTTGCGACGCTTGAAGTCCACATAACGGTAGGACTGCTTGTGCCCGCCGCCACGGAAACGCGACGTAGTACGACCGTGGTTGTTACGGCCGCCCGTCTTGTTCTTGCCTTCGGTCAGCTGCTTGACCGGCTTGCCCTTATAGAGCTCGCTGCGATCGATCAGAACCGTGCCACGTGTGCTCGGCGTCGTGGGATTAAAGTGCTTGAGTGCCATGGTATCCTATCCCGCGTCAGCCCAGCTTCGCGGTGAGGTCAATGGACTGACCTTCCGCAAGCTGAACATACGCCTTCTTGATGTCCGAACGGCGACCAGGACGGCCCTTGACCATCTTGGTCTTGCCCTTCTGCACCAGCGTGTTCACGGAGACGACCTTGACGCCGAAAAGCGTCTCGACCGCAACCTTGATTTCCGGCTTCGCGGCGGTCATCGCCACGCGGAAAACAACTTGGTTACGCTCGGAGAGGGCCGTCGCCTTCTCGGTGATGAGCGGCGCGCGAACGATGTCAAACATCGCTTCACGCGTCATGCGCTGCGCCTTCGTGCGGCGCGCAAGAACGATGCCCGTGGTCATGCCAGGCGCTCCTTGAGACCCTCGAGCCCTGCGCGCGTCAGCACGAGAACATCGTGGTTCAGAATGTCATAGACGTTGGCGCCGATCGTGGGCAGCACGTCGATCTTGGGCAGGTTGCGCACAGCGCGACCGAAAGCCACATCAACGGCGCCGTCGACGATCAGGGCGGAGGACCAACCCAGCGCAGCCAGCTTTGCAGCAGCTTCACGGGTCTTGGTCACACCAGCGGCCTGATCGATGACGATCAGCTTGCCCGCTGCGGCCTTCTGCGACAGCGCAGAGATCAGGCCGAGGCGACGCACCTTCTTGGGCAGGTCATAGCCATGGTCGCGAACGACCGGACCATGAACGACGCCACCAGTGCGGAACTGCGGTGCGCGCAGCGAGCCCTGACGTGCCGAGCCTGTGCCCTTCTGGCGGTACGGCTTCTTGGTCGTGCCAGAAATCTCGCCCATGCCCTTGGTGCGGTGCGTACCAGCGCGGCGCTTGGCCAGCTGCCAGTGGACAACGCGTGCCATGATGTCCGTGCGCGGGGTAGCGCCGAACAGTTCCTCTGGCAGGGTCACCGTTCCGGCGCTGCCATTATCGAGGGTTTTGATATCGTATTCCATCGCCCTCAGTCCTTAACCGGCGGCCGCCGCAGTCGCTGCCGGGTACGGCGCATCTGCATGGCGGGCCTTCTTGATCGCATCGCGGATCATCACCAGGCCATTCTTGGCACCCGGAATCGAACCACGAACCATGATCAGGTTGCGTTCGGCGTCAACGGCTGCCACTTCGAGATTAAGCGTCGTGATGCGCTCGTCACCCATATGACCGGCCATTTTCTTGCCCTTGAAGACCTTGCCCGGATCCTGGCGCTGACCCGTCGAACCATGCGAACGATGGCTGATGGACACGCCATGGGAGGCTTCAAGACCAGCGAAGTTCCAGCGCTTCATGACGCCGGCGAAGCCTTTGCCCTTGCTGGTGCCGGTGACGTCGACCTTCTGGCCAACGACGAAATGGGCCGCAGAGAGCTTCGTGCCAGCCTCAAGCACGGCATCTTCTGCCACGCGAAACTCGACAAGAGTCTTCTTCGGCTCCACCTTGGTGCGAGCATAATGGCCACGCATCGGCTTGGTGACGTTCTTCACCTTTGCCTTGCTCATGCCGATCTGCACTGCGGTGTAGCCATCACGCTCCTGCGTGCGGGCGTCCACAACCTCGACCTCGTCGAGATGCAGCACTGTGACCGGCACATGTGTGCCATCTTCCTTGAATAGCCGGGTCATTCCCAGCTTCTTTGCGATCAATCCGGTACGCATCGTCTGGACCTTAAAGTTTGATCTCGACGTCAACGCCAGCGGCGAGGTCGAGCTTCATGAGGGCGTCCACGGTCTGCGGTGTCGGCTCAACAATGTCGAGCAGGCGGCGATGAGTCCGAATTTCGAACTGCTCGCGGCTTTTCTTGTCCACATGTGGGGAACGGTTCACAGTGAACCGCTCGATATGCGTCGGTAGCGGGATAGGACCCCGAACCCGCGCACCCGTACGCTTCGCCGTGTTTACGATTTCCTTCGTGCTGTTGTCGAGCACGCGGTGATCGTACGCCTTTAGGCGAATGCGGATGTTCTGGTTGTCCATCTTACCAATAATCCAACTCGTTGGGGTTCGGGTCTTACCCTGCTCCCTCCTGGTCCCTTCTAAAGCCGACCCCGGCCGGATTACTCCGACCGGGGCCAACCAAATCAGGGCCCGTGCTTACAATCAGGCGCTGATCGAGGAGACCACGCCTGCACCGACGGTGCGGCCGCCTTCACGGATAGCGAAGCGGAGACCTTCGTCCATGGCGATCGGAGCAATCAGCTCGACGTCCATGGCAACGTTATCGCCCGGCATGACCATTTCCGTGCCTTCCGGCAGCTGAACGACGCCCGTGACGTCGGTCGTGCGGAAATAGAACTGCGGACGGTAGTTTGTAAAGAACGGAGTGTGACGTCCGCCTTCTTCCTTCGTGAGGATGTAAGCCTCGGCCTTAAACTTCTTGTGCGGGGTGATCGAACCCGGCTTTGCAAGAACCTGACCGCGCTCAACGTCTTCACGCTTCGTGCCGCGAACCAGCGCACCGATGTTGTCACCGGCTTCACCGCGATCGAGCAGCTTGCGGAACATCTCGACGCCCGTGACGGTCGTCTTGACGGTGTCCTTGAGGCCGACGATTTCGACTTCGTCACCCACGTTCACAACGCCACGCTCAACGCGACCCGTGACAACCGTACCACGACCCGAGATCGAGAACACGTCTTCGATCGGCATCAGGAACGGACGGTCAACCGGACGCTCCGGCTGCGGGATGTAGGTGTCAACCGCTTCCATCAGCTCGAGCACGCGGTCTTCACCGATTGCTGCGTCGCCGTCTTCAAGCGTCACCAGAGCCGAACCCTTGACGATGGGGATATCGTCGCCGGGGAACTGGTAGGACGAGAGAAGCTCACGGACTTCCATTTCGACGAGCTCGAGGAGCTCGGCGTCGTCAACCTGGTCAACCTTGTTCAGGAACACGACCAGCGCCGGAACGCCAACCTGGCGAGCGAGCAGGATGTGCTCACGCGTCTGGGGCATCGGGCCGTCAGCAGCAGACACAACCAGGATCGCGCCGTCCATCTGGGCGGCACCCGTGATCATGTTCTTGACGTAGTCAGCATGGCCCGGGCAGTCGACGTGGGCGTAGTGACGGTTCTTGGTCTCGTACTCAACGTGAGCGGTGGAGATCGTGATGCCGCGAGCGCGCTCTTCAGGAGCAGCGTCGATCTGGTCATACGCACGGAAGGTCGCGCCGCCGGACTTGGCGAGCGTCTTCGTGATTGCAGCCGTCAGTGAGGTCTTGCCATGGTCGACGTGACCGATGGTGCCGATGTTGCAGTGCGGCTTCGTCCGCTCAAATTTAGCCTTAGCCATCATTCTCTCCATAACCCACCGCCGAAGGTGCGGCGGGGAAGATTGCTAATTCGTACCAGGCACCTCCGAAGGATGCACCCGGGGAAATCGGTTAGCCTGTTCAGCTTACCAACGATAGTGGCTGAATGCTTTATTTGCTTCAGCCATACGATGCGTGTCTTCGCGCTTCTTGACGGCGGAGCCGCGATTGTTAATCGCGTCCATCAGCTCGTTGGAAAGGCGTTCCTGCATCGTGTTTTCACCGCGCTTGCGCGAGGCGTCGATCAGCCAGCGGATGGCGAGGGCCTGACGGCGCTCGGCACGAACTTCGACGGGGACCTGATAGGTCGCACCGCCGACGCGGCGGGAGCGAACCTCTACGGCCGGCTTCACGTTGTCCAGAGCCGCATGGAACATGGCGACCGGATCAGCCGTGGCACCGCCACGACGACGCACGGACTCAAGCGCACCGTAAACGATGCCCTCGGCTGTGGACTTCTTACCATCGTACATCAGAGCGTTCATAAAACGCGTGATGACGACATCTCCGAACTTCGGATCGGGAAGGATCTCACGCTTTACAGCGCGATGACGGCGACTCATGCCTGAATTTCCTCTTACTTCGGACGCTTCGCGCCATACAGCGAACGGCGCTGACGACGCTTGGCGATGCCCTGCGTGTCAAGCACGCCGCGCAGGATGTGATAACGCACACCCGGCAAATCTTTTACACGGCCGCCGCGGATCAGCACGACGCTGTGTTCCTGCAGGTTATGGCCTTCACCCGGAATGTAGCTAACGACCTCATACCCGTTGGTCAGGCGCACCTTTGCCACCTTACGCAGGGCCGAGTTCGGCTTTTTCGGGGTAACCGTATAGACGCGCGTGCAAACGCCGCGCTTCTGGGGGCAACCCTGGAGGGCCGGCACTTTATTCCGCTTGGCGGCAGGCTCGCGGCCCTTGGCGATCAACTGGTTGATGGTCGGCATACGCCCTTCCCGATCCTTGCTCACTGCTAGATCGAGCGACGCCCGATCAGCTTGCTTCCAACAAAATTCAGCGCGCGGCAGAATGCCGCCCGCTTTTGACTCTTTCACTACCGGCCTGAGCCTCACCCGAGGGCGGCGGCACCGTTAGCGTTTGATGCTGTCTATCAACGGCTCAGACGCCTTAGGAGACGGGGGTAGCCGAGGGCGCGGACCCTATGGCCGTTTCGGATGAAAGTCAAGCATACTCTAGCGTTCTGCCCGATTCTCGTTCGATTCCCGTCTCGAATCGCCGGATACGAAATCGGGCGGGTATTACCCCGCCCGATCTCAAACGTAAACTAGTTTTTCCGAGACGCCACAGGGGTTTCCCCCTGTGGCGGTCGCGGGGTTCTACTCGGCCGCGTCGTCGGTCACCTCGGGGGCGGCCCGGCTCACGCGCTGGCGGTCCTGGGAGGCCGCCATGGCGCGCAGCTTGTTCATCACGCTGCCTGTACCTGCCGGGATCAGACGCCCGACAATCACGTTCTCCTTCAGGCCATTCAGCGTATCGACCTTGCCGGCTGTTGCCGCTTCGGTCAGCACACGTGTGGTCTCCTGGAAGGAGGCCGCAGAGATGAAGGACTGCGTCTGCAACGAGGCCTTGGTGATGCCCTGCAGGATGGGCATGCCGCGTGCAGGCTCCTCACCCATCTTGACGCGCTTCTCGTTCTCGACCTCGAACTCGATGCGGTCCACCGTCTCGCCGATCAGATAGGTCGTATCGCCCGGCTCAAGGATTTCCACCTTCTGCAGCATCTGACGAACAATGACTTCGATATGCTTGTCATTGATCTTCACGCCCTGCAGTCGATAGACGTCCTGGATCTCGTTGACGAGATAATCGGACAGCGCCTCGACACCCATGACCTTGAGAATGTCATGCGGCACGCGGGGACCATCGACCAGCGGATCGCCCTTCTGCACGAAGTCGCCTTCCTGCACCGAGACGTGCTTGCCCTTCGGGATGAGGTAGTTGGTCTCTTCCCCGGTCTCGTCGTTCTTCACGATGATGCAGCGCTTGGACTTGTAGTCCTTGCCGATCTCGATCCGGCCTTCGGTCTCCGCGATGATCGCGTGATCCTTCGGACGGCGGGCTTCAAACAGTTCGGCCACGCGCGGCAGACCACCCGTAATGTCACGGGTCTTCGAACCTTCACGCGGGATACGGGCCAGCACGTCACCGGCATGGACTGTGGCGCCGTTCTCGATCGACAGCAGTGAGTCGGGCGACAGGAAGTAGCGCGCCTCATTACCGTTTGCGAGTCGGACCACGTTGCCCGCGGCATCCTTGAGCTGCAGGCGCGGACGCAGATCCACACCCTTGCTGCCCTGCTTGTAGTCAACGACCACCTTCGAGGTCAGGCCCGTCACTTCGTCCATGCGCTCGACGAGCGTGATGGAGTCGATCAGGTCGAGATACTCGACCGTACCGGCCTGCTCGGTGATGATCGGCAGGGTGTAGGGATCCCACTCGGCCATCTTCAGGCCGCGCGTGACTTCCTGGCCCTCATTGACCATCAGACGGGCACCGTAAGGCACGCGGTAACGTGCGCGCTCCACGCCCTTCTCGTCCGTCAGCAGGATTTCGCAGTTACGCGACATCACGATGGTGACGTTCTGGCTGTTCTGAACCACGTTGCGGTTGCGAATGGTCACCTTGCCGTCGCGCGACGCCTCGACCATCGACTGCTCTGCACCACGCGTTGCCGCACCACCAATATGGAAGGTACGCATGGTCAGCTGCGTGCCAGGCTCACCGATGGACTGCGCAGCGATAACGCCTACGGCCTCACCGATATTGACTGGCGTACCGCGTGCAAGGTCGCGGCCATAGCAATGACCGCACACACCGACGCGGCTGTCACAGGTCAGCACCGAACGAATCAGCACGCTTTCGACGCCTGCCTTCTCGATGATCTCTGCCTCGGCTTCCTCGATCAGCGTGTTGCGCGGGAAGAGAACCGCACCGCTTACCGGGTCGGTCACGTCAGCCGTCAGGGTACGACCCAGGATACGCTCGGAAAGCGAAGAGATGACCTCACCACTATCCATGACCGCACGAATCGTCAGGCCACGCTCGGTGCCGCAATCATTCTCGACGATGATGCAGTCCTGCGCCACGTCGACGAGGCGACGCGTGAGGTAACCCGAGTTCGCCGTCTTCAGCGCCGTATCCGCGAGACCCTTACGGGCACCGTGGGTGGAGGTGAAGTAATCGAGAACCGAAAGGCCTTCTTTGAAGTTCGCGATGATCGGCTGCTCGATGATCTCGCCCGACGGCTTGGCCATCAGACCGCGCATACCGGCAAGCTGCTTCATCTGGGCTGGCGACCCACGCGCACCGGAATGGCTCATCATCCAGACCGAGTTCGTCGGCTTGCCGATGACCTGGCGCGAAATCTCCTTCATCATCGCGGCCTGGACTTCGTCCGTGCAACGCGACCAGGCGTCAACCACCTTGTTATAACGCTCGCCAGCCGTGATCAGACCGTCCTGATACTGCTGCTCGAATTCCTTGATCTCGGCCTGCGTGCGCTCGACCAGTTCCTGCTTCTCGACCGGGATGATCATGTCATCCTTGCCGAAGGAGATACCGGCGCGTGCGGCGTGGCGGAAACCGAGGCCCATGAGACGGTCACAGAAAATGACCGCTTCCTTCTGACCGCAGTGACGGTACACGGCGTCGATCACGTCCGACACATTCTTCTTGGTCAGCTGCTTGTTGACCAGCGAGAACGGGATAGCGGCGTTGCGCGGCAGGATCTGCGCGATCAGAGCACGACCCGGCGTGGTGAGCATGGTCTGACGGACGGGCTTGCCGTCGGCATCCAGCGTATCCATGCGGAGACGGATCTTGTCGTGCAGCTTGAGGGTGCCCTCGTTCATGGCGAGCTCGATCTCGGCCACTGACGCATAGGCAGACGGACCAGCCTTAACCAGACGCCCTTCCGCATCATACTCGGCCTGATCTGGCGTCGTGTGATACTCGGGAACCTCGAGGCTCAGATAGTACAGACCAAGCACGATGTCCTGCGACGGCACGATGATCGGCTTGCCGTTCGCGGGGCTGAGGATGTTATTGGTCGACATCATCAGCACGCGGGCTTCAAGCTGGGCTTCAAGCGACAGCGGCACGTGAACGGCCATCTGGTCGCCGTCGAAGTCGGCGTTGAACGCGGTGCAGACCAGCGGATGCAGCTGGATCGCCTTGCCTTCGATCAGCACGGGCTCGAAGGCCTGGATGCCGAGACGGTGAAGGGTCGGCGCACGGTTCAGCATCACCGGATGTTCGCGGATAACCTCTTCGAGGATATCCCAGACTTCCGGACGCTCCTTCTCCACCATGCGCTTTGCGGCCTTGATGGTGGTGGCGTGACCGTATTTCTCGAGCTTGCTGTAGATGAACGGCTTGAACAGCTCGAGCGCCATCTTCTTCGGCAGGCCGCACTGGTGCAGCTTCAGCTCGGGTCCGACCACAATGACCGAACGGCCCGAATAGTCGACGCGCTTGCCGAGAAGGTTCTGACGGAAGCGGCCCTGCTTGCCTTTCAGCATGTCGGAGAGCGACTTCAGCGGACGCTTGTTGGCACCCGTGATGGCGCGACCACGACGGCCGTTATCGAACAGCGCGTCAACAGCTTCCTGCAGCATGCGCTTTTCGTTGCGGACAATGATGTCCGGCGCACGCAGCTCGATCAGGCGCTTCAGTCGATTGTTACGATTGATCACGCGGCGATAGAGATCGTTCAGATCGGACGTCGCGAAACGACCGCCATCCAGCGGCACGAGCGGGCGCAGCTCGGGCGGAATGACCGGGACGAGGTCCAGAATCATCCATTCCGGGCGCGAACCGCTCTCGGCAAAGGCTTCAAACAGCTTGAGGCGCTTGACAAGCTTCTTGCGCTTCGCTTCCGACGTGGCTTCGCGCAGGTCTTCACGCAGCAGATCACCGTCAGACTTGTCCTGATCGCGGCCGTCACGGTCGATCAGACCCGGGCGATCGGTCTCGGTGGAGAGCAGACGCGCCTTCCACAGGATCTTCTTGACCGCCTCGGCACCGATACCGACTTCCAGGCCTTCGTCGGCATAGTCGTCCATGGCGTCGAAATACTGATCTTCCGACAGCAGCGAATAGCGCTTGAACGGGCTCGTGCCGGATTCGAGAACGATATAGCTCTCGAAATACAGGACCTTTTCGAGGTCCTTCAGCGTGATATCGATCATCGTCGCGATGCGGCTCGGCAGCGACTTCAGGAACCAGATATGCGCAACCGGCGAAGCCAGCTCAATATGGCCCATACGCTCGCGGCGAACCTTGGCAAGCGTGACTTCCACGCCGCATTTCTCGCACACGATGCCGCGGAACTTCATGCGCTTGTACTTGCCGCACAGGCACTCATAGTCCTTGATCGGGCCGAAGATACGCGCACAGAACAGGCCGTCACGCTCGGGCTTGAACGTACGGTAGTTGATGGTCTCGGGCTTCTTGATCTCGCCGTAAGACCAGGAGCGGATCTGCTCGGATGAAGCGAGCTGGATTTTGATCTGGTCAAAAGACTGGGTCTGGCCCGTCTGACCAAGGATCTTCATGAGTTCGTTCATGCGCCGAAATCCCATTTCACGGAGCGGGCCGGAAGGCCGGCCGCGCCCGCGTTAGCAACAAACACAGAAAAGGCGGAGACAAAGCGCATCAGATTGCGCTCTGCTCCAGATCGACATTCAGGCCGAGCGACTTCAGTTCCTTGATCAGAACGTTGAAGCTTTCGGGGATACCGGCTTCGAAATCGTCCTGCTCACGCACAATGGCCTCATAGACCTTCGTACGGCCGGAAACGTCATCGGACTTGACCGTGAGCATTTCCTGCAAGGTGTAGGCGGCACCGTAAGCTTCAAGAGCCCAGACTTCCATCTCACCGAAGCGCTGACCACCGAACTGCGCCTTACCACCCAGCGGCTGCTGCGTGACGAGCGAGTACGGACCGATCGAGCGGGCATGGATCTTGTCGTCGACAAGGTGATGCAGCTTCAGCATGTAGATGTAGCCGACCGTGGTGCGACGCTCGAAAGCCTCACCCGTACGGCCGTCGATCAGCTGCGACTGGCCCGACTTGTCCACACCGGCCTTCACCAGCATGTCCTCGATGTCCGGGATCGACGCACCGTCGAACACCGGTGTTGCGATCGGCACGCCCTTGCGGAGGTTACCGGTCAGCTCGAGAAGCTGCTCGTTCGGCAGGGTCGCGATATCGCTCTCGAACACGGCATCGCCGTAGACGTCACGCAGGCTCTCAAGCAGCTCGAGCTTGCGCTCACCGGTGCGCTGGTAGTCATCGGCAATCTTGCCGATATTCTGGCCGATATTGGCACAGGCCCAGCCCAAATGGGTCTCGAGAATCTGACCGACATTCATGCGCGACGGCACGCCCAGCGGGTTCAGAACGAGATCGACGGGCGTACCATCCTCAAGGAACGGCATGTCCTCGACTGGCACGACGCGCGAAACGACACCCTTGTTACCATGGCGACCGGCCATCTTGTCACCCGGCTGCAGCTTGCGCTTCACAGCCACGAAGACCTTGACCATCTTCATCACGCCCGGCGGCAGCTCGTCACCGCGCTGCAGCTTCTCGACCTTGCTGTCGAAACGGGCCTGAATCTTGCCAACGGCAGCGTCATATTCACGGCGCAGTGTTTCCAGCTCGGACATCACGCTGTCATCGCTGACCGTGATGTTGCGCCAGGCGCCACGCGGATGCTCGTCCAGAACCTCGTCGGTGATAACGGTGCCTGCACGAATACCCTTGAAGCCAGCCGCAGCCGTCTGGTTCAGCAGACGCTCGCGCAGACGGGCCACGAAGCTGCGCTCCTGAATGGCGCGCTCATCGTCACGATCCTTGGTCAGACGCTCGATCTCGGCGCGCTCGATCGCCATGGCGCGCTCGTCTTTGTCCACGCCGCGGCGTGAAAAGACGCGCACGTCAACGATCGTGCCGCTCGTGCCCGGGGGCAGCTTGAGCGAGGTGTCGCGAACGTCAGAAGCCTTTTCACCGAAGATGGCGCGCAGGAGCTTCTCTTCCGGCGTCATCGGGCTTTCGCCCTTCGGTGTGACCTTGCCGATCAGGATATCGCCCGGGTTAACTTCGGCGCCGACATAGACAATACCGGCCTCGTCGAGGTTGCGCAGGGCTTCCTCGCCGACATTCGGAATGTCGCGGGTGATTTCTTCCTGACCCAGCTTGGTGTCACGCGCCATGACCTCGAATTCCTCGATATGGATCGAGGTGAACACGTCATCACGGGCGATACGCTCGGAGATGAGGATCGAGTCTTCGAAGTTGTAACCGTTCCAGGGCATGAACGCGACGAGCACGTTGCGGCCCAGGGCCAACTCGCCCAGCTCGGTGGACGGACCGTCAGCGATGATGTCACCAGCATGAACCGTGTCACCCACGCGTACCAGCGGACGCTGGTTAATGCAGGTGGATTGGTTCGAACGCATGTACTTGCGCAGACGATAGATATCGACGCCCTGGGTCGACCCGGCTTCGTCGGTGGCACGCACAACGATACGTGCACCGTCGATCTGGTCGATCACGCCATTGCGCTTGGCAACGATGGTCGCACCCGAGTCATGGGCCACAGCGGCTTCCATGCCCGTACCGACCAGCGGCGCATCGGCGCGCACCAGCGGCACGGCCTGACGCTGCATGTTCGAGCCCATCAATGCGCGGTTGGCGTCATCGTTCTCGAGGAACGGAATCAGCGCCGCAGCGACGGAAACGAGCTGCTTGGGCGAAACGTCGCAAGCCGTGACCTGCTCGGGCGGGACCAAGCGGAAGTCACCCGAACGACGGACAGAAACCAGCTCGTCGGTCAGACGGCCCGTGCTCTTGTCCTGCGCGGCATCAGCCTGGGCGACGATCAGCTTGTCCTCTTCCATGGCGGAGAGGTACTTCCACCCGGCCTGCAGCACGCCATCCTGCACGAGGCGATACGGCGTCTCGATGAAGCCGTACTTGTTCACCTTGGCATAGGTCGAGAGCGAGTTGATCAGACCGATATTCGGCCCTTCAGGCGTCTCAATCGGGCAGATACGGCCGTAATGCGTCGGATGAACGTCACGGACTTCGAAGCCGGCGCGCTCACGGGTCAGACCGCCCGGGCCAAGCGCCGAGAGACGACGCTTATGCGTCACTTCGGAGAGCGGATTGGTCTGGTCCATGAACTGGCTGAGCTGCGACGAGCCGAAGAACTCACGCACAGCAGCAGCGGCAGGCTTGGCGTTGATCAGGTCATGCGGCATGACCGTATCGACATCGACCGAACCCATACGCTCGCGAATGGCGCGCTCCATGCGGAGCAGGCCGACGCGATACTGGTTTTCCATCAGCTCGCCAACGGAGCGGACGCGACGGTTACCGAGATTATCGATGTCGTCGATCTGGCCGCGACCGTCCTTGAGCTCGCACATGATCTTGACGGTGCGCAGGATGTCTTCCTTGCGCAGAACGCGCATGGTGTCCGGCGCATCGACTTCCAGACGCATATTCATCTTGACGCGACCAACGGCCGAGAGATCGTAGCGGTCGGCATCAAAGAACAGGCCCTGGAACATGGCTTCTGCCGTTTCCGGGGTCGGCGGCTCACCGGGGCGCATGATGCGATAGATATCGATCAGCGCTTCATCGCGGCGGTTGTTCTTGTCCACGGCCAGTGTATTGCGGATCCAGGGGCCATGCGAGGAGTCGACAGCAAGCATCGGCAGCTCGGTAACACCCGATTCCTCGAGGGCTTCGAGACGCGCTTCGGTCAGCTCTTCACCAGCTTCAGCATAGATCTCGCCCGTGTTCTCATTGACGAGATCCTGCGCAATGAAGCGACCCAGCAGATCGGCACGACCGACGAGCACGTCCTTGGTCGTTTCCGCGATCTTGCGGCACATGCGCGCCGTCAGCTTGGCGTCGGCCTCGGCCACTACTTCACCGGTATCGGCGTCATAAAGCGGCTCAAGCAGCTTCATGCCACGGAAGGCCTCGGGATCGAACGGACGCGCCCAGCCCTTGGGCATGCGCGTGAACGGCACCGTGCCGTAGAAATAGGCCAGGATTTCGTCCTGATCCATGCCACGAATACCGAGAGCCTCGACGTCGCCGCCTTCTGCAGCCTTGGCGGCGCGGGCAGAGATGGAGTGCTCGCCTTCGAGGGCGTAGAGCAGGGTCGTGACCGGCAGCTTGCGCTTGCGATCGATACGCACATAAATCAGGTCCTTGGCATCGAACTCGAAGTCGAGCCAGGAACCGCGATAGGGGATGACGCGGGCAGCAAAGAGATACTTGCCGGAAGAATGCGTCTTGCCCTTGTCGTGATCGAAGAACACGCCGGGGCTACGATGCATCTGGCTGACAATGACGCGCTCTGTGCCATTGATGATGAAGGTGCCGTTATCGGTCATGAGCGGCATGTCGCCCATGTAGACCGGCTGCTCCTTGATGTCGCGGATCGAGCGTGAGCCCGTATCCTCATCCACATCCCAGACGATGAGACGCAGAATGACCTTCAGCGGCGCGGCGAAAGTCAGCCCGCGCTGGATGCATTCCTCAACATCATACTTCGGCTCTTCGAGTTCATAGGAAACGAACTCGAGACGGCCACGTCCCGCAAAATCGTTGATCGGGAAAACCGACCGGAACACTTCCCGAAGACCCGTCTGCTGACGGCTGTCAGGCGCCACGTTCATCTGAAGGAACGTCTCATAGCTCGCGCGCTGCACGTCAATCAGGTTGGGCATCGGCGCAACTTCGGGGATCCGCCCGAAGCTCTTGCGAATCCGCTTGCGTCCTGTGAACGATTTGGTGATTGCGTTCATCTATCCCTGCCCTCTCGCACCAGACCTTCGGGTCGTCCACACGCCAGGAAACCTGACATGGCGGGCGACCGGAACGACCGGCACCGTGAATTCGTAAAGTTGTTGCGTGACAACCGGCCCTTATACAGGGTTTGTCTGCAACGGCAAATCGGGCGGAAACCCAAAAGGATTTCCGCCCTGACCTGTCTCAATCCACAACCGGCTCCGCCCGGGGGCGAAGCGCGGTTCGTGGGCTTGATTACTTGACTTCGACCTTGGCGCCGTTGTCTTCAAGCAGCTTCTTGATCTTGGCTGCTTCGTCCTTGGAAACGCCTTCCTTGACGGTCTTCGGAGCGCCTTCGACCAGGTCCTTGGCTTCCTTCAGACCCAGGCCCGTGATGCCACGGATTTCCTTGATCACGTTGATCTTCTTGTCGCCGGCTTCGGCGAGGATCACGGTGAACTCGGTCTGCTCTTCAGCAGGAGCAGCGGCAGCGGCCGGGCCAGCAGCAGCAACGGCAACCGGAGCAGCAGCGGAAACGCCCCACTTCTCTTCGAGCAGCTTCGAGAGTTCAGCAGCTTCGAGAACGGTCAGAGCGGACAGTTCGTCAACGATTTTGTTCAGATCGGCCATGATGATGGTCCTATATGGTAACTGGTTTTCGATTCACAACCCGCGCTCCTGAAGAGGAGCGGTGCTGCGTAAGACAATTCAGGCGGCTTCGCCGGTCTTGGCATAGGCGCCGAAAACGCGAGCAAGCTGGCCGGCCGGAGCCTGGACAACACCTGCGATACGCGTAGCGGGGGTAGAAATCATACCCACCAGCTGCGCACGCAGTTCATCCAGCGACGGCAGCGCGGCAAGAGCCTTGACACCATTCGCATCAAGCGTCTGGCTACCAAGGGCGCCACCGAGCACCACAAGCTTCTCATTCGTCTTGGCGAACTCGACGATCGCCTTCGCGACTGCAACCGGATCCTCAGACCACGCAAGCGCGGTCGGGCCCTTCAGCAGCGGAAGAATCCCGTCGAATTGGGTCCCATGCAGAGCGAGGCTGGCCAGCCGGTTTTTCGCAACCTTGTACGTCGCACCCGCCGCACGAACGCGTCGACGCAGCTCCGTCACATCAGCTACCGTGAGACCTTTGTTTTCGGTCACGACAACCATGGACGTGCTGTTGAACACGTTGGCGAGGAATTCGACGAAGGCCCGTTTTTCCTGACGGTCCAAATCCATTCTCCTCGTCAGTCCGGAAATTTTGGCTTCCAGACCGGGTTACCCATGGCACTTCCCCGCAATCGGAAAAGTACCGCTCGCCTGTCCATTCAATCGGAACCCAGCATTCCGGCAGGTTGCCCTACCCTTGTCTGCTGGCGCCCCGTCTCCCGCTCGCGGATCCCTCTCAGGATCCCTTAGGCTGTTCCGTAGAACAGCACGCCCGGTCTCGGACAGGTTCGGAAGCGGAGAAATATCCCCGCCCCTGCGCCACCGCACGGCCAGGCCGCGCGGTGTCATCTCTCAAATCAGGCCGTGAACGACGCCACGTCGACGCGCACACCCGGGCCCATCGTGGAAGACAGGGCTGCCTTCTTCAGATAGGTACCCTTGGCACCGGTCGGACGTGCCTTCTGGACGGCATCAACCAGAGCCTTGATGTTCTCGACCAGCTTGTCTTCACCGAAGGAAGCCTTGCCAACGCCAGCATGGATGATACCGGCCTTCTCGGCGCGGTATTCGACCTGGCCGGACTTGGCTGCCTGAACGGCGCCCTTCACGTCCATGGTCACCGTGCCAAGGCGGGGGTTCGGCATCAGGCCGCGCGGGCCGAGGATCTTACCCAGACGACCGACCAGTGCCATCATGTCCGGGGTCGCAATGCAGCGATCGAACTCGATTTCACCGTTCTGGATCTTCTCGGCCAGGTCTTCCGCACCGACGACTTCCGCACCGGCTGCCTTGGCTTCTTCAGCCTTGGGGCCACGAGCGAAAACGCCAACGCGCAGGGCCTTGCCCGTGCCGTTCGGCAGCGAGATCAGACCACGGACCATCTGGTCAGCGTGACGGGGATCGATGCCGAGGTTCAGCGAGATTTCGATGGTCTCGTCGAACTTGGCTTTCGCATTGCCCTTGACCAGAGCAACGGCTGCGGACAGGTCATACTGCTTGTCGGTGTCGACCGTCGCGCGGGCGGCGTTCAGCCTCTTGTTCTTGGCCATAGGATCAGCCCTCCACCACGTTCAGACCCATCGACTTGGCCGAACCGGCCAGCATGCGCACAGCGCCGTCGATGTCATTGGCGTTCATGTCCTTGAACTTCTCTGCAGCGATCTCGCGCAGCTGCGCGGTCGTGACGGAGCCAACAGCGGCAGACTTGCCGACCGTCTGGCTGCCCTTGGAGACCTTGGCGGCCTTGAGCAGGAAGTAGGTGTTCGGCGGGGTCTTGGTGACGAAGCTGAACGTACGATCCGCATAGGCCGTAATAACGACCGGGATCGGCATGCCGGGCTCGAGAGTCTGCGTCTTGGCGTTGAACTCTTTGCAGAACTGCATGATGTTCAGACCGCGCTGACCCAGGGCCGGACCGACTGGCGGCGACGGATTCGCCTTGCCGGCCGGGATCTGCAACTTGATGTAGCCAACTACTTTTTTGGCCATATCCGGGACTCCTCAATGGTTTGCCCGAACCGCGGTTCCAGTGAGGCGTTGCCGATCCTGCGATCGCTTACGCCTCTCCCGCGTTCCGAATGGGAGCGGCCCCTTACCGCCCCTGAGCCGGGGCTGTCAAGCCTTTCGTGGTCGCTCCCATCGTGTCATCGCCGCTCAGATCCTGGTCCCCGGGTCCCGTGCGCGTATCCACGTCACCCGCCGGGCGCGGATGATGCAGCCCGTCATATTGCAGCACACCAATCGGATCGATGGACTTGATCGAGGGCAATGCCGAACGATCCCAGCCACCGCCCAGAGCCTTGATCAGGCGCACGCTGGCCTGAAGCTGGATGGTCTGGGCCTGAACCGCGTCAATACGCGCCACAAGAGCCGCCTGCTGCGCCACAACCACATCGAGGTAGTTGGTCAAGCCGCCCGTATAGAGGGCCATGGTCATGCGCTGTGTGCGTAGGGCCGCATCAACGGCCGCATATTGCTGCTTCTGCTGATCTGCGAAGGCGCTGGTCTGGGAAAGACCGTCCTCCACATCCTGAAAGGCCGAGAGCACGGTCGAGCGATATCGATCGGCGCTCTCGCGGTATTGGGCCCAGGCGCGCTGCAAGGCGGCACGACGTAGACCGCCCGTAAAAAGCGGCTCAACCGCCTGCACCCCGTAACTCCACATGGAATTCCCGAGGCTGGCCAGGTCGAAGCCGTTATTCATGAAACCACCATTCAGGCTGAAGGTGACGTCAGGATAAAAAGCGGCACGCGCAACACCGATCGCCCGGCTATTCGCGGCGAGATTACGCTCGGCAGAAGCGATATCGGGGCGACGTTCGAGAAGCTGCGAGGGCAGACCACTCGGAATACGTAGGATGGAATAAGGCAGGACCTGCGTCGTGGAGGGGGCAATATGGAAGCTGCCCGGCACGGTGTTCACCATTACCGCTATGGCATGTTCCAGCACCTGACGCTGGGCGCGTACATTGCTTTGCGACGCCATGGTCGCAAAAAGCTGGTTCTCGGCGCGTGAGACATCCAGCCCGGCCGCAATCGCCCCAGCCTGACGCAGCTGGGTGATTTTCACCGCAGTCTGATAATAGCGGATCGAGTCGGCATAGACCGCATACTGGGCATCAAGCCCACGCAGACCGAGATAATTGGACGCCAGTTCGGCTTCGAGCATCAGGCGCAGATTGGCGTAATCCGCCGCACTGGCCTGAGCCATATTCTTCTGCATGCGTGTGGAATTGCGGATACGGCTGAAGAAATCCGGCTCCCAGGTCGCCGCACCACTGTAGAAGACGCTCGACTCGGTCGTGGGCGAAGTCGCGGTATTGCCGCGCCACAGACGCGTGAGCGATGTCTTGTTGTTCGACATCCCCGCAGAGCCATTGAGTTGCGGGGCAAGCTGCGCCTCGGTCTCTCGCGCGATATCGCGTGACTGGGTGAAGATCTCCGCCTGAGCCTGAAGGTCAGGGTTCGACGCCAGCATCTTCTCCTCAAGGGCATTCAGCTGGGCATCGTGGAACACCTCCCACCATTTTCCCTTGGGCACGTCATCAGCTGGTCGGGCATCTACCAAGACGCCCTTCCCTTTCCACCCATCGGGGTAGATGAATTTGGGAGCCTGATAATTTGGCGCGAGGTCGCAGCCAGACAGGAGCGAGAGGCTGAACACGGCCCCGGCAATGCTCCCGCGCAGGGCACGTCTTGTGGAAGACCCTCTCATCGGCGCGCCCCGTTCTCATTGCTGCCACCGTCATCATCCTCGGGCGCAGGCTGATGCGGCTGAGGCGCAACGTTCTTGCGCGGGGCTGCCGTTGCATCGTTATAACCGCGCGTCGAGGGAACCACCTTCACCTCATCCCCTTCGAGCATATCGGCTGTGGGATTGGCCACAATCTGATCCTTGGCGGCAATCCCCCCCAGAATCTGGATGGTCATTCCATAATTGATGCCGGTTTTCACGTCGATCAGGTGAATGCGATTATCCACCACCGTGGCGAGCTGCGTGCCCTGGGCGCGGAAGATCAGCGCATTGACCGGCACAATCAGAACACCCGGCTCGCCCGGTGCCGTGAAATGCGCGGTCGCGTAGGAATCGGGCCAGAGTGAGCCATCCTCATTGCTGAGTCCCAGCTCGGTTGTGACCGTGCGCGTTGCCGCGTTGAAGGCCTGCGCGGTAGCAAGGAAGCTTGCGTCATAAACGCGCCCTGGAAACTGCGGCAGGGTCAGCTTGGCTGCAAGCTTGTCCGAAATCACCGCCGCATAATCCTGCGGGACGGAAACAAACACACGCATGCGATGCGTATCCGCCACCGTGAAGAGTTCGGAGGCATTGCCGCGCGAATTCAGGTCCCCGCCACCCGCATTGACGTAATCGCCCACATTGACGAGACGCGACGTCACGATGCCATCGAAGGGCGCCACGATACGCTTGAAGTTCTCGAGTGCCTCGAAACGCTCGACCTCATGTTGTGCCTGATCGACCTGCGCCTTCTGGGCGGCGGCATTGGCGGCCTGCA
The DNA here is from genome assembly GCF_003994335.1 of Asaia sp. W19. Lineage (GTDB taxonomy): Bacteria > Pseudomonadota > Alphaproteobacteria > Acetobacterales > Acetobacteraceae > Asaia. The sequence goes on from NZ_PNQZ01000013.1 coordinate 266,901, forward strand.
CGTCGACCTCCTGACGGGACACAGCCTGAGTGTCACGCAGATCCGCCCAGCGCTTGGCCGTGATGACGGCCAGTTTGTAACGCGCGAGAACGACATTGTAGTTGGCCTTGGCAGCTTCGAACTGTGCATCGAGGCTCGGCGTGCTGATCTCGGCAAGCAGGTCGCCAGATTTCACATGGGCGCCGTAATCCTTGTACCACATCTTCACATAGCCGGAGACCTGCGCGTAGATCGGCGCCTGATACCAGGCGGCCAAATTGGCAGGCAGGTCGAGATGACGCTCTGCCGGTCCCGGCTGCGGGTTGATGAGGCTGACCCGCGCGCGCGCATTATCTTCAGCTTCCTCACGCAGGGTGCTGTAATGCATCGAGCGCCCGATGATACCCCATGCCGCGATCAGAACAGCGATACCGAGCACGATGAGAATGATGAGGCGGCCCCGCTTGCGGTTCTGCTCGGCACCTGTTTTCGGGTGCTGGGTCATGCGTGGGCTCCCTCATCGCCGCGCTCATGCGGCTTTCTGTAATGGACAATGGCAAAAACGCAGGGGACGAACAGGAGCGTCGCTGCTGTGGCTACAATCAATCCGCCAATCACGGCCTTGCCGATCGGGGCGTTGTCGGAATTGCTCATGGACATGGGCACCATGCCGATGATCATGGCGAGTGCCGTCATTAGGACCGGGCGAATACGTTCATACCCGGCCTCTAGCGCGGCTTTCAGCGCATCCCCATGGATCTCCATACGCTCACGCGCGAAGGATACCACCAGAATGGCATTGGCCGTGGCTGTACCCATGCACATGATGGCCCCCGTCAATGCGGGTACCGAAAGCGAGGTATGGGTCAGGAACAGGCTCCAGGCGATGCCGCCCAACGCACCCGGCAACGCCGTGATGATGACAAACGGATCGAGCCAGGACTGGAAGTTCACGACGATGATCAGATAGACGAGCGTGATCGACATCGCGAGACCAATGATCAGCTGCGAATAGGCATCGGACATCGTCACGGCCTGACCGCGCACCACCAGATGCGAGCCGCGCGGCAACTCGGACTTCATCGAATCCGCCACGTCCTGCACAGAGCGTGCCACTGTGCCGAGATCGATATTCTCGTTCGCGGCGTAGATATCGAACACGGGCATGATGTTGTAATGCGCAACTTCCGCCGGGGTGCCCGTCTGCTCGATCTCGGAGAGCGCGCCCAGAAGCTGAGGCTGGGCGTTCGTCGGGTTGCCGTCACCACGATCAATCGGCACCGTCTTCAGATCATTGAGTGTCTGGAGGTAGTTTGCCGGGGTCTGCACATCGATGAGCTGCGCCACGCCCGAGCTGTTCAGGTAATAGACCTGCCCCACCTGCGCACTGCCCGAAAGCACAATCAGCGCGTTCTGCGCGATATTCTGCTCGGTGATGCCGGTACCGAGCGCGAAGCTGCGCTTGGCGTTGATGCTGAGCGTCGGCTGGGTCATGGGCTGCTGGATGGACACATCCGTGATGCCCGGAATGGTCGCCAGCTTGCGACGCAGCTTCTTGGCAAAGGCGAAATTGCCGTAAAGATCGCGTCCCACCACCTGCACGTCGAGCGGCGCGGGCAAACCGAAATTCAGGATCTTCGCGGTCAGATCGGCGGGCTGGAAAGTGATCTGCGTTCCGGGAAAAGCCTCGATCAGCCCGGCCCTGATCTTGCGGCGATACTCGGCCGTCGGGCTCTCATCGTTCTTGAGCGAGACCGTGATATCACAATCTTCGGTGCCCACGGTCGGGGTTGGGATGAAGGCCTGATTGAGCTGTGAGAAAGGTAGACCACAGTTGTTCAGCACTGCGTCGATCTGACCGGGCAGAATCTCGTGCATCTTCTTTTCGATCAGCACGGATATCTTGCCGGACTCCTCCAGACGCGTCCCGATGGGCGCGCGCATATGCAGTTGCAGGGTGCCGGATTTGATTTCGGGGAAGAAATCCTCGCCGACAAAGAAATAAAGCCCCGAGGACAGGATCGACACCGCCATGAAGAACGGGACGAATTTCTTCCTCTCCTCGATCAGGCCACCCAGCACAATCTTGTAGCGCTCACGGAAGCGGAAAAAGCCGCTCTCGAAGCCGCGCTGGAACCGCCCGAAAAAGCCGGGCTCCCTGCCGTCATCGCCACGTTCATGGGCGGCCACCTGCGCGGCCAGCATCCAGTTGGCCATGGTCGGCACAAGGGTTCGTGACAGAATGAACGAGGCGATCATGGCGAAGATGATGGCTTCGGCCATCGGCATGAACAGCCAACCCGCAACGCCGGTCAGTTCGAAAAGCGGCAACCAGACGATACAGATACAGGTGGTGGAAACGAAGGTCGGCACGACAATCTGATTGGCCGCATCGATGATGGCCATTTCCAGATCCTTGCCCATCTCAAGATGGGCGTCGATATTCTCGATCATGACGGTGGCGTCATCGACAAGGATACCGACCGCCAGGGCCAGGCCGCCCAACGTCATCACATTGATGGACTGCCCGGCGAGACTCAATCCGATGACCGAGCAGAGAATGGCGAGCGGAATGGACGTCGCCACAATCAGGGTCGAGCGCCACGACCCAAGGAAGAGCAACACGGCGAGAGAGGTCAGCAGCGCAGCGATAATCATTTCGCGCACCACGTCCTCGACCGAATCCTTCACGAAGCCCGAGGCATCGGTCAGGATCTTGATGCTCGTGCCCTTGGGCAGGGTCTCGATCACCTGAGGCAGCAGCTTCTTCACGCCAGCCACCACGTCGAGCGTCGAGGCATCGCCGCTTTTCATGATGACCATCATGACGGCCTGACGCCCCTTCACCAGCACCATATTGGCCTGTGGTGGGCCGCCGCGATGCACATGGGCCACGTCGCGCAGATAGACCACCGCATTGCCCACCTGCTTGAGCGGCAGGTTATTGAAAGTCTCGACCTCGCGCGGCTGTGCGTTGGTGCGCACCATGTAGTCGAACGGTCCGATACGCTGATCGCCAGCGGGCAGTACGATATTCTGCTTGTTCAGCGCCGTGCTGACATCCACTGCCGAGAGGTTATGCGCCATCAGCTTGGAGGGATCGATATCCACCGTGATGTAAGGCGCGAGCCCTCCATAAGGGTTCGGGATCGATACGCCGGGCACGGAAACGAGCTGAGGCCTGATCAGGTTGGAGGCCATGTTGTACAATTCGGAGCCGTTCAGCTTGTCCGAATTGATCTGAAGCGTGAGCACCGGCACGGAAGACGCATTATAGGCCAGAATAAGCGGCGGCGTGGCGCCGGTCGGCAACTGCTTGATGACGGTCTGCGACACGGAGGTAATCTGTGTCTGCGCCACGGAGGTATCGGTACCGGGCTGGAAATAGACCTTGACGATACCACGCCCGTAATACGAGCCACTCTCGATATGCTCGATATTATTGACCGTCGTGGTCAGGGTGCGCTCGTAATAATAGACCACACGCCCGGACATATCCTCGGGCATGAGGCCCAGATACGACCACACGATCGCAACGACCGGAATATTGATGTTCGGGAACACGTCGGTCGGCGTCTTGATGACCGATCTGACGCCGAAAATCACGATGAAGATGGACAGGACAACGAAGGTATAGGGGCGCTTGAGCGCGGTGATGACAACCTGATTCATGCCATCGACCCATCACCCAGTCCGGCCACCACCCTATGCCTGTGCGCGTAGCCCGGCATGGAGTGACTCCATCCGTTTCCCGATATCATCAAGCAGGTTCCTTTTTCTGTTACAGCCAGACATACAAATCCAGCCGGGGGCGACAAGGAAAATTCCTTTTAAGTTCCGTTCTGGAACGACCTTTCATCGTGCTGTCACAACCTGCCCAGCCTGTATACGGGACCGGGCGCGGATCAGGCGGGCTCTGGACTGCTGGAGGCTTGAAAGATCATCTCGAACGCGCACCCCCTCGTCGCCGCGGTCCCATCGCCATCTGCAATGGCCAGCTCGACACCATGCAGGCGCAGGATCGCCATGACCAGACTGAGTCCGAGCCCGCTCCCCGGCACGTGACGACTTTTATCCGAGCGATAGAAACGCCCCAGCACGGCCTCTCGTTCCGCCTCCGGAATACCGATACCGGTATCCGCGACGCGCAGATTGATCACGCCCGGACCGGGCGTCACCGACACGGTGACGTGCCCATCCGACGGGGTGAATTTCATGGCGTTATCGAGAAGATTGGCGAGAACCTCGACGAGCAGATCGCGATCCCCGAAGGTGACGAGCGCATCACTCGCGGGTGCGGCTACGACCAGACTGGTCAGGACGAGACCATTCGTCTCGGCTATCGGCTCATACAGATCGACGATATCGGCCACCAGATCGCCGAGATTCACATAGGCAAATCCCGCACGACGCCGACCGTTTTCGATTTCGCCGATACGCAAGAGCGCCGTGATGACCGAGAAACACTGGTCCAGATCCTGGGTCGCCTGCTCGATGACGGAATTCAGATAATCCGCGTCATGCGGGCTCGATGTCGCCCTCTCGAGCCGCGCCCTCACTCGTGAAAGCGGTGTCCGCAGGTCATGGGCGATGTCATTGCCCACATCGCGTATCTCATCCATCAGATGCTCGAGGCGGTCCAGCATGCGGTTGACCGACCCGGCAAGACGCTCGAGTTCGTCGCGCTCACGCCCGGCAGGCAGACGTTCATGCACATCGCCCTGCATGATGCGGTCTATCGCCTCGTGCATCGTCTTGACGCGGGCCAAGGCGCGGTGACTGAGCACGACCCCCGTCAATAATGCGAACATCACCACAGGGAAGACCGAAAGCAGCGCGCCACGCCGTATCATGTAATGCAGTTCGGAGAGCAGATGCAGCGAATGCGCCAGCACCAGAATACGGCCGCCCGGCACCTTTACAGCGAGAAACCGCATTTCATAAGGCGCGTCATCGGTGGGAGAGAGCGTCAGGCGATGGACCTTGCCATCCACCGTCAACCCCTCGGGCCATGCCTTCAGATCGCCTGCGATATGATGGTAATGCCCGTCGAACAGCCCGACCCAGTTGATCACCACGCGTAATTCGTTGCTGGCCCGCTCACGCACCTGATATTCAAGACGTTCGGGTGTCTCCTGCACCAGCACATCAGCCTCGCGATGGAGGATACCGCTGGAGCGTTCGGACTCGAAATGCGTCATCTGCACAAAAAGCAGAACGAATTGCAGCACCATGCCGCCAATGATGGCGGCCACGAAGGCCAGGGTCAGCCGGAACGTGGCTGTGCGAAAAACGCCGAAGCGTGACGTATCAGTGAGAGACACGCAGCATGAACCCCGATCCGCGAATACTGTGGATCAGGGGCGTCTCACCCGTGCCATCGACCTTGCGCCGCAGCTTGCCGATATGAACATCGACCAGATTGGTCTGGGGGATGAAGCGGTAATTCCACACATCCTCCAGGAGCATGGTGCGTGTCAGAACCTGATTGGGGCGGCGCATTAGATATTCGAGCAGCCGGAATTCCCGTGGCAACAACTCGATGTCACGCCCATCGCGCGTCACGGTGCGATCAATCAGATCCATATCCAGCGGACCGACGCGTAATGTCGTGGCGCGGGTGTCATTCGGGCGGCGCAAAAGCGCCTCGATACGCGCGACCAGCTCGTCCATGGCGAAAGGCTTGGTCAGATAGTCATCTCCACCGGCCTTGAGCCCGGTTACACGATCATCCACAGCGGAAAGCGCGGAGAGAACGAGGACAGGGGACTGGACATTCTGACCGCGCAGCTTCTCGATCACGGAGAGCCCATCGAGCAGTGGCAGCATGCGGTCGAGCACCAGGAGGTCATAGACTTCGCTCGTCGCGGCCTCGAGACCGGCCTGACCCGTCGAAACGTGGGAAACCGAAAACCCGCGCGCCGCGAGTTCCTCAACCACCTCTTTCGCCAGCGTATCGTCATCCTCGACGAACAGGATACGCGCCTTGGAAGGCACCTCGAGCGGGACAGTAGAGGGGCTGTGATCCGGTATCATGATGTCCTCTGTGCCGAAACATGGCCCGTTTCGATAGTAAATTCCGCTTAAAGCTCGTCCAGTGTTTCAAGGTCGTCACCCGGAACCTGCCCGTCAAGACCACGAAGCTTGCGCCCCAGAACGCGGGTACGCCGTCTCGCCTCATCGATGGTATTGCTCATGGCACCTGCGCCACGCGCGAGTTTTTCGAGCACGCCATCCATGCGCAGCATCTCCTGGCGGGTGAGCCCCAGAAGCCGCGCAATTGCATCGGTACGCTCCTCCAGCGCCAGGGTCACATAACCGAGATGAACGGTGCGCAGCAGGGCGGGGATAAGCGACGGCCCCATGACGATGACCCTATGGATACGCCCCACCTCGTCGATCAGCCCCGGTATACGGGCGACTTCCATATAGAGCCCATCGGTCGGCAGATAGAGGACGGCGAACTCCACAGTCAGCGGCGGGTGAATATATTTCTCGGCAATCTTGCGCGCCTCAAGGCGCACGGCATTATCGAGGGCACGGCGCGCAATGCGCTCGGCTGACGGGTCGGTACGGTCCACAGCATCGAGCAGGCGCTCATAGGCTTCGGTCGGGAACTTGCTGTCGATCGCAAGTCGGGGCGGCACGGCGCTACGCACGGGCATACGCAGGGCAAATTCGACCGTCTCACTCCCCTCACCGATCCGGAAATTACTGTCATAGGACCCGGTAGGCAGGATATCGTCGAGGATGGCCCGCAGCTGTGCCTCCCCCCAGCCGCCGCGCGTCTTCACATTACCAAACAGACGCTTCAGATCGCCGATCTGGGCGGTGACCGCAGAGACCTCGCCGATGGCCTTTTGCATGGCCGCAATCTGCTCGACGACGCGCTGGAAAGAGGTCTGCATCTGCTTTTCGACCGTCACGTGCAACTGCTCACTGACCGAGGCCCGGATCTGGGTCAGCTGCTCGGCATTCTCACGCATCATTTCACGGAGCATTTCGCCCTGAGCCAGTCTGGATTCGGACAGATCCTGCCCCAGACGCTGACTCAGCGTGGCCAGCCTGTCCGCTACGTCGGAGCGCTGCTGTTCGAGACGTGAGACAAGAACGCGCTCGGTTTCCATCAAGGCCGTGCGATGGAAATCGCTCTCGGCCCCGCGCTCGGCGGCATCACGCTCGAGCAGAACATAGATGCGCGAGAGCAGGTCACGATCTGTCCCACGCCGTGAGAGGCGGGACCAGAGAAAAACGGCCACGGCCAGCGCAAGCGCGGCAACGAGCCAGGGAAAAAAACTGAAGAAATCCTGCGACAATTCGGGCTCCGTATTCTGCTCCGAGTATAAGAACAAAATAGGAATGACGAAAGTCGTTTCCCGCGCGGCGCGCCTCTGAACCCATCAGCGCGGGCGCGCGACCAGCCTCACGTTGAGATTGTCTCGAACGCTGCGACAGCTGCAATCGCCTGGCTCTCAGGAACCAGGCCTCGACGTGCAATTCAACGCAGTTGCCGAGGACCGCCTCCACGTGGCCCCATATCCCACAGGACGGGTCCTAGCCCATCATGGGAGGGTGGCCGTCAGATCAGGGCTGGTGGATGTTGCCATAGGAGGCTGCACCAATCCCCGGGCAAGAGCAGGGGTTACCGAGCGGCACCTGTGTGGGCATCTTGCAGGTGTAGATCCCGGCCTTGCAGGTATAGCCGTAGCCGACCACCTGCATCCCCGGCGGGGTCGGGCCCGGGGCCGCCGTGCCGGAACAGGCGGCCAGCAGCGACAGAGCCGCGAGCCCTCCCAGGATACGGGCGGAACGGCGGAACGGTGCGGGAGCATTCATCGGATCATTACCTCTTTGTTTGCGGGCCGGCTCCCGAACGACCGCGCTCTGCCTCGGCAGAACACGGCCAGTCATGACACACGGCCTCCTTGAAGCGCAGAACGGCCGAGAATAAGGGCGGTTTTCAGGCAGATTTGTCACGATATTGCGTAACAAGCGCCGCACAGAAGGCGGGCAGATCATCCGGATTGCGCGATGTGAGCAGATTGCCATCCACTACGGTTTCGCGATCCACCCATTTTGCCCCGGCATTGAGAAGATCGGTTTGCAGTGAGGGCCAGGAAGTCAGGGTGCGCCCCTTTACCCCACCGGCCTCGATCAGCGTCCACGCGCCGTGGCAAATACTGGCGATCGGCTTATCCTGCGCGACGAAGCCGCGCAGGAATGCAATCGCGGCTTCATCGATCCGGAGCGCGTCCGGGTTGGTGGTCCCACCAGGCAGCAGGATACCGGCAAAATCGAGATCGGCGGCCTCACCGATCGTGGCGTCGACCGCGATTTTCGACGCGGGCGTCACGTCGCCTTCCATGGCCTGAATCTCCCCGTTCGCAGGAGAGACCACCATGGTCCTGAAACCAGCACCCTCGAGCGCCTTGCGGGGCTCGACAAGCTCACATTCCTCGACCCCGTTCGTGGCAAGGATGGCAATGCACTGACTCATGAAACGCACTCCTTATGCCCTGGACCGGGCGGATATGATCGTCATGCCAAGACGCGGCATACGCGTGGCGGTTCGCTCTGCCGTCCCGCAATCCGGCTGAGGGGTCTACGCGGCGGGAACTGACCTGCCTGGCAGGGCCTGCGCTTACCGCCTTGTGGCAATCGCCCTTCCGGCAGCGACGCCGCTGGACCAGGCCCACTGGAAATTATAGCCACCCAGCCAACCCGTCACGTCAACCGCCTCGCCTATCGCGAAAAGGCCTGGCACGTCGCGGGATTCGAGCGTCTTGGAAGAAAGGGCACGCGTATCGATACCGCCCTTCATCACCTCGGCCTTCGCATAGCCCTCTGTACCCGACAGACGCGGCCGCCACCGTCCGATCTGCTCCGCCAGAGCGATGATCCGCTTGTCGGGAAGATTGGCGAGCGTGCACTCGAGATCAGCCAGGGTGTTACTCGCAATATGCCGGGCGAGACGTTGTGGCAGATCCTGCAGGAGCGAAGTGGGCTCGGCACGCGGACGGGCCTTCTTGATCTCGCCCAGCGCGCTGCGTGCATCGCGCCCGGGCATCATGTCGATGGCGGGGGCATCAAGCGGCCCGTCCTGGTAGGAGGAAATCTGCAGGATGGCGGGGCCGGACAGCCCACGATGGGTAAAGACCATACCGTCCGTAAAACCTGTCTTGCCAATGCTGGCCCGTACCGGCAGCGAGACGCCCGCCAGCTCAGGCAGCGGCGTTTCGAGAGTGAGTGGCACCAGCCCGGGCACGGTCCTGACGATCTCCAGGCCAAATTGCCGCGCAATCCGCAAGGACAAGTCCGAAGCCCCAAGCTTGGGGATGGAGAGTCCCCCCGTGGCGAGCACGAGCGCGCGCGCCTGTACCTCGCCCGCATCGGTCTGGACACGAAAGACGTCGCCTGCCGTCACACCGCGTATGGTGGTGTTGAAGCGCAACGTGCAGCCCTCGGCCTCATGCAGCAGCAGGCTCACGATATCCCGCGCGGACTCCGAGCAGAAAAGCTGGCCTGCCGCTTTTTCCTGCCAGCCAATCCCATGCCGCTCGACCAGTGCTAGGAAGTCGCGCGGCGTATAGCCCGCCAGGGCCGAGCGCACGAAGTGCCGATTGGCGGAGAGAAAATTCTCGGCCTTCGCATCCAGATTGGTAAAATTGCAGCGGCCACCCCCAGAAATCAGGATCTTGCGCCCCGGTTCGGCAGCGTGATCGAGCACTACGACGGATGCTCCGCCCTTGCGCGCCGTCGCAGCAGCCATAAGCCCAGCCGCTCCCGCGCCGAGAATGGCTGCGTCAAAAACCTCGCTCATAAATATCCGGCCTTATCAGAAATCAAGATCGGCATAATGCGCGGGCGGGTTGAACCCGTTGACCCGGTCATTGAGCAGGGAGCGGAAGCTGGGACGCGATTTCATGCGCGCATACCAGTCCTTTGCCGCAGGGGCCTTGGACCAGTCGATATCGCCAATATAATCGAGGCATGAAAGATGCGCGGCCGCTGCGAAATCCGCCATGGAGAGCATATTGCCCGCCAGCCAGGCACGCGTCTCGGCCAGCCACCCGATATAATCCAGATGAAAACGCATATTGGCATAGCCTGCGCGCAGCGCCGTTCCATCGGGATTACCGCGCCCTGCCAGGCGCTTGTCCACCTTTTCACCCAGAAGATTGCGCGAGACTTCATGGCCGAACTTGCCCTCGAACCAAGCCATGAGACGCCTTACTTCCACCCGCTCGGCCAAAGTCCGTCCCATAAGGGGCGTGTCGGGATAGGCCTCCTCGAGATACTCGCAGATCACCCACGCATTCGGAATCGATAGCCCATTCTCCTCAACGAGCAAAGGCACATCGCCCGCAGGGTTGAGCGCGAGGTAATCGGGGCGGTTTTCCCAGACTTTTTCCGTCTTGGGCTCATAGGGTAACCGTTTCTCGGCAAGAACGAGCCTGACCTGACGACTTTGCGGCGAGAGCGGCAGATGATACAAAATGCGCATGCTGTATTCTTAAGCGTCTGCCCTGTTGCGAAGCAAGAGAGCTGACCCCTCGCCCAGCCCCTATTTCCGCCCCTGATCCCCCAGAGCATTTCCAGACGATGACAGACCAGACGACCCGCGCCGATATCGACCCCGCGCCCGCCAGAGCGCCCATGCGCATCCGGGCACGCGGGCGCTCCTTTCTGGCGCTCGTTCTCTCTCCCGAGGCACCGTTGACCGAATGGCTCTCGGGTCTCGACAACCAGATTGCCCGCTCGGTCGGTTTCTTCGCCGGTCGTCCCGTGATTCTCGATCTGGGGCTCGTCGCTCAGGATGCCGAAGGACTCGATCAGTTGCAGGAAGAACTGGTCGCGCGCGGCATCCACATGATCGGCCTCGAAGGCGCTGACAGAAGCTGGGCGCAGCTTCAGGACTGGGAATGGCCTGCGTCGCTTGAAGGCGGCCGAGCCAGTGGCAGTGTCGAGTTTCCCGAAGCCACGACCGAGACGGGCGAGGCGCCGGAGCCGGTCCTGCCCTCGACCCAGCGTGCCGAGAGCCTGATTGTCGATCGGGCCATACGCTCGGGCCAGAGCATCATGCATCTGGATGGCGATATCGTGGTCCTTGGGTCGGTCGCCTCGGGCGCGGAACTCATCGCGGGTGGGTCCATTCATGTCTATGGCGCCTTGCGCGGACGGGCGATCGCCGGGGTCGGCGGACAGCCGGGTGCGCGTATCTTTGCCAGCAGGATGCAGGCCGAATTGCTCGCCATCGACGGGTTTTACATGATCGCCGAAGAAATCGAGGCGGGATTGCACGACCAGCCCGCCCAGGCCCTGCTCACTGAGGACCGTGTAACGGTGACAAAACTCGCCTGAACGGAACTATTTGCATTCTGGCGATTGCGGCGCGAACCCATTCCTCATTAGTATTAAATTGGCCGCACCATAGGGATTGCGGTGGTTTCCGTTTGAGTTTTGGTGGAGCGCACATGGCTAAGGTGCTGGTAGTCACATCCGGTAAGGGCGGGGTCGGCAAGACGACCACGACAGCAGCACTGGGTGCCGCTCTCGCCCAGTCGGGTCAGAATGTCGTGGTGATCGATTTCGATGTCGGTCTGCGCAATCTTGACCTGGTGATGGGCGCCGAGCGCCGCGTCGTGTTCGACTTCATCAATGTGGTCCAGGGCGATGCCAAGCTCTCCCAGGCCCTGATTCGTGACAAGCGTGTCGAAACGCTCTCGATCCTTCCTGCCTCGCAGACACGCGACAAGGATGCCCTGACCGCCGAAGGCGTGGCTCAGGTCATCGAGGAACTGCGTGACAAGTTCGACTGGATCATTTGCGACAGCCCGGCCGGTATCGAGCGTGGCGCGCAGATGGCGATGTATCACGCCGATATCGCGGTGGTCGTGACCAATCCGGAAGTCAGTTCGGTGCGCGACAGCGACCGCATCATCGGAATGCTCGACAGCACGACCGAAAAGGCCAAGAACGGCGAGAAGGTTGAGAAGCACCTCCTCATGACCCGTTACGACCCGTCGCGTGCCGCCAAGGGTGAGATGCTGAACACGGAAGACGTGCTCGAAATCCTCTCCATCCCGCTCCTGGGCATCGTGCCCGAAAGCGAGGAAGTGCTGCGCGCCTCGAATGTCGGCGCTCCCGTCACGCTCTCGAACCCCGAATCAGCCCCGGCGCGCGCCTATTTCGACGCGGCGCGTCGCCTCCAGGGCGAGAAGCTCGAGATCCAGGTCCCGCTTGAGCGCAAGGGGCTGCTCGACTGGCTGTTCAAGAAGAGGGTCGCATGAGCCTGTTCGGACTTTTCACCAAGCGCAATACCAGCGCTGTCGCCCGCGACCGCCTGCAGATTCTGCTCGCCCATGAACGCTCCGGAAATGGCAACTCGGAGCTGATCAGCCAGTTACATCGCGAGATCCTTGAAGTGATCAAGCGTCATGTAGCGGTCGATCAGGACAAGGTTCAGGTCAAGCTCGATGGTGGCCTCGATGGATGCTCGGTGCTCGAGATCGATATCGAAATGCCGCAGATCGACAAGGAAACACGACGCTCGGCCTGAGCCCAAGGGCCAGCGCATAATCGGAGACAGGATTTGAGCGGTTTTTTCGGTTCGATGATCAATTCCGCCCTCGGTTCCGTGGGGGACAAGCTCAAGGAGAAGCTGGGAGGCAGCATTGGTGAATATCTCACCAGTGAGCAGGGCATCCAGACACTGATGGATCAGGCGCGGCGCGCTGGTCTGGAGGATAAGGTACGCTCCTGGATTGGTTCCGGTGAGAACCTGCCCATCTCCGCAGATGAACTGCGCGCCCTGCTGACGGACGAGCAGGTGCAGATGCTGGTCTCCAAGACGGGCCTGCCTGCAGGCGCCCTCTTGCCTGCCCTGGCTCAATTCCTGCCTTCCGTGATCGATCATCACACGAACGAGCAGGGTGAGGCGCCACCGACCGCCTGACCCGCAAAAAATCAGGATAAGAATAAGGATAAGCCAGGCCATGATCCGGGCTTATCCTGCCGATTTTTCTACCGGTTTGATCCTGTAATTTCAGTGCCGTAATTCGACAATTGCTTCGGCGTTTCGGTCACCGGATAGGGCTTCACCCCGGTGAGCGAGGCCGCTCCGCGCATGACGCGTGACCCGTCAGCGCCCCGGCTACCTGATCTACTCCCTCCTTACTCCCAGACGCGCTGCCCCGGGCCCTCCGCCAAAATCGCAGCAAACTTGTCTCGATAACGACCCATGTGCACCTCACCTTGGTTAGCAGGGATGCGGCAACGAGCGCTGTGAGAACATCGACATAAGTACTGACCTCGATGGTAGTGAACCATGAGAACATATCGGGAAGGGTCATGCTCGCAACACGCAGCCCGTCATTCCCTCCATACCAGATCAGCAGGCACCCGAGCCCGACCAGCCCCACAGCGAGCATCAGATGCCAGCGTCTGAGGCGGTTTAGTGCCTTTGCGGGTAAGTCTACCATCCATCGACGCAGGAGCTGGCCTGTCGGCGTATCCCGGGACACGCTCATGAAAGCCCATAACAACAGAACAGTAATAGCTACGCTCATAGCGTCTTTTCCGTTCCCTCCCCCAGATCGCGTGGAACTGCCCTAAACTGGATCACGACGCCAGACGATGAGCAGCCCCACTCCGCGCTAGATTGAACCCGATGATTTGCCCACAGACAGGCGGACGGCGTCAACCGTGCATGTGCGCGACGGTTTGGGGACTGGCATCGAGCGGCCTGGGTGGCTCGACCGGGAACCGGATCAGCAGATAAGGGGGCTTGCGGCGGTTCTGCCCATCATTGAACGAAGGCAGGCGATTCCACTGCCCCAATGTGCAATAGATCCAGTCGGCAGTCGCACAGATCCCATCGGGTGAGAGAATGCGGGCGTCACGTACGGCCATGGAAATCGCTCCGTCCGGATCGCGGCGCAAAATGCAGTCATGCTCGTAATTCGTGGTGTAAAGCCGTCCATGACGGTCAAAGCAGAGCCCGTCTGCAGTCCCCTTTTCACCCTCATCACGTATTTGGGCACCCAACTCCTCATCAGACAGGGTCTGGTCGGCAAGGGTCGCTGCCGAGATACTGTACAGTCGCCGGCTTGTGAGGGGCGCGTAATAAAGCCGGGACTCATCGGGCAGAAGAGCAATGCCATCGGCCCCGCCTGATACCATCTGGGGATGATGGGGAATGTAACGTCTGGGCTCGCCTTCGACGATCGCCATGAAGCCGGGCACAGCCTGGGTCGAGGGGTGGTGGGCCAGTACACGCTTGGTGCGCCCCGTGGCGATGTCAGCAACGATCAGTGCGGGCTCCGTGCCAAAAGAGGAATCGGTTACGAAAACAGTTCCCTTGGCCCCGACAGAAAGGGCCACACGCAAATCGTTCATATGGCTGTCGCGCCGCATCACCGGCGCCTCGAGCAAAATCTTGTGCACCACCTTGTCTTGCGCCGGATCGATACACAGGATCTTTGCCGCCCCTTCGGGGATATCATGGCCCGCCAGCTTGCCGTCATCAATCACCCAGAGACGTCCCGCCGTGTCAGAGGTGATCCCGTGCACCGACATCAGCCTGTCCTCAGGCGCCTTTTCCGAGGGAAGGCTCAGCGCATCTGAAGGGTAAGGGACGATAGCCCCGTCCTTGACTTCGCCCAGCGTCGCCCCGGGGTGATTATCCGCGTGACGCGGAAAGCTTACGAACATGCGCCCATTGGGCAGCACCGCCACACCCGATGGGCCCGGACCGTCGAAACGCGCCACAATGTCAAAATCTCCCGATGAACTCGTGCCGTCATCGGCGTTTCCTGCTGCGAGAGCGGGCGTTACCAACCCCATCGCAGGCGCAAGAGAGGCAGCGGAAAGAAAGGATCGACGCTTCATGGCGAGATGACCTCAGTCGGGAATGCATAGGTTTTCAACGAACGCCGGGCTGAGGCGGTAGCTTCCTCCCTAAAATGCTTTTCATGAGCTCGCGGCCTGTCGCCAATTTGTCACACTCTGCAATAGAGGCGCATCGACACCCTGATCACTATTGTTATGTTATATCATACAGAATAGGAACGAAGCCGATATATTCCGTTCCCAGCCTGTTGGATTGTCATGATGTCACCCCGCTCCCTGTGGTCGGCCGGCCTGCTCCTGTCCTGCTCCGTCATCGCCCTGACCCTGCCCGCCCGCGCGCAATCTGCCGCTGCGAACGCCCGTGATGCACAGCCCGGCACGCGCCTCGCCCCCAAAGCACACCCCACCGCCCCCAAGAGCCCGGCGGTTTCGCCCTCAAAGGAGGCAGCTGATAGCGGCTCACGCACGTCATTCGACAATCACGGCGCGGTCTCACCAGCGGATAGCGAGGCGAGCCATGAGGAGCATATCATCGTCAATGCGCGCCTCGATGAAATCCGCTCATCCCTGCAATCCTCGACCGGTGCCACGACCTATCGCTTCACGCGGCGCGATATCGAGACCAATCCAGGTGGCGATAACGCCCCGCTGAACACCCTGCTGCTTCAGGCCCCTGGCGTAGCGCAGGACAGCTTCGGCCAGATCCATGTGCGCGGCGATCATAACGAGGTGCAGTTCCGCCTGGACGGCGTTCAGTTACCGGAGGGTCTGAGCGTGTTCGGGCAGGCGCTCATGACGCGCTTTGCCCATTCCGCCTCGCTCACCACAGGTGCGCTACCCAGCGAATACGGTTTTCTGCAAGCCGGTGTGATTGACATCACCACCAAGAACGGCAGTGCCGATCCGGGCGGCGATGCCTCGATCTATGGCGGCGCGCGCGACTATTTCTTCCCATCGCTGCAATATGGCGGTCACGCCGGGAAGTGGGATTTCTTCGCCACAGGCGATTTCGTGCATAACCGCGTTGGCGTCGAAAACCCGACCTCGAGCTTCAACCCCATCCATGATCTGAGCAACCAGTATCACGCGCTCGGGCATCTGCGGTACACGGCCGATGAGAACACCCGCATTAGCCTGACAGGCGGCGTCTCGAACGCGCAGTATCAGCTTCCCAACAACCCAGGCCAGCAACGGCAATTCGCCAATCCCAGCTTCCTGGACTCCTCTTTGTCACAACAGGTCTATGGCAGCGTGGACAGCGCCAGCCTGAATGAGCGCCAGAAAGAAATCACCGATTTCGGTATTCTTTCGCTGCAGAAGGATATGGGCAAGGTCAGCCTGCAAAGCTCGATCATGACCCGCTATTCGTCGCTCGGCTATTCTCCGGATCCGCTGGGCGACCTCGTCTATAACGGCATCAGTCAGCAGGCCGCGCGATCCGTCTTTTCCACCGGCTCACAGACGGACGTGACATGGCATGCCAGCCGGCAGCATACGGTGCGTTTCGGCTATCAGGTCTATATCGAACGCAACAGCTCGAAAACGGACTCGGTTGTCTATCAGCAGACCGGCGCCGAGGATGACGGCACGCCCATCTATGACGGTACCACCACCAATGTGCATGACGGCAGCGGGCGCACGGGCTGGATGTATGGGCTCTATGCGCAGGACGAATGGCGTCCCGTGCGCAACCTGACCATCAATTACGGATTGCGCTTCGACGGTGTGGATGAATACACCCACTCCAAGCAGGTCAGCCCGCGTCTGAACATCGTATGGCGTGCCTGGCGGGGGGGCGTGCTTCATGCTGGCTATTCCCGCTATTTCACCCCACCGCCCTTCGAACTCGTGTCCAACACCTCGCTCAGCAAATTCGTCGGCACCTCGAACGAGCCTCAGACGCTGCAGAACAACACGGTCAAGGCCGAGCGCGACCATTATTTCGACGCAGGTGTGACCCAGTCCCTGCTGCCGGGCTGGCATGCGTCTTTCGACGCCTATGTGAAACTTGCCAAGAACATGATCGATGAGGGGCAGTTCGGCGCACCGATCATTCTCTCGGCGTTCAATTATCGCCGTGGTCAGGTCAATGGCTATGAGCTCTCGACCAATTACGAGCACGGCCCGATTTCGCTCTATGGCAATGCCGCCTGGTCACGCGCCATCGGAAAGGACATCACCACCGCACAATGGACGATGGACCCGGACGACCTCGCCTACACCGCGCATCGCTGGATTCATCTCGATCATGACCAGCGCTGGACGGCGTCCGCAGGGGGGAGCTATTCCTTCTTCTACCATACCGGCCATCCCACACGGGTTTCAGCCTCGATGGTCTATGGCAGCGGCCTGCGCGCTGACGGGCTCACCCCCAATGGACGTTCCGTACCCATCTACGCCACGTTCAATCTCTCGCTCGTGCAATCCTTCAAGGATCTGTTCCAGGTGCCGTTCCTCAAGCGCACGGAATTGCGTCTGGATGTGCTCAACCTGTTCGACAAGAGCTATCAGATCCGCGACGGGTCGGGCGTAGGCGTGGGAGCACCACAATACGGCCTGCGCCGCACGATTTTGACAGGGATTTCGCAGCGATTCTAGGACGGCGCTATCGATAGGAAACGCGTCTCCTGCCTAGAGGGGACGCAAAGCAGGGCCTCATAGAAATCTACCTATGAGGGGATCTGCAAGTCCGGGACCACAAATCGGATCACGGCTGACGCGGTCAGCTCAGCGCCCCAAGACGCAACCATGGGTGTCGCTGACTCATCTCAATGTAAATCGCACCATAGCGTGAGGACGTTTCGCTCCTGAGCATGGATTGCCCATGAACACGATAGCGCCCCAGTATCTCCGGGACGAAGCCACCCTCGAACCCATGCTCGACGAATTTGCACCAGAAGTCATAGTCTTCCCAGCCACCCTCGATATGGCTGTAGCCCTGCACGCGTTCCCATGCAGCCTTAGACACCAAGGCCATGGCATCGACATAATTGCCCCGCTCGAAGAAATCCGGAGACCACAGATCAGCATAGCCGATCTGACGCTGATCCCCGAAAAATTCGAGCTGGCTGTAGCACGCTTCGTATCCGGATTCGTCCATCGCCTCTGACAGGCGTGAGAGGCATCGTGGATAGATTTCGTTATCCGCATCGATGACGAAGACCCGGTCCGCCGTCGTCTGGGAGAACGCAGTGTTTCGCGCCTGGGCCAATCCCTGATTTGTCCTGTGACGCAGGAGCAAAACCCGCTCGAAACGCGTGACATGCGCCTCGATCCATTCCTGCGCGACGGTGACGGAGTCATCCCGCTCCGAACGATCGTCAACGATGATCAACTCGATTCTATCCCAGTTCTGCGCAGCGACAGAATCGAGGCAGGCGGGCAGGAATTCCGCGTAGTTGAAAAGACTGACCGCCACGCAAATCAGCATGCCTTCCCTGTTCTGGTCGCTTCGGCGTTCGATGACGCGCTCGACTTCGGCCAATTTATTCACGGGGCTCTCCGGACGGAACGTGATCGGGGCAGCATCAGACCCTGTTTCCCCATAGCATGCCCATAAGAGGGTCTACGGCAAAGAACGGATCAGGGCGCGCTGTGAGAAGCGCTTGGTTATTCATGCATACGCGCCGTGCTGTCTCCTGGCCATCAGCACTCTTGAGCAACCAGTCGATGAGATCGGGGGTATAGCGTGGCGTCTCCTTAAAATAGTGCTCCCCTGCCCTGAGCAAGCCATGGGGAAGCCGCCCCTCTGTAACAAGGACGCTGCCAGTCCAGGCCGCGCGCTCAGCAAGTCCATGCCATTCAGCGCTGCCGAACTCGTCCGCATGGATATCAAGCAGGATCTTCGAGTGGCCCGTCACGTGAGTATAAAGCCGGGAAAGATCGGTTTTCTGCCTACGCGCCCCAAAAGGCGATCCAGAAGGCGATCCAGGTAGACGCCGACAATGGAGAAAACACGCATACTCGGCGAGGCGTGGGGCATAACCGGCCAGTACCCGCTCACGATAGGGCGTGTGATCGCCGCTGAACATCACCGCAACATCCCTATCCGTCCACATGGCGGCGGGATCCGGCTGCTTCTTTACTGCCTTGGGAAGCACCCTGAACAGAGGGTGATCCCGGTCCTCCTGGGTGAGAGGCGATGCATCGTATGAAAGCCCCGACGAGAGCGACAAAGCGGGCACACCGGCATCGGCAAGCATCTCCGTGAGTTGTGGTGTGACATCGATTACTCCGCGCGCAGCCATCAGGAATGGAACGGCGCGAGCGAAGCCGGGCGATTGGAGAGGCTCCGTATTGAGCATGAACGACCCGGTCACAACATCCTGGCGTCGCCAGATCCGCCCTCCCTCCCCATAGAAGAATTCGTGAGGTGCGATGACCAGAGTTACTCCGGGACGCGCGTTCAGATCTGAAGTTTCATCCAGCAACCGGATATCGGCGCCCGCCGTCCTCAGTTTGACCGCCAGATTCTCGGCGAATATCGTGACTGCTTCCTCTCCGGCACTGTGACGATAGAGGCCGAGCGTGTGCCCCCTGCTTCCTGCCGTGAGGGGAGAACGAAAACCGGGCTGCGCTGCTTCGCCTTCCCGAGCCGTAGAATACAGGCCGAGCGCGCGGGCAATCGCTTCATGGGTAAACAGGGCCCGTCCCTCTTGAGCTCCGTAGCAAAATGCATGGGCCGACGGAGAAAGACCGGTGCTGGTGCTGTCTCGATGCATGGCGCCATAAGCGGCTGGGTCAAACGCTGCAAAGCGCTCCAATCGCAGCACGGCCTCGCTCAGAATATGCGGGTCATAATCCGCAATCTGACCCGCCAACGGGGCGGGGACGCAAGGGCTTTCCGGTGGCCTGAAGCGTGCCTGACGCAGTTCGCTCAGGCGACGTCTCAATTTGAGCGTCACGATCCACCATAGCAGCCGGGCCGAGCGTCTGATCAGCTTACGCAAGGTCGGTGGTATGAAAGCAGTAAGGCGTCGGGCCTGCACGAGGACCCGCCAGCCTGCTGATCCGTGCACCCTGTCCAGATCTGACAGCGCACGCGCAAGGGCAGAATCGAGTGACTGGATCCGCGAGGATGAGCTTTGTACCTCTGCCTCGAAGCGTGCTTCGAGCACCGTGTGATCACGTCTGACGTTGAAGAGGTCGCGCTGCAACCGCGCGTGAAGCCGGGAGGGGTCCTCCAGTATGCTGTTGACGGGCACTTCTGAATTCAGAGTATCGAGGGACGCTCGCCCCGGGACCCATTCCTCTTTCGGAAAACCTGGCTTTGCCGCAGCGGAGGAAGGATCAGGCATGGCTTCTGGTCTGCGTCCCGGGTGTTAGGTGTGAGAATTGGGGCATTCGACGCCTTTGCGCATCAAGCCGATGGCGGCTCGCTCATCTAACTCACTGGTCAAGGCGAGACGAGGCAACGCTTCATTGAAGGCGCTCTGGCGAAGCCGGTCAATATCACCCGGATCCAATCCTCTCGGAAAATCCTGCCGATGTCCCGTCGAAGGTAAGGAGACCGATATCGGAAGGGTCACAAAGTCCCCCCGCCTCGAGAACCTGGCGTGGAGTGCGGGGCCCGCATGATCTAGCCTGTCAGCGGATAATGGCAGGCGACATGGCGCCCATCCCGATACGGCGCCAGGAACGGTCTCTCGGTCGCGCATCGGGATCGCGCCACCGGGCAACGCGTGTGGAAGCGGCATCCCGATGGCGGGGAGAGCGGGCTTGGGACATCGCCTTGCAAGGGCACCCCGAGCGGCTTGCCGGGTTGCGGCACGGCTTCGACCAGCGCGCGCGTATAGGGATGAGATGGGGTCGCCAGCACAGAGAGCGTTTCCCCCTCCTCTACGATCCCACCAAGATACATGACGGCCATGCGATCGGCGATCTGACGGACGACCGCGAGATCGTGCGAAATAAACAGGCAGGCCAGATCGAGGTCGGCCTGCAGATCGCGCAGCAGATTGATGATCTGCGCTTGCACTGACACGTCGAGCGCTGAAACCGGCTCATCGGCGATGATCAACTCTGGTGACAGCGCGATCGCGCGGGCAATGTTCAGCCGCTGGCGTTGACCTCCAGACAGGGCGGCAGGATAACGGTCGTGAAAAGCTGCCGAAAGGCCCACGCGATCCAGCAATGCCTCGAGGCTCTCGCGTGACCACGGACGCCTGTGGATACGGAAGGGCTCTGCCAGGGCTTGGCCAATGGTCCAGCGCGGATTGAAGGCCGAGCCGGAATCCTGGAATACCATCTGCAATCGGCTGCGTATCTGACGTGTGGCACGCGCAGAAAGCGCCGCGAGGTCCTGCCCCCCGAAGACCACCTGCCCCCTGTCCGGGCGATCAAACCCCATCAGGAGACGCCCGAGCGTGGACTTGCCGCAGCCAGACTCCCCCACCAGAGCCAGCGTCTCGCCCCGCGCGAGCGTGAGTGAGACGCCCTCGACAGCGCGCAATTTTCCGCCCCCGCTGACGGAGTAGGCTCTGACCAGATCACGGGCTTCCAGCAAGGGTCTCATGGATACAGCACACAGGCGACCTTGTGATCACCCCGCTCCCTGAACGCCGGCCTCGTCTGGCATCGTGACTCGACCGCGGCGCAGCGCGGAGCGAAGACGCAGCCCGAAGGGCGCGTCTTCGGCGTAGGGGGGACGCCCTCGATGACCGGCAGACGGTCCGGTCTTGGCCCCTCAAGAGGTGGGATCGCGCGCAGCAACGCCTGTGTGTAGGGGTGAAGCGGAGTCGCCAGGAGCTTTTGCACCGGAGCTGTCTCGATCACGACCCCGGCATAGAGCACTGCGACGTGGGTACAGCTTTGCGACACGACGCCCATATCATGGGTGATCAGCATGACGCTGGCATCACGCGCGCCGATCTCACGCAGGAGGGTGAGGATCTGCGCCTGAACGGTCACGTCCAGCGCCGTCGTCGGCTCATCCGCGATCAGCAATTCGGGATCGCAGGAGAGCGCCATGGCGATCATGGCGCGCTGCCTCAACCCACCCGATAACTCATGCGGATAGCGCTCTGCCATGCGTTCCGGAGAGGGGACTCCCATTCGTCCGAGCAGCGCGATGACGCGTGCCCGTGCCGCGCGCCGAGACATCGTCATATGCAGCCGGATCTGCTCCTCGATCTGTGGACCGATACGCCTCACCGGGAGAAAAGCAGTCATGGGGTCCTGGAAGATCATGGCGGCTCGCTTGCCCCGGAACCCACGCCATTCAGCCTCGCCAAACCGGGTCAGATCCTGCCCGTCGAAAATCATCCTGCCAGACAGTTTCCCCGTTGGCTGCAGACCCAGAACGCTGAGACCCGTCAAACTCTTGCCCGAGCCGGATTCTCCGACCACCCCCAGAATCTGACCGCGTTCCAGGGTGAGTGAAACACCGTCGAGCAGTATTCCCGCCCTTGGATGATCAAGGCGCAGATCGTGCAGGGACAAGAGGGTCTTACCGGTCATGCGGACTTCGAACGATACGAGGGTCGAGCACCCGATACAAACCGTCGATCAGGGCATTGGCAATGACTACGAAAAAGGCCGCATAGAGCACGGTGGCCATGATCAGTGGCAGATCGAGCGTACTCAGCCCCTGATAGGTCAGATGGCCTACCCCCGGCAGCGCAAAAACGACCTCGGTCAGTAAGGCCCCGCCCCCGAGCAACTGCGCAAAATCGAGCCCGAAAAGCGATAGCGCACTCAACCCTGACAGGCGAAGCGCGTGGACAAACCATAACCGCCACGGCCCCACGCCCTTTGCGCGGGCCGTGCGCAAGGACTCCTCCTGCATGGCAACCAACAGATCGGTACGCAACACCCGACTGTATAGACCGATAAACGCTACTGAGAGCGTCATGGCGGGCAGAATCAGCCCTTTTGCCCAGGCGATAGGGCTGGTGGTGAAGGGCACGTAGCCCAGGGGCGGCACCCAGCGAAAAAGCCAGGTTTCATGAAACCGGCTCTGGCTCACAAGATTCACCATCTCACCAAGCCAGAAAACCGGCATCGACAGCCCTACCAAAGCCAGCCCGCCAATCAGCCGATCCAGCGCGCTGCCTTGCCAGGCAGCGCCAATCAGCCCGAAAACCAGGGCGCCTGCCAGCCAGAATAGCGCTGCGAATAGCACGAGCGACAGCGTAACGGGAGCAGCATCGAAAACCTCGCTCACCACGTTCTGCCCGTGATTAACGTAGGAAGTCAGGTTTCGCGAAATGAAGAGATGGTCCATCATCGTCAGGTAACGCACGGGCAAAGCGCGATCGAACCCATAGGCATGACGCACGCGCGCCACCACTTCTGGGCTCGCCCCGCGCCCTGCGATGCGGGCGGAGGGGTCTGATCCCGGCGTTGCGAAAAACACTGCAAAAACGAGTACCGAGATACCGAACAGGACGAGCACCATCTGACCGAGACGGGAGAGAAAGCCGCTCATCTCTGTCCCTTAGCCCTGAGCTCCGCCTGCGCCGCATCGCCCAGCGTATTGAGGCATAACACGGTGACGATGATCGCCAGTCCAGGCGCGATGGCAACTACGGGACGACTATAGATTAGTCCTTCGCCATCATGGATCAGACTTCCCCATGAGGCGGCTGGCGCCTGAACGCCGAGGCTGAGAAAGGACAGGGCGGATTCCGCAAGCAGGCAGAGCGCCATGATCAGAGGGGCCAGTACCAGCAAGGTTTCCGCCAGGAGAGGGAGGATCTCACGCAGGACGATACGTAGCGATGATGCCCCCAGCCCGCGTGCGGCCAGTACGAAGCCCGCGCTGGACAGGCTTTTGGTCCGTGCGCGGATCGGACGGGCCGCGTAAGGCACGTAGATGAGGGCGATGATGAGAATGGGCAGTAACAGAGAGTCGGCTCTCAGGTGAAACGGACCCAGGGCGAGATCATGGCCGATTGTGACCACGCTCAGACTGATGGCAAAGAGATAGACCGGTACCGCCCAGAGAATATCCAGCAGACGCGAAATCACGAGATCGACCCAGCCGCCGCAATATCCCGCAAGGAGCCCACAGGCCGTTGCAGCGAGGAGCGACAGGCAGGCCGCCGAGAATGCAATCAACAGGGAGCTACGCGCACCATAGAGAAGCCTGGCGGCAATATCGCGTCCCTGTGAATCCGCCCCCAGGGCATAAGCACCCCAGCGCCAGGAGGGGCCTATGGGCGAGAGGCCGAGATGCAGCGGGTTATCGTTAGGCTGCATCACGTCCTGGCTTACCCCATCACGCACGACCACTCCCGCGAGGTTTGACTCCATAGGGTCGACACCGACCGCTCGGGCATAGAGCGGTGCAGCGAGCGCCGCCAGGATCATCAGGCCGAGCGCGCAGCACGCGCCAAGCGCATCGCGACGACGCAGAAGCACCCCCCAGAGGCTCCGCACGCTCACGAGCCATGTGCTTTGCATGCAGAGCCTGCACGGGCGCTCGTCAGCGCCTTCACGTTACAGCTGATCGTGTCATCTCCCCGCTCGTCCGAAATCACCTATAACGGCGTGGCAGAGTTGCAGCGTGATTTCAACGCTGGAATGACCGGGGCCCGAGGCAGAGCTGTGCGACAAGGCGCCGCGAGAGCGCCAGATCGGGCGACCCTGTCTGTTTGCAGGCCAGTTCGAACCCCTGAACCGCCTCGCAGGCGCGACTCAATCCCACGCGATCCCAGCGCTCGAGCGCCTTGCTGAAGCTCTCCTGCTTCTTGAAGAAGACCGGAGGCTTGAGCATCTTCATTGCCTCCTGCCTGGATCGCCCCTCATCCATCCAGTCCAGCACGCGCATCAAGCGCGTCATGAGCGACAAACACGCCCGGGCCAGCGCAATGGGCGACAGGCCATCGGCCAGAGCGCGTTCCAATGCAATATCGGCGATAGCGCGCTCACCCGCCAGGGCCGCAGATGTCGCGTCATCGAGCGTGGCATTTGCCGAATCCCCGATGCATTCCTGACACTCATCAAGGGTGAGCTTGCCGCTCTCACCCGCATAGAGGACCAGTTTATCGACCTCGCTACGCACAGCCGCACGATCAGCCCCAAGCACCGAAGAGAGCCAGAACAATGCGTCCCGATCTATGGCGATCCCCGCTTCGCGAAAGAGCTCGGTCAGCGAGGCAATGAGGGTACGCCCCTCTTCCGGGTAGCACCCGATCGAGGCGATCTTCGGATTGGAATCGAGTGCCGCGCGCAGCTTGGCGCGGGATGCCAGGCCAGGTGCCTCGATCACCAGCAATGTATCGCTATCGATGCCCAGGGCTGCCGTCACCCTTGGCAGCACCCCATCCTGGGCGTCACGCACCCAGACCGCCCGTCGACCGCCGATGAGGGAAAGCGCACCGACCTCTTCCTCAACACGCCCATGCTGCTCCTGATCCAGCACGGCCACACGGAATGGATCGTCCAGAGACTCTGCCACGAGGCGCACGCAGTGCGCTGCGCGTTCGCGTATCAGACCGAGATCATCGCCATAGAGCAGGACCCCGCGCCACTTGCCGATCTCGGCCAGGGTGCGCGCGGTCGAGCGGGCATCGATCTTCATACGGCGTTATTCATCCGTGCTGTTGAGGTCGGTACGACCCGTTGCGGCAGCGGGGAATCCGTCCGGTCCGGCCTTCTGGTAGGGCTGGCCATTACGCGTCGGCATGGCGTTGGGATCGAAATACGATGGCACATCATCGGCATTGTTGCGCGAAGGCTTGATCTGGGAGCGGAACCAGACTGCGATCTGCTGACGTATGATCCCCGCCAACCCCTCAGCCAGACGCGCATGGATGGTCTCGTCATTGAGCGTGGAGGCAAGATATTGCTCGAAGGTCGCATTTGCGCCATCGAGAAGCGTGGCATCGCCCTCTGCCAGGAATTTGGGGGAGGCCTCGACTGTGAAGAGCCTCCAATGCGCATTGCCGATTTCACGAATGCGCCCCGAGGTATTGTCGCTATGGATGTCGATTGCCGAGGCATTGATGCCGAAGCTGACATTGAGCGTATATCCATCAGGGGCCTTGGTGCTGCCCGCACCCAACTGCTCCTGTAGCGCCAGGCGCAATTGCTGCCCCGTCCGCTCGGACATGTTTGCCACATAGATACGCTGCATCTCGCGATTGACGCGCGCGCCCTCCTCGCTCCTGCTTCCGTAGAGCGGTTGAAACCCGCAACCGCTCAGGGTCAGGCAGACGAGCACGACGAGACGACGCATGGATTCAGCCTGCCACAACGAAATTGACGATACGGTTGGGCACATGGATGCGCTTGACGATACGCTTGCCCTCGAGCATGCGCGCGACGTTCGGCTCTGCTTCGGCCAAGGGCAAGACCATGTCGGAAGGCGCGTCGGGAGGAACCTCGATCGTGCCGCGCAGCTTGCCCATGATCTGCACACCCAGCGTCACGCTGTCTCGCGTCAGGAATTCTTCCAGTGCCTCCGGCCAGGCGCGTTCGACAACCATCGCGCCCTCTGGATCGAGCATTGCCACCATCTCTTCCGCCAGATGCGGCATCATGGGCGCCACGAGCAGGGAAAGGGCGAGGGCGGCTTCGCGTCGTGCCGCGCCAATCCCTGCCTCGCTCGATTTCTCGGCCTCCGAAAGGGCCGCACTCAGTTCGTGAAGACGCGCCACGGCCACGTTGGGCGTGAAGCCCTCCAGAGCCTCGGTCACGGCGCGAATGGTGCGATGCGTAGCCTGACGCAGGCTACGCCCGCCCTCGGCAAAGGCAACATCCGACGGCACCTGTGCGGCAACGGACTGAACCAGACGGTAGAGACGCTGGCCGAAACGGGCTGAGGCAGCCACACCCGCTTCCGTCCATTCCATGTCACGTTCCGGCGGGCTGTCGGAAAGGACGAACCAGCGCGCCGTATCTGCCCCGAAACGCTCGATGATCGCGGTGGGGGAAACCGTGTTGCGCTTCGATTTGGACATTTTCTCCAGACGGCCCTGCTGAACCGGCTGGCCATTATCGCGGCGCACATAGCCCTCGCCCGAACGCATGACGTCTTCCGGCGCAAGCCAGCCGTTCTCGTCGCGGTAGCTTTCATGGGTGATCATGCCCTGGGTAAAGAGCCCGGCGAAAGGCTCGTCCACATTCAGGTGACCGGTTTCATGCATGGCCCGGGTGAAGAACCGCGCGTAGAGCAGATGCAGGATCGCGTGTTCGATACCGCCGATATACTGGTCGACAGGCAGCCAGCTATTGGCCGCAATCGGATCGGTAGGGGTGGCGGCATGAGGCGCGGTAAAGCGCGCGAAATACCAAGAGCTATCGACAAACGTATCGAAAGTATCGGTTTCGCGACGTGCCTTGGCGCCGCATTGCGGGCAATCCACATGCTTCCAGCTCGGGTGATGATCGAGCGGGTTGCCGGGACGATCAAATGTCACGTCCTCGGGCAGCTTGAGCGGAAGCTGGTCATCCGGCACCGGAACGGCACCGCAACTATCACAGTGAATGACCGGGATCGGGCAGCCCCAGTAACGCTGACGGGAGATACCCCAGTCACGCAGGCGCCAGTTCACGACGCTCCGGCCGATCCCCATACCCTCGAGGCGCTCGATCGCCTTGCGCTTGCCTTCTACGATATCCAGCCCATCAAGGAAGCCGGAATTGATGAGCGTGCCGTCGCCCGTGACGGCGGTCTTGCCAACCGTGAATTCCGCCTGCTGCGCGCCGGTCGGCAGAATGACCGGACGCACCGGCAGAGCGTATTTGCGTGCGAAATCAAGGTCGCGCTGGTCACCGCAGGGGCAGCCGAAAACGGCGCCCGTACCGTATTCCATCAGCACGAAATTCGCGATCCAGACCGGCACGGTTTCGTCGGGGGCAAAGGGATTGCTGACACGCAATCCCGTATCGATCCCGCGCTTTTCAGCGGCCTCGATCGCTTCCTCGGACGTGCCGAGACGCTGGCATTCCTCGATGAAACGGCGTACCGCCTCGTTCCCCTGCCCGACCTTGGCAGCAAGCGGGTGATCGGCCGCAATCGCCACGAAGCTCATACCGAACAGCGTATCGGGACGCGTTGTGAAGACCTCGACCGAATCCAGATCGACATCGAATCCTTCCGGCGGCGCATGAAGCGCAAAACGCACCCGTGCGCCCTCGGAACGACCGATCCAGCGCTCCTGCATCACGCGTACGCGCGCCGGCCAGCGATCAAGCTTGTCCAGCCCCTCGAGCAGGGGCGCCGCAAAATCGGTGATCTTGAGGAACCACTGGGACAGGCGCTTCTTTTCGATCAGCGCGCCGGAGCGCCAACCACGGCCATCGACCACCTGCTCATTCGCCAGAACGGTGTTGTCCACCGGATCCCAGTTGACCGAGGATTCGCGTCGCTCGACGAGACCCTTGCGCCACATATCGAGGAACAGCTTCTGCTGATGGCCGTAATATTCCGGCAGACAGGTCGCGATTTCGCGCTCCCAATCGAGCGAGAAGCCCAGACGCTGCAAGGTGCCGCGCATGGCAGCGATGTTGTCGGATGTCCACTGCCCCGGATGCACCCCGCGCTCACGCGCCGCGTTTTCAGCAGGGAGACCAAACGCATCCCAGCCCATGGGATGCAGAACCGAGAAACCGCGCGCGCGCTTGTACCGCGCCACGACATCACCAAGCGCATAATTGCGCACATGGCCCATATGGAGCTGACCCGACGGATACGGAAACATCTCGAGCACGTAATATTTCGGCTTGTCGGCGGCAGGATGGTCGTCTGCGGCAAAAGCGCGCACAGCGTCCCATTTTGCCTGCCATTCGGGCTCAGCCTTGGCGAAATCGTAGCCGAGTGTTTCTTGTTCCGTCATGATCTTCTGTCGTCTGTTCGCGTCACGTGGTCTTCAGTGCGGGAAAATCAGTCCCGATTGCCGTTATCGGCACGAAGCTGGCGTGCGCGGGCTAGGATGCGCGTCGTGATATCCGAGGTCGTGTTATTGGCAACCGGGGTATCCACCCATTCACCCCCCTGCTTTTCCTGACGGAATACCGAAACGCGCAGCGCGTCCGAACGCAGACGACGATCAAGGATGTAGGCCGCGATCTTGAAACGCTCATTCGTGCTGGCGGGTGGCTGATACCAGTCAGTCAGAATCACGCCACCGCTTGCATCGGCCGAGGCAAAAGGCATGAAGCTGAGCGTATCGATCGCACCGCGCCACAGATAGGCATTGACCCCGCCCTGAAGCTGGTCGTCGCCACCGGTGGCGCCGCGATCGACGCCGAGCAGATGGTTGCGGGGCTGGGTCAGGCTGTCTGGATCGCGCCCACCGCCACAAGCGCTCAGCGCCATCAGCGCGCAGAGCGGCAGAACGGGAAGAAACCGTCCCTTGAGTGACGTCGCCTTTGCGGGCGCGTTGAGAGGGGCGATCGGCTGCAAACGAGGTGTCATGTTGTCCCTATTAGACTGGCACTGGCCGCGTGTCGAAATCCCCGATCGCGGTACCCGCGCCCGGCTTCAACAACAGTTCATATCGCGCCCGCCCGATCACGCCAAGCGGGGCAATGATTTATCCGTTGGGGAGACTGACCCGCTCAAGCAGTTCGCGCAACCAGGCCTGCATGGTGTCGGGCAGGAAGGCATGGCGCGCCATGATGCCAGAGATCGTCACATCCGGTACGAGACGCAGCAGATGGCGCTTGACGCGCTCGGCCTCCTCGCTCACGCCCTGCCCCGCCAGGGCGACGAGGTAATAGAGCACCCCGGCGGCACTGCGCGGATAGAGGCTGACGAAAGCGGCACCGGCCTGGCGCGCCTCTTCGGAGTTCCCCGACGCCTTGAGCACGAAAATGCTGAAGGGCTCCGAAAGAACGGCCAGAGGCTGCGAAGCGCGCAATGCCCGGAATTGCTGGATTTCGTCCAGCGCGACAGCTTTGTTGTCCGACAGCAGGGCCTGGATGGCCTTGAGCGCGTGGATGGACGGCGAAATCGCGATAGCCGGGAAAACACCTCCGGCACCGGTATATTCCGCCGTGAGGGCTCTTGCCTCGTCCAACTGTCCTGGGGTGAAGGTACGCGTCAGCATCGACAACCAGACACCCAGCGGGTTGGCGCGCAACTGCACCGCCACGTAGCCGGCGGACGCCGCTATATCCTCCATGTCTTCCTGCGCATTGCCCGACCAGTCATCGAGATACAGGAAAAAACGGATCAACGAGCGGACATACAGGACAAAAACCGATTCCTGATCGAGCTGATAGGCACGCTCGACCAGATCTTCGAGTTCCGACCCGAGCGTGACGTCGCAGCGCAGCAACAGCGTCAAGGCCCGAATGGCCATCTGGAACGCCGAAAGCTCCGCGATGGGACGCGACATCATGCGCTGCCCCTCAGACATGAAGAGCGACCACTGAAGCGACTTCATGACATAGAAAAGCAGGGCGCGCTGCGCACGCGTGTCACGCGGCAATTCGAAGCGGTCAGCCCAGACGACGCTTCCCTCCTGACGCAGGCTCAGCAGACGTATGATCACATAACCTTCGGAAAGCTCGTCATGCTCGCAATTGGACCGTACCAGCCCAGAGATGACATAATCGGTCCCGGGATTATGGGTATTGCCCAGAAGCGGGCCGGTTTCACCCTGGGGCGTGGCCGGAAAAGGCACGACCGTGAAGGTTTGCAGCCCGACGAGCTTGACCTCGAGGCGCTCCGTCAGCTCTGCGGCGAGCCCCTCTGCATGATCACCCCCCGTAGCCTTGAGTGGCGATACAGCGATGGAGCCGAGCGTGCGCGGCATGGGCGCAGGTGAGAGGAACCCGGCCTCACTGCCATTGCCGCCGAAAAGACCCGAGCTTTCGACATGGATATCCGCATGCACCAGAGCGGGATCGGCTTCGGAGACGCCACCATGGTGAGTCTTGGCATAGGCATCAAAGGCGATGCGTTCCTGCAGCCCCCGCACCAGCCCCATGGTCGCAGGGCCGGGAACGGTGCCAAGTTGATCCTGAAACAGCTGCACAACCTGATCGCCAAGCGCCGCAGCCTGAGCATACTCACCCTTGGTCACCCATGCCTGGATACGGGCGCGCCACGCTGCCTCATTCAATCCGTCACGCAGCAGCAGATGATCAGCCGTCTCGAGAATGGCATCCGGATCGACCTGTGTCCGCAGCGCGCTCTCGAAAAGCTGGTAGATATGCCGGTTCAGGCGCGTTCTCTGCCCCTCGATCCACTCATTGAACGCTGGATCGATCCCATTGAGTTCGCCAAGCAGGACTTCACTCGGAGGAGGGAGCTCGCGCAGGATAGACTTGCCACCATTGAGGATACGTTCCACATCGACCGAGGTCAGGGCAGGCTTGAGCGCGAGCGTATGACGCTGCACGTCGATCACATCCACACCGAGCGGGCTCAGCGCATCGAGAAGACGATGAATCTCCTGACGCAGCGAGGCTCTGGCGAGATCATCCGGGCGCCGGCTCCACAATAGTTCTGCCAGATGGGAACGCGCTACAGGCTTGCGATCGGAGAGTGCCAAAATGGCAAGCAGACCCTTCGTCTTCCCGCCAACGGGAAGAACGCTTTCACCTGTCAGCGTCGTCGCTTCCATGCGCCCGATAAGGCGCAGACGCAGCAGGGTAGAGTCGGTTTTTGCAACACCTCGGAGGGCAAGATCGAACATTACTTTACGCTTTCTCTTCTCAGCACCTTATATCACATTCCCTGTCGCTTATTTTTACGAAACGTTTTCTCTGATTAGGTATCGCACGTTGTTGATCGTGAAACCTGCGATAACAGGAGCGTGGGTATCGGCTACAACCTTTTGGGGAAGAAACACAGTAAATCATCCTTCCCAAAATGCGGGGCAAAAGTTTCTGCCCTCTGCCTATCGGCTTTGAGACTTACTAAACAAAGTTATAATAAGATGTGTTTGAAGTATTGCAACCGATCACTGGGAACAGAAAAAGTTGAAGGCTCGACGCTTGCCTGGCCGATCCGCTGCCCGTAGAATGCTTATGGTTGTCCGCGTAGCTCAGCAGGATAGAGCACAGGATTCCTAAAATTGGGCGCCATACACGGAAACGTTATGGTGGATCTGCTCAAATTCGGGGAAAGCTCTGGCCTTGCGCCGTGCCAATCCCGAGCCAAACACCGCCCTGTCAGGGCGGTGGAGGTGTAGAGACTGTACGGGCAGCGCCTGTCGTCCGGTTCTGCCGGGCCATGGTGAAGAGACAGTCCAGACCACGAACGATCTGCGATGACCCCGGTCACGCAGCATCGGCGGCGAAAGTC
The DNA here is from genome assembly GCF_003994335.1 of Asaia sp. W19. GTDB lineage: Bacteria > Pseudomonadota > Alphaproteobacteria > Acetobacterales > Acetobacteraceae > Asaia. Next base: position 298,936 of record NZ_PNQZ01000013.1, read on the forward strand.
GAAGTGGTATGAATCCTGGGGCCGTGGGTTCGAATCCCGCCGCGGACACCATCATTACCAATGTTTATACTCCCCGACAGGGGACGAATAGTTTTCAGAGCGCGACAGTCTGGATTTCGGGCACGAAAATCGCGTGAAGCAAAAGCGCGAGCAGAACAAGCGCGATCAGAATACCGAAAAGCTTACCGAACAGACGAAACGCCGTAATAACGAGCAAGAGAAGTAAAAGCGCGAGCAGCGCGGTCTGTATCTGATGCGGCACCCCGAGTGAGGCCAGCACCCTGCGCGCAGTCTCCTCGATGAACGCGATCACGGAGACGATGAGGGTGAAGAGACCCATGATCAGTCCCACGATCACTGCCAGCGTATTCTGTATCACCGCAGCCGTCCCTCCGTTTGAGCCGACCCAAGCGGCCTTGCCTGATCAAGCATATGACCGAGATTACCCGTTCCCACAACGCAGGAATGAGGGAGGAGGCCGCACTGGCAAGGCGTCGTCTTGCCTCTCAACGGCGCTCAGCGACGTCACTTGCGTCCGTTTTCCCCGTCACCCACACCGCCCCAGCAAGAGAGGCGCGACCACGCTTCCTGGAACGCGTCAGGGTTTGCCTGAGCAGAGTTCCCCGGCGTGACCGATATCGCCCGCCCATGACTGGTCATTTGGTGTCCGGACCGATTCTGGCCTAGACCAGCCCCATCTGACACGCAGGGAGGCCACAGGATGAAGCGTCTGAGCATGACCACCATCATCGTCATCGCGATGCTGCTCGGCATATTCGTGGGGGGCTCCGCCCATGCGTTGATCGCGGATACTGTGCAACAGCAGCATTTCGCCCATTATATGTCGATCGGCTCCACGGTCTTCCTGCGCCTTATCAAGATGATCATCGCCCCGCTCGTGTTCTCGACTCTCGTCGTGGGCATCGGCCATATGTCCGACGCTGCAACGGTCGGGCGCGTGGGTGCCAAGGCGATGATCTGGTTCGTTGGCGCTTCGCTCTTTTCGCTCACGCTGGGCATGATTCTGGTCAATCTCTTCGGCCCAGGGGTCGGCATGCATCGCCTCCACGGTGTCGCGACCTCGCCGCTGGCAACCGATGGCATGTCGCTCGACAGCTTCGTCAAGCATATCGTGCCAGATTCCGTCTTCCGGGCCATGACCGATAACGAGATCCTCCAGATCGTCGTGTTTTCGGTCTTTTTCGGCGTGGCCTGCGCCTCGATGCCCGAGAAGTCACGGGTCATCATGGAATGGACCGAAAGCCTCTCCCAGATCATCCTGAAGGTCACGGGCTATGTCATGATGCTGGCACCGGTCGCCGTGTTCTGCGCCATGGCCGCCACCATCACGACCAACGGGCTCGGCGTGCTCATCAATTACGGCAAGTTCATGGGTGAGTTCTACATCGCCATGGCGCTGCTCTGGTGCGCCCTGATTGCTGCCGCGTTCCTGATACTGGGGCGCCCGGCCCGGCGCCTGATCGGGCTCATGCGCGAACCCTTCCTGCTCGCCTTCTCCACCGCGAGTTCAGAAGCCGCCTATCCGCTGATGCTCGATCAGCTCTCGCGTTTCCCCATCTCGCGACGGATTTCGTCCTTCGTTCTGCCCCTGGGCTATTCCTTCAATCTCGACGGCACGATGATGTATTGCACCTTCGCGAGCATCTTCATCGCCCAGGCCTATGATATCAGCCTGCCCTGGAGCACGCAGATCGTCATGCTCCTGACGCTGATGCTGACGAGCAAGGGAGTGGCCGGCATTCCACGCGCGTCCTTGGTCGTGATTGCGGCAACACTCAGCCAGTTCAAGCTCCCGGAAGAGGGCGTCCTGCTGATTCTCGGGATCGATACATTTCTCGATATGGGGCGCTCTGCGACCAATGTCGTCGGGAATTCTCTTGCGACGGCCGTCGTCGCGAAGTGGGAAGGCCAGAACCCAGGAAATCCCGCCCCGGCTGCAGAAGCCTGAAAACCGGGACGCTCATGCCGGAAAGCGGCTCGTCACACGGCACGAATGTCGCGGCGGGCAGCCCGCACCCAGAGCGATCATGCGTTACAGCTACGGGATGAAAGATCGGCGGCTCGCTCAGAGCGGTACCGCCGAGGTTCCTCGAAAGAGGCTTGTCGTGTCGCGGTGTCCCTACAACGACACCGCGGGCATATCCCGAGGGGAAAACTTCCCTCAAGCGCGTTCTCGAACTCAAATCGCCCCTTCAGCAAGAGGGGCGTCGGCCCCTTGCTTCAGGCTTGACGCCGAGCCAGGGCAATCAGACCCCACCCACCGGCGAGCACCGCCGCAATGAGCGGTATGGCCATGACCGTGTAGGTCCCTTCCGGGTAATCCAGCCCCATCATGACCACCACAAAGCCCAAAAAGCCGAGGGTCAGCCAGGCCGTATAGGGTGCGCCGGGCATACGGAACCCGGCGCTCTCGACCTCACCCGTATTGACCAGCTTGCGCAGGCGTATCTGGCAGATCAGGATGAAGCTCCAGGTACTGATGATCCCCAGCGCCGCCACGTTGAGCACGATCTCGAACACACGTGCCGGAATAAGGTAGTTCAGTCCCACACCGATCAGATAGACCGCAACAGTGGTCAGAATGCCGACATAGGGCACCGACTGCCGGTTCATCTTGGCCAGGGCGCGTGGGGCCGAACCACCCAAGGCAAGCGCGCGAAGAATGCGTCCGGTCGAATACAGGCCTGAATTGAGGCTCGACAGAGCGGCGGTAAGCACGACGATATTCATCACCGTATCCACGTGAGGGACGCCGAGAGCCTGGAAGAAGGTGACGAAAGGGCTGACACCCTTGTGATACGCGTTCCAGGGCAACAGGCAGACCAGCAGGATCACCGAGCCCACATAAAACAAGCCAATACGATAGATCACGCTGTTGATCGCCCGGGGAATGATCTCGCGCGGATTGGCGCACTCGCCAGCCGCAGTGCCGACAAGCTCGATCGCTGAATAAGCGAAGACGACACCCTGCATCAGGAACAGCGCCGGCATGATCCCGTGGGGAAAGATACCCCCGTTTTCGGAAATCAGATGGAAGCCAGGCACCTGCCCGGCTACCGGCATCTTCAGACCCAGAACCACGCATCCGAAGATGAGGAACAGGGCAAGGGCCACGACCTTGATCAGCGAGAACCAGAATTCGAGTTCGCCGAAATAGCGCACCCCGATCATGTTCATGGTGCCCACGATCCCGAGGGCCACAAGCGCGAACACCCATTGCGGAACGTGATCGAAGGTGCCCCAGAAATGCATGTACAGCGCAACAGCGGTGATATCGACGATGCCTGTCATGGCCCAGTTCAGGAAGGACAGCCACCCGGCGGCATAGGCCGCCTTTTCGCCCAGAAACTCACGTGCATAGGACACGAAGCTGCCGGCACTCGGACGATACATGACCAGCTCGCCCAGCGCGCGCAGGATCAGGAAGCAGAAGATGCCGCAGACCAGGTAATCGATGGCAAGAGACGGACCCGCCTGTTGCAAACGTGTTCCGGCTCCGAGAAAAAGTCCCGTGCCGATCGCGCCACCGATGGCGATCATCTGGACCTGACGGCGGCCCAGATCCTTGTGGTAGCCCTCATCCACTTGCGGAGGCGGATGATGATGCGACTTGGATGGAATGTCCAAAACTCTGTAATCCTGACCCAGTTGACGAAATTTCTTGTATAATCGTAACGAATTCCTCGGCCTCTGCCAATCGTTTACATGATCGGGGCGGCAGAGGTCGCCAGGCTGAAATCCAGAGCACCAGGGGAATGATGTCAAGTCGCCCAACACCGCAGGCAGCCCCGCTTGGCCGCGTCATGGCGGCTTCATATGGTCTATTAGTCAGATGTCACATCAATGTGTCTTTCATCACATCGATATGTCATATTCCTGATCCCGATCCCCTCTTACGCTCCTCCACCTGAACGATCTTCGAGGCCAGGAAGCCTCTGATACCGTGGTGGAGAAGAGAATGAAGCGGTTCTTCAACAAGCGCGAAACGATTGTGACGGAGGGGCTGGAGGGCCTGCTTCGCTCCTCCAGCGGCGCCGATCTCTGCCGGCTCGATGGCGCAGAGGATATCCACGTCATTCTGCGCCGGCATTGGAACAAGGATCGCGTTGCCGTGCTCTCGGGCGGCGGATCGGGCCACGAGCCGGCCCATGCCGGATTCGTCGGCCGGGCCATGCTCACCGGAGCCATATGTGGTCAGGTTTTCGCCTCGCCCGGCGTGGATGCCATTCTGGCTGCCATACGCGCCGTCACGGGCGATGCGGGCTGCCTGCTCATCGTGAAGAACTACACGGGCGATCGCCTCAATTTCGGGATCGCGGCCGAGCAGGCAAAGGCCCTCGGGCTCAAGGTCGAACTGGTGATCGTGGGCGATGACATCGCTCTGGGGCGCACGGACAGGGCGCGTGGCATTGCCGGAACGGTGCTCGTCCACAAGATCGCCGGTGCCGCTGCGGAATCCGGACAGTCGCTTGACGCGGTCGCCGCGCTCGCCCGCAAGGTCGCAAGCGGGCTCAGTTCCATCGGACTGGCTCTGAGCGATTGCAACGTGTTCACCCCGGACCAGCCCCCGAGACTGGGCGAGAACGAGGCCGAGCTGGGCCTTGGCATTCATGGGGAACCCGGCGTCGAGCGCATTCCCATGGACAGCCTCGACAGGCTGATGGCCCGTACCGCCGACAAACTCGAGGCCAGCCTGCCGAAAGAAGGCAACTTCATCATCCTGCTCAACATGCTCGGTAGCGTCCCCCCTATCGAGGCCCTCGCGTTGCTGGACGGTTTCTCCCGTACCGCTCTGGCTGAACGTACCGCCTGGATCATCGGCCCGGCTCCGCTCATGACGGCGCTGGACATGAATGGCTTCTCCCTCACCGCCGTGCCCGCTGAAACGGCGTTTGTGGACGCTCTGGCAGCAGAGGTCGGTCCAAGGGCCTGGCCGGGTATGGCGCGTTATGCACCCGTCGCCACCCTGCCCTCGCCTGAACTGCCTGAAACCTTTATCGACGCGCCCTCTGATGCCCCGCTGCTACGCAAGCTGATCACGACGGGTGCCGAAGCCCTGCTGAGCCACGAATCCGCCCTGAACGCGCTCGATGCAAAATGCGGGGATGGCGATGCCGGCTCGACCTTCGCCGAATCCGGCAGACAAATCCTCAAATCTCTCAATTCCCTCCCCCTTGCTGCGCCGCAGAAGGTTCTCGCAACGCTGGGCCGGTTGCTGGCGCGGCATAGCGGTGGCTCGAGTGGTGTACTGCTCTCGATTCTCGCCACCACAGCGGGGCGAGAAACCGACTGGCGCAGTGGGTTACAGAAGGGGGCGGCGCAGATGCAGGCCTATGGCGGAGCCAAACCGGGCGATCGCACGATGCTCGACGCGCTGCTGCCCGCCATTTCGGCGCTGGAAGCCGGCAAATCGCTTGGCGATGCTGCTGAAGCCGCACGGGCCGGTGCCGATGCCACACGGCAAATGACGGCGCGGGCTGGGCGCGCCTCCTATATCCCGGCCGAACAACTCGCCGATATCCCCGATCCAGGCGCTGAGGCGATTGCAGTCTTATTCGAGGCGATGGCGAAAGCGCTCTGAAACGTCAGAAAGGGGGGATGCAAAGCCTGCTCCCCTTTCCGGCGCCTGGGGACGCCCTTTTCACTTCTTGGTTTGCGCCACTTCCCTGCCTGCCCGAATGCCGCCTCCCGGGCAGGGATCAGAGCGCATTCACATCGACTTCGAGCGGGATCAGATCGCTCCTGACCCAGGCCTCGTACATGTCGAAGCGCGTACCATCAGGCCGCCAGGAGACTGAGCGCACGCGTAAAAGCGGTGCCGCACGACGTATATCGAGCGCGTGTGCAATCTCACGCGGCGCAGCGACCGCCATGATCGACCGATGAGCCCCCTGGAGTGGATAGCCCGACCGCGCCAGCAGGCTGCTCAGCGAAGAGCGCCCCTCGAGAACCTCCCGACCTGAAGCAAGCACCGGAATAAGCGCAGGAGGGCTGTAATTGATGCTGTAGAGCGCGGGCACATCGCGCAGCGCGCGAAGGCGCACCAGTTCGTATCCTGCGCTTTCCTGGGCGAGCTCGAGCGCAGTGCAGGCGCATTCGGGCAGGATCGTCTCTCCTGCCTTCAATACCGCCGTGCTGACATCGTGGCGGCCATGACTCAAGGCGGTTTCAAGAAACCCCTTATCCCCCTGGATCATCCAGCCCTGCGGCGCCTCGATTGCGCATACGAAAGCGCCGCGCCCGGAGATACGCTGAATCAGACCGCGCGTCTCGAGTGTCTGAAGCGCCTGCCTCACCGTCGCCCGGGACAGTTCGAACCGCGTGCACAGCTCATGCTCGCTCGGAAGGCGCGCGCCTGTCGCGTATTGGCCGGAAGCGATGAGCGTCTCGAGATACGAGGAGAGTTGGGCATAGTAAGGCGTGGTCGACAGGCGATCGATCGTGCCGTCCGGCAGGGATGTGGTCATGCGGGGAGTTCCGGTCTCTCTCGTCAGCGTCTCGACCCCGCATGTTAGCACGGAAAATCCTCAATGCAGGTCAGGCGCGATTCTCGGGCCCTCCCTTTTCATCTGCTTCTCAGGGAGAGAGATTGCAGCGTATCAGGACCTTGCGGGCCATTTCGGAACGGGCGGTGGCAAAAGCCTCTCGCGCCTCGTCAAGGGCGAATACATGACTGACAAGCCCCTGCAACGCAGGCGCAAGCATCGTCATGACCTCGATCGCCCGACCATAGGCCCCTGAAAGCGATTGAGAGCCGATGAGACTGAGTTCACGATCGAACAGGTCGAAAGGCGTGAGAGCAATCTGCGCCTCGGGAGCGCAAACACCCAGCTGTATCAGCACACCCCGGGGGGCGAGGCGGTCAAGCGCATCGGCTACCGCAGCAGGATGGCCGCTCGCCTCGATGACAAAACGCACGTCGCGCCGGGTCTCCCGCTCGCCAGGTGCAAAAGCGACTTCAGCGCCCAACTCGAGTGCCGCCACACGGCGTGTGGCGCTGGGTTCGATCACCTCGATGCGCGCCGCTCCCTGATGGCGGGCCAGGGCGATCGCAAGGAGGCCGATACTTCCCGCCCCATAAACCAAGACGGAGGCGTCTCGCAGGGTGGGAGCCCGCTCAAAAGCATGGAGCACGCAGGCAAGGGGCTCGATCAACGCCCCCGCCTGAGCATCGAGCGATTGGGGAAGCAAGTGGACGATTTTTTCAGGCACCGCCACAGCTTCGGCAAACCCGCCATCGATCGTGACCCCGACAGGCACGAGATTGGAGCAGAGATTGAAAGCGCCCTCGCGACACATGGAGCATGTGCCACACGCAATATTCGGATCCACGCAAACCCGTGCCCCAATTGCGAAGCGCGTCACACCGGGGCCAATGGCCAGAACACGCCCGGAGAATTCATGACCTGCGATGCGGGGGAAACGCCCAAGAGGATATTCCCCATCGAGAAGATGGAGGTCTGTCCCGCAGATCCCGACCAGTTCCGGCGCGATCAGCACCTCGCCCGGCCCCGCAACGGGGCTCTCCCGATTTTCGAGGCGCATTCCGCCCTCGTAACCGCTCGTTCTGCCGTCAAATACCAAAGCACGCATGGCGTTTATCCTGAGTGAACCTATCCGGCAGACAGCGTGATATCCCAATGCCCGTGCTCGAAGAATGCCACGGACGATCGGGATACGCGCGCTGAGGCGCAATCGCAGCTCCTACCTTGACGCCTACATAACAGCGTTCTCGATGCAGACCATCCTGTACGGACAGTACGGATGATCAGCACTTTGTGAAAAGTGCCCAAACTGCTGCATTTTCAAAGATTTCTGCCCGCACCGGTGTACTCGAACACCGGTGCGAGCCGATTTTGCCGGTTGACCATCATGGGAAAGACGCGCTTCTTTCGACCTGTACGTACAGACCGTACAATTCATCGGGCTTCTGTAGAGGCGGCCCGAATGAACCCGTATCGTCCAGTCCAGGAACCCGTTTCATGTCCATGACCTATCGTTTGCGCCGCACTCTTCCGAGCCACCGCGCCGCCATCATCATGCCTGTCGATCATGGCCTGATCTTTGACAGGATCGAAGGGCTCGAAACCCCCTCATCGCCTTTTGCACGATGGGCCGGGCTGGGTGTCACGGGCTTCATGCTGACGCCGGGCCAGGTACGACAGACAGAGGCATTCTTCGCCGCGCATCCCGAGCTGACCCGCGTGCTCACCATCGACACCTATTACGATTACCGCCAGCTCGATGGCGGCGGAGCGCATGACCTGATCACCTCCGTCGAAGACGCCGTGCGCATGGGGGTAGACGCGGTCAAGATGCTCTTCCCGTGGAACATGTCGAACAAGGAGCGCGTCGCGCTTTGCCATCGGGCCGGGAAGGTCATTTCCGCCTGCGATCGCTGGGATATTCCTCTCGTGCTCGAGCCCGTCCTGATTGGCGCGCCCCGCACCGAGGAAGTGATCATCGAGGAAGAGAAGATCGCTCGCATCGCCTATGATCTGGGCGCACACGTGGTCAAGATCGCTTTCCCTGGAGAGGCCCGCACCAAGCGCCTTGTCGAGGAATTGCAGGTTCCGCTCGTGATCGCAGGCGGTCCGCTGGCCGGCACCCCCGAAGACACACTGGACGCCGTAGGCCAGACCATTCGCGCCGGGGCACGTGGCGTGATCGTTGGGCGCAATATCTGGCAGCGTGACCAAAAGACCGCCACCCGGCTCCTGGACCAGTTGAACACGCTCGCGCAGTCGGTCACCTTCAACGACTGATTACAGCTCAACCGCATGATCGGCCCGAAAGGGGCGGAGAGATCGTCATGGGAATCGAACATGTGGCTGCCGGTCTCGATATCGGCAGCACCAATCTCAAGGCCCTGGCCATCACGCGGGAGGGAAGAATCATCGGGCGGGCCTGCCTGCCGACGCCCCGGCGCACGGCCGACAGAATGATCGATGCGCGCATTCTCGTGACGGAGGCAACATCCCTGCTCGGGCAGATTTGCGGGACTGATTATCGCATCGCTGCCATCGCCTCGGCAGGTATCGGTGAGGATGGCATGCTGGTTGATCCGTCACTTGCCCCGCTCACCCCGGCTCTGCCCTGGTTCGATACCCAGCGTCACGCATTATTCAAGCGCTTCGCGTCGCGCCTCCCCCCCTGTGACGCGGCAGGCATCGTCGCCGATCCGTTTCGCACCCTGACGGGCTGGTACTGGGCCCGGCAGCAACCCGGCCATGAACGGGCAAGGCACTGGCTGGCCGTCACGGATTACGCCGCATGTTACTGGAGCGGCAGGCCGTTCATCAGCGATACGATCGCCGCCCGGAGCGCTGCCTTTCTGCCCAGAACACGCCGCTGGGCGGATGACCGTGTGGCTTTGACCTTGGGCAATTTGGCATGGCTCCCCCCCGTCCTGCCCACGGGGAGTGTCGTCGGTCCCGTCCGGCACCCGGAACCCGGCGTCTCTTCCCCCTTTACGACAGAGGCGGTGGTGGTGGCAGGGGGACATGATCACCCCGTCGGAGGCTGGGGAATCACCCAGATCAACGCTAACGCCATTCTGGATTCGATGGGCACGGCAGAGGTCGTGGCCATGCAGATGCCAGAATATCCAGCGACTGAAATCAGCGCCTTCGATCTTGCACCGGGCATTCTGTCCCAGGGAGCAACGGTCATGCGTGTCGAGGAACTGGCGCGCAACCTCGCCTGGGCTTCTGAGGATGAAGCCACAGGCAACGCGATCAAGGCACTTTTCTCGGGCGCCCTCACGCCCGATTCCTGTCTCGATGAGACCTATTTCACGCCAGGAGGCCATGGCGGATACGCGCCCGCCTATGCGCCCTCTCTCCCGGACTCCCCGCTTTCGCGCGCCTCGGCGGTCACGGGCGCCCTGGCGCGCATCGGCAATCAGGCGGTGGAGCGTCTCGCGGCTTTGCGGGATACGCCGTCAACCTTGTATGTTTCGGGAGGCTGGTCCCGTGCGCCAGGCTGGATCGCCATCAAGCGTCGCTTTTCTTCTCGGGCGTTCGATGTCGTGCGCGAGCCGGAGTTGACCGCCGCAAGCGCCGCCCTGCTGGCCGCACGCGCCATCGGCTGGGCGCCGGATGTACCTGCTCTTCTCATGCCAGGGTGAATGCGGCGCTCTTTTGACACGTCCAGCGCCCCAGCCGATGAAGGCGCGGTGCCGAGGCGGGCCTGATCGCGGGCCTTGCCTAGAGTTCAAGCGCATCCAGAAGGGCTGTGACCATACCGAGATAAGACGCTCCGAAGAGCCGGTAATGCACCAGCGCCGGGGACAGGCGATACACGTCAATGGCGCGCTCATATCCCTCAGGGAGGGGGCCGTAACTCCGCCAGAACCCCGCAGGAGGCGCCGAAAACAGGGTCAGCATGGCGAAATCGGCACTCGCATCTCCGATGACACAGGCCGGATCGATCAGGACGGCCTCCTCCTGTCCAGAGGATGCAGAGGAGATGAGGACGTTCCCTCCCCAAAGGTCACCATGTAGCAGGGCGGGACGGGGTGTCTGGGGCAGGAAACGATCGAGCGTACCCGCAAGATGGTTCACGCGCGCAGCCAGTTCCCTTGGCAGGAAATCCAGACATGAACGCAGGCGATGCTCTGCCCAGAACAGGCGCCAATCGGCGGTCCAGCCGTTGCGCAGCGCCATCGGACCGAAAGCGTAATCCTGATCCCAGCCATAACGGGACGGCTGTGGGGCCTGATGCAGACGCGCCAGGCTTTGCCCAAGCACCCGCCAGCCCTGCGCGTCGAGCCTGCGGGGCGTCACATATTCCAGAACGAGCAGATCTGCCTGCACCGCCAGCACCTGCGGTGTTCGCGCGCCTGATTGCCGAAGAGCCTCAAGCATGCCCGCCTCAACCGGCGAGTGCGCACCCAGCTTGACCACAACCGAGCGCTCATCATCAAAACGGAGCTGCCATATCTCGGACAAATCTCCCCCACCCAAGGGGGAGGCTTCGAAAGACCCCGCTTCGCCGATCAGCCTCGCGGCCGTCTCAAGCCGCGTCATGCTCAGGAATCGAGCGTGAAGCTGGCCAGATGCGCGCAGCCCAGCGCAATCTCCTGCCACGCCGTCTCGAAATCAATATCCTTGCCGTAGAAGGGATCGGAAATCTCCTCACCCACGCGCTCAGGCACGTAATCGAGCAGAAGACGTATGCGCTCCTGTTCCGCCTTAGGTGCGAGGCGGCGCAAGGCTCTCATATGGCCGGAATCGAGGGCGATGATATGGTCAAAGCGGCTGAAATCATCTTCCTGCACCTGACGGGCCACGTAGGAATCAATGTCCAGACCATGACGTTTGGCCACGCGGCGCGCCCTCAGATCCGGTGCCTCGCCCACATGCCAGACACCGGTCGCGGCGGAATCGATATCGAGCGTCAGGCCGCGCTTGGCCGCCTCAGCCCGCATGGCGGCCTCTGCCAGGGGAGAACGGCAGATATTGCCTGTGCAGACGAAAAGGAATGAAGGCAAAGGCATAGGCTCTATCCCGCGCGGTCTTTGTTTTGCCCAAGACCAGAATTGGCGTATCGGCCTCGGGAGGAAAAGCCAGAATAGACAGCCCGACGCGGTTGAAAATGCCACACCCTATCAAGACTTTGCTACCGGAGCGGTCGGGAACTATTCGCAATTATCGACGCTACGCGCCCTCAAAGAGGCGCAGGCGTGACGCCCCCCTCAACTCGTTCTATCCTAATGGGCCCATCCAGCCAGGCAATCCTCGCGCACCGCCTCCGGGACCGGAATATAGTCGAGACGTTTTGCCTCCTCATTCCCTTCTCTCAGCCCCAGTTCGAAAAAACGTTTGACCTTAGGACGGGTCTGACTGGGGACGATGGCATAGGTTGCGCTCATGATCGGCCAGGCATTCGCGCCCGCGCTATCGAGCAAATCGACCACATGCCCCTGTGCGTGCTGCCAGTCGGCCTGCGCAGCCGTGGCTGCAAAACTGGCCGGGGTCGCTGCCACATAGGCGCCGTCATGGCTCCTGAGCTGCGCCATGGGGATATGATTGTGGCTGGCATAGGCATATTCGACATATCCTATGCCGCCGATCGTCTCATGCACGCTGGCCGCCACCCCGTCATTGCCTCGTGCGCCTGCCCCCTCTGTCCAGGCAACCGAAGTGCCCGCACCGATTTTCGCTCTCCATTCCGGCGAGACATGCGACAGGTAGGAGGTGAATACGAAACTCGTCCCTGACGCGTCGGCGCGGTGAATGGGGGCCACATCGGCGTCAGGCAGTTTGAGCCCCGGATTTTGCGCCTGAATGCGCGGATCGTTCCATTCAGTGATGCGTCCGTCATAAAGCGCTGCCAGCGTAGGACCGTCGAGATGAAGCACCCCCGGAGGCACATCGGGGACATTGACGATCACCACAATAGCTCCGAGCGCGGTCGGAAACTGCAGAAGCTTGTGCTCTTCCAGCAGCGCCTTGGACGCAGGCTTGTCAGAGGCTCCGAAATCGACAGTACCTGCCACGACCTGATTGAGCCCGGCCCCTGAGCCGACACTTTGGTAGTTGACGCTGATTCCGGCCTTGTCACGCGCGAGCGTGCCCCAGCTTTCGTAGAGCGGGGCTGCAAAGCTGGAACCGGCTCCCGTGACGCTCTGCGCCTGCGCGCAGGAGAGGGAGAGCGAGGCAGCGAGACCCAGAAACAGCACAGGGCGCGAAATCGAAATCATGGCACCGATCATTTTTCTTTATCGACATGAACCTGCATCGGGATATCCTGCCCGACGCGACCCGACCTGAATTCTAGCACAGCACAGTAAAAGGACTGAAATCGCCCATGCAATCCGGTTTCACACAGGCCTGGCCGACCTCTCCGCGCGCGGAGCGCTCACGACGCTGGGCATGGATCGTCCATATCCTGTTCATCGCCTCCTTCTTCTGCGGCATCACCAGTATTCCCGGTGTGATCGTGGCCTATATGAAGCGTGGTGAGGCGCAGGGCACGATCTATGAGAGCCATTTCATCTATGCCATCCGCACGTTCTGGCTGGGTCTTCTCGGCGCGGCAATCTCGGGCGTGCTCTGCTTCGTCATTGTCGGCTATGCCCTGTTCGGCCTGCTCTTTGTCTGGTGGCTCATCCGCGTGATTCGCCCCGTCATTGCCCTCGTCGATGAAGCACCCATGCGCAATCCGCGCGGCTGGTTCTGAGTACGCTTTTATCAGTCCGGGCGGAGTTTCGCCCGGCTTCCCTGGCCTGACTCTCTGCCCCATCCCCGTGGACTGCTTGTTTGACGGAGAAGCAGGCCGTTCCTTCCCCCCAACAGATGCGCTTTCCGAGACCGCGGTCCCTAGCTGGTTTTGGGCAGCCAGATGCGGCAGGTCATCCCTTTGCCAGGGGCGCTCTCGATGCGCAGCCTACCGCCATGCCTGTCAACGATATGCTTGACGATGGCAAGCCCCAGCCCCGTGCCCGATTGGGCAGCGGTCGCGCGCCCCTCTACACGATAGAAGCGCTCGGTCAGTCGGGGAACGTGCTGACTGTCGACGCCGCGCCCATTATCCGACACCGAAATCTCGACGCCCTTGCCATTCTCGGGCACGATTCCAACGCGGATTTCCACATCCGGTCCACCATATTTGAGAGCATTTTCGACCAGATTGAGCAGCACCTGCACGATCTGGTCCTCATCGGCCGGAAAGAACAGATCCTCCTCGGTCGGCATGAGGATCAGCCGTGCTTCCGAGGCGCGTATCAGGATCTGACTATCTTCCAGAAGACGGTCCATCAGGTCCTGTGCCGCGACCATGTCGTGCGGGCGCATGTGCTCAAGACGCTGAACACGCGACAGATAAAGCAGACGCTCGATAAGGCGTTCCATACGCGCCGCCTGCGCTGCCATGATGGCCAGAAATTGCTGCTGGGCAGCAGGATCATCTGACGCTGGTCCCTGAAGGGTCTCAATGAACCCGATGAGCGATGCCAGAGGCGTCCGTAATTCGTGACTCGCATAGGCCACGAAATCGGCGCGCATGCGGTCCACGACTTCGAATTCAGAGCAATCTTCCAGGACAGCCAGAACGCCCTCATGCCATCCGATGGCGCTCGCAAAGCGTTCAGGCCACTGGCGGAACGTCACCTGAACGATGCGGCGCACCGGCACATCCAGCTCCACACGGGTCACGACACCGGTTTCGGGCGTCAGTGTGGAGAGCACCGACTGCACAGCCGGGTGGCGAATGACAGCCCCTAGCGCATCGCCGAATATCGAATGCGCCACACGGTTGGCATGGAAGATACGCCCGCCACCATCGAGCAGGACCGCCGGTATCGGCAGCAACTCGCAAAAGGCAGGCGCGGCCGGCGATTCATGCGGTCTCGGAGCAGCGGGCAGAACCGAATGCCGATCGAGACGTGCCCTGCCGAGCCAGTATCGCCACGAGATGAACCACCCGACCAGGGAGAGACAAAGGAGGGTGGCGAGAAAAAGAGTCAGAGGCGCGTTTCCTCAGGCCTGATCGTCAAGCGCATAACCGGCAGAACGGACAGTCCGCACATAATCCAGTTCGTCGTCCAGATTGAGTGCCCGACGCAAACGACGGATATGCACATCGATCGTACGCAGCTCGACATGGACATTCGAACCCCAGACCTTCTGAAGCAGATCCTCACGCGAAAAAACTCGTCTCGGATGACGCATCAGAAACTCGAGCAGCCGGAATTCGGTCGGACCGAGAGTCAGGGCCCGCCCATTGCGCTCGGCGCGGTGGGTCTGCAGGTCGAGTTGAAGATCAGCGAAGTTCAGCACGTTCTGCTTGACCGGCTGAGTGCGACGGAGCAAGGCGCGCAGCCGGGCATCGAGCGCCTCGATACTGCAGGGCTTGGCGATATAGTCATCGGCTCCGCTATCGAGACCACGGATACTATCCTGCTCGTCGGCACGCGCCGTGAGCATCAGCACTGGCAGATCGTGGAGAGTCGACGTTCCCCTGATGCGCCTGCACAGATCGATGCCCGACATGCCGGGCAGCATCCAGTCGAGCACGATCGCGTCGGGGCGGGCGCGGGAGATGAACTCCCAGGCCTGCTCGGCTTCGGGAAAGGCCGAGACGTCATAACCGAGCTTGTCGAGGTTATAACGGATCATCAGCTGCAGCGAGGGATCGTCCTCTACGACGACTATCTTCACCAGCGAACCACTCATCGTGAGACCACATCATCCCCTGCGGCCAGACCGCCACGCGGGCGTACCGCAGGCAGGTTCTCGCCCGTCACGGCGTAATAGACGCGCTCGGCGATGTTGGTCGTGTGATCGCCGATGCGTTCGAAGTTCTTTGCGATGAACAGCAGATGGGTGCACGGGCTTATGTTGCGCGGGTCTTCCATCATATAGGTCACGAGCTCACGGAACATGGCCGTGTAATACTCGTCGACCTCGCGATCTGCCTGCCAGACTTCGGTCGCGCGATCGGAATCCTGCTGGGTCACGGCGTCGATCACGCGGCGCAGATTTTCCTGCACCAGGCGCCCCATGCTGCGCAGCCCGGAGAGCGAGATCTGACGATCAACCAGATCGAAACGCTGGCTGCGCCGGGCGATAGACGCCGCATAATCGCCGATACGCTCCAGATCACCCGTGATCTTGAGTGCCGCCACGATCTCACGCAGATCGCCCGCCATGGGGCTGCGCAAGGCAAGGAGACGAATGGCCAGCGCCTCGACATCGCGTTCCAGCAGATCGACCTGCGGGTCCTGTGCCGGTGCGGCCTGAGCGGCATCCTCGTCATGTTCGGTTACTGCGGCGACCGCCTGGGCTACCTGACTTTCAACGATCCCGCCCATACGCGCCATCATGGCGCGCATACGATCGAGTTCCTGCTCGTAGCTCTTGACGGTGTGAAGGCTGTCCGCTGGCATGATACCTTGTCCCTACCCGCTTGGGGAAAACTTAACCGAAACGCCCGGTGATGTAATCCTGAGTCTGCTTCTGACGCGGATTGGTGAACATCCGGTCAGCACTATCCATTTCGATCAGGGAGCCAAGATAGAAAAACGCCACCTGATCCGCGCAGCGCGCCGCCTGCTGCATGTTATGCGTCACGATCGCAATGGTGAAATCCTGCTTGAGCTCGTCGAGCAGTTCCTCGATGCGTGCCGTCGAGATCGGATCGAGAGCCGAAGTCGGCTCATCGAGCAGAAGCACCTCTGGCTTGGTCGCGATGCTGCGCGCGATGCACAGACGCTGCTGCTGACCGCCCGACATGCCCGCAGCGGGCTCCTTCAAGCGATCGCGCACTTCCTTCCAGAGTGCCACACGGGTCAGCACGTCCTCGACGCGCGCATCCATCTCGGCGCGCGACAGCTTTTCGTGCAGGCGCACGCCGAAAGCGATGTTGTCGTAAATCGACATGGGAAACGGCGTGGGCTTCTGGAACACCATGCCGATGCGCGAGCGCAGCATGTTCAGATCCAGCGCCGGGTCGAGGATATCGGCCCCATCGAACAGTACCGATCCCGTGGCGCGCTGACCCGGATAGAGGTCGTACATGCGGTTGAAGATACGCAGCAGGGTCGACTTGCCGCAGCCCGAAGGCCCGATCATGGCCGTCACGTTCTGCTTGCGAAAATCCATGGTGATGGATTTCAGCGCCTGCTTCTCACCGTAATAGAAATCGAGCTCGCGCACGGCCAGAGCGGCCTCGGGTGTCGCAGGCTGTGCGGCCCCCTGGGCCGACGATGATGCGGAAAGATCCTGCAGGGCTTCGCTCATGAGCGTGTCGTCCTCTTGCTTATGACTGTTTGCTGCGGAAGCCGAACCGCACGATGATATTGATACCGAGAACGCCAAGCGTGACCAGCAATGCACCGGTCCAGGCCAGACGCACCCAGTCATCATAGGAGGCGCCTGCATATTGATAGATGGCGATAGGCAGGCTTGCCATGGGTTTATCGAGACTGAAAGACCAGTTCTGGTTCCCGAGCGAGGTGAACAGCAAGGGTGCCGTCTCACCACTCACGCGCGCCAGGGCGAGCAGGATGCCAGTGAGTACGCCCGGCGCTGCCGAGCGCAGGCACAGGAACAGCACGACGCGCCAATGGGCGGCGCCGAGCGCCGAACCCGCCTCACGCATCGCGACAGGCACCAGACGCAGCATGTCCTCGGTGGTTCGAACGATAATGGGGACTGCCAGAATGGCGAGAGCCACAGAACCCGCAAAGCCGGAGAAGTGCCCGAAGGGCGCCACCAGAACCAGATAGACAAAAAGACCAATCAGAATGGAGGGTGCCGAAAGCAGCACGTCCGACACGAAACGCACGGCAGTGGCAAATTTCGATCCGGTACCAAATTCGGACAGATAGATACCGCATCCCAATCCGACCGGGGTGGCGATCAGAAGGGCCACCGCGGTCTGAATAAGACTACCCAGAATGGCGTTGGCCAGACCACCATTGCTGCCGGGCGGTCCCATGGGATGCAGCAACGCAGCGAGCGACAGCCCTGCAAGCCCGTTCCAGAGCAGTGTCCAGAGGATTGAGGCGAGCGCGAGGACCAGGATAGCCGTAGCCGTCAGGCTCATCCCGGTCGCAAGGCGGTCCATCAAGAGGCGCTGCGTAGCGCGCGGGTCCTTGCGCCAGCCCTGTCCCATCGACTTGCTCATGCGCGTTTCTCCCTCAGCAGCCAGCGCGCAATGGCCAGCGTTGTGAAGGACAGAAGCATGAGAATGAAGCCCAGAGCCAGCAGGGAGGACAGCTTGAGACTGCCAGCGGCACTCTCGGGGAATTCCAGCGCCACGAGCGAGGCCACCGTGTTGCGCGGGGCGAAAAGCGACCAGCCGATGGTATTGGCATTACCGATCACGAAGGTAACAGCCATAGTCTCGCCCAGGGCACGGCCCATGCCCAGCACCACACCGCCAATCATGCCAGCGCGCGACCAGGGCACGATCACGCGACGCATGACCTCCCAGCGCGTCGCACCCAACCCATAGGCGCTCTCCTTGAGCATGGGCGGCATGACAGCAAACACATCACGCATGACTGCGGTGACGAACGGAGTGATCATGACAGCCAGAACGAGACCGCCCGTAAGCAGGCCGTATCCGAAGGGCGCGCCATGAACGAGCCAGCGCACACCGGGCACATGACCGAAATGATGCCGGAAAAAGGGCTGAACATGCTGCGCCATGAAAGGCACGACCACGAAGAAGCCCCACATACCAAAAATGATCGAGGGCACTGCGGCCAGAAGCTGCACCGCTGTCCCCACCACCCCGGCCACCATGGGTGGCGCAATGTTGGTCAGCCAGAAGGCGGCCCCGAATGCAAGCGGCACACCGATGGCAATGGCAATCAGCGTCGAGCCAATCGTACCGAACACCGGTGCCAGAGCGCCATATTCGTTGGTGACAGGATTCCAGACATTGCTGAACACGAACCCCGGGCCGAACGCACCGAAGGCCTTGCTGCCGCCGAACGCCATGGTCAGAACCAGACCGCCCAGCGACACCAGAACGAGCAGGGCGCACGCCCCCACGAGCAGACGAAACAGCCGGTCACCCTTCCAGAAGGGAGTTTTGCGGGCTTCCTGGATCGGTGCAGGCTGGGTCCGCGAAGCGGCAGCACTAGTCATACGGTCGTTGCGTCCTGGCTCAAACGAGGAGGGATCAGGGTGGTCAGGCATCCTGTGCCAGTTTGTCGTGTAGCTTTCCAGCCCGTGCGAGACAACAAGCCTCGCCGCCGCCAGCCTGTGAATATTTCATGACACTCTCAGAATTGACGCCCTTCTGCCCAGCCATGAACCAGAAAATGCATGAGCGCCCCCGGTGGCCACCCCGCGACATCGCCATTCATCTCCAGGTATCGCTGCCCGGACCACTGCCTGGAAACCCGGCCATCCGCCAGAAGTGAAGGCCCGTTCTCGACGTGAACCGGGAGGGCGGAGGGCGAACCTGCCCAGGGCAGATAGAGATGCAGCATGCCATTATAGCGGTCGCGATAATGCGCTTCGTCCTCGAGTAGAACACTCACGAGATGACGACCGGGCAGATTGGGCGTGATCGCGTAGCGCATCAGCGCTGCCCGATCATCGGGGTCAACCAGAGAATTGCTCAGCTTCACCCGAGCACGCCCACGCATCTCTGCATAATCGTGATTATGCCAATGAAGATAGACAAAGCGTGTCAATACATAGCCGGGCGCCACGCGCGAGGCGGGATTATGCTGCCCGTTATCGACCACGCCTACGGTCCGCGCCGCCACGAAGCCCTTGATGAATTCGGGCTCGAAGGCAAACCAGCCCGGCTTGCCCGGGACATTGAAGAAGGACCCGCCGATCCGGAACGCGCTTTTCTCCCCGTGCAACCGGGCAAATTCGGCGTGTATCTTTGCCGAACTGGTCGAAATCCCCTCCTCATCCGCAACCACCAGAAACTCGTCGCAATCGACCGGCAACGCAAAGTCGTAATTGTGGAGGCGGTCCCATTGCCTGATCTCACGGGCAAAATGACGCCCCTTGCCGTGAAAGTCATCGGGCAGTTTGTGGTCGCGTCTGATCGTGGCGCCACAACGCGCGGCCTGATCGAGCAGATGCAGGGTCAGCGGATCAGTCGATCCGTTGTCGAAGATGACAAGATTTCCAAAACCGAAAATCTGGCCATAATAGGAGAGCCATGCCATCAGCATGGCGCCCTCGTCACGCTGCATCATGACCACACGAATGCGGGGCGAGGTCAGAATGAGACTTCTCCGCGCGTACGGTTCTCACCGGCGACGCATATCAGACCCTGCGTTTCGCTACTCCCAATCCAGTATAAATTGGGTTTTCGACATAGTTTTTCTTGTATCGGGATTTTTTTCATGACGAGCTCCCAGGGAAACAGCCCGTTTTTGGGCTATTGCGACGGTATTCATAAAGAAATACTGATCGGCTGGGCAGTCAACCGTCTGGATCCCTATCAACCGGTGCGCCTGCACGTCCTGATAGACGGCCAGGAAATCGCCCAGATCCTCGCGGACCAGTCCCGATCAGACGTTCAGACCGCACTGAAGACCCCCCATGATCGCCTCGGATTCAGCTTCACCATTCCGGTTCGCTTTATGGATGGCGTGGCGCATGAACTGTCGATACGCCTGCCGGACCGGACGATCCTGCCGATTGCCGAGCAGAACGGAGAAAACGCCCGCACGTCCCAAAGCTTCAAAATAGATGCGCGACCGGAATATACGAGCTGTGTCGACGGGGTCAAACAGGGCGCTCTGAAAGGCTGGGTTCTCCAGAAGATGCCGGGGGAGAGCGAATGGCGAGGCGATTGCATTGTCTCCGTGACCGCCAATGGCGTTCTGGTGGCACAGGTACGGGCCGATCGCTATCGCGGCGATGTAGCAGCGGCTGTGGGCTGCAACCCCAATTGCGGTTTCGACATTCCCATCCCGCAGCGCTTCAGAGGGTCTTCTCCGCGCAGCTTCTCGGTCAAGATCCTGCCCGAGAGCGAGGAGTTGATGGGCAGCCCCTTCACCACCTCGATTGCTGATGACGCGCTTGAAACACGCCTGCTCGATATCGCCGAGACCATCGACAAGCTGCATCGTGAACTGACAAAGCTGCGCACCGAAATACGCAATGCGATCCCGCGCGCCGGGTATAATCTCGGCAATTACGATCGCTGGGCCCTGCTCTATTACACGGCCCTGCGCGAACGCACCGCGCTACTGCGCGTGAAGGCCCCCCTGGGGACGGAGCCGCTCGTTAGTATCCTGTGCCCGACCTACAAGCCTCTCAAGGCTGATTACGTGACGGCCATCGAGTCCGTACTGCGTCAGACCTGGCACAACTGGGAGCTGATTCTGATCGATGACGGGTTGGTCTGCCCGCAGACCACTGCACTGATGCAGGAATATGCCGCCCGTGATGCACGCATCCGCGTTCTGCCTCTCGAGAAGAATCTGGGCATTTCAGGCGCTACCAATGCGGGTATGGACGCCGCCACAGGCCTGTACACGGTGTTTTTCGACCATGACGACATGCTCGTGGATGTCGCAATCGAGACGATGATGCGCAAGGCGCTGGAGACAAACGCCCTCCTACTCTATTCGGACGAAGACAAGGTCGATCAGGCCAATAATTGGCAATCCCCCAACTTCAAGCCCGATTTCAACTATCGCTATCTGCTGGGCTGCAACTATGTCTGCCATCTCACCATGGTCGAAACCGAGACCATGCGAAAGATCGGCCCACTCCGGGCAGAGTATGATGGCGCTCAGGATCATGATTTCATCCTGCGCGCCTGCGAGATCATTCCCCATGACCGGATCGGCCATGTTGCGGAACTGCTATACCACTGGCGCATGACTCCCAATTCGACGGCTGTGACCGTCGGCAACAAGAACTATGCCATCGCGGCGGGGGTGAAAGCCGTTTCGGATCATCTGGATCGGTGTGGCTATGAGGCCGCTGTTTCCTCCATCAATGGGCTCACCCTGTATCGCGTGGATTGGCGCCTCAGCGCTTCCCCGA
Source organism: Asaia sp. W19 (assembly GCF_003994335.1). Taxonomy (GTDB): domain Bacteria; phylum Pseudomonadota; class Alphaproteobacteria; order Acetobacterales; family Acetobacteraceae; genus Asaia. Next base: position 320,445 of record NZ_PNQZ01000013.1, read on the forward strand.
AAGTGTCGATCATCATTCCGTTCAAGGACCAGATCGATATCACACAGCGCTGCATCGAAACCCTTCTCGAACGCACCGCCTATGACAATTATGAGATCGTGCTGATCGATAACTGGTCGGTCACGCCGGAGGCCCATGCTTTCATGGAAAGGTTCGGCGCACACGAGAAACTGCGCTTTCTGACCATCGAGGAGCCGTTCAATTACTCGCGGCTCAACAATCTGGCCGCTCATGGCTGCTCCGCCGATTTCCTGCTTTTTCTCAACAATGATGTCTTCGTGGAAGAGAAAAACTGGCTGCGGCTGATGGTCAACGAGGCCCTCGCCGATCCGCAGGTCGGCGCGGTCGGCGCGCGGCTGCTCTACCCCAACCAGACCATTCAGCATGCGAGCGTGGTCGTGGGACCCGCCGGTGTCGGTGCCCACGCCCATCGCGGATGCGGTCCCGAGGATTACGGCTATATCGGGCGGATCCTGCTCAGCCATGAAGTGACCGCCGTCACCGCAGCCTGCATGCTCGTGCGTCGGGAGGTGTTCGAGTCAGTCGGTGGCTTCGACGAGATCGAGCTCAAGATCGCCTATAACGATGTCGATCTCTGTCTCCGGATCAGGGATGCAGGGCACAGGATCATCTATTGCGCCGAGGCCGTGGCCTGGCATCACGAAAGCCTGACACGCGGCTCTGACGATGTGCCCGAACATGAGGCACGGTTCTTCCAGGAAGGCCAGATCATGCAAAAACGCTGGGCGGGCCATCCGCTTTTCGAGCGCGATCCGGCCTATCCTCGTTTTTTCACTGTCGATCTCCAGCCCTTCTTCGATCTTGTCGACCCCACCCGCAGCTGATTTGCAGGACATGATGCGCCGATAAGAAGCGAGAGCGGCAGGGGGATGATTGGCAGGGGGCGATTGGCAGGGGCGAGACTAAAAGGCGACTGACCCCGGGGTGGGACTGACAGACGCAGGATCGCTCCGGTGCGTCCGTTTCCCCGTCGCACTGCCGCTGAATTTTCCCTGCGGAATGGCCTGGCACGAGCTCGTCCTTCTTGCGCCCTCCCGCACCCGGAACCTGTCAGGCCGAGCACCATGATCACAAAAAAGGGGGCCGAAGCCCCCTTTTTCAAACTCTGGGTATGTTGTTCTTCTTCGATTTGAACTCATCGGCGATGCTCAGCACATAGATGCCAAAACCTCCCAGTGAGAGGGCAAGGCCGACCCACCCCACCGACGTCCAGCCGAGCCCTGCCGAGATCGCGAGCCCCCCAAGCCAGGGGCCGACGGCATTGGCGATGTTGAACGCACTCTGGTTCAGCGCCGCCGCCAGGCCTTCTGCTCCGACCGCAACGGTAAGCAGGCGCGCCTGAACCACTGTCGCCAAACCGCCACTCGCGCCGATCATGAAGACATTGATGGCCAGCGGGATGAATTTATGGGCCGCCTCGGGAAAGCCCGCCATGGACGCCGCTCCCATGAGCAGCACCCCTGCAAGCGTGGGCATCATCTTGTGATCAGCGAGCCAGGCACAAACCAGTGTGCCGATGGTCATGCCGATACCAAACACAGCCAGCATGATCGGAACATAGGATTCGGGCACTTCGGTCACATGAATCATGATCGAGGCCAGATAGGTATAAACACAGAACACACTGCCAAATCCCACCGCGCCAATGGCGAGGGTCAGCCAGACCTGCTTGAGCTTGAGCGCTGTGAACTCATTGAGAATGCTGGCGTCCTTGCGCGGCGTATCGCGGGGGGCAAAAGCCATCAGGAGCAGCGCCGTGCACAGGGCCAGGAAGGAGATCAGCGCGAAGGCCCAGCGCCACCCGACAATCTGCCCGATCCCATTCGCCAGGGGCACCCCCCCGATCGTGGCAATGGTCAAACCCAGAATCACACGCCCCACAGCCTGGGAGCGCTTGTTCGGGGGCACCAGCGAGGAAGCCAGAATACCGGCTATGCCAAAATAGGCGCCATGCGGCAGGCCACTGATGAAACGGCACGCGAGGAAAAGGAGATAATTGGGCGCGATCGCGCTGATACCATTGCCCAGCATGTAGAGCAGCATCATGCTGATGAGCATGGTACGACGGCTGATCCCCGCGCTGAACAGCGCGATTGTGGGAGCGCCCACGCACACACCGGCTGCATAGAGCACGATGGCATGGCCCGCCTCCGGATCGGTCACACCGAAACTATGGGCAATCATTGGTACAAGGCTCATCGCGGCGAATTCAGCCGTGCCAATTGCAAAGGCCCCAAGGCCGAGACTAAAAAATATGATGCGTATGTCGCGCATCGACCGTGCCAGATCGCCAGATCCCAAGCCGCTCATGCCACCCTCAGCAAGTCTATGAATTACTCTCGCAAATAAGGGCGCCCATGACTTCTGCCGCATATCCCGAGACCGTCTCTGCCCTTACTCTGGCATCGGACGAATATGAAGAGGCACTGGCACAAAATGATGTCCCGCGCCTCGACGCCCTGTTCAGCGATGACCCGAATGTGATCCGCCTCGGCGCGACCGAGAATCTGTTCGGACCGGAGGCGATTGCTGCCTTCAGACGGGGGCGGACCGGGGGCGCACCGCCGCGTGAACGCCTCCGCCGGGACATCGTGGCCACCAGCCCCTTGTCAGGGTGCGTCACGATCCTCTTCAGGAACCTCAGCACAGGTCAGACTGGTAGGCAGAGCCAGACCTGGATCAAGGAGGGAAACCACTGGCGTATCCTGGTCGCTCATGTGTCTTTCCTTGTCTGAGTGGCGCAACCGACCCATATCATGAGCGTTCAGTTCTCATCGCTTTCTGCGAATGTCCGACAGCTAAAACGCAAGGGTATAACAATGACCACCAAACACGCGATGCATACGACCCAGAATGCTCTCAAGTCGAACGCCAAGACGGTCTCGATCGAGACACTCAATGCACGCCTGGCCGACCTGATCGATCTCGCGTTGATCACCAAGCAGGCCCACTGGAATCTGAAGGGGCCGCAGTTCATCGGTGTGCACGAAATGCTCGATGGCTTCCGCGACAGCGTCGACGATCTGGTCGACAAGGTTGCCGAGCGCGCCGTGCAGCTGGGAGGGACCGCCTACGGGACGGTTCAGGACGTGTCCAAGAACTCGGCCTGCACTCCCTATCCGACCGATGTCTACAAGATTGCCGATCATATCTCGGCCCTTATCGACCGTTATGCCACGGTCGCCAATAACGTGCGCGAATCCATTGACGTAACCGATGAGGCAGGTGACGCCGATACGGCAGACCTGTTCACCGAAGCATCGCGCGCACTCGACAAGCATCTCTGGTTCCTCGAGGCGCACACCCAGGAGCCGACGGGGCAGATGCGTGACGGCGACCATACGGGCGCCCGCTAAGCTCCCGCTCTAGCGGAAGCAGCATGAAAAAACCCCGTTCTCTTTATGAGAACGGGGTTTTTTCATGCGTCGTACAGCGGCGTCTTATCAGGATAGTCCCCACATCGCCCGAGCGGCCCTTGTCGTGCCTTCAGATGCGGGTGCTCACCTTTCCCCTGAAAAAAAGATTTACGGCATGCGCTGCGCGGCAATGTAATCTTGCGGTGTACGCGACCTACGACGCTACAATGCGGTAAGCGTTAACAAAAAACGCAATAATAATGATTGTTGATGGTCGAGCCGTCGCGATTTGCGAGATTCCACTTAAATTAACGTAACTCGCGTTCCGGTTACAGTCTGTTTAACGGCATAACATTCATGGCTCCCCCGGGCTTTCCTCATATGGGTGGAACAGGATGAGTATTGTCACGATTGTCGGAACGTCTGGTACCGCGATTCACGTCACCGTTGACGGTGGACGTGCACAGGGCTTGGCTGAGCTCTACGCGCAGCAGATGGCCGATGCGTTTCAAAAGAACAAACTCGCCTCTGTGCGTCTTGCCCAGGGAGACAGCTCGGTGACTGGCACCGACAGTGTCACTCTGCAGGGCATGATCGCGTCGACCGGCGATTATGCTCCGCATGGCGATTACACATTCATCGGGGTGGGCAACTGGGCCGACAGCACAGCCTATCGCGCGGGCGAGACAGCAGATGGACGCGTCACGATCGAGGGCGCTGGACTCACCTCCACGGGTATCGTGACGATCCTCGGCGGAAATACCGATGGAATCACGTTCAACGCCGGAAGTTCGAATGGAAGTTTTCTGGGTGTCAGTGGCGATAACTATTTCAACGGTGCAAGCCAGTCAGCAAACTGGACGATCGTAACCGCTGCGGGCAATGACACCATCCTGGCGACGAACGGCACAAATGACATCGATGCCGGCACGGGTGAAAACCTGATCATGCTGCAGCGCGGTGTGAACAGGGTTGTCTCTGAGGGAAGCGATACCATCCGCGGGATCAGCGGTGGCCAGGATTCAGTCACATTGCTGGGCGGGAACTCCTTTGTCACGCTCAAGGAAAACGCCTATGTCGCCGATCAGGGGAGTGTGGCCAGCACCATCACACTGGGCGACAATAGCAGCGTCGTCGGAGGATCGGGCTCGATTGTCTTCTTCACTGGTGCCAAGGGAACCTTGACCGGTGCAAGCAATGATACGGTCTCGGCTCTGGGCGATCTGCGCGTCGATCAAGGGAGTGGGCAGACACTGAGTGTCACGGGCGCGCTCTCCTTCATCGCCGGGACGGGGAGCACCCAGGTCCAGGCCAGTCAGGCCACGCTATGGGGCGCGGATCATCTGTCATTGTCACTCGATGTCACCGGAACGGCATTGTGGACGGGCAATCAGAGCGCCTCGAGCACGAATGAACTCGTCGACGCCTCCTCATCGACCGGACGCCTCGAAGCCTGGAGCGGTGCTGGCAACCAGACCCTCATCGGGGGCCAGGGAGGTGATCATTTCGTATTCGGAACATCTTTCGGCGATAATAGAGGGGCGACCAACGTGACCGTCACCGGTGGCAGCGGCGCGGCAAACACATTTGGCGTGCTGTCCGGTCATACAGCGGGTGATGTGACCATCACCGATTTCTCGGCGGCCGCGGGCAATACGTTCTTCATGTATAACTATCAGCCTGGCAACGCCCAGAAGGAGATCAACGCCTTGCTCGGTACGGCGACGGTATCCGGAGGTAACACCTCCATCATGCTCGATAATGACATGAAAGTGACTTTCCTTGGTGTCACAGACCTCAAGGCATCTGACTTCTCGATCAGTTGAGGCCCCCCTTCCGCTCCTGCAAAAACAGCCAGATGCCCAATCAGGGCATCCGCACGCAGTATTTCCGGCAACGGAACCGCCCTACCGGTTGACGAGCTTCATGTTGCTCTCATTGTAGCGCTGACCCGTGACCCGGTCAGCGCTCAACGCAGAGTCGAGTGCCGCAAGATCCTCCTGCCCGAGCCTGACCGTCAGGGCACCGAGATTGTCATCAAGGTAAGTCTGCCGCTTCGTACCGGGTATCGGCACGATGTCCGGCCCCTTTGCAAGCAACCACGCCAGTGCGATCTGGGCAGGCGTGGCTTCATGGCGGGTGGCAATAACCCCTACGACTTCAGCGGCTTTCTGGTTGGCTGTAAAGCTCGCCCCCTGGAAACGTGGATCTGTGTGGCGGAAATCGGTCACCGGATAGTCCTCTGCGGGTTTGGCCGTGCCCGTCAGAAACCCGCGCCCAAGCGGGCTGAATGGTACGAAGCCGATGCCGAGTTCGCGTAGAAGCGGCAGGATTTCGGCTTCCACATTGCGTTCCCAGAGCGAGTACTCACTCTGCAAGGCGGTCACGGGATAGACGGCATGCGCCTCACGTATGGCCCCCACTCCGGCCTCAGAGAGGCCAAAATGCAAGACCTTGCCCTCCTCGACCAACTTGGCCACAGTCCCAGCGACCTCAGCCATGGGAATGGCGGGGTCCACGCGATGCTGATAGAGCAGGTCGATGCGATCGGTCTGCAGACGCCGAAGGGAGGCTTCGACCACCTCCCGGATATGGGACGGGCGACTGTCCACTCCAACGGATTTCCCGTTCTCTATTCGGAAGCCGAATTTGGTGGCCAGTGTCAGCCTCCCTCGACGGGATGACAGGGCGCGCCCCAGGAGTTCCTCGTTGCGGAAGGGGCCATAGACCTCGGCGGTGTCGAACAGGGTAATTCCCCGCTCGATAGCGCGGTCGAGCGTTGCGAGGCTCTCACGCTCATCAGCTTCCCCATAGGACTGGCTCATGCCCATGCAGCCCAGCCCCAGAGCGGAAACGCGCAGTGCTGACGTTCCAAGAACGCGATATTCCATGACCCTCTCCTCTGTCATCGACCCGGAGCGGCGGCCGTCGCCCCTGGGGGAGGCGCAGCACCCTATCCGGCTTTGACGCCGCTCCGGAATTTTCAGGGAAAACTAAAGCCAGGAACGTGTCAGGGTTTCCTGCGCTTGCCCGGCGGTTTGGCCGGTTTTTCCAGAAGGCGGGTGAGATATCCTACCATCATGGCCTCATCGGCACTCAGCGAGGTGCACCCGGTTTCCTGCTCCAGCAGGTCTTCGGCCTGTCGGGCGAAGGCCTTGCGCAAGCTTCCATCGAGATAACCCGTCAGGATCTGGGGGTGAATGTAACATTTGCGACAGACGCTGGGCGTGTTGCCCAATCGCGCTGCCACCTGCTCGATGGTCCGCAGGATATTTTTCTTTGCGCGGGCCCGACTATCGCCCTCCTCGAGGCTGGCCAGAGTCAGCGCTGCCAAATGCGTGGCGGCCCAGGTGCGGAAATCCTTCGCCGTGATTTCCTCGCCGCTGATCTCCTGCAGATAGGCATTCACGTCATGAGAGTGGATCTCGTGGCGCTCTCCCTCATCATCGACGTACTGGAAGAGCTTTTGACCCGGCAGGTCCTGAAGCCGGGAAATCACGCGCACCAGCTTGGGATCACGCACGTCCAGATGCGCCTCGATACCGTGCTTGCCCCTGAAATCGAGGGCAAGCCTGCCGCCCTCGACGGTCGCATGACGATGGCGCAGCGTCGTCAGGCCGAAACTGCGGTTTTCCTTTGCGTAGGTTTCGTTGCCAATACGCGCCATGGTGCGCTCCATCAGCCTGACCACAGCGGCGAGAACACGGGTTCGATTGAGATGCGGGTGGCGCAGATCCTCATCCACACGCTGCCTTATGAGAGGCAGCTTGTCGCCAAAGACGAGCATGCGGGCGAATTTGTCTTCATCACGCACAAGACGCCAACGTGGATGGTAACGATATTGCAGCCTGCCGCGACTATCTTTGCCGACGGCCTGCAGGTGCCCTTTCGGGTTGGGGCAGATCCAAACATCCTGATAGGCAGGCGGGATGGCCAGACCCTTGATACGACTCAGGCTCTCGGGAGTGGTGATCCGCTCGCCGTCCGGCGTGCGATAGAAGAAACCACGACCGGCCCTATGCCGTGTGATGCCCGGGCGGGAACGATCCACATAGGTCAACCGGGCAGATCGGGCGTGATCGCGTGCCTCCTGCTCGGCACTGCTCATCGTCTGATTGTCCATCGCGCTCCCTTCCCGATCCCCTCGCATGGGGAGGAAAAAGCGCGACAGGGGCAGAAGGGTTCCCCCTCCTGCCCCTGCCAGACGAGACGATCATATGGTGCCTTATTCTGCCGGCAAACGGATGAGATAGTCGAAGGCAGAAAGCGCGCTCTTCGCTCCCTCACCGACAGCAATGACGATCTGCTTATAGGGCGTCGTCGTGGCATCACCGGCGGCAAAGACGCCCGGCACGGAGGTCGCGCCATGATCATCGACCTTGATCTCGCCGAAATCGTTCAGCGCGAGCGTGTTTCGCAGCCATTCCGTGTTAGGCAGCAGACCGATCTGGACGAACACACCTTCAAGGTCGATCCTGTGATCCTTGCCATCGCCCCCGCGATAGGTCAGACCATTCACCTTGGTGCCATCGCCTTCAATCCGGCTCGTCAGCGCTTCGGTCAGTACCGTCACATTGGGCAGGCTGCGCAGCTTGTCCTGCAATACCTTGTCAGCCTTCAGCTTCGAACTGCGCTGCAACAGCGTGACATGACCAACGATACCAGCGAGATCGATAGCTGCCTCGACACCGCTATTGCCCCCACCGGCCACAGCAACGCGCTTGCCCTTGTAGAACGGGCCGTCACAATGCGGACAATAGGCGACACCCTTGGTGCGATACTCTTCCTCACCCGGCACACCGAGCTGACGCCAATGGGCACCGGTCGTCAGAATAACTGTGCGGCTATGCAGGATCGCCCCGCTTTCAAGCGCAATCCCATGCAGCCCACCCACACGGGATGCCGGAAACAGCTCCTTGGCGCGCTGCCCCGAGATGATCTCCACGTCGTAGCTGCGCACATGGGCCTCGAGCTGGGCCGAGAGTTTGGGGCCCTCGGTTTCCTTGATCGAAATGAAGTTCTCGATCCCCGCCGTATCCATGACCTGACCGCCGAAACGATCGGCCACGAGTCCCGTGCGCAATCCCTTGCGCGCTGCATAGATGGCGGCGGAGGCACCGGCAGGGCCGCTGCCGATGATCAGCACATCGAAGGCCGGCATGTCCTTCAGGCGCTCGGCTGCACGGCGCGGTGCATCGTCATCCAGCTTGGCGAGGATCTGGTTCACATCCATGCGCCCGGAGCCGAAGGCCATGCCGTTCAGATAGATCTGGGGCACGGTCATGATGTTCTTGGAGGCCACTTCCTCCTGGAACAACGCGCCGTCGATCGTCGTCACATTGATCGCAGAATTGATCACGCTCATGGCGTTCAGAGCCTGGACCACATCCGGACAGTTCTGGCAGGACAGGGAGACGAAGATCTCGAACCGGAATTCACCCCCGAGCCCCTTGATCTGCGTGGCAATCTCCGGGTCGATCTTGGGCGGATGACCGCCTGCCTGAAGCAACGCCAGCACGAAAGAGGTGAATTCATGCCCCATAGGAATGGCGGCGAAATTCACGCCATGACGGCTATCGCCGCGCCGGATCAGGAAGGAGGGACGACGCTCGCTCACACCGTCTGCCGAATAGGTCACTTTATCGGAGAGGGCAGCAACTTCCTGGAGGAGTTCACCCATCTCCCGCGCTTTCGCGCTCCCGTCGAGGGACGCTTCAAGTACGACCGGATGGGCCAGATTGGCGAGATAGGTCGAAAGCTGTGACTTGATGGGGTCCTGCAACATCAGGCTGATCCTGCTCTTTCCGATAAACTGCGCCGAAGCAATCCGGCGGGGTTGGCCCGGCGCGGAGGCCGGGCCAGACGACCTCAGATCTTGCCGATCAGGTCGAGCGACGGGGACAGGGTGGCTTCACCCTCTTTCCACTTCGCGGGGCAGACTTCACCCGGATGCGAGGCAACATACTGCGCTGCGCGGATCTTTTCGATCAGTTCGGCAGCGGAGCGGCCAACGCCACCCGAAGTAACCTCGATGTACTGAATCTTGCCTTCGGGATCGATCAGGAACGTGCCGCGATCGGCCATGCCTGCTTCCTCGATCATGACGTCGAAGTTGCGGCTGATCGTGCCCGTCGGATCGGCCAGCATGACATACTGGATCTTGCCAATAGCTGGCGACGTGTCGTGCCAAGCCTTGTGAGTGAAGTGCTTGTCGGTGGAGACCGAGTAGATCTCGACGCCAAGCTGCTTGAAGGTAGCGTAATTCTCGGCCAGATCTTCAAGTTCGGTCGGGCAGACGAAAGTGAAGTCAGCAGGATAGAAGAAGAAGACGGACCACTTTCCCTTCACATCCGCTTCCGACACCTTGATGAACTTGCCATCGTGGTAGGCATCGGTCTCGAAAGGCTTCACGGTCGAATTGATGCGTGGCATGTCATATGCTCCCTGGTTCACATCGCTGTTTGATGACGGGCTCGTTGTCCCACGAACACGAACGCCTCGGAAATCGTTTCTGTCAATGGTAGATATAGGCAGAACCGTTTTTACCGGCATCACGGATTGGTCCTATCTATGTCCATGACCTATATTCCTCTTTCCGGCCTCTCCCTTCGCGATATCGAATATGTGGTGGCGGTCGATGATCTGCGCAATTTCTCGCGGGCCGCCGAGCGATGTGGCGTGAGCCAGGCGGGATTATCAGAACAGGTTCGCAAGCTCGAGTTACTACTCGATGTCACCCTTTTCGAGCGCTCGCGCCGCCATGTCGCGCCGACTCCGGATGGTATTCGCCTGATTGCCATGGGCCGGGAGGTTCTGGCCTCAGCACGCGCCATGATAGAGGCCGCACGCGCACGCACGGGCCCCCTGGAGGGGCTGCTACGTATCGGAGTGATCGCAACCCTCGGCCCTTACTACGTACCGAGCCTCCTGCCATTGCTGCGCCGCGCCTATCCCGAACTGAAACTGCAGCTGACGGAAAGCCTGACCCAGAGCATGCTGTCACGCTTGCGCCAGAACGAGCTGGATCTCGTTTTCGCAGCCCTCCCCGTTCCGGGCGAGAGCTTCGAAACCTTTCCGCTCTTCGAGGAACCTTTCCTGGCCGTTTTTCCGCGCAACCATCCGCTCGCCACGCGGGACGCACTGACGATGCAGGATCTGGCCGCCGATCACGATGAAAATGGATTGCTGTTGCTGGAAGACGGGCATTGCCTGCGCGATCAGGCACTTGCCGTGTGTGGCATGATGCCGGCACGGGATCAGCAGCGTCTGGCGACCAGCCTGGAAATGCTATGGCACATGATCGGCGCGGGAGAAGGCTATTCCCTCATACCTCAGCTGGCTCTGAGGAACCGCGCTGAGTGGGACGAACTCGTGGTCACACGCCCCATGGCCCCTGCCAGTCGGCAGATCGGCCTGGTCTGGCGCAGTTCGGACCCTCGTGGTCCCGCATTCAGGGACTTCGCGGCTTTTCTGGCAGATAATATCCCCGAGGGTTGCCTGCCACCGAGCGCAGGCTGAGCAACATGACCAATGCTGTAAGGTTCTCACAAGGCGGTGTTGGGCACACGCCTTGAAGTCCGATCAGGCAGATGGCGCGTTAGCGCGCAGGTCGCCCTGCGCTCACAGCGCTCTCTCGTTGATCAGAACAGCCAGCTCCAGAAGCCCTTGTCCTTCAGGTCATTTTCGCAACTCGCATATTGCGCGGCATAGACATTCGACCGCGCTCCCACCTTGCGTGCGACCGTTATGAGCCAGCCCTTGCTGGCGTAGGAGCGTTTGCGATATCCGCCCCAGCCCTCATGATAAGCCAGATACTGCCTCATCCCGTCTGTCACGGGCACATGGGCCTGTCTCTTCGTGCTGGTGACATACCAGTTGATGAAGTCGAGCGAATCCGCGAAATCTTCACGACTGGCGCTCGTATCGGTCGCTCGCTGGTAATCCTGCCAGATCTCATCCTTGGCTTGAGGATACCCATAGGCGGTCGTGATATATCCCCATGGAATGAACCATAGAATATAGGTGCGCTTGGTGTGCAGATTACTGTGGAACCCCGATTCCTGATACATGATCGCCATGGGCACGGAGAACGGGACGTTCCACTTCTTCTCCTGCCGAAGCGCCGCATGATACCAGCCCCGTTTCTCGTGAAAGATGGAACAGATATCGTCCGGATGCGCAGGGGGCGTGGGCGTACAGCCCCCCAGCAACAAGGCCGCAGGGGCAATCGACGAAATCAGCTTTCTGACAGACACTCTCGCCCCAGTTCCTGACACCCGAATGACCCAGCCAGGCCATTCCGGTCCAGTCAGGGACGATACGACCTGTCAGCCTTCGAGCTTGACGTCCCCGGCCCATTCATCGCGCGGGATCAGGGACAAATCGGCTGCGCAGGTCCCGACCATATAGCGATCAACGTCCCAGGACCAGATTTCAGGTGCATTGACCGGCTCGGCTCCACCATAGGTCGGCAGGGAAAACGAGAGGCCGACCGATCCGGTCTTGATGGCTTCATAAAGGCTGTCGAGCGTCGGATACATCATGAGCAGAGTGACCTTTTCCAGGTGAACCGGTTATTGAATTCCGGGTTGCAGGCAAAACCGGCGAGCCCTGTCGCGGTTTCTGTCTCTGGGGGCGCCGTAGCCGTCACTTTTCCGACAGATTTTCGGGGGCTTATCGCATCATGATGTCAACCAGACCGGGCCTCCTCCCTGCCCCGATCTCGGCGGAGGAGGAGAGGCAACGCCGACTTACCCTCTTGCTTGCACGCCTGCCCGAAAAGCTTCAGCGATTGACGCGCTGGCTCCTTACGCCCTCACGCTGGTGGGTGAGGATTCCGGCAGGCGTCCTGTTCATGATCGGGGGGTGTCTGGCTTTCCTACCGATATTAGGGCTCTGGATGCTTCCCTTGGGCTTCTTCCTCCTTGCGGAGGATATCCCCTTCCTTCGCCGTTTGAGCGGAAGACTTCTGGCTTGGATCGAGCATCGTCACCCGCGCTGGATGGGCCTTGCGCCCTGAGAGACCCGATATCTGCGCGACGCGGACCATGTCCCGGCAAGGATGAGGCGGGGCCCTTCAAAGGCGTCTAGTGCGCGCCGCGTGTTCCCTGAGCGCCGCTTGGCGCCGACTCGCTACGGACACAGGCACTCTGTGTCCCGGGAGTCGCGCCACATTCTGGCAGGGGGGCGGGCGCCGTCACCGGCCAGAACAAGCGTATGCCCAGCGAGATCACGACAAGAACACCTGCAAGAGCGGCCCAAGGCAGGATCGAGGGCAGCTTTCTCGGAGGCTCGGGGTCGGGGACCCCCTCCTCCATCATGCGGCGAAGATCGGTCACCGCATCACGCCTTTTGCAGGACGGCCTGCATCTCTTCCCATTCGCGCTTGCTGAGCCCCGATTCCGGCTGTGTCACCGCCTCACCGGCCAACTGGCGACGCAGGACGGCCAGCATGCCTGATGAAAAGGTGAAGGCCCCCAGACGATACTCCTCGAAAGCGGAAGCCGTGATGGGCACCCAGGCGCGCAGCACATCGAGCATGGCCTCGGCATAGACGCGGATTTCATACTGGGCGTGGCTGTCGGCGCGCAGGCTCAGGAAATGCAGCAGGTTGTGAAGATCGATCTTCCAGTACCACTGCGTGTAGGTGTTGAGCGTCAGATTCATGCGCGCCAGTTCGCGCGCCAGACCATACCCCTCAGGGTCGAGCATCGTCTCGTAGTTGTCATAGCAGCGCGCCGCATCCTGACGCAGCAGGTCGAGCACCTCAGCCGCCTTTTCGGGAGAAAGGGCCTCGGCGCGGCCCTGGCGGTTCGACACGCTCTGTGCCGACACCTGCTCGGGATCGGGCAGATAGAATTCGCGATCCAGAATCGAATAGCGTGCCGAGTATTCGTTCACATTTGCCATGCGATGACGGATCCACTGACGCGCCACAAAAACGGGCAGCTTCACATGGAACTTGATCTCGCACATCTCGAACGGGGTCGAATGGCGATGCCGCATCAGATAGCGTATCAGCCCCGTATCCTCGGAGACCTTCTTGGTGCCGCGCCCGTAGGAAACACGTGCAGCCTGCACGATGGCCCCGTCATCGCCCATGTAATCGACGACACGGACGAAGCCATGGTCGAGCAGTTCGATGGGGGTGAAGAGAATCGCCTCCAGGGCAGGCACGGTCGGCCGGCTCGTCTGAGAGGGCGTGAGGCGGGAAGCGTCGATCTCGGCGCGTTGTTCTGGTGTCAGCGGCATGGGCCGACGCTTATCACAGGACGGCTTGGGAAAACACCAGCACTTCATGTCACGGGATGATTCGGTCCGCACGCATCCATCCTCCACCCAAGCGCCCGCAAGGCCGATCGCCATCATGGTCCATTGCGATTGCCCGGACTTGGACCGCCTTGCGCGCTCAATCCGCTCCGAGGCCGGGCAGCCCCTTGCCGTGAAAGCGGTGCGCGTCTATATGCATCGGTGCCGGAGGGCTTGCCCTTGGCTATGGCGATAAACGGTAAGTGGAATAATCGTTACGGACCCGGGGGCAGTGCCCGGCGTCTCCACCATTCCTTCCCGAGGGCCCTGCCCAACGGAAAGTCAGGGGACGAAACAGGCTCGACGTGCGTGGTAAAGACTTGCCTTTTGCCCGGCATTGTACCGCCGTTATCGGGCTAAATCACAAGTGCCAATGATAACACAAAGGTGCTCGCTGTCGCTGCATAAGCGATAAGCGCGGTTCGGGAGGGCACCGGGCAACAGAAGCCCTCCCACTTCATTCATCCCCCATCCTCTGGAACGCGGCCGCAGGCGTTCAGGCATTTCCCGCCCATACGCCGAGGGTTCGGGATATAGTCTACCGACACGAGCCCTTGCCATGGGCCCTGAATCGTCGCATCCCTGAGTGATCAGTGTCTCGAAAATGGATCGATTAGAATGAGCGATGATCAGGGTGACGGCATGGATCACGAATTGCCAGAAAGCCTGCTGCCCTATGATGAATGGGTGGAAGACGCTTATCGTGAAGTCATGCTGCGCGCACTCGATTACGCCAGCACAGAGGGTCTCCCGGGCGAGCATCATTTCTATCTCACCTTTCTGACCGATTATCCTGGCATCATCATTCCCGACCGTCTGCGCGCGCAATACCCGCATGACATGACGATCGTGCTGCAGCATCAGTTCTGGGATCTGAGGGTCGATCGCGAGGCCATGACGGTGTCGGTCGGTCTCTCTTTCGGGGGAATCGGCAGCGTGCTTGTCATTCCCTTCGCCGCGATCACTGCCTTCGCTGATCCCCATATCCGTATGGCTCTGCGCTTCACGGTCGAGCCGGGCGAGATGGCCGCCGAGATCGATGAGGCGGAGCCCACGGCTGAGGACGAGAGCGCGTCGACGCAGACCGGCAGCGAGGATGGTCAGGTTGTCAGCCTGGACGCCTTCCGCAAGCGTCCGCACTGATCTCACCCCTTTTCCCGCCCCGAACTCCATCCCATCCCGGCGTCAGGTTCCATGACCGCGAGCAAAGGGCAGAGAGGCCCATCAAGGCCAAGCGGCCTGGAAGCCTCTCCGCAGCCGAGTATCAACCCGGCTGCGGTCTGCGGTCTGTGCGCCCATGCGGGTCGCGAGCTCAGGCACCCCTGACCAGCCCCAGGACTACCTGACGCAACTCCTTCTCGATCTCCCCACCCAGCGAGCCTGTCACAAGTTGCGGGGCAAGCTTCAGGACGTGAAGCACCACGACGCCTCGCGCCGGAGCCGTTTCAGCTTTGTCAGGTGTTACGCGCTCGAGGATACGCACCACGCGCTCCAGAAACTGGCTACGCCATTGCGCTGTGTAATGCCCGGCATCGGAGCGTGTTGCCATGAGCATGGTCGTCACATCGCGCTCTTCACGCTTTTCCAGCCAGGCGTTCATCAGGAGTTCGGCGGCGGCGTCGAGAGCCCCAGGCCCGAGTTCCTCATGCATGCGATCGAGCAGATCGAGACGATCCTCGATGAACCGCTCCAGCAGCGTGATGGCAATACTCTCCCTTGTCGGGAAGAAACGGTAGAGCGACCCTATGGCCGTTCCCGAGCGCGCGGCGATTTCCGTCATGGTCGCGCCCTCGACGCCTTTCTCGGCAAAAAGCGAGGACGCTGCATCGAGGATCAGGGCCACGCGCTCCCGGCCACGCTGCCTCTTAGGGGCGATGGCATTTGACTTATGCGAGGATTTCCTCGCATAACTGGGCGGTGACGTTTCCATCGATGAAAGGCTCTCCCATGCTCACTCTCGATCCCAAAACGACGGCGCTCGTCCTGATCGATCTCCAGAGCGGCATATTGTCCCTGCCTGTAACGCCTCATTCAAGCCAGGAAGTGCTCGCCAAGGGCAGGAAACTTGCGGAAACCGCTCGCGCCGCAGGAGTCTGCGTTGCGCTCGTTCATGTCGGCTTCGCGCCCGATTTCGCGGATGCCCCGCCCCATAATGTCGATTCCCCCCTGTCCACCGCCACTGCCCTGCCTGCCAATTGGAGCGATCTGGCGCCGGGCTTGCAGCAGGAGGGCGATCTCGTGATCCTCAAGCGCCAATGGGGCGCCTTCACGGGAACGGATCTCGACCTGCAACTGCGTCGCCGCGGTATCAGGACCATCGTTCTGGCCGGTATTGCCACGAATTTTGGCGTGGAATCGACGCTGCGCCACGCCTGGGAGCTTGGCTATGATGTGGTGGTCCCTGAAGATGCCTGCTCCTCGCTGAACAAGGAGATGCATGAGATGACGATCACCCATGTATTCCCCCGGCTGTGCCGCGTGACGACCACGCAGGATATCGGGTTCTCGGCTTGAGTTGAGGCGAGATCGGCGCAGGTGGAAAAGACAGAGCCCATGAAGAACGCGACAGGCATCCTCGTCATTCTCATGCTGTTCTCGGCCATGCTCGCCGGGGGGCTGCTGATCGCCGGTCTTCCCGCCGCTCTCCTGATCGGCCCAATGATTGCGGCCATCATCGTTGCGGTCTCGGGAGGCAGCATACCGCTCGACAGGCGGCTGCCTCCCCTCGCCCAGTCGATCATCGGCCAGTTGATGGCCCATTCCCTGACACTTCGCGTCCTGCACGAGGTAGTCAGCCATTGGGCCATTTTCCTCGGAGGGGTGTTTTCGGTCATTCTGATCAGCTTCTCGCTGGGCTGGGTCCTCGCCCGGCTGCGCGTCATGCCCGGCAGCGTCGCGCTCTGGGGCTCGTCCCCCGGTGCCGCAACCGCCATGACCCTGCTCTGCGAGTCCTATGGCGCCGATCAGCGCCTCGTGGCTTTCATGGTCTATCTGCGCGTCTTTCTTGTCACGATCGCCACCTCGATCGTCTCGCATATCGTGGTGTCCTCGCATGGGGCGCATCCACTTTTCCCTAGCGACCCACATTTGCCAATCTGGCCCTGTTTCATCATCGTGGCGCTTACGGCAGTCGTCACCCCATTCCTGCGCCTGGGTGCCGCGCCGCTTCTGGTCAGTCTGGCGCTGGGCGTGCTGTGCCAGAGCTTTCTGGGGCTCCGCTATACCTTGCCCGAATGGCTGCTGGCCCCGAGCTATGTGATCATCGGCTGGATGATCGGCCGACGCTTCACCCGCGACGTACTTGGCCACGTCTGGCGCGCCCTGCCCGCTGTCACGCTCTCGACCTGTGTGCTCATTGCAGGATGTGCGCTCCTGTCCTGGCCGCTGGCCCGGATCGCGCATGTGGATCTGCTCAGCGCCTATCTGGCCACCAGCCCCGGTGGCGCGGACTCAATCGCCATCATCGCCGCCTCGACACCGATCGATGTGCCTTTTGTCATGGCCATGCAGATTGCGCGCTTCATGGTGCTGATCGCAGTGGCCCCCATGATCGCCACGTCGCTCATGCGCTTCCTGCCGGGTGAGACAGCGGAGATCTCTAGTCAGGCGGGGCGGAACACTGATACTGAACACTGAGGCCCCTGTCAGCGAAAGTCCGGACCTCATGCGTTTTACCGTCGATCGCCTCGACCATATCGTTCTCACGGTTCGTGACCGCGCCCTTTCCGCCAACTGGTATCAGCGCGTTCTGGGGATGGAAATCGAGGAATATGGCCGCAACAATCGCGTCTCGCTCTCTTTTGGCGGCCAGAAGATCAATCTGCGGCCGCTGGATTCAGAAGGCTGGACCACAGCCGGGAAAGCGGCTCCGGGGGTGAGCGATCTGTGCTTCACCACGGCAATCGATTCGGAAAATATCATACGCCATCTGGAAAAATGCGGCGTGGCCATCATCGAGGGACCGGTGAACCGTATCGGGGCGCTCGGGCCGATCACTTCGGTCTATATTCATGACCCGGATCAGAACCTTATCGAGATCGCCTCTTATCAGGGCTGAACGTGCTGCCCGGATCGCCGCGGCCTTTCGAAAGGATGTTTCCAGTTCCTTTTCACGACACGCAGAGAGATGCAGGCGCCACCGGGACAACCCGGATGGCGCAACACTGCGATGTTACCAGTTCTTGCTGATCAGCCAGAATTCTTCCGATGTCAGCGTGACCAGACCACCACCCGGCAGACTCGTCTCGGCGGCCGCACCGGCGAGTGCCTCGATACGCTCGATCATGATCGTCTTGCGCTGATGGGTTTCGGATTGTTCCTTGACCTGCCCTAGAGCAGTCAGAGCGGATTTTGAGGCCTTTGCGACGCGGGCAGCGTCAAGGGCGGCGTAAGACATCGAATTTCTCCAGTGATGATCTGCTCCCTTTCTAGTCGATTTGAGGGCGCAGTTCATCCCCCTCCCGGTTTTGCCCTGTCGAAAGACGTCGCCCAGGGAACTAGTCGGAGATCTTATGGAGGGAATTTTTGAGGCGAGGTCAGTTGGAGATGATCACTTCTTGCCATGGGCCACGAGGTCGAAGGTTACGCCAACCTCGAGTGCCACCCATTGCCCTGAGGCCCAGGGCCCCTGCCCGACGCCGAATGCCGTTCTGACGAGATCTGCCTGACCTTGCGCATGGGCATTGCCATCTTTCGCCTCGAGAGTGAAGCGCAGGGTGACGGGCCTGGTGACATTACGCAGCGAAAGCGTTCCCAGTGCCTCATAATGCTTCTCGCCCACTGAGCGGATGGCAGTTGAGACGAAACGCGCTTTCGGGAACTGGGCCACATCGAACCAGTCTGCGCCCGGAAGGGCCGTGTCACGCTGCGTGTCCCCGGTATGGGCGCTCGCAAGATCGATCGTCACCTCGATATGCCCGCTCTCGGGATGCGCGGGGTCCAGCGCGATCTCGCCATCATATCGCCCGAACTCCCCGGCGAAACGTGTCCCGGTCTGGGTTCCAGTGAAGCCGATATGACTTTGTGCCTTGTCGAGCACCCAGTCCTGCGCCCGCACGGGGGCGGAGGCGAGGAGCACGAGAACCGGCAAGGCCAGAGCGTGTAAAACGAGTACTGGCTGGGCGCGACGCGCCATCCTGAGCGTGATCATCGATCTTTCTTTCCCAACTGGGGCAGCATGCGCTCAAGCACGCCATCCTTGAGGATGAGCTGATGCCGCAACGCCGCGAGCACATGGAGCGTGATCAGGGCAATGAAACCATAAGCGCCATAGCTGTGCAGGGCGGAGAATGCGTCCTCGACCGGCTGCTTGTTCGCCAGATGCGGCAGGTAGGGCAAATCCGGCCAGGGTATGAGGCCATAGAGGACGGTCGGAATGGCGTAGACGGAACTCGACACCACGGCCCATCCGCTCAGAGGCAGCAGGATCATGGCCGCATACAAAACGGCATGGGCGAGCGCCGCGAGATGACGCTCCATGCGCGGCATCGTTCCGACAAAAACGGGAGGGCGGTGTGCAAGGCGCCACGCCAGACGACACAGCGCCGCGAGCAGGATCGTGATCCCGATCGATTTATGCAGCTGAAATAGCCGGAACATCGTACCGGGGGGTAACCCGCCATGCACCATGGCCAACCCGATCGCGATCAGCGCCAGTATCCCCAGGGCCATGAGCCAGTGAAGGCCCATGGCCACGAGGTCATAACGCGACTTCATGCCAGATCGATCGCGCATACCGCCCATCACTTCCGATCGCCCCTGTTCAGAAGGCTTTTTCGAAAGCGCCGGCGATATGCAGTGTCACCTGATCACCCACCAACGGCACATAGCGCGAAACGCCGAACGCGCTGCGCGAAATCACCGCGGTGCCTTCGAACCCAACCGTTTCCTTCTTGTCGAGCGGGTTGACGCCGCTTCCGATCAGACGCGCCTTGAAGGTGACGGGCTTGGTCACGCCATGAAGCGTCAGATCGCCCGTGATCGTCGCCATGCTGCTTCCGGCGCGCGTGACGCGTGTGGAGACGAAATGGGCCGTGGGGAATTTCTCGGCGTCGAACCAGTCAGCGGATTTCAGCTCGCCATCGAGCTTGCCCACAGTAGTCTGGACCGAGGCGATGGGCAGGGTGACATCCAGCTTCGTCGCGTCGATATGCGCCGGGTCGAGGGTCAACGTGCCTGAGGCCTGCGAGAAAAAGCCTGAGAAATTGGTGAAGCCCATATGCAGGAGCGTGAACGCGACCTGGGTATGATAGGGCTCGATGCTGTAACTGCCAGCCTGAACCGCCTTGGGGTCAGGCGTGCCGCCCTTTTGGGCGTGCGCGTGCGGGACAGAGACGAGAGCCGCGAAAAGGGCGGCGCTAACGAGAATGGTCTTGTTCATGGAAAAGAGCTCCTTCGTTTCGAATTGAATCAGAGTGTCAACGCGGCAATATCGGCCTTGGCGGCGCTCATGGCCGCGTCACGGGCCTCTGCCCCGCGGCTCAGCCCTTCAGCGCGGATCCAGGTTATGTCGCGCAGTCCGATGAAGCTGAACACAGCCGTCATGTAGGGCTCCTGATGGTCCATCGGCGCCGCCGGAGTACCCGGCGTATAATTGCCGCCGCGGGTCGAGATCAGAACCGCCTTCTTGCCCCCGGGCACCAACCCCTCGGGACCGTTCTCACCATAGCGGAAGGTCTTGCCCGCTACCGCAATACGGTCGATCCAGTTCTTGAGCTGGACAGGAACGGTGAAATTGTACATCGGCGCGCCGATCACCACGATATCGGCGGCGAGCAGTTCCTCCACATGGGCGTTGCCTCGCGCCAGATCGGCCTGGATTGCCTCATCGGTCACCTCCGCGCCGAAACGCGCCGCCACATGACCGGCCGAAAGATCCGGGATCGGATGGGCGGCCAGGTCATGATAGGTGATCTCGGCTTCGGGATGGGCTGCCTTGAGATGGGCGATGGTCTCGGCCGTCAGGGCGCGACTGGCAGAATTGTCACCGAGAATGCTGGAATCGATGTGAAGGATCTTCATGATGGGCGCTCTCTGCTTCAGGGCCTGATGAGGAAGCAGGAAAACCCCGTGATGGGGCGTCAACCTGCTGTTCCCGCATACCGTCCCATACGTTAACCCATCTCGACACTCGATATCTTCCGATGGATAGTATCGCTCTGGACTATGGATGGGGGGATCATGCTGGACCGGATTTCGCTCGATCAGCTCCGTGTCTTCATCGCGGCAGCCGATGATGGCAGCTTTTCGGCAGCGGCGAGGCGCTTTCGACGCTCGCAGCCTGCGATCAGCGAAATGATCGCGACACTGGAATCCCAGATGGGCGTGGCCCTGTTCGACCGTATGGGGCGCTATCCACAACTGACAAAGGCGGGCCAGACCCTGCTCGCCGATGCGCGCGGTATCGTCATGGGCGTCGATCACATGAAGGCGCGTGCCTATGGCATGGCGTCGGGCATCGAGCCCGAGCTTTCCGTGGTAGTGGATGTCTTCTTTCCCATGGACCGAATGACCCGCGTGGCGCGCGGCTTTCGCGAGACTTTCCCCCAGACGCCGCTGCGTCTCTATGTCGAGGCGCTGGGCGGGGTCTTTCAGCCTATTCTCGAGTCACGCGCCCAGATCGGCATTGCAGGCCCCCTGCCCGATCTGCCCGATGCCCTTTCCTCGGAGGCGCTGGGTGACATCCGATTCATGATGGTGGCATCGGCGGAGCATCCTCTCGCCCGCCATGACGGCCCGATCCCCAAGGAAGAACTGGCGCGCCATGTGCAACTGGTCCTGACCGATCGGACCGATCTTTCCGCTGGTCGCGAGCGCGGTATCTTCTCGCCCGCTACGTGGCGTCTGGCCGACCTGTATGCGAAGCATCATTTTCTCCTCGGCGGGCTTGGCTGGGGCGGCATGCCGGTGCACAGCATCAGCGCCGATCTCGAAGCGGGTCGTCTGGTGGAACTGCAGATGGATGGGTTCACGCCCGGTGGTTCGGCCATGCCCATGACGGTTGTCTACCCAACTGCCGAGCCCCCCGGCCCGGCAGGACGCTGGCTGATCGATCACCTCAAGCTCTGCCCGGGGCGACACGGCGTGACCGGACCCGATACGGGCCAGGCGCCCCCAGAGCCGCAAATCGCGCAAACGATCTGCCGTACCAGGCAGCCGGCCCTATCCTGAAAAAGCCGACAGGCGTGATACGGGCGCGGCACGCGCCGTTTCCACTGCGGATCGCCTCCTCATCAGAGCCGTATCGTCTGAAGATATCCGAGCCGCCCACCGCCTGATTTGCACTGGCATTGACGGGCGGTTCTGGCCTAAACCGAGCCGCCCATGCAGATATCCGATTTTGATTTCGATCTTCCGCGCGAGAATATCGCCCTGGAACCCGCCCGACCGCGCGATTCAGCGCGCCTGCTGCGCGTGGCTGCCAGCCAGCCCCTGAGCGAGGCGCGTATCAGCGATCTCCCCTCTCTGCTGGAGCCGGGCGATCTGCTGGTGGCCAATGACACAGCCGTCATACGCGCTCAGCTCGCGGCACGACGCGGCGAGGCAAAGATCGGCATCACCCTCGACCGTATCCTGAGCGATGGCAGCTGGCACGCGCTGGCGAAGAATGCCCGCAAGCTCAGGCCCGGCGACACGCTGCATTTCGGCAGCGATCCTGTCACGGCTGAGGTGGTGGAGAATGAAGGAGATGGGGCCATCTCCATGCGGTTCTCGGCCGAAGGGAAGGCCTTCGACGACTTCCTCAAACGGGCCGGTGTGCTGGCCCTGCCCCCCTATATCGACCGCCCTACCGGCCCGACCGCGCAGGATGACAGCGACTACGCCACAATTTTCGAGCGCCATAAGGGCGCCGTCGCCGCCCCGACAGCGGGACTGCATTTCACCCCCGACCTGCTGGCCGCGCTCGACGCACGTGGTGTGAAGCGTCACACCCTCACCCTGCATGTAGGAGCGGGCACCTTCCTGCCCGTCCGTGATGAGATTGCCAGCCATAAGATGCATGCCGAATGGGGCCGCATCGACGCCCAGACAGCGCAGCGCATCAACGACACCCGCGCTAGTGGCAAGAAAATCGTGGCCGTGGGTACGACAAGCCTACGTTTATTAGAAAGCGCCGCGGACGAGCACGGCATCGTCCACCCCTGGGAAGGTGAGACTTCGATTTTCATCAAGCCGGGCTATCGTTTCCGTGCGGTCGATCGGCTGATGACCAATTTCCACCTGCCACGCTCGACCCTGTTCATGCTCGTCTGTGCGCTGGCCGGAACCGAGACGATGCGCGACGCCTATCGCCATGCGATTGCCGAGGGCTTTCGCTTTTATTCCTATGGAGATGCCTGCTTGCTGGATCGCGCCCCATGACCGAATCTGCCACGAAAATGCAGTGGAAGGCCGAGGCCTGTTGCGGTCAGGCACGTGCAGGCCATCTGCATACCGCCCATGGCACGATCCCGACCCCTACCTTCATGCCGGTGGGCACGGTGGGCACGGTCAAGGCCATGACCATGGATGCCGTGCGCTCGACGGGTGCGGGTATCATTCTGGGCAATACCTATCACCTCATGCTGCGCCCCGGCGCCGAGCGCGTGCGCAAGATGGGCGGGTTGCATCGCATGATGGACTGGTCCGGCCCGATCCTGACCGATTCAGGCGGGTTTCAGGTCATGTCGCTTGGCGCGCTGCGCAAGCTCGATCAGGACGGGGTGACGTTCAACTCGCATATCGATGGCTCGAAGCATCGCCTGACACCGGAAAGCAGTACCGACATCCAGCACGCGCTCGATGCCACCATCACCATGTGTTTCGATGAATGCCCCGCCCTGCCCGCCACGCCGGAGCGTCTCGAATCCTCCATGGAATTGTCCATGCGCTGGGCAGCGCGCTCTCGCGAGGCCTTCGTGCAGCGCCCCGGCTATGGCCAGTTCGGCATTATGCAGGGTGGCACAGAACGCGATCTGCGTGCCCGCTCGGCGAAGGCCCTGACCGATATCGGCTTTGAAGGCTATGCCATTGGCGGCCTGGCGGTGGGCGAAGGTCAGGAACTGATGTTCTCGACGCTCGATTTCACCACACCACTCCTGCCGCAGGACCATGCGCGCTATCTGATGGGGGTGGGGACGCCCGATGACCTGCTGGGCGGTGTCGAGCGTGGCGTCGACATGTTCGATTGCGTCATGCCCACGCGCGCAGGCCGCACGGCACGCGCCTATACCGAACGCGGCACGCTGAATATGCGCAATGCGCGGCATGCAGAAGACAACCGTCCGATCAGCCCCGATTGCGATTGTCTGGCCTGCTCACGCCATAGCCGCGCCTATCTGCATCATCTCTTCCGTGCCAATGAAATTCTGGGGCCGATGCTGCTGACATGGCATAATCTTGCCTATTACCAGCGCCTGATGCGCCAGATACGGGTTGCCATTGTCGACGGCACCCTGCCGCAGAAAGCGCTCGCCCTGCGCGCCGACTGGGCTGCCGGAGACTGGACACAGGACGAGTTCCCCCAGCCGGACTGGCCGCCTGTCCCATGACGCCTCTCTCCCCATGAGCAAGAGCATCGAAGACCGCATTGCCGACCATGCGCGGCATCTCGGTTTCGATGCGATCGGCTTCTGCGACGCCTCCCTGCCCGAAGAAGCCCGCACGCGGCTGCGCCAGTTCGTGGAAGACGGGCGGCACGGCACGATGAGCTGGATGGAGCAGCGCATCGAACAGCGCGGCGACCCCAAGGCGCTCTGGCCTGAAGTCCGCAGCGTGATTTCACTCGGGCTTTCCTACGCGCCTGAGGCCGATCCTGCCGAAACGCTCGACCAGCCCGATACGGGCACGATCTCGGTCTATGCCCGCCATCGCGATTATCATGACGTGCTCAAAGGCATGCTCAAGCATCTGGCGCAATTCGTGGTGCGTCAGGATGTTGGCGGCGACGGCACGCAGGTGAAGGTGTTTGTCGACACCGCGCCGGTCATGGAAAAGCCCCTGGCCGAACAGGCCCAGCTTGGTTGGCAGGGCAAGCACACCAATGTCGTCTCACGCATTCATGGCTCCTGGCTGCTTCTGGGCGAAATCTACACCACGCTTGAACTCACCCCCTCGCCGCCTCGCGCCGGGTCATGCGGCAGTTGCACGCGCTGCCTGACAGCCTGCCCTACCGATGCCTTTCCGCGCCCCTATGCGCTCGATGCGCGGCGCTGCATTGCCTATCTCACGATCGAGCATGACGGGCCGATACCGGTCGAATTTCGCAAGGCCATGGGTAATCGCATCTATGGCTGCGATGACTGCCTCAATGCCTGTCCGTGGAACCGGTTTGCGGCCACCTCGCGCCACATGAAGCTCCAGCCCCGTGCCGATCTGATGGCCCCCAGACTGGATGATCTGGCCCGGCTGGACGATGCCGGATTCCGCAGCTTCTTTTCCGGCTCGCCCATCAAGCGCATCGGTCGCAACCGCTTTGTACGCAATGTGCTGATTGCACTCGGCAATTCCGGCAATCGCGCGCATCTGCCTCTGGTCACGCATCTGACACAGGACGAAAGCCCGATTGTCGCTGACGCTGCCGCATGGGCACAAACCGAATTGCAGGAAGCCGCATCGAATGAGTGATCTCGTCAAACGCAGCTTCACCTTGTCACGCCATCGCACAAGCATCGCCCTCGAGCCTGAATTCTGGGCCGTGCTGGAAGAGATGAGTGCGGAGAATTCCCTCGCCTCTCTGATCGCCAGCATCGATGCGACGCGCCCACCGGAACGTCCGCTCGCCTCGGCGCTGCGCGTGGCTTGTCTGGTTTTCCTGCGCAGCAAAGGACCATGATTCGACAAGACATCTGCGGCCTCGATCCGTCGAGGTCCGTCCCACCTCCTCATGCTGCCGATGTCATCTAGCCGCGGCGGCGGCCTATCAGCGCGCCTAGCCCCGTCACGATGCCAGAGGCCAGCATGAGGCTGACGAGCATCATGGTCGCCATGATGATGCTGGCCTGACCCAGATCCAGACCGAGAGCGTCATTGACATAAAAGACGGGCGATAAAACCTTCCAGCTTCGGCCCGACCAGGCAAAATAGTGATGGGTCGCATTACCCAGGGCAAGATAGACAACGACGGCGACTGGCAGGGTGATGAGCGCTTTCATTTGACTTCCAGCGTCCCGTAAGACCGCATTTCATTCAGGTAGGCAGGAGGCTGCGCGAGCAGGATCTCGCGCAGGCGATAGAAATCATGGGCATCGGGCAGCGTGATGCATCCCTTGCTGATCCCCCAGAAGCCGACTGGATGCAGCCGGAATGCCCCACGCCTGATGCCGTCTATTGATGTCTGATCGTCTATGACGCCATCATCGCGGTAGAGGGCGAACCAGTCCTGACGATGGGTGCCCGCGAAGAAATCACCGACATGGTCCCTGACGACACCCAGCCGCCCCCCACATTGTCGATCGAGAATATGGTACAGCCCCAGCGGAAGAGGACCATTATTCCTGTTATTGGTCGCGGCAGGGCGATTGGTTAAGACGCCGGACCCGGAATAGGCGGGAAACGAACCAAATCCCGCGCAGGTAAGCACCGACACATCTTTCTCGTTGAGGTAGAATACGCAATGCGCGGGCAATCGAGTTCTCTCCGATCTTGATGGAAAACCTGTTTCTTATACTGGTCTTGTCTTTTGCATTTTCCTGATCGAAAAGCCATTGCGGGAGGACGTTAGACGCCTTTGTGCCAATCGTGATGCGGTTGAGTTCCGAGCCACTGAGCCGCCACTCACCCGATCGTGAGCGAACCCCTAGCCAATGACGATTGTTGTCGATATTTAACGACAACATCATCATGCTCACCTTTGTGACGCTGGGGCTTCATCGATCCATGACGTCTTGCCCATCTGGCGCTGCCACTTCTTCTGACAGCCTCGAAGCCTTCATTGAGGCCGAGATCACGCGTGGCAGCTTTGCAAACGAGCGCGCCATGATCGAAGCCGGGCTCACCCTGCTGCGTGAGAAAATGGCCAACGCGGCGAAGAAGGAGGGGATCGCTTTTCCGCCTGCTGGCGGCCAATGCGGTGCGCTCATACGCGGACTTGACTGGACACAGCATGACGTCGGCCCGACGCGCACATGGTCCGACCCGCTGAGAGCGACGATTACCAATATCGTCAACTCTCCCGTGGCCAAGATGCTTCTCTGGGGGCCGGAACAGATCCTGTTCTATAACGACGCCTTTAGTATCATCGCAGGGGACCGCCACCCCTGTGCACTCGGAAGCTCGTTCGCACGGGCTTTCCCTGAACTCGATGACTGGGCAAGACCTTTTCTCGAAGCGGGGTTGCGCGGGGAGGCCGACAGTTTTCTCAATCGGAAGATCGGACTGAACCGGAAGGATCAGATCGAGACGCTGATCCTCGATTTCTATTTCACCCCCGTCTACGAAACGAGCGAAACCGCCGGGGGGGTGCTTTGCACCATCGTCAACAACACTGAACGTGCTCTTGCCGAGAAGCGTCTTGCCTCGAGCGAGGCCGAATTGCGGCGCGTGACCGATGCGACGCCCATGCTTGTCGCCTATGTCGACCGGCAACACGTCTATCGTTTTGCCAATGCGCATTATGAAACCTGGCTCGGCCTGCCGCTCGATCGCATCGTCAACCGGCCAGTCACCGAGGTTCTGGGCGAGCGCGTCTATCAGGACCGCCGCCCGGATCTGGAGCGCGCCTTGTCCGGCGATCATGTGGTGGCCGAAACACGACTGCCGCAACAGGACGGCACCTGCCGCCACACGGAATTCCGCTATGTGCCGCATCTGGCCGAGGATGGCTCGATACCCGGCGTGCATATTCTGGGCATCGATATCGAGGAGCGCACGAGACGAATCGTCGAGGTAGCCGCCAGCGACCGGCGCTTTCGTACCGCCATGCAGGCCGTCCACGGCGTACTCTGGACCAACAGCGCTGATGGCCGCATGACGGGAGAACAGCCGGGATGGGCAGCCCTGACGGGTCAGACCTATGAGGAGTATCAGGGATTTGGCTGGGCCAATGCCGTGCATCCCGATGATTCTGCCGCGACGGTAATGGCCTGGAACGCCTCGGTCTCGGCACGCACCATGTTCGTCCATGAGCATCGTGTGCGCAGTTGCGACGGTCAGTGGCGGAACTTCGCCATACGCGCCCTGCCCATTCTCGACTCGCGTGGCATCATTACCGAATGGGTGGGCGTTCATACCGACATCACCCATCAGCGCGCAGCCGAGGCTGCCTTGCGCGAGCACGCGGAAGATCTTGCCCGTCAGGTAAGGCATCGCCAGAGGGCCGAGGAACAACTGCGCAAATTCAACGAGACGCTCGAAAACCGGGTAATCGAGGAAATTGCGGAGCGCCGCCAGGCCGAGGCCCGTCTGGCGCAGGCCCAGAAGATGGAATCGATCGGCAAGCTCACCGGGGGCGTGGCCCATGATTTCAACAATCTGCTGCAGGTCATCAGCGGCAATCTGCAGTTACTTGGGCGCGATGTAGCCGGTAACGCACGTGCCGAGCGCCATATTGCCAGCGCCATGGGCGGGGTGCAGCGCGGATCGCGCCTGGCCAGCCAGTTGCTCGCTTTCGGGCGGCGGCAGGCGCTGGAGCCCAAGATCGTCAATGTGACGCGCTTCGTGCGCGGCATGGATGACATGCTGCGCCGCGCCATCGGCGAGGGGATCGAGATCGAGACTGTGGTGTCTGCCGGATTGTGGAATACGTTCATCGACCCCGCTCAGATCGAGAACGCGCTGCTCAACCTCGCCATCAACGCACGTGATGCCATGGAGGGTCAGGGCAAGCTCACCATAGAACTGGGCAATACCCATCTCGATGATGCCTATGTACGCCAGCATGACGACGTGAAGGCCGGTCAGTACGTGCTGCTCGCTGTCAGTGATACGGGTTCGGGCATGACGCCCGAGATCCTGGCGAAGGTGTTCGAGCCCTTCTTTTCCACCAAGGCCGAGGGCAAGGGCTCGGGGCTTGGTCTGTCCATGGTCTATGGCTTCGTCAAGCAATCGGGCGGTCACATCAATATCTACTCCGAGCCCGGCGAAGGCACGACGATCAAGCTCTATCTGCCGCGCGCCATGGATGCTGAGGATGTCGAGATTGAGCACCATATGGGGCCGGTCACCGGCGGGACCGAAACCGTGCTCGTGGTCGAAGACGATGACGAGGTACGCGCGACGGTAGTCGAAATGCTGTCGGACCTCGGCTATCGCGTGTTGAAAGCGACCGATGCGGCCAATGCGCTCGTGGTGATCGAGAGCGGCATGCCCATCGACATCCTGTTCACTGATGTCGTCATGCCCGGTACGCTCAAGAGCCCGGAACTGGCGCGTCGTGCCAAGGAACGCCTGCCCGATATCGGGGTGCTGTTCACTTCTGGCTATACCGAGAACTCCATCGTCCATGGCGGACGTCTGGATGCCGGGGTCGAACTGCTTTCCAAACCCTACACGCGCGACGCCCTCGCCCGGAAGTTCCGCCACGTGCTCGGCAATCGCGCCCAGCGCAGTGCTGCCGAGACACGTGGCATTCAGACGTCAACGGGTAACGCGATGCCACCGGAGGCGACGCAGGAGGCGCGCGCGCCGTCACAGGCCCTCTGTGTCACGGTGCTGTTCGTCGAGGATGACCGGCTTATTCGTCAGACGACGACCGAGATGCTCAGGGACTCAGGGTATCTGACCGTTGAGGCCGCCGATTATGACGAGGCCCTGATCGTCCTGCAGACCATGCCTGTCGATGTGCTGCTGTCCGACGTGAATCTCCCCGGCAAATCGGGCAAGGAACTGGCCGAGCAGGCCAGATCCCTGCGTCCCGATATCGGGATTGTGTTCGCCACTGGGGACAGCCACGCGGTGCAGGGCGATCCTTCCGTGACGATCCTTCCCAAACCCTATGACCTGCCAGCGCTGATCAGCGCGCTGGGTAACTGCCTGCCGCGTCTCGCACCCGGTCGGGCAGCCAATGAGGAGAGGGATACCGCAGCGGGCAGTGCTGCGGATCGTCCGGCCAGCGTTTGAACTCCGCCCTGCCCTCATGCTACCGGTAGGTCATGGCGTTCTGGGGTAAAATGTTCGGCGGTGTGGCCGGCTTCGCGGTAGGTGGGCCGATGGGCGCGCTCATGGGGGCAGCTCTGGGGCATGCGGCCGACCGGGGGGCGCTGCTCGAGACGCCTGCAGGCGGCTGGCACGAGCACTGGCGTACCAGGGGCGCACCTGACCCCAATGGCGCTGCCTTCATGGCCGCTGCCAAGATGTCCACCCTGCTGGGCAAGACCGACCAACTCTACGCTATCGGTCTCGTCGCACTCTGCGCGAAGATGGCCAAGATCGATGGTCCCGTGAACAAGGCCGAGATCTCTACCTTTCGCTCTCTTTTCCAGTTCCCGGCCGATAACATGCGTGAGGTCGGCATGCTGTTCGATCGGGCACGCGACCGGACCGATGACTACGAGATGTATGCCCGCGAGCTCGGTAAGGGCTTTGCCAAGGATCGCGCGCCACTCGAGCAACTCCTGATGGCGCTGTTTGTCATTGCCCGTGCCGATCTTCCTCCGGGCGCGCCGCTCCATCCGGCGGAGACCACATTCCTGCAAAAGGTGCATGCAGCATTCGGCCTGCCTCCCGGCGCGTGGGACAGGGCGGAGAGTGGGCGCTCAGGCTCGGCAAGCAACGAGAACGACGCCTATATCGAACTCGGACTCACGCGCTCGGCTACGGATCAGGAAGTGCGCACCCGCTGGCGCGTGCTGATACGCGAACATCATCCCGATGTGCTAAGCCAGAAAAACCTGACCCCCGACGCCATGGCCAAAGCCGCCGATCGCGTGGCGCGCATCAATGCGGCCTGGGACAGGATCAAGCGCGATCGCAAGCTTTGAGCTTGCGCTCTGCCATCAGCACAGCACCTCGCACCCTCCCCCGCCGCAGGCAGACATGATTTGTCAGATAGCTGCGAATAATTCTCAGCTAACCTCCCGGACCGAAACTCCCGATGCCGCGAGACATAGGGGACCACGGAAACGGAAAGCCCTGCGATGCTGCTCGTCCTGCTCCTTTTCATCCTGTCCTGTGCCGCCTTCACCATCTCCTCCGTAGCGGGCGGTGGGGCCGGGCTCGTCATCATGCCCGTGCTGGGGTTGATGCTGACGGCGTCGCGCATCCCGGCGGCCCTCTCCATCGGCACGATGATCAGTACGACAGGCAGAATCGCGACATTCCGGCGCGCCATCATGTGGCGCGTGGTGCTTCTGTTCCTGCCCGCAGCGCTGCCAGCCGCCGCTTTGGGGGTGTACTGCCTGCGCCTCATGCCACCAGTCTATCTCGAACTGCTTCTGGGACTGTTTCTGAGCGGCAATGTCGTACTTCTCCTGCGCCCGCAGGCAACGATCAAGACCGATCCCGCCTGCTGGCGCAGGCTGCCCGTCATCGGTTTTGCAGCCGGCTTCATCTCGGGATTCACCGGCGCAACGGGCCTCCTGTTCAACCGGTTCTACCAGAAGCTCGGCCTGCAGAAAGAAGCCATCATCGCCACGCGCGCCGCCAATGAGGTGCTGCTTCACGCAATCAAGCTGGTGCTCTATGCGCGTTTTGGCCTGTTCGATCATTCCGTGCTCGTGGCCGGGCTGGTTGTCGGGGCCTCGGCCATCGTCGCGCTTCAGGTAACCCGTCTGGTTCTGCCCCTTCTGACCCACGCCCAGTTCTGCCGCATCGGTCACGCAGCCGCCGCCGTGGCCGGAATGTTCATGCTCGGCAGCGCCGCTCATCAGATCGCGTTGAAAGATGCCATGTCCCTCAGCTATGGCCGCGCCCATGGCGAAACCGAACTGGCGATGACCTGGCGCAGCCACAGAGTAGCGCTCGAACTCGAACGCCCTCTCGAACTGGAGGTAAAGCATCGCGTCGCTCTGGCCTCAGATCCAGGATCGGGACGGCATGGCGCCACATTGACCGTGCTGCATCTGGCAGCGGATCGCGGCGTGTTCGTGACGCGGCGCGTTCTGGGAGGTCATGACGGGAAAAGATGGGGGGGCGATGGGGCGTTCGGTCACCCTCACCACCGCCATGATGCGTGATCTGTGCCCCGAAAACGGGGCACAGGCATAAGACCGGCTCAGCGTGTCCCGAGCTTGAAGATTGTCGTATAGTCGAAGTACTGACCCGGGCGGAGTTCCGTAGTCGGGAACGCGGGGTGGTTGGGGCTGTCCGGATAATGCTCGGCCTCGAGCGCGACAGCGTCAGTCTGACGATAGGCGCGATGCGAAATGCCCGCGTATTTCCCGGTCAGTGAGTTCGAGGTGTAGACCTGCAGACCGGGCTGGTTGGTCGATACCTCAAGCGTACGCCCCGAAGCCGGGTCGAAGATCACCGCAGCCGGGCGGGGTGCCTTGCCATAAGCGCCATCCACCACCCAGTTATGGTCATAGCCACGGGCGATGAGCATCTGCGGGAAATCGCTGCGCAGGCGGTCGCCGATGCGCATGGGCTTGCGGAAATCGAGCGGCGTATTCTCGACTGGAGCAAGTTCGCCCGTCGGAATCGAGGTGCCGTCAGTCGGGGTATAGCGCGCGGCATTCACCTGCAGCACTTCATTCTCGATCGAGCCCGAGCCTTCGCCATTCAGGTTCCAATAGGAATGATTGGTCAGGTTCAGGACGGTCGGCGCGTCGGTGGTCGCCTGGTAATGCAGGCTGAGCGCGTTGTTCTCATCAAGCGTGTAGGTCACATTAGTGGTCAGTGTGCCGGGAAAGCCCTGATCGCCACTGGGACTGACGAGACGCAGTGTAACCGACGCACCCTTGGCATTCTTCTTTGTATCGACCAACGTCCAGACATGCTTATCAAAACCCACCTTGCCTCCATGGAGCGCGTTCGGCGGATCGGTCAGATCGGTATGGTAGCTCTTGCCATCGATGGTGAACGTGCCATGCGCCAGACGATTGGCGTAACGGCCGATCATCGCGCCGAAGAACAGGCCGCCCTGTGCGGAGTCCTTGGTATAACCGTCGAGCGTGCCGAAGCCGAGAACGAGATCCTGCACATGACCGGAACGATCCGGCGCCTCGACAGACTGGATGATTCCGCCGTAGGTGATGACCCGGACGGTCATGCCATGATCGTTGGTCAGGGTGACGATCTTCACCTCCTGACCTGCAGGGGTCTGGCCCCAGGATTGTACCGTCACAGCGGGCGCTGCCTGCGCCGCACCGTCCATTAACCCGGCAAGCGCCGCCACACATACGGCGCTCTTAACTAATGCTCTCATGGACGAGGTGCTTCCATCTGTTGATTCGGGGCCACACTGATCGGAGAAATGCTCTGTGTCAAAGTATATAAAGCCTCTCTTCGCCAACCGCGGGCCTCTTCAAACGCTAGAGAGACAGCATGAGTTGGCATCTACGGTCTGGCGTCTGGCAGACATCGTGCTAGAAAACCACGATGCTGCGTCTCTTAAGGGACAGCACGCGCCTCTTCTCCCCTCGGGTGGTTGGTGTCATGCTGCGCTTTCGGGTGACGCGATAAAGTAACGAGACCGGGGCTGGATGCCAGCTTCGTACAAAACGATCGTGGGCAGGTGCGCAGTTTCTGGCGCGACCGAGCGCGCTGACACGACTTGGGGATTGCGATGACCGCACCGCTAGGTGATTCCGATAACCGGCAAGACGCCGGATCTGCCGTCGAGAGCCGAACGACACGGCAGGAGAAGCGCAAGGGCGGCCGTCTTCTTGTCGGGCTGACAGCCCTTCTTTCCCTGAGCGCCTGCGCGAGCTGGCGTAACCCGCCCCCGAAAGATCCGGAAGCCCTGGCGGATTACAAGGAAGCCAACGACCCTTACGAGCCGGTCAATCGCAAGATGTACGGCATCCAGATGTGGGCCTATCATCATGCCCTGCGCCCGGTGGGCAAGGCTTGGGCCTGGGCAGTGCCCAAGCCGATCCGCAACTCGATCGATAACCTGAACCAGACCTGGTACATGCCCACCGTCTTCTTCAGCGATGTCGGTGCAGGCAAGCCGCGTCGCGCCGGTGACGATTTCATGCGTTACGTCATCAACATGACGCTGGGTGCCGCCGGTTTCATCGATGTCGCAACCTCGCTCGGTTATCCGCACCATGACAGCGATCCCGGGCTGACGCTGGCCACCTGGGGCGTTCCGAGCGGTCCGTATCTCTTCCTCCCCGGCCTTGGCCCGAACACCCTGCGCGACGCAGGCGGTTACGCCATTGCTCAGGGCCTGTCCCCGATCAACTATGTGCCTCGTGGCTACGGTCTCCTGACCTTCAACTGGGCGTATAATATCGCTGGCGTTCTGGGGGGCTTTTCGAGCCATATTGACGAGATCGATCAGGTCGAACAGGATTCGCTCGATCCCTACGCCTTCATCCGTAGCGCCTGGCAGCAGAACCGTGCCAGCCAGGTCGAGACCATGCGCAACGACCACCGGGCGACCGTGCCGGACTGGTACAATTAAGGACCTCCCGACATGCTCAAGACCTGCCTCTCCTTTTCCCGCCGCACGGCTCTGGGTGTCCTGACCACGGCACTCGTTTCGGTAGCGGCCCTGTCCAGCCCTGCTCATGCGGAAGATGCCCAGGGCTTTGTCACCTCTTTCGGCGGCAAGCTGGTCGGGATCATCAACAGCGACAAATCCCTGTCCGAGAAGCGCGCCGAAGTGCTGCCGCTGCTGCAGGATAACGTTGATATCGCCACCATCGGCAAATTCTGCCTGGGGCGCTACTGGCGCACCGCGACGCCTGAACAGCAGGCACAGTATCTCAAGCTGTTCCATCAGGTTCTGGTCAATGCGGTGACCGACAAGATCGGCGATTATCGTGGCGTCAGCTTCAAGGTCACCGGCACATCCAATACGCCCAACGGCGAACTGGTCAGCGCGCAGATCATGCGTCCGGGCCAGCCCGTCGCCGATATGGGCCTGCTGATTGCCCATGATGGCGGCATGAAGATTGTCGACATGATCGGTGAAGGCACAAGCCTGCGCCTGACCCAGCGACAGGACTATAGCTCCTACCTCGCGCGCAATGGCGGCAATGTCGCCACGCTGATCAGCGCTCTGGAGCGTCAGCTCTCCCACCGTCACTGACGGTAACGCCTTCTTCCGCCGGGTCGCGCACCCCGCGGGAGAAGGTTTGAACGCCCCTGAATCGCGAACTTGACGTGTCAGTACGACTATGTGGATGCCCTCGAGGCAATCCCGGAAGATTCTGCGTGTCACGACCCAGATCCTACTCCCCGTGCCGGATGATCATGCATCTGCCCCCTCCCCCTTAACCGCATAAGGGTGCCCGAGGGCTCTTGGCGCTCGATCCATTGGCGGTCAGGGATAACTGTCGGAGCCGTCGACAGATCCTGCGCCTCATGGACTATGGGGGTTGGTTCGCCTTGCTTACGGCACCTTCAATCGTGCGCGTCTCGCCGGAATAGAGGCTTCCCGTGCCTCGCCAATTTCCTGCCCATTCAAGGCATCCCATGATGCGATGCTGCTTACCGGCCCGCGATACAAAGCTTGTGCCATCGCGCAGGGAGTCGAAGCGCGAGCAGATCGCCAACCTTCCCCCTTCATCCTGCGCGCGCACCCATGCCCTACGCCTCACGCTAGGCTCGGGTCTAACCGGATCAAGACAGGATAGCTGCACCTGCGTATCACGCTTATGCATAACTGCGCCGAAGGACCGGCAGCGGATTGGAAAGCGTTATCAGTGGCTGAAGGAGTGCTGCGCAACGCGCAAAGGGGAACATCGTCCGGACCGAGCAGCCCTCGTAACGGGTCATATCCGAGTGGTGGAATCCGGGATGTCCTGCCTGATCTCATAAACAAGCATCAGATAACCGTCGCGTTCGAAGCTTTCGACATGATGCATACCGATACTGCCCAGCACGATGCGCGAAGCCATATTGTCCTCGCGGGTCACGCCGACGATGCGTTTCACCCCGGCATCGAGAGCGAAACGCATGGCAGCGGCAGCGGCTTCACGCGCAATACCGCGCCCCGCCGCTTCCGGCACAAGTGCGAAACGCAGCCCGAGACCGCGCCCATCCGGACGCTCATGCAGCCCCGTAATTCCTACGAAGCGATCATTCTCGCGAATGGTGAAAATACCGATGCCACGCTTTGCCCAGAAAGCGAGGTCATCGGCCATTTCGTCCTCGACCTGCCTGAGCGAGCGAACCCCGCCCAGCATGCGCCCGAATGAAGCGCCATTGGTCTTGAGGCGAATCATGTCCTGCATGTCGTGCCAGGAGACCGGCTGCAGCACGAGCCGTTGGGTCCGTATCTGGCGCCCAAGGGTCATGGCACTGACCCCTTTCCGACACCGACAGGAGAGATGTCAGAGAAACGCCACTCCGACATCCTCATCCCTTAGCGTGCGATGGGGCGGTACTTGATGCGGCTCGGCTCGGTCGAATCCGGGCCAAGGCGGCGACGCTTGTCTTCTTCATAGTCCTGGAAGTTACCCTCGAACCATTCGACATGGCTATCACCCTCGAAGGCGAGGATATGCGTGGCCAGACGGTCGAGGAACCAGCGATCATGCGAGATGACCACGGCGCAACCGGCGAACTCGGCCAGAGCATCTTCGAGCGCACGCAGCGTGTCGACATCGAGATCGTTTGTCGGTTCGTCGAGCAGAATGACATTGCTGTCCTTCTTGAGCATCTTGGCCAGATGCACGCGGTTACGTTCACCACCCGAGAGCACACCGACGCGCTTCTGCTGATCGGCGCCCTTGAAGTTAAAGGCCCCGACATAGGCGCGTGACGGCACCGTGCGCTTGCCCAACTGGATGACATCCGTGCCGCCCGAGATTTCTTCCCACACCGTCTTGCTGTCATCGAGCGAGTCGCGTGACTGATCGACATAGCCGAGCTTGACCGTGTCACCGATCTTGAGCGCACCGCCATCCGGCTGATCCTGGCCCGTAATCATCTTGAACAGCGTGGATTTACCCGCACCGTTCGGCCCGATCACACCCACGATGCCACCCGGCGGCAGCTTGAAATTCAGACCGTCGATGAGCAGACGATCGCCAAAACCCTTGGAGAGGTTTTCGGCCTCGATCACAGTGCCGCCCAGACGGGGGCCAGGGGTGATGACGATATCGGCCGTGCCACCGGCACGCTCCTGACTGGCGGCCAGCATTTCCTCGTATTTGGTGATACGGGCCTTGCTCTTGGCCTGACGGGCCTTGGGTGAGGCGCTGATCCACTCCTGCTCGGCGGCAAGAGCGCGCTGGCGCGAGCTTTCTTCCTTCTCTTCCTGGGCGAGGCGCTTGCGCTTCTGGGTCAGCCAGGAGGAGTAATTGCCTTCGAACGGATAGCCACGGCCACGCTCGATTTCGAGAATCCAGTTCGTGACGTTGTCGAGGAAGTAGCGGTCATGGGTGATGACCATGACGGTGCCCTGATAATCGCGCAGGGTCTTTTCGAGCCAGGCCACACTCTCGGCATCGAGATGGTTGGTCGGTTCGTCAAGCAGCAGCAGATCGGGCTTTTCGAGCAGCAGGCGGCACAGCGCCACGCGACGACGCTCACCACCGGAAAGCATGGTGACAGGGCTGTCGGCAGGCGGGCAGCGCAGGGCCTCAAGCGCAATCTCGAGCTTGCGATCGAGCTCCCAGCCGTCGCCAGCGTCGATCTTTTCCTGCAATTCGGCCTGTTCGGCCAGAAGGGCGGTCATCTCGTCATCGGTCATCGGCTCGGCGAACGCCATCGAGATCTCGTTGAAGCGATCCACTGCGTGCTTCAGGTCACCGAAACCGAGCGCTACGTTCTCGCCAACGGTCAGGGACTCGTCGAGCTTGGGCTCCTGCTCCAGATAACCGATGCGTGCGCCTTCCGCGCCCCAGGCCTCACCGCCATATTCCTTTTCAATGCCCGCCATGATCTTGAGCAGCGTCGATTTACCGGCACCGTTCACACCGAGCACACCAATCTTGACGCCGGGAAGGAAGGATAGGGTGATGCCCTTGAAGACTTCGCGCCCCCCGGGATAGGCCTTCGTCAGGTCCTTCATGACATAGACATACTGATAGGCGGCCATGACGGATCTCCTGATGAAATGGTCGGTCGGAAAAGACGAGAACGCGGCTCGAGTGCGCTCCGTTCTGGAGCGAAAACCCCTGCGCCCGGCAGGACTCGAACCCGCAACCAAGCCGTTATGAGCGGCCTGCTCTAACCAATTGAGCTACAGGCGCACAGGTTAGGCTCGAAATCGCGCAATTCCCGCCGTTTTGCAAGACGGCGCGGCAAAGAAATCCGTATTCGCCCCAAATTTGCAATGTTAGGGAAATCCTGTGTCGGGTCGCCTGGGACAGGCGACCCGATTATCCTTCACAGCCTGCTGCAGCGGGAATACGCCCCATGTCGACACAGCCCTCCCCTCCCGATCGCGATCCCAAACCACGCGTTGCGATCCGCTACTGCACGCAATGCAACTGGATGCTGCGCTCCGCCTGGATTGCACAGGAATTACTCTCGAGTTTCGGCACCGATCTCGGTGAGGTCGCGCTGGTGCCGGATACGGGAGGGCATTTCAGTATCACGGCGGGTGACGTGCTCATCTGGGAACGCAAACGCGATGGGGGCTTCCCTGGCCCGAAGGACATCAAGCAACGCTTGCGTGATGTCATCGCCCCGGAGCGCGATCTTGGTCATGTGGACCGATGAGAAACGCGGCATGATGACGCGTATAGAACACATCAAAACGGAAAAAAGTGGTGATGTTAACAATATGTCCGGTACATAACGTTACCGCGTCTGTGCAGCGTCCTGTCAAACGGCTAGGATCGCACCATAAATGCAACCCTTCCAGGAAATGAAGTGATGGACGTCACCAAAATCTCCCCCGGCAAGTCTGTTCCCGACGACATCAATGTTGTCATTGAGATCCCGCAGGGCTCTTCGGTCAAGTATGAGGTCGATAAAGAGAGCGGCGCAGTTTTCGTCGACCGCTTCCTGTTCACCCCGATGAACTACCCGGCAGCCTACGGCTTCATCCCCAACACGCTGGCCGCAGACGGTGATCCGGCTGATGCTCTCGTGCTGGCTCCCGGCCCGATCGTTCCCGGTGCGGTCATCCGCGCGCGTCCGATCGGCATGTTGAAGATGGAAGACGAAAGCGGACAGGATGAAAAGATCATCTGCGTGCCGCATGACAAGATCCATACACAGTACACTGATGTAAAGACCATCAATGATCTGCCGGAAATCACGCTGAAGGCCATCGGACACTTCTTCGAACGCTATAAGGACCTTGAACCCAACAAGTGGGTGAAAGTCTCGGGCTGGGAAGGCCCGGAAGAAGCCAAGAAAGCCATCATCGCAGCTCTTGAAGCCGCCAAGTAATCGGCCTGCGCTGTAATAAACAGTGACCGGAAAGACACAGCGTCCTTCCGGTTTTCTGTATCACAGGGCTGTGAGGCGTTATCCTGCCTTGGTCATGTTGCCAAATCTAAATCATATGTAATAAAAGGGTCATGTTGGGAACAGGAAGCACTCCTCTTCCCTCAAAGCACCGGAACCCTGCGTTATCCATCCGACTGGCGGACTGCCCTCATGTCTCTTCCCCGTACTTCCCTAAAGGCGCTGGGTGTCGTCACCTCAGCTCTCGCTACGTTCTCTGCCATCCCGTCGGCCCAGGCGCAGTCGCCTCTGGCGGGTGGTGCTCCAAACGGAACGGGCCTTGCTCCTGCCGTGCGCGTATCGAGCCCGATCGGCAGCGTCAATCTTCAGAATTCTTCCGTGCCGCCCCTACCCCATCCTGAGGCGATCTTTGATGATCCCTGGGGCTGGAACACCTGGCTGCGTCAGCATGGTGTGGCCATCCTTCTCGACACGACCAATGAATTCGCCGGTGCCATCACGAGCCCAACAAAGGGTCTCGGTCTCCGCCAGGGCAGCAGCAA
The DNA here is from genome assembly GCF_003994335.1 of Asaia sp. W19. Classification (GTDB taxonomy): domain Bacteria; phylum Pseudomonadota; class Alphaproteobacteria; order Acetobacterales; family Acetobacteraceae; genus Asaia. The sequence goes on from NZ_PNQZ01000013.1 coordinate 360,067, forward strand.
TGCCGGTCAATACGGCTTCGAGAACGATATCGACTGGGAAAAGCTTGCCGGTATCCGCGGCTTCTCCACCCATGCCGTTTTCGTTGGCCGTTACGGCATTCCCGCCAGCCGCATGTTCGGCGATAATCTGAATCCCAGCCAGGAAATCTACGGCGGTGGCGGCAACGTGGTCGTCCATCTCGTTTATATCTATGGCGAGGAGACACTGTTCAACGGCCATCTCGATATCGCGGCCGGTCGTATTCCGCTTCTGACCGACTTCTCGTCGAACCCGCTGTATTGCAACTTCATGAATAATGCTTTCTGCGGTAATCCGAAAGCATCTTCCGACAATACCAGCCATTCGTCCTATCCGGACTCGAACTGGGCAGCCCGAGTCCGTGTTCGTCCCTCACAATACACCTATATTCAGGCCGGCGTTTACTTCAACACGATGGGCATCTACGGCGTGAAGCAGATGCGTACGGGCTTCAAGTGGAACGGCGCGGACATCAATGGCGAGGCCGCACCGGTCGAAGCCGGATGGGAACCCATCTTCGGCAAGGACAAGCTGCCCGGTCACTACAAGATCGGTGGGATCGTCGATACCGCACCGCATCCCGATGTACTGTATGATCTGAACGATAATTACTGGGCCGTGACGGGTCAGGCCCGCAAGGTGCATAACAATTCGTGGTCGGCCTATGCACTTGCTGACCAGATGATCATGCGCCACAAGGGCAATGGCCCTGATGCCGGCATTACTCTGCTTGGCGTGTTCTACAACAACTCACCCGTTACCCAGACCCGTGAGCGTCAGTTCTCTCTCGGTGTGCTTGACCGTGGTTTCTGGAAATCCCGCCCGCTCGATGCCTGGGGCGTGAACTTCAGCTATATCCAGGTCTCCAAGAAGGTGAAGACGGCCCAGCAGATTCAGCAGAGCCTTGGCTATCAGACCCTTCTGAACGGATCTTTCTTCCCGCAGACCAACGGGATGGTGATCGAAGCCATGTATCAGATCCGTGTCTGGCGCGGCATCACCTTCGCTCCTGACTTCCAGTATTTCATCCGTCCCGGTGCGCAGCAGGGCCTGAAAGACGCGGCAGTTCTGGGCTTCAAATCCCATATCGAAATCTTCTGATTACTTGCTGGCCCGAGAGGGCCGGTATCCCGAGCGCGATCGGGCCTAGTCATCTCGGGCCTGATCATCGACGGCAAAAAGGCCGGGTCGCTGAAGCGATCCGGCTTTTTTCACATCTGGATTCCCGGTCGCTGGCGACCCTCAGGCCTAGCCTACAATCGACGCGATCAATCTGTCATAATTGGCGAGATAATGATCGAGGGACAGGGCATTCTCCGCGAATTGACGCGCGTTTTTGCGAAGCCTGCGCGCAAGCCTGCGGTCCTCAAGTATCTCAAGAATGGCGCGCGCAATGGCGTCAGGCTCCAGGAAAGGGGCCAGAAGCCCGGTCTGCCGATCACTGATGAATTCCTCGACCGAGGCTGTCTCGCTACCGATCAGCGCACAGCCTGTCGCCATGGCCTCACGCAACGACCAGGAAGCGACGAACGGGTAGGTCAGATAGACATGCGCGTCGGATCGCTTGAGGGCGGTACGGAAGGTATCGTAATCGACTTTCCCGAGGAAATGCACGCGATCCAGATCGATCTGGGACGCCACTTCCTTGAGGAACAGATCGCGCCAGCTCCCCACCTCGGCCGGAGGGGGAGCGCCATAGCTCGTGCCATCGCCCCCGATCAGAACGATACGCGCATCCGGTCTTTCCTTCAGGACGGCAGGGAGGGCGCGCAAGAAGCTGTGGATGCCGCGATAAGGCTCCAGATTACGTGCCACGAAGGTGATCAGCTTGTCCTTCGGGCTGATCACGTGCGGACCGATCACCACCTCTCCTTTGAAGATGGCAGGATCTGGCGCACAAAGATCGAGATTGACCCCTTCACGGAGCAGGGTGATCCGCTCCTGTGCCCAGTCGGGGTAGGTACTGCGCTGGAACAGTGTCGGGGTCTGGCCATACTGATTCAGATTCAGCGCCAGAAGATTGATGGCATTCTTGACCCGAACGGTGGGGAACAGATCGGTTCTCGGCGGGAATTCCGGATCGAAATCGACGTCATTTCTGTCGGTATGATAGAAGAACTCAAAGTATCCCAGGATAGGTGTCGAGGGATAAACATCGACGATATTGAGCAGTTCACCCCATCCGTGGTGGCCAATGATGATATCGGGGGTATAGCCAAGACTTTTAAGCGTTGCCGCCGCGCGGGCCACCGCCTCTGCGCGGATGAGACCGAGTTCCAATTCACGGAGCGAAGGATGGGTGTGCGCGGAAACCTGCCGATCCTGACGATAGAGGACACGGCGCACACCTGGAAGATGGCCTTCATTGGCCTCCGAGATGAAAACGATCTCATGGCCGCCCTGTTCATGCAAATGTCGGACCAGATGGAGGAACTGACCCGGGAAATTCTGATGCACGAACAGGAAACGCACGATCGGGAGACTTTCAGATAGTCGTTCATCATGAAGCTGGGGTCACCGGATTCGGTCATCCGATGCTCCTGCGTCGAAACGATCCTACCCGATTTCGGGTGACCCTTCACAGGGACGGACCGCCACGGCCTCAACATGAGAGGAGAGGCCAGCCCCTGTGAAGGATCCCGGCCCTTTCAGCCCTTGGGCCGGGGCGCGTTGCGTCCCTTGCCCGATCGGCTTGGATCAGCCCGCCTGTCCCTTGCGACGGCTCGGGCTCTTCTTGCCCGCCTTGGCAACGGCTGATGCGCTATTCTTGGGGACAATCGCGATATGGAAGGCTTCCAGCGGCGCAAGAGACTCTGCCTCAAGCGCCTCACCCCCGGCCACCGGACCGAGACGGGTGCCGTCGGTAAAGCTCGCACTGACGGCGAGATCGAATTTGTCCTCTGCCCCGTTCTTCAGACGAACGCAAAGCCCGAGAATAGGCAGGGCCATGCCGCGCGATCCGCAATACTGACCGGCCTCCGCCCAGGGAGAGAGCCAGCCCTTGCCCAGCACGGCCTGATACTCGATGTCTTCCGGCGCGATCAGGCTCTGCGGAGCGATCCCGAATCCCTCGATCCAGTTATGGCTGCCGGGTTCACCCATCCACTCGCCGATCTGGGCAAGCACGTCACCGCGACGCTGTATATGGGCTGCGAGCTCCGGTTTGGCATCGCTCTGCGGGGCTGCAGCAGCTTCTTCCTGAGCGCCCGAGGGAGCGGCCGCCGCGGTGGAAGCCGAGGGCTCATTAGAAAGTCGCGCGACCTGAATGCCCGGTGCGGGCATCGTACTGTCAGGTGCCTGATAGGTCGTGACAAGAATCTGGGCCGGACCACGCGCGATGCGAACAAGAGCCGCACCAGCGCCAGCGCCGCGCGTGCTGCTGATCAGCCCGTCATCCTCGAAAGTCTTGATCGTGACTACACCTGCCGGCATGTTCGGTGCCTGCGTCACACTGACAGCAGGATAACCGTTAACGCAATGCGCCGCCTGGTCGGGGGGCAGGAACACGCAGAATAATCCTGCGTCGAAAGTCATCAAGGATGCATGAACCTTGAGTTGGACAACCTGTTCCTTTCCGGAGGAAGTCACTGCATTAGACATCTGTATTTGTCCATCATTGATATAGGCTTGCTCAAGAGATGCTGGCCGGAATAAGCTTTTTACATCTCATACGATCGTTAAACTTGTATAACAGCTGTGGCCTTACGGTAAAAGTGCCGAGGCTCAATGTGATAAGTGTAGCAGCAGATTACTAAGTAACGGCACGGGCATTCCAAGCGGCACGACGGCGCCCTGTCCGGACTTCTGAATACGTTCGGATTGCGCGCCAATATCGAAGCTCACGGCACGCAGCCCCGCATTCCAGATGTTCGACAGGGCAAAACACCATGTCTCGGGCCAGAGAGAGGGGATCAGACCCAGACTGCAATCGAATTCGCGGATCAGATCCGTCGCCTCATCCTCCTTGTATTCCCCTGTGATCAGCACGTGCCCCGTTGCCATCAGACGATCATCGTCAATTGTGTAGCCGACGATGACATAATCCAGGGGCAGGTCGCGTTTGGCCGCCTCTTCCGCCAGTTGAAGCACGATTTCGTATCCTTTCTCACGACCGATTGCGCCGGGAATACAGATACGTTTGCGCGCCCGGGCCGTGCCCGCTGAAACACGCGGATCAAGCGGGGCCAAAGGCGCCTCGAAGGGTTGCAGACTGATTTCGAGCCCGGGGAAATGGCGGGCCATCCGCCTTTTGAGATCATTGGACCCTGCGATGACCTGACGTGCCTCACGCAGGGCGCGATCGGACTGGGCCACGAGTTCCGCCACGGACAGATGCTCCTCCACAAGAGCCCCCTGCTGCGCCACGCAGGAGACACAGCCTGCAAGGGCAGGCTCACCGCAATAATGTCCATTAGGGCCAATCAGACAGATACGCGGACAAAACCAGACATAATCATGCAGAATGATGTCCCACTTCATGCCCAGAGCGGAAGCGAGATCATGCATGGCCGGCGCATGGCCGATCAGGTGATGCCACTCGAGACGCTCGGCCTTCATGCGCTTCAGCACTGCGACGAAATTGAGCCATTCATGCGGAAGGTCGAAAATGAGATTGGCCGTGTCTCCCCCACAATCCTCGATCCGGCATCCTCTTTCATGGGGGCGCAGGATCAGAACCTGACTTCCCTCCGCCTGAGCCTTGCGTAGACGATGCTGGACCACACGCTCCACACCGCCCCCCGAATCATGCGTGACCATGATAAGACACGAGCGCGCCTTGGCGCGGCGGATGATCATGCGGACAAGCCCCGCATTACGGCGAACGGCCCCCAGGGGATCGGATTTGACGAATGCGGCGATCGTATCCTCATAGCCTGGGTGGCGGCAATTCAGTAGGCGCAGATTACGCTCCAGCAGCAGGCTGCGCGTCCGGCCAAATGAGACAGATCCTATATGGAGGACGAAGAGATCACTCGCCGCGATATGGCGCCACCCCAGCGCACTGGCACGACAGCAGAAATCATTCTCCTCTCCGTAGCCTTGCGCAAAGAGCGCGACATCGAGCAGACCCGTCTGCACGAGGCAATCCCCTCTTATCCCCATGCAAAATCCGATACCTGTAGGCAGATCGACCGGTTTCTGCCGGGGCAACGAGGCAAAGATCCTGTCGAGCGCCCTCGCCTGGGCCAGATCCGGCGTCGGATTCGGTTTTTCGACCGAGGGGTAGGACAAAATAGTCGCATCATTCGAGAAGGGCGTGACGGTTCCGATCTTTTCTCCCACATCGAACCAGGCGCGCAGGCGCGCCAATCCCCCCTTCGGGAGGAGCGCATCACTGTTGAGGAGAACAACGTCACGCCCGCGCGCCTGCTCCAGACCGGCATTGGCGCTCGCCGTGAAGCCCAGATTTTCCTCATGCCTGACGAGAGTAATCCGCCCGCCCTGTTCGAATTGGTCGAGCATGGCGCTAAGCGCCTCTTCGGGTGAGGCGTCATCTATGACGAGGCATTCCACATCGTCGCCCGCCTCCCTGAGCATCGCCTCGATGCAGCGTCGCGTGAGCGCAGCATCCCGGTAGGCGGGTATGATGACAAGACATCCTGACGCGCGGTCCGGCAGTGGCCGTGCGCCCTCTGGCCTGCGCGCTAAAGGCTCTGCAGTACAGGACGATTTACCCGGCGGAGGATCGAGCATCGCAATCACGGCGGGGCCGAGCGGGCTACCCGTCAGCGCCGTGCCATATCGGTCCCTGAGGGTGATGATCCCCTCCGGCAGGGCGTCAAGCGGCAGCCCGAAATGACGGGGGCGTGCCAGAGGCTTGTCGAGATTGACCCCCTGCTCGATCTGGGACGCCGTCAGATCGATCATCTCCCCGGCGACCTCGATCACGGCATGAGGCGTGAAATCCGGATCTGCCGGATACCAGATCCATCCTTCGAGATGGTGATTCCTGACGGTGACAAATCCCTGAACCTGACGAATGGCGGGCAAGGCGATCGGGCTGCCATAGAGCGGCCTTCCGTCACTTTCGACCACCAATCGGCGCGCCTTGCGCCATGTTTCCGGCAGGGAAAAAGGCAGGGCGACATCCTGGGCAACCAGCCCATCATCAAGCCGGATTGTTACCGGGCCCGGACAGACGCCGAATACCTCCCCGGCATTGCTGGTCGCGCACCAGCCGTCAAACCCGGCATGGCGGGCGAAGACGTCAGCCCAGCTGAATACCTCGGGCGAGGGCGCGTAGTGCCCCAGCATCCTGCCAAACAACGCGACGGCTTCATCCCATTGACCGAGATGAGACAAGGCGATCGCCCGCCCGACCAGTGCCTTGCGCATGATGAATCGCTCAGCGATCCATGCCATCCGTTTCGCGGCGTCCTGCCAACGGCCCGCCGCAAGAAGCGCCATCGCATAGGCAAAGATGACATTGGGCTCGTGACGCGCCATGCGCGCGGCCCGGCCGAGCCAGTAGACGGCCTCGTCCTTCCTGCCCTTTTGACCAGCCTCGGTCCCGCGGCGATAGGAATCCTGTGCCTTGGCGTCATGCCATCTTTGCCAGTTCTCCCGATCTTTGGCCGTGACGACATGTCCATAACCGGAGGCTACGGGGCGCGGACGCCGCGAGGGGGTATTGCGCCTCTCAGGCACGCGAACCCATGCGTCGATCGAGCTTGGCAAGCTCCTCCTGGGCTTCGGCCACGCCTTGAGAATGGGCACGCTCCAGCCACAAGCGCGCCTCGATCGGATTGACCTCTCCGGCCAGGCCGCGTTTCAGATACCGCCCGAGCATGAGTTGTCCAAGGCCATGACCGCATTCGGCTGCGCGCCTGAACCAGAGCTGCGCCTCGCGCCGATCGGCCGGCACTTCATGCCCGCCTCCCAGCATGGCCCCCACAGAGAACATGGCCTCGCTGCTGCCAAGCGACGCGGCGTCCTTGTAAAGACCGAGCGCATAGGTGTGATTGCGCGCCCCTACCGCATGGCCAGAGACATGCAACTGGGCCAGAAGCGTCATGGCCTCGACCATCCGCGCCTGCGCCGCCTTTTCGAGCCATTGATGAGCCTGCGCCATATCAGGCGGAACACCGCGCCCCTCAAGATACATGCGGCCCAGCCAGTACTGCGCATTGATCACGCCATCGGCGGCGCGCTGCATCCAGAACAGCGCACGCGTGTCATCGCGCATGGTCCCCACGCCTTCGGCATAGCAGACCCCCAGATTGAAGGCGCCGACGAGATCGCCCTCCTCAGCCGCCTTCAGGAAGCGCGCCTGCATGGCCTGCCTGTCTTCTTCCGTGCCGATGCCGGTCAGAGCCAGATTACCCAGATCCGCGTCGGCCACGCGATCCCCGCACTCTGCCGAGATACGGAACCACCTGGCTGCTTCGTCGGGATTACGTGCGACCCCTGTTCCTGTAAGGTGCAAAAGTGCCAAGCCACGGGCGGCGGCCCCATGCCCCAGCTCCGCCGCGATCTGGTACCAGGTCGCCGCCTCGAGATAATTCGGCGCCATATCATCGCCGCGGATATGCAGGTCGCCCAGCAAGGCTGCTGCTTCGGCATCGCCCGACATGGCTGCGCGGCGCAGCCAGGTTTCAGCCCGGTCGAGGCGACGCTTGACGCCCTTGCCCTGCAATAGATAGAGCGCAATACGGGTCTGCGCAGCGGTAACACCACGCTCGGCAGCTTTCTCGAAGTAATGGGCGGCCCTGGCGAAATCCTGATCCTGGCCGACACCCTGCTCATTGATCCAGGCAAGATAATAGTAAGCCGTCGCGAGCCCCGCCTCGGCAGCGTGGCTCAGCTCGATCGTACCCTGCTGGCGATCCGCCTCGGAACGGGGCCAGGTATGCATGGCAATACCCAGGCCCAGATGCCCCTGGGCAGAGCCCGCCGCAGCGGATTTCTCGTACCAGCCTCGCGCCTGATCCAGATCGCGCAGATCATCCGGGCCGTTCGTCAGCACATAACCGAAAAGCGCCTGAGCGTCGGGGCTTCCTGCCTCCGCTGCAAGACGGCCCCATCGGGCTGCATTTTGCAGATCGGGAATGCGCCTCGCTTCGGTCGCATCCGTTTTCTCGGTCAGGATTGCCCCGCGATTCTCATCGAAACCTTCAGGGAAACCCATGAGATAGAGCGTGGCCAGAATGAGCTGAGCCTGAACATGCCCGGCCTCGGCGGCCTTTCTCGTCCAGCGCGTGCCCTCCTCCAGGCTTGGGGGCGTGCCCCATCCCTCGAGATAGGCCTTGCCCGTGCGATACTGAGCCTCGACGCTCCCTTGCTGGGCCAATTGTCCCAGCTGGGCAAAGCCGCGAACCGCATCCTCGCCGGACTCGATCTGACTGATCGCGTTCTTGAGTCTGGCCTCACGCGAAACGATGCCTGCCAGACGTGTCTTCAGTGCCAAACCGCTCTCCCTCCCGCTCGTCCTTACGGGGTCATGACGGCTCCCGCAGGCCAGTAGTTGCCGCCGGTATCGCCTTGCTGAAGAAATACTGCATCATGGTGCGCTTGCCGACCTGGATATCAGCCGTGACGGGCATGCCCGGCGTCGGATGGAAGAAGCTCGGGACACCATGCAGCGTATAGCGATCGATCCGCAGACGCACGCGATAGAAGCCCGATTGCGACGGATCCTGATCCCCTGCCGGGGGCTCACCCGAAGCTGCACTTTTCATATCGCCTGCCGTGAAGGCATCGGCGCTGATCAGACGCACCGTGCCATCCGCCCCGCCATATTGCGTGTAGGGGAAGGTCTGAAACTTCAACAGCGCATGATCGCCCAGCTTGACAAAGCCTGCATCATTGCCGCGAAGCACCGCCTCCATCTCAAGCGCAGCTCCCGTTGGCACGATAGCCATCAACATCTGACCCGGAGATATGACCGAACCTACCGAAAGCTTGGCAATATTCAGGACCACGCCATCATCCGGAGATCTTAGTTCGACAAGCTTGTTACGCAACTCGGCTTTCTTGTATTCGCCAATCGCTTCATCGGCGTGATGCTGTACCTCGGCGAGCTGGGTATAGATCTGCCCTTTCCAGTTCTGCACATAGGCATCGCGTTCCGCCTGGGTCGCTGCCAGTTTGGCCTTTGTGGCCGAAGCCGTCTGCTGGGCTTCGATCTGCGCGCGTTCGGCATCCATGAGTTCGCTCTGAGCCGCGAGCGTGGAAAGTTTGCTCCCCACCTGATCTGCCTGAAGGCGCCGGCGCATCTGAAGCACTTCATTCGCCACGCGTCCACGGCTCTGATGCATCGCAGCGCTGGCGAGTGAACCCGTCATCTGGCTCTGAAGAGCCGCTATTTCCTGATCGTATTGATTGATCTTTGCTGTGTACTCGGCGCGACGGCGCTCGAATGACGCAGCCTCACGCACCGAATAGCTGTTGTTCAGATCAGGCGTGTAAGCCTTGCCCTCGGCCTCGGCATGCAGACGATCGATTGTTGCGACATAGGAATCACGCTGTGCCTTGAGGTTGACGATATCCGCCTTCGAGAGTGTGGGGTCGAGATGAGCAAGAACCTGACCCTTCTTCACATATTGCCCCAGCTCAACATCGATCGAACGAATGATCGAGATTTCCAGCGGCTGGATGACCAGATCGCGATCGACAGCAACCAGACGTCCGGGCGTGCTCACCACCTTATTGAGCGGGAACACGGAGGCTGCGGTCAGACTTGCAACCATCAGCGCGCCGACGATCCAGATGATATAGCGCGCCGTAGCCGTGGGGGGCAGGTTGACCAGCGCCGCACTGGGTGAGTGAAATTCCAGGAGTGCTAGGGGCATGCCCTGCTGCGCAAAGGGATCATCGGCCGGGCGCGGGATATGCTGCTCGACTTCCTTGTGATCTTCGGTTCCGTTTTCCGGAACGATATCCTTGTTGCTCATGGCTTATTCCTCATCCATCAGCATGGGATCATCTTGGGGACCGGCATTGGCGCTGCGCGCACTGTGTTCATGCCGGTTCTGTTGCATCCAGAGCATGCGATAGATCTCACAGCGTTCCAGGAGCACCGCATGGGGGGCCACATCCACCACCTTGCCCTTGTCCATGACGCAAATCTGATGGCAGTCCACCAGCGAGGAGAGACGGTGCGAGACGATCACCATCGTGCGACCCTTGCCGATACGCTGCAGGTTGGCATTGACCAGAGCCTCGCTCTCGGGATCGAGTGCCGAGGTCGCTTCGTCGAGGATCATGAGCTTGGGATCGCTGATCACCGCACGGGCAATCGCGAGGCGCTGTCTCTGACCGCCCGAGATATTCGTCGAGCCTTCTTCGATCGCGGTATCATAACCCGCAGGCATGCGATCGATGAACTCCTCGGCACCCGCCAGACGCGCTGCGCGGATCACGTCATCCATCGTATAGCCAGGCCGCCCGGCCGTGATGTTGTCACGCACGGTACCGCGGAAGAGGAAGTTGTCCTGAAGCACGACACCGAAGGAGCGACGCAGATGGCTCAGATTGATCTCGCGCAGTTCGACGCCATCGAGGCGCAGATAACCGGTATAATTCCGGCTAACCCCCTGCAACAGGCGCGTCACGGTAGATTTGCCAGAGCCTGAGCGTCCGACGAGGCCCAGCATCGTGCCAGCCGGAATTTCGAAATTGACGTCGTTAAGCGCCTTGATGGTGGACCCGGGATAACAGAAATCTACTTGCGTGAAGGAGAGCGCCCCCTTGATCGGGGGGCGTAGCCCCGAAGTCAGGGCCTTGGTCTCGGTGGGCTGGTTCAGCACCAGCCCTGCCTCACCCAGCGAGGTCATGACTTCGTTCACGTCTTCCAGAATCTTGGCCAAGCCAACCAGAGGCGCCGCGACGCGACCCCCGAGCATCATGAAGGCCATGAGAGCGCCGGGTTGGATGGAGCTCGATCCTGTCAGGATCAGATAAGCCCCAACCAGAATGATACCGCGATTGATGAACATCTCGAGCGGCATGACAAGGGTGGAGGGCCAGCTCTGCATACGACCGGCAGCGAGCTTCCAGCGGATTACATCGGCCGTTGTCTCGTCCCATTTCTCCCGTCGGGTGGGTTCCAGCGCCAGCGTCTTGACGGTGCGGATACCGGCCACTGTCTCATACAGCACCGAACTGCGCTCCATCTCGGCGCGGATGAGGCGGTTATACACGCGCGTCATGGGCGGCAGGAAGATCACGATGATCAGCCCGATCAACCCGGCACAGGCCACAGTCAGCCAGGCGAGCGTGGCGCTCATATAGAAGAGCAGCGGCAGGATCACGAAAAGCGTGAACATATCCAGGAAGGTCGACATGAGCTTGCCGGTCAGGAAGTCACGTACCTTGTAGATCGCCATATAGCGACCGAGAATGCGCCCGGTCTGCTCACGCTCGTAGAATTCGAGGGGTAGAGCCAGAAGTCTGCTGAAGGCGTGCAGCGAGATACGCGTATCGACGCGGGTGGTCAGCACAAGCATGAGCTCGCGCCGCCCATAGGTCAGCAGGACCTCGTAGAAACTCAGGATCAGTACGATGGCGGTGATCGAGACCAGCGTCGACATCGAATGGTAATTCACCACGCGATCGATAACCTGCATGACGATCAGCGCTGGGAAAATCTGCAGGATAGCCAGAACCATCGAGGCGAAGAGCACATCGCGCAGCGAGTTCTTCTCGCGCATGACGATGCGTACGAACCACATCAAATCGAAAGGCGCATCGGCCTCGGAAAGGTCACGACGGCGTTTGATGAGCAGGATATCGCCTGTCCAGACCTGAGAGAGACGCAGCTCATCCACGGCCACAGGTACGCTGCCATCATCCCCAAGGGGGTCACGCAGCCAGACGATGTTGCGCTCCGGATCGGCACGCACCATCAAGGCCGCCGAGCCATCGCGGAACATCAGCACGATCGGCGGCGTATTCTGCATACGCACAAGAAAGCGCCATTTAATGCGCATTCCCTTCGCCACAGCCCCATTTTCATTGAGCCAGCGTGCGAGAGAAGCAGGGGAAGGCGACGATTCACCAGGTTCCGCAGCGAAGTCACGGATATCCAGATCGAGCCCGTGATATTTGGCGGCCGCCATGGCGGCGCGCAGCCGGATATAGACTGGATCCTGGGTCTCGCTGTCCGCAGCGACGCCATCACGATGCTTCACGAAGCTTCCTCTTGCTTACCTCTGAGCCGCCCGGATTCCAGGACGCCAGAATGAGATGGGATCACCGCCCCAGATCGGGCGCACCCTTTCATCCTCGACCTGAACTTGTAGAAATCACGGAACCGCGCCCCGAAACCCCTCTTATTCCCTTAACGATACTGTGTAAATTCCTAAGAGGATGATGAAAAAATACATAGAATTTAAAATTCGTATCGCGCCATGATCATTCCATCACTCTTGAGCTTGGCTCTGACTTCATTTTCCGCGCCTCCGTTACAGAGACAGATTACAAAGCTGAAGTCGGGACAGGCACCGCGCACATGATCAAGGAAGAGTTGATGCAGAGCCTTGATCAGTGGATCCCGCCCGCCGCAGCATCCGCAAAAACGTCCATGAGCCCCATACCCGGGCATCATCGGGGCGACTGACCTCCTCAGAGCCCAGTCCGGCTCGTCCGGCGGGAAGATGCCCTCAGCCGTCATGCCTCCCCCATAAGAGAGAAGGGCCCCCTCGCGACGACGCGCCTGCCACGGCATAGCGAGCGCCAGAGCGTCAGTGATCAGAATGAGCGGGATACGACCGCCTGAAGACATGGCTGAAGACCCTCCCTGTTCGCCATGGACATTTATACGTATCGATCCCTACTCTGGACAGAATCCATTGCCTCTGAAAAAAGCGGGCTGCCGCGACCTCTCTGGCGGCGCAATCCCGATCGTGCCCGATCCGAACGACGAGACCCATTGCCATCATGACACGTCCCCATCTTCTCGACGCCCTGCGTGACCATGTCCTGCTTTGCGACGGCGGCATGGGATCGCGCATCCAGATGCTGGATCTGGAGGTCGAGCGCGATTACTGGGGGCAGGAAAACTGCACGGAAATCCTGACCCTCTCCCGGCCCGAGCTCATCCGCGAGATTCATCGCGGCTATTTCGGGGTCGGCGCCGATATGGTCGAGACCAACACATTCGGTGGCTCGATCGTCACCCTTGCCGAATTCGGGTTGCAGGACCGCGCTCGCGAGATCAACCGCAGATCTGCCGAGCTGGCGCGCGAGGCTGCCGAGACCTTCAGCGACGGGCGTCATCGTTATGTTGTGGGCTCCATCGGCCCAGGCACCAAGCTGCCCAGCCTCGCCAATATCGACTACGACACTCTCGAGGCCGGGATCATCGAGCAATGCCGTGGCCTGATCGATGGGGGGGTCGATGCCTTTCTGATCGAGACCTGCCAGGACACGCTTCAGATCAAGGCAGCCGTCAACGCCGCCAAGGCTGCACGGCGCGAGCTGGGCTCTGACGCCCCCATTTTCGTGCAGGTAACGGTCGAGACCACCGGCACGCTTCTGGTCGGCCCCGATATCGCCGCAGCGGCCACCACAATTCATGCGCTGGACGTGCCTCTCATCGGCATGAACTGCGCCACAGGCCCGCAGGAAATGGCGGAGCATGTGAAATGGCTGTCAGAGAACTGGCCGGGGCTGATTTCCATCCAGCCCAATGCGGGGCTTCCCGAGCTGGTGAATGGCACCACGCATTACCCTCTCACCCCCGGTGAGATGGCGAGCTGGGTGGAGCGCTTCATCGTGGAGGACGGGCTCAATCTGGTAGGCGGATGCTGCGGCACCTCCACCCCGCATATCCAGGCGCTGGACGGGATGCTTCGCAAGCGCGGCGGGACCAGTCACCGCCCTGCCCCGGTCAAGCGCATCCACCATTGGGTGCCCTCCGTTGCCAGCCTCTATACCCAGACGCCGCTGCGTCAGGAGAACGCCTATTTCTCCATCGGCGAGCGCTGCAACGCCAATGGCTCCAAGAAATGGCGTGAGTTGCAGGAAGCCGGCGACTGGGATGGCTGCGTTGCCGTAGGGCGCGAGCAGGCCACCGAGGGCTCCAATGCGCTCGATCTCTGCACGGCCTTTGTCGGACGCAATGAAATTGCCGAGATGAATGAGGTCGTCACGCGCTTCACGTCTTCGGTGAATGCGCCTCTGGTGATCGACTCAACCGAGACCCCAGTCATTGAAGCTGCGCTCAAGCTGCATGGCGGCAAACCCATCATCAACTCGATCAATTTCGAGGATGGCGAAGGCCATGCCGAGGACCGCATGATCTTGGCGCGCAAATTCGGCGCTGCGGTGATTGCGCTCACCATCGATGAAGTGGGCATGGCCAAGACGCCGGAAGACAAGCTGCGCATTGCCGAGCGTCTGGTCGATTTCGCCTGCACGAAGCACGGTCTGCCGCAATCCGATCTGATGATCGACCCGCTGACCTTCACCATTGCCACGGGCGTGGAAGACGATCGCAAGCTGGGTGTCTGGACGCTCGAGGGCATCCGGATGATCCGCGAGCGCTTCCCCGATATCCAGATCATCCTGGGCCTGTCAAACATCTCCTTCGGCCTCAACCCGGCGGCGCGCGCCGTGCTGAACTCGGTCTTCCTCGATCATGCGGTCAAGGCTGGCATGACCGGCGCCATCGTGCATGTCAGCAAGATCCGCCCGCTGCATCTGATCGCCGCCGAGGAAGTGAAGGTGGCCGAGGATCTGATCTTCGACCGACGCAGCGAGGACTACGATCCGCTCCAGAAGCTGCTGGAGCTCTTCGCGGGCCGAAAAGCCGCCGATGCCATTCAAAAGCGTCGCGCCGAGACACCGGCCGAACGTCTGAAGGACCGTATCGTCGATGGCGACCGCAAGGGCATCGAGGACGATCTCGCCGCGGCAATGGAAGAAATGCCACCGCTCGACATCATCAACACCGTGCTGCTGGATGGTATGAAAGTGGTGGGCGAGTTGTTCGGCGCGGGCAAGATGCAGCTTCCTTTCGTGCTGCAATCGGCCGAGACCATGAAAACCGCCGTGGCGTGGCTCGAGCCCTATATGGAGCGTGTAGAGGGTCAGGCGCGTGGCACGATGGTCCTCGCGACCGTCAAGGGCGACGTGCACGATATCGGCAAGAACCTCGTCGATATCATCCTGACCAATAACGGCTACCGCGTCATTAATCTCGGCATCAAGGTCCCTCTGGCTGATATGATTGCTGCGGCGCGCGAGCATAACGCGCAGGCCATCGGCATGTCGGGCCTGCTTGTGAAATCTACCGTGATCATGCGCGAAAACCTCGAAGAGATGGCGCGTCAGGGTATCGATATTCCTGTCTTCCTCGGTGGCGCAGCACTGACACGCAACTACGTGGAGGACGAATGCGCCCGCTCCTACGGGATCGAGACAGCAGGGCGCGTCGCCTATGCGCGCGATGCCTTCGATGGGCTGTCGCTCATGGACAAGGTCGTGAATGACCAGTTCGACGACTATCTGAGCGCCATCCAGACGCGCCGGGCGGGCAAGCAGCGCAAGGTCGAGCGTGCGCCCGAGCTGGCCGAGACACGCGGCTTCGCGCCCATCGACAAGGACGCCGCGCGCATCCGCCGTGCCCGCGTGGCCGGAACCCAGCCCGTACCCGTGCCGCCTTTCTGGGGTGCCCGCGTGGTCGAGGCCACGCCCGCGGCTGTGCTCCCCTTCCTGAATGAGCGCTCGCTCTATCAATTTCAATGGGGCTTTCGCAAGCAGGGGCGCTCGCTCGACGAGTTCATGACCTATGCCAAGCAGGAACTGCGCCCGGTGCTCAAGCGCATGCTGGCGCTCTGTGCGGAAGAAACCATTCTCAAACCCCAGGCCATCTATGGCTACTGGAAGGCCGCGGGCGAAGGCAATGACCTCGTGCTCTTTCACGAGGATGGCGTGACCGAGGCTGCGCGCTTCACCCTCCCCCGCCAACCCCGCGAAGATGGCGAGTGCATTGCCGATTTCGTACGTGACATCGACGAAACCGAGCGCGATGTGGTGGGTCTGCAGGTCGTGACCGTGGGGCAGAAAGCCTCTGATCTGGCGCGAGACTGGTTCGAGGCCAACCGGTATCAGGATTATCTCTATCTGCACGGGCTGTCGGTCGAAATGGCCGAGGCCATGGCGGAATACACCCATAAGCGGATCCGCGCCGAACTGGGTTTTGCGGGCGAGGATGACCGCGACATGGAAAAGATGCTGGCGCAATCCTATCGTGGCTCGCGCTACTCCTTTGGCTACCCGGCCTGCCCGCGTCTGGAAGATCAGGAGCCCATTCTGAAGCTCCTCGATGCAGAGCGCATCGGGGTCTCGCTTTCGGATGGCTATCAGTTGCACCCCGAGCAATCGACTTCCGCCCTCGTCATGCTCAACCCGCGGGCCAAGTATTTCACGGTCTGACCCGAGTGTGATGCCGCGTTTCAGCAGGCACGGGGCCATATTTGTCCGCAATGAAAACCGGCGTCGCATTTCCCCAGTAGGTGCGGCGTCACCCTACCCGGTCACTCCCTCGATCGGTTCGGGAGAAACGAAGGCGATGGGACAGAGATGACACATCCGGATTTTACCGCTCTGGAACAGCCCGAGATCAGGGAGGCCGCGGATCGCATTGCTGCCTATCTGGCTCTGACCAGCAGCGACGATGCGCCAAACCGGATCGACCTAGTCTGCCTTGCTGGCAATGGCGTACTCGCCTGCGTGGATCATGCTGCGAGCCTGGCGCGCCAACATGGCTGCCTGTTGATGATTACCGGCGGCATCGGGCATTCGACTCCGCCGCTGGTAGCGGCCCTCGCTTCACGTCTCGATTGCGCGCCGTCTGCCCTTGCCGATCTCTCCGAGGCCGAGCTGATCTCTCGCCTAATTGCGGCGGACTCCCTCATCGCGAGTGACCAGATCATCCTGGAAACCCGCTCGACGAATACGGGCGAGAA
Organism: Asaia sp. W19; assembly: GCF_003994335.1. Lineage (GTDB taxonomy): Bacteria > Pseudomonadota > Alphaproteobacteria > Acetobacterales > Acetobacteraceae > Asaia. The sequence goes on from NZ_PNQZ01000013.1 coordinate 376,999, forward strand.
CGCGGCTTTCACGCGCGACACGCTCGATGAGCTCGGGCTCAGGCCGCATCATGTCGTTCTGGTTCAGGACCCGCTCCTGCAACGCCGCACCGATGCGACGTTCCACCATGTCTGGCGCGAGCGATCGACACATTTTTTCTCGTCCCCGCCTTTCACGCCCCGCCTCAGAGAGACGGTAACCTCGCAATCCTGGACGGAGGAGCGCTACCTGTCCCTGCTTCTAGGGGAAATTCCCCGGCTTCAAGATACGACCTCTGGTTATGGCCCTAAGGGACGCGGCTTTATCGGGCACGTTGATATACCCCGGATAATTCTAGAGGATTACGCGCGGCTTGCGGCTCGCTTCGCGACGCAAGCCGCGCGATGGCCCTGTAACCCGGCTTAAGGAGACATTCCCGCGCCGGATTATCCTGCTGCTGCCATCTCAGTACGCGTAGGCGAGACCTGCACGAAGGGTAAGGCCGTTCTGGATGCCGCTTGAGGTCCAGCGTCCTGCGACCTGCCCCTCACTTACGCTCTGATAGCGATACTGGTCTTTGTCATGGCCATAAGATGTATAGGCGTAATCCCCCCCGGCTGTCAGATGCCAGTGGCGCGTCATGCGGTAATCCGCCCCGAGGCTGCCTTCCCAGCGCGGCCGCGTCGCAGCGCCCTTAACACGATAGGTCTGCGTATCGAGAATCTCGGCCCAGCCAAACCGACCGCGAAGGACCAGGCGATCGGTGAGCGCATAATCCGCATTCACGCCGAGACCGACAAAAAAAGCATTCTGCCCGCCGAAGCTATCGTAGCCATAGGAGTCATATCCCCCCTGGACGAAGGGGGTGATGAGCGCCTTATCATGCAGGAACAGGAAACCCTTGCCGATTTCGCCTCGACTATAAGTCGAGTTAGCACTTTCCCCGCCATTGCTCTGCCAGGCGTCGCCTCCATAAGCCGAACTGTAGCGACGCGCATATTTGTCATTGCGCGTTCCCGATCCGAGCCGGAAAAGTGCCGAAGCATAGAGGTTCTCTATTCGCCCCAGAGACACCATCGTCGAGGCGTCCACCTGGAACCCCGGAACCCAGCCGATACGACGGGAGCGGGATTGCGACGCAGAACGATACGGGCCGTACCACCGGCCGCCGGTCGTCTGATACTGGTCGCCATAGCCCCCTACGAGATTATCGAAAATCCCGGCCATCGAAAGGCCAATTTCCCGATTAACAGCAACCACAGGCAGCGGGTCGGCCAGCGCCGTCGAAACCGTGAGAACTGAGAGGAGGGCTGCGGTGAAAATGGATGTTGCGCGCATTGAGGTCCCAGAAAGAAACGAAATGTATCTTCCTGAAACCCGAACGCGCGATGACGTCAATGTTGTCTTATCGAAATCAACACCAAGTCATGATTCGTTATAAAACGGGTAATCGATGTATCCCTCATCACCACGGCTGTACCACGTCTTGATATCGTCCGACTGAAGCGGAAGATCCTCGGCCAGACGTCGCGTCAGATCAGGATTTGCGATGAATTTTCGACCAAAAGCAATGGCATCGGCAACTCCGCCAGCCACCGTTTCGATCGCTTCCTCGCGCGTATAGTCCTGATTCAGGACCAGAGGATTCCGGAATACTTCGCGAATCGGCCCATGCAGCTTGGGCTGGTCGGTCTTGCCGAAGGTACCGTCCGGGCCAGGCTCGCGCAGTTCGAGAAAGCCGATCCCCAGATCGTTCAGCATTCTCGCCGCAGGGACGAACACGGTCTCAGGCGCGCTGTCGATGCAGCCTTGGGTATCGCCGTTCGGCGAGAGGCGCACAGAGGTACGCTCTGCGCCGATCGTCGCAATCACACGCTCGGTAACCTCGCGCAGCAGTCGGATACGGTTCTCGGGCGAGCCACCATATTCGTCCTCACGGTGATTGGTACCATCGCGCAGGAACTCGTCGATGAGATAGCCATTGGCCGCGTGGATCTGCACCCCATCGAACCCGGCGGCAATAGCGTTGCGTGCAGCAACTTCGTATTCGCCCAGAATCCGCGTGATATCCGCCTTGGTGAGCGCGCGCGCCTGCTCTGGATCCTGCTTGCCGTCATAGGTGTGCAGCGGCGCGGGAGCTGAGGTGGGCGAGCTTGAAACTGGCTGCTGGCCGGTTACGCTGGAATGAACCATACGGCCCATGTGCCAGAGCTGGACGATGATCTTGCCGCCCTTGTCATGAACGGCCTTCGTTATTGGCTGCCAAGCCTCGACCTGCTCCTGCGACCATATTCCGGGCGCATAGGGCCAGCCCAGCCCCTCGCGGCTGATTCCAGTCGCCTCGGAGATGATCAGTCCGGCACTGGCGCGCTGGGCATAGTATTCTGCCATAACAGGTGTTGGCACATGGTCACGCGTGCCACGGCCGCGGGTGAGCGGCGACATCAGGATCCGGTTCTTCGCATGGATAGCGCCAAGCTGGATCGGATCGAACAGAGTTGTCATAATGCTGTGTCCTCATGAACCCGTGGGGGTTTAATTCGATTTTGATCGAACAATATCAGGAATGGGGATGCCCATGGCTCACGACAACCCCTCCCCCGAGTTTTTTGGAATCGGACAGCGCAAATGCCTGACTATGACCACCCCGCTCCGGATACTCTGACCCTGCTGGGTGTTCTGCGAGGACTAGCCGATCCGATCCGACTTGAGATCGTTCAGCACCTCGGGAAGGTTCCCGAAGCAAGTTGCGCTGCCTTGCTCGGTGACCGCCCCCGATCCAGCATGTCCCATCACTTTCAGGTGCTGCGAGAAAGCGGGCTGTTGCACACACGGGTTCAGGGTGTGCAACACTTCAACTCCCTGCGGAAAGCGGATCTTGATGCCCGTTTTCCGGGTCTGATCGACGCCGTGCTCGCCTGCTGAGTGAAGGGGGAAGCAGTGTTCACCCCGGCGCAAGGCAAGAAGGAGGAAACCCGAATGGCACGCATCTTACTGACCTGGCATGGAGCGGTCGTTTGTTGGTCGGGTGGCGTACTGGCCCCAGTCAGTCCAGCCGCAGTGGCAGCCGGCGATGCAACTCCCCTTCTCGTTGATGAAAATGATCACCTTCTCAGTGGTCCCGCCTGCATTGCGATAGACCCTGCCCCCGGCGATCCTGTCCCGACGGGGCACAAGGCGTCGGCTTTCGTGATCCGCACGGGATCGCTCTATCTGAGCTGCCGAAACGACACCGAGTTTCATCTCGTACCCCATGCGCAGGCATGGGAGTTTTTCGTGTCTTTACCGCAAGCATGCATTCCCCTCATCGCCCGCGTCGTAGCGATGCGCTGGCTCGTGCAAGGAAAACAGACGCCACGAGGTCGATGTGCCGAGTTCTCGGTCTGGCTCGGAGAGGAACGCTTCGACCCCTCTGCCCTGCTTTTGTCGGAAGATGGGCAGACCCTGACGCTTCCGGGTGGCCGCGTTTGCCCGGCCTATCCTGGCCCCGCCCTGTCTCATGCTATCGCATCGGTAGACGATTTGATCCGAAATCCTCTGGTCACCTCAGAGGAGAGAATCTGGGCGCATGGCGGTGATCTGGCCGCCCAGATGCTACACGTGATTACCGCCCCCCACCATGCACCGCATCTGTATCACCTTGCTCGCCTCTGTGCGCTGCTCGGGCATTATGACGCGGCCCTTGCCTGCCTGGACGCGTTGGACGGGCTCATGGAGCCAGCAGAGCTGCTTTGGGCCCGCGCCACTATCGCGTATCGACAGGAGAGATACGCTCTTGTCCGGCCGCTTTTGCGCGACGCAATCGAGGACGCTGCCAAACGCTCATTACGTCAGCAACTCATCATGAAAACCAGCGAGAGATTTCTTCCCGAAAACTGTCATCCGCTGGCAGCCGCCCGTCTGTTCCGCGAGGTTTACGACGTGCATCTCGACGGCGAATTCTGCAGGGTCCTCGTGCCCTCTCCCCTGCTTGCAGATGCAACGTACGAGACACGCAGCGTCTATCTGCAGACCCTCGAGGAAATCTGGGGGCAGTGCCCCCCCGCTCGCCGTCGCCTCTTTCTGGAAGCCGAGAAGGCCTTCAACGGAGAGTCCCATGCTCTGAGCGTGGTAAGCGGACATGAGGCGTGGTATCGCGGGGATGCAGACGGTGCGAACCCCCATTACGAACGGGCACGACAGCTTTCGATCGAAACAGGCATGCAGTTCGTGCATTTCAACTGTGGTGCCTATTCCTGGCTGACCGGCTTCCCCCGCAAGCCGGAGCCCGCGCCGCTCGATCTCTCGGGGTGGGAATGGCACTGGACGGGGACGGATGCCACAGCTGCCCAGCCCGATCTTTGCATCGTCGCCGGCAGCGATGAGCGCTATTTCCGCTTCGTGCCAAGGCTGGTCGCCTCTCTCATTCAGGCCTGCGCCGCAGGCAGCCGCCCCGGCATGATCCATCTGATCCTCGGCTTCGCGAGTCCCAGCCCCGACCAGATCAGCTTTCTGGAACGCGTCGCAAAAACGTTGCACGCCGCCCGCAGCCCCGTCGCCCTGAGTTTTACCTCCGGGCGTCTGGCGCATAATGACGGCGCGACCTATTCCTGCATTCGCTATCTCATGATGCCGAAAATTGTCGAACGGTTCTCCTGTCCGGTCATGACAACCGATATCGACGCCATGTTCCCGACCGATTTTCTTTCCCTCTCGGAAGCTCTGCGCACCAATCATGATTACGGATTCCGGCTCTATGCCTTTGACTCGGAGGGCAGACAATTCATGGGCGAGCCCTGGGGCTTTGGTGCCGGTGTCTCGTATTTTGGTGAGACAGCATTGCTACCCGTACTCGCACACGACCTGCATGACTATTTGCGTACGGCCTATCTGACGGCAAACCCGACAAACTGGTGTATCGACCAATGCGCATTGGCCGCCATTTTTCACCGCCATATTGGGCCGCGATGGGCTGATCTGCGCATCCGCTTCATGGATACGCCCCCCGCTATCGTCGTGATGCCCCACCACACCGGCATGGACAAAAGCAGCTTCGCGGCATGGGAGGGGCTGGTTGACATGGCTCAGGTCTATGCTTCTCTGGGCCTCAACCCCGAAGAGGCCAGTGCGCTCGTGACATGACAGGATGCGGTACGCGCTTTTGTAGCGTCGGGGCTTTGCCCGAACTGACGCTCCTCCAGCTCTGACCGCTTCTTTGGGCACCCAGCGCGTCGCCCTCAGGGCGTGACCGAAAACTGCGCCGTGACAAGTCCTGTATCGGGATTCCAGACCACGACCTGCTCTCCCTCGGGATTGCTGATAAGCAGAACGACAGAACCATCCGGGCGTACGGATTGCGAGACGATATGGCCGGTAGCGTGATAGACGAAACCGGGCCGGGCACCACCTGATGACGCGCCCCCCGTCTTCGGCGGGATGGATACGCCATGATGCGCCGCCGTGCCACCCGAGAGCGCCCTATGGGCGATCACCCCGATCAGCCCCGCCACCCCTACTACGATCATCACACCCATGATGATAACGGCCGCCATGAGCGCACGGGAAACGGGAGGGGCAGGCGTGGTCATGGCGAGACGCGATCCTAATTGCTAAACGGGCGCATGACCGAAGCCCACGCACCCCATGACGACCGATTCGATTTTGATGTCACGCCCGACCAGGCGGGGCAACGCCTCGATCGCTTTCTGGCGGAATCGATCGGCACCCTCTCCCGTTCGCGCGTCAAATCCCTGATCGAGGCCGGACAGGTCTATTGCGATGGCGCCATCATACGCGAGCCCTCGGAAACCACCAGAGCGGGGCGTCATATCACGCTGATCCTGCCCCCAGCAGCCCCGGCCCGCCCGCAGGCGGAGGATCTCCCCCTGCCCATCCTTTTCGAGGATCGCGACCTGATCGTGCTGGACAAGCCTGCCGGCCTGGTCGTGCATCCCGCCCCCGGGAATGAGACCGGCACTCTGGTCAACGCCTTGCTCGGCCATTGCGGTGAGGATCTTGAGGGGATCGGAGGAGAAAAGCGCCCAGGGATCGTGCATCGCCTCGATAAGGATACCTCAGGTCTCATGGTCGTGGCCAAGACCCCCACGGCACATAATGCCCTCTCCGAGGCCTTTGCCGCGCGTGACATCGATCGGGCCTATCAGGCTCTCGCCTGGGGGCTGCTTCCGCCGCAAGTCAGCTATGACGGGGCCATCGGTCGAGACAAGCGCGACCGCAAGCGCATGACCGTGGTTACGCAGGGCGGCAAGCATGCCCTGACGCATGTGCGCTGCCTCGAGGCCTTCGACGCTTCGGTGAGCCTTGTGGAATGCAAGCTCGCCACCGGGCGCACCCATCAGATCCGCGTTCATCTATCCCAGGCTGGCCATCCTTTGCTGGGCGATCCGGTCTATCTGCGTCGCATCCCCGCTGCGGCACGAGGACTCGGAGAAACCGCAAAACGCGCTGCACTCGATTTCCCGCGCCAGGCACTGCACGCAGCGCGCCTGGGCTTCACCCATCCTCGAACGAAAGAGACACTGCTTTTTACCTCCGAACCGCCAGAGGATTTCCAGACACTGCTGCGCACCCTTCGGGGGAGTTAATTGGGAGTAATGTGGTACGTTTTCTTGACTCGAAATTCGGTGTATGATCCACTCATGGTCGATCCGACGAAGTGACGCGCCGCCGGAATGGACGTACCGCCTGGCATTGCTCATGCTGAGGATGCTGTGCGGGGACGCTGGTCCTTCCCTCATCAAGCGTCACCCGGTGTCGGGAACCCTGACGGGGTCATCCCCGTAGATAAGGTTCCTCTCTGCACCGGGCGAAAGGAGTTGCAGCCCAATGGCCTCTTCCGCCGTGTTGTCTCTTGGTCCTGAAAACAATCTTACCCGTTACCTTCAGGACATCCGCAAATTTCCTATCCTGACACCGCAGGAAGAAGGTGAACTTGCTCGTCGCTGGCGTGACCGTCAGGATGACGCCGCAGCCCACAAGCTGGTCACCTCCCATCTGCGCCTCGTCGCCAAGATTGCCATGGGATATCGTGGCTACGGCCTGCCGCTGAATGAGCTGATCAGCGAGGGCAATATCGGCATGATGCAGGCTGTCAAACGCTTCGATCCCGACCGTGGCTTCCGACTGGCTACTTATGCCATGTGGTGGATCCGTGCCGCGATGCAAGAGTACATCCTGCATAGCTGGTCGCTCGTCAAAATGGGCACCACCGCGTCGCAGAAAAAGCTCTTTTTCAACCTGCGTCGCCTGAAGGGCCAGATGCAGGCGATTGACGATGGCGATCTGAAGCCGGAGCAGGTCGACAAGATTGCTACCACGCTGGGCGTACCCGAGCAGGACGTGGTCTCGATGAACCAGCGCCTTTCCGCGCCAGATCACAGTCTGAACGCGCCTCTGCGCAGTGACAGCGAGGGCGAATGGCAGGACTGGCTGGTCGATGATCAGGAGAGCCAGGAAACAACGCTGGGCGAGGCCGAGGAAATGAGTGGCCGCCAGGCGCTCCTGACCGAAGCCATGAAATCGCTCAATGAGCGTGAGCGCCACATCCTGACCGAGCGACGCCTGAAGGACGAGCCTTCCACCCTGGAAGAGCTCTCCCATGAATACGGTGTCTCGCGCGAGCGTATCCGGCAAATCGAGGCCCGTGCTTTCGAGAAGCTGCAGAAAGCCATGGCTGCCGAGGTCGAATTGCGGCGCAAGCAGGATGAAGGTATTTCCCTGCACCACCACATCCAGTCCTGATGGGCTGGCCGGGAAGGCGAAACTCCGGGGGAACGTCCCCTGTTTCCCTTCTCATCGTCCTGAGGTCGCGTTTTCAGGCCCAAGCGCCGTGTGAGGCCCCCACCGGATCGCGGGGGCCTTTCGGGGCCGTTTAGGCAGCTACGACCCTCTCCGCTTGCAGGTGCACGACATCCTCATCGAGGCAATACGGCCCTGCCGCCAGGATTTCGATCGTCAGTACGCTCTCTGACGTCGAGGCTGTGTCACCCAGCGTAAGGGTGGCGTTCCCATCGGTCCAGCGCCCGATTTCCGCTCCTTCGTGCCAGCCCAACTCACGCGAGGCGCTCGTATGGGTAGTAATCACACCGTGCCCTGACGCCGTGAAGTGATTGACTGCGCCCACCATGACGCCGAGACGGCGGCGATCATCCACATAGGGTCCAATCATGTCACAGGGACGTGCCGTGCGTGACGCGATTCTGACCTCGGACAGACCCGCAGGCAGCTGGAACACGTAGTTACTGCCTGTCCTGCGTGTTGGGCTGAGTGTCGCACCACTCGGACAGACAAGCTTCAGATCGGGATCATGCATGACCGATATGTTCTGACGGGGCGCCTGCTCTCCGGCAAAACGACGATGCAGGGCCTCGGCGAAATCGCGATCGACGCAGAGCGGCAGCGCCCGCTCCGGCAAAGCGCCATGGCGAAGGATGGAGACATTCCCCCGGGCGGTCAGTCCGTCGCGGTTACCAGTATCGAGATAGCTTTCCGCCGGGGTATTCTCGGCCAGAAGGATCGCATGGTCAGCCAGCTCGATATGGAAATACTCGTAGCTCAGGATCGCCTTGTCGTAGAAAATCGTCCGCCCGTTGACCAGCATGCGGATCGGCAGCAGACGCCCCTCGAACGCAAAGCAATGCTCAGGCGTCACCAGCAGATCACGCGAAGGAATGCCGGGCTCGAAGGCATCAGCCAGGATGCGCACCGGATATCCGGCGAGGTCGTCCGGCTGATAGGGCTCAAGACGGTTGAAGCGGCTGCCGATCCAGAGGATAGGGCGATAGAGAATCTCTCCGTCCACCACGCACGCCACTGCCTCGCCGATCTCGAGTTCCTCCACACGGACCTCGCCGCGCGCTGTCAGGATATGCGTGCCTTTCACGAAGCATACCTCGGTAACAGCCTTGTTGACCACAAGATGCCCGCCCGTTCCGACTGAGGGATCGAGCACGACTGAACTCGTATAGGCCGAGACATTGCCCCCGGAACCGACCTGCGGGCTGATCAGCGAGCCGCCAGCCTGAACCGTCGCGAGATCGACGTTGTAGCCATTATTGTAATAGAGGTCGCTCACGGAGCTGCCACCCGCGAGAACATTGACCGGTACCGAGTTGAACATATTGCCACTCGTGATGCCCCCGGCGCTGACATACACCGCGCCATTCCCGACATAGGAGCTCAGCAGCGTTCCACCATTCTGCACATACACTGTGTTGGAGATACCCGAGAGGCCGCTCGCAACCGCGCCACTCATGATCGTCAGGACAGCACCCGTGCCGAGCGTTGCCGGTGCCTGCACGATGGTTGCCCCACTCTGATACACGGTGGTGCTTCCCGATTTGACCGCGCTCCACGTACCATTGAGAACGGTTCCTGTTCCTGTGGGCGGGGTCGTCGGCGGGGTGATCGTGCCCCCCATCGAGGTGTAGGTCTCGAGATAGGTATTCGCCTCGGCATGCAGATCGGACAGATTGACGCCGGAACCGATATAGGCCGATCCGCCCGAGGTGATATCGAGACCATTCACCGTCGCGCCCGTTGCGGCGCTGATCATGGTGTTATTGTTGACCGTCGCATTGGTGATCGTGGCACCGCTGCCTACCGTTACGGATTGGACCGCATAATTGTACCAGGAATAGCTGTCATCCGTGGAGGTTGCGCCGGGATTGAGGGTGACTGCACATCCATCGAAGCGGTTGTCGCTCACAGAGGCCCCGCTATTGACGCGCACATAGGTGCGCGTCACGTGGGAGTCGGTGAGCGCGCCCCCTGCATAGATGCTGATCGTGGGGATGGAGGCCTCGATGCACCCAAGCCCGGTCACCGTGGCACCTGACATGATATAAAGGGTCGCAGCGTTGAGAATGACCGGTCCGCTGACGGTCATCGTCGTGTTCTTGTAGACCGTCTGACCCCCGACATTGACTGCAGACCACGTGCCGGTGAGCACCGCGCCATTACGGATATTGTCGCCGTTGCCCATATAGCCGGAATAGACCATCCCGCCATTGCTGATATAGCCACCGCTGACAGCGCTGGTGCCCGGCGCACTTGTCGGGATCATGGCTGACCCGCCACTGGTCGCCAGAATGCCCGAGACAGTCGCCCCCGCCCAGACAGTGAGGGTGACGCCCGACATGACCGTCGCCCCCAGAATCGTCCCGCCACTGCTGACATAATTAATGACGGCGCCGGAGGAGGCGAAAAATGTGTCATTGACCGAACTGGCCCCGGTGCTGACGGTCAGAGAGACACCGTTGAAGGCATTCGCACTGGTGATACCACCCGCCGATACACGCACCACACCCGCATTCAGTTCGGCGCCAGACAGAACGCCGCCGTTGAAAAGGGTCACGGTCAGATTTGTGCCGCTCAGCCCTGTGACGACAGCACCACTCGAAATCGAGAGATAGGTTCCGTTTGAAAAGGATTGCGGCGGCTCTACGGTGACCGTACCGCTCTGATAGACGGTTTTCCCGTCAACATTCCTTGCAACCCAGCTTCCTGACAGCGGCGTAGCCATCCCTCGTTCCTTTCCGGCGATCCCCAGGATCCCCGATGCCTCCCTTCCTCATGGCTGAAGAAGAGAATCCCATCCGATAAAATCTGCGGCTTTCGAAAGCGGCGTCCATCGCCCTGCCGATAACCCTTGCGGAAAGGAAATAACGCCTTACGAGGACACGTATCAATGTGGACAATATTTCAAATAAATAAACAGAAGAAATAATCCGTCGCACTCATGAAGTATGACGAAATAGTCCATATTCATAAAATCATCGAATTTCAAATATAATATATATAGTTATAAGACTGTCATTTTGAGATATATTTCCATAAACGACAGAAAAACGTATTTTTCCCCTAAACATTCACGATTCCATTATCCAGGCTCAGCAACCATTGCGGCACATCTTGGGCCACGCCACGCGCAACAATATTTCTGGCGACGTTTACAGATTAAGTTTGTTTCTTGAATTTAAGCACTGTCCTGACGCTTTGGGCGGCGCATCTGCCAGGGAAGGCGCCTGTACTGGGAGGAAAAGTGACCCCTTTCGATCCTCTCATCGGTCCTGAACGGCCTGAACCAACAGCCTGTTGCCGCATTGAACCGAGAGCGCCGATTCCACAAAGCAGGAGATTTCATGACGCATCCTGGCATCCCCCCGGAGACCGGACCGGCTCGTTCCCGCTGGGGCACGATGCGTCTGGGCGCTGAATTCATGCTCCTGTTTGGGGGAACACCCTTGCTCATCCTGTCTCTGCGCAGGGCGATGGTACTCTTTATCTTCCTCTGGGTGGCCGCTCTGCTGGCGGCTTGGTGGATGAATGGTACCCGCGCCCGGCCGCATCATCGAAAGCGTGAGATCGCGGTCGTGTTCGGGCGGTTTCTGGTACTCGGATCGGGTCTGGCCCTTCTGTGCTGGCAACTCGCACCGGAGCATTTCCTGGAGCTGCCCCGCCATCGGCCTGGTTTCTGGCTCCTTCTGATGCTGCTCTACCCTCTGCTGTCGGTCTGGCCGCAGGAGGTGCTCTACCGTCAGTTTCTCTTCACACGCTACGCAGCCCTTCTGGAAACACCCTTACGGCGTATCACGGCCAGCGCGATCGCCTTCGGGTTTGCCCATGTCATCTTTCTGAACTGGATCGCCGTCGCCTTGACTGTGGCAGGCGGCGTCCTGTTCGCTCGCGATTACGAGCGCCATCGCTCGCTGCGCCTTTCCTGCCTGGAACATAGTCTCTTTGGCTGCCTCATTTTCACGCTCGGGCTGGGCCACTATTTCTATACAGGCGCAGCATGGCATCATGGATGACCCCACGCACAGGAGCGCATGAGGGGCTGCAACAAGAGACCGCGCCTGTGATCGCATCCCGGCTCAGCGCGGTTTCAGCCCGGCCTCCTGGCGCACCCTCTCCTGGAGCACCACAAAGTCGCGCTCTGAATCCCCCGCAGCGATAGAGGCTAGAAGCCGATCACGCGTGACCGACGCGAATGGCAAGGGAACTCTCTGCTCGCTTCCAGCCGCCAGGAACATCGCAACATCCTTGAGTCCGAGCGTGACAGGGGCACCGGGTTGATCGTAGTCCTGCGCCACCATCAGCTTTCCATAGTTGCGATGCACGGGTGCGGTATAGAAGCTGTTGGTCATGATCTCGAACATCAGGGCGGGATCAGTGCCCAGCTTCTCATTGATCGTGAAGACCTCAGCCATTTGCTCGATCGTGGAGTAGATCATGAAATTGAGGGAGAGTTTCACCAGATTGGCCTGCACCGGATCCGATCCGGCTATGAAGACCTTCTGCCCCAGACACGCGAGCAAAGGCATCGCCCGCTCGATCTGTAAAGCCTCGCCTGCGGCGATCACGTATAGCGAGCCGTCCTGCGCGGCTGGCGGACGGCCCAGCACATTGGCCGTGACATAGGCCTGACCGCGCTCGGCGTGACCGTCGCGCAACCTGCGTGCCTGCTCGAGCGAAAGCGTGCTGCAGCAGATATGCAACCCGCCATCGCGCAGCCCCTCGGCGATACCCTGTGCGCCAAAGCTCGCGGACTCGGTCGTCGCATCGTCGAACAGCATGGAAAAGACAATGTCGGAACGGCTCGCGAGTTGAGCCGGGGTTTCAGCCACGAATGCGCCTGATTGCTCGAGCGGGTCGGCCTTGGCCCGCGTGCGGTTCCAGACGGTCAGAGTATGCCCTGCTTTCTGCAGGCGCAGGGCCATGGCCTGTCCCATGGCGCCCAGACCGACAAATCCGATATCCATTCTCTTACTCCCTCTGCCTACGCTTCTTCAAATCCGGAGCGCCTGACAGGTTTTAACGCGGGAGCATTTGGCGTTCCGCCGCTTCTGCGCCATAAAATGACTCATGCGCGCCAGACCCTGCATGACCCCGGATGAAGCCGATGACGAGAGGGACGCTGCGTTCTGGCTCCTTGGCGGATCCATGGCCCAGCTCACGCGCCGGATTGCCGAGCGCCATCACCATGCGCGCGGACAGATCTTTGGTATCCGGTCCGGCCTTATGGGGCTCCGGACCGAGCGGGCCTACTGGCTGATCGGCCCTGGCCAGTTCCTCTGGCTTCCCCCTTACCTCGCGCATGAAGCGCGCTCACACGGTGCAGTAGAGGGGTGGAGCCTCTACCTTAGCCGCGTGCGTTGCGCGCTGCTTCCCCACACGCCCTTCATGGCGCAGGGTACCGCACTCCTGAACGCACAGGCTGAGAGACTGGCGCGGGATGCGACTCAGAGCCCCGTTTCCGACAGAACGGCGCGCCTCGCCGAGACGCTCTGGGACGAGTTCATCGCTCTGCCGCGTCACGAGACCTGTCTGCCCCTGCCCAGCGATGAACGTCTCAAGCGGGTCACGACGGCTCTGTCGCATGACCCTTCGGATAAGCGTGAACAGGCGGAGTGGGCCAATCTGGCGGGAATGTCGCCACGCTCTTTCGTGCGGCATTTCAGCCAGGATACCGGCCTCGCTTTCGGTGCCTGGCGGCAAAGGCTGCGTATCCTGAATGCGCGGGAGCGTCTGGCGCGAGGCGAGCGCGTGACCCACGTTGCGCTCTCGGTGGGCTATGAGAGCCAGGGTGCCTTTACCGCCGCCTTCAAGGCCCTGACAGGCGTGAGTCCAGGGCGGTATTCGCGCCCCTGACCCTTATCATATAGCCAATTCGCCACGACCTCAGCCATGGGAGAGAAAATCACCTTCATGCAGGCTGCGCTCGATCGCCTCCAGCGAACGTCCCTTCGTTTCCGGTACGCATTTGCGGATAAATACCCAGCCAAGGCTGGTCATACCTGCGAAGAGAATGAAGGTGCCGGACACGCCAATCAGGGAAATGATCGACAGGGTCACGAGCGAAATCAGCAGATCGAAGGACCAGTGGGAAATCGTAACCAGCCCCATGCCTTTGCCGCGCACCGAGAGAGGGAACACCTCCGCCCCAACCAGCCAGAGTGAGGCATTGATGCTGCCCAGCGTGCACAGCACATAGACCAGCAATCCGCCGACGGCGAAGAACTTGCCCATACCCTGAGGATCCCCGCCGAAAAAGACGAAGGCCAGTACGAGAAGCGCCAGAATGGAGCCGGGCAGAACACGCAGCATCAGGCGGCGGCGCCCCCAGTGATCGACCGCCCAGAAACCGAAAACTGTCGCGATGGTGATCGTCACGCCGATGGCGATGGAAATCAGCAAGGCCGAATTGCGATCAAACCCGGCCCCGGAGAGAATGGTAGGCGCGTAGGTCAGGACGGCGTTCGTCCCGGTGATCTGGCTGAACATGGCCAGGCCAGTACCTGCAATCAGGGCGGGCCTGAGCTTGCGTGAAAAAAGCAGACGCCAACTGCCCGTCTCACCCGCCGCCCCCTGAATATCGCGCATTTCGGCTTCGGGGTCCTCATCAGGACCGCGCAGGGAAAGCAGGATGGCGCGTGCGCGCTCGACATGCCCTCTGGAGGCCAGAAAGCGTGGACTTTCGGGAAGGAAGATGAGGCCGATGAGCAACATCAGTGCCGGGACGGCCCCTAACAGAAACATGATGCGCCAATCCCCGCCCCGGCTGAAAAGACGGATGAGCAGGGGATCGTCGCTGAGCGCCCATCCAACGAGAGATGACGCCAGCACGCCCCCCACGATGGCGAGCTGAAACAGAAGCACCAGTCGGCCGCGTCGCGAGGCGGGCGCCAGTTCGGCGATGTAGACGGGCACGATCTGACTCGCCCCGCCTACGGCCAACCCAAGCACGATACGGGTCAGGGTCAGCTCCGTAGGAGACTGTGCAAGCGCCGACCCCACAGAGCCCAGAAGAAACAACGCACCGGCGAGAGCAACGACAGGACGACGCCCCCACCGGTCGGAGAGCGGCCCCGCCCCCATACAGCCGAGCAGAGCACCCGCGACCATGCCTGCCGCTATCGCCTGCTTGCCCAGCGTGCCGAGTGAAAAGCTGTCTCCCAGCGTCAGCAGCGCTGCCGAGATGATCCCCTGATCATAACCGAAGAGCACACCGGCAAGCCCCGCCACACAGGAGGCGATGAAGACACGCCTGCGTCCGTTGCCGGCAGGACCGGGGGAGCCGGTAGGGTCTGAAAATGACGGGACGGCGGACTGCATGATCTCTCCTGTCGCTTCGGCCGCCTTTACGCGGCATTACAGGAAAGTAAGAAAGAGAATCTTTCATTTCGAAAGACAAGTTTTCGTGTTGAAGCCTCCCTGCACGACAAGCCGATACGGTGCGGCAATGAGGCATCATCTACACAGGCCTCAGATCATCTTTGCGTGTGTTCTCCATCATTCCCTGTCCAGTGCCCCGGCGGCAGCCGACGCGAGAATATGGGGATGTCGACCAGCAATGAGCGCTGCGAGACCCAATTCCGGGCCGCTTGCATAAATCAGTGCGCATCGATCCGTAGCGGCACAGCGCAAGCCATGAAATTTTGTTCATTCATAGTGAATACTATTCACTATGAGAACAAACAATAAAAACCTAGCTAGATACGCGAGTATACGGTCTTTTTATTACTGCGTTCAATGTATGAACAAACAAATGCGCCAAGGTCACAGTGACAGGCCGGACAACTCGCCGATAAAGTAAGATAAAGGATATAATGCGATGAGAAGAGTATTCTTCGCAGGACTTTTGGCTGTCTTTGGCGATGCCACGGCTTTCGCTGCGTCGACCGATGCCGGTCTTGCCCCCAACGCGACACTGCATACGCGGCCGGACCTTCAGCAATCCGCACGCGCGCCGACACCGGAAAAATCGCAGATGGTGACACCCGGGCCGCTGACGCATCTCTATCTCTCGGCACGCCTGCTTGGCAGCTTTGACTCGATCACGGCGATGGATACCAGTCTCCGCCCCGGCATTGGCGCCTTCGTCAAAGGGCGCGAGACCGCGAACCTTCCCTCCGGGTCCTTCGCCTTTGGCGAGCGACTGACACCGAGCTGGCGCGTTGAAGCCGAGTACGTGATCCCCCGCAAGACCAGCTATACGAGTGGTTCAACGCGCTTCCCGACCAGCCTCAATCATTTTTCGAACAAGGTTCAGCGCGCGACGGTCAATATCTATCGCGATATTGCGCTGACGGAGCGCAGTTCCGTATTTCTGATGGCAGGCGTCGGTGTAGCAATTGCGCGATCCACCGGCTGGCAGGGCAATGATACCCGCGTATTCCTGCCCAACACCAATACAAATCTCATGTACATGGTCGGGACCGGTTTATCCCAACGCCTGGGAGGACGCCACACGCTGGATCTCGGTTATCGTTTTGCGGATATTGGCAACGTCCATACCAGCATGAACGGCTTCGGCAATGCCCGCAACCTGCAAGACGAGCAGCTCAAGGGCCATCTCTACGCGCATGAGGTCTTGCTCGGATATCGTCTCGATATCTGATATGCCGGTCATGAGTTAAACGAGGGGCAGGCCATGTTGCCTGCGCCATCGATAGATGCTGCGGCGTGATCAGGGCGTGGCGCGCGCGGGCTCTATAGCCGGTACGCCTCGCTTCGCACGATACGCACTGCAAGATACGCCTCATTGGCCTGAACAGTTTCAGGCAAGACAAGCTCGGCCGATCCAGCGGTCCAGCGCGTGTCATTCTGTTCGGGGTCATGCCATCCGTTGAGCGAAGGGTCTTGGAAATCGATCTCTCGCGTGGTCCGGCTGTGCATGTCCTGCACCGTGACAGCCCCGATCAGGACTCCGAGGCGTCTCCTGTCATCGATGAAGCGCCCGACCGTATCGCAGGGCCGCCCGGCGCGCGACCGTATGAATACGCGCTCGACGCCCGCGCCCAGACTGAACAGGGCGATCCCTCCCTCCACGGAGATCGGGGCAATTTTCATACCGCAGGGTAGAGCGAGGTGGAGATCCGGATCGTCCGTCATTTGCCCAGCGGAAATGTCACTGATCGCGTCATCCTGCCCCAGCCCAGCAAGCGCGCGATACAAAGGCTCGACAACGGCTCGGTCCGTCACAATAGGCCGCGCTGGATGGAACGGTGCCGTTATCTCGGCCAATGAACCCTGGCGCATCGTGAACCCGGCTTCGTTATCACCCGGCAGATAGCTCTCGGTACAGAGATTTTCTGCAAGGATGATCGAATGGGTACGGGTGGCAATATGATAATAATCATACACGGGCCGTCGTCGATCATAGAAGATACTGACCCCATTCACGAGCATCCGGATGGGGATCAGACGATCCCCGACCAGCACGCAATGCTCAGATGTGAGCCAGAGATCCCGACGCGGTGTCCGGGGTCCGAAAGCGTCTGCCCGGATACATACCGGCCACCCTGCCTCGTCTGGCCCCAGCCCCTCTGCGGCATCGACAATGCGACGACTATGCCCGACATAAATCACCTTTCGGAATTCATGTCCGTGATCGCCCATGGTGATCACGGTTTCTCCTGGAGTGATGGTCTCCACAGGTTTGTACCCCTCCCGCGTCAGGATGAGGGAGCCTTTGAGAAAGCAGGGGTCCGGCTTTGGTACGACGGGCTGGGTTATGTGGAAACCCACGGTACCATCATGCTGCCAGCCGATATTGACGATCTTGCCGATTGGGTAGCCGGGCTGACTATAGGATTTGAAATGCATCTGGAAATGCTTGCCGCCCCGTGCCCAGGCCTCGATCGTGACAACGCGTCCGGTTCCATCCTGGACGACATAATCAGCATAGGCACTATCGTCGTCTGCAACGCTGCCGCTCTGCCCCCACTCCACATAAAACCTGCGCGATTCATGCGCGGGTATGAGGTCGGGTGCCTGAAAACGCATCTGATAGGCGCCACCCGCGCCTTTTTTCAGATCGTAATCGGTATCGTTGTAGAGCGTAATATAGCCACCCAATCCCATGACGCACCTTCCTCATCACTCTTGGTCAGTCGCAGCGAACGGGCGACGAAAGGCACAATCCAGGTCTTTACGATCCAGAAATAACGACTATTGTCTTCTTGGACGAATACCTTACGATATAGAATACTCGATCATGATACAGGAACAATGACCGACTTATTTATTGCGTATTGCCCGAGACAGGCCCAGTCTCCGTTCTTTGTTGCTTGCCTGATACATCGACGGGAATATTGACCACAACGACAGAAATCCCTCATTTTAGGCCATGCGAAAAAAAATCGGCTTCATCCTCTATCCGGATTTCCAGATCGTCGATGCGACCGGACCCGCTGCTGTCTTTGAGATTGGCGGGGTGATGAGTACCGTCTCGTACGAGATCGCCATGCTTTCTGACCGAGGTGGGCTCGTGCGCTCCTCGTCAGGTATTGCCGTCGAGACCGCATTGCTGGATGCCAGGGAGAGCTTCGACACGCTCATTGTGGTGGGCAGCGCCTATTATCGTGAACGACTGGATAATACCCCCATCGCTGATTTCCTCAGACAGCAGGCACGTCAGACACGCCGCCTGTGTAGCGTCTGCACCGGCGCTTTCTTTCTTGCAGAGGCCGGCCTTCTGGCCGGGCGTCGGGCAACGACCCACTGGCAGGATCTAGGCCATCTGGAAACACGCGCCCCCGATGCCGAAATCGAAAGCGACGCCGTCTATATCCGCGACGGTCAGGTCTGGACGTCAGGGGGTATCACGGCTGGCATCGACATGGCGCTCGCCCTTCTGGCGGAAGATGCCGGTGAGGCGGTGGCCCAAAGTGTCGCCCAGACGATGGTGCTCTATTATCATCGCCCCGGGGGACAATCCCAGATCTCGTCTCTGGTTCAGATTTCGCACGGGACTGACCGGTTTTCCAGCCTCCTCGGCTGGATCCGTGCGCATCTCACCGACGACCTCTCGATCGATGCTCTGGCCACTCGGGCGGGAATGAGCGCGCGTAATTTTTCACGCAGCTTCAAGACCGAAACATCGATGAGCCCAGCCAAGGCCGTAGAGGCCCTGCGCCTGGAGGCCGCTCGTGAGCGGGTCATCAACTCAAAAACACCCATCGAGTTGATTGCAGGGCAGGTCGGATTTGCTGATCCCGAGCGATTGAGACGTGCCTTCAACCGCGCCTATGGGCTTTCTCCGCAGAAAATGCGGCAGAGCATGGGGCATCCTCTGCACCGCCTGGACTGACAGGAAGTCCAGACGTCTACGCAAAAAAAAACGGGCCCGAAGGCCCGTTCTTCCAGCTCAGTCCTCGAAAGGATCGCGCATCAGGATGGTGTCGTCGCGTTCCGGGCTGGTCGAAAGCAGCGTCACAGGAGCTTCGATCAGTTCCTCGATACGGCGGATATACTTGATGGCTGCGGCGGGCAGATCGGCCCAGCTACGCGCCCCAAAGGTCGTTTCCTGCCAGCCGGGCATCGATTCCAGAACCGGTTTCAGACGCGCCTGTGCGGCCGGGCTGGATGGGAAGGAGGTGATGATTTTGCCATCGAGCTCATACCCGACGCAGATCCTCACTTCCTCGAACCCGTCGAGCACATCGAGCTTGGTCAGGGCAATACCGCTGACACCACCAACACGCGCAGCGCGGCGCACCAGTACGGCATCGAACCAGCCGCAACGGCGCGCGCGGCCCGTCACTGTGCCGAATTCGCGCCCACGCTCGCCCAGATCCTGCCCGACCTGATCGAACAGTTCGGACGGGAACGGCCCCTCGCCCACGCGGGTGGTATAGGCCTTGGCAATACCGAGCACGAAACCCACCGTACCGGGACCAACGCCGCTGCCGCTGGCCGCAACTGCCGCAACCGTGTTGGAGCTGGTGACGAAGGGATAGGTGCCGTGATCGACATCGAGCATGACGGCCTGCGCACCCTCGAACAGGATGCGACGACCGGCGCGACGCGCCTCGTCCAGACGTTCCCAGACCGAGCAGGCGAAGGGCAGCACACGCGGGGCCAGCTTCGCCAGATGATCCAGGATTTCCTGCTTGGTGAAAGTCGGCGCGCCGAGACCAGCCAGAAGCGTGTTGTGATGAAGCAGCAGCTCATCAAGCTTCCAGTCTAGCGTTTCGGGCTCCGAAAGATCGCACAGACGAATGGCGCGACGCGCGACCTTGTCCTCATAGGCAGGGCCGATACCGCGCCCCGTGGTACCGATCTTGCGGTCGCCGCGTGCCGCCTCGCGGGCGCGATCGGTCGCGACATGCAGCGGCAGGATGAGCGGCACGTTATCGGCGACCCACAGCGTCTCGGGATTGACCACCAGACCTTGTGCAGAAACACGGTCGATTTCGGCCAGCAGCGCCTCGGGATCGACCACGACGCCATTACCGATCACGCCCGTCTTGCCGCGAACCAGGCCAGAGGGCAGGAGGGAGAGCTTGTAGACCTGATCGCCCACCACGAGTGTATGACCGGCATTATGGCCGCCCTGGAAGCGGACGACGATATCCGCACGGCTGGCCAGCCAGTCCACGATCTTTCCCTTGCCTTCGTCACCCCACTGGGTGCCGATGACGGTGACGTTGGACATGCTCTTTTCCTTTTACAGCGTGATGAGTTCGTCGGCGACGAAAACGAAGGTACAATTCAGGCGCTGCGCTTCGGCAGACAGGTCCTCGACGGGCTCGAGACCGGCCACGGTAGCGTAGCCTTCCTCCCGCAGCCGCGCCGCGCCGGGTGAATCCTGCATCTCGGCGGCAATATAGACGCGTGGGCGCAGGATGATGGGACGGGCCGCGCGCAGCAGCACCTCGGGACGGAAGGTCAGACCACAGGCCGGTTCCTCTCCCTGCGCCTGGTAACGACCGCCACGCCCCAGTTCTTCGCGCTGACTCCTGGCAAAGACGGTCATGCAAACACCCGTATGATACTGCCAGCCCCGGAACTCGGCGGGGTCGACCGTCAGACGCAATGCGGGCGCGCGGGAATGGAGCATGCGCACAACGGCCATCAGGCGTTCGGCATGAATACGGATCTCGGGTGGGAGGTCGAGTTTTTCCAACAGCAGCAGCGCCGTTTCGGAAGGCCCGCAAGCCTCGACCAACGCCGTAAGCACCGAGGCGACCGGCCCGCCCAGCTCCGCGACGGCAGCGATATCCTTGCGATCGAGCGCATGAACGAGTTGCGCACGCCGGGTCCCAGTATAGCCCGAGAGCGCCACAAGCGCCTGAACGAGCGCCGGGCAGGAGAGATCGAAGGAATAATCCTCGATCCCGAGCTTTTCGAGAGCCTCGGCCGCAATCAGCACGACTTCGCAATCCGCCTCGACGGAATCGACACCGATCAGCTCGATCCCGGCCTGACTGATCTGGCGTTCGCCTTCGCGCCCGGGACTTCCGACGAGAATGCATGACCCGGCATAGGACAGGCGCAGAGGACGCGATGTGCCAGCCAGCCGCGTGGCGGCGATACGGGCGATCTGGGTGGTCATGTCCGGGCGTAGCGCCATCATACGCCGGGAATCCGGGTCCATCAGACGAAAAGTCTGTTCCTCGAGCGCCTGACCCGCGCCATGGAGCAACGAAGTTTCGAATTCCAGCAAAGGGGGGCGCACCCGCTCATAACCATGGGCGGCGAACACATCCATGACGGATTCGATTCCCTGCGCCTCGGCCTCGGCCTCGTGTTGCAAAAGGTCGATGAACCCTGAGGGCAAAAGGGCGGTATCGGGCTCGTCGGTCAGTTTCATGCGGCGTATTCCATGCTGACACTCTCATAGGCCCAGTCGAGCCAGGGGAGAAGCGCCTCGATATCCTCAGCCTCGATCGTGGCCCCTCCCCAGATACGCAGACCGGGCGGCGCATCGCGATAGGAGGCGAGGTCGTAACCCGCCCCCTCATCGGCGATGAGCCCTGTCAGACGCTTGACGATTTTCTGCTGGATTTCGACATCTTGGGCCGTGAACCAGGGGGCCGTAATACGCAGGCAGATGGACGTGGTCGAACGCTGCGCGGGGTCGCTGGCGAGAAATTCCACCCAGGTGGTGTCTGCCACCCAGCGTGCCACCGCGTCGAAATTGCGGCGCGAACGCTCCTTCAGCGCCTTGAGGCCGCCAATCGCCTCAGCCCAGCGCAACCCGTCCAACGCATCCTCGACACACAGCATCGAGGGGGTGTTGATGGTATCGCCCGAGAAGATGGCATCTATCAGCCCCTTCTTGTTGGTCAGGCGGAAGATCTTGGGCAGGGGGCGTGGCGCAGCCTGTTCCAGACGCGCCACGGCACGGGGGCTGAGGGCGATCATGCCATGCGCGGCTTCACCACCCAGCGCCTTCTGCCACGACCAGGTGACCACATCCAGACGATCCCAGGGAAGATCCATCGCAAAGGCGGCCGAGGTAGCATCGCAGATCACGAGCCCCTCATGCTGCGCCGGAATGCTGTCCGGGCCAGGCAGGCACACGCCCGAGGTCGTACCGTTCCAGGTCAGAACCACGTCATGCGACCAGTCGATACGCGTCAGGTCGGGTAGTGCCCCGTAGGGCGCCTCATGAACGGTCAGGTCATCAAGCTTGAGCACATCGCGCAGGTCCTGCGCCCAGAGTCCGGAGAAGCTCTCGAAGGAGAGAACATCGATAGGGCGTTCCCCTGCAAGCGCCCAGAGGATCATCTCCACAGCGCCCGTATCAGAGGCGGGGACGATACCGATCTTCCAGTCCGAAGGGGCCTCGAGCAGGGCATGAGACCGATCGATCACGTCTTTCAGCCGAGCCCGCCCCTCAGCCGCGCGATGCGAGCGGCCCAGCAGGGCGCCATCGAGCGCGTTCAGCGTCCAGCCCGGGCGCTTGGCGCAGGGCCCGGAGGAAAAGAACGGACGGGCAGGTTTCTGAACGGGACGTTGGGGCATGATCGGTCCGGCAAACTCCAGGAAAGTTTGCGAGATATGCCGGAGGCAGACCCACAGGCGCAAGTCACGGCCCGGTCACTCACCTGTTTTCAGTGAAAAATCTGGTACGAGAGGGGGGATTCGAACCCCCATGCCTTGCGGCGGTCGATTTTGAGCCGACTACGTCTACCGTTCCGTCACTCTCGCCTGATGGCCGGATTGTTAGCGGGGTTCGATCGAAAAGGCAATTGATACGCGCCGGGGAGCGTTTCAGACCGGGAAGCGACGGCTCCCCGTCAGAAGCCGGGCAAACGCCGTGGAATCGATCGGGGTAGAGAAATGATACCCCTGTCCCGTGGGGCAGTTGATTCGACGCAGCAAGGCGAGTTGATCGTCAGTCTCGATCCCTTCAGCCACAACATCGACAGAGATGGCCTCCCCGAACCGGATGATCGCCTCGACGATGACCTCCATCGAGGGCTCTGCGCAGATACGCCTGATGAAACTGCGATCGATCTTGATGCAGGATACCGGAAAATCGCGCAGGAAGCCGAGCGAAGAATATCCCGTCCCGAAATCATCGAGAATGATCCTGATCCCCGCGCGCTGAAGCTGGGCCAAAGCGCGGTGAATATAGTGCTCGCTGTTCTGGTAGAGCACATGCTCCGTCAGTTCGAGCTCGATCATTCGTGCAGACAGGCCGAAGCGCTCGAGCCGCGCGAGCAGCTTTTCGGCGTAATCGTCCTGCATGAACTCGACCGGAGCGACATTGATCGAAATCGGCGGCGGCATCAGCCCTGTACGGCGCCACAGTGCGATATCCTCGAAAACACGCTCCTGCACGCGCGCGGAGACACGTGAGGCGAGATCGTAATTACGGAAGATCTCTGGAAAGGAGTCCGGGCCGCAATGCAGGTCACCCCGGCCACGCCAGCGCATCAGCGCTTCGGCACCCATCAACTGCCCATCGGTCAGCCTGACCTTCGCCTGATAGGCCGGATAGACGAGATCGTCGCTCAACATCTGCCGGACCACATTGGCCTGAGCGCTGACACCGCCTTCGGGCTTCATGGTCGTCGGATCAAAAAGCCTGAAGCCACCGCGACCATGGGCCTTCACATCCCCCATGGCAATCTGGGCTCCCTGATACAGGCGAGAGAGTACGCGCCCGTCGCGCGGGAACAGCGCGGCACCAATACTCAGACCGAAGGTGATCTGCTGCGCGCCGATTGCAACGGGATGATCCGTGGCGGCCAGAAGAGCCTGGGCCAGATCGGCCAGATTTTCATCCCGCCCGATCCCCGTGAGCAGAGCGGCGAATTCATCATCGCCGCTACGGGCCACGATCCCCCTCCCTGCCACGATATCCGACAGGCATTCGGCGACAATGCACAGGATACGATCGCCTGTCTCACGCCCATAGAGCGTGTTGATGTCACCGAGATAGTCGATATCGAGCAGGAGCAACCCGACGCGCTCGTCGAGCGCCCCCTTCTCGAAAAGAAGAAGCGCCGCCTGCCTGTCGAACGCGGCCCGGTCCGGCAGGCCGGTCAGGGCATCATGAGCCTGTCCGTCGTCTCGTCCATTCTCCGGCTCCGAAGCAAGACCGGCGGGGTGGTCCGCGGGCTCACGCAGAAACGATGCGGTTTGCTGCAGTCTGGCTTCAGCCTCACTCCGGCCTGGCTCGGTCAGCGAACTGGCCGCCCGCATCAGACCGGGTTCTTCGCCGTCCGGACGCTTTGCCAGCACGCCCAGCGTATGATCCTTGCGCGAACCGGCCTGCATGTCGGTTTCAGGACTGCAATAGAGGAGCCATCCCCCTGTCGCCGGATCCATTTTCTGCCAGTGCAATCGGGCGCGTATATCTCCACGCCCTGGGTGATGCAGGGAAACGGCTTCATGCAGGCAATACGCCATGGGTTCGGGACACCGGCAGGGCAACTGGCCCTCGCCCTCTCCGATCAGATCGGTCCAGGACAGGGTGCCCGCCGTCTCGCACAGACCGGAGAAGCTTCTCCAGCAATGATTGAGATAGGATACCCGGCCATCCGGCTCGACATGGCAGACGAGCAGGGGAAGGGTATCCAGAATACGGCCAGGAAGGCTTGGCATGATACGCTCTCGCTCCTTCCTTTCTATGACGCCGCGCCCCTTTTCCCCGTCGGTGCCGCAGCCGACACAAGGGATGGCATCATGAAGGTTAGCAACCAAAGAATGATCAAACGCTAAGAATGCCCTCCGTTCCGGCACCCGTTGCCGCTTTCCCGGCTCTAGACGCCGCACATGAGGCGGATGTTCTGCAGCGCAGCGCCCGATGCCCCCTTGCCGAGATTATCCAGACGCGCCGTCAAGAGCACGTGGCGCCGGGCTTCATTACCGTGCACCCGCAACTCCATATCGTCTCGACCGGCAAGCCCGGCCGCGTCCAGACGGGGCAGATCGGCAGACGCCATCCTTACGGAAGACGATTCCTGATAATGCGCTGCAAGGCAGGATTCGATATCAGCCACACTTATGGTCCCAGGCAGATCATCCAGATGCAGCGGTATGGAAACAATCATGCCCTGGGCGAAATGCCCGATGGATGGCACGAAGATAGGACGTCTGGTCAGGCCGGTATAATGCATGATCTCGGGGACGTGCTTGTGCTCGAGACCAAGACCATAAAGCTCAAAGGCAGGGCCACCCGCCTGCTCGTGGGCCTCGATTTCGCTGCGCCCCCCGCCGCTATAGCCGCTGACGGCATTGATCGTGACCGCATGATCGGCTGCAAGCAGTCCGGCATCGATCAGCGGGCGCAGGAGGGCGATGGCCCCGGTTGGATAGCAGCCCGGGTTGGAAACGAAGCGCGCCGTTCTGATACGCTCGCTCTGGGCTGAATCGAGCTCGGGGAAGCCGTACTCCCAGTCGTCAGCCACGCGATGCGCCGTGCTGGCGTCGAGCAACCGCAGATGGTCGAGTCCCGCGGCCAGGGAAACAGTCTCTCTCGCTGCGTCATCGGGCAGACACAGCACCACCAGATCCGCCTGCTTCATCAAATCGAGGCGAGCCTCAGGTTCTTTCCGACGAGCCGGGTCGATGGATAGAATCTCGACGGGGAGGGCGCGCAGGCGTTCACGGATGCCCAAACCCGTCGTTCCTGCTTCGCCGTCTATGAACACCCGTGTCATCAATTCATTCCTTCACTAAAATATTCTGTCTGGACGAAGTAAGCATTTACATGGCTTTGTCCAATGCATGATGGATAAAGATCGACACTCAGAACAGGTTTTTTCCCTTGAAGGCGAGCCCCCGCTGCTCCATGGCGGCAAGCTCAAGGACCGGCATATTGCCATGATCGCCCTTGGCGGTGTCATTGGTGCCGGTCTGTTCATAGGCAGTTCTGCCGCGATCGCCGCAGCGGGCCCGGCAATTCTTCTGACCTATATCGGCACCGGACTTCTCGTCGTCATTGTCATTCGCATGTTGGGCGAAATGCTGCTTGCCCGACCGGGCATCGGCACCTTCATCGACTGCATCCGGACAGCGCATGGCCCCTGGGCGGGGTTCCTTTCGGGCTGGCTTTACTGGCTTTTCTGGGTCGTCACCATCGGCGCCGAGGCTATTGGTGGCGCCATCGCAATGCAGGACTGGGTCGGTTTACCCGTCTGGGTTCTGGCCCCGGCACTGATCGTGGCGGTCAATCTGATCAATCTCGTTTCGGTGCGTGTTTTCGGCGAATGCGAATTCTGGCTTTCCCTCATCAAGGTCGCCACCATCATCGCATTCTGCGCCCTTGGCCTGCTCAGCCTGAGCCATTTCATCGGCCCGCACCCCCGGATCGCGCATAACGTCTTCAGCCATGACGGCTTTTTTCCGCATGGCTGGGGTGCAATTCTGGCAACGGTCCCAACCGTGCTTTTCTCGATGATCGGCTCTGAATCAGCGACTGTCGCCGCGGCCGAATCGGAAAATGCCGAGGAAAATCTGGCGCGTGTGACCCGTACGATCGGTATCCGCGTCACGCTCTTCTATGTGCTGTCGGTCATTCTGATCCTCACGCTCGTACCCTGGACCGCCATCGAGCCGGGCTACTCGCCCTTCGTGACCGTGATGCGCCATATTGGCGTGCCCGGAGCAGCGACGCTGATGCAGGTCGTTGTGTTCACGGCCATCCTGTCCTGCCTCAATTCCAGCATCTACATCACCTCGCGCACCCTACGCGGCCTCGCCGAACTCAAGGATGCGCCGCGCTGGTTTGCCGCTCTGTCACGCACCCAGGTGCCGCAACGCGCCGTCACCTTCTCCAGCGCGATCGGACTGGTCGTGGCCTTCTGCTCGATCCTCTCGCCCAAGCTGATCTTCGCCTTCCTGCTCGGTGCGACAGGAGCGGTCATGCTGCTGATCTACGGATTGATCGTCTCGTCCCACAGGATCATCCGCCTGCAGGACCCTCAAAACAGAGCTTTCACCCTGCCTTTCGGCACGGCACTGAATATCGGCGCCATCGGCGCGATCGGTCTGGTCGTGCTCGCAATGCTCGTGCAGTCTTCCCAGCGCCAGACCATCCTGGCGAGCCTCGTCAGCGTGGGCCTGATCATGGGGCTGTATCTCTTGTGCCGCAGGAACAGATAAGCCAGAGTTTTCTTCCAACTCCTGTCAGGATGATCGGTATGAAGCCAAGCGTCTCCCTTGCCCTCCTCCTGACCGGGTTTGCAGCCCTGCAAGGCCATCGAGCCGTGGCGGCCCAGCCAGGAGCGACCCAGCCGGGAGCACCCCAGGCACCCACGACCCAGACGGCGGTTCGGCCTGCCCTCTCCGGCCCGGCGCTTCTGGCATCGCCTGCCCGCCCGGTTGGCGACCAGGCCCGGGATGCGCTGCGCAAGCCGCTCGATCTTCTCGCGCTCATCCCACTGCCGAAAGACGCCAGGGTGGCTGATCTCATGCCTGGAAGCGGTTATTTCACACGGCTTTTGAGCCTGAAACTGGGTAGCGCCGGCCATGTCTATGCCGTGATCCCCGCCGAGATGGCCGCACGTCACCCGCAACTGCCCCAGACAGCGCAGGCCATCGCAGCAAGCCCGGATTTCTCGAATGTTTCGGTGGTCATCACGCCCGTAGTCGACTTCCATGTCTCGCAGCCGCTGGATCTGGTCTGGACCGCGCAGAATTATCACGACGTCTATGGCGCCATGGGACCAGAAACCGCGCAACGCATGGACCGCGCCATTTTCCAGGCACTCAAACCGGGTGGCTACTATATGGTCATCGACCATGTCGCCCAGGCGGGGAGCGGCACAATTGCCCCGACCAGCCTGCATCGCATCGATCCCGCCCTGATCATCCAGCAGGTTGAGGCCGCCGGATTCACGCTCGTGATCAACAGCCCGATTCTGCGCAACTCTCAGGATACCCATACCCTGCCGG
The DNA here is from genome assembly GCF_003994335.1 of Asaia sp. W19. Taxonomy (GTDB): domain Bacteria; phylum Pseudomonadota; class Alphaproteobacteria; order Acetobacterales; family Acetobacteraceae; genus Asaia. The sequence continues at coordinate 405,098 of NZ_PNQZ01000013.1, forward strand.
TTTTCGACAAGTCGATCCGTGGCCAGACGGATCAGGTCGTTCTCGGGTTTCAGAAACCCCGCACCCGCGACGATGGAAACTGAGCGCAGCGCTGCCTATACTCCGCAACGCCTGATCATCGGACCGGAGCACGCCTTGACCTCTTCCATTCCGCCCATGACTGACCCTGCCGATCATGCTGCGATCGGCCCCCGATCGGTCGGCTCGGAAACGGCGCATCATGCGGCGAAGCAGCTTGAACGCCTGATCGCGATCATGACCCGCCTGCGTGACCCGCAAACGGGCTGCGCCTGGGACCGCGTGCAGACCCATGAAACCATCGCCCCTTTCGCTATCGAAGAGGCCTATGAGGTCATGGACGCAATCGCGCGCAAGGACTGGGTGTCGCTTCCTGACGAACTGGGGGATCTGTTGCTTCAGGTCGTCTATCAGGCCCGTATCGCGGAAGAGGCCGGGCGCTTCGATTTCGGCGAGGTTGCCCGCCTGATCGGCGACAAGATGATCCGCCGTCACCCCCACGTCTTCGGTGACGCGCAGCGCGATGCAGATCTGTGGGAGCGCAGCAAACAGGCCGAGCGCGCGGCGAAAGCCGAACACGGCATTCTGGCAGGGATCGCTCCTGCACTGCCCGCCCTGATCCGGGCCGAGAAACTCGGCAAGCGCGCAGCCCGTGTCGGGTTCGACTGGGACACGCCCGAGCAGGTTCTGGCGAAAATTGCAGAGGAACTCGACGAGGTGCGTGCCGAACTTCCCGGCGGTGACAAGACACGGCTCGAGGATGAGGTCGGTGACGTACTTTTCACCGTTGCCTCCCTGGCGCGCAAGCTTGGCCTCGATCCTGAAGCCTGCCTGCGGCACGGCAACGCGAAATTCACCCGGCGGATCGAGACTATGGAAGCCGTTCTTGCAGAGACGGGCAGCACTCTTGCCGATCTCGATCTCGCCGCACAGGAAGCGCTGTGGCGCGATGTCAAAATCAGGCTGGCGGCCTTGCAAACCGCCTGACCCCCCGCGATTCAGGCCTCCAGCCAGAGGTGCGGAAAAATACCCACACGGGCTGTACGCGACCCGGGCTTCCCCTCCCTTCGGGCCTTGTCCTCGTTACACGCCCCCTATCCCGATTCTGGCCTCTACTACAGCTTTCAAAAAGCGCAAGATCGGTCGGGCAGAGGGCTTCAGTGCCGGTAGGGTGGGAGGGTAGCGGGTTTTCACGTCAGAATGAGTGGCGACGGGGGCCCGACGAGAACACCTGAGCCGAAGGAATCGCGGGTGACACGACATCGCCACATGACTGAGGCGCGTTTCAAACGCGCCAGAGACCATATCAGTAGTTTTCCCGGCGAGCGGCTCGATCTAGCCACGCTGAGTCGTATCGCGGCTTTGTCGCCCAGTCATTTTCATCGGCGCTTTCGCACGCTGTTCGGGATGAGCCTGCATCGCTTTACCCAGCTGACGCGGCTCAAGCACGCTGCTTTCCACCTCGCCCATGGCACGCACCCCATTACGCGCATTGCCCTCGAATGCGGGTTCGAAACTCCGGATGGGTTCGCGCGGGCATTTAGACGCTGTTTCGGCATCACACCGTCACGTTTCCGTCGCCAGCAGGACTGGCGCGTATGGCGCAAGCCCCTGGCAGAGCTGACGATTGCGGAGAACCGGTATCAGCGTCGGCGTTTCGAGCCTCGCGATGTCACCATACGCTTCTTTCCCGCCACACCCATCGCTCTGATGATGCATCAAGGTCCTGCCGAGCGGGTCAGCGAAACGGTCCAGCACTTCATTTCCTGGAGGAAACGCAATGGCCTGTCCCCTGACAGGGCTGCCACCTACACTATTTTCTTCGACGACCCGGCTGAGACCCCGCCCGAATCCCTGCGGATCGGGCTGGCGGCCGGGGTATTGCGCGCGCTTCCGGCGCAAGGAGACGCCGTGACGCTCCGCACTTTGCCCGCGGGGCGATGCGCCATGCTGCGCCTGGTCGGACGCGCAGACACGATAGAGGATGCTGCCCTCTTCCTCTATCGCGACTGGTTGCCCACAAGTGGCGAGCGCCTGCGAGACTTTCCCCTCTTCTGCCAGCGTGTCGCCTTTTATCCTCAGGTGCCGGAGACCCGCGCCGTGGTCGATCTGTATCTCCCACTCGAAGGGGCCTCGACCTGAATACCGGTTGAACGCAACCCACCGATCAAACCAGCAGCCGCATCTTCTCTTCACTGAGATACGGAGCCACCCGTTCAGGCTGCTCCATCAGATACGGCCCCCCGGCAACAATTTCTATCGCGATCAGATGCGGCCCTTCATCGGCATGAAGCGTAAGCGGCAGACGGGCTTCGCCGTTCGTCCAGCGGCAATGATGCCCATCGCGGCAGAGCCAGCCTTCCAGCGTCTCGCTCGTGATATGTTTCTCGACCTCGCGCATCTGCGCGTTGCTGAAAATGGTAATCCGCCCGACCAGAACTCCCAATTTGCGTCGATCATCCACAAACGGGCCGATAGCATCGCAGGGGCGGCTGGCATTGGAGCGCAGCGTCAGGTGACGCACATCGCCCTCAAGCATGAACACATGCTTGTCTCCGCTGATCCGCAGCGGCGGAAATACGCGCCCATCCGTCGCCACCAGTTCCATGGCCGTATCGAATGTCGTTTCAGGGGACTCGGCGGTCACCCCGGCCCGCTCCAGGAGACGTTGGTAGACAGGCTCGACCCGCGCCCGCGTGCTATCGAGGGGAGCTGCCGCATCATGTGCCCAGTCATGGGCGTGATCGGCGCCGAACTGCACAACCGAACCGTGCTGATGGAAATTCCGTCGGTTTCCCGTATCCAGATAGCTCTCTGTCAGCATGGCTTCCGCCCAGAGCACGGAGTGCTCCTGCGTCTCGACGTGATAGACGAAGTGATCGGCCCTGGTCTTGTCGTAATAGATACTGCGGCCATTCACGAGCATGCGCGCCGGTATGAACACCCCATCGAAAAACAGGCAATGCTCTGGCGTCACATACAGATCACGCGCTGGAATACCCGGTGCCACGGCATCTGCCCGGATACAGACAGGATAACCCGCCTGATCATCGGAGAGCGTGGGGTCGATCTCGACACGTTGCCTGCCAACCCAGCGCAGGCGGCTCGTCCGCTCCACGCCATTCTTCCAGTCCCAGACGCAGACATGATCGCCGATCTGCAGATCCTCGACCGATTTTTCGCCGTGGGGCGTCCTGATGGCAGTCCCTGCCAGAAAGCAGAGGAGCGTGAGCGTGTCTCCTGTGAACGCAAATTCGTTATGCGTATAAGTGCCGGCCAGCTGGATACTCGCGGTGCGCCCATTGCTGGCGCGCACAGTCAGCAGACCATCCGATGTCAGATTGGCCGAGGTGATGGTACCGCTCAGATAGTTGAAATCGATGGTGCCGTGTTCCTCGAGACGCCCGCTGACGAGCCCCCCGGCATCATTGATGACGACGGTGCCGCCGCTTCCGATCGTCGCGCCGTTTTCCACGGCGCCGACACCGATGATCTCCGTACCGCCACTCGCGATGTAGGTATTGAAACTATGCGCGGGATCAGAGGTGTTGTTGGAGCTCCCCACATACATGAGGCCACCGCCCTGAACGAGAGCGCTGGTCACTACACCCGTCGTGGTCGCGGAGAGCACGCCGCCATTCGCAATAATCGGCTTGAACGCAGAGCCATAATTCTCAACGATCAGACGCCCGCCGCTCATCACTGTGTCATTGAGGGACAAGCCGCTGGCAACGGATGTGTTGCGTCGTCCGGCCCAGATCGTCCCGCCCGAGGTGATCACGCTCGAGATAGACGTTCCCCCGCTATCAAGCAGTACCGACCCGCTATTGCCGATTTCGGCCTGGCTCACAACAGCACCCGCCTGGGCCGAGATCATACCAAACACCCCGGTCACATGCGCGTCGGAAACAACGGCATTGGCCCCGGAGGCATTGACCACACCATATGTGGTGATCTCGACACCAGTCAGGGAAGCGTTTTCTCCCACATAGACGCGTCCCTGCGATGTCACGGCATAATTGGTCGCATCGAAATTGGAGATATAAGCCGATCCATTGGAATTGACGCTGACAACACCGCCATCCTCCGCGGTATCGTTATAGCTGAGGCCGCCGCTATTGATCAGAGCCGACCCGCCCGAAAGCACGAGCGTCCCACTGGTAATGCCGCGTGAGTCGACAGCGCCTGCCGACAGTCCCGCGCGACCCGAATTGATCAGCACACCCCCATTGCTGACCACCGCCGTCAGCATGGTCCCGCCAGAGCCGACGATGGCCGTCCCGCCATCGCGCACCGCTGCGCTCGTCACGACACCCGATGTATCGACGATGGCACGACCACCCGCAGAAACGGCAGGCATGACACCGGTGCCCCCATTGCGTACCGTCAGCGTACCGCCGCTGAGCATGGTATCGTTGATGGAAACACCCCCTGATACCGCAGAGACGCGCCCCCCGGAGGAGACGACGGCGGAAACCGAACTCCCCCCCACAGAGGCCAGGATCGTACCTGAGGCACGGAGATGCGCGTCGCTCACCACGCCTCCGGAACTGACCTCAATCGTGCCGAACACCCCCGACACATCGGCCCCGATCACGGCGGCGCCCTCTCCTGCCACCGTCACGACGCCATAGGTCTGAACGGTCGCATTCGAGAACACGGCATGGTCCTGAACCCAGACCCTGCCCTGGGACGTCACGAGGTAATTGCCGGTTTCGATGCCTGAGACAAAGGCAGAGCCGTAAGCGCCGACGATGATAGAGCCGCCGTCCTCTGCGACCTCATTATAGCCTATGCCGCCACTGCCGATAATCGCGGTTCCGCCCGCGAAAACCTGCGTGCCGCTCGTGATTCCCCGCAGCGTATCGTTGCCCGCGGAGATGACGCCGTAATTGGACAAAATTCCACCGGAGCGAACAAGCGTGTCATATGCTGTTCCCCCGGAAGAAACGAGCGCGGTTCCGCCCTGTAAAATGGCAGCGCTGGTGCTGACCCCCTGATAATCGACAATAACCTTGCCGCCCGCGCTGATATTGGTGCGTGTGGCGCTCCCCTGATTCGCAACGGACATCGTCCCGCCGGCCCGTACGGTATCATCCAGCGAAACCCCACCCTGGATGGTTGACCCACGTCTGCCCAGATAAAGGCTCCCTCCGGAGGAGATGACGTTGGAGACTGACGATCCATTCTTCCAGACCGTGATGATACCGCCTGAGAGGACAGTATTGTTTTGCGCTATACTGGCGCCCCCTGAGATAGCCACATCGAGCTGACCGAGACGCGACAAAGTCAAATCGGAGGCAATGCCCGAAGAAAGCGCAATATATCCGCGCGATGTCACCTCACCGCCAGCAATGGTTCCGGCACTCGTCACGCGTACCGTGCCCAGAACCAGAACATCTTCAAGAACGGTACCGACCACGTTTGACGTGACCCCGCTCGAAACCACAGCAACCATGGAATCTTCTCCGGATTTATTTTAGTAATAATCCGGTCTGTCCGTTTCTTTACATTGACTCAAATCACGATTTTTTAAGATTTCAGACGATTTCAAACCGTCCATTTTGTACTTCTGAAACGTAGTCAAATAAAGGGATTGATTTAACACGGTAATTGTTTCGAAAATTCAAACTATGTGGGCGCTCCGCACAACCCTGAACCAGGCGACGACATAATTCGATAAAGTGAAAGCTTTCTTACTGCTTCGAGAATTGAGCCTTGGCAGGTTGGCGCACCTTCCGGGCAAGGCGCCCCTGCCTCGGGAGTCGCGGCGGCCATCCCGCCCCAAAACGGCTCCGCAGGCATGACAAGATGTGTCGGAACGGACAGAGAGGCAGGAACACCCCGTATAACGTGACTCACCAATGCGGAGCCCGCCCCCCATGACCTCACGTAAAACCGCCTTCATCCTTGCAAATGCCGATCATGGAACCATGATCGTCAACAGGCTCGACTTCAATCGGAATGAGAGCGCCAGCCTCAGCTACGGGGTCGGCTACAGCCTGCTTGAGGAGGGATGCTATGACCCCAATGACGTTCGGTGCCTCAAGAGTATCCTGAGCGTCCTGCGTCAGTTGAGGGGTGATGGCATCATGGCGCTCGATGTCGGCGCGAATATAGGCGTTCATACGCTCGAATGGGCCAGACACATGACTGGCTGGGGCTCGGTATTGGCGGTCGAGGCCCAGGAGCGGATCTTCTATGCGCTTGCCGGCAATATCGCGCTCAATAATTGCTTCAACGCCACCGCGCTCAATATCGCGATGGCCGATACAGTCACGCGCATGAAAATACCCCAGCCCGATTATACCCTTCCCGGAAGCTTCGGCAGCCTGGAATTACAGCCCCGCGCCGAAAGCGAATTCATTGGCCAGGAAATCCGGTATGACGACGCTGCGATGGTCGAGATCGAAACGCGTACGATCGACTCTCTCGCCCTCGGCAGGCTCGATCTGCTCAAGATCGATGTGGAGGGAATGGAGATGGCCGTCCTGCACGGCGCCAGAACGATGATTACCCGCCATCGCCCTGTCCTGTTCATCGAGCATATCAAACTCGATTTCGGAGCACTTGAGGCCTTCATCGACCTCGAGCAGTATCAGATGATCAATGTCGGAATGAACATGATCGCCTACCATCGCGACGATCCGATTGCTTCCTACCTCTGAAAGCAGAACCCGGTCGCGCCTGACGCGACCGGGGACATGACATGTAGCTTGCCAAGGTGCTGACCACAGGGGCAGCGTCATGTTGCCCCCTCGGGGGCGGCCTCAGGCGTCCAGTGCCTGGGCAATACTCTTCGTGACCACATCCGTCGAGATGAGCCTCGAGCATTCGAATTGACGATCCGTATTGGCGTGGCGCGGGCACCAGAGGAAATCATTGTGATTGAACATGTGCCGCGGGTCGTTCCAGCAGGAATTGCAGGAATGCCATGAGATGACACGCCAGGGGGTGTGAAACTCATTATTGGGGTGGGTAAAGCCCGAGATCATGACGGTCTTTGTCTGAGTGGCCCAGGCCAGCCAGGAGAGACCGGAACTCAGCCCGACGAACAGATCGGCGTGCTTCAGCCACCGGGCACGCTCGGCGAGAGGGCGATTGCCTGTTTGGTCCTCAGCACCGTTGGGGATATGGTTCCAGACGATACCCGTCCCGCTGAAGGGCTTCTGATCGATACATATCACGCGATAACCGCGTTTCTTCAGAAATTCGATGACCCCGAGCCACCCACCCGGATTATTCCAGTATTTGCACTGCGCCGAGGCCTGGGTGGCAATGCACACATAGGGCTCCTCGATCGGGCGCGTATCATCCTCGATCGCAATACGAGGTGCTTCCTCTGTCGGGTCTACACCCAATATGTAGCCAGCCGTACGATGCAGGCCGACATAACGAAAATCGCAGGGCTGGTGGATGTTGTCGGTGTCATCGAAAAACAGGCCGATATTATAGGTCGCATAGACTTGCGAACGAAGCGGGCTCTTTTCGAAATCCTCTTTCGTCGTCAGTTCGATCTCGGGATATTCGGTAGCGAAAAGCGGAATGAACACCTTGGCCAGGCAGCAGATCACGCGTGCACCGCTCTGTGCGGCAAACCGCGCCACATAAGGGAACCAGCCCAGCGTATCCCCCAACGTGCCTACCGGGAGTTGAACCAGAACAATCTTTCCCCGTGCATCGAATTCGTGGTGCAGGATCTTCGTCTCAGTGCCATCAGGCGCGATGCGCTCGACATCCACGGCAAAGCGAATGAAGAATTTCTTGGTCGAGGAAAGATGTCCCTCCTCCAACTCGCCCTGGAAGATAATCGTGGAGTTATCGAGGTCGGTCAGCGTGGCGCGCCAGCGCCCTTCCGTCGATTTCGGCAGCAGGACGCGTGCGCCCCAGTTGAAGTCGAAGTGAATACCCTGTCCCGCATCATTCGTCGGCAGATCGGGCGGCAGGATATAGGGATTGGGCATGGGGGCAGGCTGAGCCTGGGCGACGGGCGGGGTCTGGGCCTCGGCTGCGGGCGTTTGGGCAGAACTGTCAGTGGACATGGGCCGCGTCGTCACCTTTTTTTCAGAGCGTTCGGAACAGAGAGCACCGGATGCGCTCCCCTGTGATCGGCAGGATCATTGTTAACGATTGGTTTCGCTATTTAAAACCCGAGCAGTCAGAGTTCAACGCGTGAATGCGCCTGTTCTCTTTCAAATAATATCGTTCTCGTTACAGCTCTATACGAGAGCGAAATCAGGACGATAACTGTCCTGATAGAGCATTACCCCCTAGCACAGAGACCGCCAGAGCGCCGATCTGCAGCAGCCTGTCCCGACTTGCCCCATCGCGCGCCTGGACCCCCATACCGTTGATGACGGCGCTGAAATAGGCCGCGAGTGCCGCGCAATCGACGTTTTCGGACAGCTCTCCCGTCGCTGCCGCCTGGGCCAGACGCGCCTCCATCAGGGCCTCAGCAGCATGACGCTGGTCGATGACCATCTGCCTCAGCCGCGACTGAGCGGGCGAGCATTGTGTCGCAGCAACCGCGATCATGCAGCCCGAGGGCGCATCGCAACGCGTGAAGGCAAGCGCGGCAGCGTCGAGCATCGTCCTGAAAGCCAACGCAACGCCACCATCGCTCTCAAGCGCCTGAGTGAACCACGCACCCTCACGCCGTGCATAGGCTTCTATCGCCTCGACATACAGCGCTTCCTTGCTGGCGAAGCTGTTGTAGAAGCTGGACGCGCTGATCCCCATCACCCCGATCAGATCGTCAAAACTCGTACCTTCATAGCCTCTGTCCCAGAAGAGCGTCATGGCCTGACTGAGGGCAATATCCCGATCGAAGGAAGGGGGGCGGCCACGAGGGCGGCGCGGGGCGCATTCTTTTTTTGGTGTCATCGCTCCATAAATCCTTGAAACCCGCTTCAGGCTTCTCATATGCGTTATGTTGGAGCCATCGCTCCACAAATAAAGTCCTCCAGCCCCTCTTTCTTACACCCCTTTCCTTCCGCGCCGCAGAGCACCGGAAGGCGTTTGTCGAACAGGCAGGATCATCATGAGCAAGCTTTCAGGAAAAGTCGCGGTCGTCACGGGTGCCTCCAAGGGCATCGGCACCGAAATCGCCCGGGCTCTGGCCAAAGCAGGCGCCGCTGTCGTGGTCAATTATGCTTCTGGCCGGGATGGTGCCGAAAAGCTGGTTGCGGCCATTACCGCAGAAGGCGGCAAGGCCGTTGCGGTTCAGGGCGATGTCTCCAAGAAGACAGGGGCCAGCGCCATCATCGACAAGGCGATCGAGAGTTTTGGGCGTCTCGACATCGTCGTGAACAACTCGGGCGTATATGAATTTGCCGCCATCGAGGATATCACCGAGGAGCATTTCCACCGCATCTTCGACATCAATGTTCTCGGCACGCTTCTGGTGACGCAGGCGGCCAGCCCGCATCTTTCGGCGGGTAGCTCCATCATCAATATCAGTTCTGTCGTCACCCGTATCACCCCGGCACAGACAGCGGTCTATAGCGGCACCAAGGGAGCCATAGACGCTATCACCGGTACCCTGGCCCGCGAACTCGGTCCGCGCCAGATCAGGGTGAATGCCATCAATCCGGGTCTGATCAAGACAGAGGGCACCAATACTGCGAGCGTCATCGGCTCTGAAATGGAGCAGGCAATCATTGCCCAGACCCCGCTTGGGCGCACCGGCGAAGTCGAGGATATCGGGCCGCTTGCGGTCTTCCTGGCTTCCGAGGATGCGCGCTGGCTGACGGGTGAGACGCTCATCGCCTCGGGCGGCTTGCGCTGACCCTTTCCTGAGGGCCGGGAGGGGTATCCTCCCGGCCCTTGGAACTCATCCCTTGCGGGTTTTTTCAGACTCAATCCATTCCGCCACACGCTCGCGCAGCAGAGCCAGCGGCATGGCCCCTTCATCAAGGACCAGATCATGAAAGCGCCGTTCGTCAAATCGGGCACCGAGCGCCTTTTCGGCCTGATGGCGCAAATCGAGAATGGTCATCTCGCCAATCTTGTAGCCCAGGGCCTGACCCGGCCAGGAGATGTAGCGATTGGTCTCGTTCTGGATATTTTTTTCCGCCAGGGCCGTATTGTCGCGCAGGCAGGCAAGCGCCTGGTCGCGCGTCCAGTTCTTCCAGTGCAGCCCCGCATCCATCACGAGACGACAGGCGCGCCACATCTCCATTGAAAGCTGGCCAAAGCGTTCATAGGGCGTTGGATAAAGCCCGATCTCGCTGACAAGCTGTTCGGAATAGAGCGCCCAGCCTTCCACGAAGGCCGTGGTGGCGTAATCACGCCGGAATCCCGGCAGGTCGGTCATTTCCTGCGCGAGAGCGATCTGGATATGATGGCCCGGCACGCCCTCATGCGCCACAAGCGAAGGCAGTTCGTAAAGTGGCCTCTGATCCAGATGCGAGGTATTGATCATCAGCCCACCTGCGATACCCAGCGTCGGACTGCCCGGATCGTAACGCCCGGTCGTATAGCCTTCCTCGATCGCGCGCGGCACTTCGCGCACCCCGTAGGTCAGGCGCGGCAGTTTGCCGATCAGATGCGGCAGCACGCCATCGATTTTCTTGGCAAGGAAACTCGCCTTCTCCATCAGCGCCTGGCGCGTGGTGACGTAAAAGCGCGGATCAGCCTTGATCTGCGCGACAAACGCCTTGAAATCACCCTTGAACCCGACCGCTGTCATCTGGCGCTGCATCTCGCCATGGATACGGGCGATTTCGGACTGCCCCAGAGCAAAGATCTGGTCGGGTGTCAGGGTTGTCGTGGTTTCGCTGCGCACGAGCCATGAGTAATAGGCGCGCCCCTCCGGCAGGGACGACGCGCCGAGCGTGTCGCGGCTGGCCGGTAGGTACTCATGCTCGAAAAACGCCGCCAGTGCGCGCTCGGCCGGCTTGATCCTGTCATGCACGATGCGCGCGCCCTCGTCACGCAGGGCATGGCGCTGCGCCTCCGGCATTGTGGCTGGCAAGCTGTCGAAAGGGCGCAGGGCGGGATTGTCCTGCTCAGGCAGATCTGCCTGCGCCTTGACCGCGCGATACGCAATTTCCGCAATCAATCTGGGCTGGACGAAGCGAGTGGCGATGCCGCGACGCATATTGGCCATCTGCTGGGCGTCATAGGCCGGAATACGCTCCATGCGCCTGAGCCAGCGTCGTGCATCGGCCTCGCTACGCAAGGGCGTGTTATCGGCTGCGTAGCCCACCTCCTGATAAAACCCTTCATCACTGGTGAAAGGCATACGCGAGGGATCGAATTTCTGGCCCTCGATGGCGAGATCGTTTTCCCATGTCATCAGCCGGGCATTCAGGCTGTCTTCGCCCTTGAGCGATTTCGGGTCGAGCGCAGCGAGGCGTTTCCGGAAATTTTGTCTCTGCCTGAACCGAGCGGCTTCGGCGGCAGGGCTGTCATCCGGCCAGCGCTCGGCCGCATCCAGATCGCCCCGTGAGGCTGCGGAAACCGGGTCGAGTGCTGATGTGAAATGATCGTAGTCGCTCACGATCTGACCGATATCATCTGCCCATGCGACACTCGGCGCGAGAACAGGGCAGACCATGAAGCCCCCTCCGATAAGGAGAGCCCGTCTCCACGATGACCGGCCCCTGTTACCATGCTGAGCGCGCATTCTGCCTCCTGAGATATCGGTTCGCAGGCATAACGAGCTCAAGATGGCCGCCGCGTCAACGTCCGCTCACGCGTCCAGACCGGCGCCGAACCATCTGACGAGCGCCGTGTTCAGGGAGGCGCGTTCCCGAGGCGCCCCCTGCCAGACGAGACATCCATCGGGGCGCAGGAGTGATACGAACGCCTCATGCCACGACGCCAGCACGAGATCTTCCGGTATCGTCAGGCCCTGGAAGGCATGTCTCGCCTGGTCAGGTACCAGAAGAACGCCCGCCCCCTGCTGCATCAACCCGAAAACCGAGCGTCCATCGGGCAGGACCTGATCACCGGGCAGGGTTCCAAGCGCGGGACAATCCGCCGAATGCGCTATGGTGTCATAATGCATTGTGTACCCCCTCATCCGGGCTCCGAGTGTCGCGCAGGGCTCATCGCGGCTCAGTATCTCGGCCATAAGCGCATGAAGCGCACGGGATTGGGGATCGGGTCGCATAAGGGCTGTCTGGGCCCGGGTATTGTCCAGCACATCGCGCGCGACCGGGCGGCGCTCTTGCTCATAACTGTCCAGCAGGGTTTCGGGCATACGCCCCGAAAGGACGGCGCCCAGCTTCCAGCCCAGATTGGCGGCATCGACCAGACCCAGCCCAAGGCCCTGTCCCCCGAAAGGCGGATGGATATGCGCGGCATCTCCGGCAAGGAAAATCCTGCCCTGCCGATACTGGTCGACCAGCCTCGTATGATCGGTCCAGCAACGCCCGCCTCGATAGGCCGAGAGCTTCATCGCACGCCCGCAAACGCGCTCGATTGCGGCTTCCACCTGCATCTGGGTCGGGATGGTCTGCCCTTCTGGCGGTGGACCGAAGTAATCGACGAGGAAGAGCCGCTCCGGTATCGGACCATAGGCCATGACACCGCCCGGCTGCATCTGCCACCCGGCGGGCCGGACCGCATGCGCTTCATCGAAGGCCACGAAGACCTGATAAAAGCTGAGCGTGGGGTCCGTACCCGGAAAGGCAAAGCCCCCCAGTTTGCGCAGCGTGCTGCGTGCGCCATCGCATCCGACGGCATAGCGGCAGGCGATACGTTCATCCTGACCATCCTCGCGCGTGAAGGTCAGGATGAGAGCCTCTTGCCCCTCCTCCACTCCCGTCACCCTACACGGGCGGCGCAGCATGATCCCCCGTCTTTCCACCTCGTCCTGCAGGGCGCTCTGAAGATGGCGCTGGTCGATCAGGCGTGTCGGACGTTTATGGTCCTGCTCCTGACTGAGCAGAGGAATACCCGCAAAATGGCCGGCAAAGCGCTGCCCCTCCTTGCCGGACCGACGCCACCCGCCGCCAGATCCGGAGAGGAAGAGCGCCATCAAGGCCTGGCTGCGTGCCTCCAGAGCATCGAGTTCCGGCCCCATGCCCTGCCTCATCAGGGCCTCTGCCCCAAGCGGCCCCACGGAAAGGGCTTTCTGCACCTCTTCCTGTTGCTCACGGGCCTCCAGCACCACGCACGACGCTCCTGCCCGCTCGAGTTCGAGAGCGAGCAGGAGCCCGACTGGCCCGGCCCCGACAATCACGACATCCGTATGTTTCATAGACCGAATCCATATTTGTACTCGGTATAGTTTTCTGATAGTGGATGCGCATGTCAACAAGGATCGACCGGCACACGAAAAGACGCCTTGCCACGCGGCAGCGTATCTCTGACATCGCGACCGCTCTTTTTGCCGAGCACGGGTTCGACAAGGTCACGATCGATGCGATCGCCGAGGCCGCCGATGTGGGGCGTATGACCGTGTTCAATCATTTCGCGCGCAAGGAGGATCTGTTCTTCGATCGCGAAGCCGTCATACGCGACACATTGAGCGCCGCCATTCTCGCCCCCTCTCCCCTGCATCCAGTGGAACGGCTGCGTGCTCTCGCCCATGATCTGGTGGCGCAGGACGCACCGTTCCTGCGCTTTGCGCCCCAGGCTCAGGGATTTATCGATACGCTTCTGGCGAGCGAAACCCTGAAATCACGTGCCCGCGCTCTACGCGATGAGGTCACGGCCGACATAAGGCGCGATCTTGCGCACGCGCTGGAGGCCACCACGCAGAAATCAGCCCGGCAGGATGATTTGTCAGAGCCCGGACTGACGCTTGATGCCGCGCTCTCGCTATGCGCCTCTGTCCTCGTGGCAAGCTGGGTCGCGGCTTTTACCGAGGCACAACGACATTTCGACGCAACAGGCAATAGTGCCTCGGCACGCTCCCTTTTCCTTTGCCTTGTCGACAAGGGCAGCACAGCGGCACTGGGTATCTTGCAAGTGTGATTTGCGAACGGACCTTTTGAGACGGGTAGTGGCACAGGTTCAGACAAGAGGAAGGCGCGATAAAGTAATCGTCACGACCCTTGCCCTTGCCCAAATTCGCATCGTCGCCAATCCTGACCTGACCGACATTAGCCTGTTCCGGAGTGCAGATAGCGCATGAGCACCGTCATTCCCTCTTGGCAGATTCCTACCCGTCGAGCTGAGGTCATCCGTACCAGAAAATATGTGGCCGTGATCTGCATGGAACGCTGGGGAGGAAGTCACTTCTCCCGCTCTGGCTGGTCCACCTTCATTCCTCGCAAACAGGTCACGACGGAATGGATCGGGGCCAATCTCAAAAAGGCGCTGTATAGCAGCGAGGATTTCGGTGCGCATTTGCCTACGCCGATTCCGAGTGAACTCTCTCGCCCAGCAAAGAACGAGTCAAACCAGAAGTCTCATGAGTTCTGGCTGCGTATCCAGGAGGAGTTTGGTTTCAAGGATATCCTGACTGCCATGTCAAAATCGGCCTTGGTCTTCGTAAGGTGGCCGGAGGACAAAGAGGATCAGGTTGAAATGGTCGCTTCTCGTGGGAGCGGTGCGCATCATTCCGCCTGGGGGACCAATGAGAATTTCGGCAAGGTTTTCCATGCCTCGATCAATTTGAGCGATCTCGAATTTGGCGAGGTTGCGGTGCAGGCTCTGGATCGCTGTCAGCCGAATTACGCCTGAGTGATCAGGCGCCCCCCTTCCCACGACTGACGTCAGCCTTTTAAGGAGTGCAGATAGCGCATGAGCACCGTGATCCCCTCCTGGCAGATCCCCACACGCTATGCTCAGGTCATCCGCACCAAAAAATATGTGGCCGTGATCTGTCTGGAAACCTGGGGCGGCATGCACTTCTCCCGATCTGGATGGTCCACCTTCATTCCCCGCAAACAGGCCACGACAGATTGGATCGGGGCCAATCTCAAGGAGGCTCTATATAGCAGCGAGGATTTCGGAGCGCATTTGCCTACGCCGATCCCGAAGGACCTCTCTCGCCCAGCAAAGGACGAGTCAAACCGGAAGTCGCATGAATTCTGGCTGCGCATCCAGCAGGAATTGGGCTTCAAGGATATTCTGACCGCCATGTCCAAATCGGCCGGCATCTATATCGATTGGCCCGAAGACCAGGGGGACCAGGTACGGATCGTCGCAACGCGTGGTCGTGGTGGCGGCTTTTCCGCCTGGGGGACCAATGAGAATTTCGGCAAGGTTTTCCATGCCTCGATCAATTTGAGCGATCTCGAATTTGGCGAGGTTGCGGTGCAGGCTCTGGATCGCTGTCAGCCGAATTACGCCTGAGTGATCAGGCGCGCCCCTTCCCACGACTGACGTCAGCCTTTTAAGGAGTGCAGATAGCGCATGAGCACCGTCATTCCTTCCTGGCAGATCCCCACCCGGCGTGCTCAGCTCATCCGCACCAGGAAGTATGTGGCCGTGATCTGCATGGAACGCTGGGGAGGAAGTCACTTCTCCCGCTCTGGCTGGTCCACCTTCATTCCCCGCAAACAGGTTACGACGGAATGGATCGGGGAAAACCTCAAAAAGGCGCTATATAGCAGCGAGGATTTCGGGGCGCATTTGCCCCGACCGCTTCCAGACGAGCCTTTTGACTCCATGAAGCCAGAATCGGGTGCCAGATCTAATGAATTCTGGTTACGTATCCAGCAGGAGTTCGGCTTCAAGGACATTCTGACTGCCATGTCGAAATCAGCACTGATTTTTGTAGGCTGGCCTGAAGATCAGGGGGATCAAGTCGAAATGCGTTCTTCCCGTGGAAGCGGTGCGCATCATTCCGCCTGGGGGACCAATGAGAATTTCGGCAAGGTTTTCCATGCCTCGATCAATTTGAGTGACCTCGAATTCGGCGAGGTTGCGGTGCAGGCTCTGGATCGCTGTCAGCCGAATTACGCCTGAGTGATTAGGCGCCCCCCTTCCCACGACTGACGTCAGCCTTTTAAGGAGTGCAGATAGCGCATGAGCACCGTCATTCCTTCCTGGCAGATCCCCACCCGTCGAGCTGAGGTCATCCGCACCAGAAAATATGTGGCCGTGATCTGC
>NZ_PNQZ01000126.1 GCF_003994335.1 Asaia sp. W19
TTGCGATCGCAGCGTTCTATCCCGATATCACCCTGACAGGGCAGATGGGCACGCAGACCCTGTCAGCGGCGAATTTCTTTTCTCTTCCTTCGCGTCAGTTTGCGACGGGTCCGACATTATCGGTTCCTCTTTTCGAAGGGGGACGTCTGCGCGGTACGCTGGCCTTGCGCAAGGCTGAACAGAAGGATGCGGCGCTCGCTTTTCACCAGACCGTCACCACGGCCTGGAACGAAGTCGATAATGCGCTCACTGCTTACGCCCAGTCCCAGAAGCGCCTCGAGCAGACGCGGGTCGCCTGGGAAGAAAGTCGCAAGGCAGTCGGTATTGCACGGGAACAGTACCGCGAGGGTGCCGTGGACTTCCTCCAGGTTGATAACGCTGAGAGCGCCGCATTGGCGGCAGAGGCAACCTATTCGGCTAATCGTATCCAGATTGCGACGGCGTTCGTCTCTCTCTACCGCGCCTTGGGTGGAGGCTGGGAGTATCCTGCACTGATGGAACATAATTCCTCAAAATCAGGATGATGCGGCAGATATCTTATCTTGATGTCAAGATACACTGGAGCGACTGACCTCGGGCGTTTGCTCACAGATTTTATGAGATCTTTCGCGTAGTATACTGTTTTTGCAGTATTTTATATACCCTATGAGCGAATGCACCGTTCCGGTATCGAAGACCGTGCCCTGCCCGGAGATGAGGCAAGCGGCGAAGCCAATCGGTAGCCGAACGAGGCTTCGCCTGAGGATTTTCCGCTCCACCTCCTGGTGCATCGAATATCGCGCTCGGACTGGTTGCGGAGATGAAGACTATCGAATAGAATCATAGAGATGGACGAGAGAGTTCATGTGGTGTCATAAGGCAGCATGATT
>NZ_PNQZ01000127.1 GCF_003994335.1 Asaia sp. W19
CGGCTATGTGAACTGCACGCCCGCCGAGGGCTACGCCTATCCGGCGCCTTATCCGGGCGATCCTGACCCCAACGGGTACTGAACCTGGATTTGATTGCAGCTGCCCGCCCTGCCGACTGAGCGTCATCGCCTCAAAAAAGCGGCGTAGCCGGGCGGCGGATGGGCTGTCCGGGTATATGACGCAATAGGAAGGATATGGCGCTACGTCGCACGCGTCGTCAGGGTCGGCGTAACGAATGACCCCCTTCGCTGTCAGGGCGCTACGTCCTGCAGCTTCCATGCGAGCGGCTTTCACTCGTTAGGGTGCGCCCCTGGGCCTTTCGCTCAGCGGAGGTACAAAGCCCTGCTCGAGGCGACACGGTCCTCCATACCGGACGTGCCATGGGTCTTCACCATGCGTCGAGGCCTGAGAAGCAGGCGGCAATACCTTGCTCGCCGCCTGCACGTTCAGAAGATCACCGTGTGCGCCCACGCCCGAAGATGAAACTGAGGACAAAAAGGACGAGGAAGATAAAGAACAGGATTTTGCCGATCGAAGCGAAATCCGCTGAAATACCGCCAAAGCCGAGAAGCCCGGCAAGAAGGGCGAGAATGAGGAAGACAATAGTCCAGCGCAAAAGGTCCATGGCGGTTACTCCGAAAGGGGAACATAACATAATCGTCATGATCCGGCACTTCAACGTGAACGGACAAAAGCCGCAACGGTTTGCCCCGACGCAATCCACCCTTGTCTTTTAATCTGGAAAGACGTCTCTGGGGGGCATATCGGCACGTGAGACCAGAGCGGCTGTCACGGGCAAGAGGCTGCAGGAGGTGATCTCATGAGTGCGTTCCGCTCTCTCTATCGTCATGGATTTGCGCGGGTGGCTGCCTGCACGGTTCCGGTACGCCTTGCCGATCCTCGCCATAATCTCGCTCAGATCAGTGGGCTTGCGCATGAATGCGACAGGGCGGGCGCCGCGCTGGCCGTGTTCCCCGAGCTTTGTCTCTCCGGTTATGCCATCGACGACCTGCGGCAGCAGGATGCTTTGCTCGAAGGCGTTCTGAGTTGTCTCGAGAAGCTGAAGGCGGATTCAGTTGCATGGAAAACGGTGGTGGTCGTAGGGGCACCCCTCGTTCAGCGAGGGCGTCTCTTCAACTGTGCGGTGGTGATCCATGGAGGGTCCGTGCTGGGTGTCGTGCCCAAATCCTACCTGCCCAATTATCGCGAGTTCTATGATTCGAGGCATTTCGAGCCGGGTATTGATGTTCGTCATGAGACGATCCGGATAGGAGACAGCTCTGTGCCCTTCGGCACGGATCTGATTTTCGAGGCGCAGGATTTACCGGGATTCAGCCTTGGTATCGAGATCTGCGAGGATCTCTGGGTTCCGAACCCACCCAGCACCACCCTGGCGTTGGCGGGTGCCACGGTAATCGGCAATCCTTCGGCAAGTACCATCACCATCGGCAAGTCCGAAGATCGGCATCTCCTGTGCCGCGCCCAGTCTCAGCGTGCACTCTGCGCCTATGTCTACGCGGCGGCCGGCGCAGGAGAGTCGACAACCGATGTAGCCTGGGACGGCCAGGTTTCAGTCTACGAAGCGGGACAGGTGCTCGGGGAATCGGCGCGCTTTCCACGTACGGCGCAGATGACTTTGGCCGACATCGATCTTGATCTGCTCCGGCAGGAGCGCATGCGCATGGGCAGCTTCCATGACTGCGCTCGCGCCAATGATCCCGGTGACTGGCGCCGCATCGCGTTCACCCTCACGCCCCCGCAGGGCGATATCGGCTTTCACCGCAGTGTGCCGCGCTTTCCCTTCGTTCCGGGCGACGCGACCCGACTTGATCACGATTGCTACGAGGCCTGGACCATTCAGGTGCGGGCCCTCACCCAGCGGCTCCAGACCAGCGGTGTCAAACGCGCCGTGATCGGCGTCTCCGGAGGACTCGATTCGACTCTTGCCTTGCTGGTAGCCGCACGGGCAGCCGATGAGCTGGGATGGCAACGCGACCAGGTTGATGCTTATACCATGCCGGGTTTCGCCACGGGGGAGACCAGTCTGGGCCTGGCCCATGACCTGATGAGAACACTCGGTGTGGCTGCCCATGAGCTCGATATACGCCCGACAGCCATGCAGATGCTCGAGACGATCGGGCATCCCTTTGCTTCCGGCACTCCTGTCCATGATGWGACATTCGAGAACGTGCAGGCCGGATTACGACCGGAATTTATGTTCCGTCTCGCCAATCAGCGCGATGGGATCGTRATCGGCACCGGCGATCTTT
>NZ_PNQZ01000128.1 GCF_003994335.1 Asaia sp. W19
TTCACCGTTTCCTGCTACATGGTCGATGGAGGTTCCTCGCGGGAATTCGGCGTCACCCGCGCCATGGCGCTTCAGGACCCGGATCTCTACGGCGATCTGATCGCCCTGCTGACCGAGGCCACCACCACCATGCTGATCGGTCAGATCGACGCCGGCGCCGAAGCCGTCATGCTGTTCGACAGCTGGGCCGGCCTGTTGCCCCCCTCTCAGTTCCGCAAGCACGTCATTGCCCCGACCCGTGCCATCGTGCAGGGCATTCGTGCAGCTCGCCCGGGTGTGAAGATCATCGGCTTTCCCCGTCTCGCCGGGCTGATGGCGCTGGAATACGCCCGCGAAACCGGCGTGGACGCCCTGGCCTGCGACACTTCGGTCGATATGGCCCGGATGGCAGCTCTCTGCCCCGACACGTTGGCCCTTCAGGGCAATCTCGATCCCATCATTCTGCGCAATGGCGGACAGAGCCTGATCGACGAAGCCCATGCTGTCCGCGATGCGCTGAAGGGACGGCCTCATGTGTTCAATCTCGGTCATGGCGTCATGCCAGACACCCCACCCGAGCATGTCGAGGCGTTGGTCGACGCCGTGCGCGATATTGGCTGATCGGCCATGAGCGCTTTGTCCCCCCATGCCCTCTCCGCCTCGGGCCAGCTACGTCTCGTGATCTTCGATTGCGATGGCGTGCTGATCGACAGCGAGCTGCCTTCATGCCGCCTCGTGGCCCGAGAGGCGCGCGCGCGCGGCATCGAACTGAGCGATGAGGCGGCGCTGGAGCGTTTCGCGGGCAAGGCGCTCGGACAGGTGAAGCGCGAGCTCGAGGCAGAAACCGGGTGCGATTTGGGTGCCGATTACGTTCAGATCATGCAGGACAAGCTGGTCGATCTGATGCGTGACGAGGCCGCGACGATCGACGGTGCTAAAACCATGCTCGCCGGTGTGCGGGCCTTGGGCGTGCCGTTCCGGGTGGGATCGAATTCCTCCTGGCCCGAGATGGAGGTCAAGTTCGCCCGCGTCGGTTTCACCCGCTTCTTCCCGCGTGACCGGATCCATTCGGCGCGCGACATGATGCGGCCCAAACCCGATCCTTATGTCTTTCTTCAAGCTGCCGAACAGGAAGGCGTCGAACCGAACCAATGCGTCGTGATCGAGGATTCGGACACGGGCGTTCAGGCCGCGCATGATGCGGGGATGGCTTGTATCCTGTTCCGTCCCGAAGGCCCTGCCCCGGCTCTCGACTGGCCGGGATTGGAGCGCATCACGCATCTTGACGCGCTGGTGCCCCGTCTCGCCCGGGCCTTGCAGGAGCAGGCACG
>NZ_PNQZ01000129.1 GCF_003994335.1 Asaia sp. W19
GCAAAATCGATCAGCATGATGGCGTTCTTCTTGACGATGCCGATCAGCAGGACCCCCCCGATCATCGCGATCAGGGAAAACCCCCCCCAAAAGATCTGCAGCGCCAGAAGGCCCCCGACCCCCGCCGATGGGAGGGTAGACAAAATGGTCAGCGGATGAACGAGGCTCTCATAGAGGACACCGAGCACGATATAGACCGCAGCCAGAGCGGCGAGGATCAGCAGGGGCTCGTCATTGACCGATTTCTGGAACAGCGCCGCATTGCCCGCAAATCCGCCCTGGATGTCAGAAGGAACATGCAGCTTGATCAGCGCTGCGTTGATGGCGGTCACGGCGTCACCGAGAGAGACGCCCGGCTTGAGATTGAACGAGACGGTGGTGGCGACGGACTGGCCCTGATGGTTCACGCTCAGCGCCGTCGTGCCTGGCACGATGTGAGACGTCAGGCTGAGAGGCACCATCGTTTCAGCGCTGGTCGCCACTGCCGATCCTGAAGAGGTGTTGCTGCCCCCTGCAAGGCTGTTCGCCATCTGGTTCTGATAATTCGAATCTGCCGTCGAGACGCTCGTGGAGGCAGAGCTGGTCGTGACGACGCGGATACGGTTGGACGCGACACTGCCTGAGGCCGTTCCGCCTGCCGTACTGATCCAGACCTGCTGCAGCGTGTTGGGGTCTTTCCAGAAGCGTGGCGCCGCCTCCATGATTACCCGGTACTGGTTGATGGGTTTGTAGATGACAGAAGCCGCGCGCTGGCCATAGGCGTCGAACAGGATGTTCGAAACGAGCTGAGGGGTAATCTGAAACCGTGAGGAGAGATCGCGATTGATCTTCACATCCAGCGCCGAGCCGCCTTCGCTCAGATCGGAGGAGACATCCATCAACCCCGGGATCTTCTGGAAAGCCTCGACCACCTTCGGGGTGAGGGCGAAAAGCTCGTCCGCATCCGGGCCCTGCAACGCGTATTGGTAGGAGGCATTCCCCCCACGCGCGCCGGCGCGCACGGCACCGGGGGCCATGAAGAAGATCTCGGCCCCGACCATTTTCCGGAATTTGCGTCCGAGGCGTTCAATGGTCTGGGTGACCGTATCGTCGCGCTCGGATTTATCCTTGAGCGAGGCAAACAGATTGGCCTGATTGGCCTGACGGCCGCCCAGGAAGCCGACGATCGCTGCGACGTCGCGGTCTTTCGAGACGGTCTTGGCCACCTCGTAGGTCTTGACGCTCATCTGGCTGAACGAAGCCGATTGATCGCCGATGATATGGCCCATCATCATGCCGGTGTCCTCGTCCGGAAAGAAGCCTTTCGGCATTTTCACGAAAAGGGCACCTGCGATGAAGAGTGTCAGTGGCAGGCTGAGCAGCATCAGCCAGCGGTGGCGCAGAGACCAGTCGAGCGATGCAACATAGCCATCCGTGATACGCGTGATCTCGCGATCGATCACCACCGCAATACGCGCACGCTTATGGGCCTCTTTCGCAGGGCGCAGAAGCATGGCGCAGATCATGGGGGTGAGGGAGAGTGACAGGATCATCGAGATCACCAGCGTGATCGAGATGGTCATGGCAAATTCGTGAAACAGACGCCCGGCGATCCCGCCCAGGAGAATGATCGGCACGAAGACGGCGATCAGGGACAGGGTGATGGACACCACGGTAAACGCGACCTCGCCCGAACCGATGAGGGCCGCCTTGAGCGGGGAGAGTCCCTGCTCGAGATAGCGGGTGATATTTTCCAGCACCACAATGGCATCATCCACCACGAAGCCGGTCGAAATGGTGAGCGCCATGAGCGACATGTTGTCGAGCTGATAGCCCAGCAGCTTCATGGCGGCGAAGGTCGCGATAATCGAGGTTGGCACCACGATCGCT
>NZ_PNQZ01000130.1 GCF_003994335.1 Asaia sp. W19
TTTGCCGGCATTGAAGCGAGACCGCGCTGCAGGTTCTCGGCGGCTTCGACCACGTCACGGGCGAATTTCTGGACGGCATACTGGCGGGCATCTTCCACCTCACGCTTGGCGCGTGTGCGGTAGTTCTGCATCTCGGCTTCAGAACGCATCCATTTGTCGCGGAATTCCTCGACCTGGGCCTCGAGCTCCGCAATGCGGGCTTCGGGTGTCTGGATACCCGTCTCGGTTGTGGTCCCGGTTGCGGCTTCTGTCGCTGCCGGGTCGGGCGTTTCGGTTTGCGCGCTGTTCTGGGCGTCGTGCTGCGCGTTTTCAGTCGTCATCGTGGTCGCAACCTCGAAAAATCGGGCCCGGTCGAACCGGGCGGCAAAGGGTCGGCTCCCGCGTACTCCCCCTTGGCGGGGCGAGCGTGACCGCTGGAAGCCACGAAAGACACCGATCGGCCATCCCGAGATGTCCGACCGTTTTCGACTGCCCCGTCTTGGGCGCAGCCGCGTGGTAAGATATAGGTGGCTGTGACAAGCCATATGCCAACCCCCCTCGTATTGGCAACAGGCAGAAATTAAAGGCGGATGCATCGCGCATGGAGACGACAAAGCACACGATCGCCCTGGTGGATGATGATCGCAATATCCTGACTTCGGTCCAGATGACTCTCGAGGCCGAAGGGTTTGTCGTGCACACCTATACCGATGGCGAGGCCGCTCTTCAGGGTATTCTGGCGCGCCCTGTCAGTCTTGCGGTGCTCGATATCAAGATGCCGCGCATGGACGGGATGGAGCTGCTGCAACGCCTGCGCGCCCGCTCCTCCCTGCCCGTCATTTTCCTCTCTTCCAAGGACGAGGAGCTCGACCAGCTCATGGGGCTGCGTCTGGGAGCCGACGACTACATCACCAAACCCTTTTCACAGCGCCTGCTTCTGGAGCGTATCCGGGCTCTGCTGCGCCGTCAGGATGCCAGTCGCGCCGAAGGGAGCGGAACATCGGGCGCGGGAGCGGCCA
>NZ_PNQZ01000131.1 GCF_003994335.1 Asaia sp. W19
YGAAAAAAGACCTACAAATTCATCTATGCGATCCCCATGCTTGGCACTACAGGCCAAGCCAGCCCGTATCAGGTCACGATCTGGTCGAACAATCTCAAGGACTTGCAGGGCAAGACGATCCCCAAGGTCAGCGCCAAGACAGGAATGATCGGCTATCCGGCCTATAGCAATTACGGCGTCTCTCTCGTCACGCTGTTCGACCACCGCCTGCAATTCATGAACACCTTCGCAATCGACAGCGCGTATCTGCCTGCTGCCTGGGTAAACAATCAGGCCGGACAGGTGGCCCCGATGCCGGTCAACGGCACATGGGTCGCGCAGATGGTCACGCACGAACTCGATAGCGAAATCCCCAATGGCCGATGGTTCACGCGCGTCGAAGCGATGAGAACCGATTACGCAGGGAACATCTCGTACAATGGTTGATCATGTCTCACCCCAGAGTACGTTCGCAGGGCTGACCAATGGAAGCGCGATTGACGCCGCCGTTGATCGGGCCATATCCGCCATGGGCACCCCCATCCTCGTCCAAGTCAAAGCCGTCCACGGCGGCGGCGCGTCTCTGGTGGGTCAGGTGGATGTGCAGCCCATGGTTCACATGCAGGACGGCCAGGGCAAGACGTACCCGCATGGCGTCATAACGGGCGTTCCTTACCTGCGCGTACAGGGCGGCACCTCGGCGCTGATCATCGACCCCATGGTGGGAGATATCGGCTATGTGATGGTGTCGGGCCGCGATATTCAGAATGTCATCACGTCACGCCAGCCCT
>NZ_PNQZ01000132.1 GCF_003994335.1 Asaia sp. W19
TTGTCATCTCGCCCCTGATTGCCCTGATGGACGATCAGGTTGCGGCGCTTCGCCAGCTCGGTGTCACCGCAGCAGCCCTCCATTCGGAGCTCGACCCGCCCCGCCTGGAGCTGTTCCGCAACGATTTGCGCGACGGACGGCTGGATATTCTCTACATATCTCCCGAGCGTCTCGTCTCGCCGGGCACGGCCCGCTGGCTCGCGCGCAATCCGGTCTCGGTGCTCGCGATCGACGAGGCTCACTGCGTGTCAGCATGGGGGCACGAGTTTCGGCCGGAATACCGTGCCCTCGCAGATCTTCCGAGCATTTTTCCCGGCGTTCCGCGTATTGCCCTGACTGCAACGGCTGATTCACGTACTCAGGATGATATCCTTCAGGCCTTGGGCATGCCCGAGGCGCATCGGCTGACCTCCAGCTTCCATCGCCCCAATCTGTTCCTCGCGGCCTCGCCCAAGGGATCGGAAACGAAGCAGGTTCAGGACGCGCTGGAGCGGCACAAGGAAGATGCCAGCATTGTCTATTGCGGCAGCCGCAACCGCACGGAGCGCATGGCCAAAAGCCTGAGGGAGCGCGGCTTCAATGCGCTTCCGTTCCACGCCGGGCTTTCCTCGCAGGAGAAACACGCGACGCTCATGCGCTTTCGCAGCGGCGAGCCCATGGTGATCGTGGCGACGGTCGCCTTTGGTATGGGAATTGATCGCCCTGATGTGCGGTGCGTCGTCCATCTCGACATGCCTGCTTCTCCGGAGGCCTATTATCAGCAGATCGGTCGTGCCGGGCGCGATGGCGCCCCGGCGGACACGCTGCTGCTCTATGGCGGTGAGGATATGGCCCGAGCCCGATACTGGCTGGAGCAATCAAACGCCCCGGAGACGGAGAAACGCGTCATGCAGGCGCGTCTCGAGAGCATGATCGCGCTTACCGAGACGGTCGGCTGTCGTACTCAGGCCCTGCTCGCCTGCTTTGGCGAACCACTGGACGGTCCCTGCGGTCATTGCGATAATTGCCGCAGCCCTGCGGAGACATTCGATGGGACGGAGGCTGCTCAGAAGGTTCTGTCGGCCATATACAGGACCGGTCAGCGTTTTGGCGCGGTCCATCTGACCACCGTATTGCGTGGCAAGCTCACTGAAGCCATCGAGCGTCACGCACATCAGCATCTGACGGTATTCGGGGTTGGCAGGGAGCACTCCGAGCAGTGGTGGCGCGGTGTTATCCGCCAGCTTATCGCACGCGGCGCCATTCGCATGAGCGGCGAGCACGGCACGCTTGGGCTTGATGTCGAAGCTGCCCGGCCGATCCTGCGTGGCGAGGAAAAATTGCGTCTCCGCGTGGACCCGATCAAGGCTGCTGCGAGCGCGGGGCGTTCCCTGCCAGCGTCTACGGTGATTGATTCTCTGGATGAGGATGAGCGCAAACGTTTCGAAGCCCTGCGTCGCTGGCGCCGCGACGAGGCGCGTGAGCAGGAGATTCCACCCTATGTGATCTTCCACGATGCCGTTCTGAGTGAGATTGCGCGCGAGAATCCCGACAGCGTCGAGGCGCTGTCGGATATCAAGGGCGTAGGTGCCTCGAAACTCAAACGGTACGGCGATGCAGTGATCGCCGTGCTGGAAGAGGGCTGAGATAACGCCTTCAGCCTGGGCAGTTGGCTCAGAATGACACCCCGGCCTCAATCGCAGCCTCTCGGGTTTTCGGGCGGGGGGCTGCGAGACCGTCCGGGGAGTTATTCTTTCAGCAGGAAGGTCACTGTCGCGGATGTGCCGCCCAGGAAGTTGAAGGTCAGCGGAATTGACTGCCCCGGCTTCGGCCCGTCCGGGAAATCACGACAGATCAGGTGATAGCCTCCCTCGGGGAACACCATCGTCATCTCGGCAGGGATCGTGAAATGTGAAAACAGATTGGCTGTGTGGCTGGTCACTTCCTGCTCGCTGTGAAAGGCCTCGATGGCGCTGCAATCGGGAGAACTGACCCCCGAGATCAGATGCG
>NZ_PNQZ01000133.1 GCF_003994335.1 Asaia sp. W19
CAGAAGCCCCGCTCTGCCTGACAGATTGACATATCGGGGTGATGACAAATCAGCGTGCCCCTCCATCGGAAAGGAACAACGCCATGAACGCAACCGAACGCGGCATAAGAGAGCAGTTCCCGCTCTGGGCGAAGGCCGATCTCGACGGGGCAAGGCCCTCAGCCGATAAAGTGCAGGTGGTCGTTGGCTGTGGTACTTCCGTGCATATTGCAGACTCCATCGCAGTCTGCCTGAACGCTCATGGTCATCAGAGCCGCGCGGTGCCAGGCAATGAATGGACACGCCGCCCGCATGATTATGTGCCCGAAGCGGTGGCCGCTGAAATCATCGCGCTTTCACGGAGCGGCGAGTCGACCGAAACCGTGGCCGCTGCCAGGGCAAGCCAGTCGGCCGGTCAGCGCGTGACCGCCATCACGTGTGCGGGGGGCAGCGCACTTTGCGACCATGCCGATAGCGTGATCGCTGCCGAGACCCATGCAGAAGAAGGCATTGTCATGACGGCATCGGCCAGTCTGATGCTTCTTCTGGGGATGCGCTACGCCGGAATTGCGCTCGGATCCCCCACGATCGAGGCCGCGCGTCGCCTGCTTGAGGCCGCCGACAGCACCCTGCCTGAACTGATCGACGGGCGTACGCATTTCGTGTTTCTCGGGGGTGGCGCTTTCTACGGTGTGGCACGTGAAGGGGCCCTGAAAATGCAGGAAATGAGCCTGAGCCAGAGCGAAGCGCACCATCCTCTGGAATATCGTCACGGGCCGATCAGCCTGATCGACGAGCGCTCCCTGGTCATCATGATGTATCATCCGGACACGCTTGAGGAAGAGGGCCTGCTGGCGCGTGACCTGCTGTCTAAAGGCGCGAAAGTACTGGGGCTGGGGGGCCCGGGCACAATCAGCCTTCCTGTCGAGGGGGAACCCGGCACTGGGCCGCTGGTCTGCCTGCCGGTTCTGCAGCTCCTGGGCGAATATGTGGCGCGTAGCAAGAATCTCGACACGCTGGCCCCACGCCATTTGACCAAGGTCGTAACCATCGGCTGAGCGAGCCCCCCTCAGGGGCGTCTGCCATCGAGAGACGCCCGCTACCCTCAGCCCTGCCGGGCCGCGATCCTGCTTTTCGCGCTGCCACTCCCCTGCTCCGGCGGTAACGGCTTGTGGTCGCGTCCGGAGTAGTTGGTGATGATCTGATGCACGGCTCCCGCCGCCTCCGATGCGGCAACCATCGCGACATCGCCCCAGGGGCCGTCGAGGGAGTGCGCATCGATATCATGAAGCTGGGTCGCCGCCCCGGCTTCCTTGCCGTCAGCCGCGACAGTGCGCCAGACGATCTCGATATGCTGCAATGGGTGCCCCGTATTGCCCGCAGGGCCATCGCTCAGCGTCACGATTCCCTCAACAGTGTAATCGGCCGCCTTCGGGTCGCGGTCCAATTTGTCATGCTGGTCCGGAAAACTGGCGACGAAAGAGCGTGCGAGTGTGACATTGCCATCACCCGGGGCCCCACGCACACCCTTGAAAAACACCTTGGCCGGGCGGCGTTTGAGGCTATGCGGGTCGGCCTGCATCATGGCTGCCTGGATACCGGTCAATACGGTGCTGATCTGCGGGGCAGAGGATGAGGCCAGGGATTCCAGGAGCTTCGGCTCGCCCTGCGCCCAGGCCGAGGCAGGAACCGGCGCAGCATCCCAATGTCCACGTGGTTCGCCGGAAGGCATCATGACCTCGTAATGCGGTGTGACCTGGTCTCCCTGCATCGTGGCCGAAAGGCGCAGCCACCAGTCCCCCGGTTTGGCTGGTTGAGCCACAGCAGGAAGCGACTGCTCAACGAGTTGTGACGCTACATCCTTCGCCCATAATGCCGAGGCAGCATTGTCCAGCAGCGAGGCGGATGGCGTCGGCACGGCGAGGCGGGGCGGCGGCGTGGTCAACGCAAGACGACGCCCCTCCGGCCCCGGATCACCGAAGGGATGCGGCATGTCGACGCAACCGCCAAGCAGCATCACAGAACCCAGAAGACCGAGTCCGATGCGCCAGGAGTGCCTTGGCGAGAAATGCCGAGGAAAAAGAGAGATCATCCGCCAAGTCTCCCTGCACGTATGGCCGAGATCTGATGCCCGATCGCCCCACCTCCGGCGAGAGTACGCCGCCTGTGGCTGAAGAAGCGCGCCACATCGGGCAACGTATCCAGTCCGAGGCGTGAAATCCGGCGCAGACCCGCACGGCGCAACCTGTGCAGGCAGTAGCCGGACAGATCGAACTGATAATGCCCGGGCCGCACACCCGCAGTGAAAAACTCTCCTGCTCCGGAAGAAGCGGTGAGCACGGATGCGCGCATTTCTGCCCCGACCTCGTAGCTGTTCTGGGCGATGCAGGGGCCGACACAGGCGATGATCTCTCCCGCACCCAGACGCGCCATCGCCTCGATCGTGGCTTCGAGCACACCGCCCACCGCGCCGCGCCACCCGGCATGGGCTGCGCCCACCACGCGCCCATCGGTGCTCGCGAAAAGAACCGGACCGCAATCGGCGGTGATCACGCCCAGTGCCAGATCCTCGCGATCGCTTACCAGCGCATCGGCTTTCGGCCCGCGCCC
>NZ_PNQZ01000134.1 GCF_003994335.1 Asaia sp. W19
GTCGGGGCGGAAGGTTGCCGGGTCGTTCAGCACGGCCAGTTCGGCATCGGCCCAATGCAGGCGGTTCTGCTTTTCGAGTTCGCGATGAAGCGTCAGATAGACATCGCGCAGATGGGTGACGTCTGCCGCCGCATAGGCGATCTGCGCCTTGGAGAGCGGGCGGGCGGACCAATCACTGAAACGATGGGTCTTGTCGATGCTCGCCCCGGTAATGGCGCTCACCAGCGTGTCGTAGCCGACCTGATCGCCATAGCCACCGACCATGGCGGCCACCTGAGTATCGAAAATCGAGCAGGGCAACGCATCGAACAGATGCAGGAAGATTTCCAGATCCTGACGGGCCGCGTGAAAGACCTTCACGCAGCTTTCGGTCGCCAGGAGATCGGCCAGCGGAGCAAGGTCCAAGCCAGGGGCGAGCGTATCGATCACGGCAACATCGGACACACCGCCAAGCTGCACCACACAGAGTTCCGGCCAGTATGTATGCTCGCGCACAAACTCCGTATCGATCGTAACGAACGGCTCCTGCTTGAGTCGGGCGCAGAGTTGCGCCAAATCGTCTGTAGAAGACACGATGACTGGGGCTGGGAAACCGGCTTGAGACACTTGCATCTCCCATCCATACATCAGGGCAGACCCTCATGACCACATTAGAGAATGATCTCGCAGCACTCAGCCAGCTGGGTCGACAGACCGTGCAGCCGGACAGCCCCGAAACCGCCACGCTCGAGCGCGTGCCGAGCCCCCATAAGGGACGCGACTACGTGGTACGCTTCACCGCACCCGAATTTACCTCGCTCTGCCCGGTCACGGGCCAGCCCGATTTCGCCCATATCGTCATCGACTATATTCCGGGTGACTGGATTGTCGAAAGCAAGTCGCTGAAGCTGTATCTGACCAGCTTTCGCAACCATGGCGCGTTCCATGAAGATTGCTCGGTCAGCATCGCCACGAAGCTGGTCGAGGTTCTAAACCCGAAATGGCTGCGCATCGGCGCCTATTGGTATCCGCGCGGCGGTATTCCGATCGACGTATTCTGGCAGACCGGCCTGCCACCCGAAGGGGTATGGGTTCCCGCCCAGGACGTGCCAGGCTATCGCGGCAGGGGCTGATTGACGTTTCCGGGTCGGCCCCGAAGACGGCTCCTGCACATCTGGTCCTGAAATGGGGCCCGTTCAGATCGGAAGAGCR
>NZ_PNQZ01000135.1 GCF_003994335.1 Asaia sp. W19
CCCCCCCCCCCCCCCCGCCGTATCGACCAGACGCAGGCGCACCCCGTGAAACAGCCAGTCGATGGCGATTACGTCACGCGTGGTCCCGGCGCGATGCGTGACGATCGCCGCGTCATACCCCGCGAGATGGTTCAGCAGGCTCGACTTGCCCACATTGGGCGCGCCCGCAATCACCACCGTCAGGCCTCGACGCACAATCTCACCCCGCTTGTCAGACAGATGTGCCTGCAAGGCATCGCGCAATGCATCGAGCCGACGCGTCAGGGCTTGCTCGACCTCTTCCGGCAGATCTTCATCCGGAAAATCGATCAGCGCTTCCTGATGGGCGAGCAAGGTCTTGAGCGTTTCACTCCATCCCTCATAAACGCGGCTCAACGCGCCATCCGCCTGCGCCAGCGCCTGTTGACGCTGGCTGTCACTCTCGGCCTCTACCAGATCGGCAATCGCCTCAGCCTGAAGCAGGTCGAGCCTCCCGGCCTGAACCGCTCGCCGCGTGAACTCACCTGCCTCGGCCGGTCGCGCCCCCAGCGCGGTCAGCGCCAGCGCCACACGATCGATCACGGCCGGACCCGCATGAAGATGCAACTCGAACCCATCCTCCCCGGTATAGGAGCGCGGTCCAGGCAGCCAAAGCACCATTGCATCGTCCAGATGCTCACCCTCGTGATGCAGGGCGCGAAGCCCCGCATGACGCGGTTGTGGCACCCGTCCACCGCACAGGGCTGCAAGCACCTCTTGAGCGCCGGGGCCACTTGCGCGCATGATGGCGATCGCCGCCCGCCCGGCACCCGTCGCCAGAGCGAAGATTACCTCACCCTTGCGTCCCGCCCGGCTTTCCGTCGCGTCAACCATGTGAATTCCTTCTATGCCCCAGCTCTCTTTTCATTCTCCCCTCGGCCCCCTGACCCTTAGTGAAGACGAGGGCGCTATTGTTGCCCTCGACTGGGGATGGGGCCGCGATCAGGAAAAGACGCCCCTTCTTACTCGCGCCCACACGATGCTGGAACGCTATTTCGACGGCGAAGCGGAAAGTTTCGATCTGCCCCTCGCCCCTTGGGGCACCCCCTATCGCAAGACCGTCTGGGCCGCCCTGCGCGATGTGCCCTACGGCCAGACAATCAGCTATGCCGACCTCGCTGCCAAGGCCGGAGGCTCGGCCCGCTCCATTGGGGGCGCCATGGCCCACAACCCCATCCCCATCCTGATCCCCTGCCACCGCGTTCTCGGCAAGACCCATCTGGGCGGCTATTCAGGCGAAGGCGGCCTGGACGACAAGCGCTATCTCCTGAAACTGGAAGGCGTCACGCTCTCATAAACCGGAGAGGTTCTGCGGGGCGGAGCCCCATGAAGGGAGGTTCTTGCAGCTGGAAACCTCCGCGGGGCGCTGCCCCGCTCCCCGGAAAGGGGCGCGCCCCTTTCATCCCGGTTCATCCCGGTTTAGTCAAACAGGTTTCCAAAGGACGACCGTCCTTTGGCGGGGTATGGGGCGGAGCCCCATGATGACGACCTCCATCATCGAGATCGGCCCATAAAAAAAACCGCCGGAAGCGTGGGCCTCCGGCGGTTTTTCATGATCCGGAAAGCGGATCAGTTGTTCATGGCGTCGAAGAAGTCCTGGTTCGTCTTGCTGTATTTCAACTTGTCGAGCAGGAAGTCCATCGCGTCCATCGTGCCCATGGGCGAGAGGATGCGACGCAGCACCCACATCTTCGAGAGCGAAGCACGATCCACGAGGAGCTCTTCCTTACGCGTACCCGACTTGGTGATGTCGATGGCGGGGAAGGTACGCTTGTCAGCCAGCTTGCGATCGAGGATGAGTTCGGAGTTACCCGTGCCCTTGAACTCTTCGAAGATCACCTCGTCCATACGGCTGCCCGTGTCGATGAGCGCGGTGGCGATGATGGTGAGCGAACCGCCCTCCTCAATGTTACGTGCCGCGCCGAAGAAGCGCTTGGGGCGCTGCAGGGCATTGGCATCCACACCGCCGGTCAGCACCTTGCCCGACGACGGGACAACAGTGTTGTAAGCGCGCGCCAGACGGGTGATCGAGTCGAGCAGGATCACGACGTCACGCTTGTGCTCGACCAGCCGCTTGGCCTTTTCGAGCACCATTTCAGTTACCTGCACGTGGCGGGTCGCGGGCTCATCGAAGGTGGAGGACACGACCTCGCCGCGTACCGAGCGGGCCATGTCCGTCACTTCCTCGGGGCGCTCATCGATCAGAAGAACGATCAGGAACACATCGGGATGGTTGGCGGAGATGGACGAAGCGATACTTTGCAGCATCACGGTCTTACCGGTGCGCGGCGGGGCCACGATCAGGGCGCGCTGGCCCATGCCGATAGGGGCCACGAGATCGATCACGCGCGGTGTATAATCGCGCTGATCCTTCTTGCCCTTGCCGGTTGGCTGAGGCTCCGGTGCACCCACCTGCTCGACTTCCATACGCAGGCGACGCTCGGGATAGAGCGGCGTCAGATTGTCGAAGTTGATGCGCTGACGAACCGAGTCCGGTTCTTCGAAGTTGATCGAGTTGACCTTGAGCAGCGAGAAGTAGCGCTCGCCATCGCGCGGGGCGCGAATCTGACCCTCAACCGTGTCACCTGGGCGCAGCCCGAAACGACGCACCTGAGCGGGGGAGATATAGATATCGTCAGGGCCAGGGAGGTAATTGGCTTCAGGCGAACGAAGAAAGCCGAAGCCGTCTGGCAGGATCTCCAGAGTGCCTTCGCCGTAAATGGCCTGCTCATTATCCGCCAGGGTCTTGAGAATGGCGAACATGATGTCCTGCTTGCGCATCGACGATGCGTTTTCGATCTGCAGTTCTTCAGCATAGGCCAGCAGATCGGCAGGGGTTTTTTTCTTGAGTTCAGCAAGATGCATGAAAAGCGCCTTAGATGGGCTATAGTCTACTGCCGGGGAGACGGAAGCCGTATCCGTGACAGATGATCGGTCGCGAAAGAATGCCCCGTCAGATGGGCCGCAGAACGGGCCCGACGATGAGCGAAGACGAAAGGTC
>NZ_PNQZ01000014.1 GCF_003994335.1 Asaia sp. W19
TGACGGCCTGGTTAGCATCCCTTCCCACCACGGCACCGCTGAATGGCGGCTGGTGGAACAACGCCAATATCCCCACCTATGAGGAACCAAAATCATGAGGCGAATGGCGGCCATCCTGTCGGTCATGCCCTGCATAGCCATGGCCCAGACCGGGCCTGCACAATTCGTTCCCCCTCGGGGCCTGCCCCTCGAGACGCCGATTGGTTCCACCCGTAACCCTGACGGCAGTGCTGTAGTCACGCTGGGCTCGATGCAGGATCGCCTCTCGCAGCACGACACCTCGCTAAGCAGCCTTGTGGCGAACGGAGTCACGCAGGAGGGCTTGCAGACCGCGCTCGCCGCTTATCTGCCTCTCGCAGGTGGCGTGGTAGCCGGTGCCTTGCAAATTGGCGGGGATCTAAAGATCGGCGGCAAGATCTATGCGGTCGGCTATGCGCCCGTCGAGCCGAATGATCACTCCTACTTCGTCTGCGCAGATGGCTATAGCGGCTATCTCTATCCAGCCACGCAGCCCTGTCGATAAGCGCCCTCACCCGCCTTTATCTCATTCCGCCGCCCCTCACCGGGCGGCTTTTTTATTGGAGGCGACATGAGCGCCGTATCTGATGTCGTTCCTATCGATACCCTTGCCGATCACGGGCGCCGCCTGAGCGCGGTCGAGGGGGCAATTGTCGAGATCCGTCTCGAACATCGATCGCTGTCTGACAAGCTGATGCAGATGCACGGCGAGAACAAGGCCAGTGCGGAAGCTCGTGAGAAAGCAACCCTGAGTGCGATCG
>NZ_PNQZ01000136.1 GCF_003994335.1 Asaia sp. W19
CTCCGGCAAGTCGTCTCTCGCTTTCGATACAATCTACGCCGAGGGGCAAAGG
Source organism: Asaia sp. W19 (assembly GCF_003994335.1). Lineage (GTDB taxonomy): Bacteria > Pseudomonadota > Alphaproteobacteria > Acetobacterales > Acetobacteraceae > Asaia. The sequence goes on from NZ_PNQZ01000136.1 coordinate 53, forward strand.
CGCTATGTCGAGAGCCTTTCAGCCTATGCGCGTCAGTTTCTGGAATTGATGGGTAAGCCCGATGTGGACTCCATCGAAGGGCTGTCACCTGCCATCTCGATCGAGCAGAAGACCACGTCGAAGAACCCGCGTTCGACCGTAGGGACGATTACCGAGATCCATGACTATATGCGCTTGCTCTGGGCGCGGGCGGGCGTTCCCTACTCGCCGGCTACCGGCCTGCCCATCGAGGCGCAGACGGTGAGTCAGATGGTCGATCGTGTAATGACAATGGAAGAAGGGACGCGGCTGATGCTGCTGGCCCCCGTCATCCGTGATCGCAAGGGGGAGTACCGCAAGGAGCTGGCGGAGCTCCAGCGCAAGGGCTTCACAAGGGTGAAGGTCGATGGCGAAACGTATGAAATTGCTGAGGCACCCCATCTGAACCGCAAGCTACGCCATACGGTGGAAGTTGTGGTCGATCGTGTCGTGGTCAAGCCGGGTATCGAGACCCGGCTGGCCGACAGCTTCGAAACCGCGCTGGGCCTGGCCGATGGCGTGGCCTATGCGGAGCAGGTGCGCCGTGCGGGAGAGGATGGCGAGAGCGAGCACATCGTCTTCTCGGCGAAGTTCGCCTGCCCGGTGAGCGGTTTCACGCTGGAGGAAATCGAGCCGCGTCTTTTTTCGTTCAATGCGCCGATGGGGGCCTGCCCGGTCTGCGACGGCATTGGCACCGAGACGCATTTTGACGCCCGTTTGATCGTGCCCGATGAAAGTCTCTCCCTCGCCGAGGGCGCTCTTGCGCCGTGGCGGGACGCCAAGACCCCTTGGTACGACCAGACGCTCGAGGCGATGGCGAAGCATTTCAGGGAAAAGATGACGACGCCCTGGAAAAAGCTGGGCGAGGCCTTTCGAAAGGCGCTGCTGGAGGGGAGCGAGGACTCGATCCTGTTCACCTACAAGGATGGCAAGCGCGCTTACGAGCTGACAAAGCCGTTCGAAGGGGTCATGCGCAACCTTCAGCGCCGTCTGGCCGAGACGGACAGCATGTGGGTGCGTGAGGAAATGTCGCGCTACCAGTCTGACGTACCCTGTCATGCCTGTCATGGCGCGCGTCTCAAGCCTGAGGCGCTCTGCGTACGCATCAACCATCTCAATATCGCCCAGGCCTCAGACCTGACGATCAGGCGCGCGCTCGACTGGTTTGGGGGGGTAGAAGCCTCTCTGACACCGCAGCGCGCTGAGATTGCCCGGCGCATTCTGCGCGAGATTCTCGATCGCCTACGCTTTCTGGATGATGTGGGGCTCGATTATCTGACCTTGTCGCGCGGCTCTGCAACACTTTCAGGCGGGGAGAGCCAGCGCATTCGCCTGGCGAGTCAGATCGGATCCGGGCTGACGGGTGTGCTTTATGTACTCGACGAGCCTTCGATCGGGCTTCATCAACGCGATAACGAGCGACTACTCGGAACGCTCGACCGGCTCAAGAAGCTGGGAAATACGGTGATCGTGGTCGAGCATGACGAGGACGCCATCCGAGCGGCGGACTGGCTGATCGATATGGGCCCCGGGGCAGGCGCGCTGGGCGGCACGGTGGTTGCGAGCGGTCGCCCGGAAGAGGTGGCGAAGAACGAGAACAGCATTACGGGAGATTATCTTTCCGGCAGGCGCATGATCCCGGTGCCCGCAAAGCGACGACCCTATGACGCGGAGCGCATGCTCACTCTGGTGGGCGCAACGGGTAATAATCTGCATGACGTGACCGCGCGTTTCCCGCTGGGCTGCTTCGTCGCGGTAACCGGTGTATCAGGAGGGGGTAAGTCGACCCTTGTCGTGGATACGCTCTACAAGGCCCTGTCTCGCGAGCTGATGGGCGCAAACCAATCTCCTTTGCCGTATCGGGCATTGGAGGGGCTGGAGCATCTCGACAAGATCATTGACATCGATCAGTCCCCGATCGGGCGGACACCGCGTTCAAACCCGGCGACTTATACGGATTTGTTCACCCCGATACGCGACTGGTTTGCAGAGCTCCCCGAGGCCAAGGCGCGCGGCTACAAGCCGGGGCGCTTCTCGTTCAATGTCAAGGGCGGGCGATGCGAGGCCTGTCAGGGCGATGGCGTTCTCAAGATCGAGATGCATTTTCTGCCCGACGTGTTTGTGACCTGCGATACCTGCAAGGGGCAGCGCTACAATCGCGAGACGCTGGACGTGAAGTTCCGCGGCAAGTCGATTGCCGATGTGCTGGCCATGACGGTTGACGAGGCGCTTCCGTTTTTTCACGCGGTCCG
>NZ_PNQZ01000137.1 GCF_003994335.1 Asaia sp. W19
CMGGATCCAGCTTCCGTCATCGAGCTGAACCCCGGCAAAATACGCATCGTGAAAAACAGAGCGGTCATACGGCAGTCCAGGGAGTAACGAGACCGGATTATCTTCCTGGAATACGGCCATATGGCGTGGCCGATGCCCCAGATGCGGGCTAAGAAAATGCCAGGATTCGCCGACCTCCATCGCCCGGTAATGGCCGTGCTCCAAGGCGAGGGCGAGGGGAGAATGTGGGGCATACCAGGCGAAATGCAGTTCGGTCGTATTGGCTGCCTGAAGCAGGGCGGGACGGTGTTCTGCTGGCGCGGCGCCGGTCATGCGAATGACAGACGCCACCTCGCGCACCATGCCCGTTGCCTCTATATCGGGCTTTGTCCATTGACCGCCAAAGGCCACAAAGAGTTCGAGCAGAAGCAATGTCACCGCCGCCGCCAGAGCGACGGTCACGATCAGGCGGCGCGAGATCGTGTCCTGCATGAGAAAGCGTCGCGTCATGAGCGTTTTACCGCGGAGGCGAACAGATAGCCCCCATTGCGCACGGTACGGATCAAGGTCGGATTTCTGGGGTCTTCCTCCAGCTTGGCGCGCAGGCGGCTCACCTGCACGTCGATGCTGCGATCGAACGCGGCATGATCAGGGCCGCGCGCCATATCCATGAGCTGGTCGCGTGTCAGTACACGCTGGGGATGCTCGGC
>NZ_PNQZ01000138.1 GCF_003994335.1 Asaia sp. W19
CGTTCAGGCGCGTTTTTCTTGGGGGGATCGAGGGGGAGTGGCTCAATCGGCCCCACGATGAAGAGGTATGAAACGGCGCCGAGCAGGCCAAATCCCCCGGTTGCGCAGAGCGGGATGAGAAATGATCCATGCGTCAGGCTCACCATCAGTCCGGTAAAGCTCGCAATCACGATCCCGGCGATATTCGCGGCACTGTTCTGAAGGCCGCCCAGAGTAGCCACGAGGTCGGGGCTTGGCGCGATATCGGCTGGAAGAGACCAGATATTGGCCCCAGTGAAGGCAATACCGCCGAAGGAAACCGACAAAAAGGTGATGCACAACCAGGTCTGGGTGACGAAGGCAGTCAGAGCGATGACAGAGGAAAGTACGAGCCCACCCACGAGGCAGGTCTTGCGTGCCGCTGTGAGGCTCCATCCGTTGTGATGGAGCCGATCAGAGGTCCAACCGCCCAGCCAGGCTGCCGGAATGGCGACAACGCCCGGGATCATCCCGATGAGCCCCAGATCCTTGAGCGAAAACCCGTGCGCGCTTACGAGATAGCTCGGAAACCAGGTGGCAAAAAAATAGAAGACGAAATTGGCGCAGAAGAAGCCAAGCATCATGCCCCACACCGTTCGGTGCCTGAGCATCAGCCGCCACGCTCCCGGGGCAGCACGTACGGGAGTGGGCTGGGCTGCTCTCAGCGTTGCCAGCTCTCCAGCGGGAAGTCGGGGATGTCTGTCCGGGTCATGATAAAGCGCAAACCAGAAGACGACCCAGACCAGCCCGAGGCATCCCGCTGCGACAAAGGCAAGGCGCCAGCCGAGAAGAGCAATCAGCAGGGCAACCAGCGGCATCGATACCGCAGAGCCCGCCCGTGACCCGCTGTCAAAGATCCCGGCAGCGAGGCCTCTCTCGCTTTTGGGGAACCAGAGCGAGGCGACCTTGGCATTCGAAGGATAGCTGCCCGATTCACCTATACCCAGAGCAAGGCGCAGACCGAGAATACTCAGCGGCCCGCGGACCAGAGCGGTCAGGGCGGTACAGACCGACCACCATATCACGGCAAGCGCATAAGCTGCGCGGACCCCGACGCGATCCACCACCATACCGAATGGCAGCTGCATGAAGGCATAAGTCCAGAAGAAACCACCGAGGATGATGCCAAGGAGGGCCGGATCGATGTGTAATTCGCGCGCCATGAACGGGGCTGCAATGGCGATCGTTGCCCGATCGATGTAGTTGATGGTGGTCGCAGCGAAACAGAGGATGATCATCAGCCAACGCAGACGGGGCATGATCTCTCTCCTGCACCAGAGAGGAAGGATGGCGAGAGGGCTGTCCTTTGCAAGGTCCGCATATCGGGACCTTGCAGAGAGAACGCCGCGTTATCTCGGCAGAATGCGACGCAGATAAGCGCGGTTGGTCGCGCTTACGCTCAGACCGTCACCGCCATAATGCTCGACCAGGAAGGCACTTTTGAACCCGTGGGCGAGTGCCATTTTAATGGCCGCCCGATAGCTGATCACGCCGAATTCGAGTGGGGCAGGGGCCGTGACCACCATGCCTGTGGTGGCATCTTCAGTGCGATAGTAATTCTTCACGTGCCAATAGCGCGCAAACGGCGCCACCTTCTGCATCATCGACGCCCAATGCTCGACCGGGCGATGCAGCCGGACAAGGTTACCCAGATCTGCGTTGATCCCTACGCTGGCGTGGTCGACATCCTGCACGAAGCGCACGGCACTCTCTGCCGTGCCCAGATAGGTATCTTCATACATCTCGAGCGAGAGCCCGACCCCGACCTCCTGCGCATGACGTGCCAGTTCGCGAATGCGGGCGACCGCAAGGTTCCAGGTCGTCGTGTCATCCGGGTTGACCGTCCCCTGTGCTGTCCAGAACCACAAGGCGGCTTTTTGCGCGGGGGTCAGGGGATAGAAAAGACCAAAGGAGACCTCCTTGATCCCGAGCTTCGCGGCGGTATCGATCACGCGATGACTATAGGCGAGATTTTCATCCGCCTGTTCCGGATCTATGATGGAGCGCCGCGCAGTCGAGAGCCCTGGCATTGTGAGACCGGCCTCCTTCACGAGCGACGCGAAAAGGGCCAGTCGCTCTGCGGGGAGATCAGCGAGCCTGATCCAGGAATCCGTGGGGTCGATCTCGGTAAAGCCCGCATCAGTGACTTCAGCCAGTGTAGCGGCCCATTCTTCGGGTGTCTGATCCTGAACGCTCGAGCCGTCCGGCAGGATATTCGCATACTGGATCATGGCTGCGGCAATGGGCCAGTTGGTGCGGTTGAAAGGGGAAGACATGGTTATCTCCTTTGGCTGGATAGAGAGGAAAAGGTCTCAATGGGCCGGACGGTGTGTCTGGTGGTTGGTCCGCGGCAGGAAGGCGGCGATGACCAAACCGATCAGCCCGGAGAGGGCGACGGCGTAGAGACCGGCAACAGGCGTTTCCCAGAGATGGGAGGCAAAGCTGCGGATATTGGGCGCAGCAAACCCGCCCAGATTGCCGAGAGCGTTGATAAGTGCGATCGCCCCCGCAGCCTGCACTCCGGTGAAATGGGCGAGAGGGAAATTCCAGAAAACGGCCTGGACCGTGACGACTCCGGCTGCGGCAATGCACAAACCGATCACGGCAACCACGCCTGATTCGGCTCCGGATATGCATAGCCCGATCGCGGCTGCGGCCAGACAGACCAGAAGACCGAGGCGCGGCGCATCATGCTTCTGGACGAGGCGCGTGATGACGAAAGTGGAGAGAATGGCGAAAGCCCAGGGAATGCCACTGACCAGACCGACGCGGAACCCGATCTTTTCATGAAGGATCAGCGATACCTGTTCGGGCAGGTAGAATACCACCCCGTAGCTTGCGACCTGCATGACCATGTAGAGCGCAAGGAACTGGAGCAGTTTGCTTGAATGCAGCAGGGCGCCGAGTTGTACGCCGTGGCCATGCGCTCCCTCTTTTTCGGCGGCCTCTTTTTGCAGGATACCTGAGAGGGTCGTTTTCTCAGCATTGCTCAGCCAGGCCACGTCCTGAGGCTTGTCGGGGAGGACGAAATAGGTTGCGATCCCCATGGCAACGGCCAGTCCGCCTTCAAGCAGGAACATCCATTGCCAGCCGGCAAGGCCCAGTATTCCATCGAGCCCGAACAATGCCCCCGATAGCGGATTGCCGAAGGTCATGGCGAGGGGATAGCCGAAATAGAACACGCCCAGCACCCGGGTGCGCTCCCGCTCGGGAAACCAGAATGTCAGATAAAGCATGATCCCGGGGAAGAACCCCGCTTCGGCAATGCCGAGCATCATGCGCAGGATGATGAACGACAGGTTACCCTGCGTGAACATCATGGCCGCGGATACGAGGCCCCAGGTGACCATGATACGGGCCATCCATCGCCGGGCACCCACGCGATACAGGATGAGATTGCTGGGGATCTCGAACAGGGCATAGCCGACGAAGAACACGCCAGCGCCGAATGCGAACATGGCGTCCGAAACGCCGACATCGGTATGAAGCGCCTGTTTGGCCGAGCCTATATTCGAACGATCCAGGAATGCGACGATATACATCAGGATCAGGAAAGGCAGGAGCTTGGCGAAGGCCTTGCCCGTCGCCCCTCTGCGCAGGGTTTCCTGATCCGCAATGCGAGCTGAGAGGGAAGAGGGAGAAAGAGCGGCAAGCGGTGGCATTGCGTCCGGAATCTCGGGCACCGCTTTGTTCTGTATCGTCTCTGAAGTCATGATGCTCGGCTCCTCATGCGCGCCCCTTCGACAAATGACTCGGGCGCGGATGTGGTCAGGCGGTCAGGGGAAGAAGGTGCTCAGGCAATGCGGCCGCCGAGCTCATCTTCAATATGTGCCTGGATGATCGCGTCGAAGCTCTGCTCCGTCGTGAACCCGAGAGACAGGGCGCGTTGCGGATCGAAGCCGCGCGCCCAGCCAGCGACGATACGCGCAACAGCTTCGTCAGGGGCATGCCGGATAAGGGCGACTGCCTTTTCACCTGCGACACGGCGCAGTGCCGCGATCTGCTCGCCCACTGTGACTGACAAGGCAGGCATGGAGAGGTTGGGTCGCTCACCCAGGAGAGATAGATCGAGCGTTGCTGCATGCCGCAGGAACTGGACCGCCGAGCGCGGACTCGTCATCCAGTGACGCGTTGTTTCTGGTACCGGTAGCAGGGCTTCCTGCCCGACCAGCGGCTCGCGGATGATGCCCGAGAAGAAGCCCGAAGCGGCGCGGTTCGGCTTGCCAGGACGAACACAGATGGTGGGAAAACGCAGCCCGATCGCGTCAAAAATGCCGCGACGCCGATAATCGGCCAGCAAGAGCTCGCATATGGCTTTCTGGGTACCATAGCTGGTCTGGGGAGTGAGGATGTAATCATCGGGGATCACGTCGGGAAAGTCGCCACCGAACACCGCATTGGATGAGGCGAAGACAACACGCGGCTTCCATCCCTCGCGTGTGCCAATCTGACGAATGGTCTCGAACAGGGTTCGTGTGCCATCGAGATTGACCGCATAGCCTTTGTCGAAATCGGCTTCCGCTTCGCCCGAGACGATTGCCGCGAGATGGTAGATGATATCGGGGCGACCACTCAAAAGCCTTTCGGCAGCGCCAGATTGCGTCAGGTCGCAGGTCATTGTCTCACACGCGCCACTAAAACCGTTTGGTGCGGCAGGCGCGACTACATCGGCCAAGGTAAGGCGCGTTGTGGCCTCCGTACCCTCGAGAGGCCTGCTTGTAAGACTTTCGATGAATTTACGGCCGATCATGCCGGCTGCGCCAATGACGAGGATATGCATCGCACTCACCTTTTTTCTCGGGTTTCCGAGCTTCAGATGAACGAAAGCTATCCGAAAGTTAATGATGCGCTAGACGCAAGATTGAACTGCCCGATCAGGAATGCTGATCGCGGCCTCTCTGAGTGCCGTAAATACGAGATCGGCGGCGGGGGTGAGTGGGCGTTCTGGAATGCTGATCAGGGAATAGGCCCCAAGGAAGTCCGGCATGGGAACAGAGAGTCGACGGATCATCCCCGCGCGCTCGTAATGTCGGCTCACACTGCACGGAATGACCGCGAGCATGCTCGAATGAAGCAGCAGATCGATCGTTGCAAACATCGAGGATGCCTCGATGGGGTGGACCGGCAGAGGAAGCAAGGCGGTGGTGAAAGCAGCCTCGATCGCCCGACGCATGGGGCTGGGCGCTGTCTGCAAGATCCAGCGTTCGCCAGCGACATCCTTCAGGCTCAACCCTCCCGGATCATTGATCGGGTTAAGACAGCTGGTAACGACGCAAAGTGGCTCGCTGGCAAGGTCGAGACAGGTCAGCCTTGTAGGCCCATGGAGGCCAAGAGGGCGCCCGATCACAAAATCGAGCCTGCCTGATTCCATGCCCAGAAGAAGCGCGTCGCTGGTATCGATGGTGAGGGACAGGCTGATCCCCGGCTGGGTCCGGGAAATTTCTGCGAAGACCGGTGACACCAGATCGGGCAGGGCTGCGACAATGGAGCCGACGCGCACCGTGCCATATGTCCCCTCCTGCATCGCGTTCATATCAAGTTGCAGGCGGTCTATATCGTTGAGCATGAGCCGCGCATGACGGGCGGCAAGCACCCCGCTGGGTGTCGGGAACACGCCCTGAGAGGATCGCTCGAATAATCGGGTGTTGAGGGCGTGCTCGACCTCCTGCAGCAATTTCGATACCGAAGGTTGTGAGAGATTCATGCGCTCCGCGGCGCGATGAAGGTTGTTGGTAGCCTCGAGTTCGAGGATGAGACGCAAATGGCGCAGCTTGAGCCGATTGATAAGGGAGTGTCCGCTCATGGGGCTGAGCCCCCGTCGAAACGCCCGGCTTCTCCTTTGTGCGTGATGTCACGCAGGAGGGACAGGATGGTTGTCGCGGCAGGGGTTGAGGGGCGGTCCTTCGACACCAGCATCCCCCAGGGCGCGACATCGAAGGAGAAATCCAGTGGCAGAAGCGCGATCTGGCCGACATCGCGCTGAAGTTCGGCGGCGGGCGCCGAAAGCAGGGTGAGGGCGTCGGTCCGGGTGATATAGGCCAGGGTCATCATCCAGGAATCCGAAGAGACGATCCGTGTGGGCAGCGTCAGATCCCGATCGAGGAAAAGCTCTTCGAGGCGTTGTCGTGATCGGCTCCCCTTTCGCTGCAGGATCCAGGGATAATCGGCAAGGGCTGGCAGCGGGATCGGCCCTGTATCCTGCAGGGGATGGTCAGGACGCGCCGCCACAACAAGATGTTCCGTGGCGATTTCCTCATAATGGACCGGATAGGGCGAGGGGATGACAGGACGTCGCCCCAGCATGATATCGATCTGGCCGTCCACCAGCATCTGGAACAATGCGTCGCTCGGGCCACTGCGGATTTCGAGTTCGATCTCGGGATAGGTTTCCTGGGCAATGCGCAGCATGTCGACAAGCGAACGGATGACAGGGCCGTCAATCGCTCCGATCGAGACATGGCCTATGCGCCCATCAACGAGTGCGTTGAGCTCGACACGCGTGCGTTCCAGCTCTTCAAGCATGGTCACAGCGTGTCGTGTCAGAACCTCACCGGCAAAGGTGGGGATCATGCGTCGCCCTTCGAGCCGGAAGAGGCGGATCTTCATCAACTCCTCGAGATCGCCAATCAGCTTGGAGGCAGCAGGCTGCGCCATGCCGAGACTTTCTGCGGCAGCCTGCAGGGTCGGATGGCGTGAAAATGCCGAGAGAAGCTGCAGGTGACGCAGCTTCAGTCTGGAGGCGATGAACCAGAACGGGCCGAGATGCGGATGGGACATGGGCGATTTCATAGTCAAATGGTTATCTATTGAGTGGATACGACTATTGGACGCGCCTCTTTTCGGGTGAGTATTTCTTTCGTCCGTTACATCGCTGGAACACTCCGTTTTCAGCGTCCATCAAAATCATCGTGAAGGTTGGGCGACATGTCGGTTCAGATTATCAGAAGTGCAGCGGTCATCGGCGCGGGGTATATGGGCGGCGGTATTGCCCAGAGCCTTGCAGCTTCAGGCATGAAAGTCACGCTCGCCGATGTCTCGCCGGAGGCAACGCAGCGCTCGCTCGAGCGGCTCCTGGGCGAAGCGCGCGATTTCGAGGCGCAGGGGCTTCTGACGCCTGGAAGCTATGATCGGATCATGACCAATCT
>NZ_PNQZ01000139.1 GCF_003994335.1 Asaia sp. W19
ATTGCTGCGGGACTCCTGGCGGGGCGTCCCTGCTTGCCTGTGTCAACGATCTTCGGGAGGCCGCGTTACGTTCCCCCTCCTTCACAACATGACGAGCACGGCCGTGATGCCAGGGCCGCGCCTTGCGCCTAGCCGCCTTGTCCGATCCCGGTGTGGCTCGTCAGCACGAGATAGAAAATGAAGACAGCGTCCAGTCCGAGGACCATGGGCGTGAGGCGGACAAACTGCCGGGTGACCAGCAGCAGCAGAGAATAGAAGAGCAGGCCAAGAGCGAGGCTGATCATGAAATTGCCGGTCAGGACGGCAATGAGAAGCATGAAAGCAGGCGTCAGGAGTGCCTCCTGAGAGCTGTTGGCGGCCTGTCCGAGCGCCGAGAGCATGGAGAGCCCTACCAAGATGAGAACAGGGGCCGTAGCTTCGGCGGGTATCATCACGATCAGGGGCCAAAGTACGGAGGACGCCGCGAAAAGCAGGGCGACGGTCAGCGCCGTAAGTCCCGTGCGGCCACCTGCCTCGACCCCGACCAGGCTCTCGACATAGGCGGAGACGGTGCTGGTCCCGAGCGCGGAACCGATGATGCTGGCCGAGCCATCGGCCGCGAAGGCCGCTCGACCGAGGAGGGGGGTGCCATCCGGCTTGGTCAGTCTCGCACGGTTGGCCACGCTGTACATTGTGCCTGTCGCGTCGAAGAAATCGCTGATCAGGAAATAGAGGGTGATCGGCAGAAGCAGATCGAGATGCGAGAAGAAATCACCAAAATTGAACGGGAAAAGAAGATGGGTCGGATAATGCGGCCAATCCATGAAATGCTCGGGCAGGCTTGCCACGGTGTGACCGTTCTTGTGGACAAACAGGCTGGCGAGAGTCACCGCAAGAATGGCGATCAGCATTCCAGCCGGAACGCGTAACACGAGGAGGACGCTGGCGAGGAACAACCCGAACAGGGTGAGCAGAACCGAGGGATCGGTCAGCGCCCCGAAATGAAATCCATCGGGCGCACCTACGGCCAGCCCGCCCGTGACCATGCCCAGGCGGGCGATGAAGATCCCGATCGCGACCTGAATGCCCAGAACGATCGGTTCGGGAAAGGCCTGGATGATGCGATGGCGCAGACGTGTCACAGAAAGGGCGGTGAAGGCGATCCCCCCGAACAGGACGATCGTGAATGCCGTGCGTACGTCGACATGCATCTGATGTACGACGATCTGCGCGAAAATGGCGTTGCTGCTCATGGCAGGCGCGAGAGCGATCGGCATGTTGGCAAAAAGGGCCATCAGCAAGGTGCCGCAGATGGCCGCTGCGATGGTCGTCATGATCATGTCATGCGGAAGAAGGCCCGCCTTGGCCATGATCGCCGGATTGACGGCCATGATATAGGCCATGGCACCGAAGGTCGTGAGTCCCGCCAGGATTTCACGCTGGATTGTCGAGCCTCGTTGAGCAATCCGGAAGCGGCGATCCAGCCAGGTAGTGAGGGGAGAGGGGGGCACGGGATGGCGGC
>NZ_PNQZ01000140.1 GCF_003994335.1 Asaia sp. W19
CCCCCCCGCCTGTCCGACCAGACGGGCAATGGCAAAACCGCAGGCCACGGCACAGCATCCGCCGCAGAAACTTGCCAGCCCGATGAATGGGCCGGTGGCATGAAGCAGGATGGCTCCAGCCGCCCCGAAAGCCGCCCCGCTGAGCACGCCCAGCAGATCGGGTGAGACCAGCGGATTACGAAACACGGCCTGAAACGCGCCACCCGATACGGAGAGTGCCGCCCCGATCACGATAGCGCCGATAATCCGCGGCATCCTTGCCTGGGTCAGAACCAGATGCGTCGAGGCATTTCCCTGCCCGAGGCAGAATTGGAACAGGGCAGAAAACGAGACGGGATAACGGCCAATCATCAGGCTTGCGCAGCACAGAATGCCGAGCCCTATAAGCGCCGCGAGCAGATAGACCCGATGACTCACGCGCTCCTGTCCTTCCGCCCCTCAGACCTCGTTCCAGCGATAGAGGGCCTTGGCCGTCTTGGCGAGAGCCAAAGCAGCGGACGGTCTGAATGCCGGACAGGGAACAGCATCGCCGCGCTGAAAAAGAAGTTTCATGAAACGCAGGCATAACGCCTTATAGAAGGCGCCCACTAATCGCGCGCTCACCACCGGTCTAGGTTCTGAACGGCAGGAATGACGCGGGAAGAAGCTTTTTCCACGCTCATGCCGCAGGAACACGTGTCGAAGAAAGAGGTCTGGCATGAACCGCCCCCATATTCTCTGCCATATGATGAGCAGCATCGATGGACGGATCGACACTGACCGATGGACGCTTCCGGCTGACGGTCAGGCGCGCGACACGCTGGTCAACCAGTATTTCGCCTTGGAAGAAAGCTTCGACGCAGATGGATGGATCATCGGCCGAACCACAGCCTCGGCCCATTTTCTCAAAACGGACGATCCGATGCCCCAGGGGGCGCGCCTGCTGCCCCGAATGTCCCATATCGCCGCGGCATTCGAGAAAAAACTGGCGATCCTGATCGATCCTTCCGGCAAGCTTCGTCATGAGCGCGCCGATCTGGATGGAGATCCCGTCGTGGCCATTCTGGGCGAGAGCGTGGCCGATGCCTATCTGGAGCATCTGCGTGGGGTGGGGGTGTCCTATTGCTTTGCCGGGGAGGACGGTCACGACCTGCCTGCCGCGATGCGCGCCCTTCATCGCGATTTCGGGCGTCGGCGGCTTCTGCTCGAAGGCGGTGGGCGGATCAATGGGGCATTTCTGGAAGCAGGACTGGTCGATGCGATCAGCCTGCTGATCTATCCCGGTCTCGATGGACAGGCTGGCATTGCCAGTGTCTTCGATTACAGCGGCTCCGCCACGACACAGCCGGCTCAAGGCGTGAGCCTGCGCCTCGATCACGTGGAAACCCGAAACGATGGGGTCGTCTGGCTACGTTACAGCGTAAACAGTCCACCCTGAACGACAATAAGATTGCCCCACGGACGATATTTTTCATGCAGAAAGGCGCCGCTAATAATCGCATGCTATTGCCGATTGCGGCGCTGAAAAGACCTGATCTTGAAGCAAGATCTGGTCGGAGTGAGAGGATTCGAACCTCCGGCCCCTGCGTCCCGAACACTGAACCCTGTTGTTTATCTTCAATCATTTAGCTCATTTGGCCCACAGAGTTAGGCACAGCTTTCGTCGCGTGTTTACTGGCGTTTACGAATGCTTGTGTTCACGCGCTCAACCGGGAACTGTTGCAGTAAGGTCATGTCCAAAACCCTTGAGGCGCCTTTGAGATGCCCAGGCGAGTGATGCGCGTAGGTTTCTTCGACCATGGCCGTGTTCGAATGCCCGAGGAATCCGGCGATCTCCCATAGAGGAACGCCAGCCTGCGCCATCCATGTCGCTGCCGTGTGTCGTAAGGTGTGAGGCGTTACCCCTTCCAAACCGGCGCGAATCGTCGCAGCCCTGAAGCCTCGCTTCACGGACGCGACGCGATCTCCGGCCCATTCGATTACCCAATCCGTTTCCCTGATGGCGTGAGCTTCCTGCAAGGTGGCAAGCAGGCCGTCATTGATCGGAACACGCGCCCGTCCCTTCGCCGTTCGCGCTTTGCCCGGATCGCGCAAGTCGATGATTCGCCGATCCATATCGACCCGCGACCATGGCAGCTCGAGTAATGCTGAAACACGCGCGCCGGTGCCAAGAGCCAGGATCACGAACAGCCGGATATGAAACGCCTCGCAGCCGTCAATGAGTGCATGCGCCTCATCCCGCGTCAGCCAGCGTTCTTTCGGGGGGCTGCGGGAGGGCAGAGGGACATTCGGACATTCGGCGATGATCTTTTGCGCCGCCGCCCACCGCAACGCCGCCCGAAGCGCCTGCATCTCTGTCCGCGCCGTACTGGCGGCTATACCGGATTCCATACGCTTCTGAGCATAGGCGCGGCATTCCCGGTCAGTCACAGCCTCGGGTGGCTTCTCACCAAACCATGCAGACACCGGCTTATGCGCCCAGCCAAGACGCTCGGCCCCCGGCTTGAGGGCTTCGCGACGATCTTGAAGATAGAGGGATAGAATTTCAGTGACACTGACGGCCCTTGTCGTGGGCCGCGATAGCTCAGCAGCATACCGGGCAAGGACTAGTTCAGCCGACGCGCGATCCGTGCAGCCCGTAGAGATGCGTTTGCGCTGGTGATAGATGTGCCATGTGTCTCGCCCTGAGACGCGACAGAGGCGGGGCTTTCCTGCTTCGGGCATGCGGGCTGGGTTTT
>NZ_PNQZ01000141.1 GCF_003994335.1 Asaia sp. W19
CCGAGATCCAGCGTTATGTGGACAAGTATTYCCGGCGTTGCCGCCCGACGCCCCCCCCGACAGGGCTCGGGCTTCAGGCGGGGGGATCCCAAGGGTCAGACGGGCGGGGACGGGCGCGGTTTGAACAGATGGAACAATGGTCCCGTCAGAATGGTCGAGATCACCGCCAGCACCATCAGGGAGGCGAAGGCAAACTCAGACAGCATCCCCTGCTCATGCAGGATCGTTGCGGCGACAATCTCCATCAGCCCCTTGCATTGCAACAGGGCACCAAGGCTGAGCGTCTGGCGTCGCGATAGATCCTTCGACGGGGGGAAGAGATATATCGAACCGATTTTGGCCACGATCGAGATCACGACGAGGGAGAGTGAGGCCAGAACCGAGGGCCAGGTCAGGGCATCACCGTCGATACGCAGCCCACTATGTCCGAAAAACAGCGGCGCAAGCCAGATGAGGCAGAATGTCGAGACGGTCTCGAAGGGAAGGCGTTTGACCCAAGAAGGCGGCATGAAGGCACCGGCAAAATAGGCGCCGATCAGTTCATGAAGCCCCAGGGTCATGCTCGCCCAGGAGCCGAGACTGAGATAGAGCGGTACCACGGCCCAAATCACCAGTTTGGGAGGATTGCGGATAAAACGCGAGGCAAGCGAGCCACCTAAGCCGAGAGCGACAAGCAGTAGGAGCGCCAAACACTCGCGTAGCCCCCAGCTATGCATGGCCGTCTGACGCTCCGCAGCAAATTGCAGCAGGGCGAGCCCGATCCAGAGCGTGGCGTCGTCAATCACCGCAAGCTTGAGCGCAAGCTGCCCCAGCGGTTTGTCGCGCGCAGGGAGTTCGCGCACGATCCCGATCAGAACGGGCAGAGCACTGACGGCAATACAAAGCCCGATCGAGGCTGCGGCGATGAGCGGTGTAACCGCGGGTGCATGCCAGCCCGGCAGTGGCAGAAAGAACATGTAAACGAGGATCGTACCGACCAGAAACGGCCCGCCAAGTGCGGTGGCTGCGCCCCCGAGAAGACGGGTGACCGGAGGCTTGGGCAGGGCATTTTCCGCAGCTTCACCTTCCGGATGCTGCCACATTTCCATGCCGGCCGTGAACGCCAGGACGAGTACTGCGATCCACCCGATCGTATCGCCGTAGAACGAGGGGACACCTATCGATTTGAGCGGAAGATGCCAGACGGCAGCGAGGATTCCGATCAGGATCGGGATGACAGCAATCGGTACCACGCGCCCCATCACACGCCATAGAATCCATGGAACGCAGACAAACAGACCCGCATCGGCGAGAAGCGCGGTTAGATCGCTCATACATGCCCTTTCAATCTTTGATGAAAAGATAGCGTGAATTTGCGTGCGAGGGAAATCCAACGCCATACCGCGTGGACGCGTGGCGTGTCATGATGGACGTTG
The DNA here is from genome assembly GCF_003994335.1 of Asaia sp. W19. GTDB lineage: Bacteria > Pseudomonadota > Alphaproteobacteria > Acetobacterales > Acetobacteraceae > Asaia. The sequence goes on from NZ_PNQZ01000141.1 coordinate 1,416, forward strand.
GTGGGCATCATTACATGGCTTTCGTGTGCAGGCATTGTCTTGTACCCAAGCTGTCTGGTGAAACTTCTCAGATCCACCTTCGCGCAATAATAAAAAGGTCAAGCAATGCCACCGGTCCTGCAGAAATATCGTCATCCCAATGAACGTCTCTATGGCGGGCTCCTGACCGGAACAGGGCTGATCCTCTGGCTCCTCCTGGGGATCATCGCAGTCGCGGCCTCGATCACCGATCCGCGTGCCGCCGCAGAATTCGTGGTGTTCGCGGKGTATGCCGTGTCCTTCATGCTGGCCCTCGTCATTTTTGCCGCGCTGTATCGCGCGTACGCCATGGGGCACATGGTGCTCCTGTCCGAGAAACAATTCCCGCACCTCCATTCCATGTTCGTCGAGGTGAGCCAGAAGCTGGGCCTGGATGAGACCCCCCCAGCTTTCATCTATAATTCCGGTGGCATCATTAATGCCTTCGCGATCCGGTTACTGCGCGGCCGCTATGTTTTCCTGACCCCTGCAATCTTCGCGGCTGCGGAGGACGAACAGATCCGTTTCATCATGGCGCATGACGTCGCTCATCATGTTTTGGGTCCTCTGAGTGGTTTCAAGCACTCTCTGCGCTTGCCCGCCTACATGGATCCGTTTCTCTATCGCGCCTATTCGCGCGCGCGCGAAAATAGCTCCGATGCGGTGGGCGCATCCGTCCTGCCCGATGCGCGTCACGCGCTTGGKGCGCTTCAGATGCTGGCCTGCGGCGTGAAGCGTCTCAACGCTTCGATGAACGTCGAGGCTTTCGCGGCGCAGGAATATGCAGTGCCTAGTGTCGCAGGGTTCGTGCTGGAGATCT
>NZ_PNQZ01000142.1 GCF_003994335.1 Asaia sp. W19
AAGAAAAATGACGGGCGGAATGATCATCTCCACGAGACGAAGGAAGCCGTCYCCGAAGGGCCGGAGCGCCTGCCCTGTCTCGGGAGCGAAGTGACCGATAAGCGACCCCGCCACGATCGCTGCCAGAACCTGAAAATAGGTGTGGCGCCAGAAGGGCTTGCGATGCTCCGCTGGTGCGGCCTCGCTGGGTTCCGGAAAGGTCGGATCTAGTTTCATATGGGCCCCTGCTTTCCGATCGCTTCCAGATAAATCAAGATTACAAAACTGTAATCACGAATGCACTAAACAAAGTCTTGCAGAAGGCAAAAGCACATTTTGTTGACGAGATAAATCGCCGAATGGTCCAGTTCGACTAAAGACACAAAAGGAGGCGACACAAAAAGAAATACCCGGCCTTAAGCCGGGTATTTCTTGCAGATGCTTCGCATGGTTACCGTGCAGGCACGGCCTGAGCCACGTCAGACACGACGGCCGCCAGGCCCTGCCTACCGGTGATTGGCCGAGCGCGTGACGGGGCTCCGGCCTTACAGCTCGGGATGGTCTGAAGCAAAGGCTGCGGCGGCGCCAAAGAGACCAGGCTGGGGATGGGTGATGATCTTGACCGGCATGTCGCCCATCATGCTCTCGAAGCGGCCTTTGGCCACAAAACGCTCGGCAAATCCGGAATGCGGGAGGCGATCGGCCACGCGCAGCCCGAGCCCGCCCGCAATCACGACACCTTGGGCGCGATGCGCAAGGGCCAGATCCCCCGCGACGGCACCAAGAGAGAGGAAGAAGCGCTCGAGCGCCGCAGCCGCCATCGAATCACGCCCCTCCATCGCCATTTCCCAAAGCGCCTTGTTGTCACGCATGGTGATCGGCAGGCCCTGCATTTCGGTGATGGTTTCATAGATATTGGTCAGGCCGGGTCCAGACACGATACGCTCCGCCGAGACACGACGGAAACGGCGACGCAGGGCACGCAGGATCTTGTCCTCGAACTCGTCCAGCGGCGCGAAATCGATATGCCCCCCTTCGGTTTCGATGACGAAATACTGGCCCTTGCGGCGAAGCAGGCAGGCAGCACCGAGGCCGGTGCCCGGACCAACGATCGTCGTCGTGCCTTCGGTGGGGAGCGGCCGGTCCGGCCCGCACAGATGCTCAAGATACTTGTCGTCGATCTGGGCCACAGCATGACCCACGGCGCCAAAATCATTGACGAGAGTAAAGTCCTCCAGATGCAGACGCTCTGCCAGCATGGCCGGCTGAATGATCCAGGGGTTATTGGTCATCTTGAGCGTTTCGCCCTGGATCGGACAGGCAATGGCCATGCCCGCATAACGGGGCAGAGGATGATCCAGTGTGCGCCCGAAAGCCTCCCAGGCAAGAGCCAGACTTGCATGATCTGCCGTACGGAGGGTTGTTGCCTCGCCCAGCTCGACAACACGGCCCTGATCGACCTTGGCGATCGCAAAACGTGCGTTCGTTCCGCCAATATCGATAGTGACAATATCCTGCATCGCTTGCTCCAGGGTGCCGGGAGCAGCCTCTGGCGGGGCCGCTCCGCACGGTTTTTCCGAGTTTCGTGACAAAGCACTCGCAGGCTACACGGCCTGCGTCAACACCCCCGGTGACAAATCGCGCTCAGCGCGGTGTCTGTTTGACTTTTGCTCGACGCAGAAGGAAATGCGCGATCGGACGCGGCACGATGGCGGAAAGAAACTTGAGCCCCAGAAAGAGGCGCGGAAAGACCAGAACCGCCTGATTGCGTTGGGCCGCCCGCG
>NZ_PNQZ01000143.1 GCF_003994335.1 Asaia sp. W19
CACCACTCCGTGATCGGGGCATGCTGTACGAGCGTGGAGGGGAAGCATCGCTGATCGGGGAGAGCGCTCATACAGCATGCCCCGATCACGGAGTGGTGTTCTCAACACGCAAGAAATCATCAGTTTTTGTTAAGAACCGATCTATTTGATGAGATAGCCTCGTTATATCTAACAGATCTGTCACGTTCCCGCATTCTGGGATTGTGGCGGCCTTGGGAGGAATGACGAGATGGCGCAGGCACTGGTTCTGGAAGAGCGTGGCAAACTGTCCTTGCGGGAGATCGCGCTGGATGACACGCTCGGACCTGATGATGTGCGTATCGCTATCCATACCGTCGGCATCTGCGGCAGCGATGTGCATTACTATATCCATGGCGCGATCGGCCCCTTTGTGGTGCGCGAGCCCATGGTGCTGGGGCATGAGGCGTCAGGGGTGATCACGGCCATTGGCGATCGCGTGACGACGCTGAAAATCGGCGATCGCGTCTGTATGGAGCCCGGCATCCCAGACACGCTCTCTCGCGCTGCGCGTCTCGGGTGCTACAATATCGATCCTGCCGTACGCTTCTGGGCGACGCCACCCGTGCATGGCTGCCTGACGCCATCTGTGGTGCATCCTGCCGCCTATACGTTCAGATTGCCCGAGAATGTGAGCTTCGCCGAAGGGGCCATGGTCGAGCCTCTGGCTGTGGGCGTCCATGCCTGCGTCAAGGCGAAGATCCAGCCGGGGGATATCTGTCTCGTCACCGGGGCTGGTCCTATCGGCATCATGACAGCGCTCTCCGCCCTAGCTTCCGGCGCGAGCCAGGTCTTTATCAGCGATTTTTCTGCCCCCAAACTCGCGATAGCCGGGCGCTATGCCAATATCGTGCCGATCAATCTGGCCGAGACGAAGCCTGCGGAGCGTATCGCCGCCCAATGCGGTGAGGGCTGGGGCGTGGATGTCACCTTCGAGGCAAGCGGGTTCGAAAGCGCCTATCGTGACGCGCTGGACTGCACACGCCCCGGGGGGCGTCTGGTTCTGGTCGGTATGCCGCCCGGGAAGATCGCCTTGGATATCGTCGCGGCGCAGGCCAAGGAACTGA
>NZ_PNQZ01000144.1 GCF_003994335.1 Asaia sp. W19
GGGGAGACGGCGCTTCGGCGCCCCATCCATTTCTTTCCGAGCCGTTATCCGGCGGTCGAACTGGATGTGCGCTCCGCCTCGACACGCGATGTCGAGTTCGCCGTTCGCAACGGCACGGCAACCGCAGGGATCACGCTCTCCCCCCAGCAGCAGCCGAAAATGGAAGCGCCCCCCCTGTTCAGGGAGCGGTCCAATCTCTATTGCGGCTCGCGCCCCCCTCTTTYCGACATGCCCGAAGAAGCCATCGAKGTCGACGCGCTCGCTCAGGCGCGCATGATCAGCGTGAGCGATGCCGCCTCTTCCCCGCGCTGGGACGAATTGCGCCCCGCCATGAATTTTGCCGCGAAAGCCGAGAACATCGATTCTCGTGCGCTGCTGATCCTGTCAGGCATGTATGTCGGGTTCCTGCCGGAGCTGTTCGTCACCCAGATGGTCCAGCAGGACCGGTTGCGTCATATCCGTTTCAATGACCTGCATCTGGTCAATCATTTCTATTTCCTGATACGCCCCACGCCGGAAAACGGTCTCATGGCCGAAACATTCCGCTCCATTCTCGAAGAGACATGCTGATGCGGCTCCTGCCTTGCCTGTTCCTCTGCCTCGCAGCCCTTTTGTCGAGTGCCTCCGTCCGGGCGCAGGAGCGCCCTTCCTTCATCGAAAACAACACCTTGAGTGTCTGCACCAATCCGACCCTGCCGCCCATGACCTTTGTCAACGGGGCGGATCTCTCGGCGATTGACGGGTTCGATATCGCACTGGCCAGGGAGCTCGGTGCGCTGTGGCATGTGCAAGTCACCTTCAAGACCATGGATTTCACGGGGCTGTTCCCCAGTCTGGCCGCCGGGCGGTGCAGTCTGGTCATCAGCGGGGTGCTGAAGCAGGCGGCACGCGAACGTCTTTTTGATGCCGTTGCCTATCTCGACACCTCGCCCGTGATCGTGGCCCCAAGCCAGATTGCGCCAGTCACGAGCTTCGAGGCTCTGGCTGGCCAGAGCCTCGCCGTCGAATCCGGGACCAGCTACGCGGCCCGTATCGAGGAGATCAACCAGACCCTGGTCGCGCGCGGCGAGCCCCCCATCGCCCTGCAGCAATATCCGAGCGAGGATCAGGTGGTGCAGCAGGTGCTTGTCGGGCGCTCGCAGAATTTCCTCAGTCAGGATGTCGAGCTTTTCTATCGTCAGGCCCAGCTTGGCGGGAAACTGCACGTGATCTTCAGCCCCAGCCTGCCGGGCTATTCCGAGTTCGCGCTCTATCTGCGCCGCTCCGGTCAGGACAAGGCGCTTCTGGCCGCTGCCATCGACACGCTGAAGAGACAGGGCAAAATCACGGCCCTCGAGAAGAAATGGAATGTGGGCAGCGCCGCGCGCGCCGCCCTCGGCGTGACGAGCGAAAGGCCGCGCTTTAACACCACCACCTTTTTTTCGGCGCTGTTTTCCATGGCCTTTCTCAAAGGCGCCGTGATGACACTGGTCATTGCGTTGGCCTCCCATGCCGCCGCCATCGTGATTTCCATTCCCATCGCGCTCAAGCTCAACGCACCGCGCTCCCTCTGGCATCCTTTTCTGCGCGCCTATGTCGCCGTATTCCGGGGCGCGCCGACCCTGCTGCAATTGCTGTTCATCTGGAATGCATTGCCGCAGTTCTTTCCCATATTTCGTGAAGGCTGGTTCTCGCCGTTCCTGGCCACCTGGATCTGCCTTTCGATCAATGAATCGGCCTATCAGGTCGAGAKCA
>NZ_PNQZ01000145.1 GCF_003994335.1 Asaia sp. W19
GATGATGTATCGCGGTATGGGCGTTCCGGATAACGACCCGCGCGTGGAACTGGCCTGGAAGGGCATTCAGGATCTGCTCGTCACCAATGGCGACGAAACCTATTGCCAGCCTTGTGTGTCGCCGGTCTGGGATACGGGTCTTTCCGGGCTTGCCATGGCTGAGGCGGCGTCGGGTCCGGATGCGACACGCCCGAAGGAAACGAGAGAAAAGCTCCAGCGCAGCATGGACTGGCTGCGCAAACGGCAGATTCTGAACGTGAAGGGAGACTGGGCGATCAACTGCCCGGATGTCCGTCCAGGCGGATGGGCCTTCCAATATGAAAACGACTACTATCCCGATGTCGATGATACGGCCGTTGTGGGCATGCTGCTCAATCGCGAGGATCCTGACGGCAACAAGGAAGCAATCTCCCGCGCCCGTGAATGGATCGTGGGAATGCAGAGCACGAATGGCGGCTGGGGTGCGTTCGATATCGATAACGATCTCGATGCGCTGAACCATATTCCGTTTGCTGATCATGGCGCGCTGCTCGACCCTCCCACCGCCGATGTCTCGGCCCGTTGCGTGTCCTTCCTGTGCGAACTGGGGTTTCCCGAGGATCGCCCGGTGATCGAGCGTGGTCTCGATTATCTGCGTCGCGAGCAGGAGCCGGAAGGATGCTGGTTTGGCCGTTGGGGCACCAACTACATCTACGGTACCTGGTCGGTTCTCTGCGCTCTCAATATCGCCGGTGTGCCGCATGATGACCCTGCCGTGCTGCGTGCCGTGGAATGGCTCGAGAGCGTCCAGCGTGAAGACGGTGGCTGGGGTGAGGATTGTGCCTCTTACGAGGGGGCCACACCGGGGGAGTATGACAAGAGCCTGCCGACTCAGACAGCCTGGGCCGTTTTGGGGCTGATGGCAGTCGGGCGTCGCGAGACACCGGTTGTCAAGCGCGGCGTGTCCTATCTCGTTGCGCAGCAGAATGGTCAAGGTGAGTGGGAAGAACAGCCCTATAATGCGGTCGGTTTCCCCAAGGTCTTTTATCTGCGTTATCACGGCTACAAGCAGTTCTTCCCTCTCATGGCCTTGTCGCGTTTCCGCAATCTCGGGTTGAGCAATTCCGGTCGGGTCGAGCACGGTTTCTGACATGCTGGGTATTCTGGTTGGGCTTAAGGCTGAGGCGCGGCTGATCAGGCCGTATAGTCCCGGCTCACCCATCGCGATCAGTGGCGCGACTGCAGAGGGGGCACGTCAGGGTGTCGAGCGGCTTCTCACGGCAGGAGCGACTGCGCTGCTGTCATTTGGTTGTGCGGCGGGCCTTGCTCCTGACCTGAGGCCAGGAGCCCTGATCATTCCGCAATGGGTGCTTGTGGACGGAATGCCGGCGAAGACCGATGGGGCGCTGTCGCGTCGTTTTGGCGTAGGGCACACCGGCGTGCTTCATGGTGGGCTTTTGCATAGCGACGGACTGATCGCCACGGCCGCGGAGAAAGAGCGCCTTCATGCCCGCACGGGTTGTCTGGCTGTCGATATGGAGAGCGGGGTCGTTGCCCGAGCTGGGCTGCCTTTCGCGGTGCTCCGGGTTGTGTGCGATGATTCGCGCCGCGATCTGCCTCCTGCGGCTTGCGATGTGCTGGAAGGCGGCGGTATCTCGCCGCTCAAGCTGGCCGCCAGCCTGCTGCGTAAGCCCGGTCAAATTCCAGCGCTGATGGCGCTGGGACGCGATGCGGGAGCAGCGCATAAGGCCATGGCGGCGTTCCTGGCCCGCCAACCAGCATAGCTCTGGCGCGGCGCTCAACACACCAGCGCAACGTATTGGAATGGCCGCAGGCTCGCAGGCATTGCTTCGCGGCGCGTCATCGCATTGATAGGGATTTTTGACCCCGGTCGTTCATTAATTTTTCAAAAACGACTATAAATCGTGGGCGATACCGGGGAAGTTTTGCATCACGCTCCCGGTATCGCCCACATTATGGACGAAAATATTGTGTTCAAAAATAGGCGAACACTGCGTTTGTAAAAATATTTTAGGTTCTAAGCGTAATAATAGGGAAAAATATAGGAGGAATGGAGGCTGCAGCAGATGCGCCCTACCAGCGCGGTGCCTCATGTCTTGCCGTTGCAGAGCCGGTGATACGACCTGAGCGGGGACGCGCATGGGTCGCGGGTTCTCCTGGGGGCGTACGGCATGGCTGAGGCGGTGCAGGAAGTCACGATTGTCTGAAGCTGACTGGTTTCACGTGCGTGGTGCGTGTGGGCGTGGCACGATCGATACCGTGATTTTTCCTGATCCGTCACGGCGTCCCATGCAAAGGCGGGTCATCCGAGGCAGTGTTCGTATCGAAGCGGGGTTTTCCCACTCCCGGCGCTCAAGGTCGAGGCGTTTCGCCGGGTTGTGTCGGAGGCGTGCTTTGCGCTGCCAAGCCAGAGGGCGAGGGAGTATCGATCATGTCCATCAAGCCATTCACATTCGAGACGGTGCCCAAGATCACCATGGAGTGGGGGGGCGCCGGTCGGATTGGCGCCACCCTGCGTACTCAGTGGGCTATACGCCGTGTGTTGTTCGTCACCGATTCCGGTCTGACGCGCTCAGGGCTTGTCGCGCCGCTGATCGAGTCGCTTCAGGAGGCAGGATTCGAGGTGACGCTTTACGATCAGGTTGTCGCCGACCCTTCTGAAGCGATCCTCCAGAATTGTGTGGTGGCCGGACAGGCGGCAAACATTGAGGCTGTGCTCGGTGTGGGCGGTGGGTCATCCCTGGATGTGGCGAAACTCGCCGCAATCCTGATGGGTGCGAAGCAGCCTCTTTCCGAGATGTATGGGGTCGATCAGGTCAAGGGGGGGCGGCTGCCCTTGATTCTGGTCCCGACGACGGCGGGTACAGGCTCGGAGGGTACGAATGTCGCGGGGATTACGCGGGGGGGGACTCACAAATCAGGGGG
>NZ_PNQZ01000146.1 GCF_003994335.1 Asaia sp. W19
CCAGAGCACCCCGATGCCGGTCGGGCCATAGAGCTTGTGCCCCGTGCAGACGAAGAAATCCGCCCCGAGCGCCTGCACATCAATGGCGCGATGCACGGCTGACTGCGACCCATCGAGCAGGATCTTTGCGCCATGCGCATGCGCCAGACGCGCCAGTTCATGCGCCGGCGTCAGCGTCCCCAGGACATTCGACATATGGGTGATGGCCACAAGCCCGACACGCCCGTCCGAGAGCAGGCTCTCGTAAGCGTCGAGGTCCAGATCCCCGGTCTCGGTGATCGGCGCCACGCGGAGTTCCAGCCCGGCTCGATCGCGCAGCATCTGCCACGGAACGAGATTGGAATGATGCTCCAGCTCGGAAATCAGGATCGCCTGGCCCGGCTTCAGCAACATGCCATAGGAATGCGCGACGAGATTGATGGCCTCGGTGCTGTTACGCGTGAAGATGATTTCACGGCGATCCGGCGCCTTGAGAAACAAGGCGGCCTGGGTACGCACCGATTCATAGGCCTCGGTCGTGCGCTCGCTCATCCAGTGCAGGCCACGATGGATGTTGGCGTATTGATGCTGCATGGCCTGAGCCATGGCCGCAATCACGCTATCCGGTTTCTGAGCCGAGGCCGCGCTGTCCAGGAAGACCAGCGGACGGCCATGAACTGTCTCAGACAAGATCGGAAACCGGTCCCGCAAGGACGCGAAACGGTCGAGCACGTCTCCTGACATGATCACCCTTCCCTGTTCAGCCACCAGGCTTCGACGCGCTGGTCCAGGAGGGCATAAGCAGCCTCATCGGTGACCAGAGCGAGCGCGTCGAGCAGGAAGGCCCGGACGAGCATGGCTTTCGCGGTTTCATAGGGTACACCACGCGCCCGCAGATAAAAAAGCTGCTCGTCATCGAGTGCGCCCACAGTGGCACCGTGGCTGCACTTGACGTCATCAGCGTAGATCTCGAGCTCGGGCTTGCTGTCGATCTGCGCCTTTTCGGACAGAAGCAGCGCCTGATTCATTTGATAGCCATCGGTCTTCTGGGCGATACGATCAACATAGATCTTGCCCTGAAAAACACCATGCGCCGCATCCATCAGCACGTTCTTGACCGTCTGGCGAGAATTGCAGTCCGGTGCAGCATGGGTGATGACGGAGGTCAGATCGGCGTGCTGCGTACCAGCCAGAAGCTGCGCCGCATTCACATGCACGGTCGCATGCTTGCCACCCAGATGCGCCAGAACCTCATGACGCGACAACCTGGCGCCGAGCGTCAGAGTGAAGCTGTCATAAGTCCCATGCTCGGCAATGCTTGCATTCACAAGCGCCAGGTTCGCAGCCTGCACATCATCCTGCTGGACACGCAGATGGGTCAGGTGAGCCCCTTCGGCCACGGATACCGTCAGAGACGGATTAGCCAGATAGGCGCCTTCACCCGACTGGATATCGAGAAGGGTCAGGGTCGCTTCTTTTTCGAGCGTGACCTGATGCGTAAGATGCGTCGAAACCGGCCCTTCCCCCGAAACCAGAGAGACGAGACAGATCTGACCGGCCTCTATGCCTGCGGGAACCGTCAGGGACAGACCCGGCTGCTGCAGGGCGCTGTTGAGAACGCTGAGCGGACGGTCCGCCAAAAGCGGCGCCTCAAGCGCGGTCAGGATGACCGCCTCGGGAAGGCGCGTCAGCTCGGGAACAAGCACGCCGTTGACGAACACGACACGAGAGCCGCTGCGAGCCTCGGGAGCAAGGCGCGCCAGAAGGGCTTCCGCCTCGCCCAGCGAAACGGGCGCCGGCTGCTCGAACCCGATGCGATCAACATCGCGCAGCGGTGTATAGCGCCACGCCTCGAGACGACGCTGGGGCAGACCCTGACGGGCCAGGAGTTCTCTCGCTTCGCCTTTATGGGCGCGTGCGAGAAAAGACCCGATTGCAGGCGAAAAAGCGACGCTTTCGCTCATGCCACCGCCTCGAGATATTGCTGATAGCCCTGCGCCTCAA
>NZ_PNQZ01000147.1 GCF_003994335.1 Asaia sp. W19
GTAACCCGCAAACCAGCATCCAGGATAGGCCCGCCCGATCTCTTCGATGGGTGTGATTGCGTTTGCACTGAGGATGTACGGGATACGAGCGGATCTGGCAGCGCGTGCCATCGCATTATCGGCGTCATGACCCACAATGGCGGACGCACCCATAGGCGCGATCATGAACGGACTGGCGAAACTCTGACCAAATAGTGTGACCTGCTGCGAGCAGGCAGAAACGTCGCGCAGCACACGCGGAACCATACGCAGTCGGTCAAGTGCACGCAGATTATGCTGGATCGTGGTGCCGTCATCGGCGCCGCCCTGAACATAGCCGAAGATCGCTTTGGGAAGATGACGGCGCGCAAGGCTCTCGAAATCATTGAGGTTAAGGATCGCATTGTCGAGCGAACGAAGCAGTTTCAGCATGGTGTCGATACTCGTGCAGCTATGGCGGCCCGTTCAGGCGCGTTTTTCTTGGGGGGATCGAGGGGGAGTGGCTCAATCGGCCCCACGATGAAGAGGTATGAAACGGCGCCGAGCAGGCCAAATCCCCCGGTTGCGCAGAGCGGGATGAGAAATGATCCATGCGTCAGGCTCACCATCAGTCCGGTAAAGCTCGCAATCACGATCCCGGCGATATTCGCGGCACTGTTCTGAAGGCCGCCCAGAGTAGCCACGAGGTCGGGGC
>NZ_PNQZ01000148.1 GCF_003994335.1 Asaia sp. W19
GCCCTGTCAGATCCTCTCTCGCCACAAGCTTCCGGAAACCTCGCATGAGCAAGATACCCGTTACCATCATCACCGGCTTTCTCGGCGCCGGAAAGACCACGTTGCTGCGTCATCTTATCGAGAAATCGAACGGGCGGCGCATCGCCATCGTCGTCAATGAATTCGGTTCGCTGGGTATCGATGGCGGGACGCTGCGCGGATGCAGCCTGCCCAACTGCCCGGAAGAAGATATTGTCGAGCTGACCAATGGCTGTCTGTGCTGCACGGTGGCGGATGATTTTATCCCGACTATGGAAGCCCTTCTGGATCGCCCGTCACCGCCCGAGCATATCGTGATCGAAACCTCGGGTCTGGCCCTGCCCAAGCCGCTGCTCAAGGCCTTTGGCTGGCCGAGCGTGCGCACACGCATGACGGTGGATGGCGTGATCACCGTGGTCGATGCTCCGGCCGTAGCCGATGGCCGTTTCGCCGATGATCCCGAGGCGGTCGCGCGCCAGCGCGAGGCGGATGACTCGCGCGATCACGACAACCCGATCGAGGA
>NZ_PNQZ01000149.1 GCF_003994335.1 Asaia sp. W19
TGCCGTTCAGGCTCTGATCGACGCGTATCTCGGGACGCAGAACCACCCGCCCGAGCGGCCTGTGGCGATTGTGCAAACCCGGTTCGTAGCGCAGCCCAAGGGTCAGGTCCCCATAGGTCGTGGGTGGCGCGGCGTAGAAGGGATAGGGCTGGTTGCGTAATTGCTTGCCGAATGACGTCGTGCCCGGATAGGCCGCGATAAGCACCCCGGTATTGTCGCGAAAAACCTCCGCCCGGAGATTCAGTCGCAGGGCTGGCGTCACGTCCCAGGCCAGATAGGCCGTGCTGCCCCATGCATCGTCATCGGGCACCTCATCATGCAGCCAGGTGCTGCCGAAGGTAACGGACAGGGTCTTGCTCGGATGATAGGCCAGCAGAAGATCCGCATTGACCTGCATCCTGTGCGCTGCCGCTTCGCCGATCCCGGCACTGACCCAACCCTCAGGCGAGAGACGCGAATCGCCGTCATGCCCCTGCGGCCCTGCGCGCCCGATCAGGTGCCCGTCGAGACGATCCCCGAGAAGATGGGTGAAAGAAACGCCCAGATAGCCTTTAGGCCGATTGTTGTTGCTGCTCTGGCCAAAAGTGGTCGAATTCCCCGCATCCACCCCCAGGATACCATCGAGACGGGGCCCGATATGGGCCGTTGCGATCACCCCGACCGTCTGGAACGGGACGATGAAATCCGAGCTGTAATTGAAGCTGTAGAATGGGCGGGAGAGAGCAGCCGTTCCCTCTGTACCCATCAACCCGTAGGATTGCCCGATCTGGAAATCGATCCCACGGCCAAACAGCCAGGGCGTGTGCAGATCAATATGCGCCTGTGTGGGAGCCCATTGATACATTCCGCTCAGGGCACGATCACCCATGCCGATCGTGACATCGAAACGGGAGTCGGACCCGTACATGGCCTCCGCTACAAAACCCAGACGATACCCGGCGCCGATATCGGTCATGGCGTGAGAAACGGTGCCCAGAATCTGATCGAGGGTGAGCGTATTGGCCCGGTCCAGATAGAACTGGCCAAAATTACGGGCTGAACGCGTCCAGGGATTACCCGCTATGCCGCCTTCTACCGTCATGTGCGCCTCGATCCCCTCCCAGTAGCCGCCATCGTGCGGCGCTCGCGACCGGCGTGGCGGCGGCACACGGATGCTCTGTCTGTGACTCAGGGACGTTGCACGCCCGCGCTCCTTGATCTGGATCGGGGCTGTGTCGGTATGGCGCCGCGTGGCTGCATCAGACGACGAGGCCAATGGGGGCCGCGCGCCTGAAAACGACATCGCCGTGGAGGACGAAGCGTGAGAGAGCACTGCTGGACGGAGCGGAACCGCTGTGATTGCTTGCGCTGCCGGGGAATACGGCCAGAGCCATAACGGCAATACGATCATGGCGCTGCTGAACAGGCGTGCGACAGCGTGGCGCGGTCGCGCGTTCTGAAAACGCCGGATGCGCCGATACATCCTGTGAGTCTCCCTCCCTGACACACCCGCAACACGGACGCGCCACCTTGGACCCGTTTGGCGCTCACGATCACGTGATATAATATTGCCGATCGTGGAGATTCAGTCGGAAAATCCCTACCGGGCGGGTGGGCGCAGGAGGGAAAACCGACTAGACAGGCCGGGCCAGCCAACCAGCCAAGACTGGATCTCCGATGCGCTTCATCGAGACTTTCGACCTCCATTCCTTTACGGATTCGAGTATCAGCCTGTTGA
>NZ_PNQZ01000150.1 GCF_003994335.1 Asaia sp. W19
ASGKTCGATCCGGGCTGGGATATGATCGTGTGCTTGTTGGGACGGTGCGCTCCGTGCCCGTTTTCAAGCTCACTCCAGAACCCGTGCAGATGGATGGGATGTTCCATCATGGTATCGTTGATGAGCGTGATCCTGACGCGCTCGTTGAGTCGCAGCATGATCGGGGGGGCTTCGGAGAATTTTTTCGCGTCGAAACCCCAGATATAGCGCTGCATGTTTCCTGTCAGATGCAGCACGATCTCACGGCTGGGCGGTCTCGGGTCCGGGGCCGGGTGCAACGCGCGCGGCAGGGCATACCTCATAACACGCCGTCCGTTATCTTCCAGTCCGTCCCCCGGCTCGTTCAGGCGGTCGACGGGATGCATCGCCACGTTCTGGTTCTCGACATTGCGCGGTGGAGAACCGGGATCGTCCCTGACGATCGCTTCCTGAGGGGCAGGGCTGGTTCCGGAGCTTGACGGCGCCCGCTCGGACTGGTCCATGCCGCTCATGCCGCTCATGCCGCTCATGCCGCTCATGCCGCTCATGCCGCTCATGCCGCTCATGCCGCTCATGCCGCTCATGCCGCTCATGCCGCTCATGCCGCTCATGCCGCTCATGCCGCTCATGCCGCTCATGCCGCTCATGCCGCTCATGCCGCTCAAACCCGACTTTTCCGGCGCCATTCGCCCCATGCCCATATCCACCATGGTTCTGACGGGCCGAGGGTCCATCGGGGGGATTGGCCCCGTCATGCCTTCGCGCGGTGCCAGCGTACCGCGAGCATAGCCGGTGCGGTCTTCGGATTGCACGAAGATGGTCCAGGCGCGTGCGTCATGGGGCTCTACGATCACGTCATAGGTTTCGGCGGGGCCGATGCGGAACTCCTCGATTTCGACCGGCTCAACGTCCTGCCCATCCGCCGCGACGACAGAAAAATTGAGTCCCGGAATGCGGAAGTCGAACAGGGTCATGGCCGAGGCATTGATGACCCGGAGGCGGATACGCTCGCCGGGTGTAAAAAGACCCGTCCAGTTGGCATCCGGTGCCTGACCATTGATGAGATAGGAGTAGATCACGCCGCTGACATCCGAGATATCCGTGGCGGACATGCGCATGCGTGACCACATGAGGCGGTTGGTTATGGCCTCGTTCAGCCCCTGCTTGCGCGCGTCATGGAAGAGCGACACCAGCGTGCGCTGGCGGAAGTTATAATAATCATCCTGTTGTTTCAGATTACTCACGATGTCATGGGGGGCGACATCACTCCAGTCCGAAAGTACCATCACATAGTCTCGGTCGGCGCGCCTCGGGTCCGGAGTGGTGGGATCGATCACGAGAGCACCGAAAAGCCCCTGTGCTTCCTGCATTCCTGAGTGGCTGTGATACCAATAGGTACCTGCCTGGCGCAAAGGGAAGCGATAGGTAAATGTGGAGCGTGCGGGGATTCCAGCAAAGCTGATACCGGGCACGCCATCCATCGCAGCAGGCAGGCGTATACCATGCCAGTGGATCGAGGTCGGCTCATCGAGATGATTGACCACCTCGATTTCCATGTCGTCACCTTCGCGCCAACGCAGCGTGGGGGCAGGGGCACTGCCATTGACCGTGAAGGCCCGGCCGGTGCGATTGCCGATGGTCCACATGCGTGTGTCGATGTCGAGGCGCGGACGCGATGTTGCGACGCGGGGGATGGCGGCCGGATCTGGGCGTGGCACGACATCGGCTCGAGCAGAGAGAACGGGCGAGGCGCCCAACCCTGCGAGACCGCTGACGAAAATACGACGCGACAGGCCTGCCCCATGGC
>NZ_PNQZ01000151.1 GCF_003994335.1 Asaia sp. W19
CCACGCCACGAAACGTTTGACCCCCTCTTCCAGACTGATCACGGGGCGCCAGCCGGTCAGAAGAGTCATCTTTTCATGCGATGACCAGGTAGCCTCGACATCCGAAAGTGGGCGACGACGCGTCGTGATGACGGCTTTGATGCCCAGTTCCTGTTCCAGGAGCGCTACCAGATGGCTCACCGCCGTGGGAGCATCACTTCCAAGGTTGAGAACACGAGAGACACCCTCCTCGGGTTCATTCATGAGGGCGGCGAGGACGCCAGATACGATATCATCAATATAAGTGAAGTCGCGCGCGAGCCCCTCGCCTTCATAAAGCGTCAGCGCTTTGCCCTCTGTGATCGCCTTGGCAAATTTGTAGTAGGCCATATCGGGACGACCCCAGGGGCCATAAGCTGTGAAGAAACGCAGTCCGGTCTGACGCAGACCGTATAGATGGGCATAGGCGTGAGCCGTCAGTTCACCAGCACGTTTAGTCACAGCGTAGAAAGAACCCGGTCGATCAACCGCATCGCTTTCACGAAAAGGCATCGTCTCATTCAGCCCATAAACCGAGGATGATGAGGCATAAACGATATGACGCAGGGCCGGGAGTTGACGTGCTGCTTCCAGAAGCACGACGTGGCCCATCATATTGGCCGTAACATAGGCACCGGGATCAGCCAGTGAGTAACGAACCCCTGCCTGCGCTGCCAGATGAACGATATGGCTGATGTCAGGATGTTCGCCCAAGATTGCCTCGACGTCCTCGCGACGGCTCAGATCACCCTGGCGAAAGGTAAAATCCGGCTTCGAGGCGAGTTGAGCGAGGCGATCCTGCTTGAGCCGGACACTGTAATACGCGTTGAGCGAGTCGAAGCCGACCACCTGATGGCCCTGGCTCAAAAGCTGTTCGGCGACGTGATAGCCGACAAAGCCAGCTGCACCGGTCAGGAAAATCTTCATGACGCTCAGTGCGCCGTGACCAGCGCTTTGGACGTCACCAGATCACCTACCACAATACCGGCTTTTTCCATTGCGCCCGCCGCTGTCTCCAGAACGGCTACCGATTCACCTTGCCCGGTCAGGCGACGTTCACTGAATGGCACGGCCCGCTCCGCAATTGCCTGGATACGGCCGTCAGCGCCGATGAAAACGATATCGAGCGAGACAGGTGTGTCATGCATCCACATCGCGGCAGCCTCGGGCGGGTTGAACAGGAAAAGCATACCCGTCCCGTCCGGCACACTCGTACGTGCCATCTCACCGGCTTCTTTCTCTTTTTGCGTGCGGGCAATCTCAACCGTGAAATCATGCTTATTGCCCTGACGATCAGTAATCGACAGGGACGCTTTCTCGAGCGCTGCCCGCGCAGCAACCGGCCGGGTTTCAGCCGCAGAAATCGGGAAAGCAGGCATGCCGATACCGAGGCTCGCCAGAAGCAGACTGCTTCGCAAAATCGTGTTCATGTCTGCACTCCCGCGTGTCAGGTGAGAAAAGGGTTATTGTGTCTTTCTTCGCCGATCATCGTCGGCAGTCCGTGCCCTGGCAGAACGATGAAATCATCGGGCAGAGAGAGCAAGCTGCGTCTGATCCCGGCGATCAGGGCCTCATGGTCGCCATAAGCGAAATCGGAGCGGCCAACAACGCCACGAAACAGTGTATCGCCCACAATGGCGAGTTTGTCTTCGCGACTTATAAAGACGACATGGCCCGGCGTATGTCCCGGGCAATGCGCAACTTCCAGGGTCAGCCCCGGCAGCGCGATGGTCTCTCCATCTTCCACAAACCGATCGGGATGCGCGTCCTGCAGATCGTAAAGTCCAAAGGCTTGCGCCTGCTCGACGATGGAACGCAGCAGAAAATCATCCCGCTTGTCGGGGCCGATCAGTGCCACCGGAGTGGTCTGACGTCTGACAAGACTTTCACGAAGCGCGTCGGCACCCCCAGCATGATCGAAATGCCCGTGCGTCAGCAGAATGGCGTCGACTGTGAGTCCCTCGAGCACCTGCAGGAGTTCGGGAACATCACCGCCCGGATCGAACACCACAGCGTGTCCGGTCTCCTGATTCTCGAAAACCGTACAATTCTGGCGCAGGGGGGTCACCTTGATAGTGCGGGCTCGCAATCCGGCTACTCCTTGGCTCGGGTCATGCTGCCATTCCTGGCAGTCCGGTTTCAGGGCGCGATACCGCGCCGAGGCTGCATATTCAAGCAATCATGCAGATGCGCAGGATTGACCCTAAGGTCGCCCCGGATCAGAGTTCCGCCCATCCGAAGCAGGGAAGCCTGCGCGGAACCGTCAGGTTTTCAGGAGACGATCATGAGCCGCATTATCCGCACCGAACCCAATCCCGTCATGTCCAAAGCCGTCGAGTATCACGGCTTCATCTTTACCCAGGGTGTGGTTGCCCGCAATCTCGATGCCGATTTCGATGCTCAGACAGCCGATGTGCTGGAACAGCTCGACATTCTCCTTGAGCAGCATGGCACGGATAATACCCGTATCCTGCAGGCTCAGATCTGGCTGAAGGAGATCAGTGACCGTGATGCATTGAACAAGCAATGGACGGCCTGGCTGCCCAAGGAGTCCGCACCGGCCCGCGCTTGCGTTCAGGCAGTTCTGGCCGATCCGCGTATGCTGGTGGAGATCATGCTGATCACAACAAAGTAAGGCCTCTTGACCTTTCCCTGGGGCGACACAAATTTTTCTCGGGGAAAGTTCATAAATTCGCCATGACTCCGCCTTACATGGGTTGCCAATTCGAGGTGAACTTAGTTACCTAGATGCAACACACAAATGGGCGGATACGGAATCAATGAACGTGAGACAGAAAAGTTGCCTCAGACTTCTCCGCAGGMTC
>NZ_PNQZ01000152.1 GCF_003994335.1 Asaia sp. W19
CGTCAGGGCAGCGCTACACCAACGTCCCAGGCCGCTTCCGCGTGCTTCTGGCCAGCGCCATACCGCACAAAGCCCGCCACTTCCGCTGCCACGACCTGAGACACACCTACGCCATCCGTGCCCTGCAACAAGGCGCCTCGATCTATGATGTGTCCCAGCAACTCGGTCACAGCTCGGTCAAAACCACCGAGATCTACGCCGCCTGGTTGTCACGTCGGATTAGATGAGCGCGCCTGGGTCAGATAAGACGCGCGCAATTCAATGTAGAGAGTGTTCGCGTCTGAGTTCCACGAGGCGTTCGCAGTCATCCAACACCTCGATTGCAATCACTGCCTCTCTCATTGGCTCGGTGCGGTGGAGCTTGAGATAAGCTTCACCCACCGTCCATCGACACATATCGGTCTCATACGATGACCACCCATGCACATATTCATTCTCAAGATGGCTTGTCTGACTCGATGAGGAAGACGCCTCATACATAGTAATATTACCAACCAATAAGCCGAGTTTACGCCGATCTTCGATATGAACACCAATCATGTCGTATGGCCGTGCCACGCGTGAAACAAGCTTCAGAGTGTCAATATGAGATGGGACCTTGAAAGATGTCGTGCGGCCATTTGTACTGCGTTTCATAAGCTGCTGACCATCTGAGGTGAAAACCTCGAACGCGAGGGGAGCAAACTCGGTGTGCGTCGTCGATGACGTGTCTAACCCATATCTATTGCGTATCCCCATGATCTCCTTTGGCTCAGTACAGAGAGCCATTTGCCGCGCCGGACCCATATATGGAAAGAATTCGTTGTGCGTGACGATCATATTTCTGAAAACACTGCAAGCCGATTTACTGACCAAGCTTTCTACCGGCAGTCCATTGGCATCGATCACGTGATGATCGTGTAGGTCTATATGATAGTACTTATAGCTTATTATCGACATATCAAATGATATCTTCTTGCCATCCACAAGGCTTCTGGCCATCACTATTTTGCCGTCAAGCTGGATCGCATGATCCCCTGTCACCCAGAGATCCGCAAAAGGCTGGTTGTCACCTAACGCATCCTTTCTGATCACTACAGGATATCCTGCCATGTCAGGAAATTCATTACTGGACACCCGACAAAACCCGACAGAAAGAGCTTTAATCGGATGCCACTCTAACGTGCTCCCATTGAAAACTCCTATCCTGTCCTCAACGCATAGCGTCTCTACCGCACGATACCCCTTCTCCGTCAGAATCATTGAGCCAGCCAAGAAGCAGGGCATGTTAGCATGTGTGTTAGGGTCATATGGCCCAGGCGACGTCACACCACCCGCAATACGCTCGTAGGAAGCGCTCTCATTCCCAGCAAGATTCTCCAGTCGAAGTGATGTGCTGCTCCCCCCGAAAGACGGAAACGGCATTGTTCCAGGAACTGCGCCATTCTGGTTCGACCACCGCACTTGGGACGGATCTCCGACCTTG
>NZ_PNQZ01000153.1 GCF_003994335.1 Asaia sp. W19
AGMCTGGCAGAGCGCCTGGAAGCSCCTTCCCGCACCCCAGMCCCGCATCGATTTCGCAACGCCCTATCAGATCCTTGCCGATGCGCTCGGCCGCCATGAAGGGCGCGCCCGCGCGCTCGCCCGCCTCGGGCCGGAAGCGGCAGAGCCTCTCGATGACCTGCTCTCTGCGGCATTGCGTTTCGAGGGGCTTCATGCGCCCTCCATGCAGGGCTTCCTGCATTGGCTCGCTTCGAGCAGCCTGACGGTCAAGCGTGAGGCCGAGGCCGAGATCGACGCCGTGCGGATCATGACGGTGCACGGCTCCAAGGGGTTGCAGGCGCGTCTGGTGGTGCTGCCCGATATGACAGGGGAGGTTCAAGGCGAGAGAAAGCTGCTCTGGACCCGTCAGAATGGTCTTGATCTGCCCGTCTGGATGCCGGGCCGGGAATTGCCTTCCGATCTGGGCGACCGTCTGAAAGAAGCGGAAAAAGCGGCGGCGCAGGCCGAGCGTAACCGCCTGCTCTACGTCGCGCTCACAAGGGCCAGTGACTGGCTTGTAATATGCGGCTGGGAACCCCGAAAGAAGCAGAGCGACACCTCATGGTACACGCTCTGCCGGGACGGGTTCGACCGTCTCGGGGCTGCACCGCAGTCTTTCGAGGGCGGGTGGGAGGGAGAGGCCCTCGTGATCGAAGCCGAGCCCGAGCATCAAACCGCACTTCCTGCCAGGCATCATGAACCTGCTCTGATAGCGCTCCCCGGATTTCTGGGCAGTGCACCGGACTGGCGTGTAATCCCCGCGCCACAGGAGGCTGCCCTCACACGACCTCTGGCGCCCAGCCGACCGGATGAAGCGCGTTTTGGCGAGGCGCCCCCTGCGCTTTCTCCGCTTGTTCTGGCGGCAGGGCATGAGAGCAGACGCGCGCGGGCCATCAACCGGGGCACACTCGTGCACAGGCTCCTGCAATGGCTGCCGGACAGAAACCCTGAGGAATGGGACGTGCTGGCCGAAAACTGGCTTGCCCAGCCGGCCCATGGTCTCCCGGCAGAGGACCGCACGCAGCTTCTGACCCAGATACGCGCCATCCTGACTCATGAGAATCTGGCTCCGCTTTTTGCGCCCGGCAGTCTTGCGGAGCAGCCGGTGACGGGCATTGCGCAAGGCCAGGTTGTGCTGGGACAGGTCGACCGCCTCTGTGTGACGCCTCGCCAGGTGATGCTCTGTGATTACAAGACAGGCCAGAAGCCTCCGCGACCGGGCCAGGCCGTACCCGCTGCTTATCGTCGCCAGATGAATGCTTATGGCGCTGTGCTCTCACAGCTCTATCCTGATCATGAGATCGTGCTGGTTCTGGTCTGGACGGAAGGGCCAACGCTCAGCTTTGTCCCGTTCGAACCCTGATCTGCCGCAGCCCGGCGCCGGGGGGCATGTCCCGGTGGGGAK
>NZ_PNQZ01000154.1 GCF_003994335.1 Asaia sp. W19
GCGGAGATGACAGCATTCTGCMCGSTGCCTCCCCCCTGAACGGTTTGACTTCCTCCCGACAGGATCGTTGCCCCACTGACGACACCGCCAGACTGCACCTGCTCGGACCCACCGGAAGAGATTGTGGCACCGCTGACGACGCCGCCAGACTGCACCTGCTCGGACCCACCGGAAGAGATTGTGGCACCGCTGACGACGCCGCCAGACCCCGTAATGGCCACGGCATTGGCCATCACGACCTGATTGACAATCACCCCGCCTGCCAGTGCCTGGGCCGTGCCTCCGGCGCCAACGCTGACCGTCAGCGCGGTACCGCCCCGCGCCGCGACGACAGTGCCGCCAGCCGAGACGACGGAATTCGAGGCGAGCCCCCCGGAGATCAACTGCACGCCTGCGCTGAAGATGCTCCGCAACGCGACGCCCCCCGCCGAGACGATCTGTGTACCGCCGATGATGCTCCCGCTATCCGTACCGCCACTGGCGAGCTGCTCTGTCGAACCCACGTCGAATGTTCCGCCCGAGATCACGCCCGATCCGGAAAAGCTCTGCCCCTTGACCGTAAAACCACCCCCGACGATCGCCTGACCGCCATTCATGACATGGGGCGCGATTGCACGCGCCGGATCACCCTGATAGCCGGACAAATTGCCCACAGCGATCCCGGCGCGCGAGGTCACGGTAGCGCTCACGACCACACCCTGGTTCAGGGCGGCAAAGGATCCGCTCTCATACGCCGTCCCGCCATAGGTCGTCCCATTGGCCGCTGCGGCGATCACTCCGCCCGAAAGTGCCGTCGCCGCCGAGATGACGCCGCCCGAAGCCAGATCCACGGCCGGATGATCCGTACCGCCATTGAGCCCATAGACCACATCACCGGTCGCAGTCTGGCCAGCGCCCACATAGCGGGTCGATCCATTGGTGACGGTCGTGCGATAGGCTGAACGGCTGATAGCCAAGATCTTA
>NZ_PNQZ01000155.1 GCF_003994335.1 Asaia sp. W19
GAAGAAAAACCTGTACGCAGAGCCCACCTTCGGGGCGGTTCTGCATCATGATATCCCCGCCATGCGCGCGCATGATGGTGCGTGCCGAGGTCAGGCCCAGCCCCACGCCGCCTGTCTGACGGTTGCGCGATTTATCCAGTCGGAAATAGGGTTCGAAAACAGCATCCAGGGCTTCGGGCGGAATACCAGGCCCGTCATCGATGATCGTGACGACCAGCGCGCCCTCGGCCTCATGTGTCAGGGTGATGTGGGGTGGCGTGGCATATTTGATGGCATTTTCCACCAGATTGGAGAAAACGCGTTTCAACGCATGGATTGGCCCTCGATAGCCGATACGCCCCGGATTGTCGTAGCGTACATCATGCCCCTGATCGGCATAGTCATAGGCGATCGTCTGAAGCAGGCCAGAGAGATCGAAGGCCGTGCTTTCCTCGCGCGCGGCATCTTCGCGAAAGAAGGAGAGCGCGCCATCGATCATGATCTGCATTTCGTCGACATCGCGAAACAGTAGTCTCTGCTGCTCCGTGCAGTCGATGAATTCGCCGCGCAAGCGGATGCGGGTGAGGGGCGTGCGCAGATCATGGGAGATCGCGGCCAGCATGGTTGTACGATCCGCCACGAATTTCGCGATCTGGGCCTGAAGGGTGTTGATCGTCTCTGCAACGAGGCGGATTTCACGCGGGCCGGTTTCGGGGAGGTGTGCCGAGGCAGGCTTGCCGGCGATCTGACGTACGCCATGAGCCAGATGTTCGATCGGACGGGAGAGCTGACGCGATGCGATGAGCGAGACGGCAATGATCCAGAGGGCGAGCATGGCGCCTTCGAGGCAAAGACGCTGAAAGGCATAGAGCCCCCAGAACCTCTGCAGGGCCACGCACAGGATCCAGCTTCCGTCATCGAGCTGAACCCCGGCAAAATACGCATCGTGAAAAACAGAGCGGTCATACGGCAGTCCAGGGAGTAACGAGACCGGATTATCTTCCTGGAATACGGCCATATGGCGTGGCCGATGCCCCAGATGCGGGCTAAGAAAATGCCAGGATTCGCCGACCTCCATCGCCCGGTAATGGCCGTGCTCCAAGGCGAGGGCGAGGGGAGAATGTGGGGCATACCAGGCGAAATGCAG
>NZ_PNQZ01000015.1 GCF_003994335.1 Asaia sp. W19
AGCGCCGTCCAGTTCTTCGCCATAGAAATGGCGGATGCATTCGGCCAGGCTCGGCGCTTTGGGCTTGTCGCCATACCCTGCAGCAATCATTCGCTCGGTCGGGGGCAGGTTCACGATCGGTGAGGCGTTCATCATCGTGCAGGCCTGCCGCTCGGGCAGCTTCCAACCACGCCCAGCGCGCGCGAACATCGTGCCGACAATCTGCCGGTCAAACTTGATGTTGTGCGCTACGATCGTATCGGCAGCGCAGCACAGATCATACATCGCCCCGGCTGCGACCACTTCGCGGATACCGTATCGGCTCGCCTTCTCTGTCGTGATGCCGTGCACCCTGGCTGCGCCTTCAGGGATCACCCATCCGTCAGGCTTGATGATGACGCTCAACTGCGCCTGCTCTTCGCCTCGCTCATCCGTCAGGATGGCCGCAAGCTGAACGACATGCGGCTGGTCCTCGTGGTTGGTGGGGAGGCCATAGTTCGGCAGCCCCGTGGTTTCGGTGTCGAAGAAGAGGATACTCACGCTGCTGATCCTTCCAATTCGCGGGTTTCCTCGAGTACAACTCCATCGTCATCATGCTCGAGCGCGTCGAGCTTGGAAGGCGCTTCCGCCTCAACCCGGATCGTCGGCGCAGCGACATCCTGTGCATCGTTCTCGTCGTCCCGGCGCATAAGGTCCTCGGCCTCGGTATCCATCGGCAACCACTTGGAGAGACGACGAAACACTGTCTTGCGGGCCATCTCGTCCCACCACTGAACCCAAGGCCCGCTCTTGCCGGCGCGGCTGACTGCGCGAACCTTTTCGATCGCGGCTACATCCATGACCTCGAACTGCGGGTCACTGCCGTCTTTGAACTTGGCTACAGCATAGGCGCCGATTGCCTTTCCGCGATCGCCGGGAAAAAGCGGACGGTGCTCGATGCTCGCATCTATGCCCTGGTGCCAGATGAAGTGATCGTTCTCGTAGATGACATGTGCCTGAATGCTTGCGATCTCACCGCTGTTGCGGATGCGCTTCTGAATACCGGCCAGCATCGGCATATACTGGACCTGCTGCCCAAACATCACGAGCGCGGCTTCGCGCCCATCTGGGATCAGTCCGTCCGCCGCACACTTCAGGCACGATGCGAGCAAAGATTTGCGGTCGGCGTTCATCAACCCCTGATTTTGCTGCACAACGGTCATCACGACGCGCTGAAATTTCTCAGGCTTGATGTGCGACGGAAGCGCGTTGCGAAACTCGCCCGTCATGCTCGTAATCTGGGTACGCAGCTTCTCAGTGGGGGTTGCGAGGGCATTGCTCATGCGTTTGCTTCCTTGATCTCGTAGCGGCGCGCTTCCTTCCGGCCCGGGATCATTTCTCCCGGCAGGGCAGCGCGCGGCGCCTTTTCTGGTGTGACTACGGTGCTGATGAAAAAGCCTTGGCTCCTGGCCTTCTTGGCCGTGCCCAGCTTCTCAATCAGGCGATTTTTGAAGCCCTGCTCTTCGCGTTCGATCTCCTTGCGCTTGGCCGCTGCGTGGAGCAGGCCTGAGCAGATCTCCGGCAGTTCGTTGTCGCCTTCCATGTCCGCAATCTCGTCGCGAACGGGCGAATTCATGGCGCGAAGGATCGCTCCCGTCTGGGTCGAATTATCGACCGGCGGCTCATTGCCCTCATCTATCGATTTCCAGAATGCTGCGACCTTTTGCCGGATTTTGGCAATCAGCTTGGTACGCGCCTCATAGCGGTAGATGCGCAGGTCATTCCCGCCGATCAACTCCCCGACCGCACCCCAGGTAAATCCCGAGCAGGCAAGCTGGTGCTGAAGCTGCAACAGGATATGCAGCGGCGGCTCACCATCGACCCATGACTGCTTATGCACTCGGTAATCGACGTTCTTGATCTCAAGAGCGCCCGGTGTGGATCGCCCTTCTTCGCCGCCCTCAATGACAAAATCGAGCGTAGCACCCAGCCCGCGACACGACAGATCGGTGAAATGGCCACCTTTGCGGATCTTCCAGCCTTCCTGTTCGGCGCAACCATACGCGATTGCCTCTTCCAGGCGGGTGCCCCAGCGCGTGCGCGGATTATCGACTTCCGGAGCGGGTGCACGACCGGATTTGACGAGCCAGAGTCCATGCAGGCCCAGTGCGTAATCAGGCTGCGCGTCGAACAGGGCTGCGATCTCGGAGCCTCCGACATGCCTTGCGCGCAGGGCGTGCCATTCCTCGCCGGTGATTGTGAGGACTTCGCTCACGCCCCCTCTCCCTTCGCCTTGGCGAGCACGCTAACGGCGCGCGTCAGGAGATCGCGATCCTCCGGGGACATCGTGAAGATGTCATGCCCGAAGCGTTCGACCATCGCATCCAGAACCTCGGCCAGTTCCGGCGAGGCGGCGATCAGGCGGGCATCTTCTGGCGTAGCCTCCATTCCGTATCCGTCATACGGAACTATCGGTGTGGTGTCAGACGGGCCGTCAATCGTGAAAAGCCACTCTTTTGCTTGTTCGGATTGTGGGTAAACCATATTGACCACCCAAGGCCCCGGCGTCCATTTCCCGCTCATGAGCGTTCCCCCCACAATTCAGAAATCATCCGTCGATCGGCCTCAGTCCGCTGAGCCTCCCACTGCTGGATGAGGCTCTTGCGGAGCGGGGTCGCATCGAGCCCCCAGGCTTCGTTGCGTAGGTGCTTGAGGACTGCATTCGCCCTGGCGAGGTCGTGCTGCGCGGGCGTCATTGTGCGGCCTCCTGCACAACCGGCACACTTGCCGTTACCCCGAAGCTCTCCACTGACCAGCGCAACGACTTGGCCGCAGATCGGTCTCCGTACGCTTGGCGTATCAGGGTATCGGCTGCGTCTTTGTCAGTATCCTGCAATGCCTCTGCGGCTTTGATGTGCAGCTCGGCGGAGGCCATGAGCCTGTCATGCACGTCCATCAGGAACGGCGCGTAAATCCCGTTGCCCATCACCCTGCCCTCTGCTCGAGAACGGCACGGTTCGGCAGCGCCTCACCAAGGCGACAGAACAGGCAATCGAGCTCGTCCGTATCGAACGCGCCCCGGTCATTCACGCGGGACAGCTTGGCGTTCACCTGCTGCTCTGTACGCGTGATCAGTTCGCGGATCTCGTCTGCGATCTCTGCGTCCTGGCTGACCGCCGCCTGATAGTTGCTCATCGCATTGGCGCGATGATACGGGCTGCGGATATCGCTGCTCCGGAACTGCATTCCGTCTGGATATGCCATCTTCTCTCTCCATCACTGGAAACACTGGCCGGAAACCCGGCTTGTTCGGCCCCGGCGTACCGGGGTCGCGTCAAGCGGGGTCAGAGACAGCGGTTCAGGTGCTCGATGATCTCGGCGACTGTGAACGAGGCAATCTCTTCGTCCTCGCTCACGAGGTCTTCCAGGTAGGAACAGGTGTGCTTTGCGCGATCGACCGATACGCTCTCGTATTCGTCGCGGGATGCCTCTTCGAATGCGTCATTGAAGGCGTCGGCTTTATCGTTGGCCATCATTTCGCCCCCTGCGCTTCGGCGATCAGGGCATCGTTTGGCGCAGCGAAGCGCGGGCGAAAATGGCCGGTTAGCTTTCCCGTTTCGCGGTCGAGATGCTTCCTGATCCCAGCAATGTCATGGAGAAGATCATAGCCATCCGCTGCAGCCATGTCTGAAAGCCGAAGTGGCGTTCCGTTCGCATGGGTGGCAGCGATATCCATAATGATATCTAGAGGATCAGGGGAATTTTCCCCTGTTCCAAATTCGAGGATCAGGTCAATCGCCTTACCCGCGATGACGTTGATCGTCGTCTGATCTGCGAATGATATATCGAAGCTTACGGTTGCCATCTGGCTTCCCCATCGGTGGTGATGGGGTCAATGCGCGTCGTTTCCGCACGTTGGTCAAGCGTTTTTTCCGCACATCGCGCACAAAAAGAAACCCGGCTGGGCCGGGCTTCGGGAGTGTAGCTAAGCAGCTACCGGCAATTCCGCCAAGCGCACAATGCGGTCGAGGGCCGCTTCTTCATCTTGTCGGTATACAATAAGCCCTTCGATCCTGTTTAGCGCCCTCGCCACCTTGCGATTTGCAAAGCTGAGTCCATCGCCTGTGTCGCTGACGGCAGCTATCTTAGCAGCCCGCTCTCCGCGTATCCTCATTTCTTGAGCCAGTAGGGTCGCCTCGTTCAACCGCTCGACCGTTTGAGCCAGGAACATGGCGACAGGAATGCCTCCATTATAAGGCTCAAGAAGGATATCCGCCGGGAAATCCATGAGGCTATCGTTAATCGTAGCATTTCGCCTGAGCCTCGCACGGCTCGAGACACGCGCATCAAGGGCGTTGTAAAAGTCCTCGGCGAAGGTGCTCTTGACCCGCTCTTTGCTCCAGAAAGCAACATCTTGCGCCCTGACGAGGGCAGAGAGGAAGCGTGTGATCTCGAGCGGTGAAGGTTCGCTGTCGAGGTCGGGGGTTCTTATTGTCATGGTGCTGTGATCGACGAAGGCATTCCCGGTCGCTAGTACACTCGCCAAGAATTTGGCTCGAGTTCCCCCCAAGGTATCGATGCCAACCGACTCTAGGTCACTGAGGAATGATCCGTCATCAGTGAGATAAGGATTTTCGCGATCCCGAATGAGGTAGCCGGAGACTCTATCGCCGTTCAGGTCTTCAAACAGGCCGCTAAAAGCCAAGCCCGCAGGCACTTCATGGACAGAGAGTTCGGAGCAAAATGCTCGGCATAGCTCCTTCTTGAGGTACTCAGCATTCATACCTCTAGCTCTCCCTGCGATGTGTTACGCGGCGAGATTCTATAGATCTTGCAGGCGGTATTCCAGAACAATGATAATGTCTCGCCTTGAACGGTTCTCCTCCCCCCACGATTGGGGACCTTAAAAAGTTTTTGACCGGTTGGCGCCGACCTTATGGAGTCAGTTCCTGCCTCTGGGATCTCATCCCCGCACGCAGAGTGGATGTGCAACCCAGGATGACTGCCATGGTCTTCAAGTCTACTCATAAGCGTTAGACCCCCTGCAACTTCCATTAGAAGCCATGCCTGATAGTTTCCGACGCGCATGTTCACCCGACATAGAAGGACGTAATCGTTCCCAGTGCTCGCGCAACGCAGGGCACGCCATGTCCAATCAACGCTGGGCAACCTCATTGACCGAGTAAATGGCGTGTAACGGGACGGGGCGGGGTCAATTGACCATGACTGAGCGGCATCGGTATAAAACTTGGGTTCGCCGATTAGCCTCCGCACCCGACCTAATACCTCCATAGCAAAAGCTCCCCATTCATCCTCATATCCTCACCAAACCGCAATGTTCCCGCGCTTGAAATGTTCTCGCGTCACTTCCACAGCCATTTTCCGACCACGCGACCATTGATGTGAATATCAGCAAGATCCACCTCGTCGCTTGGATATGTCGGATTCACGCTGATGATACGCACGCGCTCTGGGGCTGAGTTGGGGACCAGTTGAAGCTGCTTGATCACTACGCCATGCCCATTCCATAGAACATAGACTCCATCATGACTGAGTTGCCGGTGACGGGTATCGACCAGAACTCGTTCGCTGGGGAGGAAATCAGGTTCCATCGAGTTGCCGATCACCCTGACCACTGCCAACCCGGACGTATCCGGAAGATAGTTTTCGAGAAACCCTTTTGGCATTGCCCACGATGCCACAGGGGCATGCCCTTCACCGTCTCCTGCGCTCTCGTCGATTAACGCGCCGGCTCCGGCCTGCGGAGAGATGTCGTATTCATTGACGACTACAGTGCCTTGCATTGCGTGCGTGACGGCCTCTACCCGTTTGGCGCGCTCGATGCCTTCGCGAATTCCCATCTCGCCTGGGAAAACACCAGCAAGTTCCCATACCTCTCGTAGTTCGATAGGCGGTTCACCTCTATCTACAAGCAAAGGCACGGCCTTCTCTACGAAGTCGATCGGAAGGAACGGCTTCTTATAGGTGTCCTCATAGGTTCGATAAGAGGACTGCTTCTCGCCGTATCCCATAGCATCGGCAAAAGCCCTTACAGTCCACCCAGCGCGGTTGCGGAGAGCTTTGAGCTTGAGGCGCGGTAGTTCGTCTGTCATGGGCGCATCGTGCGACAAAAACGCACAGCAGTCAGTGCGGAAATTCCGCTTGCTATATGTGCGGACATGGCGCACATTCCGCACATGACAATCGCTACCGATATCATAACTCGACTAGGTGGCACGCGCGCTGCGGCCAAACTGCTCGATAAGCCGCCCTCGACTGTCCAGTCATGGAAAGGTTCAGGGTTCATTCCTGCTCGCTATCAGGGAGAAATTCTCGAGAAGGCTCGACATGCCGGGATCGAAATAAACGCTGCGGATCTCGTAGGCGCTGACCGCACCCCTACGGAGGCCCGCCCATGAGCCTCCTGCACTTCCTCGAAATCATCATTCCCGCCTGCGCTGCCATTCGCCTGCTCGTCTGGGCGTCCGGCGTGACGCGGGCTGCAAGCTCGGAGGAACGCCCATGAGCATGATCACCCGCATCATTGCCCTGCACTGCACCTGCAAGATCCGCGACGTGACCCGCGAAGGACTATCACGAACCCTGGAATGTGCTTCCGCCTTGGATGAGTGGTTAACGGGTCATCCATCCCTTGGGATTGGCTGGTTGTGCGTCCCCAAGCGGTTCGCCAGGTCCTTTTTTCTTCGGGCCGTCTACGAGGTCTCTCGTATGCCGAAAAAGCTCGGACAGGTAAGCCCGGTCACATCCACTAAAATGGCTAGACGCATGTTTTCCCTCAACCGAGGCGATCGTCGTCATAAGGCGCCAGATCAGAGCCTCTCTCGTGTTCGGCAGTTCACTCATATGGCCTCATCTTCTGGTTGTGCAGATGGTGAAAGCGTGGGGGAGCTTCCGACTCCCTCGCACACTGATGATGCTCTTCTGCTTAACTACGCAGCAAACGTGTCGGTGTTCCGCGACACAAAGGAAGGGGAACGCCCATGAGCGCCCCAGCCGCCAAGCCACCCTTCTCTCTGACCGGCACCGTCTCCGCGCTCGACCTGCAGAGCATTGCAAGCCGCCTCGAACGCAAGGGAGGCCAGAAATGAGCGATACGAAGCCCTGCGCCTATTGCGGCGCCCTCATCATGCGCGAGGATCACATCACGAAATGGAGTTGGCAGAAGCGCCGGTTCTGTCGTGCGTTCTGCGCGGCGCAGGAAACCTCCGGCGATCGTATGGTCACGAAGGATGAGGCTGAGCGCTTCCTCGTTCTGGTGAACAAGGGCGCGTCTCAGACTGCGGCGGCCAAAGAGATCGGGCGGAAACAGTCGAGCCTCCTGAATGCGGCCATCAAGCATGGACTGCTCAACGCACGCATTCCTGCCGCCAACGACCCGTGCAGCACGTCTCCGGAGGAGATGCTTGCGCTTTTCCGGAATGGGCTGTCGTACAGCGAGATTGCTGCGCGCTGCGGCATTTCGGTCAAGGCCGTCTCTGCGAAGGTCAATCGGGCGAAGAAGCGCGAGGTTCCGGCGCCTGGGCAGCCGCGGCTCCCTGTAGAGGTCCCTGCCTCCACCCTCAACACAAGGGGGCCAGAGTCAGCCGGGTCTGATGTAAGCTGGGGCGCGCTCGGGCTTGGAATTCCCTATTTCGAAGCCCTGAAACTGACGCAGAACATGCGCGCCCTCTGACCCCATCAAATGACAACCACGACCCCCACCGCAGCCGCAAACTGCTCAACAAGACGTTGGCGCGTCTGGCCCGTAGCGTGCGGGTGCAGCACCGACCAGAGCCGGGCGGCGCGCAGAATGTCGAGAGCGATCACGGGCGTATCCAACCGCTGCGTGAACCTTCTCGCATCTGCCTCAACCAGTGGCTTGTCGTGCTCGTGGGTGGTGGTGTCGTCGTCCAATTCTGAACTCCCTCAAACTGCTCGTGACAAGGCAGATGATGGAGGAAAAACATGTGCAAGGTTGGGGCATTTCGCTGCCCAAAAATGCCAACTGTTGACCCAAAGTTTCCGCGAATGATGGCTGCGACCATCCCCGTTCGCGATCGGCTGCTCGATGCGATCAAGCGCGAGTTCATGCCCTTTCGCTTTGCAGCAGAAATGCTCGCCCGGGCGTCGAAAAAGTCACCCAGGGCGGCTCGTAACTGGCTGTCAGATCGCAATGCTCCCGATGCGGAAGCACTGATCGAACTGATGGCCTCGTGTTCATCCATAGCCGACGAGGTGGAGCGCCTCGTTGCTGAGCGCCGTGCGGCGCGGGAGCAAGAATTATGCCTTGGTTCAAAATCAAGGTCGGTCGGTTTGGCATCGGTAGAGATGCAGGCCCTCCACCTTCATACCGACTGACGTTTCTGCGGATCGTCTGGAAAGACTGGGATGCCTTTGAGGCTTGGGCGCTGGCTGAGGTCGATCGCTACAAGCGGGCGCTCGAGGCTGCGCGGAAGGAGCTTCAGAAATGACCCAGCCGCTCCCGTTCGCAAACCTGCGAAATTACTTGGCCGATCAGATCGAAATGGAAGGAAGCCTTTCGCGCTGGGCTGACCGGCACGGCTTCCACAAATCGACCGTCTCCGAAGTCCTGAGCCAGAAGCGTGAAATGCCAGACACCATGGCGAACGCGCTTGGCTTTGCTGTCCAGAAAATTGCCATTCCGATGCGAGGCCAGAATGTCTGAGTTCCCGAACGATCACAATTCACGCGCCCAAGAAGGCGGGGTCGCTGCGGATCGTCTGCGCTCCATTATCGAGCGGCATATCCGGCTTGAGGAAGAGGTTAAGGCCCTGCGCGGCGACCAGAAGGACATCATGTCCGAGGCCAAGAGCGCTGGTTACTGCCCCAAGACGATCAAGCAGGTCATTCGCATCATGAATGCGGATCCTAAGGACGTGCAGGAAGCAGAGCATCTGCTCGACACATATCGGAGGGCATTGGGATGCTAGATTTCCTCTTCCCCCGTCTCCGCCGCCTGGAAGCCGAGAACGAGCGCCTGCGCGTCCTGCTCTGGGAGGCCAAGGCTGAACCTGCCCGCACACTGGCCCTGATGGCCGCCAAGGATAAGGAAATCGCCACCCTCAAAGCGGAGAACCGCGTCCTGAAACGGGAGCGGGACCGGGCTGGGAGGTTTGCGCCATGCGAGAAATAACCTTCACCCTCCCCGCGCCCTTCCCGCTGCTCAATCACAGCATTGGGCAGAGCCGTTTTACGCTTACTGGAATGCGCCGGAAGATGGCCCGGTCTGTCGCTATGGCGTCAGCGGGTCTGCGGCCTCCTGAGCCGTTCAGCAAGGCGCATGTCGTGATTGAGCGATACTCCGTGGGTTCGCCGGATAATGACGGCCTCCAAGGCGGTGCAAAGTTCCTGATCGACAGCCTGACGACGCCGCGCCGGCTCAACGTCCGCACTGAGGGCGCTCGTCCGCGCACGAAGAACAAGCGCGGCCTGGGCTTCATCATCGACGACGCGCCGCAGTACGCCGAAATCGAGGTCATCGGCATCAAGTGCAAGCGCGCCGAACAGCGCACGGTCGTGACCATTCGCGAGGTGGTGGGATGAGCATACGCGCCGTCAAATGGGCGTGGTCACTGGGCGTCCCGTCCACGGTCAAACTCGTTCTCGTCGCGCTGGCTGACCATGCGGACGAAGACGGCGATTGCTGGCCTGCGCAGTCTCGTATTGCCGAGATGACCGGTCTGACCGACCGCACCGTTCGCTATGTCATGCACGGATTGCGCGCTTCGGGACTGATCAAAACAGACGGTGGCAAAGGCCGCCGCGGACAAATTTCCCTATCGTTGGATGTGACCGAAATGACGCCAGAGATGACGAAAATCGTCGCGTCGGAATGCGCCTCAACAAGCAAAAAACGGGCCATTTCTGACGGAGCAAATCGGAACGAGATTCCTAAAAATCGGAACGAGATTCCTAACTTCGACCGGAACGAGATTCCTAAAGATAGGAATTTGGTTCCACTCAACCGGAACGAGATTCCTAACCACAGAACCATCAAGAACCATCAAGAACCATCATTACCCCCTAAGCCCCCATCCGATGCTCCGGTGGTCCGCGTGGTGAAGGATGAGAGGGACATGACCTTCCGATCGGCGGGCGGGTCCGAGACGATCCGCATCCCCGACTTCGTGCCTCTGGACGCATGGACCGGATACCTTGAGATGCGCGACCGGAAGAAGGCGCCCCGAACGGCCTATGCCCTGCGGAAGATTATCAACGAACTCGAGCGGTTCCACGTCGCAGGGCATGACATTCGCGGCATCCTCGACACTTCGACCATGAACGGTTGGAAGGGCGTATTCGGGCCGAAGGGGCAGGTAGCAGCGCGACCGGCGTTTGCGAAGCCGAGAGACCCACTGTCGCAGCAAGCCGAGCGGATGCGCGAGAAAATGGCGGGGTGGCGCTCATGACCGATCTGGCAACCTATGCCGGGCAGCGCGTCCCGGCCCTGAGCCATGCGCTCGAGACGGCAATCAGCGGCACGAACGTTTCGTTCTTCGGGCAGCGTGAGACGGCAAGCGAGAGAGAGGCCAGACTGAACGGCGGCGAGCCCGCTCCCGGTATGGTCATTGCGGCTGGCCCTCGAGTGCCGCCGTCCGGTGCGGTGATTGCTGAAGCACGGCGCATTCTTCCCGACCTCGAGCGTGCTCTCGACCCTCTGCCGGCCGATCGGCTGCGCGCTGAGATCGATCGGTTCCTCGACATCCTCAATGCTTCTGTCGCCCGGCCGCAGGAAATGGACGCGCTGGACATGCGCAAGGCCGCACTCGAGGTCGCACTCGAGGGAACGCCCGCCATTGTCTGGACGCCCGCCACGCTGCGAATGGCCCAACGCCGGTTTAAGTTCTTCCCCTCGGTCGCTGAGCTTGCGGAGTTGCTGGACGAGGTGGCTGCGCCTCTGTGCGACAAGGTGGCGCATGTCCGCATCGTGTCGCGTCAGGAGGCTCGAGAGCCGGAACGCCCTCGCCCGACCGATGCCGAGCGCGAGGCCGTGGCTGCGATGATGGCGGCTCGCCGGGCCGAGGTAGCCAAACGCGAAGCCCACGAAGCGAAGATCCGCAAACATGGCACCTACACACCACCCGGCGCTGAGGGTCTGACCGGCTGGGCCCTGCTCGATGCGCTGAAAGCCGATCTGCCGAACCTCGACGGGGATTTGCTGGCCGTGACGCAAGAGCGGGTCGAGGAAATGCAGCGCCGGTTCGAGGCGGCTGAACGGTTCATGACGTGCGAGGTGCAGGCATGAAAAACCCAGCAAATCCGGGCGATTTCAGTACAAACGGGACTCGGGGTGTGGTAGGATCGGGCATGAGCGAAACGACGAATTCCGCTGACTGGCCGATTGGGGTTTCCGTCTCCATCACGCAGACTTGCGGCAAACCGGCGACGGAATTCGAGATGCTGACTTACGCCTGGTACACGCTAGGAGCCAAAATGCGGGCCGCTGAGGGCTGTGTGGGGGATTTTACACCCACTCGGAGCGGAAACGTCGGAACGGCCAGTGAGGCGCATACGTCGAGGATTGTCCAAGGGTGCGGATGTGATCGGTGCCAGTCCTCCCGTCCGGGGTTCCCGGGACCATCAAAACCAGGCTGGCGCTATGGCTGCGAACGGTGCGGCAACAAGCGATGTCCCCACCATGAGTGGCATGGCTTTGAATGCACGGGCAGTAATGAGCCGGGGCAGATCGGGGATGAGCGTAGCGCAAATTGTGAGACGATAAACTCACCGGCTGAAATTGGTACGGGCTGTACGGGGCGCAGATCAGGTTTCAAGCTCTTGCGCCAAAGCATTCATCGTTCTGGTTGAAGCGCCAGACCGAAGTCGGTAGCTCACCCGCATCTTGGGTCACATAACACCAGGTTCCCGTGACTGACGGTTCATCATCATCCAAGGTCAAAGCGCTTCCGCACCATGTCCGCGCAAGAATGAGCGATTGATAGAGCTGCAAGGCCTCCGCAACGGCGTTTAAGGCTTTCAACTCTGCGATCCGGCTCTCGAACTCATCCATGCATCGAGGCTAACGCAAGTACGGTTAATGATCCGTTATGCGAGTGTTAAGTAAATTCGAGCGTAGAGAGATGTTGCGGGGAGGCGCTACTTGTCTCCTCTGGCGCTTGCGCAAAAACGATTCCTTAACCTTTTCGACATCACCTACGGAGTTTAATTCAGCGAGACCTATCATGTCTAGATACAATATTATTGCACTGTCGTTATTATTATCAATCCTTGCAG
The DNA here is from genome assembly GCF_003994335.1 of Asaia sp. W19. Lineage (GTDB taxonomy): Bacteria > Pseudomonadota > Alphaproteobacteria > Acetobacterales > Acetobacteraceae > Asaia. The sequence continues at coordinate 12,214 of NZ_PNQZ01000015.1, forward strand.
GTTGTCACAAACAAGACCGGAATATCGCGCAAGTATCTCTACATGAGGCCCATTGTCATGTCGTCGCCCTTGAAAGCTATTGCGAGGAGAACGGCGGCGGTAGGCGATTTGAAATCGCCGACATTCCCGAAGAATTCAGAGACCGGTTCATAACCGCATGTAGCGGTAACTTGCATTGCGACGTAGTCTTGAGCGTACCGCGACTAGAGGCTCGAGACCGCAAGCTCTGCAAGATCGTAGACATTTCTTGGTCCGATGCTCGGGGGGGATCACCATATGAGCATATCTATGGCAAGTGGTTAGCCGCGATACACGTCCCGCAATGGGGAGGCACGAACAAGAAAGTTTGATGAATTGTTATCGAATCGTAATCATGCTCTTTCGCAAAGTTACAATTCGATGTAAGCGCCCACCCATGACGATATCGAAATCAATTTTCGCCGCCACTGCGTGCGCGTGGGTAGCATTTTTCGTGCTGCAATTCCTCGATCTACAAGGAACATGCGCCCTGCAGGATCACGCTCAGTTGGTTGCAGACATCATGGCTGTGTTGTGCATCTTCGTGCTGCTCGGCAAACTCGTCAGGATGCATAAATCGCGGTCAGCTCACTGATTTCCCAACAACTGACGGCTGTAATTTCCTGTGTACCTAGAGGGCGGGGTTGGCGATAATCGGGGTATGGCCATATCCCCCGAAATCGCAGCAACGATCTCCGAAATGTCCAAGCCCAAGCTGGACGAAAGGACGTTCATCGCTCGGTCTGTAGAGCCGCTTGGACCGACACCCGAACGCGAGGCAAAGGCGGACTATTTCGGCGCTTGTGGCAGTCGGAAAATTTAACCACTCCTACGCGATTTCATCCGCAAGAGTGGCGTCGGCTCAACTACTGCACAGGGATTGCCCGTTCCACCTTCGTGGATCTTACCAAGTTTTTGTGTTCGCAAACCATAGTAGGGGTCCCCGTTGATACAGCGCCTGATTCAGACTTTTTATCGGGAAAGAGCAATTCGCTACATTCATGGAATCCAGCAAGAGGCGCAATTATCGCGACGGCGATGGCAAGTAATTGCCGGACTTTGTTGACTGAGGCGGCGAGATACCTCTCGCCACAACTTGGCGTCCTGTCCCTTTCCTCCAGCGACATAAATGGTCTGTTGTGCAACCCTTCGAGTATGCGTTTCAGATAATGTTTCCATGTGGGATGATTCTCCTTCTCCTTCTCCTTCTCCTTCTCCTTCTCCTTCTCCTTCGTGGCAGGCGTGCGCACAGGTTCACCATCGTATGCCAAATTATTATGGAAAACGCAGCTTGAGGTAATTAGTGTAAGAAATAATATTACTATGGTAATGTATATGCAATTTGAAATCCCGTATTCTATCCAGTATTTTTCTATAAAATTTTTGTAGATTAGACATAAAATATAAAAACTATACGCCACCTGTATAAGTACGCGTACAGCCCTCCCAAACTTCATAGAACTTTCGTTTACTTCTAAAAGCTCTCTCATGCCATCGTACCACGCATACAGAGCCGCCGCTGCAATTATAGTTCTGTAGTAATCCATACATAGTCTCCATACCATTGTACTGCTTGATATCACTCAAAAGCAGACCCCAATTTATCCCGTCGCGACTTATTTGATCGCTGGAACCGACCGAAATGATGATACACAAAATATAATAAGGCCCATCACAATTGCCTCCATTTTCTCTGTACCAACTCAGCCTATTTTGATATATTTTAATCATGACGACAGCCCCGAAAATCCACGAAACTGTTGCTCAAATGGCGAGACCGAAAGCGGCCAAGCGCCCGTCGGCTCCGAGACTCGAAACGGGGCTCGTCGCAACGATGGAGCGCGTGGGCAAGGACGATTACCAAGGCCCTATCGGCAAGCGCTCGCGATGCAACCACCTCCTGACCCTGCGTAAGGCCGGCGAGCTCGATGCTGAGGCCGAAACCTTGGCTGAGCGCTGGTTGAGCGATTACCAATTTGGCGTTTATGGCTACACCGACGCCATGCACAATCCGCTGCCGAGCGATTACATTCGCGGCGATGCCATTACTTTCGCCACGTCACGCGGCATCGCCAGTGAACGGGTGGGTTTGGTGCGCGACAACCTGGGGGATGATGCGCACGATATGCTCGTCCGGCTCCTTTCTCTCGACCAGTCTTTCGCCTCGATTGCGCGTGAGAAGTTTCCTGCACGTAGCAAAACGAGCGCCGAGAAGGCCATCCGGGAACGCGCTGTCGTGCTGCTGCAAATTCTGCCAAGCGCCTACAAATCAGCCTGTCGCCTTCAGAAGCAGCGCAAGGAACAGGCGCGCAGATAACGCTGTACAATGGCCATGCAGACGGATAATATCGGATAAATCCCTAAATCTGCGCGGTTCACAATGCTCCCACAATCAACGCGATTGTCGGTGGGCGATATTGTGCAGTTCGGCGCGGTTCGGTTTTTCTTGGTTGGGCTGGGCTCTAATACCGCTGTTCTCTGCGAAATCGTTGGGTCTTCGGCGCCCCATCATAGGGCCGATATCCCCCTGTCCTGGCCTGAGACTTTGCGGATGGGGGTCGCTACGCGCAGTCATATCAGATGCGCGCCACGGCTTTTTCGGAATGCCAGGCGACTTATGAAAATCGGCGCTGGTGATGTAGCTGTTTGGGCACGTGTCAGGGCAGCCGTTCGGATTGAGCTCGACGTGCAGAGACGCGAGGACGAGTGGCTTTTTGCTCGGCGTCTTTGTGGCTGAATTCCCATAAACATAATTGCCTGGAGGTCGCATGGCTGGGCGCAAACGTCCGGCAAAGAGCCGGGCCACCACAAAAACCACAAAGCCAAAGCGCGATGCGCGAGATGTCTTTCTCGACCATCTGCGCAAAACGTCGAATATCTCGGAAGCGGCGCGCGTTGCCGTTCTGGATCGAACAACCGTTTACAGATGGCGCTCGGAAGATCCTGGCTTCGCTGCCGCCTGGGACGACGCAGTTGACGAGGCGACAGACGCTTTAGAGGCGGAAGCCAGACGCCGCGCAGTTGATGGGCACGAAGAATATGTGGTCTCAATGGGCCAGATCGTCCTCGACCCCAATACCGGCGAGCCCTTGAAGCAAAAGCGTTTCAGCGACTCACTGACCGCCTTGCTGCTGCGCGCGCACCGCCCCGAAAAATACCGAGAGCGGCATGACGTGAAGCAGTCGGGATCGGTCGCAATCACCATCACACCGGACGACAGCGCGCTTTGAGGCATGGTCGCAACGCTCAATCCTGCGCAGGCTGAGGCCAACCGGCTCTTGGGCTCGCCTGCAACGCACATCCTGCTGCGTGGCGGGTCGCGTTCGGGAAAGACGTTCCTGCTAGTCCGGGCAATCGTTATCCGCGCCGTTATGGCCCCGGGTTCGCGGCACGGGATTTTCCGACACCGGTTCAACGCTCTCAAACACACGATCATCGGCGATACCTTTCCGAAGGTCATGCGCCTCTGCTTTCCCGATCTGCCATACACGCTGAACAGAACTGACTGGTTCGTGAGCCTGCCGAACGGCTCCGAGATCCTGTTCCACGGTCTCGATAGCTCGGACAGGACCGAGAAGATCCTGGGTCTGGAATTCGCCACGGTCTACCTGAACGAGGCGAGTCAGATCAGCTATGGCGCTCGCAACATGCTCCTGACGCGTCTGGCGCAGAAGACGAAGCTGGTCGCCAAGGAATATATCGACGCCAACCCGCCAACGACCTCGCATTGGCTCTACAGCCTGTTCGAGCGTCGGATAGAGCCGAAAGGCGGTGAGCCCCTGCCCGATCCGGCGTCTTATGCGACGATGCAGATTAACCCGGACGCGAACCGGGACAATCTCTCGCCTGAGTATCTCGCCCAGCTGGAGGCATTGCCGGAGAAGGAGCGCCAACGCTTCCTATTCGGGAATTATCAGACGGCGATTGACGGCGCGCTCTGGACGCTGGATCGGATCAAGCGGGCCCCTGCGGTCACTGATGCCGATCGTGCTGCCATCCTTGCGGATATGCGTCGCATCGTCGTAGCGGTCGATCCCTCCGGCTGTTCGGGTCAGGAAGATTATCGTTCGGACGAAATCGGCATCTCTGTTTGCGGCATTGATCGTGAGGGTTGCGGCCATGTGCTGGCTGACCTGACCTGCCGCGCTGGGCCTGCAGGCTGGGCAAAGGTTGCGCTTGATGCGCTCGATCTTTGGAAAGCCGACCGGATCATCGCCGAACGCAATTTTGGCGGCGCGATGGTCGAGCAGACAATACGATCACTTAGGGCAACCGCGCCGATCAAGATGGTGACGGCTTCTCGCGGCAAATACGCCCGCGCTGAACCGATTGCCGCACTCTACGAGCAAGGCAAGGTCACACATCACGGGCGATTTCCCGATCTCGAGGATCAGATGTGCCAATTCTCGGCCTCTGGTTTCCAAGGCGCTCGCTCGCCTGACCGGGCGGATGCGCTGGTCTGGGCACTGACGGAACTGATGCTCGAAAAACAGAGCGGCCCCGCCGCCTGGGCGCCCGCACCACCTATCTTTGGACGATAAGGTATTCGCATGGACTGGCAGTCTCTCAGGGCGCGCTATGATACCCCACAGGGCTTGCCTGCGCGGGCGGCTTGCCTGCTGGGCTTTGGCCGCGTCCTGGATGGCACGCTCTATGACGTGCTGCCCCATGATTTTTCCGAAGAGCATTCGGGCGCAGGTGAATATATTCCCCTCTCCCGCCGCCGTCCCTCTGTGCGTACCAACCTCTGCCGCACGGTAGTAGATGACAGCGTGTCTCTGCTTTTCGGGGATACTCACTGGCCGAGTTTCAGGGCGACAGACCAGAAGACGAGCGAGGCGCTCAACGCTTTCGCGCGCTGCGTCAGTCTTCGCCCGCTGATGGTCGAGGCTGCAACACGCGGATCGGTCGGCTCTGTAGCGATCCTGGTGGAGGCAATCGACGGCCAATTGGCTCCTACGCTGCTTGACACAGCCTATCTCACGCCTCAATGGGACGCTCTCGGGCGCCTTGTCTCGGTTCGGGAGCGGTACATTGTCTCGGGCAAGGATCTTGCTGCGTCGGGGCATGCGATCCCGAATGACATGCAGGGTGCGAAATATTGGTGGCAGAGGACATGGACGGCGCAGGATTGCGAGATCATGCAACCCCATCCGGTCGCAGATACCAAGGCGCCTGCCGTCGATGACAAGCTATCAAGCAGGCACGGCCTCGGCTTCGTGCCGATCGTCTGGATCAAGAATCTTGGCGGCGCGTCTGGCGACATAGACGGCGCCTGCACATTCGAGCGTGCAATCGATACCGTCATCGAGGCCGATTACCTGCTCTCTCAGGGTGGTCGCGGCCTGCGATACGCGTCCGATCCGACGCTCGTGCTCAAGGCGGGCTCTGACCACTCAGGAGCCCCGGCGCGACAGGGTGGTGCTGCTTCGGCTTTAACCCTGCCGCCTGACGGCGACGCCAAGCTGCTCGAGATCAACGGTGCGGCGGCTGATGCGGTCCTGACCCATTACCGGGAGTTGCGTGCGCTTGTGCTCGAGCAGCTGCACGGCAACCGAGCACATTCTGACAAGCTTTCCGCAGCGCAGTCAGGCCGGGCCATGGAGATGATGTGTCTGCCGCTGATCTGGCTGACAGATCGGCTCAGGCAGTCCTACGGTGAGGGCGGGCTGCTTTGTCTGCTTCGTATGGTCTGTCAGTTTTCCTCGGCTCTGGCTGATGGCGTGCTGATCAATGGCGAGCGATTCAAGGATCTCGATCCTGCTGGTCTCTGCCTGCATTGGCCGCCCTGGTTCGACCCGACTGAGCCCGAATTGCTGGCGCTGGCCCAAGGGCTCGTGACGGCGGTGGATGGCGGGCTGATCGCAAACCAGACTGCCTGCATGATCTACGCCGCCCGGATCGGCGTCGCCGACGCATCCGAGGAGTGGGCGAAAATCAAAGAAGAAATTGCGAATGGAGAGCGCGTGGCCAAGCCCGCCGACACGGTTCGCAAGGATGCCACCACAGGCAAGACGCTCTCGCATCAGGTCGAGGCGTAAACGCGGCTGATGCCGCACCCCGAAAGAGAGACAGATGTCTGAATCGACCGAAATCGACCCGAACACCGTTCGGGAGCTTGAGCGCGCACGCGCCGACCTCAAGACGCTGCGTGCTGAACTCAAGGGCGTCCAGGAAGACGCCGACCGCGCCCGTAAGGAGCGTGATGGCTTCAAGGGCCAGATGGAGAAGCAGCGCGCAGAGCATGACGCCAAGCTGGCCGAAGCCACCGCTGCAAATGACGCTCTTCGCGCCGAGAACGAGACGGCCATGACCGAACTGCGCTCGGCTGGCGACAAGGCCCTGATGCACGCGAAGGCCGAGGCGATTGCGACCCGTTTGGGCGCTCATGACCCGGCTGACGTGGTGCGCCTGCTCGATCTCTCTGCCGTCAAGCGCAGCGAGGATGGCGCGTTTGAGGGGCTGGCCGAAGTCCTCGAGGCCGCCAAGGAGAGCAAGGCCTATCTGTTCGGCGAACCACCCAGAACCGGCGCAGAGCAAGGAACGACCCGTACCGCTCCCGCGCCCCAACCGGGCAAGCCCGAGCCGGTCAACGCTCGCACAATGGCGACGCAGGATTACGAGGCGCGGAAGCGCCAGTTCCTCGCGTCCTGACACTTCCTTTCCCCGCTTGGCTGATGCTGGGCGTGACTGTGCCTGATGGCACGCCCTACCAATTCAACAGACACAGGAACACGCCCCAATGGGTATCGAAAATTTCCCCGCCAATCTGGCGGCGGCCATTCAGCAAGGCTTTCTCGCTCGTGAATTCCAGAACGGGCTGCAATCCAAACTCGGCTTCCGTGCGGTCGCGGATCGCGAGCTCTTCCCGGTTCAGATCGGTGAAACTCTGACGAAGACACGCAAGAGTCTCAAGACACCAGTAACCACGCCGCTGAACCCGGCCGCCAACACCAATTTCGATAACGGCCTTACTCAGGGCGGCTGGAGCGTCGAGCAATACACGCTGACGATCAACCAGTATGGCGACACGATCGACCTCAACATGGTTACGTCTGGCGTCGGCATCGCCAATCAGTTCCTCGCGAACGCCCATACCAATGGCATCCAGGCGATGCAATCGCTTGATCGGCTTGCGCGAAACACGCTGTTTGGCGGCGGCCAGAACGGTGTCGGCGGTTATCTCGGCGGCAACACGCGAGTGACCACCACGCTTGGGGCCGCTGGCAGCACAGTGAAGGTCGACGATATCCGCGGCTTCCAGAATGTGCTGCTGAATGGCCAGGTTGTGCCGGTCAGCGCGACCAATGGCATGACAGTGACGGTCGGATCTGGCGTCTATACCCTGGTCGGTGTTCTGCTTGATGCACCCTCTGTCTCAACTGCGCCGAACGGTATCTCGGGCTCCCTCGTGTTCTCTGCGAATGTCGCTGTATCTGATGGCACCGCAGGTCAGGCGGTTCGCGCCGCAACTGCCCCGCTGGTGCTACGCACGAACGGGCGCGCCACTTCCGCAGCATTCAAGTCTGGCGATACGCTCGGCATTCAGGATGTCAACGCAGCCGTGGCTACGCTGCGCTCGAACAATGTGCCGACAATAGATGGTCTGTATAACTGCTATCTGGACCCGATCCAGAGACAGGCACTGTTCCGTGATCCAGACTTCAAGGAGCTGTATCGCGGCGCTTACAACTCTGATTCCTACCGTGACGGTCAGATCATTGAGCTGCTGGGCACTCGATTCATCGATACGACTGAAGCGCCGCAGCAGGCGTCTCTTGGTGCAGGCCCGATCCACCGTGCATTGATTGTCGGAAAGGGCGCGCTGGTCGAGGGCGATTACCAAAACACGGGCCATTCCGACATTCCCGGCATGGAAGAGGGGCTGATCGAGATGATCGATAGCGTCGCAATGGTGACGCGCGAGCCTCTTGATCGACTGAAGCAGATCATCGCGCAGTCGTGGTACTGGATCGGCGGCTTCGCTTTGCCGACCGATACTACCGCAACGCCGGACATTATTCCGACTGCCACCAACAGCTACCTTAAGCGCGGCATCGTGATTGAGAGCCTCGGAACTGACCAGATCGTTTCAGACTGATGGCACGGCGTCCGCGCAATCTGTCAGAGCATGGGGAGGCGTCGGAAACGGTGCTTCCTCAGTCTCGGGCCATTCGCCTGACCGCGCCGCACGGCTTTATCGAGAGCGTCCATAACAAGGGCGTCTTTCACTGGCCTGCTGGCGAGGTTGTCACCAATCCCGCCACGGTTGCGCTCCTGATCGAGCGTGGCGCGTCCTGGGAGATCATGGAATGTCAGGATCACTGACCCCCATTCCGGCGCCAGCTTTTGTAACAACTCCGTTTACCGGCGATGAGCTGGTCATGTGCCGCCGCTTCATGGGCTATCCAGCTCTTGGCGGCATCAGTTCGGGTGAGCAGTCGTGGCGCTTCTTCGCCGCCTACGGGTTCAACGAGTGGCGTTTCCAGAACATGTCACCCGCCGAACTGGCGCAGGTTCGATCCTACCTGACGAACTGCATCAGCCTCGAGCAGGCGATCTACGGCGCGTCGGATAATCTCGATACCGATCAGGCGGCGGTCTGGAAGCACAACCGGTTCGAGGTCGCCGACCGGGTGGCCCTTTACAATTACTGGCGTCAGCAGCTTTGTGCGTTCTTCGGTGCCCCGGTGGGGCCCGGCGTTTACGGGCAGGCGGGGCGCATCATCGTGTGAGGTCGAGCATGGACTATAAAGACGATCCCATCATCACGAACGCCAATGGCTTCGCCCTTCCCCGCATCGCCTGGGCACTGGTCGAGGATGGTACGGTGCGCGCCGTTGCTCATACCTACGACGATCGCGCAGCGCCGTTCGAAAATGCGCCTGTGGCTGTTGTCGGCAAGGTGCCGCTCACTGGGCGTTGTGCTCTCAAGGTGACTGGCGCTGGGGCCATGATCGGCCATCTGGTTGATCGCAACGGCAATGTGTCGGCGTCTGGCGGACGCGAGGCGGCACTCGGACCAGAGATGGCGGCCTATCACGACGCTTGGCCCGCACCGGTCGCCGCAGCCGCATCCGACGCCGAGCCCGAAGAACTGCCGCCCGAATTGCCGCCGCCTGACCAGCCTGAAGAGTAAGCGCCATGCCACCCATCAACCAGGGCGTATGCCAGACCGCTATGCAGCGCCATGTAGCGCGCGGATACGGGCAGGCAGCAAAGCGCCTTGGGTCAGTGGCGCAGCAATACCGGCCATCCTGTCTGACGATGCCCTGCGAGCCCGAACCTTATGCGCTCGTGATGGCAACATTCAACGATGACCCGGAATTCGCGTTCCGGCGTCCCGTCCAATGGGGCAAGCCGGTCGCGTATGGCCTTTTCGATACGACTGATGTCGCACCGGGCGATGTGTTCGTACTGCCCAACGAGGGTACGTTCTTCATCACCCGGTTCGAGCCTTTCCGACCAGCACAGGCCATTCTGAGCAATGCGACGGTCACTCTATCGGGCGCACCGGGTGCAGGGTCAGGGCCATCCTCAGGAGGCATCTCTTGCCCGCTGGCAGGGTATCAGCCGGGATATGGCGGGGCGACGGCCGGGACTGTGGTTTTGGCCACCGGCTGGCCTGCATGGTTCGGTGAGCCCGGTCGTGGCTATGTGCCTCAGACGGGAACGCCCGGCGCGCTTCCAGCCGCTGCGCTTCTCATGCGGCTACCGGTCATGCCTGACTTCTTCCCGACCGCCTACATGACGGTCGCGACCCAGGCGGGGCAGGCCTACACGATCACCGGCGTTGCTTCCTCGCAATACGGGCATGAATGCCTGATGGTCACACAGCAGGTCTGACATGTCTGATATTTCGAGCGTTGCGACAGGGCTGGCACAGCTTTGCGCGAGCGCGCTCTACCAGAATGGTACGAACGCCGCTTCGCTCTCTGGACGCCGAACGATCATCCAGCGTGGGTGGCTGACCGAGGCTGTCATGTCCGGCATATGCGGGCCTCAGGGCGGGACTGACTATGTGCTCGTCATGCCGGTGCAGGGCGCGTATCGGACCATTCCAGAGCCTCTGGGTTGGCCTTGCGAAACGGGGCCGATCACGGCGCCTACTGTATCGCTGAATGTCCGGGGCAACACAGCGACGGTGTCGATCGCAGCCGGGTCGGTGCCGGGCGGCAATGTTGGGCTTCAGGTTCGCGCCGATGCGAACGCACCCTTCCCCGACCGGCTGGCCGCTGTTCATGCTGTGCAGCCATCAGACACATCTGCAACAATTGCAGCCGCTCTGGCCGCTCTCTTTCCCGGTGCAACGACGCAGGGGCCAACCCTCACCATTCCGCATGCGTTCGGCCTTACGCCAGCCACGGGCGGGACCGGCACGGCAATGCGCATCACCAGGCGTCAGCAGCAACTCTTTCTGGTCACGCTCTGGTCGGGCGCGCCTGAGGGGCGCGATGCGCTCGGCTCGGCCCTCGATGGGGCGCTGTCTGGCGTGACGTGGTTTACAGCCTCGGACGGGGCGCAATGCCAACTCAAATTCGCCGGATCCGCTGACATCGACACGATGCAGGCGCAGAGCCTCTATCGGCGCGATATGCGCTTCAACGTGATTTACGACACCACGCAGACCCAAGCCGCAGCGCAGATGCTCTTTGGCGCGGGTGTGGTGCATGTCCAGACGCCTGATGGCCCTGTGATCCAGACATTCGGGTCTGTCATCCCTGACGGCCTGCAATGACGCCTCCTGAGGGACGGTACTGACGCCCCTCGCCTCTTTCTCACTCACCCTTCGAGGATAATTCATGAGCGGCACAACCACGCTATCGAGCGGGGGCAGCGGGGCTGCGTCTGCCGATCCGGCGGCCAGCACGACCGTATCGGGCGCGACAACTACCAAGCCCGCAGCTGTCAGCCCGGCGCCTGACTACGCTTACATCCCCCGCGAGCCCCTGACCGTGTTCGGCAAGGACTGCCTGGCTTTTGCGCCGATCACCGACGCTGCGACGATCGCTGAAATCGAGGCGACCGGGCAGGTCAATCACTGCACGCGGGTCAGTGCCGCATCCCTTGGAGGCTGATTCATGTCGAGGATCTATCAAAGCGGTCAGTTGAACACGACCGCACTTACTGTGCCCGATCTCTATGTCTCGATCGTGCAGCCGCAAACGCTGCTCAACGGCGTGACATCGGGGCGCGTGGGCATTGTCGGCACGGCCTCATGGGGCCCGGTCAACACGCCCGTCATCATTGGCGGCATGGGCGACTATCTGGCCGCCTTCGGCCCCAAGCAGGCAGCCGCGACCGATCTGGGGCTGGCGGTCAATATCGCCTCGTTGCAAGGCGCCTCTGACTTCCGCTGCGTGCGTGTGACCGATGGAACGGACACGGCGGCCACAGGCACGTTGACGGGCTTGCTGAACCTCACGGCGCGATACACCGGCACATCGGGCAACGCCCTGTCGATGACGGTGCAGAAAACCGCCACTCAGTATCAGGTCACGCTCAGCGCGCCGTTTGCCCAGACTGCCGAGGTCTATTCGGTCGCTATCCAGACCAGCGTTCTGGCCTCGATGCAGGCGATCGTCAGTGCGGTGAATGCTGCGAGCAAGCTGGGCATCCTTGCGGTTGTTGCCTCACCCGGTACGGAGCCTACCTATCCTGCGACAGTCGCCCTCACCGGTGGAACCAATGGCGTAACTCCAGGCACAACCGCCTTCATCGGTTCGGATGGTTCGGTATCCGGTGCCGGAACGGGCATGTACGCCCTGCGCGGTCAGGGTTGCGCCCTGGGCGTGCTGCATGGCCTGACCGACACGAGCTCCTTCTCGACGCAGGCGGCGTTCGGCCTTGGCGAGGGCGTTTACATGGTCGGCAGCATGCCAGCCGGCATGAGCGTTTCCGCCGCGGTCTCGGCTATGGCGGCCTCGGGTGGCGCCTCCTACGCGCTCAAGGTCATGCACGGCGACTGGCTGTGGTGGAACGACGACACGAACGGGCTCATGCTTGCCCCTCCGCAGGCTTTTGCAGCCGGCGTGATCGCCAATTTGGGTCCGCAGAATGCCAGCCTGAACAAGCAGCTTGCGGGCGTTGCCGGAAGCCAGAAGGCAGGCCAGACCAGCGCAGGCGGCACGACGACCTACTCGACGGCAGAGCTCTCCGCCCTGATCGGTGCCGGTCTGGACGTGATTGCCAACCCCGCGCCGGGCGGTGCCTATTGGGCGTGTCGATCGGGCCACAACACCAGCCTGACAGCCACCGTGCAGTCCGACAGCTACACGCGCATGACCAACTACCTTGCCACGACGCTGGCAGGCGGCATGGGTGTTTATGTGGGCGCTGTCGTCAATGACACGCTCTTTTCAGAGATCCGCGCGACCATTCTCGGGCTCTTGTCCGGCATGTTGGGTCAGGGTCAGCTGGCGACGGTCAATGGCGCCCTGCCCTACACCGTGATCTGTGATCGCACGAACAACCCCGTCACCCGCACCGCACTCGGCTACGTCCAGGCCGATATCGCCGTGCAGTACCAGGGGATCAACGAGAAATTCATTCTCAACCTTCAGGGCGGCGCCTCCGTGCAGATCGCCTCGGCTAGCGGGAGCGTCTGATGGCCAACATGTTCAATGTCGGGCGGGATTGTCAGGTTGTCCTGCTCTGGAACGGCACCAAGATCAATATGCCGATTGTCACTGGCTTCCAGAGCCAGCAACAGACCCATCAGGTCAACAGCACTCCTCTCAACTCGCCTCCCATCTTCACGGATATCGAGAACGGCTGGCGCGGTCAGTTCGACGTGGATCGCAGTTCTGCCGATCTGGACAGCCTTATCGCCGCGAAAGAGGCTGCGTTCTGGAACGCGGGCACGATCGGCCAAGGAACCATCTATCAATACATCACCGAAAAGGATGGCTCCACGACGACATGGGAGTACGCGGGTTGCACGGTCAGACTCTCGGATGCCGGTCGCTGGCAATCTGAAAATAAGACCTCCCAGCGCCTCGAATTCAACGCCAGCACAAGGACGAAGATCTCGTGACCGATACCATCAAAGACGCCAAGGGGCGTGAAATCGAAGTGCGTGAGGTTGTCGGAAGCGCCATGTCGCGTCTGGCGCGCCTCAGTGGCGAGGCATTCGGCGCCAATCTCTGGACCACAGCCACGATTGCCCGAGCGAGCGTCGTGGCGATTGATGGCGTTCCCCTGCCGCCGCGCATTTCGTCACTCAACGACATCGACGGCCTGTGGGACAGCGTGGATGCAGAAGCGGCTTCTGCTGCGATCGAGTGGATGCAGGCTCGTCAGGAAAAGGCTGCTGAAGAGGCAAAAAACTCTTCGGCGCCCCAGGCTTCCGAGACCGGCTCTGGCTCGTAAAGAATGGGGTGCCTTACCTCACGGCAACTGAAGAACTGACCGACGCTGAGGTTATGGCCCACGCGATTGCCTTCTCTGAAATGGAGGGCAATCGCTTTGATTGGGACCAGATGCAGTTCGAGAGGCGCGACGATGCGTGATTTCACCCCTGAGGCCTTTGCCGCCTTTCTAGGTGAGGCCGCTCTTGCGGTAGAGCATCGCACCCGGAACGCACTCGAAGAAGCCGCACGCATTGTCGAGCACGAGGCCAAGGCCGAGATTGGGCATTATCAGGAGCAGGCAGGGCCATTCGTGCCATGGGCGGAACTGGCGGATGCGACCAAGGATGATCGTGTTCGCCAAGGCTTCACCGAGAATGACCCTGGCCTGCGCTCCGGCACGATGCGCGACAGTATCAACCACCGGGTTGAGGGCTCCGAGGCCCGTATTGGCTCGGACGATCAGAACCTTGTCTATTTTGAGCTTGGAACTGAGAAGCAGCCGCCCCGCACGGTTCTGGCTGGAGCTCTCATCAGAAAGACCGACGAGGTGGTCGAGACCCTTGGACGGCGCTTTGTTGCCAGCCTCACTGGTGACGGGGTGGCGAATGGGGCTTTGCCGCTGGATGGGGAGCGGTGAGAGATTGGTATGTAACGCACGCTAAGCGTGAAAGCGGGCCGGTATGCCGGGACCGCGATCGTCGCCGTGGATGCACACCTCGTTAACCCCATCCTCCAGCGACAGGAAGGCACCTCCGGCGTACCTGATCGCGTTGTCGAGCAGGTTGTCGATCGCGTCACGAACACTGTCGTCAGCTTCCACCACAACGATCCGCGCCACGCTATCTTCCATATCTTACCGTAGATTGAGATTTTATTGCGATCGTGTCTCGAAAATGACTTAGGGTACCAAGGCGGCACAGGCAAAATACATCTACGCGCTAGAGACCTCCAACCAAGGAAGGAAATGCGGGCAAGTGCGTACTAAAAATCATCGGCAGCTATGGTGTACGATCGCTGGAGTCGCTGGGTGTATCGCCGCTTCTGCATCGGCGCAGTCCATGTCAGGTAGCAGTATGAAGGTGGCAAGCGAGGCCATCACCGAACAGCATGACTTATGTCAGCACGATGCCGGCCGGCTATGGGGGCTGAGCATTTGCGGACCGATCATGCTCGTCGATCCCGAAACGCGAACTCTCTATGCGGACAGGAATACGACTGAGCATGATTTGCGGGCAGAGGGCTCGCTGTTCACCGGGACGCTCCCCCCGGACGTCAGCATCGCCAACACCTCGATCAACTGGGCCGGAATTCGCTGGATAATGGTCTTGCTGCCGCTGCCGTCGGACATGGTCGCGCGTGACACGTTATTGATGCATGAATCGTATCACCGCATCCAGCCCGCCCGCCTCCCTCCGCCGAAGGCAGACCTACCGGATCATCTCGACACGTATGATGGGCGCATGCTCCTTCGCCTCGAATGGCGGGCACTGGCGTTGGCGCTACGAACTGATGGCGACGCACAGCGTTCCGCGATCTGCGACGCGCTCGCTTTCCGAAAGCTCCGTCGCGGTTTGACGAAGGACGCGGCCGAACGGGAGAATGCGTTGGAGATGCTGGAGGGCATCGCCGAATATACCGGCAAGCGTCTCGGCGCCGGCAGCAAGGCGGTACCATCAACGATCGACACCCTCTCAACATACGATCAGCGCGACGGGTATGTGCGGAGTTTCGCCTATGCCTCTGGCCCAGCCTACTGCCTGTTACTGGACCGCCTCTCTCCTGCTTGGCGGGAAAAGGTGCGGCCGGGCAGCGATCTTGGTGAGATGTTGCATCGTGCCATTGGCAACGTCGCTTTGCCGCAGGTGATGTCGATCCGCGATCGTTACGGCTATGCGGACATTCAGCGCCAGGAGACTGCGAAGGCGGACGCTCATGCCCGCCAGGCCGCAGTGTGGCAGTCGGCTCTGGCCGACGGCCCCGTGTTGCGAGTGCCGTTGATTCACATGAAGATCGAGTTCAACCCGCAGACTGTCTTTGCCTTGCCGCCGTCGGGCACAGTCTACCCCACCGCAATCATTCGTGACGATTGGGGCACCCTTACAGTCCGGCAAGGAGTGTTGATTTCGAACGACTGGAAATCGGCATCCGTCGCTGGTCCCTCAACCATTAAGGGCGACGACTATACTGGAGACGGTTGGCTTCTAAAACTTTCGCCCGGTTGGATTTTGTCGAACGGCAGTGTTCGTCATCGATGACGACCACAATTTATTTCTCTCGTGCCGGCAGCTTTTCACCAGTGGGTCTGAACTCGCCCTTGGTTAGGGCGTGCCGGTCGAGGGTGTGGCGGGTAACGTCCAACGCGGCGTGGGCGAGACTGTTGGACGCCGCTTTCTTGTCAGCCTGACTGGTGATGGCGTAGCGGATGGATTCTACCGTTGGATGGGGAGTACCCGTTACTCCTTTCAGACCGAAGGCCTAGGTGGCATTCTCCGCATGAAGAGGGAGAAAGACGTGGGCGCAAAATTCAAGAAGGCTTCGACCATCATACTGGCCAGCATTGCGACCATGCTTGCTGGGCTGTGCATATTTCTGATCGGCCAATCGCTCTGGCCGCAATCCGGGCCGGCGATTTCCGATGAACGTCAGGCCGACGCTGCTCAACCTACACGACCCACTGAATCAGTGCTTGTCCGCCATCACGATGAGGAGGCACCCCAAGCGGCGAGTCCGTCAGTTACCTATGATGTCACCCAAGGATCCGATTACACCGCGCTTTATCGTGGGGTGCCGGACAATTCGTTGATCGTGTGCGCAAAGCGAGAAGATCCGCGCTATCCCTCAGATTTCCAGTCGCAGTTTGACCACGGCAAGATCGTTGTTCCGAAGGGAGCCGTCTTCCTGTGGGGCGGTCATTACTTCGGGCCGCCAGAAGATCCTCGGGATGACAAAAACCTCGCTGAGAATTCCCATCCCCTGTCATGGTCCGGTACCGACGCTGCGGAACAGGCTCGGCGCAACAATATGATCGATATGGATATGTCCGTAGCGGCACCAGGCGCCGCCGTTGTCACCACGGTCCCGCTCACACTCACCGAGGAGCGCCTTTGCGGTTCGGTTGCTGCACGTACACTTCTCTCTAAGGATTGGAAATTTAGGCAGGCGACAGTCACTCAGGCCGATGCGGTCTATTACCAACTCTACGGGATTTTGAGGGGCAACAAGCTTGATACGTCCTTCGATCACGACACCATCCCCATCAAATGGGCGGGATCTGCCGGATCGCTCAATGCTGTAATAAAAGGAACCATTGAGAACCCGTTATCTCTGCCTTCTGACGCCGAGAGCCGAAGTGCGATTGATGCTCAGGCCACCAACCTTCTTGCATCTGGTTTGAGCTCCAAAAGCGCGTGCAAAGACCTACTCGGTTTCATCGACGCGCATCAGGCGAAGACCACCGAAGAACGACATGGCAATCTGGTGTTCCTAATCTCGGTTTCGGTCGAAGCTGGCATCGACCCGGAGGCGATTAGACAGAATGCGCCTGACTTGTTTGCCGAGACCATTGCTCAATGTCATGCCACACCGGAATCATTGATAAATGACGCATCGCGACGGGCCGCCTCGAAGCTGGGCCTGGCGTTCCTCGCGAATCCGTGAGCCGGTAAGATGCCAAATGAGTGTGCGGGCCTGGCGGGATGTATCCCGCTTTGCACCTCGTTAGGATTTTTACGGGCGGAGTTGAGTCGACGCCATGCCTTGGCATCAATTGCTAGCTTCAGGCCAAAAGAGACGAAGACGGTAAGTGGCCAGCGTCAGGCGGATCAGCCGATACGGACCGCCTCACTAGTAAACGTGTACTCAGAGGCCCTACCGCTGGCGTGAGGGCCGTCGTCAACCGTTTCCCACTCAACAAAATACGTACCGTCCGGCAAGACTGAGTGCGTCACAACGCGCACGCTCCGGCCTTTAAATTTGTATTCTGCAGATAGTTGAACTGATTTTTCTTTCCTAATTTTTTCGTAAAGCTCGAGTAGCCCCTGGTATCGCCTAGCTGCTCGACGTTCATCGAGGCGTGCAAATTCTTTCTCAAGATCGCTAGCCTCGTCGGAGGCTAGGGTTGCCGCGCAATGCTCTTTAGCCGCTTGTAGAGAATGCTCGGCCATCTTTAGATTAAATCTTGCGTCATCAACGTCTACGAATACTTGCGGCGCATACTTTTGGAACACTTCTAAAGAATTCTGAGGCTCGAACGTCTCCTCAAGGCGGCGGATTATCTCGGCATTCATCGAATGCGACCGCTCATCAGCGCCGGATTTCAACTGCGCAGTTAATGCCTTCGGTATACGTAGCGTAATCCGGGTATATCTGTCTTCGTCACTCATAAGCTCGATCCTGCTGCAGTGACGGCGATAGCACTATTTTCGTGTCGTATCTAGTTGACACGAGTATGGTGTCGTGCGAGGAAAAGACACGACAATGGTGTCGCGAGATGGGAGGTCCAAATCACTACCCCCTTCAAAGAATGTCCTCGAATGACATTGAGGCTGAGGCCAGATGTGTACGAGGCGTTGCGTAGATCGGCTGCCGCCAGTGTGCGTAGCCTGACTGCGGAGATAAATGAGCTGCTTGGCGCGGCTCTTACGCAAAAAGAAAAGGCGACGGGTCCGGCCCTGGAAAGCAGCCCCGTCGCCTCTGAACAATGCCCCTGAAAGGACACTGCGATGACCGCAGATAGCACAAACACGCCTGATGGCGCAAAGCCTTTGGCGGATGCAGACTGGCTCGCCTCCCTGTCGCATGAGGCGCTTACCAAGGAAGCCATACGCCGCAACCAGGTGATCGCCGAGATCGTGGTGGCCTGCAAGATGAGGGCTGAAGGCAAATACGCTGCCGCTGACTTCGATAAGGAGGTCGCAGAGATCCTTGAGGGTGATGGTTGGTTTTCATCTGCTGTTCTGCTCGAGCGCTTTCGTAAAGGAGACGTGGCATGACCAACGCTCTCACCACCATCGACTTCCACGGCGCGAAGCTCGTCGCAATTGCGGGCGACCGGCCTGAAAATACCCTCGTAGCGATGAAGCCCATCGTTGAGAGTATGGGGCTGGATTGGAGCTTTCAGCGCAAAAAGCTGAACGCTCATCCCGTCCTCTCCAAAGGTGTGGCTGTTACAGCCATACCTTCAGACGGTGGTGAACAGGACGGCACCTGCCTCTCTCTCGACCTTCTGAACTTCTGGCTTGCCACCATCCATCCCGACCGCCTCAAGGATGAGGTGAGGACAACAGTCATCCGCTACCAGACTGAATGCGCCCGCGTCCTGTTCAATCACTTCTTCGGCAAAGTGATCGCAGCTGGCGATCATCTTACCCGTAGCGAACACGGTGGCATCACGAAAGCCGTGATAAATCGCGCTTTGCTGCCGGTCACCGCCCGGATGGACGCCCAAGAAGCGCGCTTGGCCACGCTGGTCGAGCGACTTGAAACCGCGATGACGGCGTATGACCCATCGGCGGGCTTCACCACCGATTATCGCCCCATGCGCTTTTTCGTTGAAAACGCCGGGGTGCTGCAAAAGGGCCGCGGTGACCTGATCCGCAAGATGTCACGCCGCTGCGTTAATTGGCTCCTGCGCAACGACATGGGCGGATCGATCCGATGGAACCGCGACAAGGAACGCAAGTTGTTCCACGTTGATGTCGTCCCCCGCTGGATGCAGTTTGAGGGCGCAGAGATGATCCGCGCTCACATGGACAAGATGACCGGGCAAGGCACTCTTGCCCCCAAGGGAAAGAAAGGCCGGACGGAATTGTCACCGCGCCCTTTCTCCCGCCCGAAGGAGGCAGCGTCATGAGCGAAATCGAGGAAGAATGCGCGCTGCTTGAACGGATGTAAAGGTTTCTCCACCGCGCCGCTGCGCGAATGGAGCGACGCAACGCAAAAAAGCGCCTTGCAATCGCCTGACGTACATACCTGCGTCGAGCTTGCGGGACGCAGGTATACCCCGCTCTCATCGACCTTACGTCTCAATCTGATCTGCCACCTTGGTAGCGATCATTGCGATGCCGATACTGGATCTGCTCAGTTTCGAGACAAATTCTGGTAAGCCACGGTCGCTGCGACGGAAATTCGAATGTCAAGCCAGTCAGCTGAGGTGCTGCGCGCAAGAGGTAAAACTGCGTGGCCGTTAGTCCATCTTAGGCCTGCGTTGTCAGAGAGGTGCCATCCGTCCAACCCTTCTTCTAGGAAATCAAGTTCAGTGATGGAGTTTGTTGCTGGATCCGAGACCCGTATACCTGAGACCAGGACACCGAGATCTCGTCGATCATCCAGAAAAGGTCCTACAACGTCACATGGCCTCGAGCGGCGGCTGTCGATCCACACCTGTTCTCCTGCCGGCACTCGGAAGACATACTCATGGCCATGCCGTTCACTCGGCTCGATCGTCGTATTTTTGGTTGATAATCTCAAATCTGGTTCTTCAGAGATAGATGTAACCGGGGTCTTCAAGTTCATCGGAGGCGCCCCAGCAATAGCATTCAACTCTCGCCAGATAGGCTCAACGAAAGCACGCTCACAACATAGTGGAGCAGCAGCATCGGTTTCCCAACCCTGAGCGGGAGCTACGACCGGTGAGCCGCCATGCTGCTCATGAAATTTCCAGACGTTTTTATCATCCGGCAAATAGGTTTCACTCCACACACCGTCAACTGAGACTATGCCATGCCTCGAGGTCATGAAATGATAAACAGGGAAGGATATTTCGCTCTTATCGTAAAATATGGAATTACCGTTTACTAACATGCGTGCCGGGATAAAGTGTCCCTTGAGGTATATGCAGTGCTCAGCGGTAATCCTCATGTCCTTGAAAGGTATTCCTGCGCCCAGCGCATTTTGGCTGATGACGATTGGAAAGCCTGACATGTCCGTTGGCGCGTGTTCCCTGACACGCACCATGGACATACCCACCCAGATCACCGGCGAAGCAATTTCTAGCTCTCCCGATTTGACCAATACGGACGTGCCAGGCTTCAGCTCCGCTACGTCGATAAGACCGCGGTCCGTTCGCACCATCGAGCCGCGCAGGTAACAGGGGGTAAATGAAATCGGTGCAGTCCCGGTACCGTCCTGTGTCAGACTATATTGCTTTCCACCGTATGAAAGCGTGAAGTAGTTTTGACTACCGGTACTTGCTCCTTGACCAGTGTACTGAATGCTCAAGGCGTTCCAATCGACGACCTGATCGCCCATCACGAGCACATGATACGCTCCGTGTGTATCTCCTAAGATGATTATTCCAATATCGGGATTTCCCCAGGAATAGTCGTAGTCCCAACGCACTGTGACCCCCGGGGCATTCTTACTCGCGAAGGTCAGAGACCACCCATTTACCGTTGCAGAAACGATATTTTCCGGGTCTCCTTGCTTTATCTGAGCACTTCCACCACTCACGGTGAAATAGGTACCAGAGAGTGTATAGACACCATCAGAAAATATCTGGTTCGGCATTTTGAGTTCTCGCTTCCGGCATATTTTTATTAATGTTTCTGCGCAGGGACACCTTATCGAGATCACGGCTCTATCATCAGATGAGCGTGGGGTCGTAACTGGTTTTTCTTATCCTATACTTTGTTAATTCCGATAAAATTTGTTCTTAAGAAACTTGAAGCGGCTCTCGCCGTACAGACGACACGCGTTGGTTCTTTCTCGCGAGCGAAGATCTCCGAGCCTGCCGATCCTGCTAACCAACTGTTTTTCCTTGAAAATTCCACAAACTGCGTTGGACGCCTAGGACAGGTCGCTGCAAGAAAGTGCGATGCAGACGTTCAGGAAGCGCCTGAAAGTCGGGCGAAGCCTGGCTGCGGTCACGCGAAGGTGAGGCATCCTTGATAGGTATACGCCCCCATGGTTCGCCTTGGGGGCTTTTTTCGTTTTGGAGCCCTGACGGTTCCTAGAACCCAAGCCACGAGGTTATCGCGTCGTTGATCATGATGTAGCCGATCACCGCGAGCGTAGCGAAGAACAGGAAAATAAACGGTCCGAACAGGATAAGCAGCAATATCCTTACGAACGCTTCGTTCGGGTCTCTGCCTCTCGGAATGTGCCTCTGCTTCGGCACAGCAATAACGACCTGCCTCACCTGACCTGTTGGCTTTCGTATAGACGCCACCTTCCGCTTGCGGGTCGGTAGCTGCGGCATTTCGGCGGCCATGTCGGCCTGCATCTGACGCCACATGGGCGTTCCACCATCATCGAATTCGTCGTCTGTTTCTTCACGGGATGGGCGCATGACAGGAGTATAGCATATGGCTGACGTCTATCGCATCGGTGTCGCGATCGGCATGACCGACAATGCCACGCAAGTACTGCAGACGCTGGCATCAAAAGTGCTTGGCCTCAACATGGCGGCGAAGGATCTCGAGCGCGGGCTGAACCGCGCGAAGCTTGCCGCAGTTGGGCTAGTGGGAGTTCTTGGCGGCTCGGCAATTTTGCACGGCGTCAATTCAATGGCCGAGGCAGGAGCCAAGCTACAGCGCGCCCAGACTGCCATGCTTCAGGCGGGCATGACCCAGAAGCAGATCGCACAGGAAACGGCGGTTGCCTACAACTCGATGAACCAGGTGCGTGGCCCGGACATCGTTGACCGCGTGAATGCCATTCGCGAACTGCGTGGCATCGTGGGCACAGGTCCAAACGGCAACGATTACCGCGAGGTCAACGCCGTCCTTCCAAACTACCTGCGCGTTCGCAGTCTCTATGGTGAGCATGGATCGCAAGAGATATTCCGTACGATCGAGATGCAGGGCGGCGCGCGCTACGATGATAAAGGAAACTTCGACGAGGCGCGCTTTGCGCAATATCTCGACGCTTCGTTGCGTACCCTCCAGGCGTCGGGCGGAAACCTCAAGCCGCAAGACCTGCTAAATGTCATGCAGATGGGAGCAGTTACGGCGCGTGGTATGACGCCTGACGCCTTCTGGAATATGATGATGACGCCCGCAATGGAAATGCGCGGCTATCGAGCAGGCACAGCCGTAACCGCGATGTCGCGTGTTTTTTATGGCGGCATCATGCCTGATCACAATGCACGGGAGTTGGAACGGCTCGGTATCTTAAGCGGTGGCTCGATCAAGAAAATGGGTTATTTGACCCCGGAACAGCGGGCCGACCTCAAAGCGCATGGCTACCATGTAGGCCGTGGAGGGGTCGTCACTGTCCGGCGTGACGGCGTCAAAGGCGCAGACGAGTTGAATGACCCGAACCGCGGATTTTTCCCGTGGATCAGGGACGTTCTCGCGCCCGCCATACGTCATGACTACGACACGAACATCGCCACCCGCCCGGGCAATACTGAGACCTACGACGCTTTTGTCAGGAGGGAGATTCTAGAGGCGCTGCCAACAGAGACGGCGCGGAGGTTCTCAGCACTGATGGTGCAGCAGATCACCAGCGTCGAACGTGACGCGACCCTGCGCCAGCAAGCGACAGGAATTGGTGCATACGATCTCGCGCAGCAGAACTACACCCAGCAGCTTGAGAACATGCGCCACTCATGGGCATCCCTTATGGAAACCCTGGGGCTGCCCGCAGCACAAGATGGCGCGCACCTCCTGCAAAGCATCAGTCATGGGCTTGATACGCTCACTCAGGCGGCTGCAAAATCGCCTGAGGCAACGCGAATGATTATAAGACTTGCTGCGGCGATAGGAGCTGTAGCCGTTGTCGGGGGAACGATCGCTGTTGGCGTCGCGTCATTAGGGATGGTTGCGACTGGCTTGGGAGCATTGGGCGCCGTGGCTGCGGGCGGGAGCTTGATTGCCGCCGCCGCAGGCATCACCGCGGTCTCTACCGCACTGGTCGGACTCGTCGGCATTGCCATGCTTTGGAAAAATCAGGACCAACTCAAAGCCGACCACGCCGCACAACTCAAGGCGCATCCTGAGATGCAGGCGCCGAAGTATTTCGACGCCCCTTACGAGCTTTCTGATTTCAATCCATTCAAATGGATGCAGCACCACCGCGCGCGAAGGCCGCTATGGCGCGAAGCCGACCCCGAGTATCACGCTCAATTTGGTAGAGATGAACTTAACCGCCAGCTAGGGATAGACGGCTACACACCAACGAAGCCCGGCCCGCGCCAAGTCTCAAACGAGAATGTTCCAATCATCGACCGCCTGAATGCGGCGCGGGTCTTTCCTGAGAACGCCGGGTCAACGCGCCGTAGCGATCGGACATCGAACGGCGCAACGCATTCAGGATATGGAACGGAGCAGCGCACCCAGAGCCAGACGCTTCACCTCACAGTGCCCCTCACCCTCGACAAACGCGAACTCGGGCGAGCGATGCTGCAGATCAATCTGGACGATGCTCGGCGCGCCAACCGGGCTCAGTCCGGGGCGTTCGACGGGCTGGCGAATGCCCAGGTGCCGGGGATGAGTGTGGGGTATTGAGGGGGGTACGCTCAGCTTGTTACCAAGTTGGAAAATCTGACTCCCCTCACGTAGATCAGGCCTCGACTGCGATAAGTCGTTCTCACTTTCTGGCTGGAATCCGGGCCTTGAGATTATCGAGGCACGGGGCTTGCGTTAGACATCTCACCACGATGGGATTGATCACCTGCAATAGCGCATCAATGTCGCCCAACGTTGGCTGCCACCCACGGTGCGCGGTGGCGTTACCGGCGTCGACCAGCGTGGCGATAGTGTCTTTTTCGTGTTCGTTCAAACCTAACGATGCCGACATCTGCTCGATTTTCTTCTTGAAGGAGGTGTCTTTCGGAGTAGAGGTTTTGAGAGCGCAATAGTCGAACAATGTCCGTATGAGCACCGAAGCTGATCTACACATACCCATGTTGAAGGCCATGTAAATTTCCTCAATTAGATCTACAGCGTCCGGGTGATCAGAACGGATAGCGTTAATATAGGATGGCAGAGGGTATCTTTCCCGCTCAGGAAAATATTCGATATGAGGGATGGGATAATCATATAGCTCGCCATCATCTGCGCGCTGCACCTCAGTCTCATCCTCGGAGAAGTGGAAGATCTTCTGCACGTATGTTTGGTCCGAGCATCCATTACACTTTAGGATGTTCCAGTCGGTAGTCGTCCAAAGCGTGTCGTCATCCCATCTCTCGCGATAATGCGCTTTAATCGTCGCTCTCGTACCGACCCCGCATTTCGGACAATTCCCCTCGACGATAGTTTCAACAGTCATGATGGTTTCAAGCTCCTACGCAGCGTTAGAAATCGGCCTTTGATCGTTTTTCCGCTTTGGTTCAGACGCTCTCGCCGCTCACCGTGCCGCCTGCTCGATCGCATCCTGCACAAACTGGTTCAGACTGACCCCACGAGCCGCGGCCGCAGTCACGGCCTGCGCATGAACACCCTCCGGCACGCGCACCTGAAACTTTCCGGAATAACGCCGCACCGGCTCGATCCCCTTTTCTGCACACATCTCAAGGAATACGCGGAGAGACGCTTCACCCTCAACTGCAAGCCCCGCAACACTGTCGGAATAGAAGTCCGCACCGCCGTTCAGCCCGACGAACTCGCCGCGGAACATGCCGATCTCAGGGTCAAACTGAATGACGGCCTGATGGCCGCCGATGGTCATCGTGTTGTTCATGGCGTTACTCCGTTTGCTTCGAGCCACTTCCGCACCGATGCGACGGCCCCTTTGTCGGTGTCCGGCTTGGGGTGCGGACGGTGGAAGACCCGGATTTCCCCAAACAGGAACACACCGATACGAGAGCCTTCCCGTTCGGAAATCTCGGCACCCAGCACGACGAACAGAGCCTCGATTTCACTCCATGCGACGTTTCCCGAAACCGGGCGCCTGAAGATCAGCTCGAGGGTGCGGCGATGCTTGGCTTTCATACCTGAAGTGATACCAAAATACGGTACTATATCCAAGCAGATAATTTGGGATCTATGCCTCTAGACGGGTGGACGCGAAGAGCCCTGCCCTCGCGCAACGGTTGCCCTGCCCCGTTCCTCACGCTATTGTGAGGCGTCTGTGGTAGACATTCGCCCCCGTGTCATCCGCGGGGGCGTTTTGCGTCCTGGCTCAGTTCGTCTGGTTCTCGACCGCGTCTCAGAGTGGCGCGATCGCACCAGCTTGCGTTTCTGCACCATGCACCGTTCATACTCTGCCGTACGAAATCCAGCACAAGCATCTCAGGGCTCTTGTGTATCATATTTGTGATGGTGCTAGGCGTGGGCGAAGAGGCTAGAGAGAAGTTCTGTACATCACTGGGTAATCTTGCCCAATGCCAAGAGTGCTCAAGGCGCAGATCATGATCAGC
This sequence comes from Asaia sp. W19, assembly GCF_003994335.1. GTDB lineage: Bacteria > Pseudomonadota > Alphaproteobacteria > Acetobacterales > Acetobacteraceae > Asaia. The sequence goes on from NZ_PNQZ01000015.1 coordinate 37,885, forward strand.
TTTACTTTGACGATCCTGAAAGTGACGATTTTCTCGTTCGTTATCCACTATAGCTAGTGCGTATCAATCTGCCGTTCACTCGGTAGCCTCGCCGCTTCAAGCGCGTAGTTAACCTCGCCACTGCTACTTGCACCCACCATTCGGAGGGTTCAGGCCATGCTCTTAGTTTGTCGGGTTTTCGGGCGCGTCCGGCAGTGGCGCGTTCTCGCCCGGCTCGGGTGCTGGATGGCTGGGATCGTATGTCGGCGTCGGTTTCGAGGTCATGCGGGCTTTCCTCCGTCCTCTGGATGATCCGGGTGCTCAGGCGCGTCGTCCTGCTGCGGGCTCGTGTCGGGATACGGCTCAAACGGCTCGTCGCTCCCCGGCTTGGCTGGGTTCGGCTTGTTTGTCATCGTCGTTTTCCAGAGGTGAGATGACTCAAGGCAGGCGGGGCGCAGGAGTTCCGTTAGCCGCGTGAAAACCTGCATTTCCAACGATGTTGCTATTTTGTCCAATTCGAATCAGTGAATTCATTTGCCAAAATGGAAACATACGCCCATATCAGCGATAGATCGGAAACAAGCGACGCGGCCCTCGACATACGAGGTGTGTTCGCGTTTGTGCGAACGCTGATCATGTTTGAACCCTAGCCGGAGGAAAGAGCATGTCCTACGTGTTCAACCATAATCCCCGCGTGAAGGGGGGTGTATGATGGCAGTAAGCGTATTGTCCGCCGCACGCAGAGTTTGCGAACAGAGCGACTGGACGTTTACCAATCTGCAACTGCAGAAAATCCTTTACCTCGCTCATATGATGCATATGGGCGAGCATAATGGGCAACAGCTTATCAACGGCTCATTCGAGGCTTGGGACTACGGTCCTGTTCAGCCAAACGTTTACCGTTGTGTTTCTCTATTTGGCCGCAGACCGATCCAAGATGTCTTCGGCGCGGTTGCAGATATTTCGGGAACTAGCGAGGCCGATACTATCGACCAGTGCGTAGCGGCACTTAGAAATAAGACCGCCTCTGAATTGGTTTCGATTACCCACTGGGAGAATGGCGCTTGGGCGAGGCATTACACCCCTGAGCTTCGGGGCAGCGTTATAGACGACGCAGACATCCTTGAAGAGTATCGCGCGCGGGCGAATGCCACATAGAGCTGAAAACTTGACGAAACAGCCGGCCCCTAATTCGAAAACAGAAGCAATGCTGGGAGTGGGCCAAGGAAAGCCCACTCTGAAGCTTGCCGATACATCGGCAGAATTAGAGCAGGTTCTAGAAAAGGAGAGAGCAGACCGGAAACGGGAACGATTTGGTTGGATAGGCGGAATGGCAGTCCTCAGCCTACCGCTCATCTATCGGCAAGTTGACGGCTCCATCATCGCTTTTTGCATCATCGCAGTGATTCTCATATGCGTGCTGATCGTGGTTGCGAGAATGTGCGGATGTGAGGAGGTAGCCATATTGTTAAGCGCACTGGCGAAGCGCCTTACTCGGGTACAGTCAGGCTCTGACGATAAGCCCCACTGACACCCTTCTCCTTGCCCCGTTTGGTCAAACTCCCTACCGTGATCTGGTCTGATGCCAGACTGACGCCCCCATGGTTCGCCTTGGGGGATAGGCAATGTCGTTGACATAGCCCCTGCCCCAGCGCCAGAATCTCCCCCATGAAATCCCCCCGTGCTCTGTTGCTTCTGGCGACATTCCCCCTCCTCAGCGGCTGCTACTTCCATAGCAAAAGCCCTGGCGAGACCGATGCGCGGTGCGTGAATCGTATGCTCGGCTCAACGCCTTTTACCGAGATCGCAGCGAAATGTGCCTCAGGCCCGATGACGGCGAGCGGGCTGCGGATGCTCGATGTATGGCAGGATGGCTATGCGACCAACGTCGCCGCCTCGCAGCACTGGCCCATGGTCATCCCCTCGCGTGAACAGATCAAAGCGTATCTGGATGGCCGTTACGGTGTGGCGCCGGGCGGCTTCCGACCTCCCTCGGAGGAAAGCTGGGACAAGCACCTCATGGCTGTCGAGGCAGGTGAGAGTGCGTTCTGATCCTGATTTCCTTGTACTGCATGGCCATATGGGATAGGGATGTGTGGTTCGTGAAAGACCTGCGCCCATCGCCAAATGCAGGCCGCCCGGACAATCGGGCCTCTCTGAATGACAGGCAAGTTCAATGCTGAGATACCTTCCCCCTCTAGCACTTGCGGCGCTTCTCTCCGGCTGTGCTGGCCTGGGTCGCCTTCCGGGTACGACCGACGCCCAGTGCGTGCGCCAGCAAATGGCGCATGGCAGTTCAACGAATGGCACGCTGCCTTTCGACATGGCGGCCGGTCACTGCATACAGGTGGCTGGACCTGACGGTGGGAGTATGGGCGGTCTTGGTGCACGGTATCAGCCACTCGATCTGCGGTCTGACCCGGAACTCCAACGCATGATCGAAAGTCCTGCGCTCAACATCCCGGGATACCCCTACATTCCTAGCAACTCGTCGGCGCCGCCTGTCGGTAGGCGTTGGCAGTTGGTGCAGTAATCTTTCAGGCCGCTTTCGAGCGGCTTTTTTATTGGACGCATCATGGCGAACACGCTTCTGAACATCGAAACGATGCTCGGTTCCTTGTCGCGCCTCGGAGCGACTGCGCCGGTAAGGATTGGTTCGTTAACCCTCACTGGCATGGAAGTGCCAAGCGGCGTCACGTTCGGCGGCCAGCAGCAAATTACCATCCATCGCCTACCGGGTGGCGATCGGGTGATCGATCTGGGCGGCAATGACCCCAACCGAATCGAGATGGAAGGTATCTTCCTTGGCCCTTCTGCCCAGACGCGCGCAGAGGCCTTGGCCAGGATAAGACGCGACGGACAACTCGTGCCCTTGCAGGTAGCAGGCTTGTCGATGCGTGTCTGGGTGCAGGCCTATCGCTACACCTACGAGGCAAAAGGCGCGATCTGCCGCTATTTCCTCGTGCTCGAGCTTCCCGGTGAGTCGGCGAACACGAATACCGTTTCCACCTCCGCACTTTCGCATCTGATTGGAGACGACGCAACGAGCGCCTTGACCTCTATCACCAGCACGGTCGGCACGATTTCCCAGAGCGTCTCAAACTTTGCAGGGCAGGTGCAGACAGTCGTCGGCCAGGTTGCCCCTATCGCCAATCTGATCGGCGCTGGCGGCGCGTTGGCTCAGGTGTCTGACAAGCTGCAAATTGTACGAGGCGCGGCCACGGCCGGAACGAACCTGTCAGCCCTGCCGAGTGCCGCCTCATCCGTGATTGGTGGGCTGCAATCTGCTGAAAGCGGCCTGATGGATCTGGTCACACAGACCGGACAGAACATTGAGGGGATCACCCTCAACAATTCTGCCTCTCTTACCGCCCTTTCGCAGAACGCACAGCTGGCCAGCACGGCCGTTGATGCGGGCGGCGCCGTCAATCGGGCCGCGATCAACGCAGCAACCGCGACAAATGCGGCCATTCCCTCTCCCGCCGTTCATGGCTGATCGGGCGCACCATGCAGACAATCCAGGTCACGGCGGCCGATGTGTCGCTCTACCATGTGGCGGCCAGCCGGCTGAATGATGCCACGCAATGGTGGCGCATCGCCCAGCTGAACGGGATGACTGATCCCGACCTCACATGGCTCCTCTCACCTGTATCCCTGCAGCTACCCAACATCGATCCGACGCAGAATAGCGGTGTGCCAGGGCTTGCTTCATGAGTGAGACGATCACCGTTTCCGCAGGGCGCAGGATGGCCCGCAAGCCCAGGGCGCAAATTCTGGTCAATGGCCGCGCCGTCCCGGAAACGCGCCTCGAGCGGTTCGCACTTTCGCGAACGCGGTACAGCCGGGCCGACACGGCAGAAATCAACCTTGCGGTTGATCGTGCGGCGCTTGCGAAGATCACCGGCAATTACTGGTTTGATCAGGCAGTCACATCCGGCACTGCGACCGCCGATACCGATGTGCAAATCCAGATGCGGGACGAGGCCACGGCCGGCGCGCAATGGGTGACGGTTTTCCAGGGCCTCATGGATCACGTCGAGTGGACCCCGACCGGTACCGCCCTTGTCGTCGAGTGCCGGGATTACCTCGCGAAACTGCTCGACCTGCGCGTGCAGGATGCGTGGCTGAACAAGACCGGAGCCGAACTCATGACGACGCTGATCTCGGCTGCTGGCCTCACGCCTCAGGTCTCCTTTCCCGCCAGCATGACCGGACAATACTGGCAGATCGAACACAAGCGTCTGTCACACAGCGCACATGGCCGCTTTCAGACGGCGTTCGATCTGGCCCGGTATATCGCCAATTCGGCGGGGTGCGACCTGTATGCTTCAGGCAAGATAATCATCTGCAAGCCCTATCCGACCAGCAATGACGGTTCGGCGACGACACATACGCTGAAATATCAGGATTCCGGGCCGGACAAGGCGATCGTCTCCAACGCCCTGTCATTGAGCTTCAAGCGTGACTACCAGATCGCCAAGGGCGTGGTCGTGCATGTCATGTCCTGGGACAGTCGGCAGAGGGCCAAGTTCGAGTTTTACTGGTCAGCGGAAGGCGGGTCGCCGAAGAAAGCTGCGAATGCTGGCACGCTGCACTCCTTCAAGGTGCCGGGCCGCTCGATGCAGGACGTGCAGAACACGGCCAAGCAGAAATACGATGAGATCGTGGCTCACGGGCGCGAAGTCCATATGACGATCCCTGGGCGCATTTCGCTTCAGCCGCGTGATTTCTTCACTCTGTCCGGCACCAACTCGACATGGGATGGCCAGAGCTACACGGTTGACGCTGTTTCGAGCACGTTCTCATGGGAGGGCGGCTTCGAGCAGGATGTGACGCTGCGAAATCGCGATGTGACACAGGACGAGGCTGCTGACGATGCATGACGCAAGACAGATTGCCGCCGCTGCGAGCGGCATGATTGCCAAGACCGTGCATGGCATCATCGCCTCGATCGACCCGGTGAACCACGCCGCCAAGGTGCTTGTGCAACCGGAGGGGATCGAGAGCGGCTGGCTGCCAGTCGCTGCCTTGGCTGCCGGTGATATCCGGATTGCTCGTCTGCCGAATATTGGAGAGCATGTCCTGCTCATCCCGATCGAGGGCGATGCCGAGCATATGCAGATCAACGCCTTTCAATACGATACGGCCGTCACGCCCCCTGTTTCACCGCAGACAGGCAAGCCAGCCCAGGCCGGTGAATTGTTGATCATGGCCGGATGCGGCGCGCCGCCGTCTGGCGCGCAAACCGGTTCAGGTTCTCAGGCTGCAGGGGCCGCAACGCAAAACGCACCCTGGTGGCATATGACGCCGCAAGGCCTCTATTCCGGCACCGGGCAAACGACCGAAACGATGACGAATGCGGGGCTGGTCTGGCGAATGGGGAGCGTGACGATGACGCTCGGGCCTTCAGGCCTGTCCATCACAGGGGGCACGGTCACATCGGATCGAGACGTGCTGGCTGGCGGCATCAGCGGCAAGTCCCATATCCATACGAACGGCAATAACGGCGGCAATACGGGAGCGCCTGTTGCATGAAGGCTATCTCACATTTCTGCGGTGGTGATCTGAACCTCGATACTGCCGGTGGTCTCGCTACGGTCAGCGGCGCGGATCAGACCAGGCAAGCCATTATAAGACGGCTATGCACCAATCCTGGCGATTATATATGGCAGCCGAATTACGGCGCGGGCTTGCCGTCAAAGATCGGTTCACCCGCTAATCTCGGCGAGATACAGGCGCTTGTTGCTGAACAGATGGCACAGGAAGCGGCTGTCGATCAGACCCAGCCAATCCGTGTTACGGTCGATAACCCGAGCGTCGGCGTTTATATCTGCAATATCCAGTATGTGGACCTGGAAACGCAGTCCGTGCAGGCGCTTCAGGTCACGAATTAGCTTGTACATAGCCACATGATATGAGATTTTCGGCAATCATGGCCCTGGCTGGCCAGGAGGCGTCCTTCGGGGCGCCTTTTTTGTTTCTGAGGCTTTGATGGCGCTCTCGCTTCGCTCATTCACGACGACCGTTTCGACGGCTGTCACAGCGGCGCAGGGCGCGGCATCGTCGCTGCTCGATCTGTCAGTCGGAACGCCCGGCCGCGCGATCCTGGAATCAGTATCGGGCATGGGGCTGTGGCTGCAATCCGTCGCCCTACAGATCCTCACCCGCAACCGTCTCTCTACGTCTGAAGGCGAAGACGTTGACAGCTTCATTGCCGATTTTGGCCTGACACGCGAGCCCGGCGTTGCCGCAACGGGCAATATCCTGTTCTCGTCGTTTTCGCCTGCGACGGCCTCCGCTACGATCCCAGTTGGTGCGCTCGTGCTGACGATCTCCAACATCAGCTACGCGGTCGTTGCAGACAGCACGAATGCCGCCTGGAACAATGCCGCCAACGGCTACATTCGCCCTGCTGGCGTTCAATCCCTGGCGCTGCCCGTGCAGTGCACGCAGACCGGTACGGCAGGCAATGCTTCCGCAGGTGCTATTTGCCTTCTCGGAACAGCCGTTTCCGGCATTGATACCGTTACGAACCCAGCCGCCCTTACGAATGGCGGTGACGGGCAAACCGACGCCGCAGTGCGTGCGGGGTTTGTGACATGGCTCAATTCCCTGAACCGCGCCACGCTTGCGGCGATCGAGGGGGCGGTCGAGGCGATTGCCACCAACATCATGGTGCAAGGCGTTGAGAACGCTGACACAGCAGGCAATTTTCTGCCCGGCAACATCGTTCTGTACGTGGATGATGGGTCCGGTGCCGTTTCAGACGCTTTGATTGCGCAGGCTTATGCGGTCGCGAACGAGTACCGCGCCTCGCCTGTCTCAATACAGGTCGTCAGGCCTTCGGTCTCGACCCCCACCGTGAGTATGACACTGACCCTGGCACCGAACAGCAATGCATCGTCGGTGCAAGCGCTGATAACCGCTGCGATCAGCGGATACTTTAATGCCCTGGATATCGGGCAAGGCGCAGTTTACTCGCGCCTGAGCGTTCTTGCCTACGGCGCCTCGTCATCTGTCGTTTCCATCTCGAACTTGCTGCTCAACGGCGGCACCTCCGACATTCCTGGGGAAACGGGCGTGGCCATCCGCGCCGGATCGGTGACCTATGGCTAGACCGGGCAATGTGTCGCAAGGACAGTTCGCAAGTAGGCTGCGGGCGCTGCTTCCAGCGGGGTGGTTCCCCGGCGCGCCCAGCGAGGCCGAAGCCGAACAAGCGCCGGTCCTCAACGGCATGTTGCAGGGTATCGCTTCGGTGTTTTCTTGGGTCTGGGGGCAACTTCAGGGCGCCTACGATCAGCAACGCCTTGCGACCGCGACTGGCGGAATGCTTGACATCTACGCCGAGGACTTCTTCGGCGAGGCGCTTCCCCGCTATACAGGCGAGAGCGACGACGATTATCGCGCCCGCATAAAAGCCGCCCTCTTCCCTACTTTGGGCACCAGGCAGTCTCTTGAGCGTGCGCTTGCGGCCAATTGGGAAGTAGGCTGGCGCGTTGTCGAGCCCCGGAATGCAGCAGACACCAAGGGATATGGTTCTGCGGCCACGCCCGGGGCTGGCGGCGGTTACGGGTACGCTGTCTCCGATCTCCGCTACGGGACACGGCTCACGCCATTCCAGGGCTTCGTACTCCTGAGCGACAATTCTGTTTCCACACCACCCTCAAACGTACTCACCGGGATCGAAGAGATCCGGGCGGGCGGTGTTGTAATCTGGGTTGGCAACGCTGCTTCCTGACACAAGGAAATCCCATGGATCGGAAGATCATCTACCCCGGCCAGATTCCGATGGTCGAGGACCAGCTTCAGGCTGCCCGCTTCACACAAATCAGCGTCGGGCGTTTGGCTGGCGCGCTCTATGATGAGAGCGGGACTGGCGCGAGCGGCTTAGCCTGTACGCCCGGGTCCGGGTTATCAGTTACGATTTCACCTGGCCAGATAACCCAGCCTGGTACGATTGACGCCACCGCTTTCGGAGTGCTGCCTGCCTCAGCAAGTGCACTGCCGCGCCAGTACATTCTGGCTGACCCGGTAAATATTGCCATTCCCGGAGCGGGCGCGACGTATGTCGTTTATGGAACACCGGGTACGACCGACACGGCAAATGCCGTCCTGCCGTATTATAACTCCGCCAACCCGGCGCAGACCTTTGCCGGCACGTCAAACAGCGGCCAGACCCAGCCAACCGTGCGTACTGATGCGGTTACTATAGGAATCGCTGCGTCAGTCCCTGGCGGAAGCATTCCACTTTGGAGCATTGTCGTTCCAAGTGGTGCGACAGCGATTACATCGGCGATGATCTCGGCCGCGTCTGGTGCGCCGCTTTATCCGAGCCTTCGCCGGCTCGCTATGAGGATCGTCGCGCCATTCAATGCTGCTCTGGCCGCCGCATTCGGCGGCTACCCCTCCAAAACGATCGTCGCCGACCCCACCACCACCGGCCTCTTCTGGGTATCCACCGCCGACAACAACCTGATCACACCCGGTGAGTCTGGCGCGTCGTGGGTCAATCTGTTCGCAGGACTGGCGACCGAGACGTATGCGGCACAATTTAACCCCGGTCGTTATCTCAATACGACCGTCATTACATCGTCCCAGACTTACACAGTCCCGGCTGGCGTCTATAAAATTCGTGTTCGCCTCCAGGCGGCGGGCGGGGCGGCTGGGGGGAGCGCTGATAACACCGGCGGCAATGGATCTTCCTGCGCTTCAAGCGGTGGCGCGGGTGCCTATGTAGAGGCGATCTTCCCCGTCACTCCTGGTCAGCAGATCCCGATCAGCATCGGCGTTGGTGGCGTTGGTGTGACTGGCAAGGCGGGCGGGACCGGAGGCGCCACCACATTCGGCCCGTTTGGCTCGTTTGCTGCGCTCTCATGCCCCGGTGGGCTTGGCGGCTATGCCGGAACACAAACATCCTCCAGCGCTGCGTCGTCAATTCCGGGATGCCCTGGCAATGGACCGCCGAGCGGCCCGAATATCGTTTACGCGGTTGCTGCAGCGGGCGGTTTGCCCGGTGTCGCTGTACTGGGAACAGCCGCTGCTCCCCCTGGTAGCAACAGCCCTATGGGTGCGGGTGGGGCCGGTATCACTGGCTATAATGGCAGCACATCGCAGCCGGGCGGGAACGCGGGCGGCTGGGGCGGAGGCGGCGGCGCTCATGCGAACCAGCAAGCAGCCC
>NZ_PNQZ01000156.1 GCF_003994335.1 Asaia sp. W19
CAGAAACGCCCGACAAGGCCGTAACCTACCCAGTGATTGTCGATACGGCCGAGAGGAGTGAAGCTCTCCATACCAAAACGGTGAGCGTTCTTCCCCCCTGTCAGACGTCCAGGCAAATCGCGCAGGGTCAGGCAGGTTCGGATGAAAGCATCGTCCTCGGTGCGGAAGCGTTCGACGGCGTCGAGACAGCGCTGGGGCCCGGACGCGATCATACGCTCATGGCATTCGCTGAAATCTGCACGAGGCAGACCCCGAACCAGACCAACTGAAAATGTGCCTTTCTCTGGCGCTGTCACGATCCTGTTTCTCCCCCCTGCCCATCGGCGCGAAGCGAGACTACGATCAGAATCACCGTCTTGGGAAAGAAGAACCAGTAAAATGACCCGGCTAATCGGAAAAACGGCTCTCATCACGGGCGCGGCACGGGGTATCGGCCTTGCCATTGCACGACACTTCATCCGTGAAGGATGCAGGGTGCTCTTGTCCGATCTTGACCATGAAACAGGGCAAGCTGCGGCCGATATCCTTTCCTGCCGGTTTGTCCCGCTCGATGTCCGCAACGAGGCTGAGTGGCTCGCGCTCGAGGCAGCGGATGAAAAATCGGGGGCGATCCCGGACATCGTGGTGAATAATGCGGGGATTACGGGGTTTGAAAATGACATTGTCCCCCATGACCCGGAACATGCCAGCCTTGCTGACTGGCGCGCCGTTCATCAGACAAATCTGGATGGTACGTTTCTCGGCTGTCGCTATGCCCTGCGCCGTATGGGACTGAGAGGGACAGGATCGATCATCAATATCTCCTCCCGCTCAGGGTTGGTCGGCATACCGGGAGCGGCGGCCTATGCCTCCTCGAAGGCAGCCATACGCAATCATACCAAGACCGTGGCTCTTTACGCCGCCCAGAGAAACTGGGCCATACGGTGCAATTCCATCCACCCCGCCGCCATTCTCACCCCAATGTGGGAAGCCATGCTGGGCGACGGTCCCGACCGTGAAACCCGCATGGCAGCTCTCGTGGCGGATACACCGCTCAAGCGCTTCGGCACGGTCGATGAGGTCGCGTCGCTCTGCGTGA
>NZ_PNQZ01000157.1 GCF_003994335.1 Asaia sp. W19
ACTCGTCGACGAGTTCCTGGACCTMACGGTCGATCTCGCGGGCAGTCTGCTCGGAGACATTCTTGTTCTGCGTCACCGAGTGACCCAGGAACACCTCCTGGCCATTATCGCCATAGGCAATCATACCGAGGCGATCGCTCATCCCCCATTCGGTCACCATGCGACGGGCGAGATTCGTTGCCATCTTGATATCGCCAGACGCACCGGTGCAGACATTCTCTGCGCCGAAGATGAGCTCCTCGGCAACGCGGCCGCCCATCGCGAGAACCAGATCGGCCTTGCACTGGGCCTTGCTCTTGGAATAGCGATCGCTTTCCGGGAGGCTCATCACCATGCCGAGAGCGCGGCCACGCGGGATGATGGTCGCTTTGTGAACAGGGTCGCAACCCGGGGTCAGGATCGCGCAGATGGCATGGCCGCCCTCATGATAGGCGGTGTTACGCTTTTCGGCATCGCTCATCACCAAGGAGCGGCGTTCAGCCCCCATGAGAACCTTGTCCTTGGCGTTCTCAAATTCCAGCATGGCCACCGTGCGCTTGCCCAGACGCGCAGCAAGCAAGGCCGCCTCATTGACGAGATTGGACAGATCGGCACCCGAGAAACCTGGTGTGCCACGGGCGATGACCTTGGGGTCGACGTCAGAAGCCAGCGGCACCTTGCGCATGTGGACGCGCAGGATCTTCTCGCGTCCTGCCACGTCCGGGTTCGGCACGACAACCTGACGGTCGAAGCGACCGGGACGCAGGAGGGCGGGATCGAGCACGTCCGGTCGGTTGGTCGCGGCAATCAGGATCACGCCCTCATTGCTCTCGAACCCGTCCATCTCCACGAGCATCTGGTTGAGGGTCTGCTCACGCTCGTCATTACCTCCACCGAGGCCCGCACCACGATGACGACCAACTGCATCGATCTCATCGATGAAGATGATGCAAGGAGCCGATTTCTTCCCCTGCTCGAACATGTCGCGCACACGCGATGCCCCGACGCCCACGA
>NZ_PNQZ01000158.1 GCF_003994335.1 Asaia sp. W19
GGCAGCTACAAGGCAGGCGATTTCCATCTTGAGGCCGATAGCGACGGCAGCACCAACCTGATTTATGACAGGTGCTTCCTTGCCGGGACGATGATCCGCACACCCTGTGGTGAAAAAGCGGTCGAAACGTTGCAGCCCGGTGACGAGCTCTGCGTCATGGGCGAGGATGGACCGGTCATTCGCAAAATCACCTGGGTCGGTTCCGCCGAGATCGTGGTCGATCCCTCGCGCAGCGATGATAGAGCGGGCTACCCTGTGCGGTTCCGGGCCAATGCGCTCGGGGCGGGGCTGCCCGATCGTGATCTGTTCATCACTCCTGAGCACTGCATCCATATTGGTGGCCGCCTCGTACCAGCACGCATGCTCGTGAATGGCGGCAGCATTGCCTATGATCGCAGCCAGTCGCGCTTCATGATCTATCATCTGCGCACCCAGGATCATGCGATCCTCTGGTCGAACAACATGGAAACCGAAACGCTGTTCGACACGCAGCGTCTGTCAGACGTGGACTTTGCCAGTGGCACTGCGATGGCTGAAACCTCGTGCGCCATGTCACGCGCTGCACCGCTCTGTGTCGAGCGTGCTTTCGTGGAGCCTCTCCACCGGATGCTGGCAGAGCAGGGGGGGGCGGTCGGTTCCGACCGACTCTCACCACCTGAGGAGCTGATACCCGATGGCGAAACCGATCTGCATCTGGTGGCTCCCGATGGGCAAATCATTCATCCGTCCCGTCGGACAGCGGATATGATGATCTTCCAGGTTCCGCCCCTGCTCGAAGAGGTGCGGCTCAGATCGCGCGCCGCCAGTCCCTCGCAGATTGAGGGGCCGTTCATCGATGATCGTCGCGATCTCGGTGTGCTGGTGGGCGACATCCATCTCTGGGACAGCGCCGCGACCCGTCGTATCGACGCACATCTGCAGGATGTCGCGCTTGAGGGCTGGCACGGTCTGGAAGACGGCTCCGTTCGCTGGACGGGGGGCAATGCCCTCCTGCCGCTTGGCGCGCGTGAGGGGGGGAATTATGCTGTTCTTGGCATTCGCCTCAGGGCAGCCGGCCCGCGTCGAAGCGCTGCCTGAGGCGCTGCCCGCGTGGCTGGCGGGCGAGGCGCGCAACTCGCTCCGTCGCTGATGCCCTGCCACGCTAGCGGAAAAGCTGCTCCTGACGATGCACGTCCCGGCGCAGGTCCCGGCCTGCTCTGAGTGCTGTGCCGCGCCGGATGTGGCGCGCCTGGGTCAACTGTAGAAGGTCCTGGGGGGGGGAGAGAGCGAGCTGGCGCCTGAGGATATGTGCCGTGACATAGGCGTCGGGACCGGCCCGATGGGCCGGGGAGGCCAGCTTTCTGTCGAGATCCAGGGCCAGCCAGTAACGCAAGATCTGATTCGTATGGCGCGGCGCTTCCGGCCAGAGCTTCTGACCGATACGCAGGGTGCAAAGCCAGGGAAGGCCACCAGTGATCTCGTCAGTCAGAAAATGGCGTTCGAAGGCGATGTGATGGGCGGCGAGCATGTCGGGGAGCGGAGCCCGTCTTACTTCTGCTTGCAGGATTTCAGGGTCTGCATGAGGCATGTCAGGACTGAAATCCTCGTCCATAAGATGATGTACCGCCTGGGTCTCGGGCGAGAGCGTCGCTCTGGGGCGGAAGAGCCGGGTATGGATGGGCTCGACGCGCCATTGATCATCCTGCAGGACCAGATCGACCGACCCGAATTCGATAACTTCGGAAGCAGCGGGGTGCGCGCCTGTCGTTTCGAGATCAATAACACGTAGACGCATGGAATCACTCAACTCTTTCTTCTGCTACAGAACCTGGCTTCATTTGAGACTGCTCACAGTGAATACCCCAAAGGTGAGGTAATATTTGTAATCGCCAGATGAGCAGGTGAACCAATCGGTGTGCGGCACGTTTCAGAACCATACGGAACACGCCTGGAGTCATGCCTCATTCTTTCATGACGTTGCCAGATTGAGGCCATGTTCCTTTGTTGTTTTGCAGGAAAGGAGAAGGTCATGAGCAATAATTCGACTTCCCCCCGGAGTGAAATCCTCACCGAGAACGAGGCCGCAAAGGTGTCGCCGCCCCCCCCTCGTGACGTGAAGACAGACCACCACGGTGAATTCCGCGTTCATGTCCAGCTTCTCGGCCAGGAATGGTCCCAGAAGCATTGATAATGGCCTCCCTGGCGGTCATGCCAGGAGAGAGCGCTATCACGTGGACATCAGCGCGAAACGCCCAGATCTGAGATCGTATGATCGGCGCGGTGCCACCAATACTCGCTGGGTGCTTTTGGCATGAGCGGCAAGCAGGCGTCAGGACCATCGCGCAGAATCACCGTGTTGGTGGGCGTCTCCTGCAATGTCAGGCTGGTGCAGCGTAACATGTCGCCATCCGCGATCAGAAAAGCCTCCAATTTGGCGTAGAGCAGCGCGGCCAACAGTTCGGTGGTGGGATCGCCCGGTGTGACGACCAGACGGTCGAGCCGATGAGGCTCATGATCGCGAAACCAGTCAAGAAGCGGGTCCGCAGCAGAAATCTGAAATGCGTGATCGAGGCGGGTATCCACGAATGCGTGCCAGCGCACCTTGGCCTCGGCGAAAGGGACTACCATATTGCGCCCGCCATCAAGGCGATGTGGAAG
>NZ_PNQZ01000159.1 GCF_003994335.1 Asaia sp. W19
CCGACGATGCTCCGCCTCCTCCACAAGGCATACCTCTACGATACCGGCAGCAAGACCGTGGATGCTCAGGTCCAGAAGGTCGTCAATAAGCCCAGCCGGGTGATCAAACCGGGCTCAGCCGGTTCAAATGCTGATGCGTCCGAGAAGGATGGCCTGAACAAGGCTCTGAAATCCCTTCGCGCAAACCCCACCGACCCTGACGCCATCACTGCGGCGTTCATGGCGAAACTTCACTAAGGTAGATATTTGACCACTGTTTCCTCCTACGATGTTGTAGGCACCAAAGAAGATATCTCGGACGTTATCTCCAATATCGCTCCGACCGCTACGCCGTTCCAGTCGATGATCGGCGGCGATAAGTCCACTCAGAAGCTGTTCGAGTGGCAGGAAGATTCGCTGATGAACGTGGGCCAGAACGCCCAGGTCGAAGGCGCCAGCGCCCCGGCTGCACAGTTCAACCCGACTGTCATGCGCTCCAACACCACGCAGATTTTCACCAAGACTGCCAGCGTGACGGGCTCAATGCAGGCGACCAAAACCTATGGCCGTGGTCAGGAGCTTGCTTACCAGCTCGGCCTGCGCTCCAAGGAGCTGAAGCGCGACCGAGAGTGGGCCTTCATCGGCACCGGCCAGGGCAAGGCCGCAGGTGCGGACGGCACGGCCCGTGAGATGGCTGGCTACCAGGCCATGATCGACCCCAGCATGGTCTACACGGCAGGATCTGGCCTGAATGCCACGGGCACCGCTCCGGCAGCCACGGCGCTCACTGAGCAGATGCTCCTGACGACGCAGCAGGCCAGCTACAATGCCGGTGCTGATGCCAACACGATCATGGTTCGCCCAAGCGATGCCAACACGATTGCTGGCTTCTCGGCCTCTAACCGCACTGTGTTCGTCCAGAACCAGGACACGACGCTGAACCACAACATTTCGATCTACAAGTCCCCTTACGGGACCCTTAAGGTCGTGATGAACCGCTTCATTCGCGGCACTGGCGCATCGGGCACCCCTGATACCACGGCGGATGCCCTGCTGTTCGATCCGGCGATGTGGAAGCTCGTCACCTTCCGTGACTGGTTCCGCCAGACGCTGGCCGTCACTGGTGACAGCACCAATGTTCAGATCCTTGGCGAGTTCTCCCTGAAGCACATGAACTTCAAGGGCTCGGCGCTGATCACGAACTTGGCCTGAAGCCACTCTGAGGAGCCTCTAACGGGGCTCCTCAACTTCCCCTTCACATTCTTCAAAGCAGGCCCTTGAACGTTTTCAACACTGTCCACACCGACTTGATCGGGCAGGATGACGGATCGCTTGTGATCCTCCGTCAGCAAGAACTCTCTGATGACTTCCTCGCAAACCTGCGGGACGAGCGCCTAGCCTCGAAAAATGTGAGGGAGCGCGAATACATGAAAGTCGCCTCCATTCCAGCCGCCGTATTCGACCTCTGGTGTGCCCAAGGTCTCGACCCTTGGAACATGGAGGCCAAGGATATCGTAGCGCGGCTCCGCAGGGATAATCTTGAGGCGTTCCTTGCGACCTCGAAGGAGGTCTGATGGCCGCCCTTCAGGATATCCTCAGCGACTTCAACGGCGAGCTGAACCGGGACGACTGCTCCCAGGTACAGGCAATCAATTTCGTCAATCGAGGCTTGGCGCGTATCCAGCGGTCCCTCAGGGTCCCTTCGATGGAACGCCACAGGCTTATCCTCGCGCAAGGGCAGATGACGTACGCTACCATGCCTGACGATTTTCTTGAGATGATTGACGTATTCGCCAGCCTCTCTTGTCAAGACCGAAGCCGCGCGCTGGAGCGGCGCGCTTTCCGTCAGATTGTCGGACTGCCCAACCAGATAAACCCTGAGGCTTACGCCCGGATTGGGAGCACGATCCATTTCCGGGGGGCCATTCCGCAGGGTGGGTCGGTTCTCTTTCACTATTATGGCGCGGTTAGCAGTCTATCCAACCTCACGGATACGAACGAGTTCACGCTGGCCTGCCCTGATCTCGTCACCTACGCCGCCCTCAAATATGCGGGGCTATGGTGCGATCACCCGTCAACTCAGACCTGGGAGGACACCTTCACAGGTCTTTTAGGGGACGTTCAGGGGCAAGCAATTGCGATGGAGAGCAGCGGCGGCCCAGCATCTATACAGCCCCTCTATATCACGGAGTAAATGGCGCCCATGAGCGGCACCCTGTCCACACCCGGGCCGACGCAGATTTGCGGCTCTTTCTTCTACGACAATACGGCGACTGTTGCAGCGGCCTTGGATTTGCAGACCGCCCTCCAGGTCGCTGTGCCACAGGTTACAGCAGCCGCCCAAACGGCGGAGGCAATTGCCCCAACACTTGCTGAGGCACTCCAAAGCGCGAACTACTTCCTGACGGGGGACCTGCGGGGACTTCCGACCGTGCCGGGCTCAGTCGGAACGCTCTGGAACAATGGTGGGGAAATTGCCCTTGTCCAGTAATGAAGCGTTCCCTTCCCCAACCCTAAACAATGTGACCGTCCTAGGGGCTTTGACTGGTGCCCTTGATGCAGGGACAGTGGGGGGAGTTTCTCTTGACGCACTCTCTCTCCGGGCGCTGCTCCCTTTCAACAGCTCTTTGGCGTCCTCGGTGGGCGGGTACGGGCTGAATGCAGTTGTCCCCGATGGCAGCACCCCAGGAAAATTCTGGGTCTCGACGGTAGCGGGGAATGTGTCTGTCCCCGGTGCGTCCGGCGCTTCGTGGGGCGATCTGTTCGCTGGGCTTGTGGCTAATGCTGGCGGTGATCTGGGGGGTATCGTCAAGGCAAGCATAGACACCCCGACTGGCAATCCGGCCTTTCAGGACGGCACGGGAAATTGGCACGTAGTGCAACCAGCCGGGAACTATCAGGCAGCCGGTAACTATCAGCCAGCCGGTAACTATCAGGCAGCCGGTAACTACCTTGAAACTGCCGACACGGGCCAGCAGAGCGTGGCAGGGCCGGTCTCCTTTATGCAGAATCCGACTGGAACGACCGCGCCTCTCGGAACGAGCGACAAGTCTTTCGCTACGACCGAATTTGCCGCCCGGCTGAATTCCGGCCGCAACCTCCATACGACCGGCATTACATCGTCCCAGACTTACCCTGTCCCGGCTGGCGTCTATAAAATTCGTGTTCGCCTCCAGGCGGCGGGCGGTGCGGCGGGG
>NZ_PNQZ01000160.1 GCF_003994335.1 Asaia sp. W19
ACGCAGGATGCCCGCRAGCTCTACACCGTCTATGAGTGCTATATGCACCTCGACATTGAGGGGGATGGCACAAGCCAGCTCTACAAGGTCGATCTGTGCTGCAATCAGGTTCTGGACAAAGAACCTGTCAGCCATAAGCCCTTCATCGACTTCTGCGCTCTGCCTCGGTCCCATGCATTCTACGGCGCCAACTACGGCCTTCTTCTGGTTCCGACGCAGAACGCGCAGACGTTCCTGACGCGCTCGATCATCAACCACTCGCTGATCACCACCAATCCCCGGATGATGGTCGCTCAGGGGGGCGTGACGAACCCACGCGAACTGATGGAAAACCGCCTCGGCGGCATCGTCAACGTCCGCGACGTAATTTCCTCTGTGGCTCCGCTGCCGCAGGCGTCCCTTAACCCATTCGTGTTCCAAACCATGTCCCAGCTTCAGCAGGGCGGCGAGGAAATCAGCGGCATATCCAGTCTGTCACAGGGGCTGAACAAGGACGCCATCTCTACCCAGAATTCTCAGGGCATGGTGCAGGACCTGATCGCGGTCTCGCAAATCCGTCAGAAGATCATCGCCAGGAACTTTGCTGAGGTATTCCTTCGCAAGCTCTACTCAATGGTCTACCGGCTGATCCTGGAGAATGAGGAGCCGCAGAAGCTCATTCAGGAGTCCAACGGGGTTTGGACGCAGACTGACTTCACTCAGTGGCCCGAAGACACCGAGATGGATATCTCGTTGGCTCTTGGGTACGGCGAGCAGGCGAAAGAGGCCCAGAAGTGGCAGGCAATCGACCAGTACCTATCCAACCCAGCCAATGGGTATGGTCCGGCTTACGCGCCTGAGAAGAAGTTCTACGTCGCTAGCCGAATTCTGGAAAACATGGGGATCAAGGATGCAACCAGCGTTCTGCTGCCTCCTGACCAGATTCCGCCCCCGCAGCCCGATCCGATGCAGCAGGCTGACCTCGCTGTTAAGCAGGCAGATGCTCAGGTCAAGCTGGCCAATGCCGAGGCCGCTAAGCTCAATGCTCAGCTATCTCGTGAGGAAGCCCAGCAGAAGTATGAGCAGGGCATGGCGAAGATTCAGCTTCAGACTGAGAAGGCTCATGCCGATCAGGGTCTCAAGCAGGATCAGTTCAATCACAAGGTGGCGGTCGATACGACTGAGCTGCTCATGTCGAAACAGGCCCTCGCAATGGGCGATGCACAAGCAAGGATTGACCCCGGTTGATGCACCCTAACGAGGACCAGGCTGCGCTCTTGATTGAGCGCGGCGCGGCTGCAAAGCGCCTGCTCGATGACACGACTTTCTGCGCTGTGG
This sequence comes from Asaia sp. W19, assembly GCF_003994335.1. GTDB lineage: Bacteria > Pseudomonadota > Alphaproteobacteria > Acetobacterales > Acetobacteraceae > Asaia. The sequence goes on from NZ_PNQZ01000160.1 coordinate 1,318, forward strand.
TCGATGATCTGACGAACTACAACCTATCCGCCCTCTGCGCCGCAAAGCCGGGGGAGGCAGGCCGGGAGGCCAGGGAATATCACCACCTGCTCCAATACGCGCTGACTGAAATCTGCCGAGAATTGCAGATGCGCCACTCAGCCGGAGAGCAGATGGCCGATGCCCTACACAACCATGAGGACACATATTGATCCTGCTTAACAGAGGGCCTCTCATGGCCCCTGAGGGTGCCGCTACAGCGCCTGTTGAACTCGACGCTACGGATGCCTTCGCGGCCCACTTGGAAGCCTCTCAGGCACCTTCTGAGGTCTCTGAGGAGCCTCGCAGGAAGCCCCCTGAACCAGAGCAGACGGACGCAGCGGAGCCTGAGCGCGCCGAGGCTCCTGCCGAAGATGACGATCCAGACGTTGAACTCCCCTTCGGCGAGGAGATCAAGACCTACAAGCTGAAGGAACTGCGTAGCCTCATTGAGGAGCACGGGCAGTTCTCTGGCCGCTTCGCTGAGGCTGCCAAGGCATCTGAAGCAGCTACGGCTCAAAAGGATCGCCTCGAAGCCGCCTACACTGAAATGTGGAAGCGCGCTGAGGAGCGCTACGCGCCCTACAAGGACCTCGACTGGCTTGCAATCAGCCGGGACCCTAATGTGGACCCTGAGACGTTCAAGCAGGTCCGCGCTGATGCTGAGGCAGCCTACAAGGACCTCGCGTTCCTCCACAGTGAGGTGAACGGGCGTCTGGAGGAAGCCCGCAAGGCC
>NZ_PNQZ01000161.1 GCF_003994335.1 Asaia sp. W19
TCGGGGCCAAGGGTGCGCAGGGAGCGTGGGCGTACCGGACCGCCCAGCACATGGCCGATCGGAGAGAGGCCTTCGATATGGTCGCAAAAGATCTTGAATACGGCGAGCATGGGCACGGATAGAAAAGCCCCGCCAATCCCCCACATCCAGTCCCAGAACAGCAGCGAGGCCATGACCAGCACCGGATTGAGCGTGAAGCGCTTGGCCAGCAGCATGGGGGTAATCGTTTCCCCCTCCAGTATATGAATGCACAGATAGATCGAAGGGGGCAGCAACGCCATCAGGAAGGATGGGAAGCTGATGAGTGCCACACAGAAATAGACGACGACACCGGTCAGAGGACCGATGATCGGCACGTAATTGAGCAGAAAGGCCAGAACCCCCCATAGCAGGGGGTTGGGCATGCCCGTCAGCCAGCATTGCAACAGATTGAGCAGCCCCACCAGGATATTCATGATGGTGATGGTCGCCAGATAAAGCGACACGTTGCGCTCGATCTGTGTGGTGATCTGCACAAGACGACGCTTGTCCGAATAGGTCGGCATGATCTCCACGATACGACGCAGAAGGCTGTCTCCCTCTGTCATCAGGAAGAACAGCATCAGCAGCATGGTGAAAAACTCACCCATGAAGGCGCGAGTCCCGATCAGGAAGGATGACCCCCAGACCCGCAACGTCTCAGCACCATTCGATGCTGACTGGGCGGCAGCCGTCGCCGCGCTCACATGGTGATGACCCCCATTCGACATTAGCGCGACCACGCGCATATAGCCGCGCTGCAATGAGTCGATCGGCCCCTGCAGGAAGGCAAGCTTCTGCTGGAGCGCGGGCAGACTTTGCGGAACCTTGGTCAGCCACGCCGCCGCAGGGACCGAAATGGCCGTGCCTATGCAGACCACCAAAAGGAACATCGCGATGATCAGGAGCAGCGCCGAGATGGGCTTGGGGATATGCAGCCGACCATGCAGAAAGCGCATCGGCCCGATCATCAGCAGATTGACCACCATCGCAAACACGAAGGG
>NZ_PNQZ01000162.1 GCF_003994335.1 Asaia sp. W19
AACGATCCTCAGAAATCCTCCGCCTTCGCCCTCAACCTGCTCAAGGCCAAGGCGGACCATGCAGGTTTAAGCTTCGACAATCCCGACGACTATGCTTCGATCCTGCGCCTGCATAACGGCGGGGGAGACCCGAACTACGTTCAGCACGTCGCCGCACGAATCCCTTCAACACCCCCTGAAACGGCCCTGAGCGGTCCCGCAGAAGGAACGCAAATGTCCGGCTCAATGACGCAGCCTCCGCCTGGCCAAGTGGCTTTCCAAGGTCCTCAGCCGACCCAGGATATGTTGGATGCTGCCGATCCCCACAGCTCACGCACTCTGTCTCAGATGCTGCTCCGCGCTGGCGCCGGATTCGCGGGGGGCCGCACGTTTGGTGAGGGGCTTTCTGGTGCCCTTGCTGGTGCCGCCGACACCCTCGATCAGCAGCAGCAGGCCGCCTATGAACTATACAGGCAACAGCAGCTTCAAAGTCTTTACGGGCTTAAAGCTGACACGACGAACGCGAACAACGAGACCAAGGTAGGCGTTGCAGGTGCGCGTAACGCAACGAGTGCGCGGAATACAGATGTGCGCGCAGGGGTAGCGGAGCGCGGACAAGACATAGGGCACGGCGATCGACAGGACGCCATCAATTCTCGGCAGAACTATCAGAATGCGGCCCTGGCGCTTCGGGGGCAGATTGCCAACTCCCGAGGGGCACAGGCGGCGGCCCTGACCGGGGCGCCTTATACGCCTGTAACGATCCCTCAAAATATTGGGCAGGCTCCCGCAGGTGTTCCGCAGTCTCCCCCAGCCCCACCTCCCCCGGGCGTCCCGTCAACACCCCCTGCAACGCCCCCTCAGCCCGCCCCTCTGGCGCCCCCGACGCTCCCTCCCGCGCCTACCACGGACCCTTGGGCGCTCCCTCCGCTGCCCACTCAGGGTGGCATCAGAGGCGCTCAGCAGTTCGCGCAGAAGAACCAAGGGGAGCGCGATCGGTACGCCAGAGATCACGCTTCGGCCCTGACGGATGACCAGGCGCTGCTGAACAACCTCGACCAGTACCAAGGGGCCTATGACCGGCTTCAGAGTACTGCGCTGTCAAAGCCCGGTATGGGCGCATCGTGGCGTATTCCACTGGCCTCTGTTCTATCCGGCAATGGGCTGGGCAACGCTGACGCGGCTGAACTCAACAAGCAGCACAATACGCTGACAGCTCAGCTAGCTGGGGCCAAGGGCCGAGTTCTGGTCGCGGGGCTCAAGATTGCTGGGGCTTCGCTCCCTGACCAGTCTGTACCTTACCAGGCAGGTAACGCTATCCTTCAATCCACGGCGGCCAATACACGCCTGCAACAGGCGGTCGATCAGGCACGGGCCACGCTGCTTCAGCGGAACCCTAACGCCACCCCAGCGCAGATTGAATCAGCACTTGGGGAGTACGTTCAGGGCGTTGGCAGTCCGTTCACCACGGGCTCTGATGGCTCAGTCACCCCCCGTGATATCCCCAGCTTTGAGCAGTGGAAGGCGGGTGGTCATGCTGATCCTGAGGCCGCTGAGGCGGTTTCAAAGGCCTTTCCAAAGGCTCCGGCAATCACTGCGCCTCAGGCCGCTATCGACTACCTCCGCAATAACCCGCAGTTCTCCGACGCCTTCGACCAGAAGTACGGCAAGGGAGCCGCAGCAGCTACACCAGGAAAGTAATGGCACAGAACCCGTTCGACCAGTTCGATGCAAAGCCTGCGTCGAGCGGGGGAAACCCATTCGACCAGTTCGATGCTCCGAAAGGTGGGGCACAAGCAGCGCCTCATGAGTCCACCCTCCATCACTGGGCTGGGCTTACGGGCCGAGCCCTGACAAATGGCGTGACGGGACTGGCAGACATGTTCTCTCATGCTGGGGACACGGACTTGGCTCAGGCGTCCGCAATCCGTCCTGAACTTGCTGAGGTCAAGCCCACTCCCGTCAGCGAACAGGCAGAGGCTGCCCTTGATCGGGCTGGCGTAGCGAAGCCGAATGGTGCGGGTGAGCAGCTCTATTCAGGGGCGGTCAGTGCGCTTCCGGGAGCCGCGTTAGGCGGTGCCGCTGGAGCCTTAGCGCGCCTCGGCACGGGTGCTGCCTCAGG
>NZ_PNQZ01000163.1 GCF_003994335.1 Asaia sp. W19
TCCGCCAGACGGGCCTGGATGATCGGCAGCAAGCTGAATGGCACGTGACAGGCGAGGCGTTGCATGGGAACGATCTCGACTGCCTCACCCTGTTTGAGGCAGGACGCCGCTGCACCGCCATAAGCGCGAACCAGCCCGCCTGCGCCCAGCTTGATCCCGCCGAACCAGCGCACGACGATCACCGCCACTTGATCGAATTCCTGTGAATCGATGGCCTGCAGGATGGGTCGCCCTGCCGTGCCCCCCGGCTCACCATCATCGAAGCTGCGATAGCGCCCCCCGATCCGCCACGCCCAGCAATTATGGGTGGCATCGGGCACGCGGACGCGTTCGAAGAAAGCGCCCGCCTCTGCCTCCTCGGCAATCGGTCTTGCATGGACGCGGAACAGGCTTTTCTTGACGACCGTATCGAGTTGCGTCTCTGCCACGAGTGTTCGGGTCATGATTTCCCTTCCTGCCCATTTCAGGGTTCTTTCGGCGCGTTCGAGACGCGCTGCCCAAGAAGCAGGGTGCGGCCCCTCATGCAAGGGCTCGGGAATGTCTGGGCTTTGCAGGGCTTTCGTTTACTGCCCCATGAGATAGGCGTCCACGTCTCGCTTGACCGCCTCGGCATAGCCAAGGTCGGGAAAGATCGTTTTCAGGTAGCAGGGGTCATGCTGGCCCGGCTGCCAGGCGCGTACAGAGTCACGAAGCGTGTCGGCTGCCCGAAAACCCGCCAGGCCCGAAGCCCCCTGAAACAGAACCAGCATGGAGGCAAAGCAGACGCCGAGTTTCAGGTCCGGATTGCGTTCAGCGAAGGGCAGACGGCGCAGCCAGAGCAGCGCCCTCATGATCAGGCCAGCGTGGAAAAGGAGCACATAAATGGAATAGCGGGCGGGGGCGATCATCACCGCGCCTTCATTCGCCCGTCCAAATCCCGCCATACAGGCGACAGCCAGCCCTGTGAGAATAAGCCCCGTCGAGACGAGCGATGCGCGTGAACAGGATGGGCGAAGAATACAGTCACGAAGGAGAATGGCGATGGCCACCGCTGCCAGGGCCAGGCCGATTACCATGCCGAGCGTTGTCAGGGCAGCCACGCGGGAGAAAGGCAGACCCAGAAAGATTCCGGCATAGGCGATCATGCGGATGAGGGAGGGCGTACCGGGTTCGTGAGGCAGAGCGTCCCTTGCCGCGCTGCCGCCAGGCATGTCATGCCACAGGTACAGAGCGCTCTCGGTCACGCCAATCACGAGGAGTGCGCAGATCAGGGCTGGGGCCAGACGTGCGCGCAGGCCCAGCCAAAGGAGCACCGGCCAGACCACAAGCCCCGTCATGTTCCCGAAGGGGGCCAGAGCGGCACAGAGCATGGCCCCGATGAAGAAGCGTGTCGGCGACGAAGGGCTGAGGATCGCACTGGAGAACAGCACGAGCGCCCCGAGCAGAAAGACGAGGGAGAGGGGGTAGACGCAATTGATGGGCAGGCCGATATCGAGCGCGGCCGTGCTGCTCAGCACGAGCATCGGCACGATAAGCGCGAGTGTCCTGTCGCGCCGCAAGGCATGTTCGGCCATGACGCTCCAGAGCATCCAGGCCATCATCAGGACCGCCATGAGCGTCATGACGATAAAGACGAGCTGATTTCCCCCGCCCAAAGTCAGGTCGAACAGCGTCATCAACCGGACAAAGGCCAGCCGGTGTTCGTTATGGGGATGAATCAAATGCGCCCACCATCCGGACACGCTGTTGGTCCTGAGGGCAATCAGCGCATCGTGCTGCCAGGTGAGCATGTCGAGATAAGGCGTGGTAATGGCTGTCGCCCAGACCATGATCGCGAATAACGCCATCTGCACGCCGAATAACAGCTGCAGAGCCAGGACCGAACGTCCTCTTTGGGGCAGTTCTGACGACCAGGTGGCAACCGACAGCTTGATTCTGCCCAGATGCGATGAGATGGCAGCCATTATTCGGCGCTCCCCCCTATCGAAATGACAGGGAAGGAGGACTATTCCTTGAGACCTGTCTTGCACAGTCATTCAACGAGAACCGATGCAAAACGGTCCGATTGCGATTCGGATCTTCAAGTCTTGATCGTGTGAAACGCTATTTACACGATATTGACGCCTCCGCAATGCAGGCAATCTAACGAGACAGGATGTTGTGTTTCGTTACGTCCCTGACGTGGACGCTTGTACTGCGACAGGCCGGTCCGCAGATTTTGGGCGAACGGCTACTCATCCAGGGGCTGGAACAGTTCAACCAGATCGTTCAGATGCCCGATCTCTTTCAGTGCCAGGCCTTCCGGGGGCTTGGGGCGGGCGCCGCCGCTGGCGACGCGTCGGGGCAGGATGGCCTGCACGAAGCCGAGCTTCTGCGCTTCCTTCATGCGCAGATCGGTCTGGGAAACCTGGCGTACCTCCCCCGAAAGGCCGACCTCGCCGAAATAGGTGGCCCCTGCCGATGTCGGCACGCCCGTCGCCGCCGAGATCAACGCCGCTGCCACGGCCATATCGCAGGCGGGTTCGCTGATACGCAGACCGCCTGCAATATTCAGATGGACATCCATCCCCGCCATCTTCAGCCCGCATCGCGCTTCAAGCACAGCCAGAATCATGTTGAGACGCGCCGTTTCCCATCCGACCACCGCGCGTCTTGCCGCGCCCTCGCCCGCCTTGGGAGAGACGAGAGCCTGAATTTCCAGAAGGACCGGTCGTG
>NZ_PNQZ01000164.1 GCF_003994335.1 Asaia sp. W19
CAAATTGTCATCAGTCGGGCGGAACGGTCCCGAAAGTCTCCAGATCAAAAGACCGGCATCTGGCGGCCTCGGGTGGTGCGCCGAGGCGTGGGGAAGGGGGTGCTGGCGTTCCTCAGGGCGGGTAAACGCGGGCGATTACGATCATGACAGTCTCCCAGGCGGGGCTTTGCCGATGCGCGCGACACGATGGCGGGGCGTGACCGCAAAAAATCATGCAAATTTTCGTGTAGTCGAGCAGTCGTGAAGGGTTTGACTCTAGCACAATGTGGGCAATGGGCGTCTTATGCGCAACGCAATGTATTGCCGGGCCGGTAGGTTTCAGTTTGGTGTCAATGCTGTCGGGATTTTGAGGCAATATGTGCGGTGCAGCGGAACATCGTCCCGTGAAGGGCGTATGGTTATCGTGTTTCGGTGAGGGTCTTCCCCATGGCGTGCCATGCGAGGTGAGGACGGTCACGAACTCTGCATGGCGATCTGTGCGAAAAGGTTCCCCGACGGGGTTGTCTCAGGCAAGAAACCGGTCTTGAACATTGGCGTCTGTCCGGCTGATGGTTTTCCATCGCAGAGAGTTAATTCGGAGGTCCATTTTTGATGCGTTCTTTAAGCAACCCGTCCGCGTTCGACGCGGAAACCGGTGGAGCGGCCGGCGCCAGTGTCTCTGACATCGCGCAGCTGAGCATCAACACCATCCGCACCCTGTCGATGGATGGTGTGGAAAAGGCCGATTCAGGCCATCCGGGAACGGCCATGGCGCTGGCTCCTGTCATGTACACCCTCTGGCAGAACGACCTGAAATACGATCCGGCCAATCCGCTCTGGCCTGGCCGTGACCGTTTCGTCCTGTCCGTCGGCCATGCGTCGATGCTGCTGTATTCGACAATCTACCTGACCGGCATTCGCGATGTCGTGAAGGACAAGGTCCTCGACAGCCCGTCCCTGACGCTTGAAGACCTCAAGCAGTTCCGTCAGCTGAATTCCAAGACGCCCGGTCACCCGGAATTCCGTCACACATCTGGCGTCGAGACCACCACGGGCCCGCTGGGTCAGGGCTGTGGCAACTCCGTCGGTATGGCGATGGCCGAGAAGTATCTCGCCGCCCATTACAACCGTCCCGGTTTCGACCTGTTCGACTACCACACCTATGTGTTTTGTGGTGACGGCGACATGATGGAAGGCGTTTCGTCCGAAGCGGCTTCGATGGCGGGTCATCTCGGTCTTGGCAACCTGATCTGGCTGTATGACTCGAACCAGATTTCGATCGAGGGCTCGACCGACCTGGCCTTCACGGAAAACGTGGCGGAGCGCTTCCGCGCCTATAAGTGGCATGTCGTGACCGTCAATGACGTCAATGACACGGCTGCTGTTGGCAAGGCGCTTGAGGAAGCCCGTTCGGTCAAGGATCGTCCGAGCCTGATCGTCATGCACACGGTCATCGGCTTCGGTGCGCCCAAGAAGGCTGGCACGGCCTCGGCCCATGGCGAGCCGCTGGGTGAGGAAGAGATCGCCGGTGCCAAGAAGGCCTATCACTGGCCCTGGACCGACGCATTCCACGTGCCGGAGGGTGTTCTGGAGCATTTCCAGGAAGGACTGGGCAAACGCGGCGCCAAGGCCAGCGCTGACTGGTATGCCCTGTTCGATCGCTACACCAATGAATATCCGAAAGAAGCCGCCGAGCTGCGCGCGATCTTCGAGCGTCGCCTGCCGGAAGGCTGGGACAAGGATATTCCGGTTTGGGAAGCCGACGCCAAGGGCGTTGCCTCGCGCGCCAGCTCGGGCAAGCTGATCAACGCCGTCGCCAAGAACATCCCCTGGATGATCGGTGGTTCGGCTGACCTTTCGCCCTCGACCAAGACGAACCTGACCTTTGACGGCGCTGGTTCGTTCCAGCCGCCTCAGTGGGGTGGCACCTATGGCGGCCGCAACGTCCATTTCGGCATCCGCGAACACGCCATGGGATCGATCTGCAACGGTATGGCGCTGGCTGGCCTGCGCTCCTACGGTTCGGGCTTCCTGATCTTCTCGGATTACATGAAGGCCCCGATCCGTCTGTCGGCTCTCATGGAGCTGCCGGTCATCTACATCTTTACCCATGATTCCATCGGTGTTGGTGAAGACGGTCCGACGCATCAGCCGATCGAACAGCTGGCTCAGCTGCGCGCCACCCCCGGCATCATGACCATTCGTCCCGGCGATGCCAACGAAGTGTCTGAAGCCTGGCGCACCCTGATCCCGCAGACGCACAAGCCTGCGGTGCTCATTCTGAGCCGCCAGAACCTGCCGACGCTGGATCGCAGCAAGTATGCTTCCGCCGCTGGTGTAGCGAAGGGTGCTTATGTCCTAGCTAGCTGTGAAGGCAAGCCTGACGTGATCCTGATGGCTTCGGGTTCGGAAGTCTCGCTGGTGGTCGACGCTTACGAAAAGCTGACCGCCGAGGGGATCAAGGCCCGCGTGGTTTCCTTCCCGTCCTTCGACCTGTTCGAAGAGCAGGACCAGGCCTACAAGGACAGTGTGCTGCCGCCGGACGTCAAGGGACGTGTGGCTGTCGAGCAGGCTGCTGCTTTCGGCTGGGATCGTTACACCGGCATCGGCGGTTCGATCATTGCGGTGAACAGCTTTTGCGCC
>NZ_PNQZ01000165.1 GCF_003994335.1 Asaia sp. W19
GATCGCCCGTCACCGCCCGAGCATATCGTGATCGAAACCTCGGGTCTGGCCCTGCCCAAGCCGCTGCTCAAGGCCTTTGGCTGGCCGAGCGTGCGCACACGCATGACGGTGGATGGCGTGATCACCGTGGTCGATGCTCCGGCCGTAGCCGATGGCCGTTTCGCCGATGATCCCGAGGCGGTCGCGCGCCAGCGCGAGGCGGATGACTCGCGCGATCACGACAACCCGATCGAGGAAGTCTATGAGGACCAGCTTGATTGCGCCGATCTGGTGGTACTCAACAAGACTGATCTACTCAATGAGGCAGAACTGGCAGCGATCGAGGCCGGGCTCGCCACGCGATCCCGGCGCGTTCGCCTGATCCGTGCACGCGAAGGGCGCGTCGATCCTGCCGTCATTCTGGGCCTCTCCGCCGCGGCTGAGGACGATCTCGCTGCGCGCCCTTCGCATCATGACGGAGCGGATGAGCATGAACATGACGATTTCACCAGTTTTGTCCTGCCGCTCCGCGAGCAGGAAAGTGTCGAGGCGTTCATCGCAAGGCTGGAGCATGTGGCGCGCGCCCATGACGTGCTGCGTATGAAGGGCTATGCGCGCATTGCGGGCAAGAGCCTGCGCCTCGGCGTTCAGGCCGTGGGCGCGCGTATTCGTCATGCCTTCGAACAGGGCGAGGCGTCCCCTGGCCAACTCGTGGTGATCGGGCTGCACGGTCTGGATCCCGTGGCGGTGCAGCGCAGCTTCGACGAAGCCTGATCCATGCATATCCTCTTTCGGGAATCGCATGATCTGGACGGGCAGGCACAGGCCGAGGATCTCGCCCATG
>NZ_PNQZ01000016.1 GCF_003994335.1 Asaia sp. W19
CCCCCCGCCCCCAGGGGGCTTTGCCTCCCAGGGGGCGCTGCGGCTTTCCCCACCACGGCGATCCCGGCCAACCCGCCCGCCGCTGCAACCGCGTAAACAATGTTCGGGCCGCTCGGCAGTCCATTGCCAGGGCATCCCGGAATTGACGACGCAGCGCTGGAGGATGTTTGTGTTCCGGCATAGCCGCCAAGCCCACCGGGGCATGAGAGCGCAGCAAACGAGCCAAACGGGCCGAATGTGGTGGCGCCTCCGGKCCCGCCCGCCTTGCCAGTCACACCAACGCCACCAACGCCGATGCTGATCGGGATCTGCTGACCAGGAGTGACGGGGAAGATCGCCTCTACATAGGCACCCGCGCCACCGCTTGAAGCGCAGGAAGATCCATTGCCGCCGGTGTTATCAGCGCTCCCCCCAGCCGCCCCGCCCGCCGCCTGGAGGCGAACACGAATTTTATAGACGCCAGCCGGGACTGTGTAAGTCTGGGACGATGTAATGACGGTCGTATTGAGATAACGACCGGGGTTAAATTGTGCCGCATACGTCTCGGTCGCCAGTCCTGCGAACAGATTGACCCACGACGCGCCAGACTCACCGGGTGTGATCAGGTTGTTGTCGGCGGTGGATACCCAGAAGAGGCCGGTGGTGGTGGGGTCGGCGACGACACAGCCCTGAGGGTAGCCGCCGACTGCCTGCGCAAAGGCGGCCGAAAAGGGCGGAAACACGCCGCTTTCGTAGTTCTGCGCGGCCGTCGCAAGCATCCGGAGCGCGCCGTTCATGTCCTCTCCGAACATGAATGACCCCCCGGCTTCAGGCGCCACGAACGTTGCCGGAGGGAAGCCAAGGTTAAGGGAAGCCCGGCCAAGCGCGTTGGAAGTACCGGGGATTGGATACTGCAGGTGCGTGCTATCGGCCCCGGCCCCCCAGACAGTGGGGAACTGCGGTGAGAAGTCGGTTTTCTTCATTGGTTTCCTGCCCGGCTGCTGCCGTCATTCCTCGAAGGAGTAGGAGACGTTCACGCCCGAAGGCTGGGGCAGAACCCCGGAACGATAGATGATCGACAACTGCACCGGTGTCGGCACGAAGTCGAAGCGATAAGTCATCGTCATGTTCTGACCGTCGATGACGTAACAGCGCCCGGAATCACCGAAGAGCGTCATGAGGATGTTGTTCAGCGACGTGATCGAGCAGTCGGTGATATTCGCGGCTGCCTTGGCGAAGATCAGCTTGCGATAGGCATCATCCGTGAGCGCGACATTCGTGGTCGTCGTCTGGCCGCTGTACCAAATGCCTGCGTTGAATTCGCGGATCGCTGTCGATGTGCCGTTGGCAGCCGCTTCATCGAAGCCGATATACCCGCTCTCTGTAACCTGCAAGACGCGCCCGACACCGACAATGCGGCCCCACACGTCGAGGCCCCAGCCAGTCGCAGTTGAGGGGTTCCAAACCTGATTATACCAGAGGTCGAAGAACGCCTCCGGATCAATCGCCTCAGCAAAGGATTGAATGATCGTGCAGAGCCGGGGCGAGTTGGAATACTGCGAAAGGATGGTGTCATAGATATCCATCGCATCACACCAGCGTCAGAGAGATGTTCCCGGCTGCCATGGTCGGCACCTGCGCCATTGTCATCGTGACCAGGTTCTGATTGGCGCGGAGGCGCGGTGCCGATTTGCAGCGTCACCAGCCGCGCCCATGTTCCGAGGGACATGATCGCGCAGCCAAACTGGCTGGCATAGATCGTACTGGCGATCGTGGGACGCAGGCCGGAACTACCACCAGAGGCGAACTGCGCCAGAACAGCATTCTGGATCTGGGTGAGGGCATCGGAAGGCACATCGACGCCGTTCTTGATGGTCACGGCCAGATAGACTGGCGTGGCCTGTGCCACTGCATAGTTGATCGTATAGGTTGGCCCGTTGCCGTTATAGACGGCTGCCGGATCCTGAACCTGCACGCTCGTTCCGCCCGTTGTGCCGCAACCAGGGCTTTTTTTCTGCATGATCGCGAGGCCAATGTCAGCAGGTGCGCCACCCGCTACGCAGCAATACACGCTGTTGGCCGGCACACTTACGCCGTTATAAGTGACTGCCGCCGTTGTCCCGTTACTGTACGCATAGGCATCCGTGACGCTGCTCAGCTTGAGAACCTGCCCAAGGATCGAGGCGGTTTGGCTAGTCGAGTTGGCAGAAACCGAGTTGTTCCGCCGCTCTTCGAAAGCAATCCGGCCTTCTGCGTCAGACCCCAGAACGCCAGGCGAGGCGTTGGACACCGACGAGACGCCAGCCGTGTATTGGTAGAGCGACAGGGAATTGGCAGAGCAGGCGAGGGCGCCTGTCTCGGTGTTCGCCACCGTGGCCGAGGCCGTGCCGCCAGCCGGGATCGTCACGTCAGCCGTCAGGGCGTATTGATAGACGCCATCCGTTGCGATGACGCTGCCCGACGCAACGACCTGCCCAGCCGTCCCCACGATCGACACAGCAACGGTTGTGGCCGTCGCCGGAACGCGGGTCATGAAATAGATGTTGCCGATTGCATCCTGCATCCGGCCAGAGGCAACCTTGGGGTCAACGCCGTTCGCGACTGCCAGAATGGCGTCATAGCAGTTGCCGATCGCCGCTGCCTCTGACGTGGCAATCTGACCCTGAGGCGTGGACAGATCCTGATTGACGTTCCCGCCCATAGCGGCGCTGATATCCGTCAGCGCACCCGTCAGAACGTCCAGTTCATCAGGCGCAACCACGCCTGCGCTCGTAATCGTGAGCGCCGGAATCGAGGTGGTGCCGCTAGAACTGGACATCGAGCGTTTCGCCTGTCGTCAGGGTGATTTGCATGATACCGGAAAGGCTGCGGTCGCCGCCCAGTCGGGACACGACGCACGAGGCGTCCTGAACCAGCGGAACAGTGCGAGCGGCAGCTTCAGCGAGGCGCTGGAAGATCGGGACGGATTGCGACTTGCCGAGGATCTGAGCCTGATACGGCAAGCCTTTTGACGTGTCGTAGTAGCATTCGCCCTGGAACACGCGGATGGCGTTGGATACGTCCTGAAGCACCGAATAGGGCTCGGAACAAATCGCGATATTGCCCGATCGGTCGAGCACGAGGTCCCATTCCGTGCGGTCAAGCAGGAGGGATTGCATCGCTGATTTCCTTGGGACTGGCCGGATTATCGGCAGACTATCGGTTTATGGCACGCTGTTTGGTCAAAGTACAGCGAAACAGGGTCACTGCGGCTTGCCGGTCGAGCCGCTGCCTGTCTGCACACCCGTATGCGTGTGATTGTCGAGGGAGATGCCGTTGCCGGTTACGTCTCCGGTGGCCGTGATAGGCCCGTCGACCTTGAGACCGCAGGCGATCTCAGCGGCGTTCGCTTCGATGCGAACAGTGCCCGGTGAGACGATCCGGATGCCGTTGCCATTCATGATGATAAACTGATTAGGCGCACCGTTCAGAAACCCGCCTACATAGACGCAATCGCTCATGGAGTGCATGCGGAACGAGCCCGGAGCCGAGGGCTGGCGTGACGTGATGACATTCTGAATATCGCGGCCCGACACCATCACATAGCCGATATCTCCCACCATGGGGTCGATGATCAGCGCCGAGGTGCCGCCCTGTACGCGCAGGTAAGGAACGCCCGTTATGACGCCATGCGGGTACGTCTTGCCCTGGCCGTCCTGCATGTGAACCATGGGCTGCACATCCACCTGACCCACCAGAGACGCGCCGCCGCCGTGGACGGCTTTGACTTGGACGAGGATGGGGGTGCCCATGGCGGATATGGCCCGATCAACGGCGGCGTCAATCGCGCTTCCATTGGTCAGCCCTGCGAACGTACTCTGGGGTGAGACATGATCAACCATTGTACGAGATGTTCCCTGCGTAATCGGTTCTCATCGCTTCGACGCGCGTGAACCATCGGCCATTGGGGATTTCGCTATCGAGTTCGTGCGTGACCATCTGCGCGACCCATGTGCCGTTGACCGGCATCGGGGCCACCTGTCCGGCCTGATTGTTTACCCAGGCAGCAGGCAGATACGCGCTGTCGATTGCGAAGGTGTTCATGAATTGCAGGCGGTGGTCGAACAGCGTGACGAGAGAGACGCCGTAATTGCTATAGGCCGGATAGCCGATCATTCCTGTCTTGGCGCTGACCTTGGGGATCGTCTTGCCCTGCAAGTCCTTGAGATTGTTCGACCAGATCGTGACCTGATACGGGCTGGCTTGGCCTGTAGTGCCAAGCATGGGGATCGCATAGATGAATTTGTAGGTCTTTTTCAGGGCCTCGATCTGGTCAGTCATCGAACCGTGCAGATATGTCGGCCCCTTCGCTTTGGCGCTGACACCATAATTTACGAAGGAATATCCGGCGTCCGAAGCAATTTGCGAGATCATCCCCGCCAAACTCGCGCCTGCTGGGAACGAGTGCGGGTCGATCACATTCATATTTGGCCCCACAACGTCATAAGAGACGATGTTGAACGCAGGCTCTGGCGCTGTTGAAAAATCAGCAAAAGCAGAGGAAATGATGCCATTGAAAATGGTCGTCATTCCCGCCTCATCGTCGCCAGCCTCGATCATGATGCTGTTTAGCGTGGTGCGCGTCAGATCGCTCAGGACGCCAGGAATCCGAGACGGCATGAGTGACATGCGGTTCATCAAGGGAAGCGGCAGATTGTAGATGCGAACGTTCGCCGCCGATCCCATGCGCAATCCAGCGTTGGTCACGTCAACCTGGCACCGGTAGCCGGTCAGCTTTTCTTGATCGACCACGCCGCCCGCAGCCTGGCCGCCAGAGCGCACCGTGAACGTGATGTCGATTTTCTTCTTGGTGAAACTGCGCGGCAAGCTGCCGCCATAACTCGCGTAGGAACTGAGCGAACCAGACATCACGCCCCCGAATAGAACAGGAACCAGCGTGTCCCGAAGCCTGAGTAGTCAGGATCGTCGGAGCCTTGCAGGTCGATGAAAGCAAAATCCCCAGGCAAGCCCAGATAGGCCGCTCTCACGATGTAAGTATCAGTCAGCGCCAGGGCGCCAGCCACCACCTGAACATCATTCAGCCAGACATTGAGATAGACACCTGTCCGGCGTTGCTGCACGTCCAGGCGGATGTTCTGGCCATCCAGCACGATGTTGAGTGTTTGATAGGGGGTCGCTGTGAGTGGTATGATTCCAGTCATAGGCCTGATATCCGATCCATGATCCCGGCGAGGTCCGGCGCGCCGCTGGGGAGAGACTGAAGCTGCACCTGACCGGATTGAACCGGCACGGCTGCCGAGACTGATTGTGCAGAGGTGTTTTTATACCCCTGTGTCGCACCGCTTCGGATTTCCTGGAGCATGATCTCCGCCACGGGCATTGTGATGCCCTCACGTTCTGTTCTCCGGAAGCGATAGCCGACGATATTGGCGCTCATGTAGCTCCGCTCGGGTATATGGATTTCGTAGAGGTTCGTGTCCGCTACGATCTGCTCGAGCGTGTCGAAAAAGCTTTTCCTAACGAAAGCTGGCCCTGATCCGGTAATTGCCCCCAAAACCTGCGTTAGCCCCGCCGAGATTGTTGTGCCACTCTCGCTACCATCACAGACGAGAAGGATGCGTGAGACGTATGGCATTTTGACTTTGTTGTACGATACGAATCCGCCGTTTTCAGTCGGCCCGCTTGGCACCTGATAGGCGACCTCGTGTTCAATGCCGAGAACGTGCGCGCTTGTCAGTATCTGGGTGCCATTGAGGAATACACCCCATTGCGCCGCTGCACTGGTGATCTGCCAGTTCGCCACTTCTTGCCCAAGCAGATTGGATACAGATGCAGAGACGCCATTTCCAATGGACTGGCCGAGCAGGGCAGGCACGCCAGCCATGACCGGCACATCCCACACGGAAGGCAGGGGGATAACGGGGAAAGCCATCACTGAACTCCCGGCGCGTTTACGGCCGCCAACTGCTGGCGCATACCGTCATGGAAATCACGAGCGATGCCCTTGGCGTCGGTCGCATTGGTAGGAATGATCACGTCACCATGCAGATTGACGTTGTGCGTCGTGTTGTTTGTCGTGTTCGCGACCGAGCCGGGGCTGTCACCAGCGGTCACAGACGCGGCCATTCTCGACACTTCACCCGTTCCGATTGATCGAGCCGCTTGCGCGTGCTGGTCGCGCATGGCGTTGATCATGTCAGCCTGCGGGCTGACAGAAGGGCCAGCGTCACGAGGGCGTAGTAATGTGGCCACATCCTCACGCGTGAGAGCATTTGCGGGCTTGACCCCACCGAGTGCGGCATCTGTTGCAGAGGCCAAGCGCTTGATTGCGGTTTCCTGCTCTGCCTTCGGAGCCTCGTAACGTAAGACAGTTGATGATATGCGGCCCGGCGACGCATCGACGCTCGTAGCAAGCTGCCCAGCCTGCGAAGCCCCCGCCTTCAGAACAGCCACAGCATAGTCCTGCGCGTCAGTCCCAAACCCGTCCGCCTTGCTGGTTCCGGTCTTGAGCCAGTCCGCAGCACCCCCTGCTCCCTGATTGTGGGCGTATCCGAGGGCAGCAAAGCGCTGAAGGTCTCCTAGCTTGCCATATGCATCGCTGCTTGAGCTCAAAACGGCGTTGTTACTGTCGGTGAAGGCGCGGAAGAAACGTTCCTGCATCGCATGGTCTGCAAGGAATGTCTCTCGTGTAGGCACCGGCTCGCGCAGCCAGGCGGCGGCGTCTTTGATCGCACTCGATCCCATTTGATACTTGCCTGAGTACGCGCCGTTGTAGCCGCCTACCTTGGTGTAATCTCCGCCGCTTTCCTTCTCTGCTATTGTGCTGGCATAGAGATCGAATAGAGGCGACTTGCTGGCCACACCGCGGGAGTGCGTTCCTGTACGCCCCTCTGCTCGCATTTGTGCAAGGACATCAGCTTCGCCCTCGTTCGTCTTGCCGGGAGCCATCACTGCCGCACCCGCAGCAACAGCCAAACCCCAAGGGCCTAACCGGGACAATACACCGCGCCCGCCTATCCCGCCCGCTGCAACGGCCTCTGGCAGAGCGGCTGCCTCTCGGGCGGCCTTCAACTCGGCTATTGCGGCTCTCATCGCTTTGGTGTCGCCACCAAACAGGCGCTTGATGATGTTAAGCCCAGCCATGCCCGCCAGGATGCCGCCAAGTCCGCCGAACGCCTTGGATAACTCTCCTACGGCAAGGGTGATCCCGCCAATCGCGCCGGCGATATCCGGATGATCGCGCTCAAGCTCAAGCAGGCGACGAACGACCTGATCCAGACCGGGCGCCAGCTTGGCCGTAAGAATGTTCGTCAAGTTCTCCGACTGCTTTGTTAGGATGCCCCAGTCCTGATAAAGCTGCCGCGACGCTTCTGTGGCCGCCTTGGACGGTGCTGGCATGTTCTTGAGTTGATTCTGAAGGTCCGCAAACTTCTTCGGGTCCATCAGAACCTGATTGATCATTCCCTCACCAAAGTTCAGATCGCGCATGTAGCCGAGCGCAACCTGATTATTGATGTGGTTCTGATGAACGCTGCGGTTGAGTCGGGCGACGATATCGCCTTGGATGTTGCCGCTCTTGTCCATGAAGTCAGACACGCCGAGACGTGCGAAGGCCTGCGAGACCTTGGCAAGTTCCTGCGGGTCGGTCATGCGCTGCTGAAGCGTTCCAAACGCCTGCGTGACCTCGCCAAACGACCCGCCCGCCGCCTTGGCCGCTGTTTCGAGCCGGTTCAGCCCTGCCGGGTCCATGTTGAGCCGCTGCGACATGTAATCGAGTTGCGCGTTCGCCTTGGTCGTATCGCCAATGAACGCCTTCAGGCTTTTCCCAGCCGTGAACACGGCGAACATAGCCAGAGCCTCGCGTCGAACACCCGAGAAGAACGACGCGGCCTTGACCCCGTCGCGCTCCATGCCCGATCCGGTGGCCTGAGCCTGCTTCTCGACCTCGCGCAACTGCTCGACAGACTTGCGCGCCTCGCCTGAGAACCCCTTCGTGTCCATGCCAAGTTGAATGACGAGGCGATCAATGATGGACATTTTCAGGGCTCCAAAACGAAAAAAGCCCCCAGGGCGAACCATGGGGGCGTCAGTCTGGCATCAGACCAGATCACAGTAGGGAGTTTGGTCAAGCGGGGCAAGGAGAAGGGGGGAAGAAACAGAAAGGTCACTTATCTTGCGTTGCTTTGTTGAACCAGTTGTGCCCAACATGGGTTCGAGCTATAGCGCCCCGACGAATTGGTTCGGCGTGCAGAGATAGGGAGGTTTGAATGTCTTACTCGCGCAAGATTTCTGCTTTTTCCCGTAGCTTTGCCGCTGGGATTGGCGGCCTGGTCAGCTTTGGTGCCCCCGCTCACGCATCCACTACGCCATCATCCAGCGAGTTGATCAACCGCGCATGGCAGGGGGTCGGCGCTTCCATCCGTAATAGCATGGACGATTATGACCGACAGCACCCCAAGACAGCCAAGCGAGAGCCCTGACCCCGTTCTGACAGGGCGGCATATTGGCACAGCATTCAATCACCCAAAGCCGCTTGATCCGCTCTATGTCGCGCCCGACAATTATTCGGTCACTGCGATCCAGCTTCAACATCATAGTGGCCCATTGCCGGATCCAGAAACGCTAGCAAAATACGGTGCCAGTGATCCCACTCTGCCGGGACGCATCATGGCTATGGCAGAACGCGGCCACGAAGCACAACTCATGAGAGAGCAGGCAATCCTGCAGAACACTCTTAGTGTTGATATAATTGGACGATTCTTTTCCCTGCTCTTCGCCCTAGCCGGTCTAGGACTTGCCGCTTACGCCTTGCATCTCAACTACCCGAAGGTGGCTTTCGCCATCGTGACAGTGTTGCTCGGGGGCGCGGTTTATACGATAGCCACCGGCAAAGAGTCGCGCGCTAAGAAAACCACCCATGACGCGCCCGAAAACCCGACAAGCTAAGAGCATGGCCTGCACCCCCCGAATGGTGGGTGCAGGTAGCAGTGGCGAGGTTAACTACGCGCTTGAAGCGGCGAGGCTACCGAGTGAACGGCAGATTGATACGCATTAGCTATAGTGGATAACGAACGAGAAAATCGTCACTTTCAGGATCGTCAAAGTAAAGCTGATCATGATCTGCGCCTTGAGCACTCTTGGCATTGGGCAAGATTACCCAGTGATGTATAGAACTTCTCTCTAGCCTGTTCGCCCACGCCTAGCACCATCACAAGTATGATACACAAGAGCCCTGAGATGCTTGTGCTGGATTTCGTACGGCAGAGTATGAACGGTGCATGGTGCAGAAACGCAAGCGGGTGCGATCGCGCCACTCTGAGACGCGGTCGAGAACCAGACGAACTGAGCCAGGACGCAAAACGCCCCCGCGGATGGACGCGGGGGCGAATGTCTACCACAGACGCCTCACGATAGCGTGAGGAACGGGGCGGGGCAAGAATTACGCGAGGGCAGGGCTCTTCCTATCCGCCTGCGCAGACACGCCGCCATACTCCTGGTAGAGCGCCGTCAGCGCCTTTACCGCGTTCTCGGAGAGAGCCTTGCGCTTGGTCGGAACGCCTTGGCGAGCCAGATACACTTCCCTGAGGTCGCTCTCCAGTCCGGCCGCCCAGTTCGGCAGCGAGGTGATGACCTTCCCCCATGTTCGGGCGAATTCCTCGCCGCTCGCAGAGGTCAAAGCGCTCATGACACTGCCTCCTTCGGGCGGGAGAAAGGGCGCGGTGACAATTCCGTCCGGCCTTTCTTTCCCTTGGGGGCAAGAGTGCCTTGCCCGGTCATCTTGTCCATGTGAGCGCGGATCATCTCTGCGCCTTCAAACTGCATCCAGCGGGGGACGACATCAACGTGGAACAACTTGCGTTCCTTGTCGCGGTTCCATCGGATCGATCCGCCCATGTCGTTGCGCAGGAGCCAATTAACGCAGCGACGTGACATCTTGCGGATCAGGTCACCGCGGCCCTTTTGCAGCACACCGGCATTTTCAACGAAGAAGCGCATGGGGCGGTAATCGGTGGTAAAGCCTGCCGATGGGTCATACGCCGTTATCGCGGTTTCCAGTCGCTCGACCAGCGCGGCCAGGCGTGCCTCTTGGGCGTCCATCCGGGTGGTGACCGGCGACAAGGCCCGAGTGATCACGGCTTTGGTTATGCCGCCGTGTTCGCTATGGGTAAGATGATCGCCAGCCGCGATCACTTTGCCGAAGAAGTGATTAAACAGGACGCGGGCGCACTCGCTCTGGTAACGGATGACCGTTGTCCGCACCTCATCCTTGAGGCGGTCGGGATGGATGGTGGCAAGCCAGAAGTTCAGAAGGTCGAGAGAGAGGCAGGTGCCGTCCTGTTCACCACCGTCTGAAGGTATGGCTGTAACAGCCACACCTTTGGAGAGGACGGGATGAGCGTTCAGCTTTTTGCGCTGAAAGCTCCAATCCAGCCCCATACTCTCAACGATGGGCTTCATCGCTACGAGGGTATTTTCAGGCCGGTCGCCCGCAATTGCGACGAGCTTCGCGCCGTGGAAGTCGATGGTGGTGAGAGCGTTGGTCATGCCACGTCTCCTTTACGAAAGCGCTCGAGCAGAACAGCAGATGAAAACCAACCATCCCCCTCCAGGATCTCCGCGATCTCCTTATCAAAGTCGGCTGCAGCGTATCTGCCCTCGGCCCTCATCTCGCAGGCCACCACGATCTCGGCGATCACCTGGTTGCGGCGTATGGCTTCCTTGGTAAGCGCTTCATGCGACAGGGAGGCGAGCCAGTCTGCATCTGCCAAAGGCTTTGCGCCATCAGGCGTATTCGTGCTATCTGCGGTCATCGCAGTGTCCTTTCAGGGTCATTGTTCAGAGGCATCGGGGGATTGTTTGGCGACGTGCCCCGATGCCTGCTTTTCCGAAAATTTGAGCCCGATTTCGATCAGGCGAGTAATTGCTTCATTCCGGCTACGACAACCGGAAGGGATCCCGTATGCGTCAATCCGTTCGCAAACCGACGCCCCGATGCGTAAAGGGAAACGCTTAATAGGCTCCTTCGATATGCATCCGTTGCCATATCCTTTTACCGCGGCCAATGTGCTGTCCTCCGAAGTGGCGCCAAGATTGGCCCACGTCGATGAATAACGCATGTATGAACTGTGATGTCAATTGCAATGTCACACAACCACGTGCTGAGTCGCTAAGAACGCGAATGTCAGGAGACGACTATGGCTCAGTCACCCGAGAAAGCTACGACAGAGCGACGCATACATGTGTTGCCCGTAGAGTTGCTGGATAGGGTGCGTTCCTATCAAACGGACAATGGAATAGCATCAGAGGTTGAGGCCGTAAGACGGCTACTTAGCGAGGCTCTTCAGGCGCGCGATACCATCGACGATTTGATGAAGCAGGTCAGGGCGCAGTTCAAAAAAGACCGTGACTTTCGCACTCTCGCTCGAGATGTCCTGAGTAGTCATATCCTCGTCAAGAAGATCGAAATAGGTGATAATGAGCTCCAATTCACGATGAGATCTGATGATGCTGGGAAGGTCAGTCGGCGTGGTGACATGCAAACCGGAACAGCAAGTGATGATGGCTGGGTTCAATCTTGGCGTGACTGGCCACCACCTGAGGAAAAGGCGCGCAAAAGCCGCGGCTGGGATTCGACCGACCGAGACAGCGAAGAAATACCGTTCTAATATTGGAATGCTACCGCGTTGGTCGCAGTCATCGTTCGGACGTCTAGTCTACTCGGCAGAAGCGCATAAAGTGATGCGCGCTGAAGCGATCCGCCGTTGGATATAAGCGGGCATCGCTGCAGAGGGATTTGTTGACGAAGCGGTCGCCGATACCTAGCCTGCGCCTCAGTTTGGTAGGGGCGTTCACGGAATGAAAAAAGCGAATTTCGTTACGGCGGCTTTTTGTGCTGTGTTTCTGGCCGGGTGCGCTGCTGACGGCTCCGACAGCCATGCCCTGGGAGACTCTTTCGGATACTCATTCCACCCTGAAATTGCCTCTTGGCAGAGTAGTTTCCCCTTCCATGAAGCCGATGCATATCACTCGCACGGCATCTCGTATAACGAGGCAGAAGAATGGAAAGGCGCGAATATTCCCTACGAGCAAGCCATCAAATGGCACTCTATCGGCTTCTCGCCGGATGACGCCAAACTGGCGCTTGGTTCGGGCATCAAAAGCGCTGACGAGGTGGCCCCGTGGTACTATCAGCTTGCTCCCATATTTTCGCAAAGCAAGCCACTGCCGACTCAGCTTGTGTCCTATGCGTCAAATGCTGGCACGTCATACACGCCGGCTGACGTAGCGGCTGTCCTACAGAACACCTCCGCACCGATCGGCAACGTCAACGAGGTCATCGCCCTCGCTCGCCAGGTGCATACTGGGACGCCCGTTTCTCAGTTGCCGTCGCAATTGACGGCCATGCGCGACGAGGCGGCCAAACAGCAGATGGCCGCCGATGCGCAGGCACAAGCCCAGCAAAAGCAAGCGCGGGTGGACCGCTACGGCGCTGTCGTTCTCGCCGCCTGTAAAGGCAAGGTCACGCAGGCCAATATGATTGTTACGTCCGAAAACCCATATGCCACTCAAGGTTTGTGCATCGAGGCAACGATCCGATCTATTTGGGGGCAGATTCAGTGGCTCAATCAACACTCTCTCCTGCTTACGGATGGTCTGCCTAACGGACAAGAGCCTATGTCAACCATCATCACCGACCCCAACGGCGCGCTGCGTCTTAACGCGCAAGCGGTGCTGATGGGGGTCAAGCCCATCACCTACACCTCTGTCCTTGGCGCGCAGACGGTTGCCCCGACCTTCGTGGTGGTGAAGTATCTGAATTGAGGAGACGGTTATGATCGAGTGGATGGATAGGGGGCTGCAACGTGAATTGCTGCTTAAGATGGCAGAGGAGTTCCCGTTACCGGTAGATCTCCGACTTTCCAATGGCTCTAAGGCTGAAATAATCAAGGCCGGCCGGAATCTAATCTACCTACAGGGGCACGGGCTGTGTCAGGCTGCTTCTGGTCAGAGCGCAAATACTGCTTCTGCTGCGAATGCGACGACTCCCGAGCCCATCTTCAAGATCACCGCCAAAGGCCTAGACTTCCTCCAAGATGACGGCGGCCTGAGCGCAATTCTTAACGTCGTCACGGTACGGTTCGAGGCCGACACGCTGCGGGCACTTATCGCCGCCAAGATCGACGCCAGTTCCGAGCCAGAGGAAAAGAAGGCCAAGGCGAAAAGCTTGCTGAGTGCTGTCAAAGAAGAAGGCTTGAAGCAGCTCACCAGTAAGGTGGTAGGAGAGGGATTGAGCAGCTTGCCCCACATTGCCGACTGGGTGATCTCAGCTATCTGAATCCGTTGACGGGACTCGATCCGGTGCGCTGAGGTCGGGGGATGAGCGACGAAACTGAGAAGAAGCTGCAAGACATCTACGACCGGGCCGCATCTGGGCAACCGGTCATAGCGTTCGATTTCGACCAGACAATGCAGGTCGCCTTTACCCCCGAAGGAGGAGTAGTGCTCGATTGCCCTTGCGGGGCTCTTGGTGGCACTGACCTTGCAACAGTGGTTCGGGTTTCTCTAACGCCGGCAGCAGCAGGAAAGCTTGCGGTCGATCTTCAGAAAGCGGCGCAAAGTCTGGACATAGACTGGCAAGCTCTTGCCAAAACGCGGCGCTTGGATTGACGCCGATCTGACGTTTCTCAGATTGCATCTTCACCCTCCATTATAGTCCCGCACCATCCCTATCTCCATGAGGTCAAGCATGTCCTCGGTGTCGTAGATGGTGCTGAGCTCGTGCAGCGTGGCGAGGCCCGAACCGACCACATAGGCGATCGGGCGGGACACGTTCACGCAGCGGGCTGGGGTTTGTCGCTTGCCGCCTGGGGCACCAGCATTTGCACGAGCGGGGAAATGAGGTACGCGGCGGCTTTGAAAAAACCCAGGTGCATCCGAAACGCCTCCGCTTGCAGGCGGGGCAGCGTCTCGGGATCTTCCAGATCGGCATCGATGATCTGACCACGCGATGCCGGGTTGTTCGGATCGCGCTGGATCTTCACTGTTGCCATGAGAGCGTCCAGTGCCTTGTCGGCAGCCTCGTCCTCAAGCTGGCCGAACATGGCCTGAGCCATGCCCCCCAGACCTGACAGACCGATCTCCATGGCATCCGGGGGCAGGGCCATGCCCGCCCGCGTCAGCGCCTTGACCAGATGCCGTGCCCATCTGTCCGCCTGCATGGCGGGCATACGGGTAATCACGAACACCTTGCCCGCGTCCTCGCCGTCAGGGATCGTGTAGGTCGTTTCTCGCAAGGCCATCAGATACCAACGGGATAGACCCGCTCCCAACGAATGGTGAACTGGCGCTCCTCGAGCAGGCGACCGGCGCTCGGCATGGGGGAGGCCGAGACGAGGTAGCCAGTCACGAGCGTATATTTGCGCCCCAGCCCCGGAAGCGTGATCTCGCCGCCGAGGATGTACGGGGTGCGCGCCCCGGCCATGGCGGTTGAAAGCCCCTCGAACATGATCGCACTGTCGGAATTCGGCTGAATGCCCAGCGTCATATCGACCGGGTTCGGCACCCAGCCAGCGTTGAGCTTGCCGTCGATCGACATGCGGGTTTCAACCTGCTCGATCGCCGCGGCTTCCCACGCGCGATCTGCCGACCAGTTTTCGAGGCGAACCGGTGCATTGAACAGCGTCTGCACCGTGAGCATGAAGATGGCGTCAGCCGAAGTGATAAAGGACATCAGATGACCTCACGGGACAGGAGGGTGATCATTTGGACGGACTGGCCATCCGCATAGGCGAACTTGGACGCCGGGATGGCGCGGGCTGCGCGGCTGGATGACGTGGCCGTAGATGCGCCGGGCTGCTCGTAATAGCCCTGGTTCACCACTGAATCGGCCGCGCCATCCACACCGAAGAAGCGATTGATGGCGAGCTTCTGGCTATCGCTGATCGCGACACCGGTCTGGATCGCACCGTAGCTGAGCGCCTGACTGATGACCGACTTGCGACCGGCCGAGATGATGGCGTCGCCCTGCGTATTGAACGGCACGTTGCCGAAATTCGTCAGGGTCGAGGCGTCGGCATACTGCAGGAGCGCATTGATCCAGATCTGATTGATGTAGCTGTCCGCCCAGAGGAAGGGGCCGGAGACGCTGCCGTTATAGACCCAGTTGAACGACCCGGCGCGCCCGCTGAACTGGCCGTACCAGTTGTAACCGTTGGCCAGCAGGGTAGCCGCCGTTGCTGCGCTGTAGGTGGCGGGCGTGACCTGACCGTTGGAGGTAAAGGCGAGGTTCTGACGCCCGTTCACCTGATCGAAATTCAGGGCAGCCATCCAGCCCAGAAAAGCGCCCGCCGCAGCCGGGTCCATGTAAACGGGAGAAGTGCCGGTGAGGTCCTGTGCGACCAGCCACGCGCCAAAACTCGCCGTGCTGCCCTGCGTCGTTGCTGTCGCATCCGTATCCCAGGGAACATACCAGTATTTCGCATTCTGCGCTCCGGTCCATGTGGCGAAACCCTGCTTCTCGGTCAGGGAGGGCTCGAACGCTGTGCTGAAGCCGGTCCACTGAAGCGACGCAGCGGCCATCTTGTCCATGAAGGTGGCCGGGGTATCGGTGCCGTCCACAAAGCCAGCGAAATACAGCGTGGCGGGAAGCTGGAAGGCGTTGTCGTAGCCCGTGAAATAGGCCGCCGCCATCTTGTATTCGTTCGCGCTGGTGCCGAACGCCACGCCCACATCCGCAAGGGTCGTGAACGCCTTCACAGTGCCGTCAGGGACAGCCGTGACGTTCGTCGTCAGGATAAGGCCATTGAGAAAATCGAGGGTGCCGTTCGCCGGGATTGTGCCCGGCACGACCGACACGACGAGGGAGATAGGTGTTCCGACCGCCACGGGCGTTCACTCCTTGGGTGAGGGGAAAGAGGCATCGACCTCGCGGAGATCGACGGTGATGGACTCTGCAAATTGCTGGGGGGTCGAGACGGTGAAGTTGACCTGAAATTTCAGATCCGCCGTCCAGTTGTCCTCGTATTGCTTGTCGCTGTTGATGAAGCCGGTCTGACGCGGCTCAGAGGCGTAGAGAGGGGCCATGACGCCGCCTGTGGCGTTGCGCAGCCAGTCTGCCGCGTAAATGTCCCGCCATAGGGCCACGACACGCTGCACGGCCTCGCCAGATACCGAACCGAAGGCCGATATCTGGACCGTGCATTCCATCGGCTCGACCACTTCGCGCGTCGTGCTGGTGTAGCTTGAGGCGTTGGTGGCGATGCGCCGTCGAAAGAGCGGCGTGAAAACGATGAAAGGGCCGGGCGGGGCTGCCACCCGGTTAAGCTGTCCCTGCATCACTTGCACGCCATTCGGCACGACCGTCAGAAGCCAGGACCGGAGCGCGGTGTTTATCTCGCGATCGGTCGGGGAGAGCGTCACATGGGACAGGGGGCCGCTGTCTGCCGGGTCACAATCACTTTGGACCATTCGCCGAAACCCCATTCCTCCACCGGCTGCGTCACGAGCCAGTCAGAGCCGTAGAAATTGAGAACATCGCCGCCGACTTGCAGCGGGCGTGAAAGCCCCTTGAGGCCGCCCCGGATATAGACGGCGCGCATATCAGCCTGCTGGTTGATGCTGGCCACGAGCTCGAGATCACCCGCCGAGACGGCCTGAATGTCGGCCTCCACGGTGAGGGCGAATGTCTTGCGTGTGACCGACCCGTCAGGCTCGATCGTTTGCCCGTCCGAGCACTTCACCGTGACGGTGGTGGCCGGGTTGACGATACCCAGCGCGCCAGAAGCCAGGCCGAACACGTCAATCATCGGACACCTGCGAGCGGATGGAGTTGAGAAGCTGGCCCGACCAGTCAAGAGGCTTGCCATCAGCCCCGCGAGCGCCATTCTTGAGATCGGCGACCGCCTTGAGGAATTCCGCCGTTCCGTAGTCGCCTTTGGGATAGCGGTCTTTCAGTAGGTTGGTCAGATCGGAGTTGGGCGCGAAATCGCCTTCCCTTATGGTGTCACGGATCTGGCTGGCGATCCGCTCGCCAACGATACCGAGGGCCTTTTCAGCGTCGTAATCAGTTGCCTGAAGCGCCTTCGCAAGATCGCCGCCCCACTTGTCCTGGTTGTCGTTGATCGTCTGGCGCATGAACGGGCGAGGGGGCGCCGATTTGGTGCCGAACTCGTTCCATTGCGCGACTTGTGCGACCTTGGTCTTGTCTGGATATTCCGCATCCTCAAACACGCCCGCCTCGACAGTGCCGCCACGCGCCACCTTCTTGGCGAGCTCGTCCAGCGCCTTGCGCAGCTTGTCGCCGCCCCTGAATACCTGCTTTGCCATCAGGGCCAGATCCTTGCGCGTGCGGAGCGTCCGGGGATGAACCGCATCTGTCGGAGATAGGTGGTCGCCTGCCAGAACATGAGGCCATATTGCGTCTGGGCGAACCATGACTGATTGGCCGCAGTCGATCCGGCATCGAACGAGACTGAGACGCTGCCACGCGTGGCCGAGGCTAGGCGCCCGACGCTATCGGAACCACGGCCGCCCTGAGACTGGGGCAGGAACAGGAACGCGATATGCGCGGTCAGCAGGTAAAGCAGCCGTGTCCGCTTGGTCACGTCCGGCTCTGCGCTGTAGGCGCTGTTGTCGAGAATGGCGGTTGCCATATCGAACCGGGCCTGAGCGGCGGCCTCTGTGACAGAGGATGCCAACTCAGGATAGGCCGCTGACCACGCCGCATAGTCGAACGTGACAACGCCCGGTTGCGGCGTGGTGTCGGTCATCGGGTCGCGGTCTCCGCTTCCATGCCCTTGCGCTTCAGATCCTCTGGACTGACGCCCTCGAACCCGGTCTTTTCGGTCGCGAACTCGCGGGCCTTTGCATCGGCTGCACGCTCGGTCACTTCCGCAAAGACGCAATGGTTCTTCACAAGGTCGCTGTCCTTGTGCTGGGCGAGCCACTTATCCCAAAAGGATTTCTCGACCTGCGTGCGCCCGACACGACCCAGCAGGACATTATCCTTGGGGTGGTAGTCCGGCGCACGGTTGGCGCCGTTGACGGTGACGCTCTGGACGTAGCCGACCGGGCTGCGGTCGGGCTTGTCATCGGCGCTGAGTTTGGCACGGCGCTCCACATCGCCCTCAGGAGCAATGCGCAGTTCCAGGCCATGGGGAAGGCGGCAGAGAACAGTGACGGTATCAGCCATGATCAGATCCCCACCATCTGGGCAACAGCCATGGGACGCTTCCAGATCGTGCCCCAGCCGCCACGGCTCATCTTCTGGCGCGCATTGGTCGAATACTGCTCGATACGGTGCATCGTCAGCTTCTCGGTGAAGGCGGTCGAGACCGTTTCAACCCCGTCGATCTCGGGCGCGAACATCTGCATGACATTGGCGCTGGTGTAGCCGCCCGACATGGTGACGCCTGCTTCCGGCAGGAACACGATCTCCATGTTCGGCCAGGACTGCTTGATGAGAGCGGCCAAGGTGACGCCGTAGGTGTTGGCGTAGTTCATGACCTGCGACAATTCGGACGGCACAACTACCTTGAGCCGCGTCTGATTGTCGATGTTGCCCATCAGCGCCTTGTTGAGCGCCGCGAACAGATTCACGAAGTCCTGATAGACGGCGTTCGGGTCGCTCGTGCTGGTCCACGCTGTGGCCGTCCCGGTCTTGACCGATGCCGTGATGGCTGCAGGCAGGGCAGGATCGTTCAGCGCGCCGTAGTTCTCAAGACCCGAGACGCCGAACAGATTGATGAGGTTCTGCTGCTTGGCGAGAACCGACACGCCAGCCGTGCGCTGTTCAGCCACCCACGGGATGCTGGCCGTGCCCATCATCTCCGACTCAAGGTCGCCATACTTGGCCCAGGTCTGGAAGTGGAAGGACTGGCGCGATACCCAATTGGCGTTCGCGCTGCTGTCGCCGCCCTGCTCGTAGTCACCATAGGCCACGGCGTAACCCGAGGACTCGATGACCGGGAACATGACGGTCTTGTTGGTCCGGTCGCCCTTTTTCTCCGAACCGTAAATCTCTTCGGATTTGGCCGGAGTGATGAGCTGGCGGATAAGCTGCGGATCGACGGTCGTATTCAGGATCGCCGGGATGCCGCTGTTCGGGGCGGTTACGGCACCGAATACGGGAGCAGCGTCAAGCGCCACGCCCTTTTCGTCGGTGTAATGCGTGACGCCGCGAAGGTTGATGCCCCAATCCATCGCAAGGCGAGGGGCCTCAGCGCGAAACGATGCCATTATTCGTTGCTCCCGGAGATCGGCGCAACGGCGCCGGAGATGATGATGGTTGCGCCAGCAGCGCCGCCCTGCGTGACGACAAAGCCCGTGGCGACGGTGCCGGTCGGAACCGTGCCAGCCGCGCCGGTCTGAAGGCTGCCATCAGTGGTCGAGGCATACACGGCCTGACCTGCTGTGGCAGCGGTGGAGGCAACGGCGAAGTAATCGCCGCCCGACATAAGCTGCACGTTGAAGCCGCTCGGCAGGAGCATCGTGCTCTCGGCCAGATAGGCGGTGATGAGAGCCTGCTGATCGCGCAGAACGAAGCCCGTTGGGGCTTCGGAGCCGACCGGCTTGTTCAGCACGGTCACGCCGTCAGCCTGCACCCACCCGAACGCACCGACAGCTACGCCAGCCGAGCCAGCGCGGAAGCCGAGCGAGCCGGGGATGGCCGAGCGGCGAGGATTTGCCGAGGCGATGCCGCCAGGGAAGCCGACCGCCCAGTTATAATTGATCTTGTTGGGGAAACCCATCGGTCAGGCTCCTTATGCCTTGATGCGAGCAGACTTGCCCGCGATCGGGGAATCAGTGGCAACGGCGCTATCGGCAGCCATGCGACGAGGGGCCGCCTGACGCTGCGTGACAACACGCCAGATCGCGGCCAGACCAGCGGCATCGGAAACGCCGTCAAAGGCCACACCCTGATCAGCGAGCGCGTAGCGATAGACCGACGCGGCGCTATCCATGCCATGCACGTCGCCAACAACCGGGCGGACGGCATCGAGTGCCACGCGCAGGGCTGCGGTTTTCTGCTCCTGCTTGGCCACGGCGCGGGCAGCTTCGTCACGAGCCATGCGGCGGGCGTCGGCAAGCGAGATCATCCGAGGGGCGGCATCGGCGGCCTTGCGGTCGTCCTTGTCGTTTTCTTCCTCGTCCATCGCATCGTCGTCGTCATCGTCCGTGTCGTCAGAGTCTTCGGCCTTGCGGTCCTTGTCCTCTTCTTCCTCGTCCTCGGCTTCCTTGCGGTCGTCCTCTTCCTCGTCCATGCACTTCTTCACATCCTCTTCCGAGGCATCGAGTGCGAGGCGACCGGCCTTCAGAGCGGCTGAAACCTTCGCCGCCGGTGACATGGGCTTGTGTCCAGCCATGCTCTTTCTCTCCAATGTGGGGGATGCGCTGTCGCCAATGATGGCGGTGTCAACGCGGGGTTTCTCGACCAGGGCGAGATGGTTGAAGCGGATGTTGACCATCTTCAGGCTGTATTCCTGCCCGTTGATGGACCCGCTCTCAGGGACGATATCGTAGGCATATCCGGCGGATACGCTGCGCTTCGATCCGTCCTGAATTCGTGCGATTGCATCACCGTCCCAGATCGACAGTTCGCCAATCAGATCGGGGGCATCGAATGAGACGTTGTTGACTGCGCCCACCGTGATTTCGCGGGGGTGAGCGTCTGCGCTGATCGGCTGATGGATCTCGATCAGCGGCTTGCCGTTCATGCTCGCTGCGGCATCGCGCAGGGCATCGGCATCGCGATAGACCTGATAGAGAACGTCAGGCTTGAGCCCGAGGCGTTCGGCATCCTTGATCTCGCTGCCCCAATAGGGCGAGACTACGGCTGCGCTGAGGATGCACCGCTCAACGTGTAGATGGCCGTCATCATCGATCCGTCGAACGGATCGGTCGAAGGCCATGACCTGCTTTGTCATCAGTCATCAAATCCTGGGATGATGGGCTTGGACACGCACCGGCAATTCGGCTCGGAGCCGGGGAAAATCCATTGCCCGTCGATGTAGGCGCCCTTATCGAGCCGGTAGCGCAGCTTATCGCGCCCGGCCTTGACGTGGCTCTCTCGCGGGTGCTTGCCGCCGTGGGAGTGCTGCCAGATGGCCTCTGTGATCCCGAGTCCCATTTGACGGGTGCGGGTCATGGCCTCGCCAACCTTGCGGTTCTGGTCGCGGGCGATGAAGGCAGCGCGCCGATGAGTGATGCCGTAACGCTGCTTGAGATCCGCCGTCAGGGTGCCGAGATCGCCACCAGCCAGAGCCGACCGCATCACAGCGCCCTCGACCTGCGAGAGATACTGTTCAGGGATCGACTTGATCAGCGTCACGTTCTCGGCAGCCGAGAGAGCCGCCGTTTGCTTCATAGCCTGCGACGGCTTGAACTTGATCGCAAACCCGTTGCGTTGCAGGTCCAGGCTCAACTGACGGTCTGCATGGCCCTGAGCCTGCTTCACGAAGCGACAGGCTAGTTCGTCCGCCACCTCATTGAACCTGGTCCGCCACCGCGCTGTGAGCTTGTTCATGATGCCTTGCAGCACCGAGGCAGGGGAGGCGTCCTGCGCAACCTGCGGCTCGATCTTGCGGTAGTTCGCCCTGACCCAATAATCGACGCTCGCGGCCATTTCCTCGACCAGATCGGTGAGAGCCTTGCGGTAGGCGGCTTCCACTCCGGCGTTCGGGCGCTGCGGGGCGAGGATTCGCCCTTTCGCGCTGTCACACCGGAGTTTCGTCATGGTGTCGCCTTGGGCTTTGTCTGTGGTTCCGTAACTGTCACAGCAATTCGTGCAGAGCGTCTGGTTATCCAACGGAGGCCGATATCTGCTCTCGCGTCAGCTTGGCCGTATGTTTGCGCTCCAAGGGCAAGCAAAAAGGCGTGCCAATAAAGCAATGCTTGCGCTGCTGGTCGATGCCACCAAGCGAGAGAAACCGTCACAGAGACGTTGAAAGGCTCAATCACTCTTCGTTCTCCGCCTTGCTCAGCAGCCCCGACATGCTGCCGTCATCCAGATCGTCGTCTGGCTTTTCGGGCGCGGGGGCGGTCAGGTTCACGTTTCGGTAGATGCTGGTGTCGTCCGTCGCCTCGCGCTCGCGGGCCTCGTCAGGCGATATCTTGCCCGCGACGATGTTTACGGCGTCGGTGTCGGACTTCAGCTTCTCGACCTCGGCAGCTTGCTTCTCGTCCATCTGCCAGAGGTGGACGAACTCGTAATCAATATCCGGGTCGATATCGCCCCAGAGATGGATCTGAACGAGGTTGAACATCCATCGTAGTGTTGGCTCGATCTGGTCCGCCTGCCATGCTGCGATCTCGTCGTAGAACACGCGGATTTCGCCGTCAGACGAGGCGTTCAGGCCAGTCGGCTGGATGCCGAACAGCTTCACCAGCGGGATGCCGGGGATGGACGCCGTAGCCTCCATGGCCTGCGCCAGTAGCTCGTTCAGACCGCCAAGCGGGGTGGCGAGGATCTTGGCGTCCTCTTTCTCCTTGTCCGCTACAATCGTGTCCTGCCCATCCGAGATGGACTGAAGCAGATTGGCGCGCCCGGTCAGCGAACTCGGATTGATATCGCCATAGTCTGCGTGCTGGGGCGTGGCCATATTCCCGAACATATCGGTCAGCAGGACCAGCTTTGAGAAGTTGGCTGCGATGCTCGACACGCTGTTGCGCAGGCGCAGGAAGTTGTGGACGTAGCTCTTGAGCTGCTGGGTGAGCGACAGGCCGCCGAAGTTGAAGGCGGGCGCCAGCATCTGCGAGACGGGGAAGGGCACCATGCTCTTCATGCGGGATGAATGGACCCGCGAACCCTGCACCCACCAGACGGATGGCTTATAGAAGTCATCACGCAGCGGCGTATCGGCGTTGTAATTGGCTGGCGTCGTCCAGATCGGCTCAACGTTCGCAAATCTGCGAAGAGCGCCCTGAGCCATGCCGGTCTTGTTGACGCGTAGAGGCTTTTCCTGGTCCAGCGCGCCGTACCCGAGATCGCCAACGTCAGCCCAGACGTGGCCTACGCCATAGCCGAGGCCGTGCCGGATCTGCTCGCGGATCACCTCGCGAATATTGAACGACTTGAAGGCCGTCTCGATCTCGGAAATGCGTTTGGCCGCAGTTTTATCTTCGCCCGGCTGGGCCGTCTGCTTCTTGCTGCGGAACCTGATCCACTCGCGGGTACATTCCTTGGCCAGTACATCGACCGGCTTACGGAATTCCGCCCGCTGCATCATCTGAGCAAGATACGGATAGCCCTGAAAACTCAGGCCGTCTGCGATGTAGCCTTCAATGATCCCAATGTTCTCGCCCGCCCACGCGCCGAACCCGGCGGGGAGGGACATAGCGTCATCCATCGCGAGTGCAGCACCACGCACGCCAGCCGGGGGCTGATAGGGCTGGAACGACTGCGTGGCGGCTTCAATCCGTGCCAGTTCGGCAAGATCGGCATCCTGCGCAAACCTCGCGAACGAAATGCGCGGCTCTTTCCTCTCGGCTGGACGCGGCTCTACTCGCGCCGCCGGTGCTGCGGCCTTGCGGGTGAACCAAGCTGCCATAGAAGGGCCTATCGTCTGCGGTTGGGTAGGGCGTTGAATGCGGAGAAATCGGGTGCCTTGCGGCGGTTCTGGATCAGCGGCGACAGGGCGTAGCGCAGGGCATCAATCCCATGGTTCCATTTGTCTTCGAGCTTAGGCAGAATCAGGCGCGCATCTCGTGGATCGACCTTGTAGGAATACATGCGGAATTCCTTGGCGATCTGTTCGCATCGTGGATGCACCACGATCTTACGGAACGCCTTGATGCGCTCGATACCGTCCTCGACGCTGCCTTTCCATTTCTCGGCTGGCATGATGCGAAAACGATGCCGGTTTGCCATGTAGCTGATCGTCTCTGGCCTCGCGCAGTCAGCGAGGATGGGCCAGTCACGCGAGCCGGGCACTCGATCAAACAGGGCAGGCAGCTCGTCCATCTCGACGCCCAGGCCGAACGCCTCTTGGTCGATGTAGAGCACGTCATCATCGATGAACGCTCGGATGAGCGCCGTTGGATCTTGTGAAAAGCCCCAGTCGGCCCCGAAATAGAAACGGGCGTCGTCTGGCGTCTCGAATTCCTCGAACGAAACACGGTGACGGAAGACCACCGCCTCGCTGATTGTCCTGCACTCGCCTTCCCAGACATGCTCGTAGGCCTCCGGGTCGTGCCTGAGCAGAAGTTGCCGTTCGGCGTTCAGTTCGGGCGGAAACCACGGGTTATCCTGCCAGCCGACCTTGCGGACCAGGGCGCCGTCTTCGTCCTGCAGCATCAGCATAAGCCGGTGCATGGGGTCGTCGTCGTGCTCCGGGTTGTAGGTAAACCACAGTTCGGACCCGGCCTTTCGGATGGTCGGGATCAGGATATCGAGCGACGACTGGCTGACAGTCTGGCCTTCCTCTACCCAGCAGATATCAACGCCTTCAGTCGATTTGATGCCTTGGATATTGCGGGCCAGACCCTTGAACAGGAATTCCGCACCCGCCTTGGACGAGATGCTTGTTTCCTGCACCTTGAACCATGGAGTCAGGCCCAGAGCTTCGATCTGGTCGGCCAAGAGCCGCTTGACCGAATCATTGATCGAGTTCTGAAACTCACGCACGCATAGAACCCGGATCGGTCGGGTCGCAGCCAGTGCCACAAGAACACGCGCAACGGTCCAGGATTTGGAAGAGCCGCGCCCGCCGTACCAGACCCGATAACGATACCCGCGCCCGAAATCACCGAACGCAGGCGGGATTTCAATTCTCGTCTGGCTCATCTCTTGATTGGAAAGGCGCAATCACCAGCGTCGGCATCTGCAACGGCGCTCCATCCACCCCCGTCAGTTCCTGCGTCACCCTGTCGCCATAGACCTTGGGCGCGCGCTTGCTCATGACCCATTGCATCGTGGTGATATGGACTTTCCTAGCCGCCGCATCCTCAGGAGTAGCGCCCCGTGCCGCGTCAATAATTTCGTCTTCAAAGGCCTCTGCCGCACGCGCGCGAGCGCGCGCATACTTGCTGCGGAAATCTTCATTCGTCGGCGCTTCAAGCCACTCGAAAACGGTGCGCTGTCCAGGCATTCCAGGATCGCGGCAGATCTGCCGCAAGCTTTCGCCGTCCATTATCCGGTCGCAAATCTTATCGGCAATTGCCGCCGAATATGACGAGGGCCGCCCGGCTACCTTCTCCGAGCGCTTGGCCATCCGTTTTCCTTCGCCTGTATCTGCATTTCACGCGCCACGAATGACGCTACCTGATCGGCAACAATGAGCGCCACTTTTCCAACGCGCTCTTGCCGGTCTGCCATTCTGATAACCTCGGGCGCGCATCTGACGACGCATTCACCACGAATGCCCAAGCGGAAAGCCTGCGCCCAATGCAGCGGCATGTCCGATCTGTGATGGTTCGGAGGATCTGCAAGGATCATGCACCCTGCAGCGTCATCGCCCTTGAAAGCGACAACAATAAACCGGGCATCATTTACGCGCAGCACGTCGCCCCTCTCCAATCGAACCGACTGAGGAAGCATGACGAACCGCGCAATTTTGGAATTCTAGCGAGAATTAGCACGCAGTTTGGTCAAGGTACAGCGTTAATTGCGAACCACTTCCGCGAGCCGTTTCTGTTCCGCTACTGCGGCGCGATAGATGGACGGCAGCAAGTTGAGCAGCATCACGGCGCGTTGTCGGATCGCCTTGCCGCCCGGCGTTCCCTTGATGTGGGGAACGAGATCGCGGGCCATCTCGCTGAATGAGTGTTCGGCAATGAGGAGGCGAACGAGGAAGTGGTGAGTGTCAGCCCCGAGACTGTCACGGATGAGCGCAATACGGTGGCCGCCATGGGCGCGGTTGAGCCCAAAGGTGATGGCATCGCCCTTCACATAATCATCGGGCATCGGGTCGCGCATGAAATCCGCATATCCAAAATTCGCATATTGGTAGTCGTCGATCCAACGTTCTGCGACTGTTTCGCTTTCGGAACTCAACTCGCCTGATTCACGCAACGAGAGCAGGGCGCGGACTTTTTTCCTGCTCCCCACCGCCCCCGAATAATCCGGTTTCGCCATCCGCTCGATGGTTGCGACGAGCCCCGTTTCATGCCTCGGAGCCGAGGGGCGTCTGACCGCTTTCGGCTTCGCCATTTGAGCAACAGTTTCGTGGATTTTCTGGGCTGTCGTCATACCCCGATTATCGCCAACCCCGCCCTCTAGGTACACGGAAAAATTGTTTCCCGGCAGGTCGAATCACTCAGTCCGGGTCTTGGCTGGCGAGCGTGTCGGCTAGGTCGTGCCGGGTGGGGAAGGGAAGGCGGGTCATCATTCCGCGAGTTTTGTTCGCTTGAGCACCGCAGCCTCGGCTGCGTGGAAATCGTTTGCCCCGATGCGTGATGCCATCAACAAGCGCGGAGATTTTTTCACGCTATACCCAAAGCGCCAGAACCATTCCCAGTCCTGTTCGGAATACTCCCCTTTGCCCAGATCCATGCGAGCGAATTTATATCCGCTTTCTCTCGCTCGCCTGATTGCTGCTCCACGCTTTCCGAGGTGGTGTCTTTCCCTAGACTTCAAGGCCATCAAACCCCCTCCCCACGAGAAACCCATGCTCCCAGCACGAAGCCCCAAGCGGCCAGCAAGCAGCCTAGCCCTGCGGGAGCGAGGCCGCCCACCACCCCAATGGCGAGATCGAGGAAGGCGGCCATACCGAATGCGCACCACATGTGGGAATTGTTCATCGTTCTGCACCCCCACCAGAGGCGCGACCGCGCGCCATTTTCCACAGGACGGCGATCGAGGCGCAGAAAGCCACAAAAGCTGGTCCATAGATCACCGACAGGTCCGACCCATGGGAGAGGATCAAACAGGCGGCGACCGATGCGACGACGAGAAGGCAGAGCGAGAGGGTTCTGAACTCCATCCAATACAGAGCCCATTTCCGCTCCGTACAGCCCGGTCCAATTCCCGACACTGAGTTTGTCGTCTCACGCTTCACACCGCCCTCAGCGCCCAACCTCGATGCTCTCAGAGCCTGTTGATCCACAGGCCGAGCCGCAAGGTGCGTCCGGTCGATGCGCTTGTCCCATGGAACGCTGAGATCGATCATGTCCGCGCCGAGGGTGCGTTTCGTCGTTTCGCTCATGGTCAGGCCACCCGTGCGAGCAAAACCAAACCGACAACAGCCGATGGGATTCCGAACCACACCGCGGCTACAGTTAGAACGCCGGAAATTCCGCCATCACCGAGGTAAGCGGCAAGCCCAGCGAACACGAGAGAGATCAACCAACCCGCTGCGGCGAGAACGCCGATGATCTTATCTTCATCCATGCCCGATCCTACCACACCGCGAATCCCGTTTGTACCGAAATCACCCGGATTTGCTGGGTTTTTCATGCTGTGGCCCTCTGTCTGGGAGGCTCGGGATTGGCAGCCATTCCGGCGCTCGCAATCGCGTCTTGCACGAGGCCAAGATGCTCAGGAGCCCGGTTCTTCACTGCTGCCTGGATGGCCCGAAGCATGACGGCTTTGAACGGATGGTCTCGCAAAGCGCGGAGCGTGCTCGTGAGTTGTCGCGTATCGTGCCAGTCGTGCCCGGTGCCGCGATCCTCTGCCAGCTTGCCCGTGATGCGCTGGTAGGCGTCGGGGGCATAGCGCCGGATCATGCTCAGGCCGTTACGCTTGCGAGCGACCTTGGCGCGCTCATCGGCGATCTTCTCATCGCCCTGCGTCCAGCCCATGTCCTCGTTCCGGCGCCAGAACCGCATCCAGTTCTCGTCGCTCGGGGAAAGGGGTGCGCTGTCACCGGGCCCAGCGATGCGGGGATGCTGCCGGTTCTCCATCTGGACCCGCTTGATGGCCCAGTGTTCCTGGAGCTTTGACGCAAGCACCGAGAACGCAGGCCACCACTCGCAGCCTTCCGCGACGTAGTGCAGCGCGTCGAAGTTGAAAGCCGCGTCTGGGAGATCGGTGCGGAGCAGCATCTCGGCATATTCCGCGACCATGGCCCCGCGCTCCTGCGGTGTCATCTGCCCCTGGTGCCGGACCATGCGGGCGAGGCGGGTGAGCCACGTCGCAATGGCCTTCGCGGCCTGTGGCCGATCGGTTGCAATCAGTTCGCTCATAGGCCCAAGGCCCTTTCGTGGTCTCGGAGCGCGGCGTCGATATCGACCTCATCGAGCCCCCAGTTCGTTTCCAGTTGGCGGAAGTCGCTTGCGGTTCGGTGGCGGATTGACCCGGCGATGAATGCCTGCGGCTCGGCTGGCCGCGTGTCGGCTGCATGGGCGATGATGTCGTTCAGCATCGCGCAATCGTCGCCACAGTCGCGCAGCCATTTCCCGATCAGCGTTCGGACCTTTGCCCCCGGTATCCCGGTCATGGCGTGAACGGTCGCGACCCCAGTTCGGAAAAGCGCGGTTCGGGCATCGAGCGGAGGATCAGGGGGGATGACAGCGACAGTCTGCTTTTCAGCGACGGGCGAAGCCGCGTCACATGAACGTAGTGAATGTGTATTACTGTCCCTGTCCCTGTCACGCCGCGCGGCGCGTTGTACGAAGGCGTTTCGTTCCTCGGTTTGATATGCGCTTGAAACGCGTTTCACTTCCGTTTCATCGGCCTCGGTGTCATCCGCATGAGATGCGTTTCGCTCCTGATTTCGGCGCATTTCACGCCACTGTTTCAGGCGCTCTTTGTCGTCATTCCGGCGCTTGCTCTTGCGTAGCCTTTCCTCATATGAATCAATGGCTTCAGCGCAGATCATGGGGTGATAAAGGCGCCCGTCGGAGCACTCGATAAAGCCGTGCAGAGCGCGTTCTTTTACGTCCTGCCAAGCCTCGATATCGCGCCCGAAATCGGCCAATGTCGCGAGTGCTCGATCACTGTTCGGCAGGCTTCCGGCGGGAACTTGGTTCCATGCTGCCCACCACAAACGCAGACCAGCACGGAATTCATCCGCGCTTGCCTCGGTGTAAAACTCGCTCGCGAATAGCTTGTGACCGAAAAGCGGCATAAATTCGTAGCCACGTAGGTCGCAATATTCGGGCGTCAGGGGTTCTGGTTTGCTCATCCCACCACCTCGCGAATGGTCACGACCGTGCGCTGTTCGGCGCGCTTGCATTTGATGCCGATCACCTGGATTTCGGCGTACTGCGGCGCGTCATCGACAATGAAGCCAAGGCCGCGCTTGTTCCGAACGACCCGCTTGGCATCTGCCTTTTTCTGGTTGAGCAGGCGCGGCGTCGTCAGGCTGTCGATCAGGAACTTTGCGCCGCCCTGAAGGCCGTCATTGTCCGGCGAGCCCACGGAGTACCGCTCAATCACGACATGCGCCTTGCTGAACGGCTCAGGAGGCCGCAGGCCAGCCGACGCCATGGCGACAGACCGGGCCATCTTCCGGCGCATGTTGGTGAGCGAAAATCGGCTCTCACCGATGCTGTGATTAAGCAGCGGGAAGGGCGCGGGGAGCGTGAAGGTTATTTCTCGCATGGCTCACATCCCCTTCTCGAAAATCGAGTAATCGGAGCCGCGGCTGTTCCATATTCTTCCGACCTTTATGGCGGAGATTGTCACCGGCGAAACGCCGTATTTCTCGGCAAGACGGATGCCTTTTTGCCCGGAAGCTAAGGCTTGGCGAATTTCTTTTACGTCTGCGTAGGACAGGATATTGCCGGAGACTCGTTCGCCAAAAGTGTGACGCCCTTTTGCCTGCTTATCTTTGTTGTTCTCCGCCGCAGAGCCGAGAAAAAGATGCGATGGGTTGCAGCACGGCGGCCGATCGCATCTGTGACACACATGAAGTCCTTTTTCTGGAGCTCCGTTGTGCAAAATCCAGGATAGTCTGCTCGCCCATATTGGCCGATTGTGAAAGTTCGCTATTCCATAGCCCCTACCGCAACGTCGCCCCTGCCAGTCCCAGCATGAATCGGGTCCGCCCGAGGTATCTAGGCGAGGAAGGAAGGTGTGAAGATTGGTAGTCATGCACTGTATCCCGCAATACTGCGGGCGGCTCATTTTCCTGCACCGCCAGTCGAATGCGGTCCGCTTCATGGTCGCAGTTTTCCCGCATCCCTTGCAGAGATAATGGACAAAATCCGTCATTTCCCCACTCCTAATGCGCGCAGATATGTGTCGAGTAAGTGCTCAGCCTCGGCTACGTCCTTCGGATCAGCATTCATGATGCGAATGACCTGCTTGATCGTCTTGGGGCAGTAACCTGCGCTCTTGGCCTCGGACATGATATCCTTCTGGTCGCCGCGCAGGGCCTTCACCTCTTCCTCAAGCCGGATATGTCGCTCGATAATAGAGCGCAGACGGTCGGCAGCCACCCCGCCTTCTTGAGCGCGGAAATTATGATCGTTCGGAAACTCAGACATTCTGGCCTCGCATCGGAATGGCAATTTTCTGGACGGCAAAACCGAGCGCGTTGGCCATGCTCTCGGGCATGTCGCGCTTTTTGCTCAGGACCTCAGAAACGGTTGATTTCGGGAAACCATGACGGTCAGACCAGCGAGATAGGCTTCCTTCCATTTCGATCTGGTCGGCCAGGTAATTTCGCAGTTTTGCGAACGGGAGCGCCTGGGTCATTTCTGCAGCTCCTTCCGGGCTGCATCGAGCGCACGCTTGTAGCGATCGACCTCAGACAGCGCCCAAGCCTCGAACAAATCCCAATCTTTCCAGACGACCTGCAGGAATGTCAGACGAAAGGAAGGTGGGGGGCCTGCATGTCGGCCAAGTCCGAACCTTCCGATTTTGATTTTAAACCAGGGCATTTCTCTTGCTCCCGCGCCGCACGGCGCTCAGCGACGAGGCGTTCAACCTCGTCCGCTATGGATGAACACGAGGCCATCAGTTCGATCAGTGCTTCCGCATCGGGAGCATTGGCGCCTGACAGCCAATTCTTTGCGGCCCGTGGCGTCTTGTTCGCAGCACGAGCCAGGTATTCGGCTGCAGACCGGAAAGGGCGGAACTCGCGCGCTATGGCCTGCAGGAGTGAATCTCGAATTGAGAGGGCTGCAGCACTCATTGGCCGCGCACTCGCCGGAAAAGACCGATTTCGGTCCATTTGAGACTGAAATAGGTCCGAGAGAGACCGATTATTTCCCATGTTTTTCCTCCATCATCTGCCTTGTCACCGGCAGTTTGAGGGAGTTCAGAGTTGGACGACGACACCACCACCCACGAGCACGACAAGCCACTGGTCGAGGCAGATGCGAGAAGGTTCACGCAGCGGTTGGATACGCCCGTGATCGC
The DNA here is from genome assembly GCF_003994335.1 of Asaia sp. W19. Lineage (GTDB taxonomy): Bacteria > Pseudomonadota > Alphaproteobacteria > Acetobacterales > Acetobacteraceae > Asaia. The sequence continues at coordinate 31,223 of NZ_PNQZ01000016.1, forward strand.
TCTCGACATCATGCGCGCCGCCCGGCTCTGGTCGGTGCTGCACCCGCACGCTACGGGCCAGACGCGGCAACGTCTGGTCGAGCAGTTTGCGGCTGCGGTGGGGGTCGTGGTCGTCATTTGATGGGGTCAGAGGGCGCGCATGTTCTGCGTCAGTTTCAGGGCTTCGAAATAGGGAATTCCAAGCCCGAGCGCGCCCCAGCTTACATCAGACCCGGCTGGCTCTGGCCCCCTTGTGTTAAGGGTGGAGGCAGGGACCGCTACAGGGAGCCGCGGCTGCCCAGGCGCCGGAACCTCGCGCTTCTTCGCCTGGTTGACCTTTGCGGAAACAGCCTTGACCGAGATGCCGCAGCGCGCAGCGATCTCGCTGTACGACAGGCCATCCCGGAAAAGCGCAAGCATCTCCTCCGGAGACGTGCTGCACGGGTCATTGGCAGCAGGAATGCGCGCGTTGAGGAGGCCGTGCTTGATTGCAGCATTGAGGAGGCTCGACTGTTTCCGCCCGATCTCCTTTGCGGCCGCATTCTGCGATGTCCCCTTATTCACGAGCGCGAGGAAGCGCTCAGCCTCATCCTTCGTCACCATGCGATCGCCGGACATTTTCTGCGCAGAGCAGAACGCCCGGCAGAACCGGCGCTTCTGCCAGCTCCATTTCGTGATGTGATCCTCGCGTATGATGAGAGCGCCGCAATAGGCGCAGGGCTTCGTATCGCTCACTTCTGGCCTCCCTTGCGCTCGAGACGGCTTGCGATGCTCTGCAGATCGAGCGCGGAGACGGTGCCAGTCAGAGAAAACGGGGGGTTGGGGGCTGGGGCGCTCATGACTTTACCTCGAAGCGGCGAGCGATATGAGCGTCAAACACGGACACGCTTGCCGCGTGCTTCAGCGGCAGAGCATCATCGGTGCGCGAGGGAGTCGGAAGCTCCCCCGCGCTTTCACCATCTGCAAAACCAGAGGATGAATCCTCATGAGCGAACTTCCCGCCACGAGAGAGGCCCTTATCTGGCGCCTTGCTATTTCGATTGCTGAGGCCGAAGGAAAATATGCGGTCGATCATTTTTACGACTGTGATCGAAGCTACATTTCTGAAGTCTTTTCCCACGCCAAGGAACTTGTGGATGGGCAAAGAAGAAAAGGCCCAACTGAGCAAATTGCGGAGGCGCAGCGGGGTAACCCTGCGGGATGGATGGGTCGTTAGCCATCTATCCATGGCGGAGGCACAAAGAAGCGTCTCCGTCAGCCCCTCGTGGGTTACCTCATGAATCTTGCAAGCGCACTGCAAGGCAGCGATGCGAGTGGAGATGCTCATGACCGTTCCTCCGAGCTTGCAGCCCGCGCCACGCCGGACGCCCAGACGAGCAGGCGGATGGCTGCGCAGGCGGGAATGATGATTTCGAGGAAGTGCAGGAGGCTCATGGGCGGGCCTCCGTAGGGGTGCGTTCGGGGATCGGCTTCGCCATGAACTGACGAACTCGTTCCTCCGTGCGCACGAGCAGCGATCCCCCGTTGCGAAGGCGCGCTACAAAATAGCTGTCGCTCGCGGCCAGCCGCCCGAACGTCGTCTCCGCGATACCGCGGCGGCGAACGTATTCCTCAATCTCTTGGATGAGTTTGGAATTGTTGTTCATGAGGGGAAGATAGTGTGACACATCACACCTCGTCAACAAGAAAAGGTGTGATGCATCGCATCTGCCGGTATGATCTCTCACATGGGATAATGTCATCCATGGAAAGACACCCAGTTGCTGACGAAATCGAAAAACGGATGAAGGAGAAGGGAACCAGTCCCAAAAGGCTGGCGCTCGATGCTGGCCTTGGCGCGACCTACGTACGTGACATCTTGGCGGGCAACTCTCTCGATCCTAAAGCTGGCAAGCTTAGCCGGATTGCCGCCGTGCTAGGATGCACCCTTGAAGATCTGCTTCCTTCCTCGGGCCCGGTGAAGTCAGGGCTCCAACCTGTCATGACCGAGCAAATCGTGGTGCGCGGGCAAGTTCAGGCGGGCGTGTGGCGAGACGCGCTTGAGTGGCCCCCGTCTGATTTCTACACGATAACCGCTCCGATGAATCCTATGTACGCCTCACTGCCTCGTTATGCACTCGAGGTGCGTGGTGCTTCGATGGATCGCATCTTCCCTGATGGTTCGGTGGTCGTGGTGATAAACTTCGGTGATCTCGGGCGTAGGCCGCAGACGGGTGAGCTTGTCGTTGCTGTGCAGCGGTCTGCTCTAACTGAAGAGTTCGAAGCTACGGTCAAGGCTTACCAGGAACGCGAGGACGGGACGATTGTGCTGTGGCCGCAAAGCTCCGATCCCGAATTTGCGACTGCTATCACCATATTGCCATCTGAGCAGGTCCATGAGGTCGGATCTCCCGATGTGACCATTCTTGGTCTCGTCGTCGCCAGCTATCGCCCGAACCCCCGCGTCACGTTCTGAGCCGCAAGAAAGAAGTGCTTGGCGGAGGCCGAGCATTTTTTTTGCACAATAGGTGTGACAGGTCATACTTTTCTATTGACGTGGTGTGACGCATCACACTAACATCCCCCCATCACCACCGATGGGGAAGCCAGATGGCAAACTTCATAAGACTGATGACCCGAACAACAATCCCGGGCCACCACTACGTCAACATTCAGCATATTGCCGAGTTCTTCGCAAAAGGTTCTGGCGCTCATGTCATCCTCATGAGTCAAAACGCTGAAGGATGTGAGAGTTACTTCGTCAATGAAACCCCCGATCAGATCCTTGCCCTGATCGCCGAAGCGCAGGGGGCGAAGTGATGGGCGACGATAAAGCCAGCGCCTTCGATGATGCATTCGAAGAGGCCGAACGAGACGAATACGAGAGCGTATCGATCGACCGCGCAAAACACACTCGCTCCTATCTGGAAGACCTCGTGAGCGAAGACGAAGAGATCGCCTCGTTCACTGTCGCCGAGATCATCGAGCACCTGAACCGCTGTCTCTGACCCTGCTTGACGCGACCCCGGTACGCCGGGGCCGAACAAGCCGGGTTTCCGGCCAGTGTTTCCAGTGATGGAGAGAGAAGATGGCATATCCAGACGGAATGCAGTTTCGGAGCAGCGATACCCGCAGCCCGTATTATCGCGCCAGTGCGATGAGCAACTATCAGGCGGCGGTCAGCCAGGATGCGGAGATCGCCGAGGAAATCCGCGAACTGATCACGCGCACAGAGCAGCAGGTGAACGCCAAGCTGTCCCGCGTGAATGACCGGGGCGCGTTCGATACGGACGAGCTCGATTGCCTGTTCTGTCGCCTTGGTGAGGCGCTGCCGAACCGTGCCGTTCTCGAGCAGAGGGCAGGGTGATGGGCAACGGGATTTACGCGCCGTTCCTGATGGACGTGCATGACAGGCTCATGGCCTCCGCCGAACTGCACATCAAAGCCGCAGAGGCTTTGCAAGAGACTGACAAAGACGCAGCCGAGACCCTGATACGCCAAGCGTACGGAGACCGATCTGCGGCCAAGTCGTTGCGCTGGTCGGTGGAGAGCTTCGGGGTAACGGCAAGCATCCCTGTGGTGCAGGGGGCCGCACAATGACGCCCGCACAGCAGAAAGCCGAGCACGCAGAAATGGCGCTCGCATACCTTCGCAACGCTGCATGGGGCCTGAACAGAACCCCGCACGCAGCCCGACTGATCGGTGATTGGGAGCGCGTGAAGAATGGCGCTGCGACGATGATTATTCCGGCAATGAAGGAGACGCGCTCATGAGCGGGAAGTGGACGCCGGGGCCTTGGAAGGTCGAGTGTTTGGGTGGCAGCTCAACAGTTCTGAGTGCCACGCGGCCGCGATACAATAATACTCGCTCGCCGAGCTATGGATATATAGGTGAGGGTGGCCCATTCTGCATTGCGTCCGTGTTCTGCGATCGTCACGGGCCAAGACTCGATTTCGTTGCGTTTTCTCATGACGACGCCCGCCTTATCGCCCAGTCACCAGAACTCGCTGATGTTCTGGAAGCGATGGTCGAACGCTTCGGGCATGACATTTTCACGATGCCCCCGGAGGACCGCGATCTTCTGACGCGCGCCGCTGCCGTGCTTGCCAAGGCGAAGGGAGAGGGGGCGTGAGCGAAGTCCTCACAATCACCGGCGAGGAATGGCACGCCCTGCGCGCAAGGCATGTCGGAGGCTCCGAGATCGCAGCCCTGTTCGACGCGCAGCCTGATTACGCACTGGGCCTGCATGGACTCTGGCTCGTCAAATCCGGTCGCGCACCCGCTCCGGAAGTCGATAATCCGCGCACGCGCTGGGGCACCCGCCTGGAAGAGGCAATCGCGTATGGTTGCGCCGAACAGGAAGGCTGGAAGATCCGCAAAGGTGGCCACTTCACCGATCTGTCGTGTCGCGGGCTGGGTGCTACGCTCGATTTTGTCATTGAGGGCGGCGAGGAAGGGCGATCCACACCGGGCGCTCTTGAGATCAAGAACGTCGATTACCGAGTGCATAAGCAGTCATGGGTCGATGGTGAGCCGCCACTGCATATCCTGCTGCAGCTTCAGCACCAGCTTGCCTGCTCGGGATTTACCTGGGGAGCAGTCGGCGAATTGATCGGCGGGAATGACCTGCGCATTTATCGCTATGAGGCGCGTCCGAAGCTGATTGCCAAAATCCGGCAAAAGGTCGCAGCATTCTGGAAATCGATAGATGAGGGCAATGAGCCGCCCGTCGATAATTCGACCCAGACGGGAGCGATCCTTCGCGCCATGAATTCGCCCGTTCGCGACGAGATTGCGGACATGGAAGGCGACAACGAACTGCCGGAGATCTGCTCTGGCCTGCTCCACGCAGCGGCCAAGCGCAAGGAGATCGAACGCGAAGAGCAGGGCTTCAAAAATCGCCTGATTGAGAAGCTGGGCACGGCCAAGAAGGCCAGGAGCCAAGGCTTTTTCATCAGCACCATAGTCACACCAGAAAAGGCGCCGCGCGCTGCCCTGCCGGGAGAAATGATCCCGGGCCGGAAGGAAGCGCGCCGCTACGAGATCAAGGAAGCAAACGCATGAGCAATGCCCTCGCAACCCCCACTGAGAAGCTGCGTACCCAGATTACGAGCATGACGGGCGAGTTTCGCAACGCGCTTCCGTCGCACATCAAGCCTGAGAAATTTCAGCGCGTCGTGATGACCGTTGTGCAGCAAAATCAGGGGTTGATGAACGCCGACCGCAAATCTTTGCTCGCATCGTGCCTGAAGTGTGCGGCGGACGGACTGATCCCAGATGGGCGCGAAGCCGCGCTCGTGATGTTTGGGCAGCAGGTCCAGTATATGCCGATGCTGGCCGGTATTCAGAAGCGCATCCGCAACAGCGGTGAGATCGCGAGCATTCAGGCACATGTCATCTATGAGAACGATCACTTCGTCTGGCACCAGGGCGTAGATGCGAGCATCGAACACCGTCCGCTTTTTCCCGGCGATCGCGGAAAGGCAATCGGTGCCTATGCTGTCGCCAAGTTCAAGGACGGCAGTGACCCGCAGTTCGAGGTCATGGATGTAGCCGCGATCGAAAAGGTTCGCGCAGTCAGCCGCGCCGGCAAGAGCGGGCCCTGGGTTCAGTGGTGGGACGAGATGGCCCGCAAGACGGTGTTTCGTCGTCTCTCCAAGTGGTTGCCGATGGATACCGAGGCCGAGGACCTTATGCGCCGGGACGACGAGAACGACGCACAGGATGTCGCTGCGCCGACGATCCGGGTTGAGGCGGAAGCGCCTTCCAAGCTCGACGCGCTCGAGCGTGATGACGATGGAGTTGTACTCGAGGAAACCCGCGAATTGGAAGGATCAGCAGCGTGAGTATCCTCTTCTTCGACACCGAAACCACGGGGCTGCCGAACTATGGCCTCCCCACCAACCACGAGGACCAGCCGCATGTCGTACAGCTTGCGGCCATCCTGACGGATGAGCGAGGCGAAGAGCAGGCGCAGTTGAGCGTCATTATCAAGCCTGACGGCTGGGTGATCCCTGACGGCGCGGCTAGGGTGCATGGCATCACGACAGAGAAGGCGAGCCGATACGGTATCCGCGAAGTGGTCGCAGCCGGGGCGATGTATGATCTGTGCTGCGCTGCCGATACGATCGTAGCGCACAACATCAAGTTTGACCGGCAGATTGTCGGCACGATGTTTGCGCGCGCTGGGCGTGGTTGGAAGCTGCCCGAGCGGCAAGCCTGCACGATGATGAACGCCTCACCGATCGTGAACCTGCCCCCGACCGAGCGAATGATTGCTGCAGGGTATGGCGACAAGCCCAAAGCGCCGAGCTTGGCTGAGTGTATCCGCCATTTCTATGGCGAAGAACTGGACGGCGCTCATGACGCGCTGGTCGATGTGCGGGCCTGCAAGCGGATCTATTTCGAAATGCTCGAACAGGTGCCCGCATGACCGCCGCAGCCTTTCGCAAGATAGAGCGTGGCCTGCTCGAAGCGTTGAATATCGCACAGGTAGGCGACGGGGAAATAGCGGATCGCCTGACGAAAGAGCAGGCGGCACAGGATGCAATTCGCGCCCGGATAGCGGCGCAGGGACAAAGGCATGAGGCCGTGAAGGGCCGGAGCGCAGGGGAGAGACGGGGATGAACAGAACGACGATTGCGACAGCCGTTGCGGAGGCAAAGCGGTTTATCGAGCGCGCAGACGGCTTGATCGAAAAGAGCGATGACAAGTGGTTGAACGATTGCCCGAAGGAGCGTGGCGCTACACGCCGGGCATCAATGGATCTGACGCGTGCCCTTGCTGACATGCGGAGGTCTGAGGGATGACCCACGAACAGAAGCCGGAGAGCGCGGAGTTTCGGACACGGGAGGCGCAGAGGCGGCACATCGCCCAGTCTTGGGCAGACGAGGGAATGAGCTACGCCCTAGCGTATGAATGGGCGAACAGAGAGTTGAGGGAAGCCGAGGCCCGAGGCGCGGCAGAGCAGCGCCGGAAGGACGCGGAGGGGGCAAATCCAACAGCATGGATCATCGCTCAAGGGTTTTATGTGCCGTTTGTCACCTTGGATGCGGGCCTGCTCCGGGGTAAGCCCCATTCCGTCATCACGCCTCTATACGACCGCCCCGCCAACGTCACCGCGCTTGAGGCTCGGGTGAAGGAGTTGGAGGGGGAGGTAGAGCGGCTGAAGAAGCCGGAGTTCTACTCGGTCGAAGATCAGGAAACCGGCTGGTGTGACCTCGAATCTCTCATGGAGAGTCTCGACGGAGACGTTCCCTACTTCGAGCCGGTCGAGATTGATTGCTTCCGAAGTGTGCCCAAGATTTGGGCGTTTTATGACGGCAACACGGTTCATGAATTTGCAACCGAAGACGAAGCCAGAACGGCTTCAGCCGCAGCCATCCGCGAGGGAGGCGAGTGATGCGGGCAGGATACGAAGCGTGGGTGACGCGAGGTTACGGAGGTGATGGGAAATCGCTCTCGCTATCTAAGGCTCGCCTTGGGGAGTTCATGGCCGCCTTGATCAAGTTCGGCGGTGATATTCATGGCATATTTTCGATGCATCGGACCTATCCCAGAGCATATGTGCAAGCGTCTATCTCCCTGCCTGTCGGAATGTCGGAGAAATTCACGGAAGAGACGGGCTTTGCGCTGCAACGTCCGCCGACCTTCAACGTGGGACCAGATAGAAGCCGAAAGGGAGGGCAACGCCATGACTGACCCCACCCCCTTTAACCGCCTCCTGGGCGAGCGGGTACGGCGGATGATCGTCGCACAAGGCCGGTCTCAGGAGAGCGTGGCCGTCGAGGCCAGAATTTCCACGAGTACGCTCGGCTTTCTGATCAAGGGCCAGAACAGCACGATCAACACGGTTCTGAGCGTCATGGCCGCACTCAAGGCCCCGCCTGAGGTCATGGCGGCGATCTATGCCGATTTTGTGGAGCATCGGAAGGAGAGGGTAGAATGAGAAAAGACACATCTCCAGAATACACCGGTGTACGCGCACTCGCGACAAAATGGGCGTGCTCAACGGCGAAGATCTACCGGATGATCAATTCCGGCGATCTGCCCGCAACCCGCATCAGAACCATGATCCGCATTCCCCTGGCCGCAATTCACGAGATCGAAAACCAGACCGCATGTCCGAAGCAGGAAAGCCCCGCCTCTGTCGCGTCTCAGGGCGAGACACATGGCACATCTATCACCAGCGCAAACGCATCTCTACGGGCTGCACGGATCGCGCGTCGGCTGAACTAGTCCTTGCCCGGTATGCTGCTGAGCTATCGCGGCCCACGACAAGGGCCGTCAGTGTCACTGAAATTCTATCCCTCTATCTTCAAGATCGTCGCGAAGCCCTCAAGCCGGGGGCCGAGCGTCTTGGCTGGGCGCATAAGCCGGTGTCTGCATGGTTTGGTGAGAAGCCACCCGAGGCTGTGACTGACCGGGAATGCCGCGCCTATGCTCAGAAGCGTATGGAATCCGGTATAGCCGCCAGTACGGCGCGGACAGAGATGCAGGCGCTTCGGGCGGCGTTGCGGTGGGCGGCGGCGCAAAAGATCATCGCCGAATGTCCGAATGTCCCTCTGCCCTCCCGCAGCCCCCCGAAAGAACGCTGGCTGACGCGGGATGAGGCGCATGCACTCATTGACGGCTGCGAGGCGTTTCATATCCGGCTGTTCGTGATCCTGGCTCTTGGCACCGGCGCGCGTGTTTCAGCATTACTCGAGCTGCCATGGTCGCGGGTCGATATGGATCGGCGAATCATCGACTTGCGCGATCCGGGCAAAGCGCGAACGGCGAAGGGACGGGCGCGTGTTCCGATCAATGACGGCCTGCTTGCCACCTTGCAGGAAGCTCACGCCATCAGGGAAACGGATTGGGTAATCGAATGGGCCGGAGATCGCGTCGCGTCCGTGAAGCGAGGCTTCAGGGCTGCGACGATTCGCGCCGGTTTGGAAGGGGTAACGCCTCACACCTTACGACACACGGCAGCGACATGGATGGCGCAGGCTGGCGTTCCTCTATGGGAGATCGCCGGATTCCTCGGGCATTCGAACACGGCCATGGTCGAAGAAACCTACGCGCATCACTCGCCTGGGCATCTCAAAGGCGCCTCAAGGGTTTTGGACATGACCTTACTGCAACAGTTCCCGGTTGAGCGCGTGAACACAAGCATTCGTAAACGCCAGTAAACACGCGACGAAAGCTGTGCCTAACTCTGTGGGCCAAATGAGCTAAATGATTGAAGATAAACAACAGGGTTCAGTGTTCGGGACGCAGGGGCCGGAGGTTCGAATCCTCTCACTCCGACCAGATCTTGCTTCAAGATCAGGTCTTTTCAGCGCCGCAATCGGCAATAGCATGCGATTATTAGCGGCGCCTTTCTGCATGAAAAATATCGTCCGTGGGGCAATCTTATTGTCGTTCAGGGTGGACTGTTTACGCTGTAACGTAGCCAGACGACCCCATCGTTTCGGGTTTCCACGTGATCGAGGCGCAGGCTCACGCCTTGAGCCGGCTGTGTCGTGGCGGAGCCGCTGTAATCGAAGACACTGGCAATGCCAGCCTGTCCATCGAGACCGGGATAGATCAGCAGGCTGATCGCATCGACCAGTCCTGCTTCCAGAAATGCCCCATTGATCCGCCCACCGCCTTCGAGCAGAAGCCGCCGACGCCCGAAATCGCGATGAAGGGCGCGCATCGCGGCAGGCAGGTCGTGACCGTCCTCCCCGGCAAAGCAATAGGACACCCCCACCCCACGCAGATGCTCCAGATAGGCATCGGCCACGCTCTCGCCCAGAATGGCCACGACGGGATCTCCATCCAGATCGGCGCGCTCATGACGAAGCTTGCCGGAAGGATCGATCAGGATCGCCAGTTTTTTCTCGAATGCCGCGGCGATATGGGACATTCGGGGCAGCAGGCGCGCCCCCTGGGGCATCGGATCGTCCGTTTTGAGAAAATGGGCCGAGGCTGTGGTTCGGCCGATGATCCATCCATCTGCGTCGAAGCTTTCTTCCAAGGCGAAATACTGGTTGACCAGCGTGTCGCGCGCCTGACCGTCAGCCGGAAGCGTCCATCGGTCAGTGTCGATCCGTCCATCGATGCTGCTCATCATATGGCAGAGAATATGGGGGCGGTTCATGCCAGACCTCTTTCTTCGACACGTGTTCCTGCGGCATGAGCGTGGAAAAAGCTTCTTCCCGCGTCATTCCTGCCGTTCAGAACCTAGACCGGTGGTGAGCGCGCGATTAGTGGGCGCCTTCTATAAGGCGTTATGCCTGCGTTTCATGAAACTTCTTTTTCAGCGCGGCGATGCTGTTCCCTGTCCGGCATTCAGACCGTCCGCTGCTTTGGCTCTCGCCAAGACGGCCAAGGCCCTCTATCGCTGGAACGAGGTCTGAGGGGCGGAAGGACAGGAGCGCGTGAGTCATCGGGTCTATCTGCTCGCGGCGCTTATAGGGCTCGGCATTCTGTGCTGCGCAAGCCTGATGATTGGCCGTTATCCCGTCTCGTTTTCTGCCCTGTTCCAATTCTGCCTCGGGCAGGGAAATGCCTCGACGCATCTGGTTCTGACCCAGGCAAGGATGCCGCGGATTATCGGCGCTATCGTGATCGGGGCGGCACTCTCCGTATCGGGTGGCGCGTTTCAGGCCGTGTTTCGTAATCCGCTGGTCTCACCCGATCTGCTGGGCGTGCTCAGCGGGGCGGCTTTCGGGGCGGCTGGAGCCATCCTGCTTCATGCCACCGGCCCATTCATCGGGCTGGCAAGTTTCTGCGGCGGATGCTGTGCCGTGGCCTGCGGTTTTGCCATTGCCCGTCTGGTCGGACAGGCGGGGGTGCTACCTCTCCTGCTGGGCGGCCTGATCAGCAGTGCGCTGTTCACCGCGCTGCTTTCCCTGCTCAAATACGTGGCCGATCCCTATGAACAGTTACCCGCCATCATCTACTGGTTGCTGGGCAGTCTGGCCCGTACGAGCTGGGCAGAACTGGCGGTGGTCGTGCCCATGCTCTGCCTTGGCATGGCACTTCTCTGGATGGGGGCACGGGTGCTCGACACGCTCTCCCTGAGCGATGATGAGGCGCGGAGCCTCGGTCTGCCGGTGGGCGTATTGCGTATGGTCGTCCTGGTGCTCGCGACGTCCCTCGGAGCCCTGACGGTTTCCATGGCGGGAATCATCGGCTGGGTCGGGTTGATTATCCCTCATATGGCACGGATCATGGTGGGTCCCTCTCATCGCATTCTGTTGCCTCTTGCGGCTCTGCTCGGGGCATCCTGCCTGCTTCTCGCCGATACGGCCTCGCGGAGCCTTTCCGCCTCCGAGATACCGCTCGGTATGATGACCGAGCTTTTCGGGGCATTGGGCTTCATTCTGGTGCTCAGGCAGCTCCGCCGCGAGGGGCGTCTATAGGATGCCCCATCTGAGGCTCGAAAAACTGAGTTTCACCCGTCAGGGAAGGGTCATCCTGCGGGATCTGTCGCTCTCTTTCGCAGAGGGCCAATTGGTTTGCCTGATGGGCGCAAACGGGGCGGGGAAGACCACGCTGCTGCGCCTGATTCTCGGGCTCCTGCGGGCGAGTGACGGAGGGATCACGCTTGACGGGCGTGCAGTACATGATTTCGGGCGGCGTGATCTCGCACGCATCCTGGCTTATGTCCCGCAGAACCGCGAAACCCCGCCGCCTTACAGCGTCGGACAGATCGTGGCGATGGGGCGTCTGCCCTATACGGGGCTCATGCGGGAAAGTCGGCCTGACGACCAGGGCATTGTGACGCGCATCCTGATGCAGCTCGGGCTGGATGCGCTGCGCGACCGACCCTGCACATCCCTTTCGGGCGGGGAATATCAGCGCGTGCTCCTGGCGCGCGCCCTCGTGCAGGAAACACCGATCCTTGTGCTGGATGAGCCGCTTTCTGGGCTGGATTTCGGTCATCAGATCCGGCTCATGGTCCTGCTCGGGGCTCTGGGGAAGGCAGGGAGGCTGATCCTGATGACAGCGCACCAGCCCGATCTGGTCTATCGCTATGCCACGCATGTGGTGCTGCTCGAGCAGGGCCGGGTTCTCGCACAGGGCACACCCGACACCATTCTGGAGGCGAGGCGTCTCAGCACGTTCTATGATGTCTCGCTCACCCATCATGATATCGGAGAGGCGCGTTTCTTTGCGGGGGAGAGCTAAATCATGACCCTTTTTTCCAAAGGGCGTTCTGCCCTGCTCTGTGCTGTCCTGGCGTCTGGGGCTTGCGGGATCATCCCGGCGCAGTCCGCTCCCACGAAGGCTGCACCCGTACGCATCGTCGATGGCTGGTACGCCCATAATGCCACGCTCATCATGCTGGGTGCGGTCGACAGGATCGTCGGCAGTGTGGTCACACCTGCCCGTTTCCCCTGGATGATTTGCGTGGCGCCGTCCCTGAGACAGGCGCGGATATTCGACAGCATGGCGCTCAATGCCGAGGCGGTTCTGGCACTTCATCCCGATCTGGTTTTCGTCACGCGCGATTCCGGGGTGGCCCCCTCACTCGAGGCTGTGGGACTGGATGTTGCCCCTGTAGGGTTTACCGATTTCGGGGGGATGCTGAGAACGATCGATGACACCGCGTCGCGGCTCGGCACGAAACTGGCGAGAGAACAGGCCGCATCCTATCGCGCCGATTTCGAAAAAGTTCTGGCTCGAGGGGCGCGCGCGCCCGCAGCTTCACGGCACCGTATCCTGCATATCGCGTCGCTCGACCCCCTGACGGTCGATGGCGATCGCAGTATCGTGGATGAATGGATACGCGATGCCGGCGGCGTCAATGCGGCCCAGAATGTGCATGGCAACAAGCGCCCTGTTTCCATGGAGCAGATCCTGAGCTGGAACCCTGAGATAATTATCCTGGGGGCCAATGCCGGATCGACGGACGTATTGAGCGGAGACCCCCTCTGGTCCCGTCTGTCGGCGGTACAGGGTCATCGTGTCTTTCGCAATCCTTCAGGGGTATTCAACTGGGATCGCTACAGCCCTGAACTCATGCTGCAACTGATCTGGGCGCGTCGGATCATCCGCGACGGTCATATCGACCGGGGCGCGATGATCACTCAGATCCAGAGCTTCTACGAGAAATTCTACCGCCACCCGATCGATGAGAACGAAGCGGCGCGTATTCTGGATGCGCGTCCGCCTGAGGCCGAAAAATGCCATTGAGGCGCCTCAGGCATGCCCGACAAGATTGGACAATGAAAGCGGGTCGATATTGATCGTGGCGAGCGCCTTGCGCCATTTGGACAGGTGATTGATCCCGTAGATCAGATCATCCGACGCCGGGGCACTCAGCCAGGCATTCTGACGGATGATCTCGTCTTCCAGCTGCCCCGGCTCCCACGAGGCGTGACCCAGCGCGAGCAGTGCCTGTCGAGGGCCTTCGCCCTTGGCGATCTCGTGCAGGATGTCCAGGCTCGCGGTCAGGCAATTCTCGTTATTCACCACCAGGCTATCGTCGCGCTGCCAGTCTGCCGAGTGCAGCACGAAGCCACGCGTCGGCTCTACCGGCCCACCGGCGCAGAGATTGATGCGACGCTTGGGCGGTGAGGGGGTGATTTCGAGCTGGTCGAACAGGGTTTCAAGCGTCGGGTGCGGCACGCGCTTGTTGATGATCAGCCCCATGGCGCCATCCTTCTCGGAATGGGCGCAGAGATAGATCACGCTTCTGGCAAAGTCTGAATCGCCGAGGACGGGGCTCGAAATGAGGAGGCGCCCCGTCAGCGCATCGGTGGACGTTGTGAAATCAGAAGCCATGGGAGAAAATGTCGGCCATTGGATGGGGTTTTGCAAGTCCGGGCAATTCGGCAACCATCACGGACGTGACCCGTCAGAACGGGAGCGACATCCGCATGACCCTGAGGCAGAGAGGAAAAAGACGATGGCAGTTATTCTCGTGACAGGTGCAACGGCCGGTTTCGGTCGGGCCATTGCTGTACGTCTGGTGAAAGAAGGGCATCGTGTGATCGGCACGGGCCGTCGCGCCGATCGTCTGGACGCCCTGCGTCGTGAACTGGGCGACGCGTTTCTGCCCCAGGTGCTGGATGTGACCGACGCAGGAAAGGTGGCTGCACTGCCGGAGACCCTGCCAGCGGACTGGCGCAAGGTCGAGGTGCTGATCAACAATGCCGGGCTCGCCCTCGGGGTTGGTAAAGCCCAGGATTCCAAGCTGGAAGACTGGAAAACGATGATTGACACGAATGTGACGGGTGTTGTCGAGGTTACCCGCGCGTTTCTTCCACAAATGATCGAACGCAACCACGGCTATATCATTACCCTTGGCAGTATTGCCGGCACCTATCCCTATGTCGGGGGTAATGTGTACGGTGCGACCAAGGCGTTTGTCGCCCAGTTCATGCGCAATCTGCGCACGGATCTTCTGGGCACGCGTATCCGTGCGAGCACGATCGAACCCGGTCTGTGCGGTGGCAGCGAGTTCAGCAATGTCCGGCTTCGCGACAACCAGAAGGCTGCGGATGTGTACAAAGGCACTGATCCGCTGACGCCCGAGGATATTGCGGGAACGGTTTCATGGCTCCTCAGCCTGCCCCCCCACGTGAATATCAACGCCATCGAAATGATGCCTGTGTGTCAGGCAGCTGGTGGTCTTGCAGTGGATAGAAAAAGTGACTGAACTCACTCTCGGCGTGGCCCGTAAACTCCCCGGGCGTTACCTCATCAAGGATGGACGCGACTTCGAGCTCAAATCCGTCAAGCCTGACGACCATGGCGGGCTCGGAAAGGACCATGTAGAGGCCTGGCTGACCAAGCGGCGCGCGCATCTGGGCGCGCTGCAGGAGCGTCTGGCTGCGGAGCACAGGCATTCTCTTCTGGTGGTGCTTCAAGGCATGGACGGGGCCGGTAAGGACAGCCTGATCCTGAACGTCATGACAGGCATGAACCCGCAAGGCACGAAGGTCGTCTCGTTCAAGAAGCCGAGTGACATAGAGCTCTCGCATGATTTCCTCTGGCGTGTGCACATGGCCATGCCGGGGCGCGGTCAGGTCGGGGTATTCAATCGCAGCCATTATGAGGATGTTCTCGTGGCGCGCGTCCATGCCGATACGCTCAATACGAATGGTATGAAGGGTGATCCTGGCAAGCCCGAATTCTGGAATCATCGTCTCCAGGATATCCGGGATTTCGAGGCCTATCTGAGCCGCCAAGGCATCCATATCCTCAAGGTAATGCTCCATATGTCGCCTGAATGCCAGCAGGAGCGTCTGCTCCGGCGTCTGCATCGGCCTGACAAACGCTGGAAATTCGATGAGAGCGATCTGGCGGAACGCCGCTTCTGGCCTGCCTATCAAACAGCCTATGAAGAGGCGATCCGGGCGACGGCCTGCGAACACGCACCCTGGCTCGTCGTGCCTTCGAACAAGAAATGGTTCTCGCGCTTGGTCGTGATGGAAGCGCTGATCGAGAAGCTCGAAAGTCTGAGTCCGGAACCACCGCCACCGTCGCCGGAGATTTTGAAGAATCTTGAACGGCTCGAGGCGAAGATCAAGGAATGCACAATTCCCAAGTGAGGAAGACGGGGCTTTGCCCCGCTTCCCCTCCGGGAGGGCGGTTTCTCATGGGTGGCCGCCCGACGACGAGGGGTTCACGGCTCTCGATCCCCGCTGGGATCGGGGCTGAAGTCGGGTCCCGGCTTTAGCGCGCGGCGCTGCGCGCGGTCTTGATCTGGCTGCGCATTTCTTCGCCGGAGATGGCGCCCGGGATAATTGCGCTGGTGCCGAATACGAAGGTGGGCGTGCCGTCCAGGCCGATCAGACGAGCTTCCGCAAGATTTTCGTTGATCTGCGCGGCAACGCTCGAAGCGTGCATATCGGTCACGAGCTTGTCGGCATTCAGGCCATTGGCGGTTGCAAGCTGGCGAATACGGTCCAGGGTAGGGGGCGTCGTATCCTGCATCAGTGCGCGCTTCATCTTTTCATAGCCGCCTTGAAGGGCGGCGGCGAAGATGGCCTGGGTATCGAGCACGCTCTTCTCGCTCAGGACGGGGACGAGCTTCTCGACAAGGCGCAGCTTGGTGTCTGATTTCAGCAAAGCGTCGACCACGGGCACCATGCTGCGGCAATAGCCGCAACGCGGATCGAGGAATTCCACGATTGTCAGATCGCCCTCGGGGTTGCCACGAATTGTGTAGTCGGGCCCCTTCTGCAGGCGCTCGCGATCCGATTTCACATGGGTCAGCGCGTCATCGGCAGCTTTCTGCTGAGCGCCCTGGCGCAGGGCGACGATGGCGTCGCTCAGGATGCTCGGATCGTTCTTGAGGGCGTCGCGCAGGATCGAGACGATCTCGGCACGTTGCTGGGGCGAGAAACTGCTCGCGGGTTCGGCGAGGGCGGGGATGCTGGTCGAGGCGCTCAGACCGAGGGCCAGAAGGGCGCCGGCGAGCTTGGTGCGGGTCGGGCGGGTCATGGGGCGATCCTGCAAGGCGTAAGACAAGGAGGTCCTGAATAGGACAGGGCGGGCGATTTCGCAAAACCATCACGATGCTGGCAGGTTGCCCATCGTCCGGATCACGGTTAGATGCGTTAACGAACCCAATTTCCTGTCGGTTGCTGCTTCGACCCCGGAGACATCCTGACTGGAACAGAAGAGAGAAGGCTTGCCGGGTCATGGAGACACAGCACGTGGCGCATCGTCGGACGACCGCCTCCCGGACGACCGCTCCCCAGCCGATGGCAGGGCGTCGTACGCGCACGGTCGGCCTGCGTACAGCCTGCGCCATGTCGGCAGCCGTGCTGCTCGCCGGGTGCAGTGACGTCTCGCATATCGGGCACAGCCTGTTCGGCAAGACCACGCCCATCGTGACCGGCTATATCGGCACGGTGGTGGCCGATGAGCCGCGCGCCGCCCTGGTTGGGCGTGACGTGCTGGTTCACGGGGGCAATGCCGCAGATGCCGCGGCCGCTGTGGGTATGGCGCTTTCCGTGACACTGCCGTCGCGCGCCTCGCTTGGCGGTGGCGGTGCGTGTCTCGTCAGCCGAGGCAGCGAGGCGCCGCAGGCGTTCGTCTTCCTGCCCGCTGCGCCGCCGGCGGCGGCATCCGCCACGCGACAGGCGGCGATCCCGATGACGCCGCGTGGGTTGTTTACGATGCAACTGCGCTATGGCTCTGTCGAATTCGCCGATCTGCTCGGGCCGTCCGTGCGTCTGGCCCGCAGCGGCACCACGGTCAGCCGTGTTCTCGCGCAGGATATCGCGGCCGTTTACACGCCGCTTTTCGCAGACGAGGCCGCGCGGACAATCTTCAGCCGTCCCGATGGGGCGCCATTGCAGAATGGCGATGCACTGGTGCAGCCGCAGCTGGCGAGCTTCATTGAGCGCATGACCAATCTGGGCGTGGGCGATCTTTATAATGGCGCGCTGGGCAGTATTTTTGTCGATGGCGCGAACCGCGCCGGAGCCGGTCTGACCACCGCGTCGATGCGCACGGCCATGCCGATGCAGCTTGCGGCCCTTCAGGTCGAGCAGGATGGCTACACAGCGTCGTTTCTGCCGCCGCCCGCCGATGGTGGTATCGGCGCGGCAGCGGCCTTCCATTCAGGGGCCTCGGCTCAGGGCGTCGTGGGCACGTGGCGCAGCGAAGACCGACACGGCCTGAGCGGTGACGCGCTGCTGAGCGCCGCCCAGACGCTGGTCAATGCGGGATCGAGCCGCTCTGGGGCTCTGCCCGCGCTGCCTGCCTCGACCTCTTATGTCGTGACCGATAACAAGGGCGGCGCGGTTGCCTGCGCCCTGACCGACAACAATCTGTTCGGCACCGGACGCATTGCCGATGGCACGGGCGTTCTGCTGGCCGCAGCACCGGGACGCTACCCGACGCCGCTGCTCTCGGCAGCGATCCTGCAGCGCCGTGGCTCCCTGGTTGCGGCATTGGCCGCGTCTGGCCAGAACGATGCCGCCGATGCGCTGGCACAGGCTGTTCATGCGGCAGTATCCGGCACGACGGTACCGCATGAGGGCCAGGGCCGCGTCAATGCCTCGCTCTGCCATGGCGGCATCTGCCAGGGCGATACGGATCCCCGTGGGGGCGGCCTGTCGGTCGGTAGCGTCAACAACTGACTATGAACCCCGGAAATGCCCCCTCCTTAAGGGGGCATTTTCGCTTCTATCCCCCTTGTGCAAAAGGGGTTTGATCATGATATGTTCCCCAGAACAAAAGTGAACGATCAACACGAATCGCCTCGTGGCTGATTGCCGATCCTGCAGGTTTCGGCGAGACTGACGAGAGCGGAGGACAAGAGATGAGCGTGGACAGGACGAAAGCACTCGAGGGTGCGCTGAGCCAGATCGAACGTGCTTTCGGCAAGGGCTCGATCATGCGTATGGGGCAGCGCCCCAAGGAGCAGGCCGATGTGATCTCGACGGGGTCGCTGGGCCTCGATATCGGGCTTGGCATCGGGGGGCTGCCGCGCGGACGTATCATCGAGATCTATGGTCCGGAAAGCTCGGGCAAGACCACGCTCGCCTTGCATGCCATCGCAGAAGCCCAGAAAAAGGGGGGGACCTGCGCCTTCATCGACGCCGAACATGCGCTCGATCCTGGCTATGCCCGCAAGCTGGGCGTCGATGTGGACAATCTGCTCCTCAGCCAGCCCGATGCCGGTGAACAGGCGCTCGAGATCGCCGATACGCTGGTACGATCGGGCGCAGTCGATGTCCTTGTGGTCGACTCCGTCGCCGCCCTCGTGCCGCGCGCCGAGCTTGAGGGCGATATGGGCGACAGCCATGTGGGCCTGCATGCCCGTCTGATGAGCCAGGCCCTGCGCAAGCTGACCGGCACTGTTTCGCGCTCGAACACCATGGTTATCTTCCTGAACCAGATCCGCATGAAGATCGGCGTGATGTTCGGGAATCCAGAAACCACGACGGGCGGTAACGCCCTGAAGTTTTATGCCTCTGTGCGTCTCGATATCCGTCGTATCGGCTCGATCAAGGACCGCGACGAGGTGGTGGGCAACCAGACCCGCGTGAAAGTGGTCAAGAACAAGATGGCCCCGCCTTTCCGTCAGGTCGAGTTCGACATCATGTATGGCGAGGGGATCAGCAAGGTCGGCGAATTGATCGATCTGGGTGTCAAAGCGAATATCGTCGAGAAATCGGGCGCTTGGTTCTCCTATGACAGCACCCGCGTTGGCCAGGGCCGCGAGAACGCCAAGCAGTTCCTGCGCGATCACCCTGAGATGGCGGCTGATATCGAACGACGCATCCGTGAGCAGGCTGGCGTGGTGGCCGAGGCTCTGATGACCTCGCCCGACGAACAGCAGGATGACGACGGCGAGGTCTGATCCTGCCGCGCCTCAAGGGCCTTTTCCTGGCATGAGAAGGCTCAGGAATGAGCGCGCTTTGACATGACGGGGGTGCTTCCACATTGGGCGTTGCCCCACGCCCCACGCTCCATCAAAGGACGGTCGTCCTTTGGAAACCCCTCGGCGGGAAGCGGAGCGGTATCCTGCGCCGGGCACAGGCGGATTCTGCTCGCTTGTGCTCTATGAAAGAGCGCTACCCCAGAATCTCCAAGGCGATCACGCGCTCCTCTCCAGCCCCGTTCAAGGCAGCGGGAGAGCCGGAGCTCTCAAGAAGTCTTAAACGCACATAACAGTCGTCAATGGCGCACAGCCATGCGGAAAGACTGGAATATGGGCTCGCTCCTGCGTGGCTGATCGAGAGGGCTGCAGACCCCGTCAGGCGCCATGGGTTGGAATCCATCACAAGCAAGAGAGAAAAGCGTCAGAACGCCTTTATTTCACTTGCGGAACTAAGTGGCGGCATACCATGGTCATTTCATAACGAAATGTAAACGATCTCCGGGCTTCGCTCGGGTGAGTGACCTGGAGCGCCTCATGGTAAGCTTTCCTTGGCGATATCGGCTGTTCGCAGCGACCCTGCTCTCATGCGCTGTCACCGATTCATGCGCAGCGCGTCTCTGGGCCCGTACGGTCCCGGCAGAAAAACCGGCCAGTGGCCATCACGGCGGTGAGAGGCAACCGGATCGTGTTGGCTCGGTGACGAATATGGCCGCTCTGCCCGAGGAAATCGCGGTGCATGGGGGCATGAAAACGGCTGACGGGGTCACGAATACCACGCCGGGGGGCGGACTCATGCCCCGCGAGACGGCCCCGCGTTCGCAAAGCGGTGTCACGCGTGACTATATTGCCAAGCAGACGCCCTCAACCTCTATCGTCAACCTCATGGCGAGCTTGCCGGGGGTCGTATCAGCCAAAGTGGATCCGTTGGGAATGGCGGCAGGCGACATGATGACCATGCGCGGCCTGACGCAAAGCCAGGTTGGCTTTCTCTTCGAGGGCGCGCCTGAGGCGGATCCTATCAGCTACGGAATCTCTACGGCCACTCTTGTCGACAGCGAGAATCTCGGATCGCTTACCGTGTCCCAGGGTTCGCCTGATATCGATGCGCCGCTGATAAACGCAGCAGGCGGTCAAATTGCGGCCTTCGAGATCGATCCCTCTCACAAGGCGGGTGGATTTATCGAGGGGATGGGAGGTACCCATAGCGGCAACAAGGAGTTCCTGCGTCTCAATACGGGAGATATCGGACATTCCGGCATACGCGGTTTTGCGTCGTTCTCGCATACATCCACCAATAACTGGCGAGGACCCGGGCGGCAGGAACGTTACCACGTTGATTCCAAATGGGTAAAGGAGTGGGGTGACGGTAATAGCGTCAAGGCAGTCTTCGCCTTTACCCAGCAATTCAATAACGGAACGCTTGCGCCGACCTTGGACCAGTGGAAACAATACGGATATAATTACAACCTGTCGGGGCAGTACACCCCCGGCGACGTGACTTATTATGGGTTGTCGCGGCAGAACAACAATATGATCAATGTGATCCTGCCCGCGCATTTTCGCCTGTCCCATGAACTGGAACTGACCACGACACCCTATTTCATCAAGCAATGGGGACCCTCCGATGGTGGAGAGAATATCCCCGTTTCGGGTGGGTATTTCGGGAATGTCCCTTATGGAACGGGCACGTCTTCCTATGAGGCGCTCGACCTTCCGTATCAGACCAACAATATGCTGAGCACGGTTCTACGCGATCCCTGGGAGCAGCGTATGGGCGCGGTCAACACAGCGCTCAAATGGACGCACGGCAATAACAGTCTCACATTTGGCTGGTGGTATTCCTATACGAGCCATGAGGAGCGCTATCAGTTCCTGTTGCTCGATTATGCAGGCAGGAAGGTAGGGGGATATGGCTATGATCCCATCCGTTTTGCCAATGGCGACATTCTGAGCGGCGATAATCTCAATTTCTGGCAGCAGCAGAATGCGCTCTATCTTGCGGATACGCTCAAGCTGCTTCACGGGAAGCTCGAACTCAGCGCTGGGTTCAAGGCCGTCATGCTGCAACGCGAAGGGACGAATAACGTGCCAGGAGCGAGCGCCTGGAAAAGCGGTGGCAATTATTTCGAGCCATTGCCCCAGTTCTACGCCACCTATCACATCGATCCGCATAATCAGGTCTATATCAATGGCACGACGGCGTTTCGCGCGCCTGTTTCGACCGAGGCTTACGTGCCGGACTATGACCCCAATGCCGGGCAGATCTCGGCCGTTGGTAATCTGAAGCCCGAATATACGATCAGCGAGGAGATCGGATACCGTCATTTCGGGTTCTGGAATTTCTCGATCGCTGCGTTCAATCTCAACATGACCAATCACAACATCTCGTCCTCCGGGTATATTCCGGGCTCGACCCTTGTCGTTGCGCTGCCGATCAATGCGGGCGGACAGACCTCACGGGGTATCCAGGGTGAATTCGGCCTGAGGCCCTGGCATCATTTCAGTCCCTATCTGTCGGGCCAGTATCTGCACTCCACCATGGATAACGACTTCGCKGTGAGC
>NZ_PNQZ01000166.1 GCF_003994335.1 Asaia sp. W19
GCCCAGCTTGCTCGCGGCAGAAGCCGCGCTGGCACGCAGCGCATTCGCATCGGGCGCGGGCTGAACCTCCTGCCCGACCAGCGTAGGCAGCAGGATAGAAGCCGTATCCTGAATCATGGCCAGTTTTTCGGTCTGGTTCTCCGGCACGAACATGCCCAGCCACATGACTGAAGACACGCTCGGCAGGGCCTCGAACTGCTTGGCGCGCTCTGCCGCGATCTTCAGATTGGGGACCACCACCTCACCGTCATAAGGCGAAGCGCGCGGGTCCTGTTCCAGAAGATGGATGGCCCGCATACCTTCCGTGTCCGGGTTCTTGGTATGCAGCGGGTCGGCATCGAAGCTGAGGCGCGGGATGAGCGCGAGACCCGTTACGGCCAGAATGCCGAAAAAGGCCAGAACCGGCTTGCGATAGCGCCGCAGGAAGTGATCTGCCGGAGCAAGTCGCGTGAAGCCCGGCATGCCACGGCTCAGGCGCGCACGGAAAAGATGCAGCAGTGCTGGCAGAAGCGTCATGGTGCACAGAAAGGCAATGATCATGCCGATACCGGCAATCAGACCGAGCTGCGCCACACCGACGAAATTGGTCGGGACGAAGGCCAAAAACCCAGCGGCTGTGGCCAGTGCGGCAACCAGGATCTGGTGCCCTGTCTCACGCCCTGTCTCGGCCAGTGCATCTTCCGGTGTCATTGCGGCGCCCGAAACCTGACGCTGACCTCTGAAACGCACGGAGAACTGGATGGCAAAATCGACGGCAATACCCACGAACAGTACCGCAAAAGCCACCGAGATCAGATTGAGCTTGCCCACGGCAATAGCCGCGAACCCCGTTGTGAGCAGCAGGCCGATCACGAGCGTGATCAGGATCGGCACGATGACGCGCATGGAACGGACGGCCAGAACCAGCCAGGCAGCCACAAGCACGAGCGAGGTCAGCAGCCCGAAGCCCATGCCGTGAGCAACAGTCGAGAACTCCTCATCACTCAGCTGGACCGGGCCGGTGATCATGGCGATGGCATTGCCGCTCTTGACGAAAGGCAGGGAATCGATGGCCTTGCGCATGGCAGCGCTCGCCTCGCCCCCCGGCTGAAGGGACCCGAAATCCTGATGCGGCTGGGTCATCACGAACTGATAGCGCCCGGCCATATCGCCCAGCGGTCCAGCCAGCAGATTCTGCCAGGAAAGGTCCTTGGGATGATTCCCAGCC
>NZ_PNQZ01000167.1 GCF_003994335.1 Asaia sp. W19
ATCKCGGCCGCGAAGGAGGGGGCCGTACCGGTCTCAAGACTCAGACATCTCAGCCCGTGCGCCCTGGCCGCGGCGATAATCGTAGCGAGAATCGCTGCCCCTGCCCCCCGCCCGAGAAAATCGGGATGGGTGCGCATGGATTTGACCTCCCCCACCCCCTCACCGAAGATCTTCAGGGCGCCGATCGCTGCAACCCGCCCGTCGATGCGTGCAGACCACACCGTCACCTCGGGTACCATCAAACCGGACAGATCAAGTGCGAACCGGAACGCCTCGGGCGAACTCTCGGCCATGCCAGCCAGATGCACGGCAAGAAGAGCCCGCGTTTCCTCGCTGGAAAGATCGTCAGTCCCGATGTCCATCTCTCGATATGCCCCTCGCATTGCCTAAACTGCTCCAGGACAGGATAGTGAAGCCGGACTGCAACGAGGTCCATGCCCTCTTCTCGCCTTGCATCCCAAGATACGGCTCTGCTTCAGGATCACCATCCGATGTTCAATCTCCAACCGCACGCCGTTCTCGATCAAGCTGAGGCCTACCTGGCCTCTCAGGCCTCGCATGGGAAAAACTCACTACTCGATGCCTCAGGCGCGGTCCTTTATAGCGATGTCACAACTCTAAAATCGGGCCCAGTATATTTTCTCGGGCTCAATCCCGGAGGTAGCCCCGAAAGTACCCCCGATGGAACCTTGGGACATTCACTTGCGGCAAGCCGATCTGGTTTGAACGCTTTTCTGGACCAATCATGGCGCGATCCCCCGAAAACCTTGCGCCCTGGAGAGGCACCATTACAGCGCCGGATACAAATGCTTTTCGTAATGATGGGGCTGGAAGTCCGCAGCGTTGCTGCGAGTAATCTGGTCTTCACCCGTTCGCGCAATCTGCGTTTGCACGAGAATTTTACACTTGCCATCGCGCAATGCCGCCCCGTCCATGAACTCTTCGTGCAGGCAATTCATCCAAGAATAATCCTGACTCATGGTAGCCGCAACGCATTCCGACGGGGCATCAACGCAGACTTTTTTAACTTTTACGAGGCGCATCACGCCGCATGGAAAATTCATTCTGGAGTGTGCACGATCGCCGGACGACGCATTCCTGTGATAAACATGCCTCATCTTTCATTCTGGGCCATAGATGCGGACACACTGCAGGGCGAACAGCGACGCACCATTCTTAAAACCTTGTTTAAAAAACATGGCTTTTCGCAAGACCCAAGGTAGTCATCCCAATGACTCCACGACAGAAGTTATAGCTCGATCGTTCGAGATCTTCTGATTTTGGCCAAACATCGGCTACGCACTCTACGCCTGCCTTAGCCCGTTGCGATCAGTCCCGTGGTGCGGATGATGAAACTTGAGTAAACAAAACTCACCTATAGTTGAGGCCAATCGCGCCCCTTAGCGAGATTATAAAAAAATATAAATGACATTTATAAATATTGCATAATAACTAAATTTTCTCGATTTTACCCGTATTAAAATTCAGATTTATAGAAAAAATATGCGATCGAATCAGAGGATAATAGACGTTCTGTATATCTTTATTTCGAAATAACAGAAAAACAAAAAATTCGTTTCGACCCCCCTGGGGTTTCGTGTAGATGCTCGATGGATTCCAGCAACTTGAACTCTGTGCCGAGCATGTCCAACAAGGACGCGCTGTCATGCTGGATTACGGGCAGGCCTGAGCAGCGCGAAGGCCCGTTCGGGGCGAAGCCGCCAATAACGGCGATACCGCCCGGCGCGAGCGCGGACCGCAGGGCAGCGCCATAGCGCCTTTGGTCTTCAGGCTCGGTCAAAAAATGCAGAGCTGCGCGGTCGTGCCAGACATCATAATGCTTGTCGGGCGACCACTGCGTGACATCTGCCACGATACAGCGATGGCGGTCCCGAAAGCGGTCGAGACGACGGGCC
>NZ_PNQZ01000168.1 GCF_003994335.1 Asaia sp. W19
AGCCCAGCGTACATTCCGCTGGTTTCACGAGAAAGGCGTTGCCACCCACCAAAATCGGCACCGCGGCGCGCATAATCTGCCAGTAGGGGAAATTCCACGGCATAACGGCCAGAACAATGCCGGTCGGATCGTAACTCAGATGAGCCTCCCCAGTCGGCACGGCCATCGGCTTGTCACGCAGCAGAGCGGGGGCGTGTTTGCCGTACCAGTCGATGACTGCGGCGCATTTCTCGATTTCTGCCCTGGCCGAGGTGAGTGTCTTGCCCATTTCCTGCGTGGCAAGACGTGCCAGTTCCTCCTTGCGCTCACGCAACTGCGTGGCGAACCGGTGCAGCAGGTCAAGCCGCGCGCCGAGGGTCTTGCCGCGCCAAGCCGCGAAGCCTTTATCGAGGCGTGCCAGTGCGTCCTCGGCTGCGGCTTCGCTCAGGAAAGGATAATGGGCCAGTGTCTCGCCATTGGCCGGGTTGACAGTCGTAATGCCACCATAAGGATGAGGGCTGGTCATGATCACTACCTCTGGTTGTTATTCCATGAAGCGGTATTGGCCGCATCGGATTGGGCAACGACATCGGTCTGGCCGTTCCCGGGGGACCCGGCATAATTCCTGTAGGCCGAGTTTTCATAGGGTGGCCGAACGGGTGCGTTGAATTTCACGGGCCATCCAAGGAACGAAAAATGCGACGGGGCCTCACTGGGGGCCGCGGTGCTCTGACTGGCTTCCGGCGCGGGCAGACCGAGTGCCGGATGGGTACGCACCGTGTATGAGTAGCCACGCAGGGAAGAGTCGAAATCCTCGGTCACGGTGTAGCCATGGGGCGGGGGCGGCGCACCTCCATCGGGGAGGGCGACCTTCTCCACAGGGGTCAGAGGATGATCCATGGCGCGCATCTGGGCGGCCGGGTCAGCGAAAGCCGGGGCTCCCCAACTGGCAA
>NZ_PNQZ01000169.1 GCF_003994335.1 Asaia sp. W19
TGTGAGCTGCMCGGGCCCATCATAGGCCACACCGCCACTTTGATAGACAGTCACGCCACGGTCATTGAGAACGGCAGACCACGTACCGGTAATTTTTGTCGCCATTCTCAGAATCCTTCGATGCTCTGAATGCGCATTGACGCCATAACCGCGACGGCAGGGCGTGAGATCGCGACGATTTATTCAATAATAATCGCGAATACTTCCAAAGCGCAGAATTCGTGGCGAAAGGAGACACAACGACCGGGGATACGCTCTCCCTGACCTTTGACGTCATCCTCTCGCTTTCTTGAGCATGACTTACCAACATGGTTCCGAAACGACAAACGTTATATAATGAGGAATTATGTCAAAAACGGCTGGGCCGGGCGATATCGCGTTTAACGTTAGGTCAACGCAACGATGCGGGGCCGCGTCGAGTTTTCTATCTCGCCTGTCCCATTCCGTGAACAGACGACATGCCATCACGCTCCCAAAAAAAATACCCGATACGCCTCATTACGCATCGGGCATGTTTCGGACTTGAGAGATCCGCAGGGCTAAAGCTGCGGCATGCCGCCATGCACAGGGAGGAGCGCACCTGTTGTGTAGCTGTTATTTGGATCAGCCAGGTAGACATAGGCGCCAGCCAGTTCGGCGGGCTGACCCGGACGGCCCATCGGCGCCTGAGATCCAAAATCCTTGTGCTGCTCGGGTGGCATGCCGGTTGCGATGAACGGGGTCCAGATCGGGCCTGGAAGCACTGCATTCACCCTTATGCCCTTTTCCACGAGACTCCCGGCGAGCCCGACCGTGAAATTGGCGATGGCAGCCTTGGTCATGGAATAGGGAATAAGAATGGGCATTGGCGTACGCGTATTGACCGACGACGTATTGATGATCGATGCGCCCGGCTTGAGATGCGGCAATGCGGCCTTGGTCAGGTAGAACATGGCGTGGACATTGGTATCGAAGTGACGACGCCATTCCTCGTCCTCGATTTCGAGGAAGTTCTCCCGCGGATTCTGGAAGGCTGCGTTATTGACCAGGATATCCAGCCCGCCAAACGCCTCGACCGTCTCACTAACCAGCTTCTCGCACACAGGTTTTTCGCGAATATCGCCCGGCAGAAGCAGACAGCGCGCGCCGGCCTTCTCGACCGAGGCCGCGATATCCTGTGCATCGGTCTGCTCGGCCTCGAGATAA
>NZ_PNQZ01000170.1 GCF_003994335.1 Asaia sp. W19
GCAGGATCTGCGCCATGCGGTAACCGACCCGCTGCTTTTCGGCGATCTGCTGAAAATTGCCGAGCCCGCGGTCAAATGGGGCAAGGAAGTCGCGTCGGCCGAGCAACTTCCCACGCTGGTGCGCCGCGCCTTTCACGATGCCGATGCGGCGCCCTCCGGTCCCGTCTTTCTCTCCCTGCCCATGGACGTGATGGAGAAGATGAGCACGATCAGCGCCGGCGCCCCCTCGCGCATCGACCGTAACGCCATCGCAGGCGCCCTGCCCGATCTCGCAAACGCTCTCGCTGCCATCGCTCCCGGTCGGCTCGCCCTGATCGCCGGTGACGAAATCCATGCCAGTCGGGCCGCTGCCGAGACGGCTGCGCTGGCAGAGACACTCGGCGCCCCCGTCTATGGGTCGTCCTGGCCATCACGCGTGCCCTTTCCGACGGCGCATCCGCTCTGGCGCGGCAATCTGCCCACAACGGCGCGCGGCATTGCAGAGGCACTCTCTCACTATGACGCCATCTTCGCCATTGGCGGAAAATCGCTCATCACCATTCTCTACACCGAAGGCTCGGCCATTCCCGAGGGCTGCACCGTCTATCAGCTTTCCTCCGATGTGAACGATCTCGGGCGCACCTACCCCACCACCCTCTCGACCTGCGGCCATCTGAAAGCCTCCCTCACGGCTCTTCAGCCTTTGATCGAAAACGCCTCGAGCGCCCAAAGCGCCGCTTATGCGAGCTTGCGTCGGGACGCGGCTATGAAGCGCGCCACGGAACGCTCCACACTGCATCGTCGCGCCGATGATGCCCTCTCCGAAGCCGTCATTCCCCCGATCCTCGCCGCGCGCGAGGCAGTGCGCGCCATTGGGCCGAACACGCCGATCGTCGATGAAGCCATCGCGACATCAGGCTTTGTCCGCAGCTTTCTGGAGAGCAACGATCCCGCCCAGTATTCCTTTCTGCGCGGTGGGGCGCTGGGCTGGGGCATGCCTGCCGCTGTCGGCTGCGCGCTAGGACTGAAGCGCGAACCCGTGGTCTGCCTCGTGGGCGACGGTGCAGCGCTCTATTCGCCCCAGGCGCTCTGGACAGCAGCCCATGAAGATCTGCCCATTACCTTCGTGGTCATGAATAACTGCGAATATAATGTCCTGAAAAACTTCATGCGCGGCCAGCAGAATTATACCGCCGCCCAGACAGGCCGCTTCATCGCCATGGATATTGTCAACCCCATCATTGATTATCAGGCCCTCGCCACCTCCATGGGCCTGCCCGCCCAGCGCCTGACTCGCGCGGGTGATATCGCGCCTGCCATTCAGGCGGGAATTGCGAGCGGCAAGGCGAATCTGATCGAGATCATGATCAGCCGATAACACGCCACGCGAGGGGTCACCCCTCGTTCCTCCAAAGCGGCCAGTTCCTCGTGCCCGGTATCAGAGTGTCAGGTGAAAGAACTGGTTGTGGGGGCTCGCCTGATAGGGACCGAAAGGCGGGCCGCTCTCGAAGCCGCTTCGGCGATAGAGCCTTATCGCGGCCGCGAAGGAGGGGGCCGTACCGGTCTCAAGACTCAGACATCTCAGCCCGTGCGCCCTGGCCGCGGCGATAATCGTAGCGAGAATCGCTGCCCCTGCCCCCCGCCCGAGAAAATCGGGATGGGTGCGCATGGATTTGACCTCCCCCACCCCCTCACCGAAGATCTTCAGGGCGCCGATCGCTGCAACCCGCCCGTCGATGCGTGCAGACCACACCGTCACCTCGGGTACCATCAAACC
>NZ_PNQZ01000171.1 GCF_003994335.1 Asaia sp. W19
AGAAATAAAAAAGGCTTCCCCCTATGCCCCCCCCCGTAACCGCCTCTCCCCTGCTCAAGGCCCTCGCCCCTCTGCGCGAGGAATTCGTCGCGCTACGCCATGATCTCCATACCCATCCAGAACTGGGGTTCGCTGAAAAGCGGACGAGCGACATTGTCGCGACCAAGTTGCAGGACTGGGGCTATACGATTGAGCGTGGCTTCGCCGGTACCGGACTTGTGGCGACCCTGCGCCAGGGAGCCGGCGGGAAGGTCATTGGTCTACGCGCCGAAATGGATGCCTTGCCGATCCTCGAAAAATCCGGCGTGGCGTGGCAGAGCGCTCAGGAAGGCGTATCCCATATGTGTGGCCATGACGGGCACACCACGATGCTGCTCTGCGCCGCAAAATATCTTGCGGAAAAACGCCCATTCGACGGCACATTGCACCTGATCTTCCAGCCTGCCGAAGAACTGCTTTGCGGTGGCAGTCGCATGATCGATGACGGACTCTTTGCCAAATATCCGTGCGATATCCTGTTTGCCCAGCACAACATGCCGGGCTTTCCGAGCGGCAACTTCTACTTCCACAAAAGCGCCGCCATGGCGTCTTCGGACACCGTGAAGATCACGATCGCGGGCAAGGGTGGACACGGGGCCATGCCCCAGAAAGCGAAAGACCCGGTCCTCGCCTGCGCACAACTCGTCATGGCATTGCAGAGCATCGTTTCGCGCAATATCGACCCGTTCGCGCCCGCCGTCGTCACGATCGGCGCCCTCAACGCGGGGAGTGCCGCCAATGTCATTCCCGAAAAAGGCATGCTTCTTCTGACCGTGCGGACCATGACTGCAGATGTGCGCCAGCGCGTCCTCGACCGCATCAGCGCCATTGCCACCCATACTGCCGAAACCTTCGAATGCGCGGCCACCATCGAGCATCTCAATGGCAGTCCGGTACTGAACAACAATGCACGCGCGATCGATTTCGCGCGCGCCACGGCACAGGACATCGTCGGGGCGGATCATTGTCATGATTGCCCGCCATTCATGGGAAGCGAGGATTTCGCCTTCATGCTCGAGGCGCACCCCAATGGCTGCTACTGGTTTATCGGCAATGGCACCGAGGGCTGCAACGGCGTGCCACTTCATAATGGCGGCTTCGATTTCAACGACGACAATATACTTCCCGGCGCCGCGCTCTTCGTCGGTCTGGTCGAACGATATCTTGCACCGCAGGGCTGATCCCCCTGCAAGGAGCCCCCGGGCTGGCTCAGGACGCCAGCCCTTCACTCTCGCGCTCAATTCTTGCGCGTTCCGCGGAATGGCGCTTGCGGCAGCACATATTCCGCCTGAGGGTTCAGAAGGCCTGACGATACAGTCCCACCATTTCCTCTTCGGTGATAGCTACCGGGTTGTTCACCAGAACACGGTGCTGGGTGATGGCATCAGCGGCGAGAATTGGGAGATACTCCTCAGTCACACCGACATCACGGAGCCGTCGTGGCATCTGGGCCGCGTCCATCAGAGCCTCCAGTGCGCTGATAAAGGCCTCGGCACGCGTGGACACGTCTCCCTCCGAGGGAAGGCCGATGGCATCGCCAAGCTCGGCGTAGAGCGCTGCACATGCGCGCGCGTTGAAACGCAGGACAGGGGCAAGCATCAGCGCATTGGACAGACCGTGAGGCACATGGAAATACCCGCCCAGAGGATAGGCCATGCCATGGACCAACCCAACGGGCGAGTTTGCAAAAGCCTGCCCTGCCAGCATGGCACCCAGCAGCATGGCTTCGCGTGCGCCACGATGACGGGGCTCACGACAGGCTGTAACCAGATGGCGGAAGAGCAGAGCCAGAGCCGAACGTGCAAGATGATCCGAAACAGGATTTTTACGTACGCGTCCTGTATAGGCCTCGATCGCATGGACCATGGCATCCACACCAGTCGCAGCCGTATGGGACGCAGGCAGACCGAGTGTCAGCTCAGCATCCAGAAAGACCTGATCAGCGAAAAGCGGTGCAGAAACGACCCCTGATTTGTGAG
>NZ_PNQZ01000172.1 GCF_003994335.1 Asaia sp. W19
AACCCTTTATCTCGGCGCCATGCATTATGCGGCATGTGCCAGACCGGATTTCGTGGCGCGTTATTTTCCTGAGGGGATGACAGACGAGGCGATCGATACAGCGCCGTGCATCTGCCTGAATGCGCAGGACAGTCTGCAGAGGCAATGGCTTGATCGGGCAAAGCGCACGCATCTCTCGCCGCTCACCCATTACGTCCCCTCCAGCCGGGGCGTTCTGGATTTCACGCTCAGTGGTCTGGGGTGGGGGCTGCAACCAACGACGCTTGCCGCCCCGCATCTGGCGGCGGGCAGACTTGTGGAACTCGACCCCGGGAACAGGTTCGAAGTGCCGCTCTATCTGGTTCTGCCTCGGCTGAAGAGTGTGGTTCTGGAGGATCTCACACGCCATTTGACACGCGAATGCGCGGTGCATCCCGCTCTTCTTCCACCCGGATAGGGTGTAACCTCGCGTGGAGCAAGCGTGGACCGGATCGCTTGGATGATTGCGATACGTCAAGCGGCGGCGTCAAGGAGAGCAGGCGTAGTCTGCTGATGGAGGAAGTATCTCAGCGCTACGAGTGCGCACGGCAGTGGCCATGAGCCGCGCAGCGGGTTAATCCGGCGAGCGCCGTTTGCTGGTGCGCTTTGGCTGCTGCGACCGGCAGTTCTGCGGCCAGGGCGCGTGGCGGAGATTGTCTGTCCTATCGGATCGAGGCGCATGCCGGGCGGATCCATGCGATGATTGCGGCGCAGGACGACTTGACCCTCGCTGATATCCGTGCCCGCCTGGCCGATGACGGCCACCATTTCGCGACCGGCGCGCTGTGGCGCTTCTTCGCCCGCCACCTGGTCGCATGGAAAAAAGTCCGCTCATGCAGGAGAGCAGGATCGCCCGGACATCCTGACACGACGGCAGGAGTGATTCGACAAGCCAGCCCGATCTGCGCCCCGGCGATGCCGTCGTAATGGACGAGCTCGGCTTGCATAAAGGACCGGGCGTGCGGGCGGTGACCGAGGCGGCCGGTGCCAGCCTGCGGTTCCTGCCGTCTTACAGCCCAGACTTCAATCCGATTGAGATGGCCTTCTCCAGGCTCAAGGCCCATCGCCGCCGCGCCGCCGAACGCACCCGCAAGGGGCTTGGGAACAAGGTCGGAAGCCTTATCGATCAGGTCACGACCGATAAATGCGCCAATTTCTTCACCGCCGCAGAGTATGAGCCAGAAAGAGAGGAAAACACTCTAGGCATAACCTTCCAGAAGCGAGCACTGTTTTTTGCCCGAAAATCGCGGGATGGTCATCTCCTGAGGACAGTGACGAACAGAGCGACAATCTGAGACGGGACTTCCTTTCGCGCGGCAGCGACAATTTGACAGCGTAGCCTCTCGGGTACGGGTACGTAGCAAATATCCCCACTATATGTCTTAGTCACCGACAGGGGCACGATTGCATTACCCAGTCCTGCAGCGACTAATGGAGGGATGCATGTGACATCCGGTGCTATAGGTCGAATGACGGGACTTGTTCCCGCGGATACAGTGTGCTCGATTATTGAGTCATATAGCCCACCGCTAAATTCCCTTGGAAATATAATCAAATCGCTTGTGTATAGATTTTTATAAATATCGGCAGGCAGGCTCTGATGTGGTTTTGGAAGATGGATAACAGCAAGCATGTCCTCCTCATATATATCGTATGAAACGAGACCTTTGTTCGATATGGGCCCCCACAGCAGGACTATATCGAGATCGTGACCTATAAGCCTCTCCGTCAGTTCCTCAGACGTCCCACATATTAGCTCGAAGCGTATATCAGATTTCATCTCCTTGATTCGCTTTATGCCAGACACGATCGCCCCAACAGCAAGAACCCCGGCGACAAAGCCGATCTTTATAACTCCTTCGTGTGATCTCTTCAGGGTTTTAATATAGTTAAATAGGTTGTCCCGCTCACGGACGAGAGGGATGACCTTCTGAAGAAATAGTCCGCCAATTTCTGTTAGTTCTGTTCCTCTCCTCGATCTTGTGAAAAGTTTTACTCCAAGCTCCTCTTCTATTGACGATATTTGTCTACTCAGTGGTGGTTGTTCCATGTGTAGATATTTGGCGGCATCCGTTATACTGCCTTGCTCTGCCACAGCCATAAACATACGCAGGCGGCGAAGATCCATACCGACCTCGTATGGAGAAAGTTAGAAACGGTATATTACAAACACCAAAAGGCTCCGCATCATAGGCACAAAATAACGCTTGTTCGTTATTAACCGTCAATGCAAGGAGCTGGTCGCATGGCGATCGTAACGATAGTTGGTACGTCTGGCATGACTGTGCAGGTCACCGTTGAAGGTGCCCGGATGCAGACTCTTGCCTCGAGTTATGCACAGCAGATCCTGGGTGCAGTCGCGACCGGTGACCTCTCTTCGGTTGATCTTGTTGCAGGCGGGAATAACGAGCCCACGGGCACGAATTCGCTTGTCCAGGGTGTCATCACCACTGGGGGCGCTTTT
>NZ_PNQZ01000173.1 GCF_003994335.1 Asaia sp. W19
GGCTTGATAGTGGCCTTTCAGGCATTCTCAGCGGCATTGCCAACGGCACCACATCGTCCAGCGGTCCCACGAGTGCGCTATCGTCCGCGCTGAACAATGCCGCAATCAGCGGCACGAACGGCCTGACCAACGCCCAGAACACCCTTTCAAACGTCTCCAGTCAGGCGCTCTCGGACCCCACGGCACAGCTTGCGGCCAACGCTGGCACCTACATGAACTCGTCGGCGGTCAATCAGGCTATCGCAGCCAATGATGCGACCATCGACCAGACGCTGAACCAGACGACGCTCCCCGGCATCAACCGTCAGGCGGCTCAGGGCGGGTCTCTGAACTCGTCCCGCGCAGGTGCTGCGGCGGCTATGGCTCAGGGTCAGGCTGCAACGGCCAAAGCCACACAGGCCGCCGCGCTCCAGAACAACGCCTACAATCAGGGCCTCTCAACGGCTCTGAGCGCGTACAATAACGGGCTCAGCACAGCAGCCAGTGCAGCGGGGACTCAGGGTAGCCTCGGCAATGCCTCTGCGCTTGGCACTGCGGGTCTCCAGCAGAACAACTCGCAGTACAACACCTCGAACCAGCTTAGCGCCGCGTCAGGACTCCTTGGGCTTCAGCAGCAGAACACAAACTCCCAGCTTGCGGCCAACAGCCAGCTTGGGAACGCCGCTTCGTTGGGTAACTCTGCTACGAACAGCGCCGTCCAAAATGCCCTGAACAATTACCAGCTCCAGGCTGGGGCCGGTCAGCAGCAGCAGAGCAATGACCAGAACGCCCTGACCAATGCTTACCAGCAGTGGCAGAACCAGAACGGATATCAGACAGGAATCTTGAATGATTATCTGGGATTGGTCAGCGGGAATTACGGCAGCCAGCAAAGTGGCACCAGCACCTCTACGCAAAGCGGCAGCCTCGGAAATGCGATTGTAGGGAGCGCGCTCGGATTAGGGGGGATTCTCACGGGTGGAGGGAATGGAGGCCTGCTGTCCAGATGGCTGTCCCCGAGCAGTCAGGCCCCCTATCAGTCAGCCGGTGAGCTGGGCACGGGAATTTCTCAAGGCGGGATTTACTAAACGGGATGAGCTACGGAAGACAGTTCCTCGCTGCGTTTGATTCCTCGGGGATCAGCCCGAAGTTCCTCCCCGCAGCGTATGGAATGCTCGGTCAAGAATCCTCCAACGGAGCCGCTTCGCCCAACCTTCTCCAGGTCACTTCTAGCACCGCTGCGAACCCCGGCTATGGCCTAGCGCCGCTCTCCGATGAGGACCGGAACGATCCTCAGAAATCCTCCGCCTTCGCCCTCAACCTGCTCAAGGCCAAGGCGGACCATGCAGGTTTAAGCTTCGACAATCCCGACGACTATGCTTCGATCCTGCGCCTGCATAACGGCGGGGGGGACCCGCACTACGTTCAGCACGGCGCCGCCCGAAACCCYTCAACACCCCC
>NZ_PNQZ01000174.1 GCF_003994335.1 Asaia sp. W19
AGGCACATAGCCTATMCCGGCCTCCCGGAAAGCGCCCGGTCCGGCGGCGCGCATGACGCGCCCGGCAACATGGACCTGCCCCTCCTGTGGCACGCTCA
Organism: Asaia sp. W19; assembly: GCF_003994335.1. Lineage (GTDB taxonomy): Bacteria > Pseudomonadota > Alphaproteobacteria > Acetobacterales > Acetobacteraceae > Asaia. The sequence goes on from NZ_PNQZ01000174.1 coordinate 99, forward strand.
GCCCGGTAAGCAGATCGGCAAGCTCTGCCTGTCCGTTTCCGGTGACCCCCGCGACGCCCAGGATCTCGCCTGCGCGAATGTCGAGTGAAAGCGGCTGCAGCCGCACACGCCCTGAGGAATCGCGGCAGCAGACATCCTGCAACGCAATCACAGTTTCCTGCGAGCAGCGAGGAGTAGCACGGGGATAGGTGGTTTTCTGCTCGACCGGGCGACCAATCATTTCGGTTACCAATGTGGCCGGTGTCGTATGGGCAATTCTGTGCGTGCCGGCCACACGCCCATGACGAAGAACCGTCACGCAATCGGCCAGCGCCATGATCTCGTCGAGCTTGTGACTGATCAGAATGACCGCGCCACCGCCATCACGGAAGCGGCGCAACGCGGCATAGAGTTCCCCGACCTCGAGCGGGCTAAGAACGGCGGTTGGCTCATCGAGAATGAGCATTCGCGCGCCACGTGACAGCACGCGCAAGATCTCGACACGCTGCTGCTCACCCGAGGTGAGACTGTCTATCGGAGTATCGGCCTTTATCTCAAGGCCGAACCGGGAAGCTTCGGCCTCCGCGCGCCGAATGATTTCCTTGCTGCTTAGCCACCGTCCTGTTTCGCTCCAGCCGAGCGCGAGATTTTCAGCCACTGTGAAGCGCGGGACGAGCTTGAAATGCTGATGCACCATGCCGATCCCGGACGCGATAGCCGCCTCGGGACTGTCGAACCGAACGCCATAACCATCAAGGATCAATTCGCCTTCATCGGCCTGATAGAGGCCGGTGACAATATTCATCAGGGTCGATTTGCCCGCACCGTTCTCACCGAGCAATGCGTGAATTTCCCCGGCGTAAAAATCGATCGAGACGTCCTTGTTCGCAATCACGCCGGGGAAATACTTGGCCACCCCGGAGAGCGAAAGAAGAGGCGGCGTGCCTGCCGGGAGATTTGCCGGACGCGTTTCCGGCATGTGATCGGCGCCAAAGGGTGGAACGGCTTCAGACAAGACCCGACACTCCCTCGACCTGCCAGTTCCAATGGAAAATCTCCATATCGGTCATCGTCTGAAGCCGTTCACCCTTTGGCG
>NZ_PNQZ01000175.1 GCF_003994335.1 Asaia sp. W19
GAAAAGCTTACGACCATGCCCCCCTTGGGGCAGCACCGCCACACCCGATGGGCCCGGACCGTCGAAACGCGCCACAATGTCAAAATCTCCCGATGAACTCGTGCCGTCATCGGCGTTTCCTGCTGCGAGAGCGGGCGTTACCAACCCCATCGCAGGCGCAAGAGAGGCAGCGGAAAGAAAGGATCGACGCTTCATGGCGAGATGACCTCAGTCGGGAATGCATAGGTTTTCAACGAACGCCGGGCTGAGGCGGTAGCTTCCTCCCTAAAATGCTTTTCATGAGCTCGCGGCCTGTCGCCAATTTGTCACACTCTGCAATAGAGGCGCATCGACACCCTGATCACTATTGTTATGTTATATCATACAGAATAGGAACGAAGCCGATATATTCCGTTCCCAGCCTGTTGGATTGTCATGATGTCACCCCGCTCCCTGTGGTCGGCCGGCCTGCTCCTGTCCTGCTCCGTCATCGCCCTGACCCTGCCCGCCCGCGCGCAATCTGCCGCTGCGAACGCCCGTGATGCACAGCCCGGCACGCGCCTCGCCCCCAAAGCACACCCCACCGCCCCCAAGAGCCCGGCGGTTTCGCCCTCAAAGGAGGCAGCTGATAGCGGCTCACGCACGTCATTCGACAATCACGGCGCGGTCTCACCAGCGGATAGCGAGGCGAGCCATGAGGAGCATATCATCGTCAATGCGCGCCTCGATGAAATCCGCTCATCCCTGCAATCCTCGACCGGTGCCACGACCTATCGCTTCACGCGGCGCGATATCGAGACCAATCCAGGTGGCGATAACGCCCCGCTGAACACCCTGCTGCTTCAGGCCCCTGGCGTAGCGCAGGACAGCTTCGGCCAGATCCATGTGCGCGGC
>NZ_PNQZ01000017.1 GCF_003994335.1 Asaia sp. W19
TGCAGAAAACACCATCTCGACCGGCCTGAAGGTGTCGAGCGCGGCAGATAACGCGGCAGCTTACGGCATCGCGCAGCAGAKGCAGGGCAACGTCTCCGGCCAGTCCGCCGTGAATSACGGCCTTTCCTTTGCCGCTCAGACCGTTAGCTCGACGAGCACAGCCGTCAACCAGATCATCAGCGTGCTCAACAGCGTGCAGAACGCCGTCACCACCCTTGGCAACAACCAGGGCAGCCCGGCCGCTCTCGATCAGATCGGCACGCAGATCACCGGCCTGCTTCAGCAGATCGACACCATCGCGCGTAACGCCACGTTCAACGGCGTCAACCTGATCTCGGGCAGCACCAGCGATGGCCTGGGCATTACATCCAACAATCTGAGCTACATCACCGGTCTGCAGGGTGACCAGACCACCATCACGGGCTTCAACGCAGCAATCGCTTCTTACATGGGCGGCTCTACGGTTGCAGGCGCTCCCTCCGTCTCTTCGTCGTTCTTCCAGAGCGGTGTGGCCGGCACGAGTCTTACCGACGCTCTGGGCCTCACCACGGGCAGCGGTACGAGCGGTGCGAACCCGACCACGAACGTGTTCGAATCAACGGGCGGCAATCTCGGCGGCAACAAGAGCGTCTCCGACATGATTTCGCAGGTTCAGGCCGCGATCAAGGCAATGACGTTCGTCACCTCGACCCTGGGCGCGAACAGCAACGTCATCAACAACATGAGCACCTATGGCTCGAGCATCTCCGACAACCTCACCAACGGCATTGGCGCCCTGACCGACGCAGATATGTCTGCTGCCAGCGCTAAGTTGACCTCACTTCAGACCAAGCAGTCGCTCGCCATCAAGTCACTCACCATCGCAAACTCGCAGTCTCAGAACATCCTCTCCCTCTTCCAGTAATACTAAAAAGCCCCTTACCTGCTCTCAGGTGAGGGGCTACCAAAAACCCCGATCCGGGCTTTGCCCGTTTCATTCGACCGGTCCATTGAGAATACGGGCAGCGACGACGACAGATCCGCCTGCAGTGTCAGCCCCAGTCCGGAACATCGTCCATTTTCCCAGAGAGAAAACCCAGGTTCCCGTAAAACTGGCAACTTGCGCATGTGGCTTGCACGCTCCGTCGGGCTGCGCATCTTCCTGCCTGGCACACTGCGACAGATCCGACTCAGTCAACGGTATATAAATGTTGGTGTTGAGACGCGCCGTGCGACCATGGATTTGTATGGAGCCATCGATACCTGTTTTCTGTCCCTGTTGTCCATTATTCGCTACGTCGTCAGGGGCGCCGCTGGTGATGATATCGATATATTTTGTTTCGTTATCAGCGCAGACCTCCAGCGAAGCTGAGCCAATCACTTTCGTTCTTTCCTGTTGAGCGGCACTTTGTATGAAAGCCTGTACCTCAGCAATCCTTACAACCCCGGAAGGACAACGGATACCATCCCCGTTACCGGGTAGAGTCGTCGACGATCGCGCGGCATTCACGCCCCCTGCTCCGACAAGTATAGCGGCCGAAGTCATTAATGCACGGTAAGGGCGCGCTTGGAGGGAGCCTCTCCGTAAAAAAGCCACGGCGATAATCCTCTTGGAGTGTGTTCAGATCGTCAAGTGAAGATAGCCCAAATCAGGTTCCGTAAAAGCTGGACGTACAGATTATTTTCAATTCACAACGTACCTCTCCGACATTTAGGGGGTTGTCTCAGCCGCTGCATCGAAAGATGTTGCTGCCAGGTCGGGTTCACGTTACGAACGGTTGCGGCAACAGCCTGCCTAAAACGTGGTGGGCGATAGGGTAGAGGCTCATGATCAACGACGTCACGACTCGTAGTTTCGACGCAATGAATGCGTACGGTCAAATTCAGCAGAGTCTGCAGGCGTCATCAGGGGCAGCGAGTACGAACGCTCCCGTTGAAGGTAGCATGGGAAGCTTCAGCGACGCTTTGAGCGGTGCTCTGCAAAACGCTGTTCAGACAGGCAAGGCTGCAGAGAGCCAGACCGCAACAGGCCTCTCCGGGCGTGGCGATATAACCGAGATTGCGACATCCGTTGCCGAGGCGAAACTAACGTTGCAGACCGTGACCGCAGTGCGCGATCGTTTCGTTCAGGCCTATCAGGACGTCATGAAGATGTCGATCTGAACAAGAGCTGAAATGCAGCACGCTGTCGATATACATGAGATCTTGCAGGAATCCCTCATCGTCGCAGTCAAGATGGGTGCTCCCTCTCTCCTCGCGTCGCTGGCCGCCGGGATCGTGATCTCACTTTTCCAAGCGGTCACTCAAGTGAACGAAGCGACATTATCCTTTGTACCTAAGTTCATCGCAGCGACGGCCGCTCTTATGCTGACTGGCTCGTTCATCTACGCGACCCTGCATAGTTACGCGATGGAGATTTTCGATCAGATGGTGATCGCTGGTGGATCATAAACAGGGCCAAGCATCTCGTCATTACTGGCTAGGGCACTGATGCTCGCCATTCCTTCAACCGAGATTATCGGCATCTATCTCCTGATTTTATGCCGCTTGAGCGCTTTGGTTATGGTGGCGCCCGGACTCGGCGAGTCGACCTCTCCTATGACCGTACGTGCAGGTATCGCCGTATCAATATCTTTGCTGATCTTACCGGCTCTACAACCTGATTTCGCTCCCCTGATCAGACACGCTCTCGCAAGCCCAAGTTTGTTAGTGACCGTCATCGCACAGGAGCTGTTGATCGGCGCATTCATAGGGTGGATCGCTCGCATCATCGCCATGTCACTGGTCATATCGATGCAATTCATCGCCACATTCACGGGTCTTGCCAGCGTCCTGCAGCCTGATCCTGACCTAGGTGCTTCGAGCACTGCAATCAGCCATATGGCCTCTTTTCTTATACCGGTCCTGTTCCTCTCATCAGGACTTTATATCCTCCCGCTCAGTGCTCTGATGGGTTCCTACTCCGTGTTTCTACCTGGGCACGCGCCCTTTCTAAACGATATGGCGCACTCGGCGGTTTTGAGCGTCTCGTTGAGCTTCAAACTTGGTCTTCAATATGCTGCGCCATTCGTTCTCATCGGAACTTTATGGCCTGCTCTTCTGGGGGTCTTGAACCGGCTTATGCCTGCAATACAGGTCTATGGGATCGCTATGCCCGCACAGCTATTAGGAGGAGTATTCCTTATAGCACTGCTTATACACGTCATAACCGGGGTCTGGCAGGAGCGCATGGAGGAAACACTCACTCAACTTCCCGGTATCAATGCGCTGCATTGAATTGACGAGAGTATCTCCCCTACAGGCGCAGTCCTATGGCTGACGACGCGGGTAGCGAAGACCGCACCCAAGCCCCCACGCCACGACGGCTTGCGAAGGCAAGGGAAGAGGGGAATGTCGCGCAGTCACGTGAAACGCAAATGCTCCTGGTGTTGGGCGTCTTCCTCATCGTTTTCTCCCTTACGGGAGCGACTGCGGGTTCGCGCTTCATCTCTCATATGCACGGACTGCTCGAGCATTTTTCCACGCCGATCGACGACACGGCAACCATAGGCAGCATCATACGCCAGGCCTTCACCGAGGGGGTGCTACTCATGGCGCCTCTAGGAGGCGTTTGTATGGTCGCGGTTATCGGCTTCGGCCTGTTCCAAACGCAATTTCTCTTCCGCCCACAAGCACTGGCCCCCGATTTAAAGCGGCTATCTCCCATCTCTGGAATAAAGAGGGTATTCAGCGCCCGAAATCTGGTAGAACTCCTCAAAAGTCTTACCAAATTCCTTATTTTCGGTACTGTACTTTATGGTGTCGCAATCGGTACTTTGCATTCAGCACCCTTAGCCGAGCGCTGGACAATCCGTCGTTTGACATATGAGCTCGTGTCTTGGTTCGTCTATGCGACACTTGTGATCCTTATCGTCCAAGCCCTGATAGCTGCCTTGGACGAATTATGGACGCGATACAGCCGCTTGCAGAAACTGCGTATGAGTCATCAGGATGTAAAGGACGAAACAAAGCAGGAGGACGGCGATCCCAAGATCAAGGCGAAGCGCCATCAGCTCAGGATGCGGCGTGCGCGGCAGCGCATGATACAATCTGTCAAGAAGGCGACCGTAGTGGTGACAAACCCCACGCATTATGCCGTGGCGTTATTGTATGAAAATCAATCTAATGCGGCGCCGATAATCGTCGCCAAAGGCACTGACGAGTTGGCGGCTCGCATCCGCGATGCCGCTGATGAAGCGCGCGTTCCTATCGTCAACAACCCGCCTCTGGCGCGTGGCCTATACACACTGCCCCTCGAGACCGAGATACCGTCAGAGTTCTTCAAACCCGTCGCCGCGATTATCGCTTACGTGATCAAGCTGAAAACCCCTCGATCCAGAGAGTAGTCTTGAGTTTTGGTCCAAGCCCGCCTTTACCCCACGAAGCGCCAGACCCATCCGCCGCAATTCAATCCATGGACGAGCACGACCGGTCGGTGCATTGGTGTTCCTTCGGCGGCGGAAATTCCCCCGAGTGCGGCGGCTATGGGGAGTCCTGTCAGGATCTCACGACGCTGCATCCTACGACTCCCTGCTTCGACAGAGACGTCATCTTCTCATGACATATTCCGCTTGCTCAAGAGAGCGTCGTTACATCTGCCAGTCTTGTGATGCCTGCGCGCCGTTTCTAACCCTCTGAGAGTGGTTTGCGTCGAGGCCAACCTGTACGGCTCATGCCACGTCTCTACGCTGTGCACGTTCTATGTGCTGGGCGAGCGTGTTGATGCGCTGATTGCGGCAGTCTGTGTATGTGTGGGGATTTGGTTGCGGGGGCAGGATTTGAACCTGCGGCCTTCAGGTTATGAGCCTGACGAGCTACCGGGCTGCTCCACCCCGCGAGGGTGGTGGGGTGTTTTGTGGGGTGGATCAGGGGACCTGGCGGCGACCGACTTTTCCGCATCTTGAGATGCAGTATCATAGGCGCTGGGGCGTTTCACGGCCGAGTTCGGGATGGGATCGGGTGGAAGTCTCCCGCCATAGCCACCAGGTCTTCTGATCCACCCGACAACTATGTGTCGGTGTGGAGGTTGGTGTTTGGTATGATGAGTGTGTTTACGTGGATGATTGCTATGCATGTGTATGCTCTCTTTGTGAGAGCGTTGTGTGAGCGATATGGGCGATTAGGACCGGTTAGCTTCACGTGTTACCACGCTTCCACACCCGGCCTATTGACGTGATGGTCTTTCACGGCCCTGTGAGACCTAGTTTTGAGGTGGGTTTCCCGCTTAGATGCTTTCAGCGGTTATCCCGTCCATACTTAGCTACCCGGCTGTGCCGCTGGCGCGACAACCGGTACACCAGAGGTATGTTCATCCCGGTCCTCTCGTACTAGGGACAAATCCTCTCAAGTCTCATACACCCACGGCAGATAGGGACCGAACTGTCTCACGACGTTCTAAACCCAGCTCACGTACCACTTTAATCGGCGAACAGCCGAACCCTTGGGACCTGCTCCAGCCCCAGGATGTGATGAGCCGACATCGAGGTGCCAAACCTCCCCGTCGATGTGGACTCTTGGGGGAGATCAGCCTGTTATCCCTAGAGTACCT
>NZ_PNQZ01000176.1 GCF_003994335.1 Asaia sp. W19
CCTCCGTCAGGCGAATGGCGGATTGGGCGCCGAAATCGACATAGGCTTCATCAATGATGATGGTTCTGTCTGGTTGCAACGAGGCGAGACGCGAGATCGCTTCAAGGGGAATCGCATGGCCTGTATTGGCATTGGGGTTCGCGATCGCAATCCCGCCGCACGGTATCGCATAATCCTCGACATCGATCTCGAACCGAGCGTTGAGCGGAATCTCCCGATAGGGCTGGTCGAACAGGTCGCAATAGACCGGGTAAAATCCGTAGCTCACATCCGCGAAGAGCATAGGACCCTCGGGCGATATCAGCGCTCTGAAGGCATGGCCCAGAACTTCGTCTGAACCGTTTCCAACGAAAACCCGATCGATGCTCGTATCATAGGTCTGCGCAATGACCCCGCGCAGTGCCTTTGCGGTCGGGTCAGGATAGAGGCGGAGCGAGTCCTCGCAGCTTTCGCGCATGGCGGTCAGGGCGGCGGGGCTGGGACCGTATGGCAGCTCATTGGTATTGAGCTTGAGGATATCCGAAAATTGTGGCTGCTCACCCGGGATATAGGGGTGCAGACCGGCAACGAGGGGGTTCCAGAAGCGGCTCATGACAGGGTCGTTCCATCCTGGGTGAAAAGATGGCTCTGCCCGTGAGTCTCGGCAATATCGCGCACCGACAGGCCCTCGGCATCACGATGGCCAGGATCGGCCCCCTTCGCCAGCAGGAACCGTACCATGTCCTGGCGTCCGAACATGACGGCGAACATTAGCGGGGTACGACCCAGATGGCTCGGGATATCGAGAGACGCTCCAGCACTGACAAGAAGTTCCGCCACCGCAAGATGTCCTTTGAAGGCCACGCCGGACAGGGCCGTCGCGCCCTTTGCATCCTGCATGTTCGGATCGGCGCCACGCTCCAGGAGGAGGGCCGTTGCGGGGAGGACACCATTATAGGCGGCAACGATCAGCGCTGTGTAGCCGCGGCTATCCTGCGCATCGACCGCCATGCCGGCATCGAGAAAGCGGGTGAGAAGCTCCGTATCGTCCAGCCGAGCGGCATCGATGAACAGAGCGGTGATCTGTTCCGGCGAAAAACTGCCCGCGGGCATCATCTCTGTCATGGGGTGGCCTGTCTTGTCATAGCCTCTCCCTGATAGCCGAGCACCGTCCGATCAGGAAGCAGCGCGCGGGAAAATGTCGCATGGGCAAATTGTCATCAGTCGGGCGGAACGGTCCCGAAAGTCTCCAGATCAAAAGACCGGCATCTGGCGGCCTCGGGTGGTGCGCCGAGGCGTGGGGAAGGGGGTGCTGGCGTTCCTCAGGGCGGGTAAACGCGGGCGATTACGATCATGACAGTCTCCCAGGCGGGGCTTTGCCGATGCGCGCGACACGATGGCGGGGCGTGACCGCAAAAAATCATGCAAATTTTCGTGTAGTCGAGCAGTCGTGAAGGGGTTGACTCTAGCACAATGTGGGCAATGGGCGTCTTATGCGCAACGCAATGTATTGCCGGGCCGGTAGGTTTCAGTTTGGGGTCAATGCTGTCGGGGT
>NZ_PNQZ01000177.1 GCF_003994335.1 Asaia sp. W19
GGGCGCGCACACCCATGGGGGCTACACGGGCGCGGCGGGGGCGTTCTCAGCGAGCGTCTCGACCGACGCTCAGGGTGGTCATGGCCATGGAGGCAACACCCTTCAACACGCCCTGACCAACGACGAAATACCTTCCCACTCCCACCAACAAGCGGGTTCTGCATCCGCCCAGATCGTAACGTCTACGAGCGGCACGACCTCGCTTCTTACCTCGATCAACGGCAACTCTGCGATACAGGGGCCGTACACGGGCGGCGCTGGGGCTGGAGCTGCTCATACGCACGGCATCAGCACAGACGGCCAGCACACCCACAACGTGGCGATCTCACAGGCAGCGCACAGCCACTCTATCGCTCAAGACGGCGCACATCAGCACACAGTCCCCACGATGCCGCCATACTTCGCCCTCTGCTTCATCATGAAAACTTAAGGACACCTGATGGCTCTCGTTCAATTCCGGGGGCTATCCGGCGCTGGAATCGTCTCGGACCCAAACCCCGCTGAGCTGGGCCTGAATGCCTGGTCGAGCGGGGCGAACGTCCGGTTTCACGCCAATAAGGCGGAGCGCGCTCCGGTACTGAAGACCGCCGTGCCGCTAACCGCCGCGCCCTCTTACGTCTTTTCATACCGCCCTGCATCGCTCAATGACATGATCATCAGCGTGTCCACCTCTGCGATCACGCATGTTTCATCGGGTGATGCCGTTGATCTTACCCCCGAGGCGGGGGCCAGCTATTCGCCGGGGGCGGCTTTTACGTCCACGGCCTTAGGCGATGTCACGTACCTCAACCAGCCCAGCGCTGTCCCCTTATACTTCGGGCCGCAATCCGGAAGGTTCGAGACGCTGCCAGGTTGGGACCCAAGCTGGTCCTGCCGCTCCCTGAGAAACTACGGGGACTACATGATTGCCCTTGGGGTCACTAAAGGCGCGCAGAGCGTACCTCAGATGTTCAAGTGGTCAGACCTGACGCTTGCGGGGCAGCCCCCCGGCTCCTGGGACGCGAACGATGCAACCACCAATGCAGGCGAAAACGTCATTGAGGATCTAACCTCGCCTATCGTTGATGGGTGCGCCCTGAAAGATGCGTTTGTCGTCTATGCCTCGGATCAGGCTATCCTGGTTACACAAACAGGCGACCAACTTGTATTCGCATTCACCCGCCTCGGCATTGACGGAGGGCTGATCGCACCGAACTGTGTGGTCGAGGTGGCAGGGGGGCACTACTGTTTCGGAACGTCTGACATCTACTTCCATGATGGAACAACGCAGCGATCCATTTGTGATGGCGTTTCCAGAGACTTCATCTTTGGGACACTGAACCGGAAGCTCGCCGAGGCCTGTTTCACGATCTACTCTCCGGTCCACAAAGAGATACTGTTCTGCTACGCGACGACTGACCCCGCCGCCCCCTGGAGCGGCCTGGGATGTAACCGCGCGGCGGTCTACAGCCTGACCAGCCAAACCTGGTCGTATCTAGACCTACCAAACGTGTGCTCTGGATCGTTGGTGTCCGTAGATCAGTCTCCGACATATGCGCGGTATGACTCCGATGGGCCGACCTACGCGACTACCTCGGATACCTATTTGGGCCTCGACGGCTCGCATAGTGATAACGTGATCTTCGGCTCAGCATCTACCGGGACAATCTCAGAGAGCCGTGTGCTTGCCTACGACTTCGCGAACAAGGGTAGTCTGCCCAATCTAGCGATTGAGGCTGACTGCAATTCCTCCGCTTACCTACAGCGTATCGGCCTAGACCTCGACACTCAAGGATCAGACCTGGCGACCTACAAGAATGTAAGGCGCGTCTACCCTCAATCTGTGATGTATGCCGAAACCCCCGTCACGATCACGCTGGGAGGCTCCAACACGCCCGCAGGCCCCCTCAAATGGGCTGCGCCTGTAACCTTCGACCCGACTACGCAGTACAAGGTAGATACCCTCATTGGTGGGCGCTACCTGAGCTACAGGTTCGAGGTCGATGCTCCGGTAGACTTCGAGGTTGTCGGGTTCGATGCTGACGTTGTTTCAGCGGGGAGGCGCTAATGGCACAGTCAGCAGGCGTTAAGGCGTACACGGTCTCCCCCTTACCCAGCCTTGCGAGCAGCGACCGGGACTACATGAACCGGGAACTGGGGAACATCGCGGCATCAATTCGAGCGCTCAACATGCTTTGCCCGCAAGCCGCGTCTAAGGCCCCCGTCGCACCCCTAGACGGGACCCCACGACTCTCCAGGGCGCCTTGGAGGCCCCTTGAAGGGCAAACAGAGGACCAATGGGTCTACTATGACGCAGCCAGCAGTTCTTGGAAGCCTTTCCCTGGATAAGGTGCCGGTGGTCGTCCGCCCTGACTACACGATCAGCTACGAGCGCGGTCCAGAATGTATCTTCGTCCATGTTGATGTAAGGCGCTGGACCACGGGGACTGCGCGCCAGTTCAGGGCCGACACAGAGGCCGCGCAGGGACTCTTAGGGGAACCTGTATATGCCCTCAGAGAGCCCTCAGCCCCTCTTCAGCCGAAATTTTTGGCGCTTGCCGGGTTCATTCCGTGCGGAACCGTAATCGAGTCGTCAAGCGGTGAGCCTCTGACCATTCACTGTCGCCCGTTCCCCGGAAAGCGCGTTCTACTTTTCAACCCGTAGCCCTGCGGGGCTCTTTGGAGTCCCTTTGGGAAGCAGCAAGACCAAGACGCAATCGTCTTCTACCACGTCACCCTGGGCACCCCAGGCGTCCCAGGTTCAGAACATCTTCGGCCAGGCCCAGCAGAACTACAATCAGCAGTCTGCAAACGGACCCTACACGGGCCAGATGACGGCTGGCACAAATGGCACTCTCGATAGTGCCATTGCAGGAGCCAATAATTGGGCCAACGGGACGGGCGCAAGCCTTTCCAGCGGTCAGGCCTCTGCCGGATCAACGGGCCTTGGAGCACTGACGCCGTACATCAACAATGCCTCCTCGCTGGCCTCGCAGGGGCTTGATAGTGGCCTTTCAGGCATTCTCAGCGGCATTGCCAACGGCACCACATCGTCCAGCGGTCCCACGAGTGCGCTATCGTCCGCGCTGAACAATGCCGCAATCAGCGGCACGAACGGCCTGACCAACGCCCAGAACACCCTTTCAAACGTCTCCAGTCAGGC
>NZ_PNQZ01000178.1 GCF_003994335.1 Asaia sp. W19
AGCGAAGCGCGGCGATCTGCCCGGCATGGGTGTCCCAGCCGCCGATCTCCAGCGCGGCCACGCGTGGTCCGTCGGGCTGGGCGAGCATCACCCCCGCCGCCGAGGCGAGGCGGGTAAACCCGTCCTGCCTATTATTAGCTTGAGCCAAGGAAGGTGCGGCGCCCGGACCGGGAGCACCCGTCATGGCGGCGCTCTCGCCCGGCGCTGTCGCCAGAGCCGTGTCCGAAAAGCCTCGCGCCTGCAATCCGTTACGAAAGGCGGGACCGGTCAGGGGGTCATGCGTGTTGAGCTGGGCGATCTGCTGGTACAGCGCATCGCTCGGGTGCTGGCTTCCAGCCGGGGCATAGCTGCCGATAGGGGCCGGGCCGCGGAGCAGGAGCGGTACATCGAGACCGAGGGCCAGACCCAGCCCTTCCGGACGGGCCTTCTGCCCCGGCAGGGCCGAGACGGCGCGGTTGAGCCAGCCGCTCGTCAGTCGATGATCGGCACCGCTCTCCAGATAATCCTGGGCGTCGAAATGCGAGCGTGTGCGATAGGGCGCGGCTACCGCATGGACGGGAAGCATCTGCCCCTGGCCATAAAGCGTATGCAGCCCCGCCAATGCAGGGTGCAGACCGAAATACCCGCCCAGATCGAGCAGCCCCCCTTCCTGACCGGGCTCGGGCAAGACGAGGGCACGCCTAAGGGCCATGAGCCCTGGATCGCCGTAAGGCGTCACCGCAGCCATGCCATCCAGTGCGCCGCGCATCAGGATGACCACGAAGCGTGGATCGTCCCGGCGCAGGGAGGGGGCGGCCAGTGCAAGGGAAGAGCGACCCAGGGTCCAGCTTGCAGCCAGACCGAGCAGGGCAGAGCGACGACGAAGCATCATGGGTCAACGCCTCTGGAATTCGGGTGAGGAGAAAAGCAAAGTGAGCGCATCGCGCCGCGAGCCGGCATGCTGCATGGCCAGCCGCGTGGCGGGGCGGAGTGCGCTGCCAAGAGCGGWCCGGGCCCGYTCTTCGGGRTTGGCGGCATGCAG
>NZ_PNQZ01000179.1 GCF_003994335.1 Asaia sp. W19
ACTGGGCGGGAGACGACTGATTCGCCCTCGATCCGGTTAGCGATTTCCGGTTTGAGGTTGAGAAGGGCTTCCAGACCGGACGCAGCACGATGACGCGCCCTTTCCTCCATCAACCGCCCCAATGAGACAAGAAGAATGACGAAGGCACTAGCCTCGAAATAGACTGGCAGGTCGAGCCCGAACAGCGTCACAGCAAGGCTGAACCCGTAAGCTATGCTGGTCCCGAGGCAGACCAGCACATTCATATTGGCGCCCCCCGTGCGCAGGGCATGCCATGCGCTTCGATAGAAAACGCGCGCCGAGTAGAATTGCACAACCGTCGCACAAAGCGCCTGCATCCAGAGCGGTACGACATGGTGGAAACCAAACGCCATGCCGATCATCTCCACGATAAAGGGCAGGCAGAGCAGAGCGGTCAGGACGAGATCGATATAAACCCTGTGGCTCGCGTCGTCTTGCGCGCCAACGCGTCCCTGCTGGGGGGCGCTTGCTCCGAACCCAGCTCTGGCTACCGCTGCGATGAGACCCTGCTCATCGATCAGCCCATCCACATATCGGATATGCGCCCGTTCACTTGCCAGGTTGACTGTGGCACTCACCCCAGGAAGTCGATTGAGCAGCTTCTCGAGCCGGGCAGAGCAGGCGGCGCAAGTCATACCCGAAATTGCCAGAACGATCTCGGACCGGGCGATGCCAAACCCCGTCTTTTCAACCAGATTTTCCAGGGTTGGGAAGTCCGGGGCCCCCTCTCCCCGCGTGACCACGGCGCGAGAGGAAGCGAAATTGACACTGGCCGTGACGCCCGCCTGCCGGTTGAACTGCTTCTCCAGCCGCGCCGCGCAAGCGGCGCAACTCATGCCAGTGATTTCAAGATCGAGGGTAGAAACAGACATCGGTCCGGCTTTTCCTTTGTGTACCCTCGGGGGAGGACAGGCGCATCCTGGCTTGGGTCAGGTCCTGATCCGGAATGCGGATTGCCGTCGCCGCCGCCCGGTTCTGAGTGCTGGCTGCGGTTTGGCTCATCGCGCCTAGCGGCGTACCACGTCGAAGCCGGTTTCCCCGATCACGGTCTCGACGGCCGCGCGCGGAAGGGACGTATCGCCCGTCGATACGGTAACGTCACCGGTCTCGTGGCTTGCCTTGACCGCAGTGACACCGGGGATCGTGCTCAGGGATTTTTCAAGACGGCTCGAGCAGCCCCCACAGGACATTCCGTCTACCTTGAACTGCATCGTTGTGCTCATCGTGGTTCTCCTCATCGGTACCGATGGTCAACTAGGTAGGCATCATACGGGTTGCAATCAACTCGCAGCCTTGCATAGAGTATGGCTATTCTCCCCTGGTCGAGGAACCATGCCCCGGCATCGCCGCTCCCTCCTGATCGTCACGGTCGTGACATGCATGATCGCTTTGCGTGGGTTGCTCCCTGCGACGGCGAATGCCCTGCCGCACGCCCATGATGGGTGCGGCATGACATTGTCTGTTGAAGCATCCCATCAGGGCTGCATCGACCATCCGGCGATGCCTGCGCACAAGCAGGCGCATGGTCACGACTGCGGCTCCTGCCTGCCCTCTCCCGGCTGCCTGTCGGTCCTGACCCTGCCTCAGGAAATTCGCCATGGCAGAAGTACCGCTGCTGTGGGGGCAGCTTATGCCCTGCCACGTACGGCATTCCTTTCCGGACAACTCTCCCCCCCTGATCTGCGTCCGCCCAAGGCGTTTCTGAACCTCTGATACGTTGCCCCGCTCATGGCCTGCATGGCTGCGACGCGCGGGCTCCTATTGCACGTGATGTTCAGGACAAAATTCATGACAATGCTTTCCCGCCATGGGGCAGGCCTGTCGCGTCGTATTTTCGTCAGCGGTCTCGCAGGGTTGGGCGCCTCGCCCGTTCTCTCTGCTCGAGCCGATGTCGTGCCACGCCCAGATCCGGCCGCCATCCCCCGCGTCGCAACATCGCGTCCGCGCCTCGACATCGACACACGCATGTGGACCATCGGCAATCGCACCGGCCGGGCCTTCACGGTCAATGGCAGTGCCCCTGCCCCCACGCTGCGTTGGCGCG
>NZ_PNQZ01000180.1 GCF_003994335.1 Asaia sp. W19
GCTTTTGCAACGATCACATTCGTAGGCAGGCAATCGCACCATGCGCGCGTTAGTTCTACCAACTCAGTAATCCAGGCGTCGAATTGCTGAGCACAGAAGGTATAAAGATAGAATGGCTTGGCAAGCGTACGAAGATACCTCGACAATAGACAATGATACGAAAGACAAACCAGAAATGGTAGATTGGAACGCAAGCAGCGCGCCGAAGAGAAACATCTGCGAGGCCGCTGCACCGAAAGACAATCCAGATCTTCCAAGCGCTTGCAGCGCGTTGGAGACCACCATGGAAATACCTAACGGGACAAAGCTGAGGCATTTTATTTTCATATACGTTATTGCATATTTTTCTATATTTTCATCTGCAGAGATGGCATTGATAAACATATATCCCAGAAATATGATCAATATCATCCCGATACACATCAATATAGACGTAATAATAATGCCATAATTTATAGATTTTAAAATGTTTTCTTTGTGCTTAATTCCATGATTTTGCCCAATAATCGGTGCTGTCGCAAAAGCTGCGGAAAGAGCCGGCCAGAACAACAACTGCAATGTTCTTGATCCTATTCCGAGACCGGCCTGAGCATCGGCTCCATAAGGACTCACTAGTGAGTATATAATCGCACCAACAACAAACATGATCAAAATCTCGCCTGACGCCGGGATGCCAGCGCGAGAAATGGAAAACACTGTTTCTCTCGACGGGATCTGTACGAGCGATATCAAGGAGTCATGACCGCGGACATATAATGCAAACAATATCGCCAAGCCAACTATATTGGAAACAGAGCTGGCAATAGCGGTTCCGACAACACCTAACGGATAGGAGATCAGCCATCCGAAGGTCAGACAGGGCGCAAGGACAATGTTGATGACGATCATCACCAATAGAGCACCGACGGGTGCGCTTAGCATACCGCTTGCTCTGAAAAAAGCGCTCATAGCAGCGATCGGCAGAGGGAGCACAAGAGCGGGAAGGAAAAACAAAAGATACTGTTTGGATAGTGCATCGACATGACTGTCGGTTGCAATCGCCTTCAAATACGTGCCTGAACATAGAGCGATCAGTACCAGATAGGCGACCATGATGATTAACGAAAAGTTCAGAGCATCTGCCGCGGCTTTCAGAAATCCTGCCTTATCCTTGCTGCCGATAATAGGAGCGAGGCAGGCAATCCCGCCAGAAGAGAAGACCTGCGAAAACACCGAAGTGAGAAGCAACAGTGTAAAAACTGCAGAGACAGCGGCAACATCCTGCGCGCTGAAATAGGAAACGCAATACGTGTCTACCACCAGGCAGAGCGACTGAAACACAATGCCCAGGAAAATTGCAGGACATGATTTCAGCAGATGGCCTAAGATCGGGCCATCTGTGTAATCTACCGTCTGGAGTCTCTTCTTATGCCCCTGCATCCCTTTACCCGAGATACTTTCGGATGAGGCGCCGGATTTCGCGTCCATTCGCAGGCGAGAGCATATCGAAATGGTCCATATCGGTCTCGATGACCTCGAAAGCACTGCACACGAAGGGCTTCCAGAGTTTGTTCGGCAAGTCTCCATGACTGGGTAATGACTGTCTCGACTGCACAAACACGCAATCGGCCTGCACGGGCCGAGGATTGTGTCCAATCAGGAGTGCAACGCAATTTTGATAGACATTATTCACCCGAACCATAATCTCATGATCGATATTATCGAGACCATATCGCTTTGCGATATCAATAATCTCCGTGTCGGCGCGCGTACCCATCTCCCTCTTGTTGATCTCGCCGTAATACCCGTCAAGCATTATCAGATGGGCCACCTCCCGTCCTTGCGATTCTAGGGCTTCGCATATTGCATGTGCGGCGACGGCGCCGAACGACCAGCCCAAGATATAGTAGGGACCACTCGGCTGCTTGCTTGTGATTTGATCGACATAATCCGCTACCAGCTCCATCATGGTCGCGGGAAGACACTCGCCGTCTTCAAGACCGCGGGCCTGGATAGCGTAGATGGCCCTGTGCTCACATTTATCACCGACTTTATCGTCGACGAGATTCCGGAATGGCCAAACAAGTCCAGCGCCTCCGTGAATACAGAATAGGGGCTCTCGATCTCCTCCAGCCTTGATTAGGGTGAGGCTACCTCCGTCGATATTTTCGATTTTCTCCATGGCGGTAGCGAGTGCGCAGACGGTGGGGGCCTCGAAGATGATGCGTATGGGCAGGCTGACGGAGAAAATAGTGCGGATCCGGCTGATGAGGCGCGTCGCCAGCAGGGAGTGACCGCCGAGATCGAAGAAGCTCGTATCGATATCCACGCTCTCGCGATCGAGAAGCTCGGCAAACAGCGAACACAGCACGGCCTCACGCG
>NZ_PNQZ01000181.1 GCF_003994335.1 Asaia sp. W19
CTTGGATAGCGCAACCGTTCCCCCGGTCTCCCCCCCCYCCCCCAACCGCCCCTACTCTGGCGGAAAAACAGCCGCACGCCTCCTTTCATCTCTCTCGGGTCAGGTTAACCGCGCTTCGCAATCAGTTCGCGACGGCAGTTACAAAACGTCCTGGCGCAGGGCTATTCCGGGCACCGATGTCGGTCTCGCCATCGGCGTGCTCCTGCTTCTTTCGATCCTGATCATCCCACTTCCAACCTTCATCCTCGATCTTGGCCTGTCGCTGTCGATCACCTCCAGCGTACTCGTTCTGATGGTCTCTCTGTTCCTCGAACGTCCGATCGAGTTCACCTCTTTTCCCACTCTGCTTCTGTTGACGACGCTGCTTAGGCTCTCTCTTGAAATCGCCACGACACGCCTGATTCTGAGCCATGGAAGTGAGGGGACTTACGCCGCGGGCCACGTCGTTGCGGCATTCGGTGGTTTCTTGATGGCGGGCGATGTCGTGATCGGCGGCATCGTGTTCAGTATCCTTCTCGTCGTGAATTTCATGGTGATCACGAAAGGGTCCGGGCGTATTGCCGAGGTGGCGGCGCGCTTCTTTCTGGACTCGATGCCGGGAAAGCAGATGGCCATCGACGCGGAGCTCTCGTCGGGTGCCATCAACGACAAGGTCGCGCGGCTGAAACGCAAGGAACTCGAGGATGAGAGTTCGTTCTACGGTGCCATGGATGGCGCCGCAAAATTCGTGCGAGGAGACGCGATTGCCGCGCTCATCATCACAGCCATCAACATCGTGGGGGGGCTCGCCATCGGCGTTCTCCGCTACGGCATGCCGATCGGTGATGCGGCGAGCACGTTCACCACACTCACGGTAGGTGATGGTCTCGTCTCACAAATCCCGGCCCTGCTCGTTTCAACGGCTTCTGGTATCGTCGTCACGAAAGGCGGCACCTCCGGCTCTGCGGACGTCACCCTTGTCCGTCAGCTCGGCGGAAATCCCAAGCCCATGGCCATGGCCGCGGTGCTGTCCGGCTGTTTCGCACTTATGCCCGGCCTGCCTGCATTTCCGTTTCTGACCATTGGCGCGCTCGCCGGAGCTGCCGCATGGTGGCGTTGGAAAGTCCCGGCGTCCGATGACGCGGAAGCTGAGGTGAGCGATACCGCCCCCGCTCCCTCCGCCACCCCTATTTCCGAAGTCCTCAAGTTGGACCTTCTGCGCCTGGAGCTTGGTTTCGGGCTTCTTCCCATGACCAACGGGGAAAACGCGCAGCTCACCGAGCAGATCAAGGCGCTGAGAAGAACCATCGCCTCCGAAATGGGATTCATCACACCGCCTATCCGGATACAGGACAATATCGTCCTCCCATCCGATCGCTACGTGATCAAGCTCAAGGAGATTACGATCGGCTCAGGAGAAGTGCGCCCCGGTCGTCTTATGGCGATGACGCCGTCGGGAGGCACGCCGGACCTTGAGGGCGAGAGAACGACCGAACCTGCTTTCGGTCTTCCGGCGGTGTGGATCGCTCCTGCGCTGAAGCCCAAAGCCATGGCTCTGAAATGTACCGTTGTCGATCCTGCGAGCGTGCTTGTTACGCATCTGAGCGAACTTGTGAGACAAAACCTGCCTGACCTGCTCACATACGTCGCCACGCAGAGCCTGTTGGATGAACTGCCCCGAGATCAGCAGAAGCTCGTGGGCGACCTGATCCCTTCTCAGGTAACCCTGAGTACGGTTCAACGGGTTTTGCAGTCCCTGCTGGCGGAGCGCGTCTCGATACGTGACCTGCCGACAATCCTAGAGAGCATCCAGGAAGGCAATGGCCTGGGTCTGCGCGGGATCCAGGCATTGACGGGCCACGTTCGTATCCGTCTTTCACGACAGATCTGCAGCGGATTGGAGGGTCCAGCGGGATATATTCCCATGATCACGCTTTCTCCCGAATGGGAGAATGATTTCGCCAACCATATCGCCGGACAGGGAGACGAACGGCGCCTGGCCATGCCGCCCTCGATGCTCAATCGCTTCGTGCTCAAGCTGCGCGATGCCTTCAATGCAGTGTCCACGAGCGGTGAAGTACCCGTCATCGTGGTCTCTTCTGCGGTCCGTGACCCCATGCGCTCCATCGTCGAGCGTGTCCGCCCGGCGGTGCCCGTATTATCGCAGGCCGAAATCTATCCTCGAGCGCGGATCAAGACGGTGGAAACAATCTCCTAGTTTCGCGTCCTTAAAATTTTCACAGCTGAAATCGAAGCGAAGAGGTGCCTAGTAGCGGGGAGGTTCCGGACTGACGACTGCTGCGCGTCCTGTCGACGAAATTGGCTGCCGATTAGCCGAAACGTTCCGTGCATCGCATTGTGCGCCGCATCACTTGATGATTGACAATAGCAACAAACAGTCCTCTCTTCGCTTTCCTCCAAAGTTCAGTCGGTACCGCGCGCGTCATGACGCATGGGAGACATAGAAAGAAAAAGCGAGGAGTCTCGACATGACCGGAACCCTTCTTACCGATTTCAATCGCAAGCAGGACTTCATCGGCATGAATGAGAGCGACGCCGCGGCGTTGCGCTCGATGGCCGAACTCATAAGGAACGAGCTTCCGACAGCACTCGATGGTCTTTATCGTAAAATTCGTGAAACGCCTCAGACACAGGGCTTTTTCGGCGACGACGCCCATATGGCGCGTGCAAAACA
>NZ_PNQZ01000182.1 GCF_003994335.1 Asaia sp. W19
GGTGTGTCTTCAACCTGCTCGATACACCGGGTCATGAAGACTTCTCCGAGGATACCTATCGCACGCTCACCGCGGTCGATTGTGCCGTCATGGTGATCGACGCGGCAAAGGGGATCGAGGATCGCACACGCAAGCTCTTCGAGATCTGTCGCCTGCGTGACATTCCGATCGTCACCTTCATCAACAAGATGGATCGTGAGGCGCAGGATTGCTTCGGTCTGCTGGATGAGATCGCCTCGACACTGGCGCTCGATACCTCGCCAGCCACCTGGCCGATCGGCCGCGCCGGGCATTTTGCCGGGACATACGATATACGTACCCGTGAGATCCGGGGCGAGGCTGCGACGCTGGCGCAGTCAGATGCGCGCATGATTGCCCTGTCGGAAGAGCTCGAACTGGCGGAGGCTGCCCTGCCGCTCTTCGACCGCGAATCCTTCGATGCCGGGCATCTTACGCCGGTCTTCTTCGGGAGTGCCATGAAGGAGATCGGGGTGACCGACCTGCTCGATGCACTCGTGGCTTACGGCCCTGCGCCGCGTGCGCAGCCCAGCGAGACACGCGAGGTCAAGGCCGATGAGGAACAGGTGACGGCGCTGATCTTCAAGATCCAGGCCAATATGGACCCGAACCATCGTGACCGTATGGCCTTTGCCCGTATCTGCTCCGGGCGCCTGACACGCGGTATGCGTCTGAAGCATGTGCGTACCGGCAAGCAATTTGCGCTCCACACACCCCAATTCTTCTTTGCGCGTGACCGCCAGTTGGCGGAGGAAGCTTTTGCCGGGGATGTGGTGGGGCTGCCTAATCACGGCACGCTCCGCATCGGCGATACGCTCTCGGAAACCGAGGAGCTGCGTTTCACCGGAGTTCCGCATTTTGCGCCGGAAATCCTGCGTCGCGTGCGATTGGATGATGCCATGAAGGCCAAGAAGCTGCGTCAGGCGCTGGTCGAGCTGGCAGAGGAGGGGGTCGTGCAGCTTTTCCGGCCCCAGGACGGACTGCCCCCTATCGTGGGCGTGGTGGGAACCCTGCAGCTGGATGTGCTTCAATCCCGTCTGCAGGGCGAGTATGGCGTGGCAATCGGCTTTGAATCGACGCCCTACACCATAGCGCGCTGGGTCACCGGTGAGCGTACCAAGATCGAGGCGTTCTCGATGGCGAACCGTTCCGCTATGGCAGACGATCTCGACAGCGACCCTGTCTTCCTGGCGAGTTCGACCTTCATGATGCGTCGGATGGTGGAGATGAATCCGGATCTCGCTTTCCATGATATCAAGCAGATTGGCCTGAGTAGCTGACCGCCATAGGCGTGCTACTCGCTGCGCGGTGGGTAGGCTCAGGAATCCTTGCCAGAATACGACGGTAGCGGCGAGGCAGATGGCTGAGAAGAAGACGGTCGGGCATCTGTTGTAGCGTGTGGCGATGCGCCTGCAGTCCTTGAGCCGGCCGAACATGATCTCGATACGATTGCGGTGCCGGTATTTGCGTTTGTCGTAGTTCACGGGCGTCGTGCGGGATCTCCGGCCTGGAATGCAAGGTCTGATCCCCTTTTCCTCCAGCCCGTCCCTGAACCAAGCGGCATCAT
>NZ_PNQZ01000183.1 GCF_003994335.1 Asaia sp. W19
TACCGAACAATTTGCGGTCTGACTTGGCTGCTATACTCATGATCGCCCTCTTATACGCGTCGCTATGCGCGAGATAGTTTTCTTCAAGCACAGCCCGCTCAACGAAAAAAGGGGGCTTGCGCCCCCTTCTCCCCTTACCTGCCTAGTATCACCCGGCCTGCGGCGACGGGTTCAGTGCCTCAGTCCCGGCACTGGCCTCCGGCTTCACCGTAGGTACCGAAGAGCGACGATTCTCCGGGGTCGAATCATCGACCACGACGCGCTCCACCGGTTCACCGCGGATCACCTTGCCAACTTCATCACCTGAAAGCGTCTCGAACTCGAGAAGAGCATTCGCAAGACGGTGCAGATCGTCGATATGTTCGAGCAGCAGGCTATGCGCGCGCTTGTAGGCCTCGTCGACGAGTTCCTTGACCTCACGGTCGATCTCGCGGGCAGTCTGCTCGGAGACATTCTTGTTCTGCGTCACCGAGTGACCCAGGAACACCTCCTGGCCATTATCGCCATAGGCAATCATACCGAGGCGATCGCTCATCCCCCATTCGGTCACCATGCGACGGGCGAGATTCGTTGCCATCTTGATATCGCCAGACGCACCGGTGCAGACATTCTCTGCGCCGAAGATGAGCTCCTCGGCAACGCGGCCGCCCATCGCGAGAACCAGA
>NZ_PNQZ01000184.1 GCF_003994335.1 Asaia sp. W19
GGGGGCGTGGCGGCAGGATGCGAAGCCGCCCCAACCCGTCCTTCAGGTGTTCAGGCACCAGAGACACAAGCTGTCGGCCCCACCAGTCGAGAAAGATGCGGCCCGTCATGCGCGCCGTTCCGCGCCGGTCACGGGCGCGGATCCAGCAGCGGGGCAACGACGATATCGGGCCAGTGCCGTGAATCGCCGGGTGGAAAAACCAGTCGAAGCTTCACCAGAGCGGGCAATCTGCTGCCGTACCATGTCGTGTTCCAGTGTCCGTCCGAATAATAGCTGCAGTCGAGGCGCGCCACGCCGTCGAGCAGGAGGCGCGTCTGCGGGGGAGGGGCTGGCTCGATCACGTGCCTGTGAGGTGTCCAGATCAGCACAAGCCGGTGGTCTTCAGCAACAGAGAGTCGCAAATCTGCCCGGCCATCAGGGCGATCATCCAGCGCCCGTGGCGCGGGGCCACGCAGCACAAGGCCATGGGCCTGCCCGACAAAGAGGGGACCGGCCTCCGTATTTCCCGGATCGGCATGCGCGAGGATCTGGCGCAACAGACGATCGAGTGACCCGAGATCGCCCTGCGCGGACAAGGCCATACGCTGGCGTTCGAAAACCCGTGTCGCCGCGTCGAAGCCCTGACGCAGAACCACAAGAAGCAGGGCGAAAACCGTGAGAGCGATCAGCATTTCAAGCAGGGTGAAGCCCTGCTCGGACTGGGGTCTCCGGCTCATGGCGTTTCAGCCTTGCCAAGACGCAGGCTGGTCAGCGTGATCGATCCTCGTCCTGAGGCGGTGAGCGGATCGGGCCAGGATTCCGTGACGGCAACATGATACAGCACCAGAGAGCCCGAGACTTCTCGCGGCGTCATTACGACATGCCAGGCAAAGCCGCTGCCATCCTCACCACTTTGGGCATAGCTGCCAGGTCGCATGCCATGGCCGATCGCCGCCATATGGGATTGTGCGCGTGAAAGCGCCTCATGTTCCGCATTGGCGCGATGGGTGGCCCCCACGCCATCCAGCATACCCTCGTAAAGCACCCCCAGCGAGAAGGCGACGATGATGAAGGCGATCAGGACCTCGATCAGGGTGAAGCCGGATTCGGCATCGGCGGGGGCVCCCACCCCCCC
>NZ_PNQZ01000185.1 GCF_003994335.1 Asaia sp. W19
TACCCCCTACCAGCGGGGATGCMCCCCGGCTGCCGGGGGCGCCGCCGGATGCGGTACGGTGTCGCTTTATCGAAACGGCGCTTATGGCGCTCAGACCGCCGTGACACCCCAGCAGGCCAATCTGGGCCGCTTCGACCGGCGCAGTATTGTCGGGCTGCGCTGGGAGCATGATTTCACGCCGCGCATGGTCTGGCGTACCCAGTTCACCTATGACCAGCGCCATGTCGAGCAGCCGACCTCGACCACGGCCTTCGTGGGGCCATTCAACTCCTATAACGTCCAGACCGACCTGACGCGTCATGACGTAGTCGGAGCAACGCCCCTTACCAGCTTCGTCGGGGCCAATTTCGACTACATGGATTACGGCTATCAGGTTTACGCCCTGTTGCCGCAGGCGGGAGCCACGCGTGGCAGCGAGACATCGACCTCCTATGGCCATCAGTGGAATATCGGTCTGCGCTTCGAGGAAGACTGGCAGTTTGCGCCGCGATGGCACGCGGTGATCGGGCTGGGCGGCACGCAATCCGATATCGGGGCGGTTCAGACGGTCTACAGCCGGAGCGCCGTCGCCACGCGAGCGCAGGATATCACGGCCAATCGGCGCTTCTTCAATCTCGCCCCTGAGGCCTCTATCGTCTTCACGCCTGACAAGGCCTGGACCTGGCATGCGCGGCTGGGCACGGCCTATGCCACGCCGGGCTATTCCAGCTTCTTCGTCACGCCGCAGGGCAATTACGGCAACAACACCCAACTCAAGAGCCAGAGCAGTCTTGGGGTGGATCTTGGAACAGAATGGCACCCTTCGGCGTCAGTCAATGTGCAGGCCACCGGATTTTACGAATTCTACAGAAACGAGCTGGTCAGCCAGTCGGCTGGGGTCAATACCCAGGCGGGCAGCTACACGTTCAACGCGCCCGCCTCGCAGCATCGTGGCGTGGAACTCGCCGCCACATGGCAGGCCCTCCCGCGAACCCTGCCTGGGGCGAAGCTGCGTCTGTCCTACACCTATGACAACCAGATCTACACGAAGTACACCGAGATCCTGTCGAACAGCACGATGTCTCGCAGCTTCTCGCGCAAGGGCAAGCTGATCCCCGGGGTCATGCCGCATTTTCTAAATGCGCGCGTGCTCTATGACCAACCCTCAGGGCTATTGGAGGGACTGGGCGGATTTGCGGAGGTAACATGGCGCAGCACCTTCTTCGTCGACAATGCCAATCTGCTCAAGATCCCCGGATACGGTCTGCTCAATCTGGAGATACATTACGACCCGCCCGCAAGGCTGGGTTGGGTGCATCGTCTGCACAGCTATGTCGAGGTGCAGAATGTCGCCAATAGCGTCTATGCCGCAGGGGCGACAACTATCAGCGACACCCTTCTGGCCAATGGTCAGCAGGCAGGCGCCTCAGTATTGGCCGCAAAGACGGGTTCGATCTACGCAGGCAGCCCACGCGCCTTTTTCGGCGGCGTGCGGGTGAAGTTCTGAGGGATGGCCATGACACAGAATTCCCGCTCCCCTCGTTCTGCCTTCTCCCGTCCGGTCTGGCCCGATCGGGCCATGCTCTGGCGCTGGCATTTCTTTGCCGGGCTCTTCTGCCTGCCTTTTGTCATCATGCTTTGCGTGACTGGCTTACTCTATCTCTTCAAGCCCCAGATCGAGACATGGCTTGA
>NZ_PNQZ01000018.1 GCF_003994335.1 Asaia sp. W19
GGGGGGCGGTGCGGGCAAGGCGGGTAGCGTGTCCATTCCCGGCGCTGGCACCGCCGCAAGCAGCGTCGCCAGTTCGAGCAGCTGGCTTTCCAGCGCGCTCGGAACGAAACTCTTCGGCACGGCGACTGTGGGCAATATGCTCGGCGGGATCGGTGGCGGCATGGGCCTCGGCTCGGCGCTCGGCAGTATCGGTGGGGGCACCTATGGTCTACTCGGCTCGGGCGCCGGGGCGGCGCTCGGCGCCGGTCTAGGCTCGATCATCCCTGGCATCGGCACGCTTCTCGGCGGTCTGATCGGTGGCGGGGCCGGTGGTCTTCTGGGCGGGCTCTTCGGGCACAAAAAGAACCCCTACACCATCGATCAGGTTCTGCTCGAGGGCGATCAGTTCAGCATCGGCAAGACCTGGAACCAGAAGCAGACCGACACCATCACCGCGCAGCTCAAAGCCGATATCGCGAGCCTGAATACGATGATGAGCAGCATGGGGCTCAAGGCCGGGAATGCCTATCTCGGCACGGTGCGCGACGATCCGAATAACAAAGACCCGGATCAGCGTTCGGTGAGCCTCAAGGATCTGCTGGGTGGCGTGCAACTGCGCAGCGACGACAATGCGACATTCAGCCAGGCACTCGCCCAGGGAATGCCCGCAAGTTTCGACAGCGTGGCCGCGTTCCAGACGGCCGTGACGCAGCTCAAGGGAATGGCCGATACGGTGGATGCGCTGGGCGTTGCCGTCTCGAAATTCAACAGCGACGGCACGGTGACCGTGTCGGGCTTTACCGAGGCCACGGGGGATCTGCGCACCGCGCTCGATGCCATGCTCAACGGCAAGACGGTGTCGAC
>NZ_PNQZ01000186.1 GCF_003994335.1 Asaia sp. W19
CAGGTTGTCGATCGCGTCACGAACACTGTCGTCAGCTTCCACCACAACGATCCGCGCCACGCTATCTTCCATATCTTACCGTAGATTGAGATTTTATTGCGATCGTGTCTCGAAAATGACTTAGGGTACCAAGGCGGCACAGGCAAAATACATCTACGCGCTAGAGACCTCCAACCAAGGAAGGAAATGCGGGCAAGTGCGTACTAAAAATCATCGGCAGCTATGGTGTACGATCGCTGGAGTCGCTGGGTGTATCGCCGCTTCTGCATCGGCGCAGTCCATGTCAGGTAGCAGTATGAAGGTGGCAAGCGAGGCCATCACCGAACAGCATGACTTATGTCAGCACGATGCCGGCCGGCTATGGGGGCTGAGCATTTGCGGACCGATCATGCTCGTCGATCCCGAAACGCGAACTCTCTATGCGGACAGGAATACGACTGAGCATGATTTGCGGGCAGAGGGCTCGCTGTTCACCGGGACGCTCCCCCCGGACGTCAGCATCGCCAACACCTCGATCAACTGGGCCGGAATTCGCTGGATAATGGTCTTGCTGCCGCTGCCGTCGGACATGGTCGCGCGTGACACGTTATTGATGCATGAATCGTATCACCGCATCCAGCCCGCCCGCCTCCCTCCGCCGAAGGCAGACCTACCGGATCATCTCGACACGTATGATGGGCGCATGCTCCTTCGCCTCGAATGGCGGGCACTGGCGTTGGCGCTACGAACTGATGGCGACGCACAGCGTTCCGCGATCTGCGACGCGCTCGCTTTCCGAAAGCTCCGTCGCGGTTTGACGAAGGACGCGGCCGAACGGGAGAATGCGTTGGAGATGCTGGAGGGCATCGCCGAATATACCGGCAAGCGTCTCGGCGCCGGCAGCAAGGCGGTACCATCAACGATCGACACCCTCTCAACATACGATCAGCGCGACGGGTATGTGCGGAGTTTCGCCTATGCCTCTGGCCCAGCCTACTGCCTGTTACTGGACCGCCTCTCTCCTGCTTGGCGGGAAAAGGTGCGGCCGGGCAGCGATCTTGGTGAGATGTTGCATCGTGCCATTGGCAACGTCGCTTTGCCGCAGGTGATGTCGATCCGCGATCGTTACGGCTATGCGGACATTCAGCGCCAGGAGACTGCGAAGGCGGACGCTCATGCCCGCCAGGCCGCAGTGTGGCAGTCGGCTCTGGCCGACGGCCCCGTGTTGCGAGTGCCGTTGATTCACATGAAGATCGAGTTCAACCCGCAGACTGTCTTTGCCTTGCCGCCGTCGGGCACAGTCTACCCCACCGCAATCATTCGTGACGATTGGGGCACCCTTACAGTCCGGCAGAGCG
>NZ_PNQZ01000187.1 GCF_003994335.1 Asaia sp. W19
AAAATGATTTCCCCGCCCCCCGCCGTATCCATGACCTGACCGCCGAAACGATCGGCCACGAGTCCCGTGCGCAATCCCTTGCGCGCTGCATAGATGGCGGCGGAGGCACCGGCAGGGCCGCTGCCGATGATCAGCACATCGAAGGCCGGCATGTCCTTCAGGCGCTCGGCTGCACGGCGCGGTGCATCGTCATCCAGCTTGGCGAGGATCTGGTTCACATCCATGCGCCCGGAGCCGAAGGCCATGCCGTTCAGATAGATCTGGGGCACGGTCATGATGTTCTTGGAGGCCACTTCCTCCTGGAACAACGCGCCGTCGATCGTCGTCACATTGATCGCAGAATTGATCACGCTCATGGCGTTCAGAGCCTGGACCACATCCGGACAGTTCTGGCAGGACAGGGAGACGAAGATCTCGAACCGGAATTCACCCCCGAGCCCCTTGATCTGCGTGGCAATCTCCGGGTCGATCTTGGGCGGATGACCGCCTGCCTGAAGCAACGCCAGCACGAAAGAGGTGAATTCATGCCCCATAGGAATGGCGGCGAAATTCACGCCATGACGGCTATCGCCGCGCCGGATCAGGAAGGAGGGACGACGCTCGCTCACACCGTCTGCCGAATAGGTCACTTTATCGGAGAGGGCAGCAACTTCCTGGAGGAGTTCACCCATCTCCCGCGCTTTCGCGCTCCCGTCGAGGGACGCTTCAAGTACGACCGGATGGGCCAGATTGGCGAGATAGGTCGAAAGCTGTGACTTGATGGGGTCCTGCAACATCAGGCTGATCCTGCTCTTTCCGATAAACTGCGCCGAAGCAATCCGGCGGGGTTGGCCCGGCGCGGAGGCCGGGCCAGACGACCTCAGATCTTGCCGATCAGGTCGAGCGACGGGGACAGGGTGGCTTCACCCTCTTTCCACTTCGCGGGGCAGACTTCACCCGGATGCGAGGCAACATACTGCGCTGCGCGGATCTTTTCGATCAGTTCGGCAGCGGAGCGGCCAACGCCACCCGAAGTAACCTCGATGTACTGAATCTTGCCTTCGGGATCGATCAGGAACGTGCCGCGATCGGCCATGCCTGCTTCCTCGATCATGACGTCGAAGTTGCGGCTGATCGTGCCCGTCGGATCGGCCAGCATGACATACTGGATCTTGCCAATAGCTGGCGACGTGTCGTGCCAAGCCTTGTGAGTGAAGTGCTTGTCGGTGGAGACCGAGTAGATCTCGACGCCAAGCTGCTTGAAGGTAGCGTAATTCTCGGCCAGATCTTCAAGTTCGGTCGGGCAGACGAAAGTGAAGTCAGCAGGATAGAAGAAGAAGACGGACCACTTTCCCTTCACATCCGCTTCCGACACCTTGATGAACTTGCCATCGTGGTAGGCATCGGTCTCGAAAGGCTTCACGGTCGAATTGATGCGTGGCATGTCATATGCTCCCTGGTTCACATCGCTGTTTGATGACGGGCTCGTTGTCCCACGAACACGAACGCCTCGGAAATCGTTTCTGTCAATGGTAGATATAGGCAGAACCGTTTTTACCGGCATCACGGATTGGTCCTATCTATGTCCATGACCTATATTCCTCTTTCCGGCCTCTCCCTTCGCGATATCGAATATGTGGTGGCGGTCGATGATCTGCGCAATTTCTCGCGGGCCGCCGAGCGATGTGGCGTGAGCCAGGCGGGATTATCAGAACAGGTTCGCAAGCTCGAGTTACTACTCGATGTCACCCTTTTCGAGCGCHCGCGCCGCCATGTCGCGCCGA
>NZ_PNQZ01000188.1 GCF_003994335.1 Asaia sp. W19
TGCCGGGGCTCTGCCCATTGTCTGGTTGCTTGCGCAGTCGGGGCTGCCTCTGGGCCGCTGGGGGGTGCTCGCGCTCATCCTGATATTCACGCTTGGGTATACGATGCTCGGCGGATTACGGGCTGTGGTCTGGTCTGATGCCATTCAGCTTGGGGTATATGGGTTCGGTGCGCTGTTCTGCGTGATGTTTCTGGCCCCGACCCTGAGTGGCGCAGGTTGGCAGGCTGCTGCACAAGCGGGGCTGTTGCGTTTTTTCCATCCTACCGGCCCGGGCAACTGGCTCAGTGACCCCTTCACTGTCGGCGCCGCTCTGGTTGGGGGCGCCATTCTGTCTGTCGCGTCTCATGGGACGGACCAACTCATGGTGCAGCGCGTTCTGGCCGCGCGTAGTCTGGGGGCCGCACGTCTGGCCCTGATGGGCAGCGCTGTTGTGGTGGCCTTGTTATTCGGTCTGCTTTCCCTCCTGGGTGTGCAGCTCTGGATTGCACGGGCCGGACAGAGTCTTGTTGCCCAGGGCCTCGCCTCGCCGGATGCACTGTTTCCGCATTTCATGATCGAGAGCCTGCCTGCCGGAATTACGGGCCTGCTGATCGCAGGGGTGTTGAGCGCCACGATGGGATCGCTCTCCTCCACCCTCAATGCCATGGCGGGAGCCAGCCTGACCGATTTCGGGCCTGCTCCACGCAGTCTGATCGAGCGATGCATGAGGGCGCTGGGCTATCGCCCCGGGCCGCTCTCTGCACCGCGCTTCATGACGTTGTTCTGGGGGGGCGTTCTGCTTCTGGGGGCAGCGCTATTCACTATGGGCAGCCAATCAGCGGTCATTCTGGGGCTGACCGTTGCGGGATGGTCCTATGGCCCCACATTGGGCGCCTTTTTCTCAGCACTGTTCCTGCCCGGGCTGGGAAGGCGGGCTGTCATGATTGGGTTCATCGTCTCGCTTGGCCTCATGGCCGTGGTCCTGGTCGTCGGGCAATATGGTGGCCCAGCGATCGCTTTTTCCTGGCTTGTGCCCCTGGGGATCCTGCTCCACCTTGGCGTGGCCGTTCTGGTCAGGCTGCTTTTCCCCGCGCCTGCTCCCGCTCGTCTTGCGTCATCTTCCCCAAACCGCCCGGAGCCTCGTCGTGACTGAAACGCTCGCCTCCCTCCAGACAGAACATCACGACCCGCGCTACGCGACTATAGAGCTCTGGCCAACCGCAACCATTCTTGATGCGCTTGCCGAAGCCCAGATGGCGGCAACGGCGCTCGTGCGCGCCGCCGTACCGGCTTTGGAAACTGCCGTCGAGGCAGCCCTGCCGAGGCTGCGCGCCGGGGGGCGGCTCTTTTATGTGGGCGCCGGTACGGCGGGGGGGGGGGGGGGGGCGGGGGGGGGGGGGGGTTCCCCCCCCCC
>NZ_PNQZ01000189.1 GCF_003994335.1 Asaia sp. W19
CCCCCCCCCCGCCCCCCCCCCCCCCCCGCCATAGGAATTCTGAGCAGTGCCAAAGACGCCAGCCCCACCGCCATCGGCTGTGAGCAACGGTTGCCCTCCGTAAGTCACAAAGCTCGGCTCACCCCGCCTGTCGGCGTCACCCCCAGCACCGACAGTCGCTGAAAGCTGCGCGTTGCGCGACGCATCGACCGCATAGACCCCCCAGCAATCGCCTCCGGCTCCTCCGCCCGCACCGGAAAAAGACCCAGCTTCCGGCGACAGCACGGAGGTAGACGCGCCCCCTCCACCGCCGCCAATGACACGCAATTCGACCTGGCGCGCCCAGTTCGGCACCGTGAGAAGTGTGCTTGTCGAGCAGAGAGCCTGTGGCTGGCTGATCCGCTGCACGAACTCGATCGTTGCCAGATCGGTCATGGCACTCTGAAACGCAGCGCATTGCCGAGCAGTTACAGCGCTGAGGTTCTCAGCCCCTTCTGGTATCGACAGCACATAAAGTGGGACAGCACGCCCCCCCTCCACTGACGGAGCACTCGTCCCAGCATAAAACGTAATTCGTCCGGCGCGCCGTGTCGGCAGGGCTTTCCCCCGGTTATCGGGCCCAGCCATCGTCTGCTCGGGGTTGTCAGCATTGTAAAACGGCAAAACATCATTCAGATCGTCCACCTCCCTGCACAGGGCATAGATCGTCACCGACGCCCCGGTCATCGGGATAGCCAAATCCTGCGCCTCATTGCTGTAAAAAAGGCTCTGAATCAGGGCATTATCTGCTTCTAGCCCCGCAGATGAGCTACCGATATGCGCGCGGTCCAGGAGATCAGGCGCCATGATCGTCCCTGGGCCGAGCGTCACCGACAGAGCCTTATCGGAAAGCTGGCAAGAAAATCCGGAGGCCCGGACTGTTTCACTCCCGAACACAATCTCGGCGAGACGTCCTAGTCCTTCTTTTGCATAGCGACCAAGTCTCAGAAGATCCGTATCGAAAGGCACCGCGCCTGCGTAGATTATAGGGCGATCCATCAGTCTAGCATCCTTACCCAGGCAATCACGCCTGAAGCCTTTGTCACGCGTATCACCGCCTGAACTGTGCGCTGATCCACAGGAATTTTCGGAAAGACCTCGAGGCAGAACTGTCCACCGTTACGTGACCCGTAACGGCTACGCGACGCTCCATAACCACCGCCATGGCACCAGGCCCCACAATCCTGTGCACTACCCAACTCGATGATCCTTGGTGCTGCACCCGATAGGCGTCGTACCGATTCCGAAACAGCCATGCGTGTGTTCAAGGGTGCCGCGAGCGACGTCACGAGCCGACGACGGTAATGGCCGTCTTTTTCCTGCTCAAGCCGCGCCATTGCCCCAGGACCGAAAAAATCGACCGCAGCCATTTCGAGAAAGGCACCCTGCGTGGTCCCGAGCCTCGTCTGCCTCTTCACGTCGATGATCAAGTGCCAGATAACAGAGAGAACGGCGCCAAACCCCGTCAGCAACGCCTGCAACACGGGAGCCTCCTCAACTTCGTCCCCTCGATATGCAGGAAACCAGCCCTGCGGGAGGAGAAGCCGGAGACGCCGGGCAAAATCGCGCGCCGAACCAGGAGCCAGCCCGGTATCAAGAAGAGTTTTGCGATCTGTCGCCGTCAGACCAGATAGATCGGGATCTCTGAGAACCGCCATCAGCCCCCCACTTGCTCAACAGTGAAGAGCGGTACGCGATAATCCTTGCCATTCACATTGAGATGCAGAAAACCGCCAGCCGCTTCTGCAGGTACGGCCGCACCCGGGCTCGCCACGGGCGATGACATCTGGATCTCGCCACCGGGGGCCGGATAAAGGCCGAGATTCGCTGAACCGTTTTCGCCCCGCTGAACATACAATCCCGCCGCCGCAAGTCCGCTTCCCGCCTGGATATTCAGGGTGTTGGTTGGTCTCGCATTGGGGGAGATTGAAAACAGCAGATCACCGGTCATGTTCGTGACGAGCAATCCGTCATCCGCAAACTGAATACGCTGCCCATTCGCTGTCTTTTCCACAGTAGAAAACA
>NZ_PNQZ01000190.1 GCF_003994335.1 Asaia sp. W19
CCCCAAAGGGCCCCCCCSGAAAAAGGACGGGAKGCRGCCGCCATAGGCCAGCATCGCCACGCCGATATGGGTGATCGGGCCAAGACTTCCCCAGAACAGGGCCGCCATGGCAAGGGTCACGAACGGCACCAATCCGCCGATACCGAGGAAAATCACGAGCGGTGACAGGGGTCTCACGGAATATCCATCCTCATTTCACATAACGCCAGTTGACAGCGCCGGTGTCTCGACGCCTTGTGATGCCCGAAGTTCGAACGTTCAAACAGGGAGCCCCCAATGAGCGCCATTATTGATATCATTGCTCGCGAGATTCTGGATAGCCGTGGCAATCCGACCGTCGAAGTCGAGGTTGAACTGTCCTCGGGCGCCAAAGGTCGCGCAGCGGTTCCGTCGGGCGCCTCGACGGGCGCACATGAAGCTGTCGAGCTGCGCGATGGCGACAAGTCGCGCTATGGTGGCAAGGGCGTTCTGAAGGCTGCTGCCTTCGCAGAAGGCGAAATCCTCGATGCGCTGCAGGGCGCCGAATCGTCCGATCAGATTGCCATCGACGAAGCCATGATTGAGCTGGACGGCACGCCGAACAAGGCGCGTCTGGGCGCCAATTCCATCCTTGCCGTGTCGCTTGCAACTGCCAAGGCCACCGCGCTCGAGCTCGATGTTCCGCTTTACCGCTATGTCGGTGGCGTATTTGCCCACACCCTGCCCGTGCCGATGATGAACATCGTCAATGGCGGTCAGCATGCTGACAACCCCATCGACATCCAGGAATTCATGATCCAGCCGGTCGGTGCACCGACGATCATGGACGCCGTGCGCATGGGTTCGGAAATCTTCGCCCATCTGAAGAAGAATCTCCACGCCGCCGGTCACAACACCAATGTCGGTGACGAAGGCGGTTTCGCTCCCGGCCTGAAATCGGCTGACGAGGCTCTCGGCTTCATCTCGAAGTCGGTCGAGGGCGCCGGTTATCGTCTGGGCGAGGACGTGACCTTCGCGCTCGATTGCGCCGCCACCGAATTCTACCGCGATGGCCGCTACAAGATGGAT
>NZ_PNQZ01000191.1 GCF_003994335.1 Asaia sp. W19
AAAAAACCAAAAAAAAGGGAGCCCCGCCTCTATCGATATGGCGGCTGAAGAAAGGATGGTCGCGCCGGGATTATGCAAATGGGCCGCGCCGAACAGGGCCGCTGAAACCACAACTCCGGTTCTGATGCCGAATGCACAGGACAACAACCGGAAGATGATCAGGCGGGCCAGTAGCTCTTCCAGGAACCCGGTGCCCAGCGTCTCGCGAATGTCATGAGCCCAATCGGTCCATGTCGCTGCCTGAAACGAGACATCTCCAAGAGCCAGCAGCACGAGCATGACCGAGGCCGTAATGCCCCCGCCTATGAGAATGCCCAGCGGGAGCTCGAGGATGGCAGGCCTCAGCGCCAGCTCAGAAACCGGTCGCTTCTCGAGCCTGCGCACCAACAACACATAAGTGCCGTAGGCCAACGCCACAGTCACGAATGCAGCACTGATGATGACCGTCGGACTGGTCGTCAGTTTTTCACGGATGATCGACTGCAGGCTCAGCTCGATAACGGTCACGACCAACATCGCAAGCATCCAACCCAGAATGCGTGCAATATGCCAGCGGCCAGGTGCGATGACCCCGCTCGTCTGGGTCAAGGCGTGAAAGGAATTCAAGACGTCTCTCTCCGCAGATGGCTATTGAGGGGTAACCGTTTCATTGACTGCCGGAATTGTCGCCCAGAGCCGTAGGGGTGCTGACGGCTTCGCGCAGTTGGTCGATCCGGTTGCGCAAGTCCCGCAGTTCGGTGATCGACAGACCGGTCGCCGCCAGGACGCAGGCCGGGATCGTCTCGGCCTGCACGCGCAAGGCCCGACCAGCCTCCGTCAGACGCACGCGCACCTGCCGCTCGTCCTTCTGGTCCCGGGCACGCTCGACCAAGCCGGCGCCTTCCAGTCGCTTGAGCAAAGGTGTCAGGGTGGAGCTGACTAGAAGGAGTTTAGACCCGATCTCGCCAACGAGCTTGCCGTCGCTGCCCCACAGGACCGTCATCACCAGATATTGCGGATAGGTGAGTCCCAGCGGTTCCAGTAGCGGCTGATACAGCCGATTGAAGGCATGACTCGCGGCGTAAAGCGAGAAACACACGAAATTCGACAGATCGGGTGCGGATAGGTCCTCGGGCATATCGTCCTCCATAGCACCACTCATTAT
The DNA here is from genome assembly GCF_003994335.1 of Asaia sp. W19. Classification (GTDB taxonomy): domain Bacteria; phylum Pseudomonadota; class Alphaproteobacteria; order Acetobacterales; family Acetobacteraceae; genus Asaia. Next base: position 1,145 of record NZ_PNQZ01000191.1, read on the forward strand.
ATCGCGCAATATTTAATCGCCGACGATTTTTTTTGCATGGGAGCCATGCATTTAGAACGTTTTCACGACTATATCGTGCGCGATATATTGTATTGCACAGACCGATCGCGGCCTGACCGATACGGAGTAATCCATCATGAAACGCCTTGCCCCATCCATCGCCCTGGCCACCGCCCTCGCCGCCTCGCCGGCGCTCGCGGCCCCTGTGCTGGAGCCCACGACCCAGCATTTCCTTGACGGCTTGGCCGCGGCCCACGTCCCCGCCATCCCCTCGCTTTCGCCGCACGACGCCCGCGCGCTACTGGACGGCGCGCAAGGGTCGGTGAAGGTCTCTGCCCCCTTCGCCCGGATCACAGATCGCGTGCTGCCCATCGGCCCGACCGGCAGCACGCGCGTTCGTGTCTATCGCCCGGCCAACGTCACCAACCACGGCCCGGCTATCGTTTATTACCATGGTGCGGGCTGGGTGATGGGCGGCCCAGCGAGCCATGACCGCCTCGTGCGCGATCTGGCGGCGGGTAGCGGTGCGGTGGTGATCTTCGTCGATTACGAACGCTCGCCCGAAACGCGCTACCCGACCGCGATCGAACAGGATTATGCGGTTCTAACGTATGTTGCCCAACATGCGGTCGAATTCGGTATCGATCCGGCCCGCATTGCAATCGCCGGAGACAGCGTCGGCGGCAACATGGTGGCTGTCGTCTCTGCCCTGGTGGCCGAACGGCATGGACCCAAACCCGTGGCGCAGCTGCTCTTCTATCCGGTGACCGATGCCGCGATGAACGATAGATCCTATCGGGAATTTTCCAATGGTCCCTGGCTGACGGCGAAGGCAATGGACTATTTCTGGGACCAGTATTTGACCACTGGCACGGACCGCGCTCAGCCGCATGTCTCGCCACTGAATACACCGTATTCCATCCTGCACGGGCAAGCACCTGCCCTGGTCATCACAGATGAAAACGATGTTCTGCGTGACGAGGGGGAGGCTTATGCTCGCCGTCTGATCGAAGCTGGCGTGCCAGTTACGACGACGCGCTATGATGCGACGATCCATGATTTCGTAATGCTCAATGCGCTCGCCAGAACTCCGGCGGCTACCGCCGCTATCGCTCAAGCGACCCACTTCCTGCGCGATGCCTTTGCGAAGGTAAATTAAGCGCTTACCCCCAGGGATGGAGTGCCTCTAATGAGCAGTGGCGCTCCAGTCTCACCCTGTTCGTATCTTATTGCGAGCTACTCAGGCATTTACCAGAACCCCACGGGCCTCGCGGCGCAGAGCCTGGGGGGATTGGCCGTATTGCCGCATGAAGGCTTCGCGCATGCGGCGCAGATCGGAAAAGCCAGTTTCCTGCGCTACGGCATCTAACCCATGCCTGGTGCTGTCCAACAGGAGCCGAGCCGCTTCGAGACGGAGAAGTTCGATCGCCTTCGCGGGCGATCGGCCTGTCTCGGCCTGGAATGCGCGGCTAAACTGGCGCGGGGACAGTGCTGCAACGTCGGCAAGTTCCTCGATCGTTAGCGGATTGGCGAGATGGCTCTTGGCGTAAATCAGGACCTTTTGAATGCGATCGCTGCTCGCCGCGAGATCCAGGAGCTCAGAATGCTGGGACTGCCCACCTGCGCGCCGGTGATGCATCACCATACGGCGCGCGACGGCACCGGCTACATCAGCGCCCAGATCCTTCTCAACAAGCGCCACGGCCATATCCAATCCAGCGGTCAAACCGGCGGATGTCCAGACGGAGCCCTGATTGATGAAAATGCGATCCCCCTCGACGATGATTTGTGAGAAGCAGTCCCGCATATGTTGGGCATAGGCCCAGTGCGTTGTGGCACGCTGGCCGTCAAGAAGCCCGAGTTGGGCGACGAGGAACGATCCCGTGCAGACGCCGGCCACTCGCCTTGCCTCTCTCGCGGCCCGCCCTAGAACGGCGAGCGACGCATCGTCCTGCATTGGCGGCGGCGTCATACCGGCCATGAGCAGGAGGGTGTCGATCGGTCCTGATTCTGACAAAGCGACGGTTGGAACGTCCAGCCCACTAGAGGATTTTACAGGACCGCCAACCACTGAGTAGATGCCGAGCGAATAGAATTCTTCGCCTAATATCGTGTTCGCCAGCTCGAAAGCCGCCTGCACTCCAAGGGCGAGGAATTGAAAATGAGAGGTCAGAACC
>NZ_PNQZ01000192.1 GCF_003994335.1 Asaia sp. W19
TAACGTGACATCACCATCGTATCTGCCGGTAATTCCCGCTCGTGGCCGTTCGAAGGGCATCACGATGTCCCCCCCCCCCCGCATATCTCCTCCCGATTGACGGGCGCGTAATCGGATCATCGTTATCCGGGGGAGAGGGAGCTCAGGAACACGTTAATCTCAATCAATGACGCGGTATGCAGGAAGCGCTTTTTCACTTTGGAGGGATGGCAAGAGAGATCAGCAATGATTTGTCATGATGTCTTGATGTCAGATTTAACGGTGTTTTTTCCCGCTGAATGATGCTCTGCTCACGAAACCGGCATAAAATGACGACTCTCAGGGTCCAAAAAACCTGTCGGTTTTCTTAAAAGACGGTCATCCGTCCACAGGGAGCTTGAGCCAGACATTGTCCTCTTCCGTCCTGCGCCTCTTTTCCGTCTGTTTTGCCGTGCCTTGTCTGGTCTCTGGCGCCTATGCCCAGGAGACGACATCCGTAGCGTCCTCCGGAGCGACGCCTGATGGCGCGCCAGCGCCCGCCGGGCTGGGAGCGATCAATGCAGGCCAGCAGCCCTCTGCCCTGACCCAGACGTCGTTATCCGAGCTTCACAAGGATACGACGGTTGCGCCCTTGCCGAAGCCCGAGGCAATTTTCGTCAATCCCTTGGGCGTCAATGCCTGGCTGCGTGAACGCGGCATCGCCATCCTGCTCGACAACACGAATGAAATGTCAGGCATGCTCAATGCCCCGACGAAAGGCCTTGGACTGCGTCAGGGCGCGAGTAATGCTGGCCAGTACTCGATGGAGAACGACATCGACTGGGAGCGTCTGGCAGGCTGGACCGGGTTCTCGACCCATGACGTGATCGTCGGGCGTTACGGTATCCCCGCCAGTCGCATGTTCGGTGACAACCTCAACCCCAGCCAGGAAATCTATGGCGGTGGCGGGAACGTGGTGGTCCATCTGGGTTATGCCTATGGCG
>NZ_PNQZ01000193.1 GCF_003994335.1 Asaia sp. W19
CGCCGCGCCAGATGGAAAGGCGTTATTCCATGCGAGATCACCAGATCAGGCACGGTTTCGGGGCGGTGTGTATCCAGAAAGGCAGGTGTCTCGATCATTGGTGCTTCGTCGGTTGCTTCTCAAGGTGTCGGACGGTTGGACGCGCCGATGCCGTTCAGACGGGCTTACCGTAGGAACGCCAGTTCTCACCGCCCAGCACCCAGAGGAGCAGACCCTTTTGAGCGTGGAGGCGATTTTCGGCCTCGTCAAATACGACGGAGGCCGAGCTTTCGAACACCTCCTCCGTCACTTCCTCACCGATATGGGCAGGCAGACAATGCATGAACAGGGCATTGGGGGAGGCTTTCTGCATCAGGGCCGTGTTGACCTGATATGGGCTCAACGTGGTCAGCCGTGCTGAGGATTCCTGATCGGACATGCTCGTCCAGGTATCCGTCACAATGCAGTTAGCGCCCTGCACCGCCTCGACAGGGTCATGGACCAGCCGGATCTTGCCACCTTCGGCATGCGCCCAGTCCAGGATCTCCTGACGGGGTTTCATGCTTTCCGGCGTCGCCAGCGTCAGGGAAAATCCGAAGCGTACAGCGCCCTCGATCAACGATACGGCAACATTATTGCCATCCCCAACCCAGGCCCAGTGCGAACCGCCCACCGGGCCACGATGCTCCTCATAGGTCATGATATCGGCGAGGATCTGCACGGGATGGGAATCCGGTGTCAGGCCATTCACGACGGGAATCGAACTCCAGCGGACGAGTTCAGTCAGCATGGCGGTCTCGCCCGTACGCACGACCAGCACATCGAGGAACCGCGACAAGACACGCGCGGTGTCCGCCAGGCTCTCGCCACGGCCAATCTGCATGTCTGCAGGTGACAGCACCGACACATCGCCACCCAGCTGGCGCATGCCGACCTCGAAGGAGAGGCGGGGGGGGGGGGGGGGGGT
>NZ_PNQZ01000194.1 GCF_003994335.1 Asaia sp. W19
CTCGGCCACCACCACGCGCAGTACCGCCACGGCCGAGCCTTGCCAGCTTCGGACCAGATCCAGGTCGATCAGGAGGGCTCTCCCTGCGCGGCGCGGGCCTGCACCTGCATGATCGTGCGCAACAGCCGTTCAGGGGTTGCCGGGGCGTCGAGCCCGGGGCAGCGCCGATACCCGTCCAGACTGGCGATGGCATCGGACAACGCGTGCAGTACGGCCACGCCGTGAACGAGAGGCGGCTCTCCGACCGCCTTGGAGCGGTAAATGGTCGCCTCGCGATTGGGGGCGTCGTCGAGCAGGGTCACGTTGAAAATAGCAGGGCGGTCTGAGCAGGCAGGGATCTTGTACGTGCTCGGGGCATGAGTACGCAGCCTGCCCTCCTTGTCCCAGACCAGTTCCTCGGTGGTGAGCCAGCCTGCGCCCTGAACGAAGGCCCCCTCGATCTGGCCGATATCGATATCCGCATTCAGGGATTGCCCAGCATCATGCAGGATATCGACCCGGTCGATGCTGTTTTCGCCAGTCAGCAGATCCAGCGTGACTTCAGCGCAGGCGGCGCCGTAGGCGAAATAATAAAAGGGCCGGCCGCGCCCGGTTGCCGCATCCCAGGAGATCTTGGGCGTCTTGTAAAACCCGCTGGCCGAGAGCGAGATGCGGGCGAAATAGACCTGCCAGACCAGATCACGGAATGGTACGAGGGCCTCGCCCATGCGTACCCCTTCCGAGGTAAAGCGGATCGCTTCTGGTGCAACCTGCCATTTCTCGGCAGCGAAGGTGACCATACGCGCCTTGATCTGACTGACCGCGTCGAGTACCGCCATGCCGTTCAGATCGGCCCCCGATGAGGCAGCGGTGGCCGAGGTATTGGGCACCTTGCCGGTTGTGGTGGCCGTGATACGCACATTCTGCGCGTCGAGACCAAACTCGTTCATCACGATCTGCACCATCTTCGTGTGCAGACCCTGACCCATTTCCGTGCCGCCGTGATTCACCTGTAC
>NZ_PNQZ01000195.1 GCF_003994335.1 Asaia sp. W19
GAACTGACGAAAAAAGAGCGGGATCGACCATGATATTTCTGCTGGACCGGGTTCTGGAGCGATTCATAAGCGCCGGCGCATTTGAGGTCATCCTGCCCAGCGGAGAAAAACGCCTCTATAAAGGCACGCGTCCCGGCCCGAGCGCCGCCATTCATGTCAAGACGGACAAGGCGCTCAGGGCCTTGCTGCTGAATTCAGGTCTCGCTTTTGGTGAGGGCTGGATGGACGGCACGATCGTCTCGGTCGACTGTACGCTCGAGGATGTGTTGAGCGTCCTCATGCTCAATATCCACGACAGTCATCATATGCTCAGTCGCTTTGAGGAAAAGGCCCGTTTTCTCACGCGGTTCTTCAGGCAGTTGAATGGGCAGCGGCGTTCGCGTCGCAATGTCGCGCATCACTATGATCTGAACGGAAAGCTGTACGATCTCTTTCTCGATGAGGACCGTCAGTATTCCTGCGCCTATTTCACGTCAGATGACATGACGCTGGAGGAAGCGCAGCTTGCGAAAAAGCGCCATATCGCCGCCAAGCTTCTGCTCGACCGGCCCGGCCTCGATGTGCTGGATATTGGCTGTGGCTGGGGGGGCATGGCGCTGACTCTTGCGCGCGACTACGGAGCCAAGGTGACAGGCATCACGCTCTCCCAGGAGCAGCTGCAGGTGGCGCGTGAACGTGCCCGTGCCGCGGGATTGGAGGGCCTGGTCACGTTCAAGCTGATGGATTACCGAAAGCTCGACAGGCGCTATGATCGTATCGTCTCGGTCGGCATGTTCGAGCATGTCGGGATCGGCCATTACGACACCTATTTCCGCACCGTACGCAAGGCGCTCAAGCCTGACGGCGTGGCTTTGATCCATTCGATAGGGCGCATGGATGAGCCGGGCTCGACCAATCCCTGGATCGATAAGTACATCTTCCCTGGCGGCTATTCTCCGGCCTTGAGCGAGGTTCTGCCCTCGGTCGAGCGTGCAGGCCTCTGGGTGACGGATTGCGAGATCCTGCGTCTGCATTACGCCAAGACGATCAAGCACTGGCGCGCACGCTTCGCCGCAAATCGCGATCAGATCAAGGCGCTTTACGATGAGCGCTTTTGCCGGATGTTCGAATTTTATCTTGTCGGCGCTGAACTCTCCTTTCGTCTGCAGGGGCACATGAATTTTCAGCTTCAGCTCACGCTCGATATCGACGCCGTACCGCTGACCCGGGACTATCTTTGCCAACCCTGAGGTGAAGAGCAGTGAACCGCGCGAGCCCGGGCGGCAAGCGCGTCAGCGACGATCCCAAACAGGCCTAGTCATGATTTGTTAAGAAGAATGGACTCTCGAAACCGCGACTCACGGTTTCGTTATGTCACATTTCATGTCACGTATTAGCGAATGAGAAACATTCGCAACCCATATCGTGGGGCGATCCTGCCTGGCCCCGGTATCATCCTCATCGCAGCGCTTGGAGCCTTAGCGCCGCCTGATGCCTCGGCGCGCGACGCACCTGTTGAGGAGGATAGCCGCGTTGCCCCAGACAGCGTGGGCCATACCTCGCTTCGCAAGGGGGGCAGGACAGGACGGGTCGCCGCTAGCCTCGCAGGCCAGCGGCGCATGCAGGAGAGCGCCGGGCGAGTCCGTCGGCGCCATGAAGTGCTGACCGTCATCGGTGAGCGCGGAAGCTATGCCGCGTCCGACAGCAGCATGGGCGATAAGCGTTCCACACCCTTTTTACAGCAGACGCAGACAACCAATGTCGTTACCCGTCAGACTCTGGCTGATTTCTCGCCCCAGACCATGGAAGACATGGCCAAATATGTGCCCGGCATGGCGATTGGCAATAATTTTGGCGGGACGCAGGATGCCCTTGTCAAACGTGGCTTCGGGGCGATCGATGACGGATCGATCCTGCGCGATGGCATACGCATGCCCATAGGGCGTAATTATCAAGGCGACACCGCCGAGCGGGTGGAGATACTCAAGGGGCCAGCGTCGCTTTTCTATGGGATGCAAGAGCCGGGCGGCGTGATCAATGTGGTGACAAAAGCGCCCGATTTTAGGCGCTGGGGCGGCGGGTTCGGCACACAGTGGAGTTCACTCGGTGGCGGAAATGGCCATGTCGACGTCACCGGACCGCTTGGGAAGAGGTTCGCTTTCCGCCTGATCGGAAGTTACAGGAACGAGAATTACTGGCGTAATTTCGGCTCCAACAGGCAGATACTCGTGGCCCCGACACTGAGCTGGCGTCAGGAGCGCTGGGATGGCGCGCTAGCCTATGAATTTGTCGATTACAACAATGTCCTCGATCGCGGTGCTGTCTTTATGGGGAATAATCCAATATCAGGCCCGCAAAAGCGTGTGGACGAACCCTGGACCGCTTCTTTCGGCACGCGTCACCTTGTCGCGAGCCATTTAGGCTATCGCCTTGGCGCCCATGACCGCCTGCGTCTGTCTGGTGGGTATAACCGCGACGATTATCACGACAGGCAGGCCGATCCATCGAGCTACTCCCCCCGCACAGGCGTGCTGTTGCGCCGGTATCGTGCCAATGGAGGGACCATCCGTGCGAATGGCAGTGTGGCGCTTGATTATCTGGCCGATCACATGTTATGGCGCATGCGTCACGAACTCACGGCTGGGATCGATTACGAGAACCGCAACCAGAACCAGGGCGCTTTCTACCAGTCAGCCAATCAGGGGGGATTCTTCCCGGCCAATCCGGTCTATGGTGGGCTGGCCCCCGTCGGCCGCGTGAATGCGGCGAACAGCAATCTGCAGCAGAATATCAATTCCGCCTCGGGGTATCTCAAGGACAATATTCACCTGACCAGCAGTCTGATTGCCAGTGGCGGTGTGCGCTATCAGTGGGTCGGGCTGCACTATGGCAGGGGGATTTCATTTGTTTGAACGACCGATGCCTCCTATACGAAACCACTCCCCTTCGCCGCATTGGTGKGGCAGCCGTTCCGGACCCTCTCGTTTTACAGTGATTACTCACAATCCTTCGGGGCTAATCAGCTTTC
>NZ_PNQZ01000002.1 GCF_003994335.1 Asaia sp. W19
GTGGCATAATCCGCATCCGACACCTTGCCCGCGCTATGCAGGTCATTCAGGGCCTTCTGGGCCGTGGTCAGGGCGGTGATTGCCTGCTCACGCTCGCGGATCTGGGCAGCGATACTGCCATCACTGCCGCGCAGCTGGTCATCGACACGGTTCTGGCGTGCGGCGAGCGCCTGGGTGCCGTAGACGTCGCCCCCTGTTGCCTTCTGTGCGTACTCCGCAACGCTCTTCGGGGGGCTGGCAACCTTGCCGGACAGATACTGATCGACATTGCCCTCGCCCCAATTATAGGCCATGGCGACGAGCGCCTGATTGCCGTCATACTTGCTGTAAAGCCGCATGAGCAGCTGCACGCCCGCCGTGACATTGCCCGAGGTGGTGCGCAAATCATTGCCATTGGCACTCCCGGGCATGACCTGCATCGCCCCCAGCGCGCCCGCAGAAGACTGCACGACCTGGCCCTGGGCATCGTATTGCCCGGCTGCGCTTTCCATCGGCTGAATGCGATGGGCGAGCGCAAGCACATCGTTACTCGCGCCGAGCCCCGCGCCGATGGTGTCGATGCTTTTCGATACCGCAGCGGCGCCCCCC
>NZ_PNQZ01000019.1 GCF_003994335.1 Asaia sp. W19
KCCGCAAAAGCCACGACGCTCACGGGCGTGCTTGCTCAGGAAAAGCGCGATCAGCAGGATATCGCCGCGCATTGCGCTCAGCTTGAGGCGCAGGATCATGAAACCGCGCTGCGCATCACCCAGGAGATGCTGCGGTCGAACCGCGCGACGTTGACCCGTGTTGAGGAAGAGCTCACCGCAGCACGCGGCGCCGGAGAGGCGCTTGGACGCGACATCGGAGCGGCGAGCCGAGACCTTCAGACGGCGCGGGATCTGAAGCTGAGCCTGACCAGCCGTCTCTCCGCACTGCTTCCTCAGCATGAGGCCCTCGTTTCAAACCTGACAGAGATGCGGGCTCATCAGACAACCCTCGCGCCGGTGCCCGATCTGACGCCCAGGGAACGAGAGCTGGACCAGTGCCGAGAACGGGAAGCCACCAGCCGTCAGAATGACCTGACCTGCCGTGAGGCGCTACGCGAAACAAAAGCCGCGCTGGAAAAGGCGCTGCAGGAAAAGGAACAGACGATCTCGCGGCGCGTCGAGACGCTGAGCACGATCGCGGCACTGGAAGAGGACCTGCAACGCCTCGCCGAACGTGTCGCCGAGGGAGAAAAAGAGATTGCCCGTGCCAGCGCTGAGGCTTCGCGGCTCGAAACCGTCACGCTAGAAACGGCCGAAGCGCTGTCGAGAGCGGAAAGCGACTTTGCATCTGCCGCCGAGGCTCTGGCCGAAATCGATTCGGCCATCGAGGCTCTCTCCCGCACACGGCGTGATGAGGAGCAGCGCTGCGCGACAGCTCGAGAAAACGCAATACGGCTGCAGGAGCGCCTCGAACAGGCGCGCGCCCAGTACGCCAAACTCGACGAGGGCCGGGCCAATACGCCGGAAGAGACATTCGACCTTCCGCTCACCGAACAGAGCGAGACGAGCTTGAAGCGTCGCCTGGCGCGCAACCAGAAGGAACGCGAGGCGCTCGGACCCGTCAATCTTCTGGCCGAGCAGGAATATGCCGAAGCCCATAGCCAGTCAGAGCATCTGGCGCGCGAACACGACGAGCTGGAATCTGCGATCAATCGCCTTCGCGGATCAATCAACGCCTTGAAAAAGGAAGGGCGGGAGCGCCTACAGGCGGTATTCGTCGAGGTCGATCGCCATTTCCAGGCGCTGTTCAGCCGCATGTTCAACGGTGGCAAGGCCCATCTCGGCCTTGTCGGCAGTGACGATCCGCTAGAGGCTGGTCTTGAGATATTCGCCCAGCCTCCCGGCAAGAAACTCTCGACGCTTTCTCTGCTCTCAGGGGGCGAGCAGGCGCTCACCGCACTTTCGCTCATATTCGCTACGTTCAAATGCCAGCCTTCCCCCCTCTGCATTCTTGATGAGGTCGACGCTCCGCTCGATGATGCCAATGTGGAACGGCTGTGCAGCCTGCTCAAGGATATGGCCGAAGAGGCCCAAACACGCTTTCTGGTTGTTACCCACCATCAACTCACCATGGCGCATATGGATCGGCTGTTCGGCGTGACCATGCAGGAGCGCGGTGTCAGTCAGGTCCTGTCCGTCGATCTGTCGCTGGCGGCCAGCTTTGCCGAGAATGGGTCACTGGCAGTGGCTCCCTGAGGCAGGAGGGTTATAACCATGTCTTTATTGTGTTTTTCTCCCGATCCTGCCCATAATGACGGTTTCGACATGACGTAGCTCCGAAAGGCCGATCCGATTTCGTTCCCCCCACCTCCCCCACCCGATCTTTCACGACTGAGCGCCGGTCGCGGGTTGCGCGTGGTGGGCGACGTTCATGGCGATCTGACGGCTTTCGAACACGCTGTGGCGACCGATCGTTTCATCATTCAGCTTGGCGATCTTGTCGATCATGGGCCCGATAGCGCTGGCACGCTAAGGCTCATGCTGGACCTCATCGATGACGGACGTGGATTGTTCATCCTCGGGAATCACGACCGAAAGCTCGGCCGGGCGCTAGAGGGCAGAAGGCTGCGGCGGGATCCGCCTCTGGAACAGACGCTGGATCAGCTTTCTGGACCCGTTCAGGCGGGATTGCGCGAGCGCGCCTATGAGGCCATCGCTCAGGCCCCCGCCTGGATCGTGCAGGACGAACTGATCTTCGTCCATGGCGGGTTCCATACCGACATGCTGATCGAGGCTCCCCCTCCGGCCCTGGGCTCGATGACACCGCTGTTGTCGCGCGCGCTCTTTGGCGAGACAACCGGCCGCATGCAGCCTGATGGCTACCCCGAGAGGCGGCTGCGATGGATCGATCATATCCCCGAGGGCCATGTCGTTTATTGTGGCCATGACCGCCGCTCGACCGATGGCCGCCCCTGGATCAGGGACGGACGCAACGGGGGTCGCGCCATTTTCACTGACCTGGGCGCCGGAAAAGGCGGCCATCTTGCCTGGATTGATCTGGATGTCTGAACAGGAAACACGCGCGCTTCTCGAACGGCATCGCCAGAGCATCGATAATATCGATGCGGCGCTGATCCATATGCTGGCGGAGCGCTTTCGCCAGACCCAGGCCGTGGGCGAGCTCAAGGCCCGCTCCGGTCTGCCTGCCGCCGACCCTGCACGTGAGGCGCGTCAGATCGAGCGCCTGCGCCAACTTGCCTCCTCGGCCCGGCTCGATCCTGACTTCGCGGAAAAGTTTCTTGCATTCATCATCCGGGAGGTGATCCGTCATCATGACTCAATCGCCGGGCGCAGCCCGCGCTGATACGGAAACGGAGATGACGGCGCATCACATCATTTTCGCCAGACATGCCCAGGCTGCCCCCGAGGCATGGGGAGGTCTCGACCGCAACAGGCCGCTCACTGAACGGGGCCAGCTTGACGCGGAGCATCTCGCCCACGCAATCGCAGCGCTCGACATCGCTCTGGCCGGTACGCATCTATGGCACAGCACCGCCGCGCGGACGAGCCAGACAGCGGCCAGCATTGCGGCCTGTCTGCCCTCCTCACGCGTGGTGCTCGGGCTCGATGCCCTGTATGATCTTGATCTCTACGGCATGCTCGAACTCATCCGGGAGACGCCGGGTTCAGTCCGCACGCTGATCATCGTCGGGCATAACCCGGTGATCGCCGAAATCTGCCGCCATCTCGCCAGTGATGCGATTGACGGGCCCATCGCTCGAGAGCTGATGAAAGGCTTCGAGCCTGCCACGGCGGCCATGTTCGCGGTCGCTTCGGACTGGGCCGGGCTCTCTCCCAACACCGCCACGCTTGGCGCAGTGCTTCCACCCGGGTGAAAACGGCCTCATGGCGCGCTTTCGCGGCCCGCCATTTCGGACGGAGTTCACCCATATGTTGATTGCCCCATCGCAGTTAACTTCGTAAGGCGTTTTTCCATGGCTGATCACGACACAAACGGATCCACTCCCGAAACGGCGACCCTCAGCATTGGCGAGCGCTCTGCCGAATTTCCCCTGCTCAAGGGTACACTCGGCCCCGATGTGGTCGATATCCGCAAGCTCACCGCCCAGACCCAGATGTTCTCATTTGATCCGGGTTATGGGGAGACGGCTTCATGCCAAAGCGCCATCACCTTCATCGATGGCGATGAGGGCGTGCTTTTGCATCGCGGTTATCCTATCGAGCAGCTTGCCACCGAGGCCAGCTTTGTCGAAACGGCTTATCTCCTGGCCTATGGCGAGCTGCCCAATCGTGATGCGTATGACCGGTTTCAGCAGGATCTGAAGGAGCAGGCACTCCTTCATGAGCAGATCAGGAACTTCTTCAACGGCTTCCGTCGTGATGCCCATCCCATGGCCATTCTCTGCGGTACAGTGGCGGCGCTCTCAGCCTTCTACCCTGACGCCGTCGATATCTCCAACGAGGCCTCCCGCGACCTCTCCACGCGCCGCCTGATTGCCAAGGTGCCGACCATTGCGGCCTGGGCGTACAAATATACGGTCGGTGAACCTTTCGTATATCCCGATAACAGCCTGACCTTCTCGGAAAACTTCCTGAAGATGCTGTTTGCGCGACCGAACGCCGAATACAAGGTGAACCCGGTCCTGGCGCGCGCGATCGATCGCATTCTGATCCTGCATGCCGATCATGAGCAGAATGCCTCGACCTCTACGGTGCGTCTGGTCGGTTCGACAGGCTCGAACCCCTTCGCCTGCATCGCGGCAGGTATCGCAGCGCTCTGGGGCCCCGCTCATGGCGGTGCCAACGAGGCCGTGCTGGGAATGCTGGCGCAGATTGGCACGAAGGAGAACATCCCGGCCTTCATTGCTCAGGTGAAGAACCGTGAGAGCGGCGTCCGGCTGATGGGCTTTGGCCATCGCGTCTACAAGAATTTCGACCCGCGTGCGAAGATCATGGAGCAGACCTATCATGAGGTCGTCTCCGAGCTTGGGCTGAAACATGACCCGATGTTCGACCTTGCAGCTGAGCTGGAGCGTATCGCGGTCAATGACCCCTATTTCGTCCAGCGTCGCCTTTATCCGAATGTCGATTTCTATTCGGGCCTCATTCTCAAGGCCATGGGGATTCCGACGTCGATGTTCACCGTCCTCTTCGCCGTCGCCCGTACAGTAGGCTGGGTCAGCCAGTGGCGCGAGATGATCGAGGAGCCGGGGCAGCGTATCGGCCGGCCGCGCCAGCTTTATGTGGGCGAGACACGTCGCGACTTCGTACCGCTTTGCCGCCGCAGCTAACCTAGGCCTGAAGCGGGCAAACAAAAAAGCCGAGGGACATGCCCCCGGCTTTTTTTGTTCCATCACGGGTAGAACGCGATCCCTGTCCCTGCCAGGCCTCACGCTCGCCCCTCGATCTCAGCAATCGCAGCCTGGGGTCGCGCCCTTGTCCTGACGAACGATATGATGATCGATCCATTCCGACACAAGACGGCGTGCCTCGTTCAATGAAGCCTCCGGATGGTGGATACGATAAAGGGTCGTGCATGCGGTGAAAGCCTGGATGTCAGGCTGGCCCACTTCCCGCAATTCTTCATACGCCGTGATCACGGCGCGTTCGCACTTTCGGGAAATGCGGTTGAGATCGACAGTCACGCAAACTGATCCTAGTTGAGAATTATTTTCAATTGGCGCATTCTAAATCTTTTCCGATGGTAAATGCAAGCACGGCCTATGGAACGAAAGCGCGAGGATTTTCTCTTCTTATTTGTCTTACTTTTCTCGCAAAGGACAGATAATCCTGCATCGCTAAAGATTATGGAGTGATAACAGATGGCTCTCAGCAACGAGATCAATGGTGGCGCGGTTCGTCAGACACAATGGGACCGGGATGCCGCGCTGACCACGGCGCGTATCCTGCTGGAAATCAAGGCCATCAATTTCCGGCCTGACGAACCCTACACACTGACCTCGGGCTGGAAGTCCCCTGTCTACATCGATTGCCGCAAGATCATCTTCTTCCCGCGTGCCCGCGCCAAGATTGTCGAGCTCGCTGTCGCGAAAATCGGCCGCCATATCGGGTATGAGAGCATCGATTGCGTAGTCGGCGGTGAGACGGCCGGCATCCCGTTCGCCGCCTGGATTGCGGATCGCATGATGGCGCCCATGGCCTATGTGCGTAAAAAACCCAAGGGCTTTGGGCGCAACGCCCAGATCGAGGGCGATGTCCCAGAAGCCATGCGGACGCTGCTGGTTGAGGATCTGACCACGGATGGCGCTTCGAAGGTCCGTTTTGCCAATGCACTGCGTTCGGCGGGCGCGCTGGTCGATCATACCTTCGTCGTGTTCTTCTATGGCGTGTTCCCCGGTGCGCAGAAAACGCTGGCCGACATGAATGTATCCCTGCATTCGCTCTGCACCTGGTGGGACGTGCTCGAGGCCTGTTCAGGGGCCAATTACTTTTCAGAGAGCGATATTCACGAGGTCCGTCGCTTCCTAGAAGATCCCTGCGGCTGGTCCAAGGCCCATGGTGGCGTCGGCAGTGCCGAGGAGGCCGCAGCCCTCAAGGCCAAGGCGGAGGGCTGACTTGCCCCTGCCCCCGGGGCGCGTTCTGGCATTTGATTCGGGCATAGGTGGACTCGGCGTGGTGCAAGCTTTGCGCACCACCCTGCCCCCCGGCACCCGGATCGACTATCTGGCCGATAACGCGCTCTTTCCTTATGGCGAGCAGGAAGACTCCGTGCTCGTCGCGCGCATTCTCTCCCTCATGGAAGAGCGGATCGCGCGACTGCGGCCCGATGTCGTACTGATCGCCTGCAATACCGCCAGCACCATCGCGCTCGACGCGCTTCGCGCGCGTTTCGACGTGCCGTTTGTTGGCTGTGTCCCGCCGGTGCGCTGGGCGGCCCGAGTGAGCCAGACCCGGGTATTCGGCCTGCTCTCCACGAGAGGAACGGCACGACGACCCTATCTGCGCGGTCTGCGCGACACTTATGCTGCTGACTGCGAGATGATCGTACACGGCGCTCGCGCCCTCGCCGATCTCGCCGAAAAAGCCTATCTGGGCGAGAGCGTCGATGACCGACTGGTCGCCGAGGAACTTCGCCATCTCTTCGAGGCCCCGAATGGCGATCGTATCGATACAATCGGGCTCGGTTGCACGCATTATACGTTTCTCAACGAAGCCTTCCTGCGGCTCTGTCCTCCGGATATCAATTGGTTGGATCCCGCCATTCCGGTCGCGCAGCAGGTCGGGCGTATCCTGGACCAACGATCGCCCGCCTGTGCGGAAGCCATGACGGCGGAGACACTCTGCCTGACGGGGCCACCCCCTGCCCAAGAAGCGCTTGAGAAGGCCGTCGCCCGGCTTGGCTATGGCCAGATCACGATCTTGGAGCACGCCAGCGTCTGAGGCGACGCGCCTCCCCGCAGTTCGGCGGAGCCATGCATATCCTTCACGCCTGACGATACGGTCCGACTGTAAGGCCCGACACACACTATCCCTGATCGCGCCTGGGGCGTGTCAGAGCAGCCTCAAGCCACACACCATCTCGTTCGAGGGACCGGCTTTGGCGTTAATTGGCACGGCTTACCGTGTAAGAGGCCGCGTCGATCATCAATTGACGGATGGGACTATCGGGGAAAATCGACAAAGCCTCGATCGCTGCGTCGGCATAGACGCGAGCCCGGTCGAGCGTCGTCTGGATAGCGCCTGTCTTCTCGATCAGGGCAAGCGCGCGAGGCAGATCCTCCTCCGTCTGATCGCCCGTCTCGATCACGCGCAGCCAGAAGCCACGCTCGGTCTCGTCACCTGCATTGAAGGCGGCAAGGACCGGCAGCGTGATCTTGCCTTCGCGCATGTCATCACCCACGGTCTTGCCCAGAACCTGCTGGTCTGCGGCATAGTCAAGGGCATCGTCCACAAGCTGGAAAGCCATGCCTAGATTGGTGCCATAAGCCTCGAGCGCCGCTTCCTCGGCCTCGGGGCGCTCTGCCACGACCGCCCCAACCCGACAAGCCGCTGCAAAGAGCGCCGCTGTCTTGCCATGGATGACCTCCAGATACTTCTCGATCGGGGTCGAGAGATCATTCTGCGTTGCCATCTGCAACACCTCGCCTTCAGCGATGGTGGCAGAGGCAGCGGACAGGATCGCCATGACCTTGAGCGAGCCGTCGGCAGTCATGAGCTGGAAAGAACGGGCGAACAGGAAATCACCCACCAGAACGGATGCCTTGTTGCCGAACACGGCATTGGCCGAGGCCAGACCACGGCGCAAGGTGCTCTCATCGACCACGTCGTCATGCAGCAGGGTCGCGGTATGGATGAACTCCACACAGGCGGCGAGCCCGACATGACGCTGCCGTTCGGGAGACGGCTCGTAGCCGCAAAGACGTGCCGAGGCGAGTGTCAGGAGTGGACGCAGGCGCTTGCCACCCGCCGCTACGAGATGCGCCCCGAGCTGCGGAATGAGGGGTACCGGGCTCTGCATGCGCGCGACGATCTCGCGATTGCAGGCTTCCATATCGTCACGAAGAAAATCGGAGAGCGCATTCAGGGCGGAGCGTTCCCCGCTGACCGGGCTAGCTACGCTGTTCTCTTCCTGAGTCTTTTTATCGGTCAGGCTGTCGGCACCACCCAAGGCAACTCTCCACTTCCTACTTGGCCACTGACGACCCTGATGCAGTATAAGGCACGAGTCGGTGCAGATCCCGGCACGACAACGTACCGAGGCAGAAACCGACTGACATGCATGACCCAGCCAGACCGGATCACCAGCCCTCTGACAGTCCAAACCATATGAGCGGCAGGACCGTTCCGGTCAACCCGGCCACCCTAAAAGCCGACGCTGCCGGGGTGACATCTCACGAGACAATGGCGGGATATCTGCTCGACAAGCGTGTTCGCTACAGACAATTCGTCGAGGGGTATCGCACGGGCATCGAACCTGTGCTCATGGCGGCTTTCGTACCAGCTCAACCAGGTCAGAGCGTCCTGGAGGCCGGATGCGGCGCCGGCGCAGGGCTGCTATGCCTTGCCACGCGATGCTCCGGAATTACGGGGGTTGGCCTCGAAGCGGATCACGCGACGGCGTCTCTCGCGCGGGAAAACATGCAGGAGAATAATCTCGCGGAGCGTGTAACCATCGTCACCGGCAGTCTGCCTGACATCCCCACCTCCCTGCGCCAGATCACCCCCGGAGCCAATGGGCGGTTTCATCATGCCATGGCCAACCCGCCCTGGCATCCCGCCAATCACACGGGTGCCGAAGATGCGCGACGCAGGCTCGCGATGACCATGCCGGAAAATGGCTGGATCGACTGGATCTCGGCACTCTCACGCTGGATCCTGCCCGGAGGCAGTCTTACCCTCGCTCTTCCTGCAGCGGTCATCGACATAGCGTGCGAGGCCCTGCGTCGATCGGGTTTCGGCAGCCTGGTGCTTTGCCCCCTCTGGCCGAAACAGGAACGACAGGCAAAGATCGTCCTTCTGCGTGGCGTGTGGGGGGGAAAAGGCGTGTTCCGCCTGATGCCCGGCCTGACCCTCCATCGGGCGGAGGGCGGTTACACGCCTGAGAGCGACGCAATCCTGCGAGACGGTATCGCCCTGATATAGGAGGACTCTGGCCGCTCCTCCTCGACCGGGATTTCGCCGAGCTTCCCATCACTCGAGTGATGGAGGGAGTCTGCAAAGCTCTGGAGAATCTCAGCTTGGGAGATTCCCGTCGACCTGCGCCTTGGTGCTTAGCCTCAGTGGCTGCGCAAGCTTCCATGAAACCTGTAACCCGGAGACGAGCGCCCAGGCCCGCGGAAAGAGGAAGGCATCCTTGATCGTCACAGGGTCATCCATTGATCGTCAGGGAACGGAAAAGCCGTGCGACCGGTTGACATACGCGGCACAGCTGATGCCTGACGCCCGCTAGTTCAGAGACTGGATCGCCGTCCTGTCTTCGAAATGGGATCTGAAGGAGGGAATTGGCCGCAAGGCGGTGGCAGCGATCTGACCTGCGCCGCAGCAAGATGAATGCGTCTTCACCTTCTCTGGCGTCCTGGCCGGCAAATGGCAGATCCCGTTCGCTGCGGCACATCACGATGACAGCAGCTTTGTCAGGGCAGGAGCGGAAGTGACATTCTACCGTCGCTCTACAGCCGCAGATCTGGTCTATGCCCCGATTGTCGTAACGGAGGAGAACCTCGTCTTGAGGGTCGCCGTCACTCGCGTCGCAAAACGATCACGGCCCGGCGGCTAGTGGGGGAGGTTCATAAAAGTCACGGAGGGCGATGTACGAAAGATGCCCAACCCGCCGGTGATCGCATCGCAGCGAAACCAGAATATCAGCCGGATCTTTCGCAATGCCGCACTGCACGGAGAAGGAACGACAGAGACGGCTGCCCCCTCTCGTTCGATCGCGTGTTCCCCGGCAAGTACCGGCGACACGGATCCCCATGTCCGCAAGGACAGCCCTGTCTGTGCTGTCCTCGATCTTCACGAGGCGAACACATCTGCCTCGAAGGCTTCTTCCCACGAACCGGAGGTCGAGGCGCGGGAATATTCTGTCGAACGGTTCTCGAAGAAATTGGCGTGTTCGACTGCATTGAGCATATCGTCCAGCCAGGGCAGCGGGTTCTCTTCGATGCCGTAGAACGGATCGAGGCCCAGCTGTGTCATGCGACGATCAGCGATGAAACGGATATAGCGCTTTACCTGATCGGCGCTCAGCCCCTCAACGTCGCCCATCTCGAAAGCCAGATCGATGAAGGCGTCCTCGTGCTCGACCGTGGTCGCGCAGATGTCGGCGAGCTCCTTCTGGAAGTCTCCCGTCCAGATCTCCCGGTTTTCGCGTACGAAGGTGCGGAACAACCGGATCATCGACAGGCAGTGAAGCGTCTCGTCACGCACGGACCAGGAGACAATCTGCCCCATGCCCTTGAGCTTGTTGAACCGCGGGAAGTTCAACAGGATTGCGAAAGAGGCGAAGAGCTGAAGCCCTTCCATGAACGCGCCGAAGGCGGCCATGGTCTTCGCGATCTCGCGCTTGTTGTCGATATTGAAGGACTGCATGAAATCATACTTGTCCTTCATCTCCTTGTATTTCAGGAATGCCGAGTACTCGGTCTCGGGCATGCCAATGGTGTCAAGCAGATGCGAATAGGCGGCGATGTGGATCGTCTCGATATTCGAGAAGGATGACAGCATCATCAGCACCTCGGTCGGTTTGAAGACCTGGCTGTAATACTTCATATAGGCCGAGTTCACCTCGACATCCGCCTGGGTGAAGAAGCGGAAGATCTGCGTGACCAGATGGCGCTCGGACTCGCTGAGCGTACGATGCCAGTCCTTTACATCATCCGCCAGCGGCACTTCTTCGGGCAGCCAGTGCACACGCTGCTGAATCAGCCACGCGTCATAGGCCCATGGGTAGCGAAAGGGCTTGTAGACCGGATTGGCGGTCATGAGGTCGAAATGCTGTTCTTCGGCGTGTGACACGCCTGAACCCTGAGTTTCGCTCATCGGCTTTTCCTGCTTCTGGAATTCTGGAGATTCTTGTAGGCGTCGCTGTTTTTGTTGGGGCTGAGCGTCAGCACGATCTCACCTTGGGCGTCCGCCAGAAGCAGCATTCCCTGATCGATCTGCCAGCTCGCCACCGTGCGCGCGGCAGCGAAGAAAGCGTCTTCCTGGCTCATGCGGTTACCGATACAGGCCATTCGCGTTCCAGCCATAGGGCCAAAACTGAGCGCGCTGCCACTTGCCGTCACCCGGCCCATGAGACGATTGCATCCGCCCGTGCCGGATAGAAACCCATCGGCACGAAAACTGAGATAGGCCGGCGCCGAGGGATCGACGACATCAGAGCCGATCCGATCGATCGCCCAGCTGCCGACCAAAGCACTTGGGAGAGGCGATGCGACGGCCTCGACGACGAGGGCTGTCTGCTCGGGCACCGCGCCAAGGCCAAGAACTGCGTCCTTGCTGATGTAAAGCAAGGAGGCGCCATTCCTGATATCGGCACGCAGGGCGTAGCGGTGTCCTGACTTCAGCGCCGAGGGGTCATAACCCAGCGCATAACCAAAGGTCTGACCCCCGACAGGCGAGAAAACCGTCTTGCTCAGCGGAATGGCGGGGGCGTCAGCCAGGCTGACATCCTCCAGAACCACGCTCACCTGGGCATTGGGGGGTAAATCAACCGGTCCCTTTATCGTTACCGTACCGCGCAATGTCGCGGCAGGAGCCTGGGCCTGTGTTGGTGTCTCTGTTTGAGCCTCAGCGCGCACGACATATCCCGGTATCGAGCCGAGCAGAAGCCCCGAAACCAGAAATGCCTGTGCAAACGGCGCTCCTACTGACATGACAGGCACTCTTCGTAGCTCGTCGTGGCGGTGGGCTTCTTTGCGGCCTCGGCGGCATTCGTGCTGTAGTCTTCATCTTCGAGGATGTTGTTCTTCAGCACCATGTCACTGACAGCATCGGCACGCTGGATAGAGAGCGAGCGGCAGTAATAGAGCGACTTCACACCGCGCTTCCACGCCAGGAAATGAATCTGGTGCAGATCGCGCTTGTGGATATCGGCAGGCAGGAAGACGTTGATCGACTGTGCCTGACAGATGAAGGGCGCGCGATCGGCAGCGTGCTCGATCACCCAGCGCTGGTCGAGCTCGAAGGCGGTCTTGTAAACGTCCTTTTCGTCCTGGGTGAGGAAGTCCAGATGCTGGACAGAGCCCTTGTTGAGGGTGATCGAAGACCAGATCGCGTCCGTGTTCTGCCCCTTCTGCTCGAGCAACTGCAGCAGATGACGATTACGCACCGTAAACGAGCCGGAGAGCGTCTTCTGCAAGAACACATTGGCTGAAATCGGCTCGATGCCAGGGCTTGCATTGCCCGCAATGATCGAGATCGAAGCGGTCGGTGCGATCGCCATCTTGTTCGAGAAGCGCTCCATGATGCCGTATTCTGCGGCGTCAGGGCAGGGCCCGAGCAGCTCGGCCAGATGCTTCGACGCAGCGTCGGCCTGTGTCTTGATCTGCTGGAAGATGCGCTTGTTCCACACACGCGCCATCACGCTCTCGAACGGGATGTTGCGGGCCTGCAGGAAGGAGTGGAAGCCCATGACCCCAAGCCCGACCGAACGTTCGCGCATGGCAGCATAGCGCGCGCGTTCCATGTCATCCGGTGCGCGATCGATGAAGTCCTGAAGCACCCGGTCGAGGAACAGCATCACGTCCTCGATGAATTGCGGGTTGTCCTTCCACTCTTCCCAGGTTTCGAGGTTGAGCGAGGACAGACAGCAGACGGCAGTCCGGTTCTTGCCGTGGTGATCGAGCCCTGTCGGCAGGGTGATCTCGGCGCAGAGATTCGAGGTCTTGACCTCGAGCCCGGCGAGCTTGTGGTGCTCGGGGCGCGCCTTGTTCACATGATCGGAGTAGATGATGTAGGGCTCGCCCTGCTCCATGCGGGCGGTCAGGATACGGATCCAGAGCTGGCGCGCCGGTATGCTGCGAATGACAGACATATCCTTGGGCGAACGCAGGCCCCACTCCTCGTCCTTCTCCACTGCGCGCATGAAGTCATCGGTCAGCAAGACGCCGTGATGAAGGTTCAGCGCCTTGCGGTTCGGATCGCCGCCCGTCGGACGACGCATCTCGACGAATTCCTCGATCTCGGGATGCCAGACCGGCAGATACACAGCGGCGGACCCGCGGCGCAATGAGCCCTGCGAAATGGCAAGGGTCAGGCTGTCCATGACGCGAATGAAGGGAATAACGCCCGAAGTCTTGCCGTTCTTGCCGACATTTTCACCGATCGAGCGCAGATTGCCCCAATAGGATCCGATGCCGCCGCCCTTGGATGCCAGCCAGACATTTTCGTTCCACAGATCGACAATGCCGCGCAGGCTGTCATCTGCCTCGTTCAGGAAGCAGGAGATGGGCAAGCCACGCGTCGTGCCACCATTGGAGAGCACGGGGGTGGCCGGCATGAACCAATGCTGGGAGATATAGTCGTACAGGCGCTGGGCATGGGCGGCATCGGCGCCGTAATAAGAAGCGACGCGCCCGAACAGATCCTGATAATGCTCCCCTGGCAGCAGGTAGCGGTTATCGAGCGTCGCTCGTCCGAAATCCGTCAGAAGCGCGTCACGCGAGCGATTGACGCGCACGGGATGATGACCTTCAAGCTGAACGACATCGTCGAACATGTCAGGCTCGGCTTCAATTTCCTGGGGTGCGCGGGCGCAGGGCTCTGGCAGGGTATCGGCCGCAGTGGTCTCAGCCTCACGGGTCGTGTCTTCTAGCAGGCTCACGGGCTATCTCCCCAAGATCAAATCGAGATCAGTATCGCTCATTCCGTGTGTCCTCTTGGCGCAAGTCCCGTGGTCGAGACAAGCAATATATCGGGTTAAATTTCACTGGGGGCACTACATATGGTGTTGACAGGCCCAGAAGCCCTTGGAGAACCTAGAGTTCCCGCCACCGGCTCATTTAACGTCGATTGCCCTGCGTTGCCCCGATGACACAGGGGAGCGGGATGAACAATTTCTCCTCCCCCGCGTTGGCTGAGCAACCGACCCGGATCGGGCGTCGGAAACGCAGGAGATCCCTTCATGACGATCAAGAAATCAGCCAGTGCCCAGTGGAGCGGTGGCCTCAAGGACGGCAAGGGCACCATCTCGACACAGAGTGGCGCGCTGTCGAGCCAGCCCTATGGCTTCAATACGCGATTCGAGGACAAGCCCGGCACGAACCCCGAGGAACTGATCGGCGCGGCCCATGCCGGTTGCTTCACCATGGCGCTCTCCATGATCCTGGGTGAGGCTGGCCTCACGGCGACTTCTCTGGAGACCAAGGCGACGGTCTCGCTCGACAAGACCGAAGGCGGGTTCGAGATCTCGGCCATCCATCTCGATCTGAAGGGCAGCGTACCCGACGCCGATCAGGCGAAGTTCGAGGAACTGGCCACCAAGGCCAAGAATGGCTGCCCGGTTTCGCAGCTTTTCAAGGCCGCCATCAGCCTGACGGCAACGCTTGTCTGACACCGATCCATGGCCGCCTGCCCGGGCGGCCATGTTCGCTTATCAACGGGCGCGATGCCAGCTGTTCTGGGCCTGATCACGCAGCAGATGATCGACCAGCAGACAGGCCATCATCGCCTCGGCGACGGGCACTGCCCGAATGCCGATACAGGGGTCGTGCCGCCCCTTCGTGATCACCTCGATGTTTTCGCCCTCGCGATTGACCGAGGGTACCGGCACCAGAATGGAGCTGGTCGGCTTGATGGCAAAACGGGCGGCGATCGGTTGTCCGGTCGAGATTCCCCCAAGGATACCGCCTGCCCGATTACGTTCGAAATGCAGGGCGCCGTCACGCATACGCATCGGGTCAGCGTTGTCTTCGCCCCGGAGCGATGCGACGCCAAACCCTTCCCCGATCTCGACGGCTTTTACGCCATTGATCCCCATCAGCGCCGCGGCGAGCTCTGCATCCAGCTTCCCGTAAAGCGGAGCCCCGAGTCCCGCCGGGAAATTTTCTGCCACCACCTCGACCAGGGCACCGATTGAGGAGCCATCCTTGCGCACGCTGGCCAGAAGCCCCTCCCATTCGATGGCCGTCACGGGATCGGGGCAGAATAGCGGGTTACGCGTCACTTCCTCCCAGTCCCAGCGCGTGCGGTCCACCTCCAGCCCACCGACCTGTACGAGAGCTGCGCGGATCAACGCCATCTCGCCCAGCAATTCCGCAATCACGCGGCGCGCCACCCCACCAGCCGCAACGCGGCAGGCAGTTTCACGCGCCGAAGAACGCCCACCGCCCCGATAATCGCGATGACCGTATTTGAGGTCATAGGTCACATCCGCATGGCCGGGCCGGTAGCGCGTAGCGATATCGGAGTAATCTTTCGACCGCTGGTCGGTATTCTCGATCATGAGCGAGATCGGCGTGCCGGTCGTCCGGCCTTCGAAAACGCCTGACAGGATACGAACCTGATCGGCTTCCTGTCGCTGGGTTGTGAATTTCGACTGCCCGGGGCGTCGCCTGTCCAGCCAGGGCTGTATATCGGCTTCGCTCAGGACAATATTCGGTGGGCAGCCATCGATCACGCAGCCGATGGCGGGACCATGGCTCTCGCCCCAGGTCGTGACCCGGAAGAGCGTCCCAAAGCTGTTATCCGACATATCAGCCTTCTGATGAGGCCACGGCGATATCGGGGGCGTTCGGGTTCTTCATGCCCACGATATGGTAGCCGCAATCGACATGGTGGACTTCGCCCGTCGTGCCGGAGGATAGGTCTGACAGAAAGTACAGCCCCGAGCCACCGACATCCTTGAGCGAGACGTTGCGCTCCATGGGCGCATTGAGCTGGTTCCAACGCAGGATATACCGAAAATCGCCGATACCATTGGCCGCCAGCGTCATGATCGGACCAGCGGAAATGGCATTGACGCGGATATTATCCTTGCCGAGATCAGCCGCCATATAACGCACCGAGGCCTCGAGCGCCGCCTTGGCCACACCCATCACGTTATAATGAGGCATGACGCGCTCCGCGCCGAGATAGGACAGGGTCAGCAGCGAGCCACCATCCGTCATCAGCGCGGCAGCGCGGCGCGCAACTGCTGTAAAGGAGAAGCAGGAAATATCCATGGCCTTGAGAAAGGCATCGCGCGGGGTATCGACGTAACGTCCCCGCAGGAACTGTTTGTCGGCCCAGCCAATGGCGTGCACCACGAAGTCGATCTTGCCCCAGGCCTTTTCGATTTCGTCGAAGGCGCGGTCGATATCAGCGTCATCGCTCACGTCGCATGGAATGACGAGACTGGCCCCCACACTCTCGGCCAACGGCTTCACGCGCTTGCCGAGCGCTTCACCCTGATAGGTAAAGGCAAGTTCCGCCCCCTGTGCGGCGCAGGCAGAGGCGATGGCCCAGGCAATGGAGCGGTCATTGGCGACGCCCATCACAAGGCCGCGCTTGCCCGCCATCAGCGTCCCGGTGGGGAGATCGAACGAAGCGGTGGACATGAGGCAGATCCCGGTTAATGTCAGACAAAGAAATAATAACGCTCCGCTTCGTCGCACATGCCCGCCGCGCAAACAAGTCTCGAGATGACACGTTAGGAAGGGCAACGAATACGGACCGAATAGACGCAGGAGAGACCCTGTCATGGCAGACGATACCAGCCTCCCCCTCATTCCGCTCGATGCGGACCCCTTTTCGCTGTTCGCGGACTGGATGAAAGAGGCTGAGGCCCATGAGCCGAACGACCCCAACGCCATGGCGCTTGCAACGGCCACGCCAGAGGGCGTGCCGTCGGTACGCATGATCCTGCTCAAGGGCGCGGATGCGCGTGGCTTTGTGTTCTATACCAATCTCGAGAGCCGCAAGGGCAGCGAGCTCCTGGCCAACCCCCAGGCCGCGCTCCTTTTCCACTGGAAATCGTTGCGTCGCCAAATCCGTATCGAGGGGCCGGTCGAACCCGTAAGCGCTGAGGAAGCCGATCGCTATTTTGCGAGCCGCAGCCGGAATTCGCGTATTGGCGCCATCGCCTCCGATCAGTCGCGCCCCCTCGCCGACCGCGCCGAGTTCGAGCATCGTATCAGGGATGTCGCCGCCCGCTTCGAGGGGAAGGAACCCGAGCGCCCTGCCAACTGGTCCGGCTTCCGGCTTGTGCCGCGCCAGATCGAGTTCTGGCAGGATCGCCCCTACCGCATGCATGACCGGGCCACATGGACACGGACGGAAAATGACTGGGCGGTAACGCGCCTCTATCCCTGAGCCGCTCAAGCCGCGGCCAGCCCGGTCTTGCCGATCTATTCCTCATGCAAGGCGTTCACCAAGCCGCCACTCCGTACCTTAAAGAGAGATTTCCCATGGCCAACGACGTCAGAAACATTCTCGTCCCCCTCAACGGCGCGGGTAATATCGATGCGGTACTCCGCGTGGGCCTGCTGCATGCACGCGCCTTCAACGCTCATCTCTCCACGGTGCTTGTCGGTGATGATCCCAATGAGATGGCGGCCCTGACCGGTGAAGGCCTGTCGAGCTCCATGATCAACGAGATGATGGAAGCCGCCGAGCACGAGGCGCATCGCCGCATGCTGCAGGTGCGGCTGAAATTCGACGCATTCATCCGCGATAATGACATCGAGCCCAAGCAGGGGTTTCTGGAAAACGACCCGCTTGCCCACTCGAAGCTCAGCGCATCGCTCGAGTTCCTCACAGGCTCGGAGCACGAGGCCGTCACATGGCGCGCCAGGCTCTCGGATCTGACCCTGATGCCGCATCTGGGCCCCAACGATAATGCGCGTGCCTCCGAAGTGCTTCACGCCGTTCTGTACGATAGCGGCTGCCCGCTCGTCATCGCACCGCCGAGCCCACCGGTCACGTCGGGCACGCGCCTGTGCATTGCCTGGAACGGCACGGCCGAGGCCGCCTCCGCCCTGCGTGGTGCGCTGCCCTATGCCAAACGGGCTGAGGGTGTCCAGATCCTTACCAGTGTCGATTACCACCGGCGGGGGCCGGAAGCGGACACGGTCCAGGATTATCTGCGCCTTCATGGCGTCGAGGCCGAAATCCGTGATTTCAAGGGGGTCGAGCGCGATGTGGGCGCAGGTATCCTCGCCGCCTGCGCCGATTTTGGCGCGGATATGCTGTGTATGGGCGCCTATTCGCATTCGCGCCTGCGGCAGATGATCCTGGGCGGCGCAACAAGACATGTTCTTGAGCACGCCGAGCTGACTGTTCTCATGAGCCGCTGAGGCGGGTTTTGCGTTGCCGCACCGGACATGCTACCGGCGCGGTATGCGCGCTTTCCTTTCTGACGCCGAATGAACCGCATGACTGCAAGCGGGACGATAAGCCGGGCTCTTCTCATTCTGGCGCGCGGTTATCTCGCCCTTGCGCTGCGCACCACGCGCTGGACGATCACCGGCGCCCCCGATGCCGTGCCTGTCCTGACGCAATCGCCCGAACGCAAGACCGATGGCGCGATCGTCGCGGCTTGGCATGCCACGCTTCTGATGCTTCCCGCCATGTGCCGCTGGGGACATCAGAGCAATCCCGAACTCACGATCACCGTCATGATCAGCCGCAATCGCGATGGTCGTTTCATTAATGATCTCGTTGCACCCTGGGGGATCATCGGTGTGGAGGGATCGAGCGACCGTGGCGGCAAGAACAAGGGAGGGAGTCGCGCCCTACGTCAGGCATGCGAGATCCTGCGCAATGGCGCGATCTTCGCGCTTACCCCGGACGGGCCGCGCGGACCTGCGCGGATTGCCCAGCGCGGTACCGAAACGCTGATACGCCTGACCGGCAAACCCTTCGTGCCCGTTGGCACGGCCTGCACCTCGCTGCGCCTACCCACCTGGGACGGATTGCGTCTGCCTCTCCCCTTTGGCAGGGGGTATCTGCTGTATGGGCAGCCCTGTACCGAGGCGATCACAACCGAGGCGGTGACAGAGCGGCTCGATCGCCTGACGAGACGCGCGGAAACGGCGCTGTCTCTCGGGCGCGCCGGGATCAGCGACCGCCTCTGGCAGGGGCTGGGCGCTGCGCTGATGCCCGCCCTGCGCGGGATGATGTTGTGGCGTCTGAGGCGCGGCAAGGAGAACGCGGCAAGGCTGGCGGAGCGTCGCGGCCGCACCACTCTGGAGCGACCGCATGGCGAACTGATCTGGCTGCACGCCGCCAGTGTGGGGGAGGTTCAGTCCATCCTTCCCTTGCTTGGAGCGCTCGCCACCCGTCACCCCGCACGGTATTTCTTGATCACCACGGCCACGCTCGGCGGAGCGGCGATCGTGGCCGCCCATCAGGCAAGCGCCGGTCTGGCTGCAGCCCGGCTCATTCATCAGTTCATTCCGTATGACGTTGCTCTGTGGACGCGCCGTTTCCTCGATCACTGGAGACCCTCGGCGCTTCTCCTGACCGATAGTGAACTCTGGCCAGGGCTCATTCTGGCCTGCACGCGTCGGGCCATTCCGGTCGGTGTGCTCAATGGGCGCCTCTCTGCCCGCTCCTGGCAACGTTGGAAACGCCTGAAGCCTTTTGCCCCACCTCTGTTCAGCCGTCTCGATTTCGTCGCTGCCCGCGGGGAAGAAGATGCGCGCCATTTTCGTGCCCTCGGGGTGCGCGAGGTGCTCTGCCACGGCGATCTCAAGCAGAATGCCCCCCCCCCGGCGGTCGATGAGGCCGAACTTGCCCGTTTGCGGCAGACGCTCGGCGCGCGACCGGTGTTCCTGGCGGCCTCGACGCATGCTGGCGAAGACGAGATCATTCTACGCGCCTCAGCCCTCGCCCGGCTAAAACATCCCGAGTTGTTGACCATCATCGCACCACGCCACCCAGTGCGCGGCCCGGCAATCGCTGCGCTTTGCTCAGCCACGCCGCCCCTTCGATCACGCGGCGAACTCCCCGATACAGGATCTCCGCTCTGGATCGCTGATACACTGGGCGAGCTGGGACTTTTCTACCGGCTCGCTACCTGCGCCTTCATCGGTAATTCGCTCCTCTCACCCGGCGGTGGCCATAACCCGTTCGAGCCCGTACGCCTTGACGTGATCCTCAGCAGCGGGCCGCATTGCAGCAATTTCCGCCCGGCTTTCGCGCAACTCAACGGTCTGGTTTCGACTATACATGACGAACAGGAACTGGCTGGATGGATTGATGCCGTGATGACCGACCCGATATCCTGGCAGGCCAGAGCGAGCGAAGCCCGTGCTGCGGTGGCACCAGAAGAAGCGGTCCCCGCGGCCCTCCTGGACAGGATCGACGCCTTATGCGGCTGAAGCCCGGACCACCCGGTTTCTGGAGGGACCAGTCCCCTCGCTGGCAGGCGCGCGCCCTCACCCCGCTGGCATGGGCGGTCGATACACTTGGCACATTCCGGGCCTTGAGGGCCACACCGGCGCTTTCCCCCGTCCCGGTACTATGTTGCGGCAACCTGACGGTAGGCGGTACAGGCAAGACGATCATCGTGAGGGATCTGGCGCAGCGTCTCGTCGCCCGTGGCGAGCAGCCCCATATTCTCAGCCGTGGCTATGGGGGGCAGCTCAAGGGGCCTCTGCGCGTCGATCCAGTGCATCACACCGCCCGCGATACAGGGGATGAACCCTTTATGCTGGCGCAGGACTTTCCCGTCTGGATCGGTGCCAATCGCGCCGAGACCGCCCGCCTTGCCGCCGAGGCCGGTGCGACCTGCCTGCTGATGGATGACGGGCTGCAAAATCACAGCTTGCGTCAGACCATGAAGCTGATCGCCATTGATGGAAGCGTGGGCCTGGGCAATGGCCGTATCCTGCCTGCCGGCCCTATGCGTGAACCGGCATCGCGCGGTTTCGCCCGCGCCGATGCGGTCATCCTGATCGGCCGGGATGATACAGGGCTCGTTCCCTCCCTCCCACCCGGGCTTCCCGCTCTGACGGCGCGCCTTATACCCTCTTCAGTGATCCGTAAATTGCAGGGGCGCCAGGTCATTGCCTTTGCCGGGATCGGCCGACCCACGAAATTCTTCGAAATGCTCACCGATTCCGGGGCACCGCCCATGCGCTGCATCCCGTTCGACGATCATCATGATTATAATGAGCGCGACTGCCGTCGTCTCTCCGTCCTTTCACGCCAGCCCGGGGCCGTTCTCGTCACCACACGCAAGGACTGGGTCAAGCTGCCGGAATGGTTGCGCTCGGAAGTCACGGTCATCGATGTGGAATTGCTCTGGGCTGATCCCGGCGCTCCGGAGCGGCTTCTGGACCTGCTACTGGCGAATGTGTAGAGCCGCCGCATGAGCGATAAACCTGCTGTCACCCTCCTCAACCGCGTCGAATACGGCGTGGCACGCATCGCCCTGGCCGGGCTTTCCGTTCTCACCCCGGCGGCAGCGTCGAATCTAGGCGGGTGGGCTGCACGCAAAATCGGCCCGAGACTGCCTGTCACCCGAGTTGCACGTGCAAATCTGGCGATGGCTCTGCCGAAGCTCACGGCGCAGGAGCATGAGCGGATTCTCATTGGCGTCTGGGATAATCTGGGGCGAACGGTCGCTGAGTTTCCCCATCTTGCCCGTCTGGAACGGGATACCCCCGAGGGGCCGGGATGGAGCATCACGAATGCCGAGACGCTTCATGCCATGGCGAGCGCCTCACGCCCTGTCATTTTCTTCTCCGGCCATATCGGCAATTGGGAAATGCTGCCCCCCATCGTCGCACGCCACGGACTGCCCTTCGCCTCTTTCTATCGCGCAGCCGGCAATCCTCTGATCGATCGTCTCATCATCAGGCTGCGCAACAGGGCGATGGGATGCGACGTGCCAATGTTCGCCAAGGGCGCCAAGGGTGCCAGACTTGCACTGCGCTATCTCTCTCACGGACATCATCTCGGCATTCTGGGCGACCAGAAAATGAATGATGGAATCGAGTGTCGCTTTTTCGGACTCCCCGCGATGACGGCTTCAGCCGCAGCCAGTTTCGCCGTGAAGTACGATTGTCCCATCGTGACCGGACGTATCGTCCGACTTGGCCCAGCCCGGCTCCACCTCGAAGTCGGTCCCGTGCTCCACCCAGACACGCAGGCACCGCGCCAAATAGAGATTGGTAGCCTCACACAGCAGCTCAATGACTTCCTCGAGAGATGGATTACGGAAAAGCCGGAATCCTGGCTCTGGCTACATCGTCGCTGGCCCAAGGAATTGTATACAAGAAAAAAGGGCTAATTAACGCCAAATAGGCTCTACGAGTTCCGTTTTTCCGATCTAACGGGAGGCGAAACAAAGCATTGCTTTTCTGCAACACCTTGCGTTTTCGATGCGGAAAAAAGGGCGCTCTGCGCAATTTTACGTTGAGAGACGCCGCTTTTGCCGTCTAGCCTCAGAGTTGCACCAGAAATGAGGACGCAACGTATGGCCCAGACGCTGCCGTTTCCCAAGAACGAAACTCCAGCACCTCTCAGCAATGTGATTCCACTGCGCTTCAATGTGCTGCCTCGTCATCGCGAATATCTGTCGCAGTGGCTGCAGGCTGGCCTCGCCATGGGGCTTTGCGACGCCGATATCGAAACCGAGTGTCTCAACGGACGCGAGGAGGCCGTCGCCCATATCCTGATCTGGGTCCGTGAGAATGCTGACCCCGCCTATATGATCAAGCCACGCGGTTTGCGCTGGGTTCTGGTCGATCACATCCGCGATCACGAGCTCGGCGTCTATGCGAGTCTGGAATTGGCCCTGCACACAGTGCGCCCCGTCCTGCCGCTCAAATCAATCGCGGCAGCCTGACACAGCGCGCCGTATCAGGCGCCAGTCAGGACCGTTCGCCCCGACGCAAAGAGACGGGGCGAGGAGCCGCAGTCAGAGTTCCCTGATCTGACACCCCTCAGCCTGCCAGGGCTGCATCATCTGCCCAGCCGCCGAGGCGCTGCCGAGGCCATCTTGACACCGCCACCCGGCAGGATTTCGAAGACGGCAAGGCCACGAGCCACCGTACCATCGGCCTGAAGCACAAACGTTCCATCTGCCCCCGCGAATCCGTCTGGGCGCAGCAGCGAGTGTTGTGAAAAACCGTCCGGCTGCTGGCTAAGCACGGCCGCCATTGTGGCAGTATCGTAAGCGACATTGGCCAGTACCGACGGTGCATAGCCATAGCGGCTGCGATAACGCTGCACGAAGTCGGTGCGCGACGACGGATCAGGCGCCGCGAACCACCCTCCCTGCAACGCCCCAAGCTTGCCCGCGAACGCACTCCACAGGGCCGGACCGAGGATACGCGTCTGGTGCGGATCGACCGAGGCCTGTTTCAAGCCATCGATGACCGTTGCGAGCTGAAGTCCAGTATCACCGAGCAGCAAGGCATCGAAGGGCGGAGGTGGCAGGGATACCGGCGCCACAGGGATGGAAGGAGCCTGCGCCGGGGCGCCCGATGGCGGCGCGGTCTTGCCTGGCGCAGCGGTATCAGCACCAAGCGGGTTGATCGCGTCGGGCTCTGCTGGAGCGGTCGAGGCAGGCTGAGCAGGGCCTGAAACGGAAGCGGATTGCTGCCCTGCCTGATCCTGTCGTGTCTGAACGGCAGCGAGGGTCTTGAGCCCGGAGATGATCGAGTCAGAGGCCCCGGTATGAAAGACGATCTGAGGCGGGGTCAGACCCTTGTTCGTGCATGCCTTGAGCAGCGCATCGCCCAATGCATGCCCCAATGCGTTATCGGGCAGGAAAGCCGCAAGCGTCTTGCGTCCCTCACCTGTTGCGGCATCAACAAGGCGATCGACCTGCTGCTCGACCGTAACCCCCATGACCCACACGCCGGGGCGCGCCTGCGCCTGGTCGCTCGTATAAGCGAATTCAGGCAGGCTGGCGGCTTGGGTGAGCGCTGCCACCGAAGCCGTCTGCGGGGCGGTCAGCGGGCCGAGAATGACACGGTCGCCCTGATCGATCGCCGCACGCGCGGCCGATTCTGCGGTCTGGCCGGGAGCGTCGGTGTCACGGATATCAAGGGTCACCCCATGCCCATCCGGCACGGCAATATGAGCGGCATTGGCCATCTGCTGACCCAGCTTGCCGAAACGACCTGTCAGCGGCAGGAGCATGCCGATCTTGCGTGTTCCGGTTTCCTGCGCGGTGGGGCCTACCGGGCTAACCGGTGGGGCAGTCTCGGGGCCATTACAGGCATTGAGGGCAAAGAGCGCGACACCGGCAAGAGCGGAAACCTTGCATGCAGAGGCCGACCTGAGCGATGTGAAGGAAATCACGCGCTGACGGGGACCGAATGTCCGACCTACCATCTTACACCCATACTCCTGATAACGATTCGACTCTCGAGAGTCCGGGTCATGCTTATGACAATTCGGACAGTTCTGCGACCCTCCCCGCTGGCAGCCTGACCCTGGTGGCCACACCTATCGGCAATCTGGGCGATATGAGCGTGCGGGCCATCGAGACCTTGAAGGCTGCCGATGTCATTCTTTGCGAGGACACACGGGTAACAGCCAAACTGCTCAAGGCCTATAATGTTTCCACACCGACACAGATTCTTCACGATCACAACGAGGAAGACCGCATTCCCGGCTTGCTGAGCCGCCTTGCTTCCGGCGCACGCATGGCGCTGGTTTCGGATGCAGGCACGCCTCTGGTGTCCGATCCCGGCTTTCGTCTCGTGCGCGCCGCCCTTGCGCAGAAAATGAACGTAGGCGCCCTGCCAGGGGCCAACGCAGCGACGCTTGCCCTCACCCTCTCCGGCCTGCCCCCCCATCCCTATCTGTTCAGCGGCTTCGCCGCCCCACGCTCCTCGGCCCGTCGCACCCAGTTCGGCGTGTTGCGTGCCGCCGAACAGGCAGGACTCTCAGCGACGCTCATCTGGTACGAAGCGCCGCACCGTCTGCTCGACATGATCGAGGATCTGATCGTCGTGTTCGGGTCGGAACGGCAGGGAGCGGTCGCCCGCGAGCTCACGAAGCGGTTTGAGGAGATCCGTCGCGGGACATTGCGGGAATTGCAGGAGCACTTCCTGCAGACTGCCCCCCGGGGCGAGATCACAATCCTCGTTGGACCGGCCGACGAAGCAGAAAACAGCGGCGAGGCGGACCTCGACGCGCGCCTGCGAAAGGCGCTGCAAAGCCACTCGGTCAAGGATGCCGCGACACTCGTGGCAGGAGCTGTCAATCTGCCGAGGCGCGTCGTCTATGCGCGCGCGCTCGAAATCGGTTCCGAAGGGCCAGAAAGGGACTGACCCGTACCCTGATCAGTCCTGTTCCTTCGGCAGGGCGAACAGACTGTCAGGGAGCCTCGGATTGGTTTCGATATTAAAGAGATCGATCTGCGTCTCACGCCCTTGCGAGTCCTTGACGACCCAGGACCGCAGGCTCAGCGGCGCCTCATTGAAAAGGAGCGTCAGGCTGCCCTCCCCCGGTGTCGCACTACGCACGACAGTGACCTGAACCAGACCATGATCATGCTCGAAGCCCGTGACCGTCACATCACCCGAAAGTTTCAGATCAGGGCGGAGCAATAACCCGAGCGGTGTCCTGTCGAGGGGCAACGTCGTGACCTGACCGAGTTCGCGGTCCTGATAGACAATCTGCCCCTGATTGGCGACGAGCAGGAGCGGGCTCGGCTTGTCGTAATCGAAACGCATGCGCCCCGGTCGATTCAGCAAGGCCTGCCCGGTTGAACGCGCCCCGTCCGGGGCAATCTGCTGAAACCTTGCCTTGATGGCATGGGTCGCGTTGAGCACGTCCTGCACGCGCGCAATCCAGCCGGCATCAGCAGGACGCAGAGCGGCGGGTGTGGCCTGCGCATGGGCCGCGTCAGCAAGGCCCGGTGACACAGACAGAAGAGCAAGGAGGCAGAAAGAACGGATTTTCATGGCCGGGCGCTCAGATCGAGGCTTCCTGGAAGATCGGGCGGACATCGCCCTGCCACACACCGTTAAAGCGCTCGAGCCAGGTCTCAGCCTGGGTCGGCGCGCCAGCGGCAATGGCTTCAAGAGGGGCGAGGTAGGATTCTTCACCCAGGCCGCGCGCGTGCAGCCCTTGCCCTGCCAGAGCAACTACGCGCTGCGCCAAAGTGCGCAGCCCCCCGGGAAAGGACGCGTTCATGGCTTGGGCTGGCACCGCCCCGCGCAAGGCGCGATAGCTGGACCAATCCTGTTCGCGCACCAGAGCTTCAGCCGCCAGTAATGTGGCCGGGTCATAAAGCAGACCGACCCAGAGCGCGGATTGTGCGAGCATCATCGCCGGACTTCCTGCATCGGCACCGCGCATTTCCAGAAACTGCTTGAGGCGCACATCGGGGAAAACCGTAGTCAGATGATCTTCAAAATCACCCATGGTCGGGGTCAGCCCTTCCAGGACGCTCTGCGACTTTCCCGCAAGCCAGTCACGAAAGGATGCACCGGCGACATCACGGATCTCACCTTCGCGCATCACGAAATACATCGGCACGTCCAGAACCCAGTCGACATATTGCTCAAAGCCGAAATTCTCGTCGAAGCAGCAGGGTGGCATGCCCGAACGGGCATTATCGGTATCGGTCCAGATATGGGCGCGGTTCGAGAGCAGGCCATTGGGCTTGCCCTCATAGAAGGGAGAGTTCGCAAAAAACGCGGTGGCCAATGGCTGCAAGGCCAGAGAGACGCGCATCTTGCGGGCCATATCCTCTTCGGAGCCAAAATCGAGATTGACCTGGACCGTACAGGTACGGGTCATCATGTCGAGACCGAGCGATCCCACCTTGGGCATATAACGACGCATGATGGCGTAGCGGCTCTTCGGCATGATCGGCATGGCGTCACGGGACCAGAGCGGCTGGAACCCGAGCGGCGCGAAACCCAATCCGAGAGCCGCAGCGGGCTCACGCAGCGCAGAGAAATGGGCATCCATTTCGGCGCGGGTCTCGTGCAGGTCAGCAACCGGTCGGCCGGATAACTCGAACTGCCCTGCCGGCTCAAGAGAAACCGACTCGCCCTTATGCGCGCCCTGCCCTTTGAGGCCGATCAGCTTGCCGTGGTCCTCTATGGCCTGCCAGTCGTCACCATTGCCCTTGAGTGCCTCGAGCAGGGATTCGATACCGCCCGGCGCATAGGGTGGCGGCGAAAACGCCTCGCGGCCGGATCGATCACCCGGCAGAACGAAACCGAATTTCTCATGCTCCGTACCGATACGCCAGGATTCCTGCGGCTTGGCCCCCTCCGCAAGCAGAGCGACGAGCTGGGCCTTGTTTTCGATGGGCGTATCGTTCAGGTCACCGGGATTAGACATGGGCGGTACTGGAGCCTCGAAGGGGATTTCTGGAAAAAGAAACTGAGAAGTTTCGTCCTATATGGACTGTGAGACGCGAAACGCCAACTGGGCAAGACCGGCAACCACTGCGGTATCGGCTCTCAGAATCAGATTCCCGAGCGAAATCGGGGTTACGGCCCCATGCGCGCCCAGCAGGCGACGTTCGGTTTCCGTGAACCCGCCCTCCGGTCCGATCAGAAGCGCATGGTCCTGGGGTACGCTCTCAACGAGCGCGCCTGGCTGTCGTTCCAGAGCCGCAAAAAGCGGCCGCGACCGATCCCATTCATCCATAACCTGCATTAGCGGGCGGAGCGGTTCGATCGCCGGTATATCGAGCCGCTCACATTGTTCGGCGGCTTCCAGCGCGATCGCGTGAAAACGCTCGGCATTGATGCGATGCGTGTTGGTACGCTCCGTAATGACCGGGCAGAAACGCGTCACCCCCATTTCGGTGCCCATGCGGAGCACGAGATCGGTGGCATCGCGCTTGAGCGGCGCAAAGACCAGAACCGGGCCATGCGTCACGACAGGGGCGCGGTGCTGTCGGGTGAGCACCGCCTGCCCCCTGTCCTTGCGCTGGATCTCCAGCCGTGCCTCCCACTCTCCCGCCTCGGCATTGAACAGGTGTACGCTATCGCCCGTCACGAGCCGGAGCACGGTCGCAAGATAACGCATCTGGCCCGGATCGAGCGCTATGGCGGCACCCTCGCCCATCATGGGCTGCAGCGAGTCGATATGAAGCCGGGGAGCGTCCTGCATGAAACCCTCTTGATGCGCGATTGACGTTCCCCGTTCATAGACGCATTGAACCGGGATGACGACATGGAGACCCGAATGACGCGCCAGACCGTGCCCCACACCGATATACGCGCTCATGGTTGGGTAGCCCGCCTCCCTGAGGGTATCAGGCCCTATATCCTGCTCGCACGGCTCGATCGTCCGGTCGGGACCTGGCTTTTGCTCCTGCCGGGTATCTGGGGCATTGAACTGGCCGAGGGCGCATCCTCCCTGCATCGCGCCGCGCTGATCCTGCTTTTCGCAATTGGCTCGCTCGCGATGCGCTCGGCGGGATGCGTGGTCAATGACATCTGGGATCGCAAGATCGATGCTCAGGTCGCGCGCACGGCGGGGCGCCCCCTTGCCAGCGGCAGGCTTACGGTACGTCAGGCGCTTGTCACCCTTGCGCTTCTGCTCGCCATCGGTGCCTTCGTGTTGTTTCAGTTGCCTCCTCTATGCTGGGCTCTGGCACCGCTCGCCCTGCTGCTCGTCGGGCTTTACCCCGCCGCAAAGCGCGTGACCTGGTGGCCTCAGCTCGTCATGGGATTCACCTTCGGATTTGGTGCGCCCATGGGCTATGCCGCCAGCGCGGGCAGGATCGACTGGGTGTGTGCGTTGCTCTATGCGGGCACCATCCTCTGGCAGCTTGGATTTGATACGATATACGGGTTCCAGGACATGGATGACGATGCCCGTATCGGGGTGCGCTCTACCTCGCGGCTCTGGGCTGGACAGGCGCGTGGCTTCATCGGGAGTTGCTATGGCGCTGCCCTGCTTCTCATTGCCACAGCCATGGCGCTGTCCCCCCTTCACTGGATCGCCTGGCCGATCGCAGCCCTGGCGGCTTTCATGCTCTTTCGTCAGATCGGGCGGCTGGATATCCGCGAGCCCGCGCTCTGCCTGGCCCTTTTTCGTCAGAACGTTCCCTTCGGCATGGTGCTGGCCCTTGCCCTGATCTGCGGCAGAGCCCTCTCATGAAAGACCCCCGCACCTTCATCAGCAGTCAGACGGTCATAACGGCGGCGCCTCTGGTACCCGAGATCGCACTGCATCTCGCCACCGAGATCACGCCGATCTGGCAGGCGACAGAGGCGCATCTGGCAGCACTGAATATCGAGCCGCCTTTCTGGGCCTTTGCCTGGCCAGGAAGTCAGTTGCTGGCGCGCTTCGTCCTGGATCAGCCCGAACGGGTCAGGGAGAAGTCTGTGCTTGATTTCGCCTGTGGCGGGGGCCTTGCGGGGATCGCCTGCGCCCAGGCTGGCGCGGGGGCCGTGCGCGTCAACGATATCGATCCGCTCGCGCTCGAAGCCGCCTGCCTGAACGCCGCACTGAACAAGATGTCTGTGTTACCGGTGACGAGCGATCTGGTCGGCATCGTGCCTGAAGGGATCGACCTGCTGCTTTGCGGCGACGTCTGCTACAATCAGCAGATGGCGGATCGCATCATCCCCTGGCTTCGCCGCTGCGCCCGGACCATGGACGTGTGGATGGCCGATCCGGGCCGTCCCTACGCCCCTGAAGACGGTATCGAGATCCTCGTTTCGGCGACACTCCCGACGACAATGGAACTCGAAGGCAAGACCGAGCGGGAGACAAGGCTTTGCCGTATCCTCCCTTCGCCCGGCTAAGAGATTCTTAGCGTCGTGCGCTCGCGGTTTGACCCTGAGGGTGGACGAAACCACCATCACGCTGGGCGTTTATGATCTCGGCATAGCTATCGCAGACGAGAGAATCGCGCAGCGCTCCGTCGGGCTCTGTATGCAGGAATTGGGTGGTTTCCGTCAGACCCTCGATCTCGGCCATGAGCGCTTCAAGCTGCGCGCCCGTCTCTTCCGCATCACGCTCGCCACATTTGATGGCGCGCAGAAGCGCTGCCTCGGGGCGCGGGAAGGTGATGTGGCCCGTGCCCAGCAATTCTCTGGTCTGATAGCTCACGCGCAACGCGTGGCTGAGCCCCTTCCAGTCATGCCCCGTACCAGCGGCGGCCGCGCGATCACCATAGCTGGCAACAGCACGGGCCAAAAGCGCTTGCGCATCGTTCAGCCTGGTGCGGAGCGGCATTTTGCGGCCAGCACAGTCAAGATGGGCAACAGCCCTTCTCGGATCCGGCTGATCGAGCGGGACGATCGCGATATGTGAAAAGCCTGACGCCGCGATGAAGTCCGGCAGCGAGCTTCCAAGATCATCCAGCCTGGTCGAAGCGCCGTGTTCCGATCGCGCGTTGTCGATGAAATCGACCATGCGGGTCAGTTCGGAGAGCCTCGTTCCACGCGCGCCAAGCCGCACCGCATGGGCTCGGCAATACTTCAGAAAACTCGCAGCATTCAGACCAATCAGGTTGCGCCGGTTCTCGACGATGCGGTGCCAGACCGGGTGGGGCTTCTCAAGCCAGAATTGTGACGGAGTGAAGATCATGTCGAGAGCGACGATCTGACCCTGACCCAGAAAATCGAGAAAGCGATGGAGGGCGAAACCGGTCTCATCGATATCGCCGGGCTGATTGCGCTCCCCGCGATGCTTCTTCCGTTGCTGTACGACGACATCACGGCAGGATTGCAGGAGGATAT
The DNA here is from genome assembly GCF_003994335.1 of Asaia sp. W19. Classification (GTDB taxonomy): domain Bacteria; phylum Pseudomonadota; class Alphaproteobacteria; order Acetobacterales; family Acetobacteraceae; genus Asaia. The sequence goes on from NZ_PNQZ01000019.1 coordinate 30,432, forward strand.
CACGCGCATCGGGCAGGAAAACGCCATTGAGATCCGTGTCGGAAGACACGGTGTCGGTGCCATAAAGATGCGCCCCCGCGACCATGCGTATGACCGGAGTCATGAGCGTGAACGCTCCCAGGCACTCAGCACGGTGTCGAGCGTGTCATGAATACCGCGATCCCCCTTGGTCAGAAGGGGCATCAGCAGGCGCATTTCACGCAGGAAGGTCACGGCAAAATCCTGATCGTGCCGGATGATGGAGCGGGCATTATCGAGCAGATCCGCCAGCTTTATCGTCTGCCCCTCGGCGCTCGCTCGGGCGGAATGCGCCCGATCGAGCGCCTTGCGCATTTCACGATTACCGTCTTCGGGGCGGCTGACATCGGTCAGCATCTCTACCAGAGCGCCGATATCCGGCCCGAAACGAGCGTTGATCTCGGCCTGGGTGACTGGCGTATCCTCGACCACATCATGCAGCCATGCGGCCGCCACAGCCTCGGGCCGCCCACCGGCGGTCGCCACGATCAGCGCAACCGCCTCTGGATGGACGATGTAATCCTGACCGTCATATTTGCGTTTCTGCCCGATCGAGGCATGGGCTCGGGTCGCGAAGATCTTGGCGCGACGAACAAGGCCGTTCATGAGCTCTTCTCTCTTGTACATCTTCCGGCTCACACCGGATCCACCCCCGGCATAGCGCAGCTCGGGCGATGCGCCGCCTCACAGCTCAGCGATCAACCTCTGCGGCTGAACCGGATCGTCCGTCCCAGACTCAAACCTGCACCAAGCCAGGCAATGATCATGGCGCAGAGCAGACACAGTGTGGAGGCATGAAGACTGAACCGGAAGACACTTGCCACCAGCAAGGCGCCGAGCGTCTGCCCTCCCAGCCGGGCCACCGAGACAAGGCCACTCGCGCTACCCTCACGCCCGCGCGGAGCAGCCAGCATCATCACGCGGTTATTCGGCGGCTGGAACATGCCGAACCCCGATCCTGCGAGCCAGGTACGCCAGATGATATCGAAATTGCTGGCATCGCTGGGTAGCTGCCAGAGCAGAGCGAAGCCACACCCTGTCACAGCGAGGCCGAGACTTGAGAGCTGGGCCGCCGGAATCCGGTCTGTCCATCGACCGATCAGAAACGACATGCTCGCAACGCCAACCGCCCAGGGCGTGATCAGAAACCCCGTCACGGTAGCAGGGCGATGGAACACGGTCTCAAGCGTGAAGGGCATGGCGATGATAAAGAAATTCGACGCCACGAACCCGGTCAGCCCCACGATGAAGGCGATCAGGAACGACGGCACTCCCAGAAGATCCACCGGCACGACAGGTTCGCTCTTGCCACGCTGATAGCGCAGCAATGCCGCCCAGCACCCGACCCCGATCCCGGACAGGGCGAGAGCGCTGAGCAAACCGCCATGCACCGCGTCGTCAACCCCAATGACCGTGAAGGTGAAAGCCGCAATCGTGAGCGCGACGGCCGGAAGATCGACGTTCTTGTCCGAGCGCGGCGTGACGGGCAAGGCAATGCTGGCCAGCCCCAGGGCGGCCAGGCCGAGCGGCACATTGATCCAGAAAATCCAGGGCCAGTCGGCCACGGACATGACAAGCGACCCAACGGTCGGCCCCAGCGCCACCCCGGTGCCGATGATCAGCCCGTTCAGGGCCAGACCCTTCCCAAGCTCTGCCTTGGGATAGATGAACCGTATGAGCGCGATGGCCACGCTCATGATGCTCGCACCCCCCATGCCCTGCAGCGCGCGGGCAAGCGCCAGTTCGAGCAGGGTATGCGACAACGCGCACAGAATGGACGCGACAAGGAAGATCGCGATCCCCAGGCGACACATCCGCGCGAAGCCGATCCGGGCCCCGATCGATGCGAGCGGCAGTAGCATCGAGAGCGAGGCGAGCTGATAGGCGTTGATCACCCAGATGGATTGCGACGATGCAATATGCAGATCATGCGCGATGCTGGGCAGAGCGACATTGGCGACAGCGTAATCCAGCACCGAAAGCAGGACAGCGAGCGCCACCGCCAGCATCGCCTTGGCGCGCTCGGCTCCGTACAGTCCATCTGCCTGTGGTGCCGGGCTCATGGCTCAGCTCTGGGCGATGAAGACGCGCTGGAACAGCGTGTTGGTCCAGGTCATCCCGGCCAGGAACAGAGCGGCGTCGAAACGCGGAGCGCCGTCACGCAGGAACGCGTGCTGACCGTCCACCTCATGCCATTCCAGAGCGACCGCAGCTGCCTCCAGTGCATCACGTATCTGCTTGCGGCCTTCATAGGGAACATGCGGGTCATGGCGTCCCCAGACCATCATGAGTTCACCCCTGATCTCGGCCGCCCGGGCCAGCGTCCCATCTGCACGCTCACCACCGAGCGTTCCGGTATGCAGATCCGTCGCATAGAAACAGGCCGTCGCCTCGATGGCCGGATGCAGCGCCGCACGAAACGCCAGATGCCCGCCCAGACACACGCCAAAGGCGCCAAACCGGCCGCTACAGGCGTCATGGCCTCGCAGCCAATCGATGAGGGCCATGTTGTCGCTGTCGAATTGCCCGATGGGTTTGGTATATTTGAGGTCGTTACCACGATCCGTGCCTGGCTTGTCATAGGCCAGCACGCAGCCCGGAGCCTCATATTCATGATAAACTTCCGGCACGGCTACCAGATAGCCCTGCCCGGCAATCATGGCCGCCAGGCGCTCGATGGGTGCCGTTACCTGATAGATCTCGGAAAAAAGCAGCACTGCCGGGAAATGACCGGGGCGCGTCGGCCGAAAGAGGTGGACCCGCATCGTCCCTGTCGGGGTGTCGATATCTGCTTTCTCGTCGCTACGAATCAGCACGGAAATCTCTCCTTCAACGGTGATGGAATCGGGCGAGCCGATCACGCAGGGCTTTCGTGCATAGAGCCTCCGGGGTCGCGGCGCCATGCCCGCCGCAAGCGCCGACTCGCGTCACCCCCCACAACGTCCGTTGGATCGATCCAGAAATCCCGACGCGCAAAGCCAGCGAGGATGCGGGTTGTAAGAAACCTGCCCAATATGTGAACATCCTGACAGGGTTCGACACGTTGACAGAAACCCGTTTCGGCCCCCGAGATCACGCCATGTCTGCGCTTTTTGCCATCTCCCTTGCCTCCGCCGCGATCCTCGCGATCGTCGTCCTCATCGCCTATTTCAGGCTCAACCCGTTCATCGTGCTGTTCACGACATCGCTTGCTCTCGCGCTCGCCGCCGGAATGCCTGCCGACAAGGTGGTGAAATCCTTCGAGGAGGGCGCGGGCCATGTGCTCGGCCATGTCGGGACCGTGATCGCGCTCGGTACGATGCTGGGCAAGATGCTGGCCGAATCAGGAGGGGCAGACCGGATCGCCCTGACGATTTCGAACCGCGCGGGCCGGTCGCGTGTGGACTGGGCCATGATGATCATCGGGCTCCTTATCGGACTCCCGGTGTTTTTCGAGGTCGGGTTCGTACTGCTTATCCCGCTCGCTTTCGTGCTGGCGGCGCGTACCGATATGCCGCTGCTGCGCGTGGCCCTGCCCATGGGCGCAGCACTGTCCGTGACCCATGCCATGATCCCGCCCCATCCGGCGACCCTGCTGGCACTCTCGGCCTATCATGCCAATACCGGCCATACGATCTTCCTGGGTATCCTGATCGGCACACCCATTGCGATCATCGCCGGACCGCTTTTCGCGCGGTTCATCGCACCGCGCGTTCCGCTGACAGAGGCCAATCCGCTGGCCGAACAATTCGTCAATCGCGAGCAACCCAAGAACATGCCGGGCTTTGCGATTACGGTGTTCACCATTCTTTCGCCCGTCGTGCTCATGCTGGTCGCCTCGGTAGCCGATCGCGTCTCGGCGCCCGACACGACACTGAATACGGCGCTCCATTTCATCGGCAATACCGATATCGCCCTCGTTCTGGCAGTGATCCTGTCCTTCTACGTTCTAGGTCTGGCGCGCGGTTTCTCCCGTGAGACGATCCTGCATTTTACCAATGAGTGCCTTGGCCCGACCGCGCTGATCATGCTTCTGGTTGGAGCCGGCGGTGGTTTTGGCCGCGAACTGGTCGATAGTGGTGTGTCCAAGGTAATCACCGACACGGCGCTGAATTTCAACGTCCCAATTCTGGTGCTGGGCTGGCTTCTGGCCGTGATCGTGCGTGTGGCCTGTGGCTCGGCGACTGTTGCCATGAGCACGGCCTCGAGCATTGCCGGACCGATCCTTCTCAAGAGCCATGGCGTCTCGCCCGAACTCATGGTGCTTGTTACGGGTGCCGGTTCGGTCGCCTTCGGCCCCATGAATGATGCGGGCTTCTGGCAGATCAAGGAATATCTGGGCCTGACCGTGCCCCAGACCATCAAGACCTGGTGCGTGATCGAAACCCTGATCGCGTTTCTTGGCCTCGGCTTCTGCCTTCTGGCCTCGCTGGTGATCTGACCAAGGGCGGGCCGATACGGCGCCTAGGGGCGTTCCTTCTGAACACTGACCTACGAGGGGCGCCCCCGCGAGGAGCCTTCCTCCAGGAGGTTTTCCTCCGGGAGGATCGAGTGGGTGAAATGCTCCAGGCAGGTTTTGCGCCATGCCTCACCAGCCGGTGAAAGCCCATGGTCCCGCCGCGTGGCGAGTGCCCAATCGAAACCCATGACAGGTGAGTGCAGATGCAGCGCCCTCACCCCCTCCATCCAGACGCCACGACACAGGGCGGAAGGGATGATACCGAGCCCGAGCCCCGACCGGACCATGGCCATGAGCAGATGGATATCCCCTGTGCGCCCAACCACGCGCGGCTTCGCGCCATGCCCGGCATAGGCCTGAAGGATGAAACGGTTGATCTTGAAGTCCTCTCGGAGCAGCGCCACCCGCTCCTGGATGATTTCCGACAGGGCGCAGGAACGCCGTTCCGCGAGGTCATGGGCGTCAGGCACTACGAGGCAGAGATGGTCCCGCCCGAGAGGGTAAAAATGCAGCGCTTCTTCACCGCCAGGCACGATGAGTGCCGCAATTTCTGTCTGTCCTCCACGCAAGCGCGGCATAAGCTTTTCAGACGGTGATTCGTCGATTTCGAGCATCACGCCGGGATGCTCACGACAAAAACTCTCGATGATTGCGGGGAAGCATACCGAGGAAAGCGCCGGAGGTACGGTGACGCGCAAACGCCCCTCCAGGCCCTGACTGTCTCTACCCATGATGTCGCGCAGGCTCATCTCCTCTCGCAAGGTACGCTCGGCGTAACGCCTCAGGACTTCCCCCTTCTCGGTCAGGGCAATCGCTTTTCTACCCCTGACGATCAGTTGCGTGCCGAGCTTTGTCTCGAGAGACTGGACACTCTGGCTGACCGAAGGCTGACTGACATGTAGCGCTTCGCTGGCTCTGACGAATCCCCCCTGACAGACAACCGCAAGGAAATGGCTCAATTCACGAAAAGTGATCTGCGGGGGTACCATAGGTAGAATCCTATATAGCCGATCTGAAGATCATATTATCTTATTGCTATAGGCAGGCGTAAAGCAGGCGCTTTCACGCAATTGCGAGTTCGCTCCCATGGGCCCATCTGCCTCGACCGTTATATCGACGCCGCATACAGGCGGATTGCGCCATTCGCTCGCTGAGGACGTCTATGCCTTTCTGATCGGATGCTCTCTGATCGTGATGGGCATCCTTTGTCTGCACAAGGCCGGGCTGGTGACGGGCGGGATGGCGGGGATCGCGCTTCTGCTGTCCTATTTCCTGCCGCTCTCGCCGGGTCTGCTCTTCACGCTCATCAACATTCCCTTCCTCGCATTCGCCCTGAAAGCCATGAGCCCGAATTTTGCGGTCAGGACCATGATCGCGAGCATGGGGGTCACGGTCTTTGGCGGTTTGATGCCGCGCGTCATCACGGTGTCGGACATTAATCCGCTCTTCTGCGCCCTTTTTGCGGGCACGATCATCGGGCTCGGTATATTGTGCCTTGCCCGTCATCAGGCCGGTGTCGGCGGCACAGGCATTGTCACGTTGTGGCTACAGAAGTCGCGGGGCATCAATGCGGGGCGTGTGCAGATCGCGATCGACGTCGTCATCCTGACCGTCTCAGCGTTCTTCCTGCCCAAAGACAAGATCGTTCTGTCTCTTGTCAGCGCCGTCGCGACGAGCGGTATCCTGATCGTTTATCACCGGCCGGGACGCTATATCGGGCATTGAGACTCCCGATACGCGTTCATGATCCGGTCAGGAAGGGAGCGTTTCCAGAAAGTCCCGCGACGTCATGGGACGTGAAAACATGGGATAGGTATAGGCGATAGCGGCCTCATGCTGCGCCTGCGAGAGGCTGGCCGTGCAATCGGTCAGAGTGATCACGTCATAGCCCAGCTCATAAGCCGTACGCATGGTCGATTCCACACAGCAATCGGTCAGAAAACCACTCAGCGCCACACGCGTGACGCCGTTATGACGCAGAACGAAATCCAGATTGGTGCTCGCGAAGCCGCAAAGTCCCCGCTTGCCGGCAATTACGACATCCTCGTCGTACGGCGTCAATGCCTCAATGATCTGCGCGCCCCACTCGCCCTTGCGGAATGCCGAGGTGGCCTTGACCCCGGCCAGTATCCCGTAGGGTTCGGCAGGAAGCTCGGGATAGCCCGGGGCAAATTCGATCGGTACCCAAATGATCTGCACGCCTCTGGCGCGCGCCTCACGCACCAGGGCAATAGTACGATCGATCATCCCTGTGCGCGCGATCTCCGCCTTCACACCGTCATGCAACGCCCCGCCCTCGGTGACGAAATCATTCTGATATTCGATCAACACAAGGGCGGTATGGCTCATGACTTGTTCTCCGCATAGGGGTTCTTGGTGCCCCTCAACTGCAAACGGATGGGTGTGCCGGGCAGGTGAAAGGTTTCGCGCAGCCCGTTGACCAGATAGCGCTTATACGCGTCAGGCAGCAGTTCGGCGCGCGTACCGAACAGAATGAAGGTCGGCGGACGCGACTTGGCCTGCGTCATGTAGCGCAGTTTCAGGCGACGACCATCCACCAGTGGCGGCTGATGCCGCTCCAGTGCCGCCTCGAACCAGCGGTTCAGTTCGCCCGTGGTCACGCGGCTGTTCCAGACCTCATGCGCACGGCGCACAGCGGGGAGCAGCTTGTTCACCCCCGCACCGGTCAGGGCCGAGAAGGTGACCACCGGAATGCCACGCATCTGTGCGAGCGACGTCTCGATACGATCCGCGATCGCCTGGCGCGTTGCCGCACGATCTTCGACCGCGTCCCATTTGTTCAGAGCGAGAACGCAGGCGCGGCCTTCGCGCTCGATCAGCCGGGCAATCTGCAGGTCCTGCTCGTGTACGCCAAGTGTGGCGTCGAGCGTGAGCACGACCACCTCGGCCATTTTAAGGGCCTCGATGGAGGCGGAGACCGACATACGCTCGAGATCCTGCTCGATGCGTGCCTTGCGACGCAAACCTGCCGTATCCACAAGCTGAATCGGGCCAATTTCATCATGAAGCGACACAGCAATTGAATCACGCGTGAGACCGGGTTCTGGCCCGGTGATCATGCGTTCCTCGCCGAGCAGGCAATTCAGAAGCGTCGATTTTCCGGCATTGGGTCGTCCCACAATTGCGAGGCGCAACGGCCCCGCAGGGCGCTCCTCGATTTCCTCGCCATCCTCATCGAGCGGCTTGGCACGCGAGCGGGGCTTCTCGCGTACGCGCTCCCCCTCGGGCAGACGGTCGGCAATCTCGCCCATCAGATGCGCGATACCCTCGCCATGCTCCGCAGAAAGCGCGAGAGGGGTACCGAGGCCAAGCGAATAGGCCTCGAGCACCTCATTGGTCGCTGCTGCGCCCTCGGCCTTGTTGGCCAGAAGCATCACCTTCTTGTTCTGCTTGCGCAGCCAGGCGGCAAAATGCTTGTCAGCGGGGGTGACGCCCGCGCGGGCATCGATACAGAACAGGACCAGATCGGCCTGGGCCACCGCCGATTCCGATGAGGCGCGCATCCGGCCGAACAAGGTGTCAGGCGCCGCCTCTTCAAGACCGGCTGTATCAATCAGGCGCACCTTGCGCCCGCGCAGCAGGGCCTCTCCTTCCTTGCGATCGCGTGTGACGCCCGGCATGTCAGACACGATGGCCTGACGCCGCCCTACCAGCCGGTTGAAAAGAGTCGATTTACCGACATTGGGACGCCCGGCGATAACAACGAGCGGAAGAGTAGAAGAGTCAGTCACGGATCAACCATATGCGTTCAGATTGCCATCCGTGGACAGCACAAGAACCTTGCCGTCACAGATGATGGGTTCGACCAGGGTCGGTTTCTTGGTCTTGAGCGGAGCGGTGGCCTTGCCCGTCACAGCGTCGATCACCTGCAGACCGTTTTCCTCGAGCGAGGACACGCAGACGAGCTTGCCATCAGCCATGACCGGCCCGAACCAGGTCACGGCGTATTTCTGCTTCGTCTCGTTCTTGAAGCGGCGCAGGTCATGAATCCAGCGCACATGGCCCGAGAGACGGTCCACACAGGCGAGCTGCTGATCGGACGAGATGACATAGAGCCAGTCACCGACGATCAGCGGCGTATTCTGCCCGCTTGCTTCACGCTCCCACAGACGGCGTCCAGAGCGCATGTCGATCGCCACCAGGACCTTTGAGAGGGAGACGGCGTAGGCGGTGCCATCCTTGATGACCGGCGCGCCACGCACGCAGGCCAGATCGAGCATGGCGCCACGGCCGTTGGACCCACCAAGACTGTCGCTCCAGACCAGTTCGCCCGATTCTGCCCGCAGGGCGACGAGATCGCCACTGCCGAAACCGGCCACCACCACGCCATTGGCAACGGCAGGAGCGGACTGGCCGAACATGACCGTGTCGGCCTCAGTCGCCTGATAGGTCCAGATCTGCTCGCCTGTCTCGGCATTAAGGGCAAAAAGCCGCTCATCAATGGTCCCGAAGAACACGCGCCCATCCACGATGGTCGGAGCCGAGCGTCCGGGCACGACTGTCTCGGAACGCCACTTGACCTTGCCGGTCTCGGCGCCAACCGCGATCACCTGGCCAACACCGTCGACGATATAAAGCGTATCGCCCGACAGCCCCATGCCGCCGCCAAGATCGCTCGAGCGCATCTTGCTGCCCTTGGGGATGAAGGTCCAGAGCGCGCTCATGGCGGGCCAGGTCCACGCGCGCACCGTCCCCACGCCGTCGCGGGTATAGATACGACCACCATCAATCACGGGTGGGGACTGAATGGCGCCACGACCATTTGGTCCGAGTGCCACGAAATGCAGAAAGGCGGGTTCCGAAATACCGTGACCGATCGAACGCGACCAGGCGAGTTGCGGACCGGCCCAGCTGGCATTGACGCCCATATGATCGGGCACACGCCCCACCATCGGCCAGGAGACGACGTTCTGCGCGGCCGGGAAGTTGATCGGGGTGTGGTCTTCCTCATCGATCACCAGCCCCGCGCCCGTAGACAGCACGTCGTAGCGCTTGCCGGCAAGAATTTGCTTGGGTTCATCCTTGAAGATGCCGCACCCGGTCAGCAGTGCCGTTCCCGCCAGTGTCGAACCGAGGAAGAAACGGCGCCCCGGCTGACGCAGGGAGTTCTTGGGGGTCGTGGGCATCAACCGGCTCCGCCGAATGTTTGTAGAAGGATGGAAGCGCGCTGGCGGACACCGTCAGGCGCGTCAGGAGACTGGGCAAGCCCGGTCAGAAGGCTGCGTGCCTCCTCGTGCTGCTTAGGCGTGGCATCCGCGCGCAGGTCGAGAGCGGCCAGACCTTCTTGCGCAAAAGCGCGCCAGGGGCCGGGATTGGCGGCCAGAAGCTCGAAGCCCTTGCGAGTTTCGGTCGTGTCACTATCGTCGATATGGCTATTGAGCAGCAGCAGGCGAGCCAGCGCTGTAAAGGCCGGGTTGGCGTCCTTCGTGTCGATGACACCCTGCCAGACCTTGCGCGCCCCCGCGAGATCGCCCGCCTGGGCTTTGAGCTGGGCAAGCCTGATGGCGGCAAATTCACGCGTCGCACCCGGGGCCTTCGCTGCAAGATCGGCCAGGACAGCTTCCTGTGTCTTTTCGACCTGGGTACGCTTGGCGGCATCGGGCTGCGGGGCCTGTAGGGCCTCCATGGCCGTGTAATAACGCCCCGATGCCTCGGCCTGAGCCTGATGATGACGATGGATCTGCCACTGCCACCCGCCGACACCGATCAGGGCGATAATCGCCACGCCAGCCGCTACACCCCCGAAACGCCGGGCGGTTGCGCGCATCTCAGCTGCACGCATTTCCGCCTGGGCCTGACTGAAAAACTCGTCTGCCACCGTCATCCTCTTGCGACACTATCTTTCCAACCATACAGACGCCGGGACCATGCGGCAAATCGCTTTGTCATTTCGGACATGGACCGGACAAACTTCAGACACAACCGAGCGTCAGAAGAGCATCTTTGCAGTTACACGAGGCCCTTTCATGCATCCTGATCCCGCTTTTTCAATGGTGAGACGACGGCTTATCCTCGGCTTGCCCCTGATCGGGGTCGCTTCCCGAGCCACGCTTGCCCTCGCCACCCCCCCTTCGGCCAAGACCCAGCCCGCCACCAGACTTGCGGGTACGACGACCCTGATTCCCGATCATTCTCTCGATGCCCAGCAGGCTCTGGGCATGATCGCGACAGGCTACGAAAAGGGATGTGGAGGCCGACTGGGGGTCCATATCTTCTGCCCGGAAACCGGGGCTGCCCTGACATGGCGCGGCAATGAGCGCTTTCTGATGTGCAGCAGCTTCAAGGCCTCGCTGGTGGCCTGCGTGCTGGCCCGATGCGACCGCGATGAAGATGAGCTCACCACCCACCTCCCCTTCCTCGACAGCGATTTCACCGCCTCTGCCTGGGCCCCAGTAGCCCGCAAAAACCGTGATGCGGGCAGTCTAAGTCTTGCTGCGCTCTGCGCCGGAGCCGTGACCGCCAGCGATAATGTGTGCGCCAACATGCTGCTTCGTCACATCGGCGGCCCCGCTGCCCTCACCCATTTCTGGCGCGAGAGCGGAGACGAGATTACCCGTCTCGATGCCTACGAGCCGGAGCTGAACCGGCCCTCGGCCGATGCGGCCGCCAACACGACCAGCCCTGTCGCCATGGCGCGCACATTGCATCGCCTTGTGCACGGAACGTTGCTCCACCCGAATTCGGCGGCACTTCTGCGGAACTGGATGATCAGTTGCAACACAGGGACCCATCGCCTGCGCGCAGGCCTGCCACCCCACTGGATCTCCGGCGACAAGACAGGCAATAACGGCCAGGATATTGCCGCCGATATCGCTTTCGCGGCACCGGACCCAGGCATCGGCAAATCCTTGATCATCGCCGTCTATACGGCTGGCGGGACACCTGACGAGACACGCTTCAGGAACGTGTTCCATGAGCTCGGCGCCCTTGCACCGCGGCTGATCGCCTGATCCTGCAAACAAGAGGCTCGTGCTGCGCCCTCCGCATTGGGGAAGGTCCGAACCTCGCAGGACCGCCATAGAAAAAGGGATGGGCACGAGCCCATCCCTGGCATGAAGACTTTACGGCCCTGCATGAACGCAGGACGACGTTTCTCAGTGCTTGGCGAGCTTCTTGCCTGCTGCCGTCAGTTCAGCCGAAAGATGGCTGAAATTGGCGGCAATGCGCTGCTGAACACCGGTACTGACAGCATGGATCTTGGCGATGCGATCGCGCGCATCTTCGCTGATCGCCTGCTCTTCCTTCTGGGCCGCCGCAGCGACGCAGCTATTATAGGCGCGGGCCTCCTTTTCATAGGCCTGGAACTTGTCCACGCTCGCATTGTAATGCGCCGTATCGGTCGCCGCGATCGACGGCGCGCTCGGCTCCTGCCCGCATTTGGCGCGTGGGTCGGCATGAGCCGAAGACAGAGTAGACCCACCGGCAAGGCAGGCGGTCGTGAGAAGCGTGAGAGCGATGCGATTCATGATCAGGCGATCTGCTGGAGAGAAGGAGTGTGGGGGAGTGCGCGATAATTACGGCGCAAATCGGGCCAGACGCCCGATCGGTGCCGAGACGATCGCATCATCGCGCATCACCACATGGCCGCGCACGATGGTGGCCATCGGCCAGCCCGTGACCTGCTTGCCGTCGAAAGGCGTCCACCCCACGGGGCTCGCAATCCAGTCATTCCGGATTGCGCGTTGCGCCTTCAGATCGACGAGGGTGAAGTCTGCATCGAAGCCAACTGCCAGACGCCCCTTCGTCAGCAAGCCGTAGATCCGGGCGGGTCCGGCTGCCATGAGGTCCACCAGACGGCTGAGGCTCAGCCTGCCCGCATTCACATGGTCGAGCATGAGCGGCAGGATGGTCTGCACACCCGTCAGTCCGGCCGGACATTGCGGCCAGGGCTTTTCCTTTGCCTCGCGCGGATGCGGCGCATGATCGGAGGAAACGACATCCACGCGCCCGTCGCGCACGGCCTCCCAGCACGCGTCATAGTGACGGCGATCCCGGATGGGCGGGTTCATCACGGCATAGGCGCCCAGTGTCTCATAGCATTCCGGGCCGATCTGGGTGAGATGATTGACCAGCACCTCGACGCTGACATGGGAACGATGAGCAGCGAGCCATTCCAGCTCCTCGGCGGTCGAGGTATGCAGGATATGCACCGGGCGTCCCGTCTTGCGTGCCAGCGCGGTGATGCGGCGCGTGCCGAGGAATGCGCATTCCTCATCACGCCAGATCATATGGTTCACGTGAGGCATACCTGTCTCGAAAAGCGGCTTGCGCGCCTGAAGGCGGTATTCGTCTTCCGAGTGGAAAGCGACGCGGCGATGACCGCTGCGCAGGACCGCCTCGATGCCCTCATCGTCCTCGATCATCAGATCGCCCGTCGAAGACCCGGCAAAGACCTTGATCGCACAGATCCCCTCTTCCTGTTCCAGGGCTGCGAGTCCCGGCGTGTTGGCGCGCGTCGCGCCAACATACAGACCCATATCGATCAGCGCGTTTTCCGCCACCGTACGACGCTTGTCAGCGATGGTTTCGGCAGAGGTGATGGAGGGCGAGGTGTTGGGCATGTCGAACACCATCGTGATCCCGCCCAGAGCCGCGGCGCGCGTGCCTGTGGCGATGGATTCGATGGCCGCATTGCCGGGATCGCGCAGATGGACATGGGAATCGATCATGCCCGGCAGCACATGCAGGCCCTTGGCATCGACTACCTGCGTCGCACTGTCCCCCGTGCCGACGGCAAGACTCGCGATACGCCCATCCGTCACGCCCAGATCGGCCTGCGCCTCTCCCCAGGGAAAGACGCAGGTGCCCCCTTTGATGATCAGATCATAATGCATGGTGTTCTCCTTCTCAGGGCACGGCAGAGGCAAGTGTCTCGAACACATCCCCCCCTGACGGGCCAGTCTCGACGTGAAGGCGGTGCCAGAGGGCATAGAAGAGCAAAGCCCAGGCGGCATGGCGCGCGCGGCGCTCTCCTGCCCTCTCGATAATGGTCTTGATCGTCTCAGGCGCGATGACCCCGGCGAAAGCGGGGCTCGACGCCACCAATGGCGCCAGACGCTTTGATTGCGCGGCGATCCATTGCCCGACGGGCACTGTGAATCCCTGTTTGGGCGCAAAGGGTTCGGCCCCCGGTACATGGGCCTCAACCCAACGACGCAGCAGATATTTGCCATGCCCGCCCCGTATCTTGAGGTCATCGGGCAATGACCAGGCCAGCGCGCACACCACCGGATCGAGCAGGGGCGTACGCCCCTCAATCGAATGCGCCATCAGACAGCGATCAAGCTTGATCAGCAGATCGTTGGGCAGCCATTCGTCGAGATCGAGCCCCTGCACCGCGCGCAGCCTGGTCTCGTCAGGGCGGGGATAAAAACCCTGACGCCAGGCCTTGCCCGTGGGCAGGGTGCACAGACCATCCATCATGCCACGGCGCCACGGCAGACGCCCGCCACGCCACCAGGGCCGCATGGCGCGACGGTAGCGACCATATCCGCCAAACAGTTCGTCCCCTCCCTCGCCGCTCAGGATCACTGTCACGTCCTTTCGGGCCTCACGTGCCAGAAACCAGCTCGGGATAACCGCGTAATCGGCTACCGGATCGTCCAGACAGGCCACGATCTGCGGCAGATGGTCCCAAACCATTGTCTCCGTGACCGTCAGGATATGATGCTGCGCCCCGAGCGATCGGGCCATGCTGGCGGCCTGCGCGCTTTCATCGATCTCACCCGCATCGAAACGCGCGGTCCAGGCCAGAGGCGCGCCATTGCCCAGACGCGTCATGGCAGCGAGCACGGCCGTGCTGTCGATCCCGCCGGAGAGGAACATGCCAAAAGGCACGTCCGCCCGCTCATGGGCCTGTACGCTGTCCATCAGAGCCGCGTCGAGCCGCGCAAGCGCCTCGGCCTCCGTCAGATCCCTGTCTATCCGGCCATGGCGCGCAGGCAGTTTCCTCGCATGATCGAGCCTGCCATTGACGAAACGCAGCGTCTCACCGGGAAGGACGCGCATGATGCCCGGAAAGATCGTCTCGCGCCCGGCCACGAACTGTGCCTGAAGCAGCTGATCGCGTGCCAGCGGACGGATGCTGCGCGCCACGAGCCCGGTCGCGAGAATCGCTTGCGGTTCGGAAGCGAAGACCACCCCTTGTCCGGTTTCGGCATAATAGAGCGGCTTGATCCCGAACGGATCACGGCTGAGCGCAAGGACCGTGTCGGGGCCCGTATTGTCGAGAAGGGCAATGGCATACATGCCCCGCAACTCGAACCCGTATCCTGCCCCGCATTCGGGCCATAGAAAAAGCGGGGACTCGCAATCGCTGCCTGTCTTGAACGGCGCATCGTGCAACCTGTCGCGCAGGGCGGGGTCATTATAGATCTCGCCATTCGCCACCAGCGCCAGATCCCCCTGGATCAGGGGCTGCGCGCCCCCTTCCAGATCGATGATGGAGAGGCGACGATGCACCAGGGCGGCATTGCCCGTCTCATGGAACCCTTCTCCATCCTTGCCGCGATGCGCCAGTGCCCCGGCAAGACGGTGCAGAACGACCGGATCGGGATGATAGCCGGGAAGACAAGCCATTCCTGCAATGCCGCACATGGCTCAACTCTCCTTGCCGCGCCCTGAGGCAGCCTGCCGCAAAAACGCATCCCAGCGCGCCAGAACCGTCGGAGCGGAGAATTCACGCTCGAAGCGTGCGCGCCCGTTCTGTGACAGCTTAGCCGCGAGCGCGGCACTACCGAGCACCCGCCCTATAGCCTGTGCGAAGGAGGCCGGATTCTCTACCTCGGCGAGCAGACCATCCTGCGTGCCGGACAGGATTTCTTGCGGCCCCTGTATGGCGCTTGCCACAACGGGACGGCTTGCCGAGAGCGCCTCGATGACGACATTGCCCAGAGGCTCGATGCGCGACGGGCAGACAAGCAGGTCGCTCGCTTTCAACCACGCCCCGCTCTCCTGCACCCACCCGGGCATATGCACCCGGGCGCTGACCCCTTCCCCCCGGGCAAGAGCCGTCAAAGCCTCGCGCTCCGGCCCTTCCCCGGCGATCACAAGATGCACGCCAGGCAGACTCGTCATGGCGCGTATCAGCACATCGAACGCCTTGTTCCGATGCAACCGGCCAAGAGCGAGAATGAAGGGTTGGCCGTCGGGCACGCATGACGGCCGTTCCGGTGCGATATCGGCCAGATCATGCGCAAAATTGGGCAGATAATGCACATGGTGCTCGGGCCAGCCCTGCCCGACCATCCAGCGCGCCAGTCCGCGCGTATTCCCGATCAGATCGGTGCAGCGCCTGTAGTTGGAGAGGTCATAATAGCCGCCCAGCCTCCCGGCCACCGGCCAGTCCCCCTTGGGCATCATGCGGGCCGCGCGGCTCATCCAGGCGACGGCAATATCCGGTCTGAACGATGCCAGATGGTGCTTCAGGCGCGGCGTGGTCAGCAGATCGAGCCTGCCGCCAAAACGGAGCGCTCTTGTTGCGACCCCTCGCGCCTGCAACCGGGACTCCCGTCCCGGATCACGGCGCAGAAGCGCCAGCACCTCATGCCCAGCCTCATGTTGCGCCATACAGAGCCGCTCATAGAAGAGCTCGGCGCCGCCACTCGGCGCGCCGGCCATCACATGCGCCAGGCGCAAAGGGGGGAGACTCTCAGGGGCCAAGCACCGAGCCCCAGCGTCAGAGAGTGAGGCAGGAGACGATGGCATATCGAACGAGACGTGACCCATGACCGTGTTCATCCTTCATCCAGCATCAGCTTACAAGCCTCGTGCCAGACGGTCTCGACCGGGAGCCCCGCAATGGGTGCCTCCCCCTCGGGGCCGGGCGCAGCCACGAAATGGGCCGCCTTCCCGGTCGGTGCATATTCGGAAGCGCGGCTCGGGCCGAACAGGCCAAGAGTGGGCACACCGGCGGCAGCGGAAAGATGCATCAACCCGGAATCATTGCCCACAAACACCGCGCAGCGCTTCAGCAACGCCGCAACCAGACCGAGGCTGGTCTGGCCGCCCATATCGAGCACCACCCCGTTTTCGTGTCCCAGCGCCTCAATAACAGGCAAAGCAAGTGCTTTTTCGGCTTCTCCGGGGCCGTAAAAGACCACCGGCACGAGGCCTCTCGCCTGCATCCTGCGCCCTATCTCGACGAAATGGGCAGATGGCCAGATCTTGCCCTCCCAGTTGGCTGTGGGTGCGAGGGCCGCATAGGTCCGGGATGCGGGCAGGATTTCCGCCGCGAGGGTTTCCTGTTCGGGGCGGCACCAGACCTCAGGCATCAACGTGACTGGATCGGGAAAGGCCTCGGCCAGATGCCCGATACGCGCGCCCGGCCGGCGACCGCCGCGGAGGATGCGTCGGCGTAATGCCGGGAGGAAAAACGACACCCCCGATCCGCGCAGATCGATGACCAGATCCCAGAAACGCCGCGCACATGTCCACCAGAGCCCCGCCCAATGCAGATCGAACGGCTTCTTGTCGACCACGATCACCCGCTCGACTGCGGGACATGGCTCGAAATAGGAGGCCGCTACGGGTCCGCATGCCACGGTGATGCGCGCCCTGGGGTGACGGCGCATGAGTTCCGCCAGCACACCCGAAGAGATGACCGCATCGCCCAGACGGTTAGCGGTGATGAACAGGATACGCTTCATTGCAGCCAGATCGGCTCCTTGAGCCCGGATACGAACGCCTCATGCGCTGCGCGGGTCTCGTCATCGGGGGGGGCCATCGGCCGGGGCACACGGTCGGGATTGGCGCGGTAGGTGGCGACACCCCCTCCGCTGCCTGATACGGCGAGGCCCAGCCCGCGCTGACGGCCGCCCATGAGTTCGAGATAGACTTCGGACAATAATTTACAGTCGAGCAGCGCGTTATGGGTGGTACGCGCCGAAAGATCGATATCGTGGCGACGGCACAGGGCATCGAGCGAATTGGGCAGTCCCGGATAGCGCTTCTTGGCCATTTCGAGCGTGTCGACCATGCGCGAACGCTCAAGGATCGGCTTGCCGCACGCTTTCAGCTCAGCGTTGATGAAGCCGAAATCGAAGGGCGCGTTATGGGCGATCATTTCGTCCTGACCGATGAAGGCCAGGAATGCGTCGGCGATCTCGGCGAATTTCGGCTTGTCGAGCAGATCATCGAGCGTAAAACCATGCACGCGGCTCGCCTCGGGGGGGACATCGCGCTCCGGGTTGATCAGCACGTGAAAAGTCTCGCCCGTCGGCAAATCGTCGATCAACTCGAGCGCTGCAATCTCGATTACACGGTCCCCCGTCGCCGGATCGAGCCCCGTCGTTTCCGTATCGAACAGGATCGAGCGTTTCATGCCGGGTTCTCCATTCTGGCAATCAGGCGTTTCATCTGCCGCGCGGTATGGCCGCGAGAGAGGCCATTGCGCAACAGGATATCGGCGCGCCTGTTACGCTCGCTATCGCTCATCTGGCGCGCGAGCAGGGCGCGGGCCTGTGGCTCAGTCAGAGAGCGCCGCTTCATGATCCGGCGCAGCCTGATATCGAGCGGGGCCGTGACCACGATAACCGCATCGCAGTCGCGATCCGCCCCTGTCTCGAAGAGGAGCGGAATATCGAGCACGCAGATGGCCACGCTGCGGCGACGCATCTGCCCCAGAAAAACGCGGCGTGCCCGGCGCACCAGAGGATGGATGATCGCCTCCAGCGTCACAATCTCGGCAGGCTGGCCGATGACGGCCTGACGAAGGGCACTCCGATCCACAGCTCCGTTCCGCACGCAGTCGGGCCAGCGGCGCGCGATCGCTGGAACCGCCTCACCGCCACGCGCCTGCAGGACATGGACCGCCGCATCGGCATCAAAGACCGACCAGCCAGCGCGGCGCAGGAAACGCGCTACCGTGGTCTTGCCCGCCCCCATACCTCCGGTAAGCCCCAGAACACGCATGATCAGTCCAGAGTCTCGATCAGACGCGCACGCAGGCCCGGCGTGACCTCGGGCCGACGCCCAAACCAGGCCTCGAAACCGGGACGGGCCTGATGGATAAGCATGCCGAGTCCGTCCACCGTCGCGAGACCGCGTGCCTGCGCCGCGGCGAGGAGCGGTGTTTCGAGCGGGACATAGACGATATCGGACACAACCAACGATCCCGCAGCCTTCGTCAGGCTCCCCGCCCAGTCAAAGACATTCTGCCCCGTCATGCCGAGCGATGTGGTGTTCGTCAGCAGCTCGGCCTCTGCCAGATGCTCGGGCCAGTCCTTCCAGTCGATCACATGGCCACCGCCCAGCGCGGCACTCAAAGCCTCGGCGCGCGCTTTCGTACGGTTGGCGAGCGTCACGCGACAACCTGCATCGAGCAGGGCGGCGCATACGGCACGGGCGGCCCCGCCTGCCCCCAGAACCAGCGCGCGACGTGGCAAGGTCACCCCCGCTTCACGGAGGGAATCGAGATAGCCGATACCGTCCGTACAGCCGCCCTCGATCGCCCCGTCCTCTTCGAACACAAGCGTGTTCACCGCCCCGGCGCGCCGCGCGTCATGGGTGTGGCGATCCACCAGCGCATAGGCGGCTTCCTTGTGCGGAATGGTGACATTGAGCCCTGCAAACCCAAGCGCCTGAAGCGCTCGCACACCGCGCTCGAAATCCTCGGGCTTGAGAGGCAGGCGCAGATAGAACCCGTTGATCCCGTATTGCGCGCACCAGCCATTATGCAGGATCGGCGAGCGCGTATAGGTGAGCGGCCAACCCGTCACGGCGGCGAGGACGGGCCGCCCCTGCGGGTACAGATCCTTCGTGAACAAAGCGTCGAGCGCGGCCCTGGCCTGATCGAGGCTCATTTCGCCGTTGAGATGGCGTTCCAGTAAAGCGGCAATAGCCGCGCCAGTCTCTGTGCCCAAGAGTTCTGCCCTGCCTCGTTCTCGATCAGATCCTGACGGATCTCGATTTCCAGATAGGGCAGTCCGCCCCGTTCCGCATGATAGGGCACGGTATAATCCGATGTGGCGGTCAGCACATAGGGCTCATTATCCCCGACGCAGAGATCGCCCTCGCCGCGCAGCAGATCGAGCATGATTCCGGCTGAGCGCGTGTCGCGATGATGCAGAATCCCGACATGCCAGGGCCGTTCCGCCCCGTTCATGCGTGGGGTAAAGCTGTGCAGGGCAATCAGCGCAGTGGGCCGGGTTCTGGCGGCCAGCAGGGCCGCGATCTGGTCGTGATAAGGATGCAGGATCTCGCTCTCGCGGCGCGCACGACACGCCACCGAGAGATTGGCATTCCCGTCGATCGGTGTGTGATCGGAGATGGCCGGAATCGAGGTCGGGTGGCCCGGCGCCCGGTTGCTGTCGATGACGAGGCGGGAATAGACCTGCTCGACCAGATCAGCGCCCAGCAGGGCCTGAAGCGCTACCCCCACGCCATGGATGCCGATATCCCAGGCGATATGGCGCCCCCAATCGCTCTCGGCAACACCGAGCCGTCCCAGGCTTTGCGGGACGGCGCGCCCGGCGTGGTCGCTGACGAGAAGGAAAGGCGAGTCCGATGTCGCCTTCGTGATCCTGAAGGGAGCAGGATCGTCTGGGCCGAGAAGAGGAGGAAACCCGCTCATGAATTGCGCGCACCATGCTGACTGACTAGGTTACCCCTTCTTGACCATAATCCCTACGCCATGGACAACCCCGTGACCGAGACAGATCGACCGACCGCGCCCCAGCTCCCCTCCGCCAGTGGTGAGACGAATACTCACGGCGAGGCCCGTCTGGCGAACCCGCAATGGGGCGGGCGCTTTGCGGCCGGACCTGCGGCCATCATGGCGGATATCAATGCCTCGATCGATTTCGACCAAAAGCTGTGGCGTCAGGACATCCGTGGTTCTCTGGCCCATGCGGCCATGCTCGCACGCGTCGGTTTGCTGACCATGTCGGAAGAGAAGGAAATCCGCGACGGTCTGCATGGCATCGCGCGCGACATCGAGGCCGGCGCCTTCACCTTCTCGCAGGACCTCGAAGATATTCACATGAATATCGAGGCACGTCTGTCGGAACGCATCGGGGAGGCAGGCAAGCGCCTGCACACGGCGCGCTCGCGCAATGACCAGGTTGCGACCGATTTCCGCCTCTGGGTGCGCGACGCCATTGACGGGATCAGCGGGCAAATCACCGCCCTCATGCGTTCCCTCGCTACGCGCGCGCTCGAACACGCCTCAGATGCCATGCCGGGTTTTACCCATTTGCAGGTGGCCCAGCCAGTGACCTTCGGGCACCATCTTCTGGCCTATGTCGAGATGCTGTCACGCGATCGCGACCGTCTGCGCGATGCCCGCGCGCGGCTCAATGAGTGCCCGCTCGGCTCGGCCGCGCTGGCCGGCACATCCTTTCCAATCGACCGCCGCTTCACGGCGAACGCCCTTGGTTTCGACCGCCCGACGGCCAATTCTCTCGACGCGGTTTCCGATCGCGACTTCGCGCTCGAATATCTTTCTGCGCTTTCCCTGCTCGGCATGCACCTGTCGCGCCTGTCCGAAGAGCTCGTTCTGTGGTGCTCCGCACCGTTCAGCTTCGTGCGGCTTTCCGATGGCTTCACGACCGGTTCCTCCATCATGCCGCAGAAGAAGAATCCCGATGCTGCCGAACTTGTGCGCGCGAAGGTCGGGCGCATTACCGGTGATTTCATGGGGCTGCTCATGGTCATGAAAGGCCTGCCTCTGGCCTATGCCAAGGACACCCAGGAAGACAAGGAACCGGTATTCGACGCGACCGAAGCCGCAACCTTGTCCCTCGCGGCCATGGACGGGATGATCCGGGACATGACGGCCAATACCGACAAGATGCGCGCTCTGGCCGGGGCAGGATTTGCGACCGCGACCGATCTGGCCGACTGGTTGGTGCGTGTGCCGCGCCTGCCCTTCCGCACGGCGCATCACGTCACCGGGCGTCTGGTCGGCATGGCGGAAGCGAAGAACTGCGATCTCGCCGATCTGACGCTTGAGGAGATGCAGGGCGTCGAGCCGCAGATCGATGCCACGATCTTCGACGTCCTGACCGTCGAATCCTCGCTCGCATCCCGCACCAGCGAAGGCGGCACGGCGCCTGCCAACGTCACCAAGGCTGCACAACTCTGGCTCGCACGCCTCGAGGAGAAAAACGCGTGAAAATCACAGCGCAATTGCTTTCACTGAGCCTTATCGCGTGCGTCATGCTGACAGCCTGCGGCAAGAAGGGCGCCCCCCATGCCCCTGGCCCAGCCAGCAAGATCACCTATCCACATTCCTACCCACCGGAATAACGGGCGCATCTGACAAGGAGGCGCGCGCCAGAACCATGATCTGGCGTGCGTCATACCCTTTGTCGCGCAGGGCACGCAGGCTCTCCGCCCCATCGCGCTTCGAGAGCTTCTGGCCCGACTCATCGCAAATCAAGCCATGATGGGCATAGAGCGGCGCCTCATATCCCAGCAGCGTCTGCAACACACGATGGACCGAACTCGCCTCGAACAGGTCCGCCCCGCGTGTCACGAGGGTGATTTTCTGGCGTGCATCGTCCACCGTGACGCAGAGATGGTAGGATACGCCGTTGTCGCGGCGACCCAGAACCACATCGCCAAATTCGGCAGCCCGGCTGGAAACAGCACGCCTGCCATGAGGCGACCATTCCTCCCAGCCCGGTGCGTGCCCGATGGCAGCGAGTGCCCGCTGCATATTGAGCCGCCAAACATGGGGCGTATCAGCCCCTATACGCGCCGTGCGGCAACTCCCACCATAAACCGCGCTCCCGTCGGGAGCCCGCCCCTTCGTGCCCGCCTGCACCTGCGCGCGCGAACAGGCACAGCGGTAGACGAGCCCCATGGTGTGCAACCGCGCAAGTTCGGACCGATAGGTCTCCAGATCATCAGACTGACGTCGCACGGGAAGCGCGCTCGCAAACCCGAGCCAGTCGAGGTCTTCGCGCAAGGCCTGCTCGAAACGCGGCAGGCAGCGCTGCGGGTCGATATCCTCAATACGAATCAGGAACGATCCTTCAGGGCCCGCCATGGCGCGCGCGTAGCTGGCAGAAGCCACGTGCCCCAAATGCAGATATCCCGTCGGGCTCGGGGCGAAACGTGTGCGAAATCCTGTCATCAAACCTTCGCTTGCCCTGTTCACGGAAAGCTGAAATAGTCAGCGCTATCAGACAGACGGCGCGTATCTATAGGCGCTGGTTTCCCGTCGCGCTTGAGATAATCCGATCGTGCCGCCCTGTAAAAGAGGATGCGATCGATGCTTGCCAGCGCCCAGCATTTCCCCGCCCTTGTGCTGAACGCGGATTTTCGTCCGCTTTCATACTTCCCGCTGTCGCTATGGTCCTGGCAGGAAAGCGTCAAG
The DNA here is from genome assembly GCF_003994335.1 of Asaia sp. W19. Taxonomy (GTDB): domain Bacteria; phylum Pseudomonadota; class Alphaproteobacteria; order Acetobacterales; family Acetobacteraceae; genus Asaia. The sequence goes on from NZ_PNQZ01000019.1 coordinate 53,231, forward strand.
GCCGTTTTTCTCGACCGCGTCTCGGTCTTGAGCGAATATGACGATATCGAGGTGCATTCGCCCAGCTGCGTGATGCGCGTGCCGAGCGTCATTGCGCTGAAGGAATACATCCCGACGGCACGACGTCCTGCCTTCACAAGGTTCAACGTCTTCCTGCGCGATAATTTTTCATGCCAGTATTGCCATGATCGATTGCCGACGCATGAGCTGACCTTCGATCACGTTATCCCACGCGCCAAGGGGGGGCGCACCACTTGGGAGAATGTCGTGACAGCCTGCAGCCCCTGCAATCTCATCAAGGGCTCCAAACTGCCTTCCGAAATCGGCATGCATCCCCGTATTCGCCCGGTCCAGCCCTCGACGCGACGCCTGCAGGAGAACGGACGCAGTTTCCCGCCGAACTACCTGCATGAAAGCTGGCGGGATTATCTGTATTGGGACAGCGAACTCGAAGGCTGACCCTTTTTACACCCGCGTTCGTGTTGCATTTAGCCTTGCGCGAAGAGGGCCTCGTAGACAGGGAGCTTGAAGCCGAGCGTCACCCTCTCTCCCTGCACCAGAACCGGCCGTTTGATCACGGTGGGATGGGCCAGCATCACAGCCAAGGCCTGTGCTTCATTGGCGATCTGCTTCTCGGCATCGGGCAGCTTGCGGAAGGTCGTCCCGGCCCGATTGAGCAGCGCCTCCCATCCGACAGAACGCATCCAGACGGCAAGATCATCCGCACTTAATCCGTCCTTCCGCAGGTCGTGATAGCGATAGGCAATCCCCTCTCCCTCAAGCCAACGCCGTGCCTTGCGCACCGTGTCGCAGGTGGTGATTCCGTATAATACCGGCTGATTTTCCATGAGCGTCTCCTTTCCCAACTTTCCCGATGAGCTCGACCCTGCCCATGCCGGGCCGGACTGCGGGTCACGGTAACTGCGCCAACCAATCGATCATCATCCGCATTGAGCGCAGCACGGCAACTGCACCGCCCTCGACTCCGCGCAAGCACGCCAAGGCACCGCCCCCTATCACGGCTTCCGGTACCTCAACGCATCGACCAGAATCCTGAAAGCAGGGGGTAGCTCCCGGCGATCGGGATAATAGAGATGATAGCCCGAAAACGGGGGGCACCAGTCTTGCAGAACCCGTACGAGCCGCCCCGATGCCAGAAGGGCCAGGGCCTGATCTTCCAGAACGCAGGCAAGGCCCACGCCCTGTGTCGCAGCATGCAGGATCATCGGCACGTCATTGAGGATGAGCGGCCCTTCAACACGCACCTTGAGATCGCGCCCGTCGCGGCCGAACTCCCATGCATAAAGGCCGCCACGTGTCTGCATACGGATATTGATACAGGCATGTCCCGTAAGATCATGGGGGGTCGCGGGGACGCCTCGGGCAGCCAGATAATCGGGTGAGCCGACGACAGCCATGCGCAGTTCCGGGCTGATCGGCACGGCGATCATGTCCTTTGCGACCTGCTCGCCGAGCCTGATGCCTGCGTCGAAACGATCAGTGATTATATCGGTCAACTGGCTGTCGATGGAGATCTCGATCACCAGTTCGGGATAGGCTTCAAGCAAACGCCCCACAGTGGGCCAAAGTATGGTCTCTGCTGCATGACGGCTGGAGGTGACGCGCACTGTGCCGGAAGGTTTCTCCCTCAGCGCACTCAGGCGCGAGAGCTGGGCGTCGATGTCGTTGAGAGCGGGACGCAGCGTTGCCAGCAATTGCTCTCCCGCTTCGGTCGGCGCGACATTGCGCGTATTGCGGGTCAGCAGCTTGACACCCATCCCGGCTTCGAGCCGACGGACGATCTGGCTGATTGCGGACTGGGATGCGCCCAGAAGGGCCGCTGCCCGCGTGAAGCTGCGTGCCTCGGCAACAGCAAGGAACACCACCAGATCGCTCAGCTCTTCACGTCTCATTGATTAACCCTGATGATAAGCCCATGCAGAATACAGCGTCTAATTTATAAAATCACCTGCGGCTATATCTGTCTTCCCGAATGACCTCCGTGGCGAATTCACCCCCCGCGAGAGGTGCAGAGAGCGGAGATTGAGTATGACGAGAGACCTAGTCGTGATCATCGGCGCAGGCGGTATCGGTGAAGCCATCGCCCGGCGCCAGGGTGTCGGCAAGACGCTTCTGCTCGCCGACAGAAACGTGCAAACGCTCGAGGCTGCCGCGATGCGCCTTCGTGAGGCGAGCTATGATGTCGTCACACAAGACGTGGACGTGACATCTCGCGCTTCAGTGCAGGCGCTGGCTCGCAGAGCACAGGAGCTCGGCCGGGTCATGCAGGTCATCAACACGGCGGGGCTATCGCCCAATATGGCCCCGGCGCAGACTGTGCTCGAGGTCGATCTCTACGGATCGGCGCTCGTTTTCGAGGCGTTCGGCGCCGTGATCGCACCAGGGGGCGCGGGGCTGATCATATCGAGCATGGCAGGTCACATGATACGCCCATTGCCTGAAGACCAGGAAAAGCAACTCGCCTCGACACCAGCGGATGAATTGCTCGCCTTGCCGTTCCTTCAACCAGAGGCGATCCCAAATAGCATGATCGCCTATATGGTCGCCAAGCGCGCGAATTATCTGCGAGTCCAGGCCGAGGCGGTCCGTTGGGGTGAGAAAGCTGCGCGCGTCAACGCCATCAGCCCCGGCATCGTCGTCACACCACTCGCAGCGCATGAACTCGCCTCCGAGATCGGTCCTGTCTATCGCGCCATGGTTGAAGCGTCACCAGCCAAACGCATGGCGCCCCCGGATGAAATTGCGATCGCCGCAAGCTTCCTGCTTGGACCGGATGCCGGATTTATCACGGGGAGCGATCTTCTTATTGATGGCGGCGTAATCGCAGCCATGCGTGCCGGGCGGCTCCCCGCGCCGAGTTAGTCCGTCCCCATGCGCGCCGGACCGCGTGCCAAAACCGGTTCATCCTATCAGCGGTTATCGAGCGGGACTGGCAATGCGTCACGCCGCCTCACACGCGCAATGGCTCCCTATCGAGGCACTTCACCGGAGCTGGGAGGGCCCACCCTTCCTTGCTGCGCGTGACTCATGCATTACTCCGAGCCCATGGATCTGGGAGCGCAATCCCCGTTGACGGCAAGGGGTGGTGCAGCCTGTCATGCCCGAAAGTGAACCCATGACAGGACCGTATGTCGCCACCTTCTTCCCGGGCGGGCCGACCTTATTCCCTGACCGCCAAAGCCAGCCTCTCAAAGACGATGCCTGAGTTCGCCAGAACACCCTCCCCGGTCTCCAATCCATTCGACCCGGGAGGTCTCAACAACACACTGTGTCAACGAAGAAAGGAGAAACCTCAATGTCTGATGTCATCGTTCTCATCGGTGCTGGCTCGATCGGTCAGGCCGTTGCGCGGCGCATAAGCGCTGGCAAGATCCTGCTCATTGCCGATGTGACGCCTGGCAATGCCGAAGCCGCAGCGAAAACCCTCGCAGATGCGGGCTACGATGTGCGTACCACCAACGTGGATATCGCGTCTCGCCGCTCGGTCGAGGCGCTGGCAAAGGAGGCCCAAGCGCTGGGGCCGATCACCGGTCTCATACAGGCTGCCGGTGTCTCGCCTTCCCAGGCCTCCGTCGAGACGATTCTCAAAATCGATCTCTACGGGACGGCGCTCGTTCTCGAATGCTTTGGCAAGGTGATGGCAGGCGATGGCGCCGCCCTCGTCATTTCGTCACAATCCGGCCACCGAATGGGCGCGCTCACCCCTGAGCAGGACCGCGAACTGGCCGTGACGCCCGTGGATGCATTGCTGGATCTGCCCTTTCTGCAGCCAGACGCTGTACGCGACACGCTGCATGCCTATCAACTCTCCAAGCGCGCCAATGGCTTGCGGGTACGGGCTCAGGCCATGGACTGGGGCAAGCGCGGCGCACGGGTCAATGCCATCAGTCCGGGCATCGTCATCACACCATTGGCAAATGACGAATTGCGTGGCCCGAGAGGCGCCAGCTATCGCAGCATGATCGAGAGCTCACTTTCCGGGCGCGCAGGCACACCCGACGAAATTGCCACGCTCGCGGCGCTCATCATGAGCCCCGATGGACGCTTCATCACCGGGAGTGATTTCCTGATCGATGGCGGCACGACCGCCGTTCATTGGTGCAAGGAGTGGGATCGGACCTGACAAGGCGGATACCCGCCCGGAAAAGGGAAATCTGCCTTCGTTTGAAAATGCCTCGCCGGTGATTCCGGTCTTCGCGACGTGGTCAAGCCACGTCCTGTCGGCGCGACTGTATCGATACCGGGAGCACATCACAGGGTCGTGCCAATCTTGGCTCTCTGTGGGCCGAGCCTGCCAGGCCATGTCTTGACGTGTCGGGAGGGCAGAACTCCCGAACGGCGTGGGTCGTCAACCCCGCCCACGCCAACAAGGCCCTCTAATCAGGTGTTCGAAACCGGGAGAATCATTCCCACTCGATCGTACCCGGCGGCTTGGACGTGATGTCGTAGGTCACGCGGTTGATGCCGCGCACCTCGTTGACGATGCGTCCCGCCACGCGGTTCAGGAAACCGAAATCGAAGGGGTAGACCTCAGCCGTCATGCCATCCGTGCTGGTGACGGCGCGCAGCGCGCAGGCCTGGTCATAGGTGCGGCCATCGCCCATCACGCCGACGGTGCGAACCGGCAGCAATACGGCAAAAGCCTGCCAGATGGCATCGTAGAGCCCGGCATTGCGGATCTCTTCAAGATAGATCGAATCTACCTTGCGCAGCAGATCGAGCTTCTCCCTGTCAATCGCACCCGGAATACGAATGGCCAGCCCCGGTCCGGGGAAAGGATGACGCCCGACAATGGCCTCGGGAATTCCAAGCTCACGACCGAGCGCACGCACCTCGTCCTTGAACAATTCGCGCAGCGGCTCGACCAATTCCATGTTCATACGGTCGGGCAAACCACCGACATTGTGGTGCGACTTGATGGTGACAGAAGGCCCGCCGGTGAAGCTGACAGACTCGATCACATCCGGATAAAGTGTGCCCTGGGCAAGGAATTGCGCCCCACCCAGCTTCGTCGCTTCTTCCTCGAACACTTCGATGAACAGGCGCCCGATGGTCTTGCGCTTCACCTCCGGGTCCGTCACCCCAGCAAGAGCATTCAGGAACAGATCCGACGCATCGCGATGGACGAGGCTGATATTGAAGCGGCCACGGAAGGTTTTGACGACTTCATCAGCTTCGCCCGCCCGCAGAATACCCGGATCGACGAAGATGCAGGTGAGCTGATCGCCAATGGCATCATGAATCAGTTTGGCCGCAACAGAAGAATCCACACCGCCCGAGAGACCACAGATCACGCGGCCCGACCCGACCTGCTCGCGAATGCGGGCAATCTCGAGGTCGCGGAACCCGGCCATGGTCCATGTGCCTTTGCACCCGGCCACATCATGGGTGAAGTTCTTGATCAGGGCTGCGCCATGCGGTGTATGCACGACCTCAGGGTGGAACTGCACCCCATAGAGACGACGCCCTTCATCGGCGATGATCGCAAACGGCGCGCCTTCCGACCAGGCCACGGCGCGGAAGCCGGGGGGAAGTGCCGTAACGCGATCGCCATGGCTCATCCAGACCTGCTCGCGATGCCCGCGCGACCAGGCCCCACGGAACAATGCGCAATCTTCGGCGATTTCGATATGGGCGCGGCCGAACTCGCGATGCTCATGGGTTTCGACCTTGCCACCAAGACGCGCACACATGGCCTGCTGGCCATAGCAGATGCCAAGCACGGGTACGTTGAGATCAAAGACGATCTCAGGGATCTGCGGCGCATTGTCGTCATGCACGCTGGCCGGGCTACCGGAAAGGATGATACCGCGCGGATGGAAACCACGGATCTTCTCTTCCGTTGCGGTGAATGGCCAGATTTCGCAATAGACGCCGCTCTCGCGCACCCGACGCGCAATGAGCTGCGTGACCTGACTGCCGAAATCGAGGATCAGGATACGATCCTCGTGAAGCTGAAGGTCGAGGTTATCGGCGTTCTGCGGGGCGGTTTCAGTCATGGCGCTCTTTCAACACGTCGTGCATGGGCAAGTTCTGTGGGCATCGTATAGGATGTTCGCAGGGCATCGTCATCCCAAAGCACGCATTTGCCCCCCGCTAAATGTCACCATTTCTTCACCCGGACGAGAGAATCATGCCCTTCCTCCCCCTCCTCACCGCCTCCGCGAGGGTTCGCCTGGCTTCTGAAGCAAATATGCGGTGTGGCTCCGGCATAAGGACAGCATGCCTGGCTCTCCTGGGGCTCAGCGCCAGCCTGACCGCTTGCTCCCCGCCTGCCCCTCCAAGCAAGGATCCCATCGGGCTCTGGACCGGAGCGCTTGTGGCCGATGAGGGAAGTTGTCCGACGACCACTGATTCGACCCTTCAGATCGGCACCAGAGTCATCAGCTTCACACCGGGAGATAACGCGCTGGTGCTCAAGGGCGTGCGGGGCACGGACCCACACCATTATCATGCCCAGCTCGACCTAAAGGACGCACAGGGTAAAACCTATAGCATCGTGTTCAACGGCTATCCGGTCGGGAATGCCATTGGCGGCATTTACGGGGCTCCCACCTGCCGCGCCCATATCGTCATGACACGTCCAAATCATTGATTGAAAAAAATTCTTTTTCCCTCTTGCAGGGTCGGGAAACTCGCAGTAGAACCCGCCCCACGACGCACCCGTAGCTCAATTGGATAGAGCACCAGACTACGAATCTGGGGGTTAGAGGTTCGAGTCCTTTCGGGTGCGCCAGTATATATCGTGATCGCTCAAGTGATCACCACGCACCCGTAGCTCAATTGGATAGAGCACCAGACTACGAATCTGGGGGTTAGAGGTTCGAGTCCTTTCGGGTGCGCCATTCATTCCTTCGCCGACAAACCAATCAGCCTGACACTGTCAGTATCGTACCCGTGATGGCGCGCGCCTGATCAGAGGCCAGGAAGAACACCGCATCTGCGATATCCTCCGCTGTGATAACTCCGGCCCCGCATGATCTGTTCGCGGTAGGGCCCACGCATTCCCTGTGCCCTTCCAGTGCCGGGGCTACCGCCACGACCCGTATGCCATCCGGTGCGACCTCGTCGGACAGGGACCTCGTGAGAGCCTCGACAGCGCCGACCGAAGTTGCCTGGGGCACATGAAGGGACATCCCTTTCGATCGCACGGGAACAGCCGAGATATTGATGATCACACCCCCGTTGCCCCCGGCTGAAAGCGCCATGTGACGCACCGCCTGAGCGCTGACGAGCACCGTGCCTAGGATATTCGTGTCGATGACCGTCTCGATTTCCTGTGGTTCGACTGCTGTGAGCGGGACGGCTATGCAGGAGATGCCAGTCGTGTTGACCACCACACCGATAGGGCCGAAGACGACGGCGCTTTTCTGGAACACGGCAGCGATCTCGGTATGGTCGCGTATATCAAGAGGAAGCGCCAGAGCGCGTCCCTGCCGTTGCGCGATTCCGCAGGCGAGTGCCTGCGCCTGGACCGGATCCCCCCTGTAGGTCAGGATCACAGGGTGGCCCGCCTGGGCAAAACGGAGGGTAACAGCTCGGCCAACGCCGTGGCTTCCGCCAGTGATCAACACGGCTGGCCTCGGCCGGAGAGAGCGAGGCACAGACCCTAACGGGATACGCCCGTTGGGTCCGCGACCCTGATCGGTCGTATCCATGGTGCAATCCCATCTTCTTGTTTTTATTGGGGATCGTTAGGGGAGAGTATTGATGAGGTCAGTGAATGCAATGCGCCAAGGCGGCGCAGACATCACTTTCGAGAAAGGGTTTGGCGACGAAAAGGCTGCGGGGCGGGAGCAAGGTACTCCCGGGCATTTGCCGCCCTGACGTCAGTACAAAGCCCATATCGGGCCGCGTGCGTGAGAGATGATGACCCAGTTCCAAGCCGGTCATCGCACTCGGCATCTCGAAATCGGAGAAGACAATCTGGATCTGCGGATTGAGGCTGATCATGCTGAGCGCCTCATCGGCGTCCTCGGCAGAAATGACCGTGTAGCCGGCCTGTTCGATCATATCGGATACGTAAAGACGCAGCAGAACCTGATCTTCAACAACGAGAACGGTTGGCGCTGCATGATGCTCGCCAGAGCGAGCGGTACCGAACGATAAATCTGCGCACATGGTCCCCGTCTCTCCCGAAAGAGCATTGAGCTACATCAACGGCGCCAATGCCTTACAGTTCGTTCAGGACCTTGTTACTTCTATCTAACAGTTTCGTCAGGATTCTGTTCGCTGGCGAAACCGACCGCGGTGCCGCCCTGGCCGTCATGGGCAAGCACATCGATACCCGCCACTCCCCAGCGCCCATCCTTCTGCACCAACAACGGAGCGCCACTTGCGCCACGCGTTGCGGCACAATCATGATCGATCAGCTGCCCGCGCACCTTCACCACGTGGCACTGCGTATCGCCAATGGCCAACTCTTTCCTGTCCTGCTGGTACCCCGCCAACATCGCGTTCATGCCAGGCGCAGGCGTCACCATGGGAAGGATCTCACCCGACGCTACCAGTGGATGATCCAGGATCAGCGTAGCATGGTCGGCCTGGCTCGTTCGCAGGGGATGGAACGGATCGTAAGCGGGTGCGATGATGAACCGGACCGCCCGGGCCGTCGCGCGCCAAGAACCCGTGTCGTAGCCAAGCATGAAATGCACGCTCGAAGGCTGAACGAAATTGGCGGCTTCATCCCGCCACAGGCAATGTGCTGCCGTCATGATCACAGAGGGTGCGACCATGAAGCCTGTGCATCGTGCGCCCAGTTCAGTCTGCACCCGCCCCAGTATACGCCACGGCATATGGCCAACATCGATCGCGTGGCGCGCGCCCTGCCCCACACCGGGCAATGCGGCAGCCGAGGGGCGTGCCGAGACACACTCGTAGGGCAAGGGGGTACCCAGAGCGAGCATCATGCCGATCCGCATCAGACGCCGAAGACGGCGCGACGGGGCAGCAGGCGAAAACTCTGATCCCGTTATCATGCGCCAGGTTCTTCGCCGGTGTTTCCCGCCGAAAGATGGTCCGGCCCGAATGACCAGGGCAAAAGTGCCTCGAGAGTTGTGTCCAGAACCAGCTTCCCCTCCGTATTGATAATCCTGACGGGCAATTCCGGCGCGCCAAACTCCCTCAGGCGCTGACGGCACCCGCCACATGGCGTGCACGGGGCCTCACCCGATCCCACGATCACGATCTCCTCGATGCGGCGCCCACCCGCCATTACCATCGCGGCAATGGCGCTCGCCTCGGCGCAGTTGCCCTGTGGATAGGCGGCGTTCTCGACGTTGCAACCTGCATGGATCACCCCCTCGCAGAGGAGTGCCGCCCCTACCTGAAACCGCGAATAGGGCGCATAGGCGCGCAGCCTGGCAGCGAGGGCCGCCTCGATCAGATCCCCGGTCATCAAATATCCCTCCTCGCTTCGCAATCCCAGCTTGGAAGCTGCAGATTGCCCTTGTAGTCTGTCCAGCATGACACGCCACGACCCTGATATCATGAACCTTCTCGCGTCTCGCCCCTCTCTTCACATGGACGGGCAGGACGGACTGCTTTTCGAGGGCGTACCCCTTCAGACCATCGCCAGCGCGGTCGGGACGCCATGCTGGGTAACGGGTGCCGGGACGCTGCGTCGCCGCACGCGTAACCTGCGCAAGGCCTTCACGGAGCGTGGCGTCGACATCGCATTGCACTACGCGATGAAAGCCAATGATCATCAGGCGACCTTGACCGTGTTGCGTCAGGAAGGCTGCGGCGCCGATGTGGTGAGCGGAGGCGAATTGCGCCGTGCGCTTCAGGCTGGGATCGATCCGGCGCATATCGTATTCTCGGGCGTGGGCAAGACCGATGCCGAACTGATGCTCGCGCTTCAGGAGGAAATCGGCCAGATCAATGTGGAGAGTGTCGAGGAGTTACGGCGCCTGTCTAGGCTTGCTCGCGCCTCGACCCTGACCGCCCGCGTTGCGCTGCGCGTCAATCCGCATATCGATGCGCAAACCCATGACAAGATCAGCACGGGCCGACTGGGAGACAAATTCGGAATCGACTGGGACGACGCGCCCCTCCTGTATCGCGAAGCCAGCACCCTGCCAGGAATCGAGATCAGAGGGCTCGCGACTCATATCGGCAGCCAGATCCTGAGCCCCACACCGTTCAAGGCAGCCTATGCGCGTATCGCCGAGCTCGTGGTCGGGCTGCGCGCCGAAGGTCTGCCTGTTGCCGTGGTCGATTGCGGGGGGGGGCTGGGGGTACGCTATCGTGACGAGCTGGCGCCCCCGCCTGCGGCTCTGGCGGGCGCCATCGTCGAGACCCTGGGCGCGCTCGATCTCAAACTCGCCATTGAGCCAGGTCGCTGGATCGCGGCACCGGCAGGCCTTCTCCTCGCCTCGATCATCGACCTCAAGGCGCAACGCGAAGGCGTGTCAGATTTCGTCATCGTCGACGCCGCCATGAACGACCTGGCCCGCCCCAGCCTTTACGGTGCCTGGCACGGCATCATCCCCCTCGCCCCAGATCTGGCCTATGCGGAAACCGCCCCCCAGACCGTCGTCGGACCTGTATGTGAATCGAGCGACGTTCTCGCCAAGGATCGTCTCCTTCCCGCACTGCGCCCGGGTGACCAGATCGCCGTTCTCGATACAGGGGCCTATGGCTCGGTCATGAGCTCGACCTATAATAGTCGCCCGCTGGCGGCTCAGGTGATGATCGAAAACGGCAAATGGCAGATCATTCGCAAGAGACAGCCCCTCGAAGCCCTCTGGAATGACGACGGCGTTCCCGACTGGCTGGATGGCGCCGGGTCGGCCGGTTAATCCGTGAGCACGGCGCAGCCCGCCCCCGCCAAGGCCGCCTCGCTCTCGCTCGAGGCGCGGGTCAGCCAGGCACGTCAGCGCGCCAGGCATGTGCTTCGCGTCGAGTCGGCGTGGATTGCGGTGCAGTGGCCACTCGCCCTTATTGGAGGCTATGCGCTCAGCGGCCTGGTGCGCGTTCCTCAATCGCTGCCAGACACACTTCATGCCTTTCTGCTGGCGGGTGTAGGCGGCGGCGCCCTGGCACTCGCGGCGCGCAATCTGTCACGGATGAAGCCCCCGCGGCTGCAGGCCATCGACAGACGCCTCGAACAGAAATCGAACCTGCGACACAGACCGCTTGCGGCTCTGGACGACTTCCCCGCCGATGGCGACGAGACTTTATTCTGGCAGGCCCACATGGAGCGGCTCCGCCAGGCCATCGGTCCCTTGCGTGCGGGATGGCCCGCCCTGTCCTGGACCCCGAGGCGCATGGCAGGCTGGGCGGGTTTTGGCGTCTGCCTCGCGCTCGCGCTTGTCATGGCGGGCTCGAAGGCCCCCTCCCGGCTCGAAGCGGCCTTTCTGCCCGGAGTCGATGATGGCGACGTGGCCCTTCCGCAGATCGAAGCCTGGATCGATCTCCCCGCCTATGCTCCGGGGGCTCCCGTCTTCCTCTCTGCCGCCGCATCACCGCCCCGCATCCCTCAGGACGCAACCCTGACCATCCACGTGACGGGCGCGCGCTCGGGTCCACATCTTCTGGGTGTGGAGACGGGTGATGTCACCGTCCGTCAGCTCGACCCCGGAAGCTGGAGCTTCACAACCCATCTGATGCATAGCGGTCGGGTATCGATACGGTCACGCGGCCGCACGGTGGGAGAGTGGCAGTTCGAAATCGAGCCTGACCTGCCTCCCGAGATCTCGTGGCAAGCCGCGCCGCACAAAGCCGAAGATGGCACCACCCTCCTCCTGCCTTATCATGCGTCTCAAGCCCATGGCATTGCCCGCCTCTGGGCCGAGATCACGCTGCCATCGCGCAAGGATCTTCCGGCCCGAACGGTACCGATCCCTCTCAAAGCCATGCCAACCAAACCGGAAGGCGTGTTCGCCACTGATCTGACCGAATCTCTCTGGGCCGGAGAGAAGGTAACGATACGCCTCCACGCTGCCAGCCGTGGCGGCAAGGAAAATACGAGCAAGGCCGAGACCGTGACCCTGCCTGCGCGGGTTTTTCACAACCCTACCGCCCGCGCCCTGATCAGCCTGCGTCATCGCCTTGGCCTTGGTCAGGACTCTCCTCCTGAAGCGGCAGACGAGCTCAGGGCGCTGGCAGGAACCCTGCCGCAGGACGAAAAGGGCAGCATGCTTGCGCTGCTCTATGCCGCAGCCCAGCTCGACGATCCGGACGCCGATCAGGCGCAGGGCAACACGCTCGGCCTGTGCTGGGCAGTGGCGTTGTATCTGGAAGATCTCGCAACGAGCGATCGAGAGACGGCACAGGCCAATCTGGAGATACGCGCTGCCCAGAGAGCAGTGCAGGATCAGATTGCCCACATGCGCGCGCTTGGCGATGCCGGACATACGGAAGAGGAACAGCAGGAACTCAGCAACCGGCTCAAACGGCTGAAAGACGCGCTGGACCAGCGCATGCAGGCACTCATGCAGCGCAGCCTGCAGATGGGTACGGCCATGCCCGATATCGGGGAGACGCCGGATGGCGGAACCGATCCGGCCTCGCGCCTGATGCGCCGCCTGCAATCCGATGCCGCCAACGGACAGGCCGATGAGGCCCTCAAGCGTCTTGAGGAACTGTCAAAAATGGCCGAGCGCATGCGCAGCGCCACGCCACAGGACCTCGCCCAGATTGCACAGCAATTGCAGGCCCGCGCCCGCGCGCAGGCCCAGCGCGCCGCATTGCATGATCTCGTGCGCCGCGAAACCACTCTGCTCGATCATGTGCAGTCCCGGCTCGGCATTGGACAGCGCGCCGCACGCGAAGCCGAGCAGAACCAGTCGGGCTCCAACGCAGCGGGAGAGGATGTAAGCACCATGCCGACGGCGGAATTACTGCGTCGCCTGGGCATGACGCCTCCGCCCGACATGGACGTACCGTCGCCCCCACCCGATGCTGCCGCTCCTGCCCCCCTCACGCCGGAAGAACTCACGGCCCAGCACGAGCAGAGACGCAGCGATCATGCCGCGCAGCGCGCCCTGCAGATGGTGGCGCGCCTGCTCAATGACGACATCAAAGCACTCACGGGCAAGACCATGGATGGGCTGACCAAAGCCGATCGCGACATGAAGGCGGCGCGCCAGGCTCTCGCTTCAGCAAAAGACGGCCCAGCCGAAACCGCCATCCGGCAGGTACTCAAGGATCTGGCCGAGACGGGTCAGCAGATGACCGAAGCGCAAAAGGGCAAGAATCACGGTGGGGGTCCGATTGCGCTCCTGCCGACCATGGGCACAGGACAGCACGCCCAGGGCGGCGGCAAGAAAGGCGGTCAGAGCCAGGAATCATCAGAAGATGACGACACGCAGGGTGATGGCGGTGACAAGAACGACCGCGATCCGCTGGGACGCAAGATGGGCAAGGGACATTCGGGCGCCGATACTGACGGCACCGTTCCAGACGCCGATAGCCGCGAGAAGGCGCGCGAAATCGAGCGCGAGCTACGCCGACGCGATGCCGATCGTACCCGCCCGCAAAGCGAACTCGATTACTTGGATCGCCTCCTGAAATCCTACTGAGCCGGACTCGACGCGCACAGGTCTTGCAGGGCGGTAAATGCACGGCGCTGGCCATCAGTCCGAGTGGGATTATCGGTACCTTCCGCGCATCCCCATGCGGGAGGCGGCTCAGCTCCCCCGATAGGTCGAATACCCGTAAGGCGAGACCAGAAGCGGCACGTGGTAATGCCCTTCCTTGCCCATGCCGAAATCGATCTGCACGATATCCAGAAAAGGCGGCTCGGGAAGGTCCTGCCCCTGTGCCCGAAAATAGGCCGCAACCGCAAATCGCAGCACATAGGCACCCTGCCCGACCGCAATCTCCTTCAGATCCGGACAGCGTCCGTCAGCATTGGAGACGCCTTCGAATAGCACGCGGTCATCATGCAGCAGCGTTACCTGCATTCCCTCTGCGGGACGGCCGCTGGCCGTGTCGAGTATATGCGTCGAAAGCGTGGTCATTGGCCTGTCCTGTCTTTCAGCCGCAGCAGGGCTATCTGATCGATCTGCCTCAGCGCCTCCGCCAGTTCCACCTCGGGCGACTGATCGAGGCGACGCTCGATCTCGCGACGCATGAGATCCTTGGTCGCGCGGCGCACACAGATCACGAATGGCATATCGAACCGGGCGCGATAGGCGTCATTGAGCGCCCGAAAGGCGACGAATTCTTCCTGTGTCAATCGATCCAGCCCGGCTCCCTCCTGCTCCGCTGCGGAGAGCTTGCCCAGATCGGGATCGACCCCGAATTTTCTGGCCAGTTCCGGATGCGCCTGCACCAGAGCTTTCTGCCTCGCTTCTCCCGCGTCATGGATGATCCGCGACGTGGCGGCGATCATCGTCTGCGCGTCTTCGAAGGGAGCCTGAGGCCAGGCTGCCGCCACGATCCAGGGCGTGTGTTCATAGATGTCGCCATAGCGCGCCACAAAGGCATCACGGCTTTCCGCGCCAATCATAGCGGATGTTCCTCCAGCCAATGGCGTGCGATATCGAGCCTCGTCGCCACCCAGACATTCTCATGCTCCTGAATATGGGCGAGGAAGCGCTTGAGCGCGAGCGCCCGTGCCGGCCGACCCGCCAGACGGCAATGCAGACCGACGGACATCATGCGTCCGCCTTCCTCATAGAGCATGTCGAAACTGTCACGCAGATAGCGAAAGAACTGCTCGCCCTCGGTAAATCCGTTGAGCGCCACGCATTTCATGTCATTTACATCGAGTGTGTAGGGCACGATCAACTGACCCTTCCCATAGCGCCGATCATAGTAGGGCAGATCGTCGGCATAGGAATCCGCGTCGTAGATGAAGCATCCTTCCTGAGCGACGAGCCGGGCGGTATTGGGGCTGGTGCGCCCCTGGTACCAGCCCTGCGGGGCCGCGCCCGTGACCTCACGATGCAGCTTGATCGCCTCGCGTATGTGCTGGCGCTCCACTGATTCCGGCACGTCCTGGTAATCGATCCAGCGCAGGCCATGAGTCGCAATTTCCCACCCGGCCTCCTTCATAGCGCGCACCACGGCAGGATTGCGCGCCAGTGCCATCGCCACACCAAATACCGTGAGCGGCATCTTCGCCCCGGTAAAGAGACGATGCAGACGCCAGAACCCCGCACGCGCGCCGTACTCGTACAGGCTCTCCATCTGCATGCAGCGCGCGCCCTGAATGGAGCGCGTCCCGACCATCTCAGAGAGAAAGGCCTCTGACCCCGCATCGCCATGGAGCACGTTGTTCTCAGCGCCCTCTTCATAATTCAGCACGAATTGTACAGCGATGCGTGCGCTGTTGGGCCAGTTCGCATCAGGGGGGGCTTCCCCGTAGCCCAGCAGATCCCGCGGGTAGTCCTGTGTCATGAATGTCTCTCTCGCACGTGTCAGAGGGCGGCCACACCGCCATCGCTCCGGGGATCGGTCGCCCCCTCCATGGTGCCGTCTTCATAGCGTCGAATGGCGCCTGCATGACCCATTGCGGTCGCGAAAGGCGTCAGGCTCTCGACGTCGTGACCGAGTTCGCGCAACCCGTCGAGGATCGCCGGTTCGAATCGTGTCTCCATCTTGAGCGTGGTGGTGGTTTCCCCCCAGGTCCTGCCCAGAAGCCAGCGTGGCGCCGTGATGGCGTCCTGCAGACTCAGCCCTGCAATCACATTGCGGGCCACGATGGCCGCCTGGGTCTGAGGCTGGCCCTCCCCTCCCATCGTGCCATAGGACAGAAGGCTGCCGTCATTCAGCGTCGCCATTGCCGGATTGAGGGTATGGAACGGCTTGCGCCCCGGTACGAGGCTGCGCAGGCGCCCGGGAGCCAGATCGAAGCTGGAGCCACGATTCTGCCAGACCAGGCCGGTTTCAGGCAGGACCACCCCGGAGCCGAATTCGAAATACAGGCTCTGGATCATGCTGACCGCCCAACCCTGCTCGTCCATTACACCAAACCACGTGGTGTCACCCTGCTGGACCGGATGCGGCCAAGGCGCCGCACGGGATAGATCGATCTCTTCCGCCATGGCATCGAGGCCGGCATCGTCTGAAAGCAGTTCCTGCGGGGAGGTCGCCATGATAGCAGGATCGGCAATCACACGGTCGCGCCAGAGGAACGCTGCCTTGGTCGCTTCCACCCAACGGTGAATGTCCTCAACCGTATCGGCCCCCTTTACCCCCAGCCTCTCGGCCAAGGCCAGAATCAGCAGCGAAGCAGCCCCCTGCGTGGGAGCGGGCATATTATAGAACTGCCCTTGATGCAGCGTGGTCTCGAGCGGCTTGGAGGCCACGGCCTGATGATGCGCCAGGTCGTCCAGACTGACCGGTGAGCCACAAGCGGTAAGTTCAGCCGCGATCAGATCCGCCAGCTTGCCATGATAGAAATCGCCCAATCCGGCATTGGCCAGCCTCCTGAGCGTCCGCGCCAGAGCCGGATTACGATGCACCGCCCCAGCAATCGGCATATCGCCATTCGGCAGAAACAGCGATTTGAAATTGGGCATGTAGCTCAGCACATCGAGATGCGCCGCCATGAGCCCAGCCATGCTTTCGGTCACCACCATGCCATGCTCGGCGTGATGGATGGCATCGTCGAGAATCTGCGTGAGCGGCATCGTCCCTCCGGCATAGGCCAGAGCCCGGCTCCACCCGGCAACCGTGCCTGCAACCGTATTGGCGGCCAGTCCCCCACGCCAGGGCACGGCATCGAGCCCTGCATAGAGTTCCGGTGTGGCAGACTGGGCAAGACGCCCACAGGCATCGATGGCCATCATCGCCCCGTCAGGGCGACGGATGATCCAGAACCCGTCACCACCGAGCCCGGTCATGTGGGGATAGACGACAGAAAGCGTGGCGGCGACCGCAACAGCCGCCTCGACCGCGTTGCCCCCGGCCTTGAGGATATCCCTGCCCGATTGAGCCGCGAGATGATGGGGGGCCGTGACCATCCCCCTGCGGGAGCGCGCGCTGTAAAGCATCAATCCTCCAGGATTCTGGCACGGGCAAGACCCGCGCGCTCGAGGGTTTCACCAAGGGCGACCAGACGATCCTCGCGTCCCGGCTGGGCGACGAGTTGCAGACCCAGAGGGAGGCCCTTAACGGCTAGGGGCACGGTAAGTACTGGAAACCCCGCCAGGGTGAGGGGCTGGGTATAGAGGCCCAGATTGGCCCGTGCAGGCACGCTGCGCCCGCTCACCATGATCATGGGCGCGTCGATCGGCGGCGCCTCCCCGACAACGGCGGGAGCCACGAGAATATCGGCCTGCGCAAACGCCTCATGCATGGCCGCACGGAACCAGCGTCGCAGCTTGTGCGCCTGAAAGACGTGGGGGGCCGGAACGAGCGCTCCGGCCAGAAGGCGATCGCGCACGGCAGGGTCATAGAGCGACGCTTGGCTGCGCAACGTCTGGAGGTGCAGCGCCCCTCCTTCCGAGGCGCTGATCACGAACGCTGCCGCGCGCGCCGCGTCAACGCGCGGCAGGTCGACCTCCTGCGTGATGGAAAGGGCCCGGCAGAAATTGTTCAGTGCCGCGGCCATGGGAGCTGACAAATCGGTGTCGAACCATCCTCCAAGCCGGGCCAGCCTGAGGGAACCTGCCTCAACGGCCCTAAGCGCCTGCCCCGACAGGATCTCGGTCACGACCCGCAGATCGGCCGCACTCGAGACGAATGGGCCGACCGTATCGAGGCTGGCGACGAAGGGAAACGACCCTTCTGTCGGGAACAGATTCTGGGTGGGACGCAATCCCCAGACGCCGCAGAGCGACGCCGGAACACGGATCGAGCCGTTCGTGTCCGAACCAAGTGAGAGCGGAAAATACCCTGCTGCCACGCCCGCTGCCGACCCACCTGATGATCCCCCTGCGAGGCGGGACGGATCATGCGGATTGCGGGTCAGCCCGTAATGGGCGTTATCTGTCGCAAAGCCATAGGCGAATTCGTCCATGTTCGTGGTAGCCAGCGGAATTGCACCCGCCTCGACCAGACGGCTGACGAGCGCCGCGTCACAATCGGCGACGGGCCGATCGGCAAGCACGCGAGACCCTGCCGTGGTAACCACCCCCTCGACATCAAACAGATCCTTGATGCCGAAAGGCACCCCGGCCAGCGGTCCCGGATCGATGCCCTCAGCCACGCGCGCATCCACATGACGCGCCTGATCGAGAGCACGCCGGGCAAGAAGCCGAGTGACCGCATTGATCCCACCATCACGTCGGGTCACCCGATCCAGACAGGTTTCAATCACTCCGACAGCGCGTCGCTCGCCCGTGCGGATGGCGCGGGCCAGTTCAAGGGCATTCATGGATGATACTCGAAAGCCGGTTCGAGGCGCTCAGGCAGGTCAAGCGCCATGACGAGCGCCTCATACTGCCCTATCAGCGCGAGATTGCGCATTACCTCGGAACGATATTCTTCCGGAATAACCAGTCCAAGAGCTGCCGCACGGGCAGCGAGTTCGTCCTCTCCGATCATGCCTGCTCCTCACCCTCGCGCCCGAGGCTCACCAGTTCCTCGGCATCATACGCCAGGAGGCTCTCGAGATGTTTCTCCCCATCCTGCACGAAAAGGTCACCCGCTATGGCGCGTGCGAGTCTGTCTACCCCGTAACGCATACCGCTGATGGATGCGCCGGACAGGCCCATGCTGGGCGTTGCTGCGAAAGTGAAATTATAGATCATGCCCAGCATCGCTGAGTCGGGATGCTCGGGTTCACGAGGCAGGAACTGGCTCTGCGGCCCAAGATAGGGATAGGAGTCCAGCACGGCGCTTTCTTCGCCCTCGGGCGCGGAGAAACGATCCCCCCACAGAGCGATATTCTGCGCGAAAGAGGCTGTTTCCGGACGCTTGGAGAAATCGATCACGAACCCTGTTCCGATGATCAGGAAGTCGAATACTTTCTCGCCATGGGGGGTCGTAACCCTGATCGTCTCGCCATCGCGTCGGGCATCGAGCCACGGGGTATCACCGTGAAAGCTGAAACCGTCATGGCGGCTGCACCGCCAGAACGTATCCTGCGGCGGGGGCTGATTGAGATCGAAGATACGCCGCATGAAGCGCCAGCGTGTCAGATCCGGCAAAGCGGGAAAATGGGCCAGGAACCCGGCATTTTCCATCCAGCGATACGGGTTGATCCGCGGCAGGGTCTTGCGCCTGATACAGACGGCAACCGATTGCGCCCCGGCTTCAAGCGCCGTTGCGGCGTTGTCGAAGGCGGAGGCGCCACCGCCGAGCACTCCGATGCGCTTGCCACGCAGAGCCTCGAAATCGATCGGTTGATGGGTATGCGCATAAAGATGCCCAGGCACATTATTGCGAACGAATTCCGGCACATGCCAGGACCCGCTGCCCTCGATGCCGGTTGCGAGCACCAGCCGGCGCGCCCAGACGCTGTGAAGCGATCCCTCCTGGTCCTTGAAGCCCAGATGCAGCAATCCGTCCTGCCAGGTGATCTCGACCAGTTCGCGATCATGCTCGACCGGCAGGGAGAGAGTGTCACGATACCAGTCCAGATATTCCTGCCAGTCCCGTCGGTCGATTTTGCCCAGTGAGCGCCACGCATCGGCCCCATAGCGCGCCTCGAACCAGGCGCGTGGGGTTAGAGAGGGTATCCCCAGATCGGGGCCTGTCACATGTTTGGGCGTACGCAGGGTGATCATGCGCGCGAACGTGACCCAAGGGCCCGCCTGGCCTTTCACCGCGCGCTCGAAAACGCGCACATTATGCACGCCGATGCGACGCAGGGCGAAAGATGTCGCCAGTCCCCCCTGCCCCCCGCCAATCACGGCGACATCGAGAACCGGTTCGCCATGATGGGTAAGCACAGAGGAAACCCAGGGTCCCGAGGCATAAGCGATTTTCTCCAGATCCTCGTGAACCTGGCGGGTGAGATCGTTTAGCGCTTTGTTCGGCATGTCAGGGCACCCGATAGAAAGGATTGGGAAGAAGGAAACCGCGTTCGGCATGGCCGCCGGCGAGGTCCGAAGGCTGGTCACCAATATTGGCGATGATGTGATAGCCCTCCTGCTCGATCCTGGCGCGCTCGGCTGATTTGTAGTCCGAAGCGGAGGGGGTATGGCTGCCCTCGGGACGCAGGACGAGTTTTACCCAGCCGTGATAGCCAGCGCTCTCAAGGTTGCGTGCCGTGTCGTTGCGCTCCCTTTCATAGCGCCCAGTCACGAAAAACAGGGATACCCCGTGCTGCTGCGCCATGTTGTAGAGCGAGAGCGTTTCCGGGAAGGCCTCGGCTCGCGCGCTCTGCTCCCAGGCCTCGACCCCGCAAGGTCCCTTGGGTAGAGAGGCGCACTGACCCTCACGGAAATAGGCGAACTGATTTGCCGCGATCTCGGGCCAGTTCGACAGAGACGTCTCGTCGATATCGAGGATGACGGCCGGTTTGACCACGTGAGAGGAGCGCAGGCGTATCCAGTCTTCGGCGTCCTGGAGCACGGAATTGAAATCGCGCTCATATGCCCCACTATCATGGTAGCGGGTGGCGTTCAGGGCGGCATCCCCCACATTGACAGGCGCGGCCAGGGCGTAGCCGGGTAAAGCCATCGTCATCAGCAGCGGGCCCAGGCATCTCAGGCGACCAAGCACCTGCTTCCTGCCCGTATCCTTCCTGTGCAGGGACATCACGTTCTCACTCACCTGGTCCGTCTCTCCCTTTTGCCGCCTCACTCTCCGGGTTGTAACTCCGGTCAATGCATCGCAGCGCAGCATAAATCAGCGATCATGCCCATGACATAAATCATGGGCATGATCGCTTCGTGTAAGGCGAGGCGTTCATCCTTCGCGCAGCGCGTTATCACCGCAAGTGAAACAGATCACGAGCGCAACGTCCAGCATCTTGTATACCAGAAAAAGGAGCTCCGCCGGCAGGGGCAAGGAGACGTGTCTTTACTTTTTCAAATACTTGAACATAGTGGCGTGATGTTCGGGCGTAATCACATCGCGCCGCCCTAGGAGGAATGAAGCGTTGGGTGCTCCTCGCGAAATAGCCGTAGTCACAATTCTGGACGCCGCGCAAAAAGTTTTTGCGGAACACGGATTCAGTGGCGCAAGCATCGCCGAAGTTGCTCGGGTCGCGGGCATTCCCAAGGCGAATATTCATTATTATTTTTCAACGAAAGAAACTCTGTATCAGGAAGTCCTGCGTCGGACGATGCAGGAATGGCTTGGGGGCTGCGAAGCCTGGCTCAAGCCCGAGATGCCCGCATCGGAAGCCTTGGAGGGCTATATCGAGGCAAAACTCGCCTTCTCGCGCAGTAATCCCCAGGCCTCACGCGTATTTGCGCACGAAATTCTTGGGGGCGCGCGCTACCTGCAGGACTATATCTCCAGCACGTTGCGCGAGGCGATCCGTCCATTCGAAGCGACAATTGCGGTGTGGATGGACCGGCAGGAAATCCCCAGGGGCGACCCCCTCCACTTCCTGTTCTGTCTTTGGGCGATGACACAGTGGTACGCGGACATGCAGCCACAACTCACCGGTCTTCTGGGCCAGAAATCACTGGAGGAGAAGGATTTCAGCGCAGCAGCCAGGACCATCCTCTCCCTCGTCACACGGGCCTGAGCCACACTTCTTCCCATGTTCGATGACGAGCCGAGGATACGCCTCATCGCGTTCATCGCTACGGCTGGGGCCGTCGGTCTCCCTATGATCGCGCATCTTCGGACTTCCACCCCCATTCGCAAGGCAGCGCGCGTCCGTCTCGGTCAGGCCGGATCTACAGGGAAAGACACTCTGGTCAGGGCCCGAACCGTGCCATTGCCAAAGGCGATCCCACCCGTCATCGTTTCACACGCTCGCCGACATGACGCCTCCCGTTTCGGCGCGTCGGGCCCACGGCCCCTTTCGCGTTCACCATCATGGCGACCACAGGAGTTCGGAACATGCCAAATCATCAGCCCATCTTGCCGGAAAACAACGGCATTGACGCCGAGGCTCTCTGGCATGACCTGCTTGAAGCAGCCGAATTCGGGGCCACTGCCAAGGGCGGCGTGTCTCGTCTCGCCCTGACGCCGGAAGACCGTCAGGTGCGCGACTGGTTTGCGCGTACATGTATCTCGCTAGGGGCGACCCTCTCTACCGATGGGATGGGCAACCAGTTCGCCCGCTTCGAGGGGCGTGAGCCTGGCCTCGCCCCCATTGCGATCGGGAGCCATCTCGACAGCCCGCCCAGCGGCGGGAAATTCGCTGGCGTCGTCGGCGCGGTCGCCGGTATCGCCATCTTGCGGGCGTTGCGCGAGAGCGGGGTCCGGACCCGTCACCCTATCGAGATCGTGAACTGGACAAACGAAGAAGGCGCGCGCTTCTCCCCGGCCATGCTCGGATCGGGCGTTTTTTCGGGCGTCTTCACGTCGGCGTTCGCATTGAGTCGCGTGGACGCTTCGGGCACCTTCTTCGAAGAAGCGTTGGGTGCGATAGAGGCCGCAGGGAGCGCGGCCCGCGGTTCTCATGAACTCACCGCCTATCTCGAACTCGATATCGAACAGGGCCCCGTTCTTGAGGCGGAGCGCTGCGCTATTGGCATAGTGACCGGCGTTCAGGGCATGCGCTGGTACGAAGTCACGGTAAGCGGTCGGGAGACCCATGCGGGTACCACCCCCATGACGATGCGTGCCGACGCCTTGCAGGCCGCAGCACGACTGATGGCCTCGGTACAGGAGATCGCGCTCAATCGCGCGCCTCATGCCGTGGGAACAGTGGGCAGGGTTTCCCTCAAGCCCAACAACCCCAACACCGTGCCGGGCGAGGTCTGCTTCAGCGTGGATCTGCGTGACCCGAATGACGCGGTCGTGCTCGCCATGGAAAACAGCTTCCGCGACCGTGCCGCTGCCCTTGCGCGCGAATATGGGGTGAATATCGGTATCCGAGAGGTGTGGGACTTGCCTGCCACCCAGTTCGACCAACGCGTGATCGATGCGATCGCCCATGCCACTCGCAGCCTGCACCTCACTGCCAGAGAACTCATTTCAGGCGCGGGACACGACGCTGTCTATCTGGCGCGTGTCGTGCCGAGCGCCATGATCTTCGTGCCATGTGCCGGTGGCCTCAGCCATAATGAAGCCGAGTCCGCGACGAAAGAAGACATCGCTGCCGGGGCTGCAGTGTTGATGCAAAGCCTGCTGGCTATCGACGTACGACTGGATCCGCCGACTGCGTGACGGGGCGCAGTATCATTCCTGACTAATCACAGGCCCCGCCGCGTTCTTGCGGGCAAGCAGGACGATCACAAACGCGATCCCAGCCAGAGCCGTGCCGCTCATGGAGACCGCTCCGTAGCCGAGCCCGGCGGAGAGCACGCCGCCCCCCAGCCACGCACCGAGGGCGTTACCAAGGTTGAACGCCCCGATATTGACAGAGGAAGCGAGCGCAGGCGCCTTTCGGGCGGCCTGCATGGTGCGCATCTGAAGCGCTGGCATGATGGCGAAAGAAGCTGCGCTCCAGACCAGAATACCTGCGATCGCGCCCACAGAACTAACGGCGAGAAACGGATAGACGAGCATGACCGCGCCGAGCACGGGCAGCATCACCTTGAGCGCGAAGCCCGTGGAGCGATCGGCCAGCCTTCCGCCAAGAGCCGCGCCGATACTGAACCCGACCCCGATGGTCATCAGGGCCAGCGTCACCAGTGCATCGCTCGCCCGTGTGATGGTGTGCAGGAAGGGCGCAATATAGGTGTAGAGAACGAACATGATCCCAGCCCCGAGTGTCGTGACCGTCAGGGCCAGGAGCACCTCCCCGCCCATGAGCACGCGCAACTCGCCCAGAACATCCGGTCGCGCCGATCGGCCTCGTGGCGGAAGTGCGACGGAAAGAGCCAATACGGCAAGGGCACCGAGCAGGGCCGTGACCAGAAACGCGCTGCGCCAGCCCATGGTATCGCCAAGCCAGGTTGCCGCCGGCACGCCAAAGATATTCGCTATGGTCAGGCCCAGAAACATCGAGGCCACTGCCGATGCACGCCGCTCCGGCGCGACCACACTCGATGCCTCGACCGCGCCGAGACCAAAAAAGGCGCCGTGTGAGAGACTGGTCACCACGCGCCAGAACATGAGCAGGGCGTAGCTGTGGCTCAATCCGGCCCCAAGATTGCCGATGATATAAAGCGCCATCAACCCGATCAGGGCGGCCTTGCGTGAGACCGCTCCGAGCAGGAGCGTCATGAACGGCGCGCCGATCATGACGCCGAAGGCATAGGCGCTCACGAGCCCTCCTGCCTTCGGCACGCTGACATGCAGATCCTGCGCAATGACCGGCAACAGCCCCATTGGGGTGAATTCGGTCGTGCCAATGGCAAAGGCCCCTACTGCCAGAGAAAGCAGCGCGCTGCGAGCAGACGCCATATTACCCCCCGAAGAATTAAAGCTCACGCAAGTTCTTCTTACTTTGCAGAACCCGCGCGCCATGCCACCACTTGGACCTGATTTTTCCACAAGGAGCCGGAGCAAGACAATGACCACGCCCTTTGCCGATAGCAATCACGACGCCCTGTGGCTGCCTTTCACGGCCAATCGCCAGTTCCGCGATTCACCGCGTATGCTCGTTTCGGCCAAGGGCATGTATTATCGCGATGATAAAGGGCGTGAAGTGCTCGATGGTTGCGCAGGGCTATGGTGCGTGAATGCCGGTCACAGCCAGCCCCGCATTGTCGAGGCGGTGCAGAAGACAGTTGCGACCCTCGATTTCGCCCCGGCCTTCCAGATGGGTCACCCTCTCGCCTTTGAAGCGGCCGATCGCGTGGCGCGACTTGCACCCAACCCGCTCAACCATGTGTTCTTCTGTAATTCAGGGTCAGAAGCAGGCGATACCGCTCTCAAGATCGCCATTGCCTATCATCGCCTGCGTGGCGAGGGCACGCGTACCCGGCTGATTGGTCGTGAGCGCGCTTATCATGGCGTCGGATTTGGCGGCATCTCGGTCGGTGGGATCTCGGGCAACCGCAAGCTATACGGCTCGCTTTTGACTGGAGTGGATCATCTCCCGCACACGCTCGATCTGCGTCGCAACGCTTTCTCCCGCGGCCTCCCCGAACATGGTGCGGAGCTTGCCGATGATCTGGAGCGCATCGTCGCTCTCCATGATGCTTCCAACATCGCTGCTGTCATCGTCGAGCCCATGGCGGGATCGACAGGCGTGCTTCCGGCTCCCAAAGGCTATCTGAAGCGTCTGCGCGAGATCTGCACCAAGCACGGCATCGTGCTGATCTTCGATGAGGTCATTACGGGGTTCGGTCGCCTCGGTGCCGCGTTCGCTGCCGAAAAATACGGCGTCGTGCCCGACATCATGACGGTCGCCAAGGGCATCACCAACGGGACAATCCCGATGGGCGCGAATATCGTCTCGGACGAAATATTCGAGGCTTTCATGCAAGGACCGCGCGAAGCCATCGATCTGCCGCACGGATACACCTACTCGGCCCATCCGATCGCCTGTGCAGCCGCCATCGCGACACTGGATACCTATGCCGAAGAGCATCTATTCGAGCGCGCCGCCGCCCTCTCTCCTTATTTTGAAGAAGCCGCGCACGCGCTCAAGGGCGCGCGGCATGTGGTCGACATCCGTAATGAGGGCCTTGTCGCCGGAATCGAACTCGCCCCACGCCAGGCGAAGACGACGCGCGCTTTCGAAGTGTTCGAGAAGGCATTCAATGAAGGGCTCCTGCTTCGCTACACCGGCGATATTCTGGCGATCTCGCCGCCCCTGATCATCGAGAAAAACGAGATCGATCGTATCTTCGAAACGATTGGCCGCATTCTCAAATCGGTCGACTAAGAATCAGATCCGGGTCCCACAAACATGGGGCTCGGGTTCCTCCGAAACGCTGGTGAGTTGGACAGAGCTTTCGTGACCTCCTGGTCAAAGCGCATCATCGACCCTGATCGCGCCCGCCACCGCCGATACGGGTGCTCATCTCAAAACTAATGCTGCTGAGACGCGGAACAATGTGCCCATCCCCATCGTGGCTTTGAGCGACAGGATTCCTGCGGGAGACACCGGACGGGATTTCAAGCGACAACGCAGGATGTCGAACCGCGTGATGAGCTACTTCTCACCGGGAGTCGGCACGCGACTCAATCGCGTGCGATGATCGTCTAAAGGTCGCTTCCGGCTTGCAGCGCCGCGCAGGAGCGACACCCGGGTGCCGAAGCGCCACTTCGAAGACCGGTTCCGGTCATGGTGTGCTGGGGCGGCCATAGCGACATTACTGGTCCCTGCGTGAGGCCTGCCGGGAAGGCTCCTCCAGTACGCAAGCCCCTCCTCTATCGAGCTGTACCGCGTATCGATCGTATCACCCTTCGCCATGATGGCGATTTGTGAGCCTCGCCCGCTGTCAGCATTCGCGCGTTCGGACAATGCTCATATGGCTCAGGTACCTGGCGAAGGCGTGCTGGCCCCGCGCGTCAGAGAGACGAAAACCTCATTTTCCGCTTGCTCCTGACGTAGGGGGAGGATCGCATGGTGTGGGTGGAGAAGAAGAAAGGGGAGCCATGACGCGTAATCGATCGATCGGTGAGATGGCAGAACAATGCGGGCTTTCTGTCCGTGCTCTGCGTCATCTCGAAGCGAAGGGCCTCATCACGCCCCGACGAAGCGAGGCCGGAAGGCGCTTCTACGGTGAACGGGAAGCCAGACTGATCATGAAGATCGTGCTCCTGCGTCAGGCAGGGTATCGCCTTGCGGAGATCTCGACGGCGATGCTCACCCCAGATCTCGACTCCCGGAGCCTGATCGATAATCAGATTCTGCATTTGAGCGCCAGATATCGGCAGATCGATCAGATGTTGCGACGACTTCGTCACACACGGACATTGCTCGAAAAGCGCCCGGCCTCGGACGTGGATACGCTCTGTTCCCTGATCAAGGAGGCACAGACAATCATGAACAACCACGACCTCAAAGCCGTTGTACAACGCTACCTGACACCGGGAGAAATGGCGCGATGGGAGGAAGTCGCCCCAAGCCTCTTCCGCGCTCAGGAGGAAAAGAAGGGCTATACCGCCCAATGGCATTCCCTGATTTCACGATGCGAGGCGGCCATGGCGCGAGGCACGCCCCCGGGCGCACCACTGGCCCGCGCCTTGCTCGATGAGTGGCGTATTCTTCAGACCCCGATGGTCGACGCGTTGGGTACCGAGCACTGGACCAAGATGGCGCGTATGTATGCGGAAATGGAGAGCTGGCAGACCGAGACTTTGAAGGGTCCCTTCAGTGCCGAGGTCTATCGCTTCATGTCCGAAACCGCGGAAATCGTCCGACGGGGAAACCAGGATAGGCAGCGCCCGTATCGAGGTTGACCAACCCACCATGCACAAGGCACCCGCATGACGCGAAGACATGGCTACGCGTCATGCGTGACGAGTTGGCACGTCAGCGTTGGGCGAGCGATCGCGGCCGCGCAGGGTTGACCCAATCGGAATGACATTGGGCCCCTGTCGGAGGAAGCGGACGTCTCAAAGGGCCGTTCGCCTCAGGGGACATCTGTCTTCTCAAAGCCCTGCCCATCAATGAGATGGCGCAGACGCGCCCAATCCTCATCGCCGAAGCTCTGCACCTTGAGACGGGATTTGGAGGAGGCGCGGGTGATGGCGGTGTTGTTCCAGTCAGCACCGCTCACCCCGGTCCATAGCGCCAATTCGAAGGCATCACCCTGGACGCTTCGACCCTTGATAATGACGTCACCCGTCGAAGGGGCCGGTGAGGTCAGGGGCGCCCAGCCATGGGTATGGGCCTGCAGCCAGTCATTGAGCTGTGCAATCTCCTGCCCATTCAGTATCCGGTTTTGTCCGGATTGCTCAATGGTAAGGCTCGCCTCGGCCAGACGCTCGAATTTGAGCGGTCGCAGCGACGGCAGTGCAAAAAACCAGATCACGGCGACGGTGGAGAAAACAACCGCCAGAAACCCGACGACAAGCAGGGTCTCCTTTCTCACGCCACGCTCTCCTGACGGAAAAACGTCTGAACGGCCGCACAGACACGTGCCACTTCGTCATCTTTCAGTTCCGGGTGCAGAGGCAGCGCCAGAATGCGGGCGCCGAGCCCCTCCGAGACCGGGAGAGATACCGTCTCATCATGATGCTCCGCATAGGCGGGCTGCGCGTGAAGCGGACGCGGATAGTACACCACACTGGGTACACCCTCACGGCCCAGATGGGCCTGGAGTGCATCGCGCGTGGCAGCGTCGGGCAATAGGATGGAATAGATCGCCCAGGCGCTGCGCGACTGCGCGACACGCATCGGCGTCTGCACCAGATCCGCGAGCGCGTCGTCATAGGCGGTAGCGATGGCGTCGCGACGCGCAAGTTCCGCCTCGAATACATCGAGCTTGGCGAGCAAGATGGCCGCCTGCAAGGTGTCCAGACGCCCGTTCAGCCCGATGCGCAGAACCTCATAACGCGTCCGGCCCTCACCATGAGTACGCAGCGAGCGATAGAGTGCCGCGCGTTCGGCATCATCGGTCAGAATGGCTCCGCCGTCGCCATAGGCGCCGAGCGGCTTGGAGGGGAAGAAAGAAAGCGTGGTCGCGAGCGCCTCGCGCCCGAGCTTGCGCCCGGCCAGGGACGCACCGAAAGCCTGTGCGCAATCAGCAACCAGGACGAGATCCTGCTCCGAGGCAATACGGCGCAGAACCTCCCAGGGGGCTGGCTGGCCGAAGAGATCCACACCGATGATGACACGGGGCTCCAACTCCTCCTGCGCTCGTATGGAGGCGATGCGGGCCTCGAGATTGGCAGGATCGATCTGGAAAGTGGCAGGATCGACATCGACGAAAACCGGCGTCGCGCCGAGGAGGAGCACGACTTCGGCCGTGGCCGTATAGGTGAAGGCCGGCAAGAAAACCGCATCGCCCGGGCCGATCTCCTCGGCCATGAGCACCATGAGCAGGGCGTCGGTGCCGGAGGAAACACTGACTGCGTGAGCCGCGCCGCTATAGTCGCAGAGACGGGCTTCGAGCTCGTCGACTTCCGGGCCCATCACGAATTTGCAGTGTTCGAGCACGGTGTCGATGCGCTTGCGCAGGGGGGCGCCCAGCCGGGCCTGTTGTCTGGGCAGATCCAGAAAGGAAATGGGGGCGTTGTTGTTCATTGCACCTGTTTTTCCGTCTTCAGCCACCGGACGGCGACCCTCTATGGCGCGCGACCATGCCACAAGACGCCTGTTTTACGAAGCCGCCGCGCCAGATGACTGGCGCTCTTCCTCACCCGAGGAAGAAGGATGACGCACCTCCCCCAGCGGGTTATGCGCAAATTCGGGTACCAGCGCCTTGATGATCGCGAGGGCTTCGTCGACGTCGTCGCGCAGGCTCGCTGCCTCCAGCGTCTGAAGAAGGGCTGTCGCGGCCTGCAGATCGGTCATGCGCGGCGTAGCCATTTTGAGGCCGGGCGCATCGGTCGGCACGGGGGCCTCACGTCCGTGGAACAGCTCTTCATAGAGCTTTTCACCCGGCCGCAGGCCTGTGAACCGTATGGCGACGTCCTCATCCGGCCTGAGCCCTGCAAGGCGTACCATCTGGCGGGCCAGGTCCAGAATGCGCACGGGCTCACCCATATCGAGTACGAAGATGCCCCCCTGCTGCAGGCGCTGATCGGTCTCGTCCGCCTGTCGGCGCGAGGCCGTGCCGCGCACACTGGCTTGCAGGACGAGTCCCACCGCCTCAGGCACGGTCATGAAATAGCGCGTCATGTCCGGATGGGTCACCGTGAGCGGCCCCCCTTGCTCGAGCTGCCTGCGAAACAGGGGGACGACCGAGCCGGTCGAGCCCAGTACATTGCCAAAGCGCACCGTCACGCAGCGGAATTTCGACCCCCGGGATTCGGCCTCGACGGCGAGCGCCTGACAATAGATCTCGGCGCAGCGCTTGGTCGCCCCCATGATGCTCGATGGATTGACGGCCTTGTCACTCGAAATCAGCACCATGGCAGAGGCGCCATGACGTATGGCCGCGTCAGCCACGATCCGCGTACCGATCAGATTCGTCAGCACACCCTCACAGGGATTGGCTTCGACAATCGGCACGTGCTTGAGCGCAGCGGCGTGGAAAACCAGAGCGGGCTTGTAGGTCTGGAAAACCTCATCCACACGCTGGGCATCGCGTATATTGGCGATGATCACGCGACGGGTGACATCCGGGCAGGACTCCGACAATTCGAGATCGATTTGCCACAGCGCGAATTCACCATGATCGAGGAGAAGCAATTGCGCTGGCCCGAACTGTGCGACCTGACGGGCAAGTTCTGATCCGATCGTCCCGCCGGCCCCGGTGACGAGCACCACCTGGCCCTGAATCAGCCGCGCCATCCCCTCGCGATCGAGGGGCACCTCGGGACGATTGAGCAGATCCTCCAGAGCAATCGGGCGCATCTGGATTTCGTCCGCAGGCGTCAGACTCGTCATGGAGGGCGCACGCTGCACCGCAATACCATGGGCCTGTCCGGCATCGAGAACCACCGAAAGCTGGGAGCCACGCCACTCGGGATCGGTTACGATGACACTATCAGGCAGCATGTCATTACGGGTCATGCGATCGAGCACGCTCCCGAGATCTTCCGCAACGCCCAGAATGGGCACACCGTGCAGGCGTCGGCCCTGCTGCCCGCGCGAACGGGTGACCAGGCCAGTGACGTGATAGGGGCGATCCGAAGCGCGCTCGAGCGCTCGCAGGAACAGGTCGAGACTCAGATCGGACCCCGCGAGCAGAACGCGGATCTTCTGCCCCTGCGCCTGGCTGCGCATTGTGCCATAGACCCGCGTCAGAAGCCGTCCGCCCCCCAGACCGACAAGCAGGACCAGCGCATAGATCAGGGGAAAGGTAGGCGATGGAAGTGGAAAGCCCGAGAGCCAAAGCGTCAGCGAGAAGAGGGCAGAGCCGCCTATCGAAGCAGCCGCGATGCCTCTCAGATCTGCAACGCCCGAGAAGCGCCAGTATTGCTGCGGAATTCTGAAGGGCAAACCGCTGAGCAGCAGGGTAATAGCGCCTCCCATGATGAACCACAAAGGGTGGAGCAGCCCGTCATGCGGCGCGGCCAGAAAGCGTGCGAGAGGCGCTGCAACAGCCGAAATCAGGCCATCAGCCAGCACATTGACGGCGATGCGCCCTGAAGATCGGTGGCGTCGCACCATGGATGGAGAGACGGGTGCCGGGTTATGAGAGTGTTGCTTCGTGTTCACACCGCACTTATAGCCCCCAAATCCCATTTTCTGCGATGCCCTCTCATCGGGCTTTTCGCCCGGTCACGAAAAAATATCGGATATGTCGATGATACCCCTGGTCATTTGCTGCGCAGGTGCCGCTGCTCTTAGCGCGCTGCTTATCCGTCACATGATCCGCGTGGGCGTCATGGACGTTCCGGGTCATCGCAGTTCCCACACGCGTCCCACCCCCAAAGGGGGCGGAATCGGAATCGTGATAGCCTTCCTGCTCGTCTTCCCGCTCTCGCAGCTCTGGACCCAGGGCGATCTGCCAGGCCCTTCCCTGCTGCTGCCCTTGATCGCGGTCGCCCTGCTCGCCCTGTTCTCCTGGCTCGACGATATCCACTCCTACCGGGCGTCATTCAAGCTTGGGGTTCAGGGCCTTGCCGCCCTCATGGCGCTCGCCGGTTTGAGCGTACAGATTTTCCCGGTCTCGACGGGAGCGCTAGTCGCGCTCGCTGTCATGGGAGGCATCGGCTTCTTCTGGCTGGTTTATGTCACGAATGCGCTGAACTTCATCGACGGCATCAATGGTCTTGCCGCAGGGGCCATGTGTCTGAGTGCGCTGGTGGTGGCCGTTCTCTTTCACCTGGCGGGTCGGAGCGGTCTGATGGATGCAGCGCTCATTCTCGCGTGCTGCCTCATGGCGTTCCTGCCCTTCAACTTTCCCAGGGCGCGTATTTTCATGGGCGATGTCGGCAGTCAGGGAGCGGGGCTCGCGCTCTCCTGGTTAGGACTCGAGGCCGCTCGGGTGACGGTATGGCCGCTGATCATGCCATTCCTGCTTTTCGGAATTCTCTATGATGTTGGCTTCACCCTGGTCAGGCGACTTCTCGCGGGCGATCCGCTCGCCCAGGCGCATCGGAGCCACCTCTACCAGCTCGCGACCCGAAGCGGCGTCTCCCCCATGGCGGTGACCCTGCTCTCCTGGTGTTTCGTTCTTTGGGGAGGGGTGGTGTACCTGCAGCCTTGGCCACTCTGGGCCCGCGCCTTTCTGGTACTCCTGCCCCAGATCGGCTGGACCTCGCTGGTGATCAGCCGCGCACGCGCCTCGGATCTGGGAAAATGGTGAAGGGCTGATCAGGGTTTCTGGCGCGCCATGAGCACGACCGGCGTGTCCATATAGGAGGCATCTGTAAAGAACGCATAGCCGTTACGTTGCGCCAGCCGCAAAGAGGCAGCGTTATGCTTGTCGATCATGCAGACGCTGCGTTTATGGCGGGTCGCGGAATCGAGCCACGCACAAGCGGCGGAAACTGCTTCGCTGCCGAAACCCTGACCATGACACCAGGAGGCGAGCAGCCATCCTGCCTCGGGGAATCCTTCGAAGGCCTCATGAAGCCCGCGCCTGTTCTCTCCAAAGCCCACGGTTCCAACAAAACGCCCTGTCTCGCGGGATCTGACGACCCAGAACCCGTAGCCAAGGATATCCCAGAAGCCTCGATAGCGTATCAGGCGTTCCCAGCTCTCTCTGGGCGTGGACGGTATGCCGGTGATGTAGCGTATCACTTCCGGCTCGGCCCGCATGGCAGCGAAATCGTCGAAATCGCATCGTTCAGGCCGAGTTAAAATGAGGCGCTCTGTTTCAAGCGCGAAGGACGTTACCGTCATTGTCTTCTCCCTCACCCGAAAGAGCCTGGATCATAGCGTCCACGCCGGCAAGCGCGAGAAACCAGGTAAAAAAAAACCGCGCTCCCTTACGGGACGCGGTTTCCTGTCTAAAGAGGCGTGGAGGCGGAACCAGTCAGCACCCTCGCCCCTGCCTAAGAGGCAGATCAGCCTGCGATGCGGCGTACGTTCATACGCTCGACAGAGCCACGGCTGGTCTTGGCGGCCGGCTTGACCACGCCCGAAGCTTCGCTCATCAGCGAACGCATCTCACGCAGGAAAGCCGAGCCCTTCAGGGTGCGCTGCACGAGCACCGAGCGACGATCAAGCGGGTCAACCTTGCGGCGGGCAAGATCGAGTTCGCCGAGACGGTCAAGCGCGCGGGTGATGGCGGGCTTCGAAACGTTGAGCTCCTGCGCCAGTCCACGCACCGTATGCGCGCCGTCCTGCAGGTAGCAGGTCAGGAAAACACCGAGCTGGCGTGCGGAAAGATCGGGACCATCCTTGCGGACGAGTGAGACGATCGTGTCGCGAAGAAGGTTCAGCATCTGGTCGTTCTGTGCCTGGGCCATCGAAAAAACTCCTGAATGCATCGCGCAGGGGGCGCGGCTGAAATGGTCTTACCCGTCGCCCAAGTAAGCCACCCCGCGCAGCCACTCTGCTTCCGGGGACGCCACGCCTTGGGTGCGTGTCCTGTTGACGCCTGTCGGAGGGAATGGTCCCGGGTTCAATCCCGATGAGCGTTGCATTCCTACAACATCCGCCAAACGATACGCAGTCATATAGGTTCGTTTTGGTAATCGGTTTAGTATCTTTTTGTTGAAACTCAGTGACTAAGCCTGCGCAAACCCTGCGTTTTCATTAATCATACGTAATGTAGCGGCCACGAGGGCGCGAAGTGCGAGCGTTTCGCCACCCTCCGGACGGCCTGGCGCCGCACTGTCATTCCAGGCGTAAGTGTCGATATGTGCCCATTTTACAGTGGGTTCGACGAAGTGCTGCAGGAAGAGCGCTGCCGTAATCGCCCCCGCCATCGGCTTATCGGTCACATTGCCAAGATGGGCATTTTTGCGGCGGAGCCATGCGTTGTAGCCATGCCAGAGTGGCAATTGCCACATGGCGTCTCCCTCTGCCTCGGCAGCGCTCAAGAGGATTTGAGCCCATTCGGCGTTGTTCGAGAACAAGGCAGGCAAATCCGGACCCAAGGCGACACGGGCGGCGCCTGTCAGAGTCGCCGCATCAAGCAGCCAGTCCGGCTTCGACTCGCAGGCTTCGGTGAGCAGGTCAGCGAGAACAAGCCGTCCTTCGGCATCGGTATTGCCGACCTCGACGCTAAGCCCGGCGCGTGTTTCCAGAATATCGCCGGGACGCATGGCATGGCCCGAGATGCTGTTCTCGACGCACCCAAGCCGTATCTCCACTCGAATGGGCAGGTCCATGGCCATGATGACATGGGCCAGTGCGAGCATCAGTGCGGCTCCACCCATATCCTTTTTCATGCGTAGCATGCCGCTTGCGGGCTTGATGTCATACCCGCCCGTATCGAAACAGACCCCCTTCCCAACGAGGGAGAGTAAAGGGGCGGACTCCCCGGCACAGCTTCCACGCCACTGCGCCAGAACGACATGGGCGGGACGATCCGAACCCGCCCCCACAGCAGCGAGGCACGGATAAGCGTATTCGAGTGCCTCTCCGGACAGGAGCGTACATGTCGCTCCGTGCGCCCTGAGCGTCTCGGCAGCGCTCTCGGCGAGCTCCTTTGGGCCCAGCAGATTGGCTGGCTGATTGATCAGATCCCGTCCGAGCCAGAAACCCTGCGCAGTTGGAAGTACACAGGGGCTCAAATGCACCCCCGCTCCAGGCAGAACGAGCTTCGTGTCGAAGCTGAGCGTGCGACCCACAGCATAACGGTAGGCCCCCATGCAGAATCCCAGCACCACATCAGAGAGGATATCCGGACAATTTTGCGTTGTTGTCGCGTCGACCATGGGCATCCATGTGCCTTTCGGAAGCCCGGTTGCGAGCGCTCCGAAACAGGCGGCATCTCTGCGGGTGGGATCGAAAACGAAAATCCCATGGGCGATGCCGGAGGAACCTGGCACCAGATAGAGCCGTCCGGCCTCTACGGGGCCGACCATTTCAAGAAGCGCTTCGGATTGCGCGCCGAGCAGGGCATTGATGTCCTGCCCCTCGGGGACGATATGAACTGCTCTGGGCGTTTCCTGTTCCGCCATAGAGGCGTGCTGCACCAGACAGAGTTGTTCCGGATTGCGCATTTCATTCACCCTTTCGTACAGATCCATCTCGGCCGGACGGGCCTTCTCGAGCTGTGACAGTCACGGCCTCGTCTTGCAATTCCAACCATCATGCACAAGCATCATGTCATGAAGTCGCAGCACCATGTCATGCCACGCAGGGTTCGCGCCGTGCTCGGCCCTACCAATACCGGCAAGACCCATTATGCGCTCGAGCGCCTTCTGGCCCATGACTCGGGAATCATCGGCTTCCCGCTGCGCCTGCTGGCGCGCGAAAACTACGAGCGCATGGTCAGGCTCAAAGGGGTACGCCATGTTGCGCTGATCACAGGGGAGGAAAAGATCGTTCCTCCCGACGCGAAATGGCTCTCCTGCACGACTGAGGCAATGCCCCTGACCCGCAAGGTCGAATTCGTGGCCGTGGACGAGATCCAGCTCAGCAGCGATCCCGATCGTGGCCATGTGTTCACGGACAGGCTTCTGAATGCGCGTGGCAATGTCGAAACCCTGTTCCTCGGGGCGGAAACCATACGTCCCCTTCTGCAGCGGCTGGTCCCGGGAATTGAAATCGATACGCGCCCCCGCCTGTCGAGCCTCATCCACACAGGCCACACCAAGCTTTCGCGGCTTCCCGCCCGCTCGGCCATCGTGGCGTTCTCGGCGGCTGAGGTCTACGCGATCGCCGAGATCATACGGCGAAGGCGGGGCGGCTGTGCCCTGATCATGGGACAGCTCTCTCCACGAACGCGGAACGCGCAGGTCGAGCTCTACCAGAACAAGGATGTCGATTACCTGGTCGCCACCGATGCAATCGGCATGGGGCTCAACATGGATGTGAACCATGTGGCTCTCGCCTCGCTGACCAAATTTGACGGGGCCTCCCTGCGCCCCCTGACGGCGCAGGAATGTGCCCAGATCGCCGGGCGCGCCGGGCGTGGCATGAAGGACGGCACGTTCGGTACCACTGGCGAAGCGCGTCCTATGTCAGAGGCGCTTGTGGATGCCATCGAGGCCCATCGTTTCGACCCGATCGAGCGCGTGAGCTGGCGTAATGCAGACCTGGACTTCGCTACACCTTATGCCCTGCTCGACAGCCTGAACGCGCCCCCCCCGCGACGTGGACTCGTGGCCGGGAGACCAGCTTCCGACGTACTCACGCTGGAGAGCCTCGCCGGCGAGGGCGACATCCGCGACGCGGCGCGTGGGCGCAAGGCGACACAGCTCCTCTGGGAGGTCTGCCAGATCCCGGATTTCCGCAAGCTGGGCGATGACTCGCATGTCCGGCTTTGCCACCGCCTGTTCCTTCACCTGCTCCAGGATGGCGGCATTCCCGCGTCGTGGTTCGACTCTCATATAGCCGGTTTTTCCCGGCTTGAGGGCGATATCGACACGCTCATGCATCGACTGACAGGGATTCGGATCTGCGCCTATGTGGCCGCAAGGAGCGAATGGAGCGATCGCGCGCAGCACTGGCAGGATCGGACGCGGGAAGTCGAGGACCTGCTTTCCGATGCCCTGCATGAGCGGCTGACCGCGCGCTTTGTCGACAGACGGGCCACCTCGCTCTTGCGCCGCCTCGATAGCGAGGGGGCCCGGGATCTGCTTTCGGCCGTCACGCGCGAAGGCCAGGTGATCGTGGAAGGACACGCAGTGGGGCGGATCGAGGGTTTCACGCTCATGCCCGACCGCGAGGAGGCCCTGCCGGAGAAGAAACTCATGATGCGCGCAGGTCGCCGCGCATTGCTGCACGAGATCCCACGACGCGTTCAGGCCCTCGTTACCGCGTCGGACGAGGCTTTCTCGCTCGATCCCGCAACGGGTCGGCTTTCGTGGGAGAATGTCGTGATCGCCCGACTGGTGCGCGGCACGGCGCTCCTCTCACCCGCCATCCAGATTCTCGGGGGGGAATTTGCGGATACGAAGCAGCGCGACCTCGTTCAGGAGCGCCTGCAGGATTTTGTCAGGGCCCATCTGCGTGCTTCCCTCGCGCCGCTCTATGCCCTGGCGGCCCTACGTCAGCCCAACCCGGCCCTGCGGGGGCTTACCCATCGTCTCATGGAATATGGCGGTGTCGCGCCTCTCCTTCCTCTGGAGCCAGCGAGCCATGGGGGACAGGCCATCGCCCATTTTCGCCGGCTCGGCATTCTGTTCACCCCTTACGGTGTCTTTATGCCCGCATTGCTCAAGCCCGCACCCATGACGCTCAGGGCGATCCTGCTCAGCCTGTGGCATGGTCATGCGCTCCCCTCCTTCGATGCCCGCCAGGTCACGTTCGACGCCCCCGCCATTGCGCCCCTGGCAACACTGGGCTGGGTACATGCCTGCCGGGTGTGGCTGCGTTTAGACCGTGTCGAGAAGCTTCTCGGTGAGCTTCATCGGGCGACACGCCATGGCCCCTGCCCCTTGCCGGAGGGCCTGGCCGCCCGCTACGGTCTGCCGCCCAAAACCCTGATGGAAACCCTCAAGGCGCTCACTATCCGTGTGCGCGCGCCCCTGACACTCGCGCCGGATCAGTTTGGTCCCGAAGCGCCGGCCCTGCTGCTCGGGCCAGTCAAAAACCGTCATCATGCTGCCCCGCACCGAAAAGTGTCGCACGCAGCGCATGCCAACCGTCCATCGCCGGACAGTCCCTTCGCGGCCCTGTCCGCACTTGATCTAGGGAGGAAACAGCGTTGACGGCCGACAACGACAAGGATTGCCAGCGCCTAGACCTCTGGCTGTGGCATGCGCGTGTCTGCCGCCAGCGCAGCGACTGCGCCGCCCTGATCACCAAGGGGGCAGTGCGGATCAACCGACAGGTGACAAACAAACCCCATGCCCGCGTCCGGATTGGCGATGTATTGGGTTTGCCCGGACATCCCTGGCCCGAGATTAGGATCTGGCGTGTACTGGATCTGGCCGAGCGCCGCGGGTCAGCCACCCAGGCTGCCCTGCTCTATGAAGTCATCAGTGAGAACAGCGCCGCCTGACCGTGCTTTGCCTCATACGAAGTAAACATATGCTTGCCAGAAGCAGGAAGTTCCGCCTATCTGCGGCATTCCTTTTTGCATAATCCCCTTGGGGTGACTTACCCCAGTCGGGATCATCTCGGGCCGAGTGGCCCCAGCCTAAGATCGGAGACACCAATGGCCTATGTGGTCACCGAAAACTGCATACGCTGCAAATATACGGATTGCGTCGAGGTCTGTCCCGTCGATTGCTTCTATGCGGGTGAGAACTTCCTCGTGATCAATCCCGATGAGTGCATCGATTGCGGCGTTTGTGAGCCGGAATGCCCTGCCGAGGCGATCTTCCCCGATAGCGACGACCGAGCGACGCCGTGGCTCGAGGTCAACAGCAAATACGCGGCTGTCTGGCCCAACATCACGCGCAAGATCGACTCGATGCCCGATGCTGATGAATGGAAAGACAAACCGGGCAAGGACGCGATGCTGTCCCCGGAGCCGCACAAGGACTGATCTGGCAGAGGACGCCCGACGCGTTCTGGGCCGACATTGGCCCCGAACGCCCTGGCAGGAGCCCGGCCCAAGGCGGTGTTTTCACCGGATCATCCGGTGACGGTCTCTGTGACTGAGACGCTTGAGATAAGGAAAAAGGCCCCGAGGACATCCTCGGGGCCTTTTTTCATGACGCGGCATTTTCGCTGCAGGCCCCGGCCCGTTAAGGGGGGCGCCTGCAGACGGGAAAATGTCAGCGCGACATCATGTTCATGCTGACATCGTGAATGATGAAGATTGTTCCACCGACGATGATGAGCACGCAGATGACCGCGAAGGCAAATGCCGTGTTGTTCCAGGACTGGCTCGAACTGCTGTTCATATGCAGGAAGTAGATCAGATGCACGAAGATCTGAACCACTGCCAGCGCAGCGATGACCCCAAAGGTCATGCCGGGGGACATAAGGTGCATCTCGACGATAGCGAACGCCGCTACCGTCAGGATGGCCGCAATCACGAAGCCGATGATGTACGAGGCGAAGCTGCCGTGAGACTCGCCTTCGTGTTGATGGGTCGATGCTTGGCTCATCAGATCACACTCAACAGATAAACGAAGGTGAACACGCAGATCCAGACGATGTCCAGGAAGTGCCAGAAGAGGCTCAGGCACTGGAGTTTGTCCATGTAGCGTGTGCTGAACACCTGCGAGCTGAAGCTCTGGACCATCAGAACGGCGATCCAGACCAGACCACAGGTAACGTGAAGCCCGTGTGTCGCCACCAGCGTGAAGAAGGCGGAAAGGAACGCTGAGCGATCCGGACCGGCACCTTCATGGATGAGGTGAGCGAATTCATTGACCTCGAGGACGAGGAAGCCCAGGCCGAGCAGGAAGGTGACGGCGAGCCATGCGAGCATGGCGCCCTGCTTGCGGGCATAGGCCGAAAGCATGCCGAAACCGAAGGTGATCGAGCTGAGCAGGAGGAGGGCCGTTTCCAGCCCCACCCCGTTCAGATCAAACAGCTCCTTGCCCGTCGGGCCACCGGCGAACTGGGTGCGCATGACAGCGAAGGTGGCGAACAGCGTTCCGAAAAGGAGGCAGTCCGTCATCAGATAGACCCAGAAACCAAACACGTTATTCGTGTGGTGGTGTTCGTGGTCGTCGATGCCGTGTGCGGTGCCGTGCGGCGTTGCTGAGATATTTGCCATTGTTATTCTGCCGCCTGTGCTGTCAGCGAGCGGACATAGTTTTCCTGGTCGCGTTCGATTTCGCTGACCGGGACATAGTAGTCCACATCATTGTTGAAGCTGCGCAGGATGACCGTTGCGAACACGCCGATAAGGGCGAGCGCTGCGAGCCACCAGATGTACCAGATCGCCGCGAAGCCAAGCACGAAGCTGAAGGCACCGACGAAGAAACCGGCAGCCGTGTTCTTCGGCATATGGATCGGTGCGAGCACCTTACCTTCATAGCTGCGACGGCCCATCTGCTTCTCGGTATGGAACGTATCGATACCGTGAATGTCAGGAAGGACGGCGAAGTTATAAGCCGGCGGAGGCGAGGACATCGACCATTCCAGCGTACGCGCATTCCACGGATCGCCCGTGAAATCACGGCTTTCCGGCAGGTTGCGGTCGCGGATCGACACGTAGATCTGCATCAGCTGGCAGACGACACCCAGAGCGATGACGGCAGCGCCGAAGCCTGCGATCAGCATCTGAACATGCCAGTCGGCATTGTCGTAATGGTTCATACGGCGCGTCATGCCTTCGAAGCCCGCGATATAGAGCGGCACGAATGCAAGATAGAAGCCAACGAACCAGAGCCAGAAGGCGCGCTTGCCCCAGGCCTCGTTCATCTTGAAGCCGAGAACCTTCGGCCACCAGAAGTTCAGACCGGCAACGTAACCGAAGTAAACGCCACCAATGATCACGTTGTGGAAGTGGGCAACAAGGAACAGCGAGTTATGCAGCACGAAGTCGGCTGCCGGCATCGCCATCATGACGCCCGTCATGCCACCGATGGAGAAGGTGACCATGAAGCCGATGACCCAGTACATGATGCCGTTGAACTGAATACGACCCTTGTACATGGTGAACAGCCAGTTGAAGATCTTCACGCCCGTCGGGACGGCGATGATCATCGTGGCGACGCCGAAGAAGGCGTTGACGTTCGGGCCTGCGCCCATGGTGAAGAAGTGGTGAGCCCAGACGATGAAGGACAGAACGCCGATCGCAAGCGTGGCGTAAACCATCACGCGATAGCCGAAGAGGGGCTTGCGCGAGAATGTCTGGGTGATTTCCGAGAACACACCGAAGGCCGGCAGAACCAGAATGTAAACTTCCGGGTGACCCCACGTCCAGATGAGCGAAAGATACAGCTGAACGCTGCCGCCGCCATCATTGGTGAAGAAGTGCATACCCAGATAACGGTCGAGCGCGAGCTCCGCGAGAGTAACCGTCAGAACCGGGAAGACCGCCATGATCAGAACGACCGTGACGAAAGCCGTCCAGGTGAAAACGGGGAGCTGCATCCAGCCCATGCCCGGAGCGCGCATCTTCACGATGGTGACGAAGAAGTTCACGCCAGTGAGCAAGGTACCGACACCTGCGAGCTGCACCGCCCAGATGTAATAGTCCACACCGACACCGGGGCTGAACTGCTGCTCGGACAGAGGCGGGTAAACCAGCCAGCCGCACTGAGCGAATTCACCAATGAACAGCGAGACGTTGATCAGAACCGCGCTGATCGTGGTCATCCAGAAGCTCAGCGAGTTCAGGAACGGAAAGGCCACGTCACGTGCGCCGATCTGCAGCGGCACGATGACGTTGAGCAGACCCGTCATGAACGCCATGGCCATGAAGAAGATCATGATCGTGCCATGGGCGGAGAAGATCTGGTCGTAATGGTGCGGGGGCAGATAGCCCGGGTTGCCATTATAGGCCAGAGCGAGCTGGCTGCGCATCATGATGGCGTCGGCGAAGCCGCGGAACAGCATGACGAGGGCAAGCACAATATACATGATGCCCAGACGCTTATGGTCGACCGAGGTCAGCCATTCACGCCACAGATAGCCCCATTTGCCGAAATAGGTGATGGCACCCAGAACGGCGAGAGCGGCAATAACGACACCGGTGAATGTGCCAACAAGAATAGGCACATCCAACGGTATCGCTGAAAGGGTTAACTTACCTAGCATGTGTCCCTATTCCTTCATCTGCATGTCGGACATGGCGGACTGCATGTGCATCACCTGACCTGTCGACTTGTCGATGACCGTACCGTTATTGTACTTGGCCACGATCGTGTCGAAGAGGTTAGGCTGAACATGCGCGAAATACTTGACCGGCGCCGCTTCCTGGGGAGCAGCAACCTGCGGGTAGTCGGCTGAGTCGAGCGAGTCAGACGCGCCCTTCACCTTGTCGACCCACTGGTTGAAGTCATCATCAGTCATTGCCAGCGTACGGAACTTCATGTCCGAAAAGCCGCGACCCGTGTAATGCGCTGCTTCACCCAGATAATCGCCCGGCGCGCTGGCCAGAAGATGAAGCTGGGTCTGCATGCCGGCCATTGCATAGACCTGCGTGCCCAGACGGGGGATGAAGAATGACGTCATGACGGAGTCAGACGTGATGCGGAAGTTGATCGGTGTGTTCACCGGAACCGCAAGCTGGTTAACCGTTGCGATACCCTGATCCGGGTAGATGAACAGCCATTTCCAGTCGAGCGCCACAACCTCGACATTCAGGGGCTTGCGCCCTGCCGCCTCAGCCGAGTGAAGGGGGCGATACGGGTCGAGTGTATAGCTCGTCCAGATCGCAATCGCACCCAGAATGACGATCACGACCGCCGGAACACCCCAGACGAAGAACTCAATCTTCGTGGAATGATCCCAGTTCGGCAGATACTCGGCCGACTGATTACCCTCGCGATACTTCCAGGCAAAGAAAAGCGTCATCAGGATCACCGGAATCACGATGCACAGCATCACGCCCAGTTCGATCAGGATAACGTTTCGGTTCTGAATTCCCACCGGCCCACGCGGATCGAGCAGATCGAGCGTACAGCCAGAGAGAAGAAGTGCCGGCGCTAGCGGCAGGAGCCGCCGCAACTTCGGCAAAAGTCTATTGTTCATTGTCTGCCCCGCTCGTTGAACCGACCGTCAAGCTCTTTGGCTGCGCTACGCTGCCGCTCAACCCGACCACGGCTTGGTCGAACATGGCGACAACACCTTCAGGGGATGTCATCCATCTCTCCTATTCCAGTTGACGACGCATCGGTTGCGCAACGTGATACCTGCATCCGGCATTTGTCGAATGAAGATATAACGTTACGTATGCTGATGGCACATCGACCCTCAGCGTTGGTATGCGTCATCCTTGCCTCGCCTTACTTCAGCATGGAGTATTTCCGATCGGAAATCCCGCATGCCTGCACACCGG
This sequence comes from Asaia sp. W19, assembly GCF_003994335.1. GTDB lineage: Bacteria > Pseudomonadota > Alphaproteobacteria > Acetobacterales > Acetobacteraceae > Asaia. Next base: position 96,157 of record NZ_PNQZ01000019.1, read on the forward strand.
GCATCGGCGCCCAGCACTGTTCTGTTGTTTCCGCCCGATTGGCCAGCAAAGCAAGCACTGATCCTTACTTTTCCGGTGTCTGTTCACAATTTGAACACAGGCTAAAGCGTTGTTTTTCAGGAGGTTAACGCAGAGAGGCACGTTTTCGCCTCAATTCATTGCGGATTTTTTAGATTCAGTTCAGATAGAAATGACAAGTTAATTAGACCGAAATAGTACGGATAAACAAAAACGGGGCGCATCTGAGATGCGCCCCGCCAAGTATACAGACAAGCTGGATACTAATTATCCGTTATTGTTATTACGAACGCCCATGAACTGGAGCAGAAAGGTGAAGAGGTTGATGAAGTTCAGATAAAGGGAGAGCGCATCATAAACACTGCGCTTGCCCATTTCCTCAGGGCCGACATAGGCCAGGTAGTATTGGTACGTAGCCCGTATACGCTGAGTATCGAATGCCGTCAGCACGGTGAACAGCGCGACACCGACCACACTGACAACGAACGCCATCATCGCGCTTTGGAGGAAGATATTCACCACCAACGCAATCACGAGCCCGATCAGACCCATGAACAGGAACGAGCCCAGGGAGCTGAGGTCGCGCTTCGTGGTGTACCCCCAGAGCGACATAGCGGCGAAAGTCGCTGCAGTGACGAAGAACGTGCTCGCCACCGAGGTGTGCGTATAGACCAGCAGGATGTTCGAAAGGCTTGCCCCCATGACGGCGCAGAACGCCCAGAACAAACCCTGCGCCGCCTGGCGCGAAAGGCGATTGACACCAAACGACATGACCATAACGAACGCAAGCGGCGCGAAGATGGTCAGCATCCCGAGCCCTGTCGGGCGTATCTGCATCCCTGCCGGGGTCAGCACATGATGGAAAAACAGATCGCGCAGCGAAGTCTCGGCCACAGCAAAGGCCACAACGCCGGTGACAACCAGACCGGCCGTCATCCAGTTATACACGCTGAGCATGTAGGCGCGCAGACCGGCATCGACCGTATCGAAGCTGGCAGCCCCTGCTTTCTGCGACGGGCTGCTAGAACGAGGATTTGGAACGAAAGCCATGACACCCTTTCCTGAAATATGGCCGGACCGGCCTTTTATCGTTTCAATGTGGCGTTTTTAACATAGCGGTCAAGTGAGGCAGGTCATCCGACATGCTAAGATACAGAGGCGACCCGTTCTGAAACCGGAGCGAAGCCGCGCGTTAAGGTTTGTGATGATAATGCAAAACCCTCACCACGCGCCATCGAATTGCGCGCCCGAAGCGCCAGGCTCGGGTGCGCTCGCCACTGGCAAACCTCGGTAAGATAGCGCCACGCCAAAGCCTGCCCATCACGCATGCCGTTTGGGCCTTCCCCCCTTTGCAGCAGGATCTCTCCATGCGCCTCTTCATCGCTCTCGATCTTGCAAGCGAACATAAGCGCCTTCTTTCCTCTCTTCGTCGCCCGCTTGCAGGTGTGACTTGGTATCCCCCGGAGAGCTACCATCTCACGCTGCGCTTCATCGGCGACATACGCGCACGTCCCATGATGGAAGAGATCGACCACGCTCTGGCAGGAATCACGGCCGAGCCGTTCGACCTGACCCCTTGCGGTGTGGGATTGACCCCGCAAACGGCGCGCACGAGACTTTGGGCCGGTGTCGCCCCCTCCCCCAGCCTGACCACCCTTCAGTCGCGCGTTGAGAGCGTCCTGCGTCGCTGCGGAGTTGGTGTGGAAAAGAGGCGTTTCGTTCCGCATATCGCCCTTGGGATAGGCCCGGATGAGCCGGGCGCGGATATCATACGCTGGATGCAGCAAAATAATCTGATGCGCGGAAAAGCCCTGAGTGTGGAACATTTCACTCTCTTCCGCTCTCATCGCACAGCGGACGAGCCACATTACGAAGCTTGCGCCGACTATCCGCTCGGTGCCCATGCTCTGCCGCGGAACGAGGCATGGTGAACGCTCACGCCCCCGGGGGCGCTGGCGAAACTCTTGCAGATCTGGTCGGTCGTGTCCGGCAATGCCGCCTTTGTACGCCCCATCTTCCCCTTGGCCCCAAGCCGCTTATCCACGTATCGCCGCATTCGCGGATCCTGATCGCGAGCCAGGCACCCGGGACCATCGCTCATGAGAGCGGCAAATCCTTCTACGACCCATCCGGTCGCAGATTGCGCGACTGGATGGGCCTGGATGAGGAAGCGTTTTACGATACGAACAAGGTCGCGATCCTGCCCATGGGGCTTTGCTATCCGGGACGCCTCCCCAATGGGGGAGACAAACCACCCAGAGCTGAATGTGCGCCGGCCTGGCGCGATCAGGTTCTTGCGCGTCTGACCGAACTGCGCCTGGTTCTGCTCGTCGGGTCCTACAGCCAGCATTATACGCTGGGTCGCGGCGCCGTTACGGATCGGGTCCGGGAATTCAGGCGCTATCTGCCGCGGTACTTCCCACTCCCACACCCCTCATGGCGCACAGGGGTGTGGGAAAAGCGCGCGCCCTGGTTTCAAGCCGAGGTCATCCATGCCTTGCGCGAGGCCATACAAAAAGCGCTATCGGACGATAACCCGCCCTCCGGAACTCATCCTGTCTCAATGGCACAAGAACGGAATGGCTCAGCCTAGCGCGCGTACGTGCTTCAGCGTGGACACGACAAAACCCTCCAGCCCCGCGAACAGGATCTGAATGCCGATGCAAAGGAGGATCAGAGCAGCCAGCCGACTGACGATGCGCGCCCCGGTGCGCCCAAGCGAACTGACGATCCGCTCGGCATAGCTGTAAAGCACGACCACCGTCAGCGCGATGGCAAGGACTGCAAGCGACAGGCCGATGATATAGCTTGCTGAAGATGCGCCCAATGTACGCCCCGAGCTGAGAGCGATCGCCACGGCGATGCTCCCTGGTCCGACAGTGAAGGGCATGGCCAGTGGAAAAAATGCGCGGTCGCCCAGATCATTATCCTGGTTGGCCGTATCGTGATCGAAGACCTGCCGTTCCTTGCGCGCTTCGCTCTCCTCTGGTGCAAGGAGCAGCGTCCAAGCGCGGGAAGCCACTACGAGCCCGCCGGACACGCGCAGGGCGTCGATGGTGATACGGAAAAAACTCAGGATCCAGCCACCCAGCCAGACCGAAACCATGAGGATGATAAAGGAATAGAACCCGACCGTACGGGCAAGCTTAACGACCTGAGGACGTGGCCGGCCCAGTGTCGTCTGAGCGAAGATGAGGGAGGCCCCGAGCGGATTCACGATGGAAAACAGCGCCGAATACGCCATGAGCCAGATTGCGGTGACATCACTGAAATTGACAGGCTGCGTCAGCACATGCGGCAGATGCATTACCCTGCCCTGTCGTGACGCGCCTTGACGGACAGAAAATTCCGCGAATGCAGCAAGCGACGCAAGCGCCGATGCTCGCCGTCCAGAACTGCCCGCACGGCCTGCAGATCCTGGGCAAGACAGCAGAGCACCCCACTCTCCCCCGGGCCATTGGGACACACGGTCATGCCGATGTCATGATAGACCCCAAGCAGAGCCTGACCCACCTTGATAAAGACAGGATGGCGCCCTTCCTCCACGGCAAGATCGCGCAGACGCCAGATCGCGGCAATGCATTCGGCCTCCGCGCCCGCCGGATCCCCAACCCCAATAATGAATTGACCCGTTCGAAGAAACGGAATACCTGCCCGCCCGTTGTCGTTCAGTATAAGTCCGCTTGGACGCCTAGGGCCCAGCTCCTCAAGAGCATGAGCGAGGTTTCTATACAAGACCTCGCTCTCACTGTTCCAAGGGCGTACCAAAACATGGCTGCGCCTCAACATCTGGATAACCGCAACAATACCAAAAACAGCAGAAACACCCAGCGCCCAGCGTACAACAGACGTATGCGCATCATAGATGAGCGAACGCCACCAGGAATGGCCAAGGTGGTGCCGCAGCGCAAACAGCCCCACACTGGCGAGACTGACGACCCAGAGAGTTACAGGCGCCATAAGAGTCGGGCTGAGCGGCTCCGCAAACAGCTTTGCCTTGCGGTAATAGCAGGACCGAAATGGCGCGATCAGGAACATCACCATCATCAGACAGAGCGGGATGCCGAGCGGACCCTGACGCAGAATCACAAGCGGGATAGCCAGACCGAGCAGGGTCAGTGCGGCACGCCATGCGGCCGTAACGCGCTGCGCCAGCCCTGCCGCCACACCCACCAACATCACCCCCGTCAGGCAGAGCAGAAATTCAGCTGCCTGAAGCATGAGATGGGTAAAGGCGCTGCCGACCAGGGGCGCTGGTACCGCCACCGCATAGAACACGAGCAGAATGCCGGTCCCGGCTACCACACCCGTTGCGACCGTGACCGAAAAATCCGCTTCTGATTCGCGCACGACCTGGCTGGGGCGGCGTACGGCCAAAGCCCCCGCCACAGCACCGCGACGGCGCGCCCAGGCGGCATCCCCACGCAGGAACAGCTCATGGGCTGCGAACATGCCGCCCGCGAGGAAAAGCGGGATGATGTAATAGAACAGCCGGAACGTGAGGATGACGCCGAGGATCTGCGGTGTCGGCAGATAGGGCCCGAGCGCGAGCAACATGGCCCCGTCGAACACCCCCAGACCGCCTGGCACGCTGGCCACGAGGCCTGCCGTGTAGGAGGCGATATAGATCGCCAGAAAAGCCGGGAAACCGATCGCCGCCTGGGGAGGCAACAGCACGTAGGCGATCATGGCCGTCATGGCCATGTCCGCAGCACTGACCACGACTTGGGCCAGCGCCACGCGAAAGCCAGGAACATCAAGTGTGTACCGCCAGATGCGCATCTGGCGGTACCGCAGGGAGACGCCCAGATAGGCGAGCACACCCAGCCAGGCTACCGCACCGGCCAGTTGCAGCACCATATGGGGAAGATGATCGACCAGCGGTATGTGACCCGGCTCGAACAGGAACACGCCGCCGATAAGCGCCATGGCGCCCAGCAGATAGGTCGTGGAGCAGAACGCGATGATCTGGGCGATACCAACGGGTGAGACGCCCCAGTTGCGATAGAGCCGAAAGCGTACCGCAGCACCCGAAATGGCCGAGCATCCAAGATTATGCGAGAGCACATAGGAGCAGAAAGCGGCGAAGGCGGTCCTCAGAAAGGACTGCTTTGTGCCGATATGATAGCAGGCCAGCCGGTCGTAGAAGGACAAGATGAAGTAGGAGAGCACCGTGCATCCCACACCGGCAGCGAGCGCCTCGGCCGGAATAGACTGAAATGCTGTCCTGATGTCAGCCAGAGAGAGCGATTTGAGCTCCTTCTGGATGACATAGATGGCCGCAACGAGAAGAATCAGCCCGAGCAGCGCGGGCAGCCGACAAGCCAGACGGCGCCACCCACTCGCCGAGCGGGGCTCGCTTTCCTCACAGCTGCTTTTTGTCTGTTCCTGAACGGTCATGAACCCTCAACCAAGGAAGCTGATCGTCTCTGTTGCGGTCACTTTCACTCTGCAGCGTCGGAAATGTCACGGGCGAGCGCTGCCTCGATCAGCGAAACCGTTTCCGGCAGGCCGAACAGGGAAGCGAAGATCCCGAAACGTGGCCCTTCCGTCTGGCCAAGCAGAACCTCATAGAGGCACCCAAACCAGGCACGGAGGGGCTGGATCTGATGCTTTTTGCCGATTTCGAAGACGATATCCTGAACCTCGACGGGAGATAGGCCGGGATCGGCAGTTTTCAAGGCATCTGCCAGATCCTGAAGCGCGACGCGTTCAAGATCGGTCGGCGCACGGAATGTCTTGGCCGGTCGCACGAACTCCTTGAAGTAGACCAGGGCGTGCCCGACCAGACGATCCACGTAAGGGTGGGTTTCCGGCGAAAGGCTCGGATCATAACGGCGCAGGAACTTCCAGAGTGTGTCGCTGGATTCCGCATTGGCCACCGAGGCCAGATTGAGCAGCGCGGTGAAGGAAACCGGGCTGGACAGACGCGTATCAAGCGCGCCGCCATGGATAAACCATGCAGGATTGGCGCGCAGCACTGACTCATCCTCGGTCACCACGGCCTTGTCGAGATTGGCCAGATACTCGTCCATCGCACGCGGGATCACATCGAAGAACAGACGCTTGGCTCGTGTGGGCTGGTTGAACATGTACTGCGCCAGACTCTCGGGGGGCGCATAGTGCAGCCATTCTTCTATCGACAGGCCGTTACCCTTGGATTTGCTGATCTTCTGGGCGTTCTGGTCAAGGAAGAGCTCATAGGTGAGCCCAGCCGGGGGCGCCTTGCCCAGAATACGGCAGATCTTGCTCGAGAGCTTGACGCTGTCGATCAGGTCCTTGCCCGACATTTCATAATCGACGCCCAGCGCATACCAGCGCATGGCCCAGTCGGCCTTCCACTGCATCTTGGCATGACCGCCGAGCACAGAGGTCTCGAAGGTCTCGCCCGTTTCAGGGTCCTGCCACTGCACGGTCGCGGCAACAGGATCAACCTTGGTCACCGGCACCTGCATGACCTGACCGGTACGCGGATGGATGGGCAGTACTGGCGAATAGGTCGCGCGGCGCTCGGCGCCGAGTGTCGGGGCGATGGTTGCCACCACCTCGTCATGCACTTCAAGCATGCGACGCAGGGCCGCATCGAAACGCCCCGAGGTGTAATAATCCGTGGCGGAAGCGAATTCGTACTGAAACCCGAAACGGTCCAGAAATTCGCAGAGCATGGCATTGTTGTGGGCCGAGAAACTCTCGAAGCGACCAAAAGGATCGGGAATTCGGCTGAGCGGTAGACCAAGATGCTTGGCGAGCATCTCCTGATTGGGCACATTGGTCGGCACCTTGCGCAGCGCGTCCATATCATCGGAAAACGCGAGAAGACGCGTCTTGCGACCGGTCAGACGCTCATAGGCAAGACGCACCCAGGTTGTACGTGCCACTTCGCCGAACGTGCCGATATGAGGCAGGCCTGAGGGCCCGTACCCGGTTTCCAGAAGGGCCGGAGCCTCTCCACCGCGCGCCTCGACATGCGCCGCGATTTTTCGCGCCTCCTCGAACGGCCAGGCTTTTGGCAGGGCGAGAGCATCGGGAGGGACAGGAGCGGTGTTTTGGACAAGGTCGGACATGATTGGATGAAAACTAGAAATAGTTCCGTTCCGGGTCAAGCAACATGGCGTTATGCGCCCCGTGCGCACCCCCCGAATACCGCATAATAACCCTATCGATCGATTAATTGCGCATCGCTTGCCACGCTGTGATCTCCTCCCTCTTGTGAAACCTGAATACGCATCCTGGCCGCCCGATGCGCGAGAAGGATAACGTTCACCCGCAGTTTCGTCCCTGTAAAAGACGTTCAGGCGGACGAAGCGTGAACACGTACTGGCGATCTGGGTCCGCTGCCTCTATCATGAGGGCGATGCCCACGCCCTCCCGCGCTTCGCCCTATGATGCCCCCGCCCTGATCACGACGCGCGCGCGTGCCTCAATTCTCACGCCCGATGGCGAGATCCTGTCGCTCGATGCAAGCGAGTCTGCGGCCGTGCTGGCCACCCTGCCCCCTCCGCTGCTCATCCATGGTCCAGCGACCATTCGCCGTCTGGGCCTGACCCCGCCCGGACAGGTTGTGCCCTGGTTCGACTTGCTGGAGTTGTTTCTCTTCCTTTTCCCGACGCGCTCAGTGGTACCCACACCGCGCGGCATGGGGCTGGCGCTCGGCCTGACGCCTCCCGACCCTTGCGAGGCCGATTTCCTCCTGCTGATCCTTGAGAGCCTCCGCCAGGCGCTCGAGGCCATGAAGGACAGCCGCGAAGCGGAAACGCTCAGCGCTCTGCTACCCCTCCTGTCACGCGCAGGCTGGGTCTGGTCGGGCTTTGTCGAGTCCGTCCTGCAGGCCAATCCGGGCCAACATCGCCACCCTTATGAGGCGCTGCGCGTCTGGCGTCGTCTCCCGCGCTGGGAGGAAATGGCCCAGAGACCGCCGCCGGGCAGCCGTCCGGTCGCCCCTGCCGAAGCCCGTCTGCGCCTGACACGCATTCTTGGTGACGGGGCGGAAACACGCCCCGGCCAGGCCGATTACGCCTCGGCGGTGACCCAGGCCCTGGCCCCTCGCGAAGGCGCAGGCATTCCTGAAATTGTGCTGGCCGAGGCCGGGACGGGCACAGGCAAGACCCTGGGTTATATCGCCCCCGCCAGCGTTTGGGCGGAGCAGAATGACGGGCCCGTCTGGATCTCGACCTATACGCGGCATCTTCAGCGCCAGATCGAGCAGGAGGTAAGGCGTCTCTATCCCGATGAGTCAGAAAGGCGCAACGCGGTCGTGCTGCGCAAGGGTCGCGAGAATTATCTCTGCCTTCTGAACATGGAAGATGCGGTCAACACGCTTGCCTCGCGCCCTGCCCCCTCGTTTCCTGCCCTGATCGGTCTTGCCATGCTGGCCCGATGGGCCGAGGCGAGCGAAGACGGGGATCTGATGGGGGGCGATCTGCCTGGCTGGTTTGGCGATATCTTCGGCGCCGGTACCCTGTTCGGCATGGCCGATCGCCGGGGCGAATGCATCCACGGAGCCTGCCCGCACTACCAGACCTGTTTCGTCGAGCATTCCATCCGACGCGCACGGGGTGCGAGGCTCGTGATCGCCAATCACGCCCTTGTCCTGTCGCAGGCCAGCTGGTCCAGCCTGGGGCGCGACGACGTGCCAGATGAGGACCAACTCCCGACCCGTTATTTCTTCGACGAAGGGCATCATCTTCCCGAGGCTGCCGATAGCGCCTTCTCCCTCGCGCTTTCCGGGCTTGAAGCGGCGGAATTACGCCGATGGCTGCTTGGGGCCGAGGGGAGCCGCTCCCGGGCGCGCGGGCTTCGTCGCAGGCTGGAGGATCTGGTCGCTGGATCGCCGGTGCTCGACGCCCCGCTCGAGGCCATACTGGGTGCAGCCCACGGGCTTCCTGCCCCCGGCTGGCTGGGCCGCCTGAACGGTCAGGACGATGCCCCGCAGCCTGCGGTGCCGGAACTGATCACCAATCCTTCCGAACAATTCTTTCAGGCCCTAAGGGCTCAGCTTGAGGCACGCCGCATCGGCGCGCAGGGAAACGACTCCTCGGAATGCGGCCTGCATCCTGCTGGCGAGGCGCTGCGAGAGGCCACTGCCCCACTCGACACGGCACTGCGCCGCCTGCTGGCACCGCTCAACACACTTGTGGAGCGTCTGAAAGCGCTGCTGAGTGAGCCCGACGATGCGCTCGAGGCGGCGCAGCGCCTGCGCATAGAGGCCATGATCCGCTCCCTGCGTCGGCGCGCCATCGCGCGGGTCGAGGGCTGGATCGCCATGCTCGATACCGTGCTCGACCCGCAGGACGAAGCCCAGAGCGCCTATATCGACCTCATCCGCGCCGAGTATATCCCCGGACGCCCCGGTGAGCAGGATATCGGGCTCCATCGCCACTGGCGTGACCCGACCATCCCCTTTGCCTCGGTCATGCAGGGCCCGGCGCATGGCATGCTCATCACCTCGGCGACGTTGCGCGACCAAACGCCCGCCCGAATGAATGATGGCCCTGATCCGAGACAGGTCGAGCAGAGCTGGCATGCGGCCGAGATTCGTCTGGGAACCCCGCATTTCATCAAGCCACCCTTCAGGGCCTCCCTGCTCAGCCCGTTCGATTACGCGCGCCAGACGCGCGCGCTCGTCGTGACCGATATACCGCAGAATGATCTCGATGCGCTGGCCGGCGCCTATCGTCTGCTGTTTCTGGCATCGCACGGCGGCGCGCTGGGACTGTTCACGGCCATCTCGCGCCTACGCGCCGTCCATCAGCGTATCGCCGCACCACTCGAAGAAGCCGGGTTGCCGCTCTATGCCCAGCATGTCGATACGATGGATAATGCGACCCTGGTCGACATCTTCCGTACCGAGCTCCATTCCTGCCTGCTAGGCACCGATGCGATGCGAGATGGCGTGGATGTGCCAGGTCAGGCGCTTCGGCTCGTCGTGTTCGAGCGCACACCATGGCCACGGCCCGACATCCTCCATCGCGAGAGACGCAAGGCTCTCTCCCCCGATGACCCGCGCGATTACGATGACAGGCTGACCCGCATGAAGCTGCGTCAGGCCTTCGGGCGGCTGATACGCAAGGGCGATGACCGGGGTGTATTTGTCATTCTCGACCGGCGCATGCCCTCGCGGTTGCTTTCCGCCTTTCCGGAAGGGGTCTCTATCGAACGGGTCAGTCTTGCGGAGGCTGTTCGACAGATCGGCGCGTTCCTGCCCGGCGTCAACACCGGCGACGTCCCGCATGCAGGGTCTATTCCGAGGATAGAGTTAGACGAATGAGGCACGCCCTGTGAACGAGACAGCCCTGATCTCGCTGTTCGGCGATGCGCTTGTGGCAACTGGCGACCGGATCGAGGGTACCGTGCTCGATGACCTGTCACGCCCGTTTCTCGGCATCGATCCGGTCAGACAATGCATGATCAATGCGCCAGCCGGGCTGACCCTGTATCAGACATCGCCCGCACTCTATCACCTGCGCGATGCAACCGGCAGGATCTGGTCCTGCGCGCCTGACGGAACCCGTGACGAGGCGATGGACCGTCCGAGCTGGAGCACCCTCTCCTGCCTCGCCCTGAGGCGATTTCCCGCCATCACCCCCGCCTCGGATGCATTCTCGCCCATACCGCGCCGACTGCATTTCATCTGCAACGACCGAGCGACGCTCGATCCAGCGCTTGTCGCCAATATCGAGCGTACCGCCGCGATCAATCCCGGCTGGGAAGTCACCCTCTGGGACGAAGCCGCGCGTTTCGAGTTCATCACCGAGCATTATGGCTGGGATGTGCTCAAGCTCTATCTGATGATCGGGCCGGAATATGGCGCAGCCAAGGCCGATCTGTTCCGCTATTTGCTGATCTACGAGCTAGGCGGCGTGTATCTCGATCTGAAATCCACCACTGCACGCCCTCTCGATGCGATCCTGCGCGAAGACGATACATTCATCCTCTCGCAATGGAACATGTCAGGGTCCGGCGTGCACAGGAACTGGGGGCTCGGTGCCACCATCGCCCATGTGAAGGGCGGCGAGTATCAGCAATGGTTTCTGATCGCCCGACCGCTCCACCCCTATCTGCGCCGGGTGATCCAGCTCGTTCTGACAAGGATCGCAATCTATCGCCCCGATCTGCATGGGATCGGCGCGGTCACGACCTTCAACGTCACCGGACCGCATGCCTTTACCAAAGCCATCTATCCTGTGCGCGACGATCATCCGCACAGGATGATCGATTCCGAAACGGAAGGACTCGTCTATTCAGTGATGGAAGACCATCGCGCACGCAGCGGCAGTAATTATCGTACCGCTCAGACGGCCCTCGTGACAGGCAATGAAACCTATCGCCTTTGAGCGCACGCGCACCCGGCGCGCAGTCTTACGCCTATCCCGTCAGGGCAGCGGAAAATGTGACACCCCGGCATGAATGCCGGGGCGCGTGGAGGGATCAGAAATTGACCCCGGCCTGCAGGAACACATAGCGCCCGTAATAAAGGTCGCCATAAAGACCGGCGGCGCTGTTGGTCGAGGCATCGGCCACGAAAGGCGGCTGCTTGTCGAACAGATTGTTTACGCCCGCCTGGAACGTCCATTTGTTCAGGCGATAATCGATCGTCAGATCATGCGAGAACACGCCGGGGGTCTTGTAGCGGCCATAGCCAAGGGCCGTGCTCAGATCCTGCGATCCGTTATTCCAGACCATGCCACCCGTATATTTCATCATATAGGTGACGCCCCAGTTGCCGTGCTGCCAGTTGACCGTCGCATAGTCACGCACGCGCGGCTGGCCCGTTCCCGACTGGTACATCAGGCGACCGGCATAGTTGTACCACTGCCCACCCGGCTCGTTCTGCTGCAGATAGCTGATGAGCTGCTGGAAGTTGTTGCCCAGGGTCACCACGTCCTTGCGCGTCACGCGGATACGATAATCGAGATCGAAATCGATGCCGCTCGTCCGCAGACCGCCGATATTGGCGTAGTAATCCGTCACCGAGTTCAGCTGATCTGTGCTCGAGACGCGGGTGATGTTGTTGCAGTAATTCGTACTGGCTCCCGTGTAGCACTGATCGAGAATGTACTGGGAACTCAGATACGAGACCATGTTCTTGATCGTGTAATGCCAGTACTCCACCGAAGCCGAGAGACCCGGCACCCAGCGCGGGGTGATCACCGTACCAATTGTATAGGTACGACCGGTTTCCGGCTTCAGAGAAGCGTTACCACCGTAAAGCGTCGGCACCTGACCCGAGTTTGCGGCCACAAAGGTCGAGGTATTGATGCCCTGCTTGGCGCAATTGGCCACGACATTGGCAGAAAGCGAGCCATAGGAACTGGCCTGGGCGCAGGGATCGGTTGCCGACGCATAACCAAGGCTGCCGCCCGAATAGAGCTCGTAGACATTCGGCTGACGATAGGAGGTGCCGATCGTGGCGCGGAAGCGAATATCGCGGATCGGTGCCCAATTGATCGAGGCTTTCCAGTTCTTGGTGCCACCGAATGTGCTGTAGGACGAATAGCGGCCCTGGGCGTCGATGGTGAGATCCTTCGCGAGGAACACATCACGCAAAAGCGTGGCCTTGCCTTCCAGATAGCCTTCCGTGACGTTGAATCCGCCGCCAGTATAGGAGGCCGAGTTGGTCAGCGTATCGCCAGAGGCCACGACGGCATCTGGATGATAGGCCAGCTGTTCGCCACGATGTTCCATACCAAGCGCGAAGCCCAGATCGCCACCGCCCTTCCAGGGCATGGTCGCGACATGGTTATTATGCATACGCAGATTCAGGTCGCGCAGCTGGTAATAATAGTGATCGTGACTGGTATAATTCGAATAAGCCGCGGCAGCCGAAGAAAGCGGCTTGAACGGATCGGACAGGACGCACCCCGACGACGTCTGACAGACCGAAGGGTTGTACACGAGAGCCGAGCTTGAGTCGGTCGGGTCAACCTGCTCCAGACCGTATTCCTGCAGAAGCTTCGCATAATTGCCCACGCCGGACATCTGCGAGGTCACCTGATTCCAGCCATAGGTGTAGGACAGATCGTACATCCAGCCATGGGTGATCTCACCCTTGGCCCCTGCGATGGCAGTATAGGTGTCTGTCGCCGTCTCGGTGCGACGATTGCCCCATTCGCCATAGCGCTTGTACATCAGCACATCTTCGCCAAACGTGTTGTAGGGCGCATCGGCCGGAATCACGAGGCTGGATGGCAGGTTGGACGGGTAGATGCTGCCCGTCATCGGCTCCGGCGCCAGAGTGGTGCTGGAGGTACGGTGGCTGTACTGGAAATTGGCATAGGGCGTGAAATGGCTGTTCACGTCATAATGCGCGTCAAAGGACAGCGTGGAGTTTTGCAGCGAATTCGTCAGGGATTGCTGCGAACCGTAATTATACCGATCGGCAGAGGTCGCGGTGTGATAGCCTGTCCCGCTGGCATTCGGCACATAAGTGCCTGAATCCGTGAAGTACTTGCCAGTGGTCGGGATGGACGAGCCAAACAGCAGATCGGACGCATCGGTCGGGTCATTGGTCTGCACATTACGCGACCAGGCGCGGTTGCGCTGCATGATGCCGCTCTTGGTCATGTACGACCCGAACAGCGTCACATTGCCCTTGCCGTGATCGAAATTCCAGCCCTTGTAGCCGGAGATCTGGCCCGTCTGGCCATCGCCCACATCGGTGATACCGCCACGAACGGTGATGTTCGCGTCGTTCAGGTCGTGGCGCATCTTGATATTGATGACGCCCGCAACCGCATCGGCGCCGTAGAGTTCAGAGCCGCCATCCTTGAGAATTTCAATGCTCTGAACCTGGTAGACGTTGATCGTGTTCAGGTCGACGCAGCTGTTATTGCCGTTGAGCGTGGTGCGCTTGCCATCAATAAGCACCAGCGTGCGGTTCTGGCCGAGGTTACGCAGATCGACGCATGACGAGCCGCCTGTGCCGTTGGTCTGCGAGTTATAGGTGCCCGAGGAACCGACCGAGGGCAGACGCTGCAGATAGTCGCCCACCGTGGTGGCGCCTGTCTGCATAATCTGCTTGGCGGTGACGATCTGCACCGGATTGGCATTGACGTTGTTCGACGTGCTGAGCGCCGAACCGGTCACGACGATATTCTCGCTCCCGCTGCGGCCGGTCGAATCATTGACCGGCGCGAAGGCATTACGCTGTGCCGTAGCCGTACGCGTGACGGGCATGGCAGACGACGCAGCCGCCGGAGTTGCCGCAATAGATGCCGCGGCCGGGCGGCGGACGCTGTTCTGCGCGCTTTTGGATGCCGTACGCTTATGAGCCTTGTGAGTCGTTCCTATTGAAGACGACGATGCGGCAGCGGCTTGCGCAGCGTGGAAATGCCCGAGGGCCAGTCCGGCGCCGAGTGTGGAGACAAGCAGCAGTCTTTGCTTGTTCCTGATGATCTTCATGATGCTTTTGACCTCCAGTAAGGCGTTCTGGAAGCGAAAAGATTTCACAAACGAAATTACGTCCAGAGGGTTATTGCGGATCTGGGCGCGCAGAAGCGAATCATTGTATTTTTATCACAAAGTTACTTACCTGAGTTGTAAATTGAACTCATATATTACTTTCGGTTATTATAGATACACTTTTGAAATAATCAGAATCACTCAGAAACGTCTCCGGAGATAACGTCTTTCCGGACGGGGAATGCAGACAGATGGGTAGATGATCACCCCTTGAATATCTCTCATCTATGGGGAAGAGGCGCCGTCCCATGCGGGATTTACGCGCCGTCCGTGCAATCGAGGTGAATCTCTCAGGCGCTGCGGGTCGAGAAATACGCCGTGAAAGCCCGCAATGCGGAGGGTACGTGTTTGCGGAAGGGATAATAGAGGTGAAAGCCCTCTCCCACTGACGTCCATTCGGGCAGGACGAGTTCAAGCGCGCCACAATCGAGAGCCGCTCGGGCTCTGTTCTCAAGGCAGTAAAACAACCCTCCCCCTGCACAAGCGCAGGCCAGCGATAATTCGCTATCGCCCAGAATGACCTGGCCCGGCACATCGAGCGCGCATTGTCGTTCGCCTCTGCCCAACTCCCAGGAATAGAGCCGTCCGGTTCCCGTGCGGATACGAATGCAGCGATGGCGCATCAGATCCTCTGGCTGGCGGGGACGTCCCATGACGTCGAGATAAGCCGGCGCACCCACAACAACCCAGTTGAGATCGTCGGTCAGACGTCTGGCAATCATGCCTTCAGGGACAGTGCCCCCATAGCGTATGCCCGCATCGAACCCCTCGGATACTGCATCCACGACGCGATCATCCACCACGATATCGAGCTCGATGGCGGGATAAAGCGCCATGAACGCCGCCAGCCTTGGCGCCAGGAGCAAAGTCGCTGCATCGCGCAGGGTCGTGATACGCAACCTGCCCGAGGGAAGCCTCCGAAAAGCCTCAAGCTGCGCCAGCGAGGCGTCGATCCGCTCGAAATGCGGGGCGATCTCCGCAAGAAGCATCTCACCCGCGCCGGTAAGCCTGACCTGTCGTGTCGTCCGATGGAATAGTCGCACGTCCAGTCTGCGCTCGAGCTGCGTCATGGCGTGGCTCAGTGCCGAACCCGTCACGCCACGTTGCAAGGCTGCACGGGTGAAGCTGCCCGCCCGGGCGATGGCAAGAAAGCTCTCCAGGCTGTCCTTGCTGATCCCACTCGCGTTCATTCGTGAATTTCTTTCATCGCACCATCAAAATGAGCGCTGTAAACCGGAAATGGCCCGGAATGTTCCCTGTCCCGGCGATCAGACGGATCGCTTTCAGGAAAGGACTCACCCCGTGACCCATCGCCCCCTCGCTCTCGTGACCGGCGCTTCATCCGGCACCGGCTTTGAACTTGCGCTCGAATTTGCGCGAAACGGATATGAAACGGATATGATGTCGCCCTCTCCGGATCGAGCGCGCAGATTTTCGATGCCGCGAAACACATTGAGGACCTCGGTGCGACCGCTTATGCCCATCGGGCCGATGCAGCGACCCATGAGGGGGTGGAAAGCTTCTGGCAATTTACTCTAGGGCTTGGCCGACCTCTTGAGGCTGCGGCTTTGAATGTCGGGATTGGGCTTGGGGGCGCTTTCATTGATACGGCCCTGGAGGACGACCTGCGCGTGATTGCGATCAACATCACCGGCACTGTCCATATGGCCAAGAATGTGGCGCGCTTCATGGTCGCACAGGGCCACGGGCGTATTCTCATCACCTCCTCGGTCTCTGCGACGCTCCCCACACCTTTCGAGACCGTCTATGGCCCCTCGAAAGCCTTCGGCTTCATGTTTGCGGAATCCCTGCGCGAGGAACTGAGGGGAAGCGGCGTCACCGTCACTGCCCTGCTACCGGGCGCCACAGATAGCCGCTTTCACAAAAATGCTGGCATGGCGCGCAGCGCGATCGATCAAGGCCCCAAGAATGACAAGACCCTGGTGGCTCGTCAGGGCTATGAGGCCCTGATGAAGGATCTCGACCATGTTGTGGGCGGTGATGATGCGACCAGGCGAATGGTGGAGGAAAACAGGCTCACGCCCGAACCGGTCAAGGCGGCGCGCCATGCCCGACTGACGCGCCTGAATCCCTGAGCGACTTTCCTTTGCTCGAGACCTCTCCAATCATGGAGAGACCATAGGCGTCTCCCGAAGACTATTGCTTCAGAGAGACTGCCCGCCCGAAACCTCGATACGCTGCGCGTTCACCCAGCGATTATCCTCCGAAAGGAGCGAAGCGATCATGGGGCCGATATCCTCGGGCACGCCCACGCGCCCGAGCGCGGTCAGCCCGGCAATATGGCGGCTGATCTCGGGATTGTCGCGTACCATGCCCCCCGAGAAATCGGTCTGAATGGCACCGGGCGCGACAACATTGGCCGTTATCCCCCGTACCCCGAGTTCCTTGGCCATATAACGCGTCATAACCTCTACGGCCCCCTTCATCGAGGCGTACACGATCCGGCCGGGGAAGGTGAAACGGGTCAGACCGCTGCTGATATTGAGAATACGCCCGCCATCCCGGAGCAAGGGCAGAAGCGCCTGCGTCAGGAAGAAAGGCCCCTTGAGATGCTCGCGATAGATCCGGTCGAACTCATCCTCAGTAGTATCGGCCAGACCGCCATTATGCGCGCTGCCCGCATTGTTGATGAGATAGTCGAAATGGGTGAGGCCCCATCCCTTCAGGATCTCGTCCACAGAAGTGGCAAATTGCGCAAAGCTGCGTGTATCGCCAACATCGAGTTGCAGGATGGCGGCCTTCACCCCTGCCGCATGGGCGATGGCCATGACGGTCTCCGCGGCTTCTCGATTGCCCTGATAGGTCAGGATCGCGCCAATACCCCGCTTCGCCAGAGCCTCGACTGTAGCGCGTCCAAGGCCGCGGCTGCCGCCCGTGATCAGGGCGATAGGCTGATGCTGTGTCATGATGCTGTTTCCTCTCGCTGGTGATGAGCGCAACATTCCATGCGGTGAGGCTTGTGATAAGGCAGGAAGACCTGTCATCATTGTTCCGTAATACGGAATAATCAGATGGATCGACTGGCGAGTATCGACCTCTTCCTGCGTATCATCGAGCGCGGCAGTTTCAGCGCGGCAGCCGCATCCTGCGGGATATCCCGACCTGCAGCGACCGCAGCCATACAGGCGCTCGAGCAGCGTCTCGGTGCGCGATTGCTGCATCGTTCTACGCGCCATGTACAGCCCACCGAGGAAGGCAGACTTTATTACGCCCATTGCCGGTCGATCGTCGCATCGCTGGAAGAAGCCGACAGATCCATCGGCTCCGCGCTCTCGGGCGTGATCCGCCTCGATACGGTCGGGCATCTGGCACGCACGATCATCCTGCCCGCTCTTCCCGAGTTCCTCTCCCGCCATCCGGGGCTCACCGTTCATCTGGGCGAAGGCGAGAGGCTTGTGGATCTGTTGCGCGAGGGCGTCGATTGTGTGGTGCGTGGCGGCCCTCTACCCGATAGCGACATGATTGCCCGTCCGCTTTGCCTTTTGCCCGAGATCACGGTGGCCAGCCCGGACTATCTGGCCCGCCGTGGCACGCCGCGCAACCCGGATGATCTGGACGGGCACTGCATGATCGGTTTTGCGTCTTCCCGCACTAAGCAGATCCTGCCACTGGAATTCAGCCTTGAAGGCCGTCTTGTCGAACGCATGCTACCGGCCAGGCTGCTCGTCTCCGGCGCCGAGTCCTCGGCAACCGCGGCTTGTCTGGGGCTGGGCCTTGCACAGGCGCCGCGCTATCGCTTCGAGGCCGAATTGGCTCGGGGGGCGCTGGTGGAGGTTCTGTCGGACTTCCCACCGGCACCAACCCCATTGACGCTTCTCTACCCCAGCAACAGGCAGCTTCCGCCACGCGTGCGGGTTTTCATGGATTGGCTGGTTGAGATCTTTGGGGCTTTCGACAGGGACAGGCAGCAGCACTCCAAAAAATGAAACGCCCGATTTCCGACCTCATGATCAGGCCGGAATAGCTAGGATCGCGTCATGCTGTTCGATCTTCCCTCCCATGAGACGCTCTATGAAGCCCTTCTGGCGCGCGATGCCCGCTATGATGGGCGGGTTTATGTCTGCGTCGGCACGACGGGCATTTTCTGTCGCCTGACCTGCCCTGCGCGCAAGCCCCTCGCGACCAATTGCAGCTTTCGCGACAGCGTGAGGGGATGCATCGAGGCCGGTTTTCGCCCGTGCAAGCGGTGCCATCCGCTACAGGGGGGCGCAAGCCATGACCCACTCATCGCCCAGTTGCTTGACAGTCTCGATGCCGATCCGGGTCGACGCTGGAGCGAGCGCGATCTCGTTGCCCTTGGTCTTGATCCCTCCACGGTGCGGCGCAGTTTCAAGCGGCATTTCGACATGACGTTTCTCGATATGGCGCGGCAGCGGCGCTTGCGTGACGGATTCACCACGCTCTCACAAGGGGAGACCGTGATTGCAGCCCAGATCGATTCAGGGTTTGAATCACCCAGCGCCTTTCGCGAGGCATTTTCACGCCTGATTGGCTGCGCGCCAGGGGCGCTCAAGCAAGGGGGACTACTTCAGGCAAGCTGGATTGCGACGCCCCTGGGCGACATGCTTGCCGTCTCATCCGCACGCCATTTGCATCTTCTCGAGTTCATCGATCGCAAGGCCCTCCCCCGCGAATTGACAGTTCTGCAGGTCGCGCTCAAATCTCCGCTCGGCCTTGGCAGAACCGAGGTTACCGAGCAGGCGCGCGAGGAACTGGACGCCTATTTCAGCGGCAGGTGTGCGCGCTTTGAAACCCCTCTCGCGCCTCAGGGATCGACCTTCACACGCCGTGTCCATCGCGCCTTGCAGGCAATCCCGGCGGGCGAGACGCGCAGCTATGGCGAGCTTGCACGAGCGATCGGCCATCCCGGCGCCGTCAGGGCCGTAGCACGCGCCAATGGTGCCAATTGCATTGCGCTCATGATCCCCTGTCACCGCGTGATCGGCTCAGATGGCAGCCTGACCGGTTATGGTGGCGGCCTGTGGCGCAAGCAGCGGCTGATCGAGATCGAGCAAGAAATATCGATCAGCGGAACATGCTCGCGCTCCTGATCCGATCAGTGAAGCTTTGATGCAACGCCTTGCGCGCTTCGTCTCCAGGGCATCCGGAATCTGTTGATAGAGTCAACTTACTGTGACTAAGTTTTTCCGAATCGTTTCGAAACATGTTCGGACGGTCTCGGCCACGCCCGGATGCGATGGGATACGCAACAGACCAGGCAGGTGGAATGAGACAGGGGAAGCCGTTGGGCCGGAGGCGCGTAATCATGCGCCTTCGGCTGGTATATGTCGTTGCGATGATGATCTTCTTCGTCATCTACAAGGTTCTTGATCCCCTTGGGCTCGAGAGCGCAACGAAGCAGACATCTGCGGGATTATTCAATGCGCTCACCGCCCCTTTCTACGGCGCGGGCGACCCTGATTCCCACCGCCATGTCGCAGTGGTCGAAATCAACGATCAGACGCTCCGACGTTTCGGCACTGCATTTCCACTCTCCTACACGCGCCATGTATCGATCCTGAACCAGATACTCGACGCTCACCCGGCAGCGATCTTTGTCGACTTCCGCATGATGCGCGAACTGCCCGGAGAGAGTCTCGACAGCTTCACCCCTGTCATCGCACGGGCACGCGTGATGAATGTTCCGCTTCTCTTCGCCCGTGGGGAAGCAGGAGACGGGCAGGCCGCCCTTCCCCCACAGCTTCGTCCGTCGCAGGTCTACAGCAACGGCCTCGAAAGCACTGGCACCTATCCGCTTGTCGATGAGGATGCGGCTTCCGAAGACGGGGACGCCCCCTTCAAGGCAGTCAATCCTGCCTGGGCACTTTATGCGCAGCTTTGCCACCAAGGCTGGCGCGCAAAGTGCAACGCAATTGATACTCATGACTTCACCCGTCCCATGGTGATTCGCTGGGGTTTGGCCCCCGATCCGGCGCAGGATCAGGTCAGCGACCTCCGGGAGAGCTGGCAACGCGATTGTGGGGGGTGGCTGTTCCGTTCATGCACCCGACTGTATGCAGCTTCGCGTCTTGCTCTGAACTATCTTTTCTTCCACTCCAAAGGGAGCGTCAGGCATTTCGCCTTTTATCCCCTGGTGATGGGTGCCGAGCAGCTTGGCCACAGCGCGCGTGATGCCCCCCCCGGTAGCCCGCCGCTTTCAGCACTCATGACTGGGCGGGCCGTCTTTTACGGTTCGGATATCCGCGACCAGCATGACGATACCATCGTGCCCCTGCTTGGGCGGATCCCTGGTGTCGTCACCCATGCCATGGCTTTCGATAATCTCGTAACCTATGGCCCGCGCTACTTCCACGAGCCGCCCGAGATCGCACAACTGGGATGGCTGAGACTGGACAAGGCCGAGCTGCTCGAGGCCCTGATCTGGCTCGTGTGTAGCGTGGCGCTCGTCATGCGGCTCAAGCCGGCGCGACGGGGCGAGGCAGACGAAACCTACAGGCAGAGCCCCGAGACCCATCATCATGCCTTGCGCTGGACACAAGGCAGACGGCGACGCAGCGTCGCCTGCGCTCTGGCCGCAGCAGTCACTGTTGCGCTTCCGGCTGCCTCCGAACTTTCGCCCGACATGCTTATGGATCTCGTCATCATCTGGCTTTTCGTGACCCTGCTTTTCATCGGGGCATGGGCCATGCCCCCACGACGCCCCGCGAGCGAGGCCCCGGGCGAGGAAGAGCGCGGCCTGACATCACAACTCTGCTTTTTGGCCAGTCTGGCCGCGATAGGCTTCGCTCTGAATGAGGCTGGTCCACGATGGCCGAATGCCGACTGGATCGGCCTGCTCCTGCTCTGGCTCGCCGCCGGGGTGGAAGAGGAACAGGAGCGCAATCGCTTCGTTCAGCCGCTCTGCCGTTTTCTGAACCGGCTAATCGATCTCCCGCGCGACACGAGCCGGGCAGTTCGGACACGACTTGCACAGTTCAGAGGATAGGTCCCCCCCCCCCTGGTTTTACCCCGTGCAATGGCTCTGCCCGGTTCTTTCCCACTGGATGAAAGGAGACCCTCATGACCAAACGCTTTTCCAGTCCGACGCCAGGCGCGTCAGACCGCCCGCAATCACAACAGAAATCATGCCGCGTCAGCCTCGCAGGGATTCTATCCGTGATGATTGTCCTGCTAACCCAGCCGGGTGTTGCTGCAACGGCGCCCGTCATCAAGGGCACTTATAACACCCCCTCCATTCAGGCCTATGACCGCAACGGCCAGCCCACCACCCGGGTCGAGGCGGCTTCTCTGACCGGCCATCGCGTGATCGCCAAGGATCCATCCACCGATATGCTCGCAGTCGAGACCGACAAGGGTGTCGTTTACGTCACCGAGGATTCCGTCGAGGCCGAGATTGGAGCTGTCGCGCCCACGCCTACGCAATGCGTGCAGATCGGCGCCGCCTCCACCGACGAAGTCGGCGGCAGCACAAACAACCTCGGCCGCAACTGTCATGGAAGCTGAATGATGTATGCACCATCCCGTCCACTGGCTGCGCTGCTCAGCCTCCTGACCCTCAACGCCTGCGCCGGAGAGGGCGGTAGCGGGATTCCCACCAGCGGACGCCTGATCGATCAGACGCATCCTCCTCAGGACTACGCGCAGGCTACGACCGTGCAGGGACTGTTGAGCCCAGCAAACACGCTGGCATCGGGAGTGATCGAGGCCCCTCAGGTGTCGGCCTACCCTCAGGAGATCGTCGACCGATTGCTCAATGGCTGGTCCGGCCCTAAGCCGGATGCGCGCGTCTGGCTGACGCCTGATATGGCCTTCACATCGGATGTATCGGTCGGAGGCGCCATATTCCTCAATACCGGACTGATCCGCTATTTCCACGATACGCCGGATATCCAGAAGGAAGATGCCCTGGCTTTCGTGCTGGCGCATGAATTGTCACACATCCTGTTGGGCCATACGGCTGCGCAACGCGCAAGCAAGGCGCGCAAGGACTATGCTTTCAGCGCCATGAAATGGGGGTCCGTTATTGGTCGCTTCGCTGCTGGCAGTGGGGCTGCAGGCGATGTCAGCAGGGCCATCGTCTCTTCCATGGGCGCCAAGGCCTTTCTTGATACGACCCTGTTCCCCTCATGGTCGCGTGATCAGGAAGAGCAGGCCGACGCGCTCGCTGTCGATCTGATGGCGCGTGCAGGCTATGCCGTCAGTGCTGCAACAGATGTGATGGACGTCCTGATCAGTTCTGAAGATCAGGAGATGCAACGTCAGGCACAGGACGAGCAGAAGACAGGCAAGAGCTTTGTCGCAGACTCCGTTACCTTCCAGGCGAAAGCAGGGGACGGACTGGATGGGGCAATTGTGGACGCGCTCAGAGCGGTTGCCCAGCAGCACCCTCATGCACGCGAGAGACGTGTCGCCCTGGCGGCCTACCTACGCCAGGCCTATCCGGTACGCGCCCATGTCGCACTCGAACGCAGGCCCTTGCAACAATGGGAGTCCAGTCGCCCCGTCGCTGCACTGCTCAAGGGCACGGAACAGCTCAATCAGGCAGCCGTTCAGATCAAATCGGCCCAGTGGGGTCAGGCCCGACAGACATTGGCCCATGTCGCCCAGCCCGCCAGCGGAAGCGCCTATTACGCGCTCATGGCGTATCAGGTATCCACGCAAACCGGACAGAAGGCCCAGGGGGTCAAGCTGCTTTCCGCAGCGGCACAGCGCGATGACGTCACGTTCCCGATCGCGACGGAATGGGGCATGGCTCTGACATCTGCCGGCAAGTACAATGAGGCAGAAACATATATGGCCACCGAACAGACGGCCATGAACAATACGAGCTTCCTCCCTTACCGCATCACAAACGCCCGCAAGGCCAAGGACGAGGTGAACGCCTTCAAGCTTTCGGCGATCTGTGAGGGACTGGGCGAAGACGCCCTTGCCAAGCAATGTTCTGCCGTCGAAAAGAACTGACAGCCCTGCTGCCCGGTGATTTCAGCCGAAACCTCTGGGCACGCATGCAATAGGGGCACGTTTTGACCATACTCGCTAGTTTCGCCCGCGCCGGCCGGCAGCGCGCCTGACCGTATGGTTGGGCATCAGCTGCCCAAAGAATACGGGACAGACTTGATTTGACTTGGATATTGTCGTGCCCATGCTGCACTATGCGTTGCCAATGCCAATACTGCCGCTAAATATTCAAAGTCTCGTCTTTGTCCGAGAATAAAAATAGCGGTTAGAAGGACCGATTGCACCATGTCTTTCCCAGAACTCCCGCCCCGCAAGACGCTTCCCATCCCGCCTCGCCTCCCCTCCGGCGTGATCAAGATCGGTGTCGTTGCTCTGGGCGCCGTTGCCGTGATCGCAATCCTGAATCCGTTCTACCAGATCGCCTCGGGCTATTGCGGCATTCTGACCAATTTCGGCTCGGTGCAGCCCACTGCGCTCGAGCCCGGTCTGCATATCGCGATACCGGTCTATCAGAAGATCATCTCCGTCTCCACGCAGCCACAGACCATCACCTCGCATGAACAGGCTGCAACGCATGACCTTCAGGATGTCCGCACCTCCGTATCGGTCACGTTCCATATTGCCTCCGCCGATGCGCCGGGGTTCTTCCGCGATTTCCGCACACTTGATGTTCTCGCGCGCCGGATCATCGAGCCCACGGTCTCGAACGATGTGAAAGCGATCACCGCCAATTATAATGCGGAAGAGCTGATCACGAAGCGCGACCTGGTGGATGGTCAGATCAAGGATCTGATCATTCGCTCGCTTCAGCCCTATCATCTGACCATTCATTCCGTGAACACGGCCAACTTCGCGTTTTCGACCGCCTACGCGCAGGCCATCGAAGCGAAGCAGGTGGCTCAGCAACAGGCATTGCAGGCCCAGTACACGTTGCAACAGACCCAGATCTCGGCGCAGGCTCAGGTGGTTCAGGCCAAGGCGCAGGCCGATGCCGCCGTCGCAACGGCACAGGGACAGGCCCAGGCGCTGCTTGTGACGTCTCAGGCGCAGGCTAAGGCGAACAGTCTCGTCTCGCAATCCCTGACACCGGCCCTGTTGCAGCAAAAGGCGCTGGATCGCTGGTCGGGTACCATGCCGACCTATCTGAGCGCAGGCGCCCCCCTCCCCTTCATCGGCTCGATGGAGTCCGTTCAGAAATAGAGGCCTCACTTCCTGGCGAGCGTCACGCCCTGCTCCTGACAAAGCCCTCTTGCCGATCCGGTGCTCTCTCCAAAGCGTGGCACCGGATTTGGGAACGGGAAACGGCTTCAGACACCGCGATTGCGGCCGGCGTGCGCTTCTCGCCCCATCACCTGCGCATAGGGAAAGCTAGAGGCCGCGCCGAGATAGCGAACGGTTCCTGAGGTATCACGCCCGCTCGTTCACCTGCGGCCTGGCCCGACAAGGTAAGAGACAAACCGTTTCCGAAACGACCATAGCCGGTTCGCATTCCATTCGCCGTCCAAGGTCGGCATGGGGGTCCTTAAACAATCCGCCTCCCATGTCCGTTCCTCATGTCCTCCGAGCCAGGAGTTGCGAGATTCGTACATACGGGCATTCCTGCGCTCATTGCTTCAACAAAAGCTTTCATAAACGCAGCCGCCTTTTATCGACGCCCCCTCCCGCGCGCACCCGTCAAAGACATAGAACCTGGACGCATTACATAAAAAAACCGCCCTGTCTTTCGACAGGGCGGCTCTTTCATAACCTTGATAGAAAGGCGCTGGATCAGAAATCCATATCGCCCATGCCACCCATGCCACCCGGACCACCGGCCGGAGCGGCCTTCTTCTCGGGCTTCTCGGCAACCATGGCTTCCGTCGTGATCAGCAGGCCGGCAACCGAAGCTGCGTCCTGAAGAGCCGTGCGGACAACCTTGGTCGGATCGATGATGCCAGCGGCCACCAGATCTTTGTACTCGGCGTTCTGTGCGTCGAAGCCGTGCGTGTAGTTGTCGATCTCGAGCACCTTGCCAGCGATGACAGCGCCATCTTCACCAGCATTGAACGCGATCTGACGCAGCGGAGCCTGCAGGGCCTTGCGGATGATGTCCGCACCGACGCGCTGATCGTCGTTCTGGAAAGCCAGATCCTTCAGGGCAACGGAAGCGCGGGCAAGAGCCGTGCCACCACCCGGAACAATGCCTTCTTCAACGGCGGCGCGGGTTGCGTGCAGCGCGTCGTCAACGCGATCCTTGCGCTCCTTCACCTCGACTTCGGTGCTGCCACCGACGCGGATGACGGCAACGCCACCAGCCAGCTTAGCCAGACGTTCCTGCAGCTTCTCGCGGTCGTAGTCCGAGGTGGTTTCCTCGATCTGCGCGCGGATCTGTGCACAACGGCCCTTGATGTCGTCCGTGTTACCGGCGCCTTCAACGATCGTGGTGTTTTCCTTCTCGATATGCACCTTCTTGGCGCGACCGAGCATGTCGAGCGTAACCGTCTCGAGCTTGATGCCGATATCTTCGCTGATGACCTGGCCACCCGTCAGGATAGCGATGTCTTCCAGCATGGCCTTGCGACGGTCACCGAAGCCAGGAGCCTTGACAGCAGCGATCTTGAGGCCACCGCGCAGCTTGTTGACGACCAGCGTGGCCAGAGCCTCGCCATCGACGTCTTCTGCGATGATCATGAGCGGACGGCCAGACTGCACAACGCTCTCGAGCAGCGGCAGCATCGGCTGAAGCGAGGACAGCTTCTTTTCATGGATCAGGATATAGGGGTTATCCAGATCCGCCATCATCTTCTCGGCGTTCGTCACGAAATACGGCGAGATGTAGCCGCGATCGAACTGCATGCCCTCAACGACGTCGAGTTCGGTGTGCAGGCCCTTCGCTTCCTCAACCGTGATCACGCCTTCGGAACCAACCTTCTGCATGGCCTGCGAGATCATCTCGCCGATTTCATGCTCGCCATTGGCCGAGATCGTGCCGACCTGCGCCGTTTCGGCAGGGGTGGTGATCTTGCGGGTGTTCGCCTTCAGCTCTTCAACGACGGCTGCAACAGCCTTGTCGATGCCGCGCTTCAGGTCCATCGGGTTCATGCCAGCGGCAACAGCCTTGGCGCCCTCACGGATGATGGCCTGGGCCAGAACGGTTGCGGTGGTCGTGCCGTCACCAGCGATATCGTTGGTCTTCGAGGCCACTTCGCGCACCATCTGGGCGCCCATGTTCTCGAACTTGTCGGCCAGTTCGATTTCCTTGGCGACGGAAACGCCGTCCTTGGTGATGCGCGGTGCGCCGAAGCTCTTGTCCAGGACAACGTTGCGACCCTTCGGGCCAAGCGTGACCTTCACGGCGTCAGCCAGGATATCCACGCCACGCAGCATACGCTGGCGGGCATCAGCGCCGAATCTTACGTCTTTGGCAGCCATTATCTTTTCTCCAGTAGAGGTTCAGTGTGCGAAGATGGGGAGACTGGAAATCAGCCGATCACACCCATGATGTCGCTTTCCTTCATGATCAGCAGCTCTTCGCCGTTGATCTTCACCTCGGTGCCGGACCACTTGCCGAACAGCACACGGTCGCCAGCCTTGACGTCCAGTGCCACGAGCTGACCCTGCTCATTACGGGCGCCCGAACCAACGGAGACGACTTCGCCTTCCATCGGCTTTTCCTTGGCGGTGTCCGGAATGATGATACCACCGGCCGTCTTCTGCTCGCCCTCAAGGCGGCGAACGACGACACGGTCATGCAAAGGCCGAAAATTTGTCATTATGGATCGCTCCACTTTTCTCTAAGGCGGCGTCCTTGCTCAAAAGCAACGCCGCCGGTTTGCGCGCCCGCTCAGCCGCAGCGCGTTAGCACTCCCGATACGAGAGTGCCAAACAGGTAAGAGAGCCCTGCCCTATCGTCAAGGGTCGTTCCTGTCATCTCCGTCATTTTTCATCGAGCCTTCATTATTCGCGCCAGCAGGCACGGCGAAGGCTGCGTCCTCCAGCCTGGCGCCATCAAGTTCGCGTGCCCTGATCCCGCGCTCAAGCTCGGTTTTCAGCCTTTCGGCCCGGGTCCGACCGTGAAGGATCCGGTTTTCCTCCGCAAGGGCCGCATCCTTCTCACGCGCCACACGTTTGCGCACACGACGCAGATTGATGATTTCTGCCATGGTGATCGTTGATCTCCCGACGCAATGAACAAGAATGAAGGAGGGTCGTTCCGTGGGACACCTGATATCCCTGACCGCCTCGGATACCCACCATTTTAGCGCCTATGAGGCCGGTGAGGCCAGTGCGCCGCGCGCCCTCGTCGTGGTCCAGGAAATCTTCGGCCTGACCGATCATATACGCGCCGTCTGCGATGAACTCGCTGATCGTCACGGCTATCACGTGATCGCTCCGGCCCTGTTCGATCGCGCCAGGCGTGACGCCGTACTGCCTTACGACCAGAATGGCATGAGCGAGGGCCTCGCCCTGCGTGAACGGATCAGCCCGGATGAACTTCTATCGGATGTCACGGCCAGCGCCCATGCGCTCAGTCATCATGGCCATGCGAAGGTTGGAATCCTCGGCTTCTGCTGGGGCGGACTTGTGGCTTGGGAGGCGGCAACACGCACGCGCCTCTTCTCTGCTGCCTGCGCATGGTATGGGGGTGGTATTGCCTCAGTCAGTCACGAAAAGCCGCATTGCCCCGTGCAGCTCCATTTCGGTGGCGAGGACGATCACATCCCCCATACCGATATCAACACGATCCGCGAGAACCGCCCGGAGGTCGAAATCTTCGTTTATGACGAGGCCGGTCACGGATTTGGCTGCAATGATCGTCCAGGTTTCAATCGTAACGCTCGCGATCTCGCCCATGAGCGCAGCATCGCGTTCTTCTCCACTCATCTCTGATTTTCTGAAAGCCGCATCATGCCCAGCACAGACAGCACCAACCCCCTGATTGACAGCCCGGAGCGCGATGCGCGCATCACCGCCAAGTCGCGCGAACTCTGGGAAGCCGATGGCAAGCCGGGATGCGGCCCGGAAGCCTATCTCGAAAACGCCTCGGAAATCATCGGCATGGAGGAGCACCCCCATACGGGCGAAATTCCGGTAAGCAGCCTTCCTGACCCGGCGCTTGCCGATGTGCAGGTCGAAAATGCCGAAATTCAGGAGAACCTTGGGGAGTTTCCCGAGCGCCAGACCGATCAAGGCGATCGCGACCACTTCCCCGAGAAACAGAACCGGTCCTGAGCAAGCTCACGCTCCGGCCAACGGAGCATTGGGAAAGGGGCCGTTTTCGGCCCCTTTCCCGAAGGCGCGTCAGCGCAGAACGCGCCCCGCCACGGCATCGAGCTTCGCGAGCATCTGTGGATCGCGTGCATTGGGTGCCGTGATGATCGCGTGATCGAGCGCGCGCTCGGCCCCAGAGGGGCACAGCCCACGCGTGCGACCGAGTTCCGGAATGATCGCCTTGACGAGGGCCTTGGCCTTGGCCGCGTTCTGGGTCATGACCGCCACGACGGCATCCACGGTCACGGAATCATGGTCGTCATGCCAGCAATCATAATCGGTCACCATGGCGATGCTCGCATAGCACATCTCGGCCTCACGGGCGAGTTTGGCCTCGGGCATATTGGTCATGCCGATGACCGAACAGCCCCACTGGCGATAAAGCTCGCTCTCGGCGCGGGTCGAGAATTGCGGCCCTTCCATCACAAGATACGTGCCGCCGCGGACCAGCTCCACGCCGATCTTTCCGGCCTGCTCCGCGATCACGTCCCCCATGCGTGCCGATACCGGATCGGCCATGCCCACATGGGCCACACAGCCCCGTCCGAAGAAGCTCTTCTCGCGCGCAAATGAGCGGTCGATGAACTGGTCGACCAGCAGGAAGACGCCAGGCGGCAGATCCTCACGCAGCGATCCGACCGCCGAGAGCGAGACAATATCCGTCACGCCTGAGCGCTTGAGTGCGTCGATATTGGCGCGGAAATTGAGCTCCGAGGGAGGAATGGGATGACCGCGGCCGTGGCGTGGCAGGAATACACAACGCACACCATTCAGGCGCCCGAAGAGCAGTTCGTCCGAGGGCTCGCCCCAGGGCGTCTCGACACGACGCCATTCCTTCTCTTCCAGTCCGTCAATGTCATACAGGCCCGAGCCGCCGATAAGGCCGATCACGGGTTCGATGGTCACATCTTCAGTCATCAGGTTTCACCTTTCCGGTCTGACCGCTTTGCAGGGCTTCAGGAACACCAGAATGAGGCGTTTCGCAACCTGTCAGTGTTTTCATCTCCCCCGTCATGGTTTCAAAAGCCCCGTTTTGCTATAGGCTTGCCCATTCAGGCTGGCGCAAGACCAGCTGAAACAGAAAGCGGAGCTTGTGATGAGCGCGACTTTGGATCCGAAAACATTCGGCACCCTCATCCGTGACCATGTCCCCCATGATTCCTTCAAGGAGGCAGCGCGTCACTGGTTCGAAGCGTTGCGCGACAAGATCTGCGCTTCATACGAGGCGATCGAGGACGAGGCTGTCTCCCGACGCTCTCCCGTGCTGCGTGACCGGACCGAGGCGGGACGTTTCGTGCGTACGGCATGGAACCGCCATGACGACCCGAGCGGCAACCTGCATGGCAGCGGCGTCATGTCCGTCATGCGTGGGCGCGTGTTCGAGAAGGTCGGCGTCAATGTCTCGACCGTCTGGGGAGAATTCTCTCCCGAATTCCGCAGGAATATGCCTGGCGCCAATGAGGATCCGCGCTTTTTTGCGACCGGGATCTCGCTGGTCGCGCATCCCTGTAACCCCCATGTCAGCGCAGCGCATTTCAACACCCGTATGATCATCACCAGCAATGGCTGGTTTGGCGGTGGCGGCGACATCACACCCATCTTCCCGGACAGCGAGGAAGCCAAGGCGGACGCGGCGGATTTCCACCAGACCTTCCGCGATGCCTGCGCGCGCCATGACCCGGCCTATTACGAGCGCTTCAAGGCATGGTGCGACGAGTATTTTTATCTGCATCATCGCAACGAGCCCCGCGGCCTGGGTGGCATCTTCTATGACCATTTCGACAGCGGGAATGTCGATCAGGATTTTGCCTTCACCAAGGATGTGGGCCTCGCCTTCTTTGAAGCCTATCCCCGTGCGGTACGCTCGCGCATGATGCGTCCCTGGACCGATGAAGAGCGCGACGCG
This sequence comes from Asaia sp. W19, assembly GCF_003994335.1. Taxonomy (GTDB): domain Bacteria; phylum Pseudomonadota; class Alphaproteobacteria; order Acetobacterales; family Acetobacteraceae; genus Asaia. The sequence continues at coordinate 126,731 of NZ_PNQZ01000019.1, forward strand.
CAACTGATTCGTCGTGGTCGCTATGTGGAGTTCAATCTGATACATGACCGTGGCACGGTTTTCGGACTGAAAACCGGTGGCAATACCGAGGCCATTCTCATGAGCATGCCTCCAGAGGTGAAGTGGCCCTGACGAACGGGACACGATTTGGCCGCAATCGTCTGGCTTATCGCGGCAAGCCAGACGATCTGGCGGTGAAGGGAACGACGTGCACAGCAAGATGATGTCTCTGGCGGCAAAAAGAATGCTGAGCCGCCGCAGTCTTCTCTCCACCATCGCCGCGACCACAGCGGCGACCATCCTCCCTGCCCGCGCCTGGGAAGACGACATCAGCGCCGAAGCCCGCCCTCCTGCTCTGGCAGATACCCCCCGTCTCATCGTTGGCGGCGGCCCCGACTCCCTGCCTGGTCAGGTTGCGCCCATTCTCGCCACCGCCCTGGCGAGGGGACTATCCACCCTCACCCCCATCTCGACCCATTACGATCTGGGCCGGGACGGGGTGACAGCCGCCAATCTCTTCGACACCCAAAGCCCGGAAGCCGATGGCAACACCGCCATTCTGGCGCCCGGCGCTGCCCTGATCGCCTCGCTCGCGGGGGATGCGCGAGTTCATTTCGATTACTCGCGCTGGGCCGCGCTCATCATGGCGCGCCGCCCGGTTGTCACGCTCGCCAAGGCGGAACTCCACAGGTCCCTACGATCTCGACTGAGCGGCATGTTCCATGACCGCCCTGTAAGACTGGCGGTGTCGCATCCCACCGGCGTGGAGCTTTCCAGCCTCCTTGGGCTCTCCCTTCTGGGCCTGCACCCCCTCCCTGTCCCGGGATATGCCGGCAAGGCAGAAGCGCTCGAAGCGCTCAAGAGCGGTCAGGTCGATGCCGTGCAGCTGACGCCCGGGCCGGGGGACGATCTCTCGGCCGATATCGCCTCCGCTCCGGAGGGCATCAAACCCATCTTCTTTTCCGGCCCGACGATCGCCGGGGTTCCGAGCTTTGACGCGACCTATGCAATGGCCCGGGGCCATGCGCCCTCTGGCGCATTATATCAGGCCTGGGGTGCCGTCTCGAATGCTGCCGCTTCGGCATTGATCCTCGCCTTACCCATGCTGACACCGCCACTGGCCATTGCGCGGTGGCGCCACGCGGCGCAGGAGGCGGTCACGGAGGCCGCACTCAAGACCTGGAATGACTCCCAGCACCTGACGATCACGGCAGGCGCCGACGCGGCCCCTCTGTTGAACCAACTCGAGCCGGAACTGACATCGCTTCTCGCCCTCAGACGCTGGATCAACAATAACCAGCCAAGATGGCGTCAGGGTCAGGAAACGCGCCCCACCTGAACAGAGCGCGCACTGGTCCTCACGCGCTGTGCCGATAGCGCCGCACCCGCCATTGAGCGCATCTCGATGCCTCAGAGGCGATCACGGGATCTCAGCAGGATACGCACCGCACCCTTGTTCTTCTTGTGGGTGTGCACAACGGCGAGGATGAGCGGCCTCAGATCACCCCGATCAAGCCAATGAGGCAATTCCTGCCGGATCACGCCTCCCTCCTGACCGCTGCCAAGGCCGGTAATCACTTCGACACAGCGCACACCCTGAGCGCTCGACGCATGCAGGAAGTGGTGGAGCTTGTGAAAAGCGTCCTGGGCAAAATGGCCATGCAGGTCAAGACGACGCTGCGGCTTCATCTTGCCGCTGGCAAGCGCATTCCATGATGTCGTATCAAGCCCGGGCTGACGATTATTGATCTCCAACCGCGCATGCTGCCGCGCCCTTGGCACGGGGACCGCCATGACACGCATGACCTCGCGGATACGCAGAGTAGGCGACGCGTCCGCTGAGGTATTTGAGCCGGGCCCGGTACCCGCCTTTCCCTGAACGTCCCCTGACCGGTCGGCCATATCGCCAGAAGGATTTTGCTGATCCGAGGAACGGCGTTGGGGACGACCATGTCGCGTTGACAGGCGGCCGGCCTTGTCACGCAGGGGCAGGATCGTGCGCGCGAAGGAGCGCCAGAGGCTTTCTTCGTCCGAACTCAAGTCGCGTCGGGCCACTACCAGTCCTTCTCTGCACAAGGGGGGTCTTCCCGCCCCTGTGTCTTACTGGGCGTCAGGGGCCTTCAATGGCGGTTCAGCAACCACCTGCTGTAACGGAACGCCCTGATATCGGCCAGTCAATGTTTTGAGGAACGCAACGATATCATCGACATCGCTTTGGGGAAGCGTACCGTAAGGCGTCTGGTACCGCGCCATCTGACGCACGGCCTCGTCGAGAGTTGCGGCGCTGCCATCGTGGAAATACGGCGCGGTCAGAGCGATGTTGCGCAGGTTGGGCACCTTGAAACGCTGACGATCCTCGAATGCATGCGTAAAGCCTTCGCGGCCGGAATCGACGGCGCTCAGCTTTGCCTTGCGGTCATCGAAATAGGGCCCTTCGAGACCCATGACCTCATAGGCGTCGCCGCCGATCGCGACACCGCTATGGCACCCTGCGCATCCAAGAGCCTTGAAACGCGCGTAACCACGCTTCTCTTGCGCCGTGATCGCATTGTTATCGCCCTTGAGGTAGAGATCGAAGGGGCTGTCCGGTGTGATCAGCGTCTTCTCATACTCGGCAATAGCATTGGTGACCGTCTTCTCATTGACGGAGTCAGGTCCGTACAGGCTCGCGAACGCCGTGTGATATTCGGGCACGGCCGCGATAATGGCTGCTACCGCATTCCAGTCATGTGCACCCATTTCTACCGGATTTGTCACGGGGCCAGCGGCCTGGGCGGCAAGATCGACGGCGCGTCCGTTCCAGAACTGGGAGACGCTGAACACAGCGTTATAGACCGTGGGGACATTGATCGGGCCTTTCTGGCCGTTGATCCCGGTCGCAGTGACGAGGTTGTCTACCCCCCCCTTGTCCAGCCCATGGCAGCTTGCACAGTTGAGCTTGCCATCTCCGGAAAGACGCCGGTCGAAAAACAGCTGACGTCCGAGTTCTGCCTTGGTCCAGTCGACGGGCAGACTTTCCGGGATAGGCTGAATGACCTCGCCGGCGAATTGCGGCGCCACCCCCGGTGTCGCGTAGTAGCGCCGACGCTGGTCGGCGACCCAAGTGAGCACATCATGTCTTGCTCTCTCGGTCATATAGGCATGCGGATGCATCAGCAGATAGGCTGCGGGCGGCATACGGTTCTGGCTGATGACTGCCTCGATGCGCGAAAGCTGCTCGACCGAGGGTGGTTTACCGCTCATGAAGGCCGCCAGAACGGGCTCGAAACGGAAATGACGCTGGCCCGCCACGAGGTCGCGCTTCATGATCTGATTTGCAAAGGGAAGCTTGAAGTAGAAAGGCAGATCGGCCTTTTGCGTGTGGCAGTAATCGCAACGCGTTTCCTGGAACGCGCTATAGGCCGCGAGCGCCTTTGGATCATGCCAGGTCGGGCTGCCCGTTGGCAGGCGGGGGGCGCCCTGATGATCGAAATGGGTGAGATAGGCTATCGTTCCACCATAGGCCAAAGCTCCGGCCACAACCAAACCTGCAATTGTTGTTTTTATAAGCCCTTTATTTACGGCGGTACCCGTCAACCGTCTCTCTCCCTTTAGTGATCGTGCGATACATCACAATGACGACACATTTCCCGAGTGTCAAAATAATGATCCCGATTAATTTGATCGTTTTTACCTATGAGCGTGACAAGGGAGCCCGAGCTGAGATGCGCTCTCGGCAAGCGCTCTTCACCTCGCCCGCCGATCTCAGGGAGATGAAGCGGCGTCGATATCCCCGGTTTGTGCGCGAGGCATCCCTTCCCCATCAGGGAGATCGGACCGGTGCAGATCCTGGCCATGATCCCCGCGAGGCGCTTGCCCCGGCAACGGATCGGGATCGACCGCCTCCCGCCTGGTTTCGTCAGGGTCGCCGTCTGGCACCCCCTCTCCCATTGCAGTGCGCAGCCTTCTGCGCGCCACGGCGACATAGCGCGTATCGATATCGATCCCGATACCGGTCAGCCCCAGTTCCTGAGCCGCAATGAGCGTGGTGCCGGTGCCCATGAACGGATCGAGAATAACCGAGCGGGCATCATAGCCGTGTAGCGTTGCGCAAGCCGTCGGCAGGGCGACCGGAAATGTCCCAGGGTGGAGGAACTTCTCCTTGCGGTGACGGACCGTTTCATAGGGGATGAACCAGGTATTGCCCCTGCACCGGCGATCGACCGCGTGGCGTCGGCGACTGATATTGCTCTTGTCGGTGAAGGGGACACCCGCCGCGAGACGTTGCAAGGGCACATCACCCCGATGAGTCAGATGAAAGACATGCTCATGGTTATGATTGATGAAACGCGACGAGTTGACGGGCTTGAAATGCCCATAAGTCTTCTCCTCGATCGAGACCGATTTGATCCAGACGATATGATTTTGAAGCACAAAGATATCACGCAGCTGGGTGATCAGTTCGAAGGGTAGCCACGGCTGCGCCGATGACCCGGCGATATTCAGGAAAAACGACCCATCCGGCTTCAGCACGCGCGCAATCTGGGTGCAGATGGTCTGCATCCAGCCGATATAATCCTGCTCCTCCAGCCTGTCCTCGTAGCTTCGATAGGCGACCCCGATATTATAGGGGGGAGAGGTCACGACAATATCGACGGACCCGGTCTCCATACGGCGCATGACATTGAACGCATCGCCCCGGATCAGGGCATGACGACCAATCGCTTCGCGCCGTGCCCTGACTTTTTCCTGCATGATCAGGCGGGCGGGTGCGGTAACAGGACGATCATGCGCCCATGGCTGCGAAGCGAGCCGGCCACCTGCTCGGCCTCCGCCCCCCATCCGGTAAACAGGTCGGCGCGCCCGACGCCCTTGATGTCACTACCGACATCCTGAGCGAAGGTGAGATGGGTCCAGCGCCCCTCACCGCCACTTGCAAGCGGAATACGCGTCTCGAGCCAGAGCGGCACCCCAAGAGGCAGAAGCGAGCGATCCACCGCAACGGAACGTCCGGGGGTCAGCGGGATGCCCATGGCACCCGGAGCGCCACGATCCAGCGGGATCGTGTCCACACGCTTGAAAAACACATAGTCGGGGTTCTGCTCCATCAGGCTACGCGCCTGATCGGGATGGGCAGCAAGCCAGTTCCGCAAAGAGGGCAGTGACACATCCTGCGCGGCCATCTCGCCACGTGAGACCAGAATGCGTCCAATGGGAACATAGGGTGCACCGTTCTTGGCTGCATAGCCGACCCTGCGCACCGACCCGTCGGTCATGACCAGGCGGCCCGAACCCTGTATCTGCAGAAAGAACAGGTCTTCCGGCGAACGTAGCCAGGCGATTTCGAGCCCATGACCGTCAAGCGCGCCGCCATCGATCTCGGCACGCGTGTAATAAGGAACGAATTTTCCGTTATCCCAGCGCCCTGTCACCCAGTCGCCGAGGGTATCCTTCGTTCTGACCAGATCGCCCGGAGCGGCATAGAGTGGCGTCTGGAATGCCCCCTCACGCGTGGCCGAGGCATAGATCTGGGGTTCGTAATACCCGGTGAAGAAGGCATCATTCGAAACGAGATAAGGCGCGAACCATTGCTCGAAATAGCGTCGCGCCTCGTCCGGAGAGCTGGCTACGGATTGGAGCGCTGTACAGGCCCCAGACCAGTCTCCCGCCCTGCTTCCGTTCGGGATAGTGCCCTCAGCGCCCCCCAGATGGGTTTCGGGCGGAAGGCGCATCAGGCGCTGGCACTCGCTCCGTAATTCGGGAAGCAATTGTGCGGGGGTTTCCGCAGACCATCCATCCAGCATCGCGTAACTGACGGGCGTCAGATCGAGCCGGGTTTCCTGCTGCGGCTCCGCGCAGGATGAGAGGAGCGCGAGGCCAAGCCCCAGGGAGATACGAGAAACTATGTTCATGCCAAACCGAGTTCGTCGTGCGCCCCGCAAGACGCGTCAATAAAAGACAGGCCGGAAGGGCGTGAACCGATCCGACGCTCGAAATTCAGGCCGCGCGCGCGGCGGCCAGATGCCAGCTCGAGGGGGGAAGATCGCGACCGCCCTCGCTCTCGAACTGCCAGAGATCGGAAAATTCGGTGACGGATTCCGTGCCGACAAGAGGCTGCCCGCCAGCATCATTCAGAATGCTGATCTGGCGCGAGACGATCTGCACGTCGATACGCGCCTTTTCACGTCCTTCGAAGCGGGTGAAAAACGCATCGACAATCGCAAGGCTGTTGATACCGACAATCTCCGTGCGCTGCTGCTGCTTGGCTTCCTCACGCTCCGTGATCGCGGCTTCGAACCCGGCATAGGCTCCCGGGGTAAGATAGACCTGCAACTTGGCCCGATCACCCATGGCGAAGGCTGTCACCACGTCCCGAAAGGCCTTCTGGGCGTTCTGGAGAAAACTGTCAGGCTTGAAGCCCGGTTGCGCGCCCGCGATTTCCGTCAGGATCTGCCCAACACGGGTTCCCGGCTGCGGGATATCGAGCCTCGCCCCCGGTTCTTCCACAGGCGGGGGAGTAGCAGAATCCTCGCGCCTGTCCTGCCGTAGCGAGACGGGAAGAGGCCCCGCGGACTGGCCGCCAACATCGACACGGCGCCCAAGCACGGCGCGCAACCGCCAGACCAGCACAAGGGTCAGCAGCGCAAAGATAACGATGTCGTACGGTATGTTCGAAAGGACAGACATCACGATTTCAGCTTCTTGCTATTCTTTTCCGGACAGGCACGGTCCCTTGGTAGTGCGGGAAGGAGCGTGGCACAACACCCTTACCCGCCACCCACGCCCGAAACACGGTCACAATCGCGCCTGCCCGCCTAGCTGTTGGCGAGTGCCGGTGATCATGCTACCGCGAAAGAACACAGGATACAGTCACGCCTGGCTGTGTCTTCACGACTCTGAATGCGAGGCTTCATGTCCGATACTGCCCAGAACCCGGCCAACGACCAGGGCAACCCGCCAGCCCTGCCCCTGTCGGTCAATCTGCAATACACGAAGGATCTTTCCTTCGAAGTTCCGGCTGGTGCCGCGATCTTCGCAACGCTGCGCTCTGCACCGCAGATTGCCGTCAATATCGATGTTCAGGCCAATCGCCTGGAAGAGGCACAGCCCGTATTCGAAGTGGCCCTTGCCATTCGCGCCGAAGCCACGGAAGCCCCCGAAACCGAGGGTGGTGCTGCGGGCCGCACGGTGTTCATTGCCGAACTGACCTACGCCGCCATCGTGACCCTGACCGACGCACCTGCCGAGCTGGTCGAGCCGATCCTGCTGGTTGAAGTGCCGCGCCTCATCTTCCCGTATGTTCGCAGCATCATCAGCGATGTAACGCGCGATGGCGGCTTCCCGCCGATCGTTCTGCAGCCCATCGATTTCGTGGCGCTGTGGCAGGCCAAGCGCGCCCAGCAATTCCCGGAAACCGCAGGCAACGCCTGATCCGGATCGTCCGGGAGGCCTGTCCTCCCGGCACACCGCCGATCCCTGACGATCAGGTCCGCGCCAGGAATTCTCCCGCGCAACGGTCCTCCGAAAGCGGCTTTCCCAAAAAAGCCTACGCGCCGATCGACGCATCAGAGCTCGGGGTCGTGCCACCCGAATCCTAGATCCCCCTGGCGGAAAAGCCCGTGTCGATACCTGCAGCCAACACTCGCGAGCCTGGTGTTTTCCGGGCTGGGACCCTGTCCCGTGACACGTTCATCTGATTTGTGAGCCGAACGCCGACACAGGCACATCATTGCGGCACGACGCATCAATGCGCATTTCACGGACACAAGCTCATTTCATTGGGGATATGGCGGAGAGGGTGGGATTCGAACCCACGGTACGCTTGCACGCACGGCGGTTTTCAAGACCGCTGCCTTCAACCACTCGGCCACCTCTCCTGCAGCGCGAAAATCGATGCATCTCGCGACAGGCGCCGCCTCTTTGCCCGGTTTCGGATCATGACGCAAGGGGGGACGGATAAAGCAACGGGAAGCCAGCCTGTCTCTCAGCCGCACCAAGCTGCGGATGTCGTTTTATCCGAGAAGGCGAAAACGGAAAATGATGACCCAGAAGAAGACCAGCAGAAATATTCCCATCAGAATGACGGGCAGGAAAATAGACAAGATGAACCCACGCACAGAATGACGAGGTTCCGGGATCCCCGCGGAACGTTCGATCGCGCTTGCCTCTTCATCCACATGAAACCACGCGTCGTCTTCCTTGGTCATTTCGACTCCCCTGCCTTGATGCCTCCTGTTTTAGCAGGGTGCATCCCGGGATGCCGAGTCAGTTCTGCTTGTGCGGACGGGATGTACAGAGCAAGTCTGCGCGCTGCATGGCGCAACCGATCGACAATCAGGAAGTGACCAGATCGGTGGGCGCTGCCACCTCTTCCAACGGCCAACGCGGTCTTGGTGCCACGGGGATACCATCCGCCAGTTCCACGCCAGCCTCATGATACGCCTTGAGCGTCTCGAGAGCGGCCCAACCCACCATGACTGCATTATCGGTGCACAGGCGCAGCGGAGGCGCAACGAAAGGCACATCAGCCTCATGAGCGATCTGTTCGAGCGAGGCACGGATCATCTGGTTGGCTGCCACCCCCCCTGCCACGACCAGAGACTGCGCCTGAGGCAGCATCGCCATGGCATGACGGACCCGATCCGCGATGACATCGCAGACCGAGCGCTGGAAGCTCGCTGCGATATCGGCAGCCACAGCCCTGGGCAGAGCATCCATGCCGTAAGGCGCAATTTGTCGCGCAACCGCTGTCTTGAGACCCGAGAATGAGAAATCGCATCCTGCCCGCCCCATGAGCGGACGGGGGAGTGCCACGGCATCGCCGCGACCTTCGCGCGCCAGCTTCTCCAGCGCTGGACCACCGGGCCATCCCAGACCGAGCAACTTCGCCACCTTGTCAAAGGCCTCGCCCGCCGCATCGTCAATGGTGCCCCCCAGCTTCTGGTAGGCGCCGACGCCGTGCACCGCCACGCACTGGCAATGACCGCCCGAGACGAGAAGCAAAAGATACGGAAATTTAATTTCGCCAGTGCCGATACCCGGCAGCCGCGCGGTTAGTGCATGGGCCTCGATATGATTGACCGCGATGAAGGGCCGATCCAGCGCCACGGCCAGACCCTTTGCGTAATTGCTCCCGACGATCAGTCCACCGATCAGGCCGGGGCCGGTGCAGGCCGCAAAGGCACCGATATCACCCAGCGAAAGCGCTGCTTTCGCAAGCGTTTCAGTCAAAATGGTCGGAAGCAGGCCCAAATGGGCTCTCGCTGCGATTTCGGGGACCACCCCACCGAGAGCGGCGTGGTCCGCCTGGGTATGAACGGTCTCTGCCAGGACCTCGCCCTCGGGGGTCAGAATGGCGCAGGCCGTCTCGTCACAGCTTGATTCAATGGCCAGGATGGGGGCCGAGAGGGGAAAATTAGCCATCGCCTCTGATAACGCGATGCAACGCCAGAGGCGAGCCGTCTCTTTTCACAGCCAGCACGAAGGAGTAGCTAGAGCGGCCATGAAACAGACGACGATGCCCGACGCACCCATGTTACAAAGCCTGCAATTGCAGCAGGTCGCCGCCGAAGCCATGCGTCGTCAGGCGTCACCTCATCCGCCCTCCTCCCGGCACTCTCTGCCGTTGCGCGTCGGCACACGTGGCTCACCGCTGGCCTTGGTGCAGACGCGTGCCTTTCTGACGCGCCTCACCCGGTTCTGCCCGGTCCTGCGCGATATGGGCGCGTTTCAGGAACACCCCATCAATACGACAGGGGATCAGGTCCAGTCGCGCCGCCTGGCCGAAATCGGTGGCAAAGGTCTGTTTGCCAAGGAAATTCACGAATCCCTCCTGGCCCGGCAGATCGATTTTGCGGTTCATAGCCTGAAGGATCTGGAGACGGTGCTGCCGCCGGGACTCACCCTGGCCTGTACGCTCAAGCGCGAGGATGCGCGCGATGTGCTCATCCTCAGCCCCGCGCTGCGTGAAAAGGCGAAAGCTCTCGTCGCCGCCGGGCATTCGCCGCTGGACGCTTTGCCCTTCGGCGCGACCATCGGCTGCGCCTCTGTGCGGCGTCAGGCCCAGTTGCTGCATCGTCGCCCCGATCTGCGCTTCGGACTGCTGCGCGGCAACGTGCAGACACGGCTCGACAAGCTGGCGGGCGGTGCCTGCGATGCGACTTTGCTGGCGCTTGCCGGGTTGCGCCGTCTGGGCATGGAAGATCGTGCCGATCTCATTCTCGATCCCGAACTCATGACACCAGCGGCCGGTCAGGGCATTGTGGGAGTGACGGTGCGCGAGGAGGATCGTGAGTTGCTCGATCTGCTCTCGGCCATCGAAGATCCGGAAGCCCGCGCTGTCGCGACTGCCGAACGCGCTCTGCTTGAGGTCCTCGATGGCTCGTGCCGCACCCCGATCGGCGGTTATGCCAGGCTGCGCGCCAAGGCCCAGCCATCCGGGCGCGGCCATTTCAGCGATCGCGAGCTGGTTCTGACCGGGCTCGTCGCGCGAGAAGACGGCTCCTTCCACCTCAGGCGCGAGATTTGCGGCGAGCCGACAGAGGCGCTGCGTCTTGGCCGCGAACTCGGTCTTTCGCTGCGCGCGGACTCTCCTGCCGATATCTTCGAGGATCATGGCTGACGCCGCAAAACGCAGCGTCCTCGTCACACGGCCCGAGCCGGGGCTGAGCGATACCTGTCATGCGCTCGAGCGCCTGGGCTGGACGCCCTGCGTCGCTCCGATGCTGCGTATCATCCCGCTCCCGCTCCGTGCGACCGGGACGTTTGACCGCGTCGTGATCACCAGCGCCCAGAGCCTCGACGCCCTGCGCGCCTCGGTTCCACTCGATATCCCCCTTACGGCGGTCGGCGCAAAAACGGCAGAGCGCGCCCGGACTCTGGGTTTCGTGCAGGTCGATCATGCCTCAGGTACGGCAGAGTCCCTGATCCCTCATCTCGGCCGTGCGGACAAGGCGCAGCCCTCCCATGAGCGGTCCCTGCTTCTGGCAACCGGACGAAACCTCGGAGCGGATCTGGCCACGCAACTCCGCGCCGGAGGGTGGCGCGTGCAGAGACGCGTCGTTTATCGCACAGAGCCTGAGGCCGCTCTAACGGCGCATGCCCGAGCGCTGCTTCACGAGGAACGCGTTGCCGCCATCCTCTTTTATTCCGCTGTCACAGCCGCCGCGTTTCTGGACGCTCTGGGGTCAGACCGGGCCTTCCTGCGCTCGGTCAGGGCGCTCGCCTTGTCCAGCCGCATCGCATCGGTGCTGCATCAGGCACCGTTCGGCGAAATTGCCATTGCATCCCAACCGGACCAGAATAGCCTTTTGCGGCTGCTCGGCCCGCTTCCCCTTCACGGACATACTCAGGATTGGAGGCCAGACACGCCTTGAACTATCGTCACGCCTATCATGCCGGCAATTTTGCTGACATGATGAAGCACGGGTTGCTCCTGGTCATCTTGCGCCATCTGCTGCGCAAGCCCGCCGGGTTTTGCGTGCTCGATACCCATTCAGGATGCGGGATCTATGATCTGAGTGCCACCGAGGCCGAAAAGACGGGCGAATGGCGCGAGGGGATCGGTCGGTTCGAAAGCCTCCCCGATGGCCCTGAGGAATTGGTCGATTACCTGCGCTGTATGACCGGGCTCGGCGTACCAAAGCTCTATCCGGGTTCGCCAAGCCTGATTGCCTCGGTTCTGAGGCCGCAGGACCGTCTCATCTGCTGCGAGTTGCACCCCGAGGACGCACGGACCCTGCGACGAAATTTCCGCTTCAACCCTCAGGTCGCCGTCCATGAGCGCGATGGGTATACCGCGCTGAAGGCGTTTCTGCCTCCACGCGACCTCAAGCGTGGCCTGGTGCTGATAGATCCACCTTTTGAGCAAGGCGATGAGTTCGATCGTCTGGCCGAAGCCATTGTTCGCTCGCGGCGGTTGTTTCCCATGGGCATCGTTGCAGCATGGTATCCGATCAAGCATCGCACCCCAGTGCGGCGTTTTCACGACACCCTGCGCGATGCCGGGGTGAAGGATCTGCTCGATTGCAGCCTGCTGCTGCGGACGCCTACAGATCCGACCCGCCTCAATGGCTGCGGCCTGCTCGTGGCCGCTCCGCCTTATCGCTTCGACGAGCAGGCGCGCGCTCTTCTCGAGGCAATTCTGCCAGTTCTCGCCCCCGATGGCGCGGGCAGCGTGGAAATCACACGGATCGCCGAAGAATGACCAGAAGCCCTCCTCATATTGCCGTCATCGGCGCAGGCGCCTGGGGGATCGCCCTCGCGTGCACAAGCGCAAGAGCCGGTGCGCGTGTAACCCTGTGGTCTCGCTCTCCTGTCCCTGAATCCTGTCGCAATCTGCCACGCCTGCCAGCCATCACCCTGCCCGATGCGGTCAGCGTCACCTCCGACTTTTTTCATGAGGCTGATCTGACGCTGCTGGTCGTGCCTATGCAGACCCTACGTGATATCTCCCCCCGCCTCCCGGGTACGTCTCCCCTCATCGCGTGCTGCAAGGGCCTCGAACTGGGAACAGGCGCACTCCCTCTCGACATCCTCGCCCAGACCCAGCCCGGACGCCCGCATGCTGTTCTCTCAGGGCCGAATTTCGCGATCGAGGTCGCGCGCGGTGCGCCTGCGGCGGCTACGATCGCTGCCGCTTCGCTTGGGGCCTCCCGCCATTACGTGGCCACCCTCTCCTCCCCGGCTTTCCGCCTCTATGCGAGTGACGATCCGATTGGCGTCCAGATTGCCGGTGCCGCAAAGAACGTGGTCGCCATCGGCGCCGGTATCGCGATTGGCGCCGGGCTTGGCGAAAATGCCCGCGCAGCCCTGATTACACGGGCGATCGTCGAGATCGGTCGCCTGGCCGAGGCGCTTGGGGGCCGCGCCTCCACGATTGCCGGACTCAGCGGACTGGGAGACCTGATCCTGACCTGCACCGGCGCTGGCTCGCGCAATTACAGCCTTGGGCTCGAACTGGGTCAGGGCATGCGGCTTGCCGATATCCTGCGCACGCGCAGCACAGTGGCTGAGGGCGTCTCTACTGCGCCCTCCCTGGCTGCGACAGCGCAGAAGCTCGGTATCGCCATGCCTATCGTCGAGACAGTGGCCGCGTTTCTCGATGACCGGATCGATCTGGCTCAGGCACGACGCCTGTTGCTCGAACGCCCGATCACCGTCGAATGACACTCCCATGCGGCACAGAAAGCGGAAAAGGATAATAAGAAATGTGGATGCGCAACGAAGCCATGCGCCGCTTTGTCAGCCGGAACCGTTTCGTACGGTTTTTGACCTTTGGCCTGCACAGCGCGATGCAGATGAAGCTGCTCGGGGGGCACAAACACCCGGTCACGTTGCGACGCCTGGACAAGGCGCGCAAGGGCACTGATTCCCTGCTCAGCAGTGACGAGGCCTTCGTCCTGCACGAACTCGCCCATGCGCAATCTGTCTATGAGGGCGATCTAGCCGAGTTCGGGGTGTATCGCGGGGCCTCGGCGGAGCTGCTCTGCATGGTCAAGGGTCACCGCATGCTTCACCTTTTCGACACGTTCGAAGGGTTGCCTGCACCCAAGGGAAAAGAGGGCAAGGTATTTGCGAGAGGTGAGTTCTGCGGCACGCTTGAGAGTGTGCAGCGCAAGCTGGCGGGCTATGAGAACGTCGCATTCCATCCCGGATTCTTTCCGGATTCCGCCCGGGACCTTGGCGAAGAGCGCTACAGCTTCGTGCATCTTGATGTCGATCTCTATGAGGCGACACTGGCCGGGCTGGAATATTTCTACCCGCGCATGATCCCTGGCGGGATCATCCTTACTCATGACTATTCGATCATCGACGGCGTATCCCAGGCCTTCGCCGAGTTTCTCGCCGACAAACCCGAGCACGTGATCGAACTCCCCACGACCCAGGCCATGATCATTCGCAGCGCCCAGCCGCGCTAGGCTGCCCCGGCCTTCATCAGCGCGGGATTTCCGCGCCGGTTTACCCTGATTGGTTTGCTAGGAGCGGAACGGCGCGGGAAACACCGCGCCGACCGACCGTGCATGCGGGGTCACGAGGACCATACGCGGCAACGCGTGCTCCGCGCGATCTATCGCGTATTATCGCGATTTCTGCGTCCTATCCGTTCGCGAAAACCCTTGAACCGCGCAAGAATGACCTCGCCTTGCCGATCAAAACAGGCCCATGCCATGAGCGGGGTCCAAAGCACCACCTCCCAGCAAAAGACCAGATTGATCAGCGCGATCGTTCTCATGTGAGGATGTCGACGCAGAGTCGCGACCAATGTGGGCAGAAATACCCAGAGAACACCAAACATTCCCCAGAGTGCGAAAGCGATCGGGGACTGGGGATGCCACATACGGACCCAGAATGGCTGCAACATGATGGCCCTCCTTTTCGTATTGGTTACGAAATGAGTAGCCGGTTCTCTTTCCCGCCCGCAAGAGCTTCGTGTCCGCCCGACAGGAAAGCCTCCGGGTTGCCACAGCCTTCATCGCCTCATCAGGCGTGAGAGACCGTGCATTCCGAAAAGACGCGGCCTCCGCACTCGGGCTCAGTCACGAGTCTTGCGCTCGCGTCGAGGCCGCCGCAGAAGGCGGGACCAGAAGTAGGGCGCACGCCCGTCATGCCCGAAATAGGACAGACGTGCCTCATGGAGATGCACCCTGCCAAAAGCCTCGGCACGTATCAGCAGCAGCATGATCGCGGCGCCCGCAAAGGGACCGATGAGATAGACCCAGAAATCCTGCCAGATACCGGAAAAGAGCGCAGGTCCCACGCTGCGCGCCAGATTCGTGCTATCTCCCGAAAGCCAGGCCTCGAACGGATTGAGCACAAAAAACACCGGCCCTGATGCCCAGGCGGCAAAAGGGCGGAGCGCGGGACGCGCACCGCAAAGCAGCACAACAGCCACGAGAATGGCAGTCGTGTTGATCTCCCCGATCATCGCCCACCAGGGGGGAACGAAAGGCGATGGCGCTGTCGCCGCGAAATGGTCCGCCGCGCACCATCGCCCCCATAAGGGCCATATGAGAGCGCTCGCGGCGACCAGCCCGGTGCCGAGAACGGCTCCGGAAATCTGCGAGAGCATGTAAAAGACGGTGTCTGTCACGGTCAGGCGCTTGCCCAGACAAAAGGCAAGACTAATGGACGGACTGAGATGCGCGCCGCTGACGCGCCCGAAGGGAGAAAGGGCCGCGAGAGTCGAACTCAGACCGAATACGAGGCCTTCAAGCGCGCTCAGCAGATTCGGCCAGTCGGCAAGCGCGCGATGAACGGGGCTAAGGGGCGCACCCAACGCGACGTTCGAACTCACTCCAAAAGCCATGAGCAGCGCCGTGGCCCAAAATTCGCAGACATAGAGTCGGGGATGCAATTCCCGCCCGGGAGCGGGCTTGCCGAGTAAGGGCCGATCATGAGGATGGGGATAGAGGGCTCTCAGATCCGATCCTACGGTGGCATTTCCCGCCATGGGCTGCGTCTTTCTCCAGTTCTGTCCCGCCCCGCGAGCACTTCAAGCTCAAAGGGCGTGGTGCAGTAACTGACTTCCGCAAGCTCAGGCCGCAATAAAAAGCCCCGTGATGGCCGCACTCATCAAATTCGAGAGGGTCCCCGCAATGACGCAGCGCGACGCAATCACGGCGATCTCGGCACGGCGTTCGGGTGCCACGCTACCGAACCCCCCGATCAGAATGCCAACGCTCGAAAAATTCGAGAAACCGCAGAGCGCAACGGACACGATAGCGAGGTCATGGCCTGACACTGTGTGATCGTGAATCAGGGGGGACAGGCCAACATAGGCCACGAATTCGTTGAAGGCGATTTTTTCACCCAGAAATCCCCCGATCAACAAGGCGTTGGACCAAGGGATGCCGATGAGCCAGGCCAGTGGCGCCATGACCACACCCAGAATGGAGGAAAGGCTGAGCCCAGGCATCGAGAGCCATCCCCCAAGGCCGTGCAGAACGCCATCGATCAGCGCCGTAATTCCGACGAACGCGACAAGCACCGCGCCTACGGCGAAGGCTACACGCGCGCCACTCATCGCACCCTCGGCCAAGGCGTCGAAAATTCCGGTCGTCTCGAGAACGGCTCTGGGCATGGGCGCGTGACCAGCCTGAGCGTCTTCGGGGGTCGGCCAGAGCAGCTTGGCGAATAACAGCCCGCCCGGGATCGCCATGAACGAAGCCGCGAGCAGATAGTGCATGGGCACGCCAAGGCCTGCGTACCCTGCGAGCACCGAACCCGACACCGAGGCTGTTCCGGAACTCATGATCGTGAAAAGCTCCGCGCGGCGCAGCGTGCCGACATAGGGGCGCAGCACCACCGGCATCTCGCTCTGGCCCAGAAAGACGGTCATCACGGCGGAGAAGGATTCGATCGGTGTGGTTCTGAGCAGACGCCGCAGCCCTTGCCCGATCACCCGGGCCAGAGCCTGCATGATCCCCCAATGATAGAGCAGAGCGATCAGCGCCGAGACATAGACTATCGCGGGCAAAACCTGAAAGGCGAAGACAAAACTGTCCTGTCCGAAAACGGACTCCATCTTCGGGCTGGCAAGACCGCCAAACAGGAAATGCGTACCTACCTGACCGTAAGACAGAACCGCCCCCACCCCATCGGCCAGGGCGCCAAACACGCGCCGCCCCCAGGGTACGAAAAGCGCCAGAGCCCCGATGGCACATTGCAACGCGAGTGCCACGGCAACCTGTCTGTAATCGATCGCCCTGCGATTGCTCGACAACAGGACCCCGAGGGCAAGGAGCACCGCAATACCGATCAAACCGCGCAGCGACATCTATGCGCCAACTCCTCTTGCACCAGGCGCCCGAACAGCTCCGGGGACAATGGAGGCGGTTCGATAGAACAATACGTTCGCGCAAGGAAGGGGCAACTGTGTCGGCATGCTTGCGCTCTGTCCAGCCCGAAGCCACATAATAGGCAAGCCTCACCTGCAGAATGCGACGGACTCCCTGATGACCTCCAGTTTCTACGATCTCCAGATCCCCGCCCTCTGCGGCTCTCCCATCTCCATGGCCGATTTCGAGGGCAAGGTCGTGCTGATTGCCAACACCGCATCACAATGCGGCTTTACCCCGCAATATGAGGGGCTGCAGCATCTGTGGAGCCATTATGGCAAGAGCGGGCTTGTCGTGCTCGGCGTGCCAAGCAACGATTTCGGTCAGCAGGAGCCCGGCACCGCCATCGAAATCCAGACCACCTGTTCACGCAATTACGGCGTGAGTTTTCCCATGGCGGCCAAATCTACGGTCAAGGGAAAGGAGGCGACCCCGCTCTTCCGCTGGCTGGCCGAACAGGGAGGCTTCCTCTCCCTGCCGCGCTGGAACTTCTACAAATATGTCGTGTCGCGTGAGGGCAAGCTGCTCAAGTGGTTTACCCCGCTTGCTGCGCCGGATTCCGGACGCCTCAAATCCAGCGTCATGCGCGCGGTGATGGATCGCTGATCATCTGGCGAATGACGCCAGAATTTCTCCAGCTTCGCTACACGCCTGGTCATGCCATCTGGTTGCCCGAACAGCGCTGAAACAGCTCGGGCTGGACGTCGTGACAGGCTTTTTTACCCCTGACGCTCCAGGGCGAGCTTGAGCCCGAAAGCCATGAACACTCCGCCCGTCGCCCGATCCAGAGAGCGA
Organism: Asaia sp. W19; assembly: GCF_003994335.1. GTDB lineage: Bacteria > Pseudomonadota > Alphaproteobacteria > Acetobacterales > Acetobacteraceae > Asaia. The sequence goes on from NZ_PNQZ01000019.1 coordinate 144,343, forward strand.
ACGACCCGAGGGCGTGACAGAAAGGCCCCGAGCGGCGCCGTCATGAGAATGAGGAGGGAAAACCAGCTCAGGGTCAGGAGCACCTGTATGAGTGCCAGCAGGAGCGAAAACCGCACAACATTGACATCATGGGGAATAAACTGGGGCAAGAAGGTGATGAAAAAGATACCGACCTTGGGATTCAGGAGATTGGTCAGAAGCCCCTGCCGGAAACTGTGCCAGCCACTCATTCTCGCGGGGCGAACGGCGCCATTCTCTAGACGCGCCGTGCGGCTTTGAAACAGCAGCTTCATCCCCATTACGAAGAGATAGCAGGCCCCCGCCCATTTCACGATGGTGAACCCCAGCGCGGATGCCGCCAGGAGGGCTGTCAGACCGAATGCCGCGCCGCCGCCCCAGATGAAAAGCCCGATCGTTATCCCGAGTGCCGCACAGAACCCCGCGCGCATACCTGACACGGTCGCGGTTCTGAGCACGAAAGCCGTGTCGAGACCGGGAACGAGAGTAAACACACCCGCAGCGAGAACGAAGCTCGTCAGAGACAGCAATATGGGGCTCATGGATGCGCAGGCTCCTCGCGATCATTTCAGGGGGCTGGGCTCTCCTTAAAAGCGCCAGTCTGACCCGGCAAGCAGCGATACACCAAGACATGGCTGCCCTGCTCCCTGCGCAGATAGAGGGATTGCCTCAGTGTTGCCATCACTGCCCCGCCATTGTCTGACCGCCCCATGGCGCTCCGTCAGGGTTGCGTCTAAAGAGGCACCCTGTTTTGTTCGATACGCGACTGGAAGCCAGGAATGCTCCGTAACCTGATCACCGTTGGTGGTTGGACCATGCTGTCCCGAGTTCTTGGCCTCGTGCGTGACCAGCTTCTTGCCGCCTTCCTCGGGGCCGGGCCGGTGCAGGACGCGTATCAGATCGCCTTCCGTCTTCCGAACATGTTTCGCCGTCTGTTTGGCGAAGGCGCCTTCAACGCGGCTTTCGTCCCGCTCTTCACCGAACGTCTCACCACCCACGGCAAGGAAGATGCCACGCGTTTTGCATCGCAGGCCCTGAGCTGCCTGAGCGCATGGCTGCTCGCCCTCACGATATTGGGCGAGGTATTCATGCCGTGGATCATCGAGATCATCGCGCCCGGATTCAATCATGCGGGCGGGCGTTTCGAGATGGCGGTCCGGCTGACGCGCATCACCTTTCCCTATCTGATCCTGATCTGCACGGCGGCCCTCGTGGCCGGAGTTCTGAACGGGCTTCATCGCTTCTCCATGGCGGCGGGGGCCTATGTCTCGTTTAATATCGTCGGGATCATCGCCATTCTGCTTGGCGCGCTCGTCTTCGAGGACACGGCGAGCTGGACCGCGTACGGCATCACCTTTTCCGGTTTCGTCCAGCTTGGCCTGTTGCTCTGGTCAGTACGACGGGCTGGCGTCAGACTCTCTTTTCCTCGCCCGAGACTGACGGTCGAGATGCGCGCCATGCTGCGCCGCCTGTGGCCTGGCCTGATGGGGTCCGGAGCGACACAGCTCAATCTCACGGTGGATACGCTCATCTCGACCCTGCTGCCGGCGGGATCGATCTCCTGGCTCTATTTTGCGGACCGGGTCAATCAGTTGCCGCTTGGCGTTCTGGGCGCGGCAGCCGGGACGACCCTGCTCCCCGTACTCACCCGTCATGCTGCCGAGAAAGACGTGTCGGGCGGCCAGCAGACCCTGAACCGCGCGATCGACTATGCGGCGATCCTGACCTTCCCTGCCTGTCTGGGGCTTCTGGCCCTGGCGCCGGAAATCATGGCGACATTGTTCGGCTATGGACGCTTCACCACCGAGGACGCGCTTTCCTCGGCCCAGTCGCTGCGAGCCTATGCGCTCGGCCTGCCTGCCTTCATTCTGATCAAGGTGCTTTCACCCGGCTTCTTCGCCCATGGTGATACCCGAACGCCGGTACGTATCGGCTTTCTGACCCTCGCCCTGAATTTGGCGCTCAACCTGCTGTTGTACAAGCCGCTCGCTCATGTCGGCCCGCCTCTGGCAAGTACGATCGCAGCCATCGTCAATCTGGGTTTCCTCGCGGTCATCCTGCATCGACGCGCCGTTTTTCGCCCCGATGCGGCGCTGATCAGACGCATGCTGCGTATCCTCATGGCTTCGGTGGTCATGGCGGTGCTGACGCTCATCCTTGCGCGCGTGATCGCACCTGGCCTGGTCATGTGGCACGGACTGATGCGCGCGATGATGCTGGGCCTGCTGATAGGGATAGCCGGAATCATTTACCTGGCGCTGCTCTGGGCCTGCGGTATCGCCAAGCCCGATCGCCTGCTGAGGAGACTAACGCGGCGCGGACGCACGGCCTGAGCGTGCCCGATAGAAGACACCACCCCGCCTGGATATGAAGTCCCTCATGAACCGGTGGAGCCGATTGAGGGGCAAGGTTTTCTGACCCCACCGACAAGCGTTGCGAAATTATCATCCCCCGGGACCCATTGCCCAGGGACGCTTAACTTACTGTTCACAGGACAGGTTTTGACCGGTAAAGCTCGGCTCATGCGTCGAGTAATTTCCTCATGACCAGCCCGTCGATCACGGGGACAATCCCCTCATCCGAGGGCGCTACCCCCGCCATGGCCCAGTGGTTTGCGCTCAAGGCCCAGGAACCCGATGCGCTGCTTTTTTTCCGCATGGGAGATTTCTACGAGCTCTTTTTCGCCGATGCTGAAACAGCCGCGATGGCGCTCGATATCAGCCTCACGACACGTGGAAAGCACAATGAAGAGCCTATTCCGATGTGCGGTGTGCCGGTCGCGGCGGCCCCAGCCTATCTCGCGCGGCTGATTCGCCGTGGTTTCCGGGTGGCTGTGGCAGAGCAGACCGAGCAGGCACGCAAGCCAGGGGAGCCCGCCCAGAAGGGGCCGCTATCCCGTGCGATCGTAAGGCTCGTCACGGCAGGCACCCTGACCGAGGAAGAATTGCTCGAAGCCGGTCGGCAAAACCTGCTTCTCGCGCTCGTCACACCGGCCCGCAAAACCCGCGCGGCCAGCGAATGCGGCGCGGCATGGATTGATATCTCCACTGGCTCGTTTGAAACGGCGGCCCTGTCTCATGACCAGATTGAGGAATTGCTGGCGCGTCTCGACCCCTCCGAGATCCTGGCGGACCCTGCCCATGTACCGGACCCGTTCTCGGTCCGGGTCGCACCCAATGTGGTGCTGCCTGCCCTGGAGCCCGCCCGCTCACGCATGGCGCAGGAATTCGGCGTCGCCCAGATCGCGATCCTCGGCGATTTCACCGATGGAGAAATCCGTGCTGCGGCGCTTGCGCTCGACTACGTGCGGCGCAGCCAGGCAGGCGCCATGCCGCGTATCGCCCGCCCCCTGCGACGGGGTGAGAGCGAGACACTCGGGCTCGATCCCGCCACGCGGGCCAGCCTGGACCTCGTTTCGGCGCGGGATGGCACGACCACCCACACGCTTTTCGCGGCCGTTGATCGCTGCGCCAGCGCGGCAGGACAGAGAGCGCTCGCACAATGGATTGCGGCTCCGTCCACCGATCTCGGCCTGATCCAGTCTAGACAGCAGGGCTGGCAATGGCTGATTGCACAATCCGGACTGATCGACACCCTCACTCCGATCCTTCGGCGTGCGCCTGATCTCGCACGGGCTCTCGGACGCCTGTCGACGGGGCGTGGCCTGCCGCGCGACCTTGCCGCGACACGCGACACACTCCGGGCAGCGGATGCGCTATGCAGCGTGCTTGAGCCGCTCTGCAACGCGACGACGCCACCGATAGTCAGGCAGCTCTTTGCCGGTCTTTACGGACGGGCTGACTCCCTGCTGGAAACCCTAGAGAAAGCCCTTGCCGAGACCCTTCCGGCACGTATCGAAGATGGAGGCGCCATCGCCACCGGCTATGACGCCGATCTTGATCGGTATCGCGGGTTGCGCGATGATAGCAAGCGCACCCTCGCCGCACTGCAACAGCGCTATGCAGAGCAGTTCAATGTGGCCACGCTCAAGATCCGCCACCACGCGCAACTTGGCTATATCATCGAGACCTCGGCGCTTCATGCTGCGAAGCTCCGCGAGCGACCCGAACTTTCCTTTCGTCAGGGCACCGCCAATCTGGTGCGGTTCACGACAGACGAACTCCTCGAGCTTGACCGCGCCATTCTGGAGGCCGCAGACCGCGCGAGCGCGACCGAGCGGCAGATCTTTGCGCGACTGGTGGCCGAAACGATCAGTCATCCTGCCTTGCCGGAACTGGCCGAGCTCTTCGCTCTGGCCGATGTGCTCGCCAGCGCCGCCCGACTGGCTCAGGGGGGCACCTGGTGCAGCCCCGAGATGACGCAGGATCAGGCTTTCGAGCTCAAGGCGTGTCGCCACCCTGTCGTCGAGGCCGCTCTGGGCAAGGCCACACGTTTCATTCCCAATGATTGCCACTTGCCGCCCGAACAGCGCGTGATGCTGCTGACCGGGCCGAACATGGCAGGTAAATCGACATTCCTCAGGCAGACAGCCCTCGCCGTCATTCTGGCTCAGGCTGGTCTGCCCGTCCCGGCAGCGAAGGCGCGCATCGGGATCGTCGATCGCCTGTTCTCCCGCGTGGGCGCCGCGGATGATCTGGCGCGTGGGCGTTCTACCTTCATGGTGGAGATGACCGAAACCGCCGCGATCCTCCGTCAGGCAGGGCCGCGTTCCCTGGTCGTCGTGGATGAGATCGGTCGTGGCACCTCGACGCTCGATGGACTCGCCATCGCCTGGGCCACGCTGGAAGCCCTTCACTCCCAACTCGGTTCACGCACGATCTTCGCAACACATTTCCATGAGCTTTGCGGGCTTTCGGACTCGATGCCACGCCTGACACCGTTCACGATGGCGGTAAAGGAATGGAAGGGCGACGTTATTTTCCAGCACGAGGTGCGCCGGGGTGCTGCGCGCAAGAGCTGGGGCGTGCATGTCGCTCAACTTGCCGGCGTTCCCATGCCTGTGGTGCAGCGCGCGACACGATTGCTCGCCGCACTCGAGCGGGATCAGAGCCGGGGCGGTCCGCAATTACCCCTTTTTGACGCTTCCGAACCCGCGCCTGCTCCCGTCGACAGGCTGCGCGATGCGCTCGAAGCGATCGATCCTGACGCGCTCTCTCCCAAGGCTGCGCTCGAGACGCTCTATGCCCTGCGTAAACTTGCGCTTGAAACAAAGAACGATTTGACCTGAAGATAGAAACTTCAGGTCTTTTGCAACGCCCCCAAACCGACGGATCTTAATGCGCGAACCGATCTCCCTCAAAGAAACCGACATGCGAGCCGCCCTCGCCGCCGCGCTTGACCGTGTGCGGCAGCCGGATGGCTCCGTCTCGCGCGAGGACGCCGTCAGCATTTTCCGCCGTCATATCGGCCGGCATCATGGCGAGATACGTCGCCTGTTCGAAGGGCGTCAGCTCAAGGGCATCGCCGCCGCCACAACTCTGGCGCAGCTGATGGATGGCGCCATATCCAGCCTGTACGAATTGGCGCGCGCAGCGACGGGCGCCTCCAGCGATGGCCTCAGCCTCTGCGCGACCGGGGGGTATGGCGCGGGATTACTGGCGCCCTATAGCGATATCGACCTTCTGTTCCTGACGAACACGACTGCGGCGCCCGAGACGACCGCGCAGGTCGAGTACATGCTCTATTTTCTGTGGGATCTGGGCGTGCGCGTGGGCCACGCCACCCGCTCCATTGACGGATGCCTCGAAGCCGCAGCCGAGGATCTCACCATACGCACGACCCTGCTGGATGCCCGGCGTATTGTGGGGACGGAAGCCCTTTTTGGCGTGTTTCTGACGCGCCTGGGCAAGACGGGAGAGACGGCGCTCTCTTTCGTCCACGAGAAGATCGACGAACGCGAGAAACGCCATAAACGCTTTGGCGATAATCCCTACATGGTGGAGCCCAACATCAAGGAGGGCCGCGGCGGACTGCGTGATCTGCAGACCCTGAACTGGATGACGCATGTGCTGCATGACCGGGACGGGATCGAGCCGACGACACGTCTTGCCCCGGGCGAACCGGCCTTCACCACGCTTGGTCTTCTCACCGACCAGGAGGCCAATCGCGCACGACGTGCCTGGAACTTTCTCTGGACCATTCGGCTCCACCTGCACTACATCGCCGGTCGCGCCGATGAACGTCTGGCCTTTGATGTCCAGCCAGTCATCGGTGGACGCATGGGTTATGCGGGGCACGGACGACAACAGGGCGTCGAGCGCTTCATGCGCCATTATTTCCTCACAACCCGTGAGGTCATGCGCCTGAGCCGGATCCTTGAGCCGAGCATCATGCAGCGCCTTCAAGGTCCGTTACGCGAAGCGCCTTTCATCAGCGCCTTCCTCTCACCCGATCAGGCCCGACATTTCCGCCTGATCAATGACCAGCTTGCCCCGGCCGACACGACCTCCTTCGACGCCACGCCGCAATTGATGGTCACCATGCTCGATGCCGCGCGCCATGACAGGCTGGCCCTGCATCCAACGGCCATTCAGCAACTGATCCGCAACGAGCGCCGCATCGCCTCGCTGCGCGATGACCCCTATACGATGCGGGTTTTTCTCTCGCTGCTGATGCAGCCGACGGAAATGAATCGCGAACACGCCCGCCCGAGCGGTGCGGACTGGCTCACGATCCTGAATGATACGGGATTTCTCGGCGCCTTGCTGCCGGACTGGTCTCGTATCGTAGGGCAGATGCAGTTCGACACCTATCATATCTACACAGTGGACGAGCATAATATCGAGGCCGTCCGAATGCTCGGCTGGATCGAGGCGGGTGCCATGGCGGACGAGATTCCGCTGGTTTACGACCTGGCCCGTGACATGCAATCACGTCGCGCTATGTATGTGGCGACGCTGCTGCACGATATCGCCAAAGGACGCGGTGGCGATCACTCCGTCCTCGGAGCGGAGGTCGCCCAGCAGGTGTGCCCGCAGCTCGGTCTGGACGCTGAGGAAACAGAAACCGTTTCCTGGCTCATCCTGCATCATCTGCTCCTCAGCCAGACCGCCTTTCGGCGTGATATCGATGACCCCAGGACCATCCTGGATCTGGCGGATATCATCCAGTCGCCAGAGCGCCTGCGCCTGCTTCTGCTTCTGACCATTGCCGATATGCGGGCCGTGAGCCCGAATGTCTGGAATGCCTGGAAAGCCACCCTTCTGCGCGAACTCTATATGCGTGTGGCGGAAGTGCTTGAGGGGGGTCTGGCAGCGACTGAACGTGACGAGCGCGTCAGCCACGCCAAGGAACTGGTGCGCGACGGGCTGATGCAGCAGAAACTCGCGCCCGAGCAGGTCGATCACTTCCTGACACTTGGCTATGCGGGCTACTGGCTGGGCTTTGATGCGGACACCCATATCCGCCATGCCCGTCTCGTCCTGGATTCCGAAATTCACTCCGCGCCGCTGACTATCGAAGCCACGCCCATTCCCCAACGGGACGTAACCGAGATCACCATCTTCAGCGCTGACCATGCCGGCCTCTTCTCGCAGATTGCTGGCGGGCTCGCTGTGGCCGGAGCATCCATCGTCGATGCACGCATCCACACGCTCAGTGATGGCATGGCGCTCGATACATTCTGGGTGCAGGACCAGAATGGCCGCGCCTTCGAGACACCCCTGCAACTCGCCCGGTTGAACGCGTTGATCGAACAGGCCCTGTCGAGCCGCCTCGCGATTGGCTCCGAGCTCGAGCGTATGGCCGATCAACGCTCTGCGCGGCGCATGCGCGCGATCCATGTGCCTCCGCGCGTGGTGATCGATAACCGTGCCTCGGAGCGCCACACGATCATCGAGATCAATGGTCGTGACCGGCCCGGCCTGCTTTATGACATCACCCGCACGATCAGCGAGCAGTCGCTTCAGATCTCCTCGGCGCATATCACGACCTATGGAATGCGTGCGGTAGACGTCTTCTATGTGCGCGACGGAGCCGGGACGAAAATCACCTCCGAAACCCGCATGGCCGATATACGCAAGGCTCTGCTCGATACGCTGAGCAACGACGCGACAAGCGCTGCCTCAGACCCCGTCGTAGCCGCCTGATCTCTCCCGCAGGGCCTGCGCCACTCTCTCGATGACGGGAGGCCAGGCCTCATCGGGGGGCAGGCCGCCCTCGGGCCGGAAGATGCGCAGCCCCGTGTACCAGTCCGGCCCCTTCCAGCGCCAGTCTCCGCCCTCACGGTCGAGCAGCCATAGCGGTCGGCCCATTGCACCCGTAAGATGGGCCATCATGGTATCAACCCCAATCACCATTTCGCACCGCGCAAGCGCGCGTGCGGTGTCAACCAGGGTGTGCCCGATGCCCTGCTCCACCCCGGGCTCCAGTAGCGCGGCATCTTGCTCCTGTTGCAGATTGACGAAGGTCACGCCTTGCACCGCCAGGATAGGCGCAAAGTACGCACGAGGCAGGGACCGTCTCGCATCGAAGCGATAGGTCGGGTTCCCCGCGTTGAAAATTCCGATCCGCCCTTTCTCAGGGGAAAGGCCGAAATCGAGATAGGGGCTGGCATCGACCGTCGTGACACCGAGCCGTGCCGGCAGGCTGAGCAGGGAGCAGCGCTTGGTGGCCTCACCCGAGAGCACGACACGTCCCGAGCGCAGCAAAGGCTGCAATTCCGGCATGAAGGCGAGCAGCGGGTCAAGCACCTCTGGCAATCTCAGCAGGAGTGGGGCGCGCAGCGCCGCATCAGGCACGAAGCGCAGGAACTGCAGGCAATCTCCGAGCCCCTGCTCCCCTTCGATAAGGACGCGCCCTTCGGTTCGCTCCCCGTCCCAGGGCGGCAGGACCGTGCTCTCGATCAGGCTCTGGCGTGACTCGAAATTCGACCACCCCTGTGCGAATTCCCCCCTCCCGAGCTGAATCATCCCGAGATTGAAGCGCGCCTGCGCGGACCAGGCGCCTCCATCCGCGATCATGTCACGAAAGAAGGTCTCAGCCTCTTTTTCCCGATCGGTCTCGGCCAGCAACGTTGCGCGGTTGCACGCCAGAACACAATCATCGGGGAAAAGGGCCAGTGCGGCATCAAATGCCTCTTCGGCCGGTATACTGTAACCCAGAGCCTGATAAACCAGCCCGAGATTGTTTAAGGTCTGGGCGCTGGGCGGCGCGAGGGCTACGGCTTTACGCAGGGCAGCAAGCGCCTCCTCCATCGCTCCGTTTTCGAAGCAGGCCGCCCCCAGATTGGCATGGGCTGCCGCCTCCTGCGGACATAACGCAACGAGACGCCTGAAACACGCCATGGCGGCGGCGAAACGGCGCTGCTCCATCAAAAAAGCGCCGTGACGCGTCAGGAGAGGTACGGGATCAGCAGCCAGTGACAGGGCCATCGAAAAGGCAGAAGCCGCCGCCTCGTTCTGTTCACTGCGATACAGAAGCTCGGACATCAGCGCGTGTGCTCTGAAATCCCTCGGTTCCATAAGGGTCGCCACGCGACAGGCGGACACGGCCTCGCGCAAATGCCCCGCTTCATCCAGCGACGCAGCAAGGGTGAGGTGGAACCGGGCGCGCTCGACGTTATCCTGGGTCAGGGTCAGTGCATGAGCTACCGAAGCAATGGCGAGGCGGGGCTGACCCGTATGGCGGGCCACGCAGGCGAGCCCATGCCAAGCCTCTGCGCAATCGGGTGCTTCGGCAAGGATGGCGCGAAACAACGCCTCAGCCTTGATGGAATCTCCCCCGGCAAGACTGGCGAGGGCAGTATCGAGGCGCGAGCGATAGGCATTCATGCGTTTAATCATGAGCCCTGCCGTCGCGGGTTACAAGAATGCGGGATCATGACAAAGGCGCACAGCGCTGCCCTTTGATGACCCCTGCACCGCGACCCATTCGAGAAATCTCGTCCCGAAAACGGCAGATCGCGCAAGATCTAGAGCGTAAGGCCAAATCGGGGGCCGATGAGTGTGATCACGGTATAGAGCGCAATGGTCAGCAGACATCCTGCACCCAGAGATAGCCAGAACCCCACGCCCTGGCGCAACAGTGCCGGGATCAGCAGGAACATGGGCAAGGATGGCAGTACGTACCAGAAGGTGGCACTTGCGTGAGCGGCCATGTTCTTCGTGTCGGGCTTGTCATGCCAGAGCAGGATCATGCCCAGGACGGAAATAAGCGGAAGCGAGGCGATCAGGGCACCGAAACCCGGATAGCGCCGCGCCACTGTTGCGGTCAGGGCAATCAACACGCCCGAAAGGGCCGATCTGGTGAGAAGTGCAAGCATAGGGCAGCTCGCCTTTCCATTTCATGATGCCCGGTGCTGACATGCCATGGGATTCCTGGCACCGGGGAATACTCTCAGGGCGCTGTACCGCTGCAGGAAGGGGCCCACCGAAAACACTGATAGAGTTACTGCGCAATCTTGCACGGGATTTGAATGGGCTTACAAGGAGGCATGGTCGCTTTTCTCTCCGCCTTGCCCAAAGCCTTTCGCTGCCCCCGCCTCGCTGGCCCAGCGCATGTCAGGTCGGACGACCCTGCGCAGCATCTGTCGAGACAGAACCGGCGCCCTGAAGGCGCGTGGGGTTCACCCCGCACCAGCGCAGCGACTACACTGATGCGGTCCGGCCTTGGTTTCAGCGCGTTGCTTCTGCTCAGCACCACGGCGCGGGCCTCTCACGAGCGCCCCTGGCTGGCTGATACACACCCTGCCCGGATAGCGCAGGTCACAGCGCTTCCTGGCAAGGCGAACTGGCGCCAGGCCCTGCCTTTCACCGATGGCAGCGTGATTGTGCTGCGCGAACCAGACCCTGCAGAGAGCGGTTCGTTTCTTGCGCGCCTTTCTCCCGGTGCAGCCGCAGCGGCGGCGTTCATACCCGACTGGGGAACAGCGCCTTCAGGGAGCCGTGGCGCGGACAGATTTGCTCCCTCCGCCCTTGCTCACGACGAGAAAGGCGGGTTGTGGCTTATCGACGGGAGTGGGACCGGAGCGCCCCCGCGTCTCATGCGGCTCGACCCGGTGCGCGGTACGATACTTGCCGAGTTTCCCCTTCCACCGGAAGGCGTGACACCAGCCAGCCGTTTCACCGCCCTCGCCGTCCATGGAGAGATGGCCTATCTGGCGGATGAGGGCGGGGCGTGCCTTACCGTGATCGATATGCATGGCCGCCAGGCGACGCGTTTTTTTTCGGGCTACCCGACCTCGCGGGGGCATAGGCCTCTGGTGGTTAACCGGCAAACGGTCAAGGGCGCGGACGGACTCCCCCTCACCCGTGATCTCTCATGGCTGGCTTTGGAGAATAATGGCCTTTGGCTCTATGAGCAGGCGCCCACGGGACCCATCTATCGGCTTTCCACTTCCTTGCTGACAGACCCCTCGACGACGCCCTCCGAACTGATGGAGGGCGTAACCGAATGGCGTGGCACCCCCACTATCAGTGGCATGACGATTGATGACAAATCGACGCTCTATCTGACGGATATCAGCGAAGGGCGTCTCCTCAGTTTCGATACCGGCCGTCACCCCCATGTCCTTCTGGTCGCCCCGCAACTAGTCCATGCCGGAACCCCCGGCTGGGTTGGCGACGGACCTTCCGGCTCATCGTCCGACAAGATCACTCACGCTGGACTGATCTATGTCCCGGCAGGTCATGTGTTGTTGCGCATTGCCCTTCCCTGAAAGACGGGCCATGTCTTTACAGCTCCTGTTCACTCTTTCTCGTGACGTTCAACCCTGAAGGCCATCATGCAGTACCGTTCCACACGCGGCGATGCCCGCCCGCGCTCCTTTTCAGACATTCTGCTCGCCGGTCTGGCAGAGGATGGTGGGCTGTACATGCCAGAGAGCTGGCCGCAATTCACGGCCGATGAGTGGCGGGAAATGCGGACCCTCTCCTACCCGGATCTGGCCGCAAAGATCCTGTCGGTATTTGCGGCAGGCAGTATTGACCTGCCAACGCTGCAAAAACTGTGCGCCAAAGCCTATGCCGGGTTTTCGCACGCCGCCATCGCTCCGCTGGTGGAGGTCGAGAACGGGCTCTTCTCGATGGAGCTTTTCCATGGTCCCACCCTGGCCTTCAAGGACATGGCCATGCAGCTGCTCGGCCAGCTCTTCGAGCATGTGCTGACCGAGCGCAACCAGCGCGTGACGATTGTGGGAGCAACCTCGGGTGATACGGGTTCCGCCGCCATCGAGGCCTTCCGGGGCAGTCCGCATCTGTCCGTGGCGATCCTGCACCCCATGGGACGCACCTCGGATGTGCAGCGTCGCCAGATGACCACGGTGAAGGAGGATAACATCCTCAACATCGCCGTCGAGGGCACGTTCGATGACTGTCAGGATCTGGTCAAGGCGATGTTCGCCGATACGGGTTTCCGCAACGAAATCAATCTCTCGGCGGTCAACTCGATCAACTGGGCCCGTATCGCGGCCCAGATCCCGTATTATGTGCGGGCGGCGTTGATGATGGGCGCCCCGGATCGCGAGATTTCCTTCGCTGTGCCGACCGGCAATTTCGGCAATGTTCTGGCAGCCTGGGCGGCCAGCAAGATGGGCCTGCCGGTCCGACGTCTGTGCATTGGCTCGAACCGCAATGACATCCTCACACGCTTCCTGACCAGCAACGACATGAGCATGCGTGCTGTCGAGCCCAGCCTGTCGCCGTCAATGGATATCCAAGTGTCCTCCAATTTCGAGCGGCTGTTGTTCGAGTTGCTCGATCGTGACCCGCAAGCCTGTCGCGACACCATGCTTGGCTTCCGCCAGACAGGGCGCATGAGCGTCGATCCTGACAGATGGACACAGGCCAGATCACGCTTTGGAGCGCTCATGCTGGATGACGAGGCGACCCTGGCCGAAATGAAGGCACTTTGGGACAAGTCACTCTATCTGGCGGACCCCCATAGCGCGATCGGGCTGGCCGCCGGACGACAGGAACAGGAAGCGGGCATTCCCATGATCGTCGCGGCCACCGCGCACCCGGCCAAATTCCCGGATGCCGTGCGCAAGGCGACCGGGATCGACCCCGCTTTGCCCCCGCATCTCGCCGATCTTTTCGAGCGTGAGGAGCGTTACGAGACGCTGCCCAACGAACTCACGATCATCGAGGATGCCGTCCGCCGTCATCTCAAAGGCGCGCATCAGCACGGCTGAAATCGGCCCAGCACACAGGGGGGCTAGGATTTTGCCCCTCGTGACGCCATCTCTGACAAATCCTCGTTTCTCCGTTTTCAGGACCATCACCACTCGATGACCGATCCGATTACCGCCACCACCCTCCCCAATGGCCTTACTATTGTCACCGAGAGGATGGAGCGCGTCGAAACCGTTTCCTTTGGGGCCTATGTCGCCGCCGGCACGCGCAATGAAAGCGCCGAGGAGAACGGTGTCTCCCATTTTCTCGAGCACATGGCCTTCAAAGGCACGCAGCGTCGCAGCGCTGCGCGCATTGCGGAGGAGATCGAGAACGTGGGCGGGCATATCAATGCCTATACGGCGCGCGAGCAGACAGCCTATTACGTCAAGCTGCTGAAAGAGGATCTGCCGCTCGGTATCGACATCATCGGCGATATCCTCACACACAGCACGTTCCTCGAGCAGGAGGTCGAGCGCGAGCGCGGCGTGATCCTGCAGGAAATCGGCCAGGCCAATGACACGCCTGACGACATCATCTTCGACCATTTCCAGGAAACCGCGTTTCGCGATCAGCCCATGGGACGTCCGACCCTGGGGACCGAGCCCCTCATCGCCTCGATGAAGCGGGAATCGATGATGCGCTACATGCAGACGCACTACACCACACGCAACATGGTGATTGCTGCTGCCGGAAACCTGCATCATGAGGCCGTGCTCGAACTGGTGCAGGAACATTTTCGGGATCTTCCCGATCATCAGCCCCCTGCACGCGAAGGCTGTCGCTATCTCGGGGGAGAACACCGCGAATCCCGCGATCTCGATCAGGCCCATCTGGTTCTAGGCTTCCCCTCGGTCAGCTATAACGACCCTGCCTATCACGCCACCATGCTGCTCTCGACCGTTCTGGGCGGCGGCATGTCATCACGTCTCTTCCAGGAGATTCGTGAAAAGCGCGGGCTCGTCTATTCCGTCTATTCCTTCGCCCTGCCTTTCCTCGATAGCGGGCTGTTCGGCATCTATGCGGGGACAGGCGAGCAGGAAGCCGCCGAACTGGTTCCCGTTCTGCTCGACGAGCTCAAGCGTATCGGTGACGGGATCAGCGGCGAGGAAATCAGCCGCGCGCGCGCTCAGGTAAAATCCTCGCTGCTCATGTCGCTCGAGAGCACTGGCAGCCGCTGTGAGCAGATCGCCCGGCAGATGCAGCTTTTCGGGCGCATCATTGACACCAGCGAGACGGTCGCAAAAATCGAGGCGGTGGATGAGGCCGCGATGATCGGCGCTGCCGAGCGCCTGTTCCGTGCGCGCCCCACGCTCGCCACGATCGGGCCTGTCGGCTCCATCCCGTCTTTTGAGGCCATCAGCCAGAGGCTTGTTGCATGAGCATGGACCAGGAGCGCCTTTTCAGCCTGATCGACGCCGCAAAACGCGCCGGGGCCGACCGGGCCGACGCGCTTCTGGTCGCGTCGCGCTCGATCTCGGCCATGTGCCGCCAGGGCGTGCCCGAGGGGCTGGAGCATTCCGAGACGCTCGCGCTTGGCCTGCGCGTGTTCGTGGGCAAGCGCGCCGCCAATGTCTCGGCGACCGCACTCGATCCCAGCCGTTTCGCGGCCCTGGCCGAGCAGGCCGTCGCCATGGCGCGGGTTGTGCCTGAGGACGCCTATGCGGGCATCGTCGACCCGGATCGGCAGGGTATCTATGACATCGCGAAGCTGGACATGGTCGATCCGACCGAAGCCCCCGGCCTCGATGCCCTGCTTGCCCGCGCACGCGAAGCCGAGGAGACCGCGCTCGGTATAAAGGGCATCACCAACAGCAATGGCGCCTCTGCCGGCTATGGCCGTGTCGAGATCACCCTTGCCGAGAGCAGCGGGTTTCATGGTGCCTATGCCCAGACCAGCCATAGTAACGGCATCAGTGTTCTTGCCGGCGATGGACCCAGCATGCAGCGCGATTATGCCGGGCATAGCGCGCGCCATCTGACCGATCTGGACGGCCCGGCGCTGCTTGGGCGCGAAGCCGCCGAACGCGCTCTGGCCCGTATGAACCCGACCAAACCGCGCACCGGGTCCTTCCCCGTGGTCTTCGACACGCGGGTCTCGGCCAGCCTGCTCGGCCATCTGGCGGGGGCGATCAATGGCTCCGCCATCGCACGCGGCACATCCTTTCTTTCGGGCCATAAGGGCAAGCTCGTTCTTCCCGAAGCGCTCAGCATCATTGATGACCCTACCCGCCCCCGCGGCCTGCGCTCCAAGCCTTTCGATGCCGAGGGCGTGCTGCCCAGCCCTTTCGCCTTTATCGAAAACGGCGTGCTGCAGGACTGGATTCTGGACGGGCGCTCAGCGCGTCAGCTCGGTCTGGCCAATAATGGCCGAGCCTCACGCGGCGTCGGCGGCCCTCCCTCTCCCGCAGTCGGGAATTTCTACCTGACGGGCGGCACGGGCTCGCGTTCGGCGTTGATGGAAGACATTGTCGAAGGCATCTACGTGACCGAGATGATGGGCTCTTCCATCAATGGCCTGACCGGCGATTACAGCCGTGGCGCTTCGGGTTTCATGATTCGTCATGGTCAGCTTGCGGAACCTGTCGCCGAGTTGACCATTGCAGGTAATCTCATCGAGATGTTCGCGGCGCTCCGTGCCGCCGATGATCTCGTCTTCCGCCATGGTGTCGATGCCCCGACGCTGAGGATCGACGCCATGAGCGTTGCCGGAAGCCAGTAAGGAGTTTTCATGTCACGCCGCCTGTTCCGCGCCTCTCTTCTGCTTCTTGCCCTTGTCCCGCTTCTGGCCGCCCCGGCCGACGCGCGCCCCGGTGGCGGTCGCTCCATGGGAAGCCGGGGAAGCCGCACCTATTCCCCCCCACCCATGACCCAGACCGCGCCTTATCAGGCGCGTCCCATGGAGCGCAGTTATGCCCCATCATCCCCCGCACCGGGCTATAGCAACCCGATGCAGCGTCCGATGGGCCAACCCTATGGCTTCGCGCAGCGGCGCCCCTTCATGACGGGTTTTGTGGGCGGTCTGTTAGGGGCCGGGCTGTTCGGCATGCTGTCCGGCCACGGTTTCCTCGGTGGCGTGGGCGGGTTCGTGTCTTTCATCGGGCTGCTGTTCCAGATCGCACTGATCGGTTTCATCATCGTGATGGTCCTGCGCTGGCTCGGCAATCGACGCAGCGCGGCTCAGGGCGGCCCTGCTTTCTCGAATGGCGCAGGCGCTCCGGCCGTGACACTCAGCAATGCTGATTACCAGAATTTCCAGCAATTGCTGCTGGATATCCAGGCGGCCTGGAGCGCGCAGAACATGCGTGCCTTGTCCAGCATGGCAACGCCTGAAATGGTATCCTATTTCAACGAGCAGCTGGCGGATTATGCCAGCCGTGGCGCACGAAACATCGTCTCGGATGTCCAGTTCATGCGCGGCGATCTTTCCGAGGCATGGCGCGAGGGCAACCTGACCTATGCCACAGTCGCCATGCAGTACTCGCTCTATGACGTGACAACCGATCAACTCGGCAATGTCATTGATGGCAGCCGTACAGAGCGACAGGTGGTGACAGAGCTCTGGACCTTCGTCCGTGCAGACGGACGCGGGAACTGGGTACTCTCGGCAATCCAGCAGGTCGGATGATCCCGTCCGGCAGGGGGAATTACTCTCCGCCTGCCGGCAAGGTGCCCATCAGGCATGCGCACCCTCTTACAAGGCGCAGCCCGAGGCGATTGCTTCAGCAAAGCGCAGGCGTCCCTCTTGGCGCTGAAGCGCGTACGGGTGAAGGGTCTGCCACTGCGCCCCACACCGTCTTCGGCATGTTTTGATCCGCTCATCGCGACACGTCGGATGGGTCGATACGCTCACGCTACAGGATCCATCGGGATCGGAAGCGTCGCACTTTCCCTTTATCAGCTTGCCCGCATTGCCGCGACCCGCGTTTCTGGTGATACGCCATGAAATGCCAGCCTAGATCGAACCCCGAATGCGGCAGTCTCCACCGCGAAACCCTTTGCCCTCCCAGTGCAGACGGAAAGCAGGGACGATGGGCGTAGGCTCACCGTGAGGACGACGTCGACGATCACGCGCTCAGCTCTAGCGCGGCATCGTGACCAGCACGACCACCGTGATCCCCAAGGCGCTGGTCTCGGAGACACGCCGCGACAGTAGTAACGGCTTGCCGCTGATCGCTCTCAGCCAGTCAATTCTGGCATGATTGACCAGCGCATCGCGCAAGCTGGCCAGCTCGTGGGCACCGACAATGCTCTTCTGATCGGTGAATCCACGAAGAGACCAGTCATAATGACCAAGGTTAAAAGCAGGGATGGCCATTAAGATCCTGCGACGAACTTTTGGCATGCTCCATGGCCTTTGCCGACGCGAAACTGGCCCTCAGGTTTCAGCACATGCGTGAACGGGCAAAGACGCCTCGGTTCAAGGGAGCGCGGGTGCAATCCCGCAGTCTGTCTCGACGCGCTTTCCCTGGCTTCTCAGCGCGGCATTTGAGGAAGCGCCCACGTGCCTATGTGCTCATATGACGTATGACACCGACAAAGGCCATGTCGAAGCGCAGCGGATACAGCATACGACACCAGTCGAAAGCGAGGGACCAGGGTTCAGCTTGTGCTTACACCATCGCTGTCACACGCTTTATCAGCGTTCCAACTGACCGGTCCGCGCGCGACCGACGCGCAGAGGTGACCGGAAAGCCCGCCATCTGGACACTCCAGAAAATGGCTGCGGTCGCAATGCGCTGATGCTGGAGGATATCCGCTCGAGATAGTTGTCCCCTGGCAGGAAGCCCGGTTTGGAATCGGGAGAAGTCAGAGACGCAGATAGGTCAGGGCAAAGAGCGAAAGCATCACCAGGGAAAGTCCACACAGAAGTCCCATGATCCGGCCCTGCTGGCGGGTGAGCGCGGTCTCTTTCTTCATGGGAATAGCACCCGATCAATCAAAAGCGCGGAAAAGAGAAAGAACAGATAGGCAAGCGAATAGCGAAACGCGTGGCGCGCGGGCTTGTCTGCCGTAAGGCTGACACCTGTTTCATCCTGCTTGTCGAAAAGAACGCGCAGGGCAAACCAGACAAAACCCAGACCAAGCAGCGTCGCACTGATCGTGTAGATGGCACCGCACAGCCCAAGTACGGAGGGCACAAGCGAGACTGCCATGAGGATGAGCGTATAGGCGATGATATTCCACCGCGTGTGGCGTGCACCTTTCACCACGGGCAACATGGGTATACCCGCCTTGGTGTAATCCTTGCACGCATAGAGCGAGAGCGACCAGAAATGCGGGGGGGTCCAGAGGAAGACGATCGCAAACATCACGACGGGCAGCACATTCATGGTGCCTGTGGCCGCAGCCCAGCCGATCATGGGAGGAAAGGCCCCTGCGGCTCCCCCGATCACGATGTTCTGTGGCGTGCTGCGCTTGAGCCACATCGTGTAGATTACAGCATAGAAGAAGATCGAAAACGCCAGAATGCCCGCGGCGAGCGCGTTACTGGCCAGCCAGAGCAGCGCGACGGAAGCAAGGGAGAGGACGATACCGTAAATCAGCGCGCCATCGGCATCCATACGCGCATCGGGGATGGGCCGAACCGAGGTGCGCTTCATGATCGCGTCGATATCGCGATCGTACCACATGTTGATCGCTCCTGCTGCCCCGGCGCCGACGCAGATACAGAGCATGTCAATCAGCCCCAGCGGCACAGACGGCCATTGCGGAGCAACAGCCATGCCCGCCACGCCAGTGAAAACCACTAGGGAGATCACGCGCGGCTTCAAGAGGGCGAGCCAGTCCTTGAGCGTGGCCCCCTGCTGACGGTCGAAGGAAAGCACCTCAATCGCGGGATCGCGCCCTTCGACAAACCCTTGCGACGCACTCATAAGTGGTCATCTCCAAGAGCTGCACCAAGTTGCGCCTCGGCGTATCTCCGGCGTGGAGCCATCAACCTCGCACCCAGCACGGCGACGCAGAACAGCGAGACAATCATCGCAGCCTCACCGACATGCTTCACCAGTGGGAAAAGCGGCATCATGGCGAGGACGGAGAGCCCCATGGCGATCAGGTGGATGCGGCCGAGCCATAGCGGGGCAGCGATAGCCAGGTCCTGCTCCTGCCAGCGATAATAGCAGCCGAACAGGGCAAACACCGCCCCGAACAACATGGCAGAGTGAAAAGCCTCGGGAGGCGCCGGCAGCAGGCCCAGTACCCAGCCTGTCGAGAGCAGCAGCAACGCCGGAAAACTCCATGCAAACGCGATGCTGGGGGCAAAGCTGCGACGCCACAACGACACACAGATCATGCCCATGATCGCAAAACAGGGCAGTGCGACACCCAGAGCCAGTAGCACGGCATTATCCAGTCCGGGGACGGTAATGCCATGGGCCCAGACCACCGGGACGCCCAGAGCGGGTATCGCCATTGCCAGAGGCACGGATATCTTGAGGCGCGTTGAATGAAAGGCGACGAGATTGGCAATAGCCCCGAGCGCCAGTTGTATCACCAGCGCCAGAACCGGGCTCTGTACCTTGCCGAGCCAGTATTGCACGGTGGTAAACACGGCGTGACCCGCGACCAGATCATGAACCAGCCCCGCCAGCAGCACCGGCGCGACGACGATCAGGCCGAGTGACGCCAGAAGCTGCGACCAGGCGAAAGGCGACAGATCGCGGAACCGTACCATCCGGCACTCGAGGCATTTCACGATCGTCGACGAGGCCAGCAAGACGATGCCAACAACCCACAGAAACAAAGCGCCAATGAAAGCATCCGGCGAGCGCGCGCCGCAGATTGCACAAAGGGCGCCCGCGAAAAGCGCCGCAAAAGCAATGCGGTCGAAACGGATCATCAGGGAAGGAAGGGAATTCAGTTCCCCGGGGAGGACGAGCCTGCCCATACCGCCGAGGAAGGCGGGGATAAGAACGAACAGATCGAGAAGCAGGCCATGAGCCAAAGCGTGAAAAGGTCCTGCTTCCTGCGACACAAGCCCCAGAAAGCCACCAGCGAGGCCACAGAAAAGCGCGAGACCGAGAAAGGCCGCCCCGTCAGCGCGCAGTACGGCACCGCGACGGGGTTTGGTAGTCGGCGTTTGTAACAAGACCCGTTCCTTATTCTGTCGCTGGATCGTGATCCAGGCGGCTCCCGAGTCAGCGCGCAGCTAAGGGAAGCCTCTCAAGCAAGGCCAGTCTGGTATGAACTGTCGGGCACGTATGTGTCAGGCAACCAGGGCCGTCGCTTCCTTACTATCCTTCTCGAGCGGCAAAGTCACGAGCGTAAACAGGCCAGCCGGGGGTACGGGGGTTATGGTCGCGCGGCTCAGATCCTCGGGAGGCAGGAGCGATTCCATCGCGAAATCAGGGTGCCAACCCAACGAACGTGAGGCACGGGCCATGCCCCGCTCGACGGCGAGGCGCACACCGCCTGTGGCCAGAAAATGGTTCACGAAAAGGATGTGGCCACCGGGCTTGACCACGCGCTTGAGCTCGCCCAGCAGACGACGCGGGCTCGGAACGACCGAGGCGACGAACATGGCCACGGCAATATCGAAGCTGCCCGCCTCGAAGCTGGTTGCCTCTGCGTCCATTTCGAGCAGATCATCGACATTGCCGAGCTGCTGATTGATGACGCGCTGGCGCGCACGCTCCAGCATGGCCTCGGACAAATCGATCCCAGTGATATGCTTGTCGCGATTGTAATGTGGCAGAGCGAGCCCCGTACCAACACCCACTTCGAGGACGCGCTGTCCCGGCAGGGCATTGACTGCGGCAACCGCCCGACGGCGCCCGAAGGCCGATATGCCGCCGAAAACGGAGTCGTAGACTCTGGCCCAGCGGCGATAGGCTGCGCGCACGGCGTCTGCGTCCAGTGCGGAGCGGGGGCGCGGATGGGCGTCATCCAGGGAAGCATTGGGATCGATCAGGGGGTCCGGTCGTGTCATCAGGCTTTGTTCGTCTGGTCGCACAAAATCGTTCATTACGTCCTGATACCTGCTTCAAATCCGCACTGTTGGCTAGGGGCGTTCATAGAGCGCCTGACCTTAGCGAGTTCGGGCAGGCAACGCGTTCTTCCGCCCATCCTACCCGATCTCGGGGGCACTGACGAGGGCTGGTTTGCAATTCGTCATGCCACGCGTCTAGAAAAGACGTCAGATTGCATCAAGACCCGTCATGACCAATCAAGAAAGAATACAGTCTCGATGTCGTATTCCAGTATCGCTCTTTTCCTGCTGACTCTCGCATTATGGCTTTCGATCTTCATCGTGCATTACAAAAGCCGCATCAGCGAGTGGTACCAAAACCGCTTCGGCGCGATACCCCCGTCCGCACTTCCCGATGATAGCCTGCCGGAGATCTCCCTCCCTTTCCGTTACGACCCCCCTCCCCGTGACAAGGAGGAAGATCAGAAAGCGCCTGAGTTACAGGAAGATAAAACGTCCTAGGGAGCCTGATCAGCCCAGACGGCGCTCGATGGCATCCCAAACCAGCCCGGCGCTGTTGACGCCGTTGAACCGATCGAGTTCCTGCAGTCCGGTCGGAGAGGTCACATTGATCTCGGTCAGCCAGTCGCCGATGACATCAATTCCGACAAAGATCAGGCCATTGTCACGCAGATGTGACCCGATACGCGCACAGATCTCCTGATCACGCTCGGTCAGGGCCACCGCCTCGGCGCGTCCCCCGACATGCATGTTCGACCGCGCCTCGCCTGTCGCAGGCACGCGGTTGATGGCTCCGATAGGTTCGCCATCGACGAGGATGATGCGCTTGTCTCCCTTGCGCACCATGGCCTCGTAGCGCTGGATCATGAGGGGCTCGCGCGAGCGGCTGAAATGCAGTTCCAGAAGTGAGGCGAAATTCTCGTCCCCCTCACGAATACGGAAGATACCAGCCCCGCCATTGCCATAGAGCGGCTTGAGGATGACATCGCCATAGCGCTCCCGAAATTCCGTGAGCGCGGTCACGTCCCAGGTGACCAGGGTGGGGGGCATCAGGTCAGGATAATGTGTGACCAGAAGCTTTTCCGGTGCATCACGCACCGATCGCGGGTCGTTGACAACCAGCGTCTTGCCTGTACCCACACCATGAACATGCTCGAGCATATGGGTGGCTGTGATGTAGCCCATGTCGAAGGGCGGATCCTGACGCATCAGCACCACATCGGTTTCGCCGAGATTGAGACGCGATACCGGACCGAAGCTGGCATGATCCCCTTTGACGCGCTGTACTTTCACCGGACGCGCCATGGCCGAGACCCGACCACGATGCAGTTCCGTCTCAGCGCCCCCTTCACCGAGGCAAAGCGTGTCGACAGGATAGACATGCAGCTCATGACCGCGTCGCTGCGCCTCGAGCATCAAGGCAAAGGTCGAATCGCCGTCAATATTCACATGTTCCAGCGGATCCATCTGCACGGCTATTCTGAGCGCCATCGGCTCGGTCCTTTCGGTATTTGAATTCATCGTGAGGGGATCAGGCCCCAGGCCCACAAGATGGGCTTTATCGTGATCAGGTCTAACAGAGGTCGCGCCGCTTTCCTACGCCGGGCATACCGTGCCCGAACGTGCAGCTAAGCGGGATAGGCAATTGATAGAATTTCCAGCATCACGGCGCCTCCCGGCGTCTGAAGACTGACTTCGTCCCCCACGCGTGCGCGCATCAGCGCGCGCGCGACAGGAGAAACCAGGCTGATCTCGCGCCGTGTCAGATCCGCCTCGTCGCACCCGACGATGGTGACGTCATGCGTCACATCGTCCTCATCGACATAGGAAACCTGCGCGCCGAAGAAGACGCGATCACGCGTGGTCTGCGTCGCAGGATCGATAATCAGCGCGTGTTCAAGACGCTTGCTCAGAAAACGCGCCCGTCGATCAATCTCACGCAGACGACGCTTGCCATAGAGATAATCGCCATTCTCGGAGCGATCTCCATTTCCGGCAGCCCAGGAAACGATCTCGACAATCCTCGGGCGTTCCACGTGCATCAATTCGCGCAGTTCCTCGCGCATCCGGGCTGCCCCCAGCGGGGTCAGATAATGAGAGAGAGAGGCCTTGCTGTTCTCACCCACGCTCTTCGACCACCCGATAGTGGATGATACCAGAGATGCGTTGGCCCGGAGCGAGCACATGCACCCCATTCTCCAGTATATCGGGGTGGTTGACCCCGTTATTCATGTTCGTTACGGCCTCGACTGCGACAAAATTCTTCTCGGGCGCGGTGAAGACGACGAGATGCTGAAAAACGGGGTCCACCTCGATGTCCAGGCTATACCCGGCTGACGGGTAGGCCAGCCGAACCCTCCCCTCCCAACCCGAGAAGCAGTTATCGACCCGGGCCTCTCCCACTAGACGGGCAGGATCGAAACACCATGCGCCCTCGCATGATTTCTGGTCGGTGGGCAACATGTCAGGGCCGTTCTCCCAGAGGGAACGCGCCGCAAAATTGAGGGTCATGTCCTCGCTGCGCGCGAAAAACGGATGGTATCCCATCCCCACAGGCTGGGAGCGCGTATCGCGGTTGGCCAGAAGGATCTCGACGCTGAGCCCTGTGCGATGCAAGACAAACGAAAGGACCGCCCGATAGGCGAAGGGCCATTGTGCCGGGTCGTCTCCCTTGGCCGGATCATGATCGAGATAGAGTATGGCGCGCTCGGCATCGCTCTGGGCGACAGACCAGACCCGCTCCCAGCCATTACCGTGGATCGCGTTGGGCTCGGCGCCGAAATTCCGCGCAAGTGTATAGTCCTGCCCCTCGAAGCTGAATCGCCCGCCCCCGATGCGGTTGGAGAAGGGTACCAGCGGATAGCCTGCCACCGGTGTGTTCTTCTGCGCCGCCAGGCTCGGGTCTGCGGTCGGCACCAGAAGGTCACGCCCGCGCAATCGCCAGAATGCAAGGCTCCCCCCGAGAGAAGGCAGCACTCCAAGATGGGCCTCACCCAGTTTGAGCTCGATCATCCTGCTTTCCTCCTGCCGCCGCGCTTCTTGGCCGGGTCATACCCGCCGCCGCCCGGTCCGAGGGGTCGCGGCGTTTTGTCCTTGCTTCTGAACCCGCTACGCCCTGCGGTCGAACTCGGCAAGGGGGGCGGCTCCAGCCCCAGATCGATCGCCTCGAGACGTTTGATCTCGTCACGCAGACGTGCAGCCTGCTCAAAATCGAGATCCGCCGCTGCGGCGCGCATACGCTTTTCCAGATCCTGGATAGACGCAGCGAGAGATTTACCGACGAATTCCTGCGTGTCACCTGCCTCATCGGGACCAACGGTCACGTAGTCCTGCTCAAACACAGAGGAAAGGGCGTCGCCTATGCGCGAGCGCACAGTCTGTGGCGTGATGCCATGGGCCTCGTTCCACTCAACCTGCCGTGCCCGTCGTCGTGCCGTCTCCTCGATCGCGAATTCGAGCGAGCCGGTCATCTTGTCGGCATAGAGCAGCACCCGCCCATCGACGTTACGCGCGGCGCGCCCGATCGTCTGGATCAATGAGGTCCGGCTACGCAGGAAGCCTTCCTTATCGGCGTCAAGAATGGCTACCAGCGCGCATTCAGGGATATCGAGACCCTCTCGCAGAAGGTTGATGCCCACGAGCACATCAAAAGCGCCGAGACGCAGATCGCGTATGATCTCGATACGCTCGAGTGTATCGACGTCCGAATGCAGGTACCGAACCTTGATGCCTGCCTCGCCCAGGTACTCTGTCAGATCCTCGGCCATGCGTTTGGTGAGCGTCGTCACCAGCACACGCCCACCCGCGGTAATGGTATCACGTGCCTCAGCCAGAAGATCGTCCACCTGTCCCTCGACCGGACGCACAATCGTCACAGGGTCGATCAGCCCGGTAGGCCGAATGATCTGCTCAGCGAAGACACCGGAAGTGCGCTCCATCTCCCACGGACCCGGCGTTGCGGAAACGAACACGCTCTGGGGTCGGAGCGCCTGCCACTCCTCGAATTTCAGGGGGCGGTTGTCGAGGCAGGAGGGCAGCCGGAACCCGTACTCGGACAGCACGGATTTGCGCGCATGGTCACCACGTGCCATGCCGCCAATCTGGGGCACCGTCACGTGGCTCTCATCAACGATCAGCAGCGCATCTTCAGGTAGATATTCGAAAAGCGTAGGGGGTGGGTCGCCCGGACCTCGGCCGGAGAGATATCGGGAATAATTCTCGATGCCTTTGCAGGCCCCGGTGGTCTCGATCATTTCCAGATCGAAAATAGTGCGCTGCTGCAGGCGTTCTGCCTCCAGCAGTTTCCCCGCCGCATTGAGCTCATCCAGACGCTGGCGCAACTCCGCCTTGATGCCAATCATGGCCTGATTGAGTGTCGGGCGCGGCGTCACGTAATGCGAATTGGCATAGACGCTGATTTCGGAAAGATCGGCCGTCTTGTTGCCTGTGAGAGGATCGAACTCCGTGATCGCCTCGATCTCGTCACCAAAGAGCGACACGCGCCACGCACGATCCTCATTCTGGACTGGGAAGATATCGATCTGCTCGCCGCGCACGCGGAAGGTACCGCGTTCGAACGACGCGTCATTGCGTCGATATTGCAGTTCAACCAGCGCCTTGATCAGACGATCGCGATCAATACTGCCCCCCGCCTCGAGCTTGACCACCATGCGTGAATAGGTTTCGACCGAACCTATGCCATAGATGCACGACACCGAGGCCACGATGATGACATCGTTACGCTCAAGCAGTGCCTGTGTGGCGGCATGGCGCATCCGGTCGATCTGCTCGTTGATCTGGCTGTCTTTCTCGATATACGTATCCGAGCGTGGCACATAGGCTTCGGGCTGATAGTAGTCGTAATACGAGACAAAATATTCGACCGCGTTGTCAGGGAAGAACTGCTTCATCTCCCCATAGAGCTGCGCAGCCAGCGTCTTGTTGGGCGCCAGAATGAGCGTCGGCTTTTGCGTCGCTTCGATGACCTTGGCCATAGTGAAGGTCTTGCCCGAGCCTGTGACGCCCAGCAGAACCTGATCGACCTCCCCGTCATTGACGCCCTGCGTCAGCTCCGCAATGGCTGTCGGCTGGTCGCCAGCGGGCTCGTATTCGGATTTGACCACGAGACGCCGCAGCTTCTCCTTTGCCGGCTGACGTTCGGGTCTGAACCCCATGAGACGGTGCTCGGGGATCGCTTCCATCGTGGATCGTGTTGCTGTCGCCATGGCTGGGAAATGGGCTTTCGGTCGGGCTGTCACAAGAGCGGGATTGAAGGCGTCAACGCCCCATGACAGACAGGGGTTCATGACGCAGGAAATCCTCACCTCCCCCAGACACCGACAGATCGTGGCCCTCGTTCAGGCGCATGGCTTCATGTCCAACGAGGATCTCGCCCAGAAGCTGGGAGTCACGGTCCAGACCATCCGGCGCGATCTCAATCTTCTGTCGGAGACCGGGCATGTGGCCCGCTATCACGGGGGCGCGAGTCCGGCCTCATCAACCGAGAATATCGCCTATGGCGAACGCCAGACCCTGCATTCCCGCGCCAAGGACGCGATCGGCGCCCTGGCGGCAGCACTCATCCCGGATGGCAGCTCCCTGTTCATCAATATCGGCACAACGACCGAAGCTTTCGCGCGGGCGCTGACCGGGCACCGGGATCTGCACGTCATCACCAACAACTTGCATGTCGCGGTCGCGCTCTCACCCAGAGCGGATTTCCGGACCGTGATTGCGGGTGGGCTCGTACGCCCGCAGGACGGTGGAATCATTGGTGCCGGGGCCACGGAGTCCCTCTCGGGATTTCGGGCCGATTTTGGCGTGATCGGCATCTCGGGCGTTGAGGAGGATGGCACCTTGCTCGATTTCGATCTGGACGAGATTCAGTGCGCTCGGGCCATCATGCGCCATGCAAGACGGGTGATCCTGCTTGCGGACCACACCAAGTTCACCCGCAAGCCCGTCGGGCGGGTTGGCGATCTGCGCGATATCGATGATTTCGTCACAGACAGGATGCCCAGCGCAGAATTTCGAACCAGCCTGTCGGTCGCCAATGTGACATTGCATGTTACATGACCCGATTAATGGGCAACATATAACACGAACACGTTATTCATAACGTTTGTTGTTCGTTTTTTTTCGTTTTCGTTCTATTGAAGCCTTCGCACTCGTCTGAAGCGAAGGATGCTCTCCCATGACCGACCAGAGCCGACCGGATCGAACCCGACACGATCAGGAAGGAAACCCGCCCACGACGCTCTATGATCTCCTCGTGATAGGCGGCGGTATCAATGGTGCGGGCATAGCTCGAGACGCCGCAGGGCGTGGGCAGAAAGTGCTTCTGGTCGAAAAGGATGATCTCGCGAGCCACACCTCCTCGGCGAGCACCAAGCTCATCCATGGCGGGCTGCGCTATCTCGAATATTACGAGTTCCGGCTGGTGCGCGAGGCGCTTTACGAGCGTGAGCGCCTCCTGAAAATCGCCCCGCACATCATCTGGCCCCTGCGTTTCATCCTGCCCCACTCCGCAATACTGCGTCCGGCCTGGCTGCTGCGCACCGGCCTGTTCCTGTATGATAATCTCTGCCGCACAATGACCCTGCCCAAGACGCGCAGTCTCGCCTTGCAGAAGGAAAAGGCCGGTCAGATCTTGCGTCAGGATTACGTGCGCGGGTTCGAGTATTCGGATGGCTGGGTGCAGGACAGTCGGCTGGTCGTTCTCAACGCCCGGGATGCCGCTGATCGCGGCGCCGAGATCTGCACGCGCACGAGGCTCGTCTCTGCGGAGCGTCACAGGGAGTACTGGGCAGCCACGCTGGAAGAGGTACTGACCGGCGAACGCCGACGCGTCCATGCACGTGCTCTGGTCAATGCAGCCGGTCCCTGGGTGGCTGAACTGCTCCAGGATCGTCTGTCGATCGAGAGCCGCAACAATGTGCGCCTGGTCAAGGGAAGCCATATTGTTGTGCCGCGTCAGTTCGAAACCGACCAGGCCTATATCCTGCAAAATCCCGACCGTCGCATCGTGTTTGCCATCCCCTACGAGACCGATTTTACCCTGATCGGCACAACCGATATCCCCTGGGAGCAGGACGCGAACAAGGTCTCGATCAGCCCGGACGAAATCACCTATCTCTGCGAAAGCGTGAACCGCTATTTCCGCAAGACCATCACGCCTGATGATGTCGTCTGGAGCTATTCGGGCGTGCGCCCCCTTTACGACGATCATTCAGGCAATGCCTCGGCGGTCACGCGGGACTACAGGCTCGATATCGATCATGACGGTGCCCCCGTGCTCTCGGTTTTCGGCGGCAAGATCACGACCTATCGCAAGCTCGCCGAACATGCGCTCGAAAAGCTCTCCCCTCATCTCAGGGGCCTTCCCGTCACGTCATGGACCGCAGACAAGCCCCTGCCCGGCGGCGATTTCGCCCGCGGCAGCTTCACACGACGCGTCGATGCGCTCACGCGTCGCATCACGGGCCTGTCGCATCAGACCGCTACACGGCTCGTGCGTAATTACGGCACGCTGGTCGACACCCTGATCCTACCCGGACAGAACGCCGAACTTGGCCCGCATCTGGGCGCGGATCTCTACGGATGCGAGGTCGATTATCTGATCGACCATGAATGGGCACGCAGCGCAGACGATATTTTGTGGCGTCGCTCCAAGCTTGGGCTTCGCCTGCAACCCGGCGAGACCAGGGCCCTGCAGGACTATATCGACAGACGCCTGCACCGTAACAGCGCGGACGCTGTTGCACCTCCCATCACCGATCCAGCACCGGAAACAACCGAAGGCGGCGTGGCCGCCTGACCTTCTTCCCTCCCCCCATCCTCTGGCTAGCGGACATATTCTCATGTCAGAAAGAAAACGCTATCTCGGCGAACTGATCTCAGAGTTCATCGCCGTCACGATCATCATCATCTTCGGCGACAGCGTCGCCGCAATGATCGTGCTTTATGACCCGAACCCTTATCAGAACGCCTATTGGGGCGTCGCCATTGTCTGGGGGCTGGGGGTCACTATCGCCATCTACGCCACGGGGGCCGTCAGCGGCACACATGCCAACCCCGCCGTCACGCTTGCGCTCGCGCTCTATCGCGGTTTCTCCTGGAAGAAGGTCCTGCCTTATTGCACCGCTCAGGTCCTTGGCGGCATTGCAGGCGCGGCCATCGTCTATCTGAACTTCCATCCGGTGATCGATCATTACAACATGACCCATCACTTTACCCGTGCAGGGGATGGAGGGGCTGCGGGCGTCTTCTTTACTCATCCTGGCCTTGCGGTCACGGCCATGCACTCCTTCGTGGTGCAGATCGTGCTGACCGGGGTGCTCGTCTTCGGCATCTTCGCCATCACCTGCCAGTATAACACGCAGGCCCCGCAGGCGAATTCCGGAGCGCTCATCATCGGGTTACTGGTTGCAGCCATTGGCGCCTCATCCGGATATCTGGATGCCTGGGCCATCAATCCGGCACGTGATTTCGGTCCGCGCACCTTCGCATTTTTCGCCGGATGGGGAGCCTCGGCCTTTCCGGCACCCCAGCATTACTGGTGGGTGCCGATTGCAGGCCCCCTCGTGGGCGGCGTGATCGGAGCAGGAATCTACCAGTTCACGCTGCGCCCCTTCATGCCGAACTACAATCCTGAACAGGCCAAACCCCTGACGCCAGTTCTGACCGAGCCTGTCGCGTCCCGCACCGCGACCGGCAGTTATCCGGCCGCTGGGCCTCAGGCAACGCCCGTTCCCTGAAAGCACTGACCGACGCCGTTCTGCCTGACACTCCTCCCTATAGCAGGGCGTGCCCGAGGCGCGCCCGTCGGAGCAACATCATGACCCAGAAGACCCATATTCTCGCCATCGATCAGGGCACGACCTCCACCCGCAGCATCGTGTTCGACAACAGGGCCCGCACGCTCTCCCTGTCGCGCCGCGAGTTCAAACAGCATTACCCCAATCCCGGCTGGGTAGAGCACGATGTCGAGGATATCTGGAGCGACGCGCTCACCACAGCGCGCGAGGCCATCGCGGAATCGGGCGGCGTCGAGAAAATCGCGGGTCTGGGGATTACAAGCCAGCGCGAGACCGTGGTGATCTGGGAGCGGGCGACCGGCAAGCCCGTGCATAAAGCCATTGTCTGGCAGGATCGTCGCACCGCGTCGTTCTGTGCCGAACTCAAGCGCGATGGCGCCGAGGAGCTGGTACGCTCCAGAACGGGTCTCCTGCTTGACCCGTATTTCTCGGCCAGCAAGATCACCTGGCTGCTCGATAACGTTGAGGGACTGCGCGAGCGGGCAGAAGCCGGCGAACTCGCGATGGGCACGATCGATTGCTTCCTTCTGTGGCGCCTGACGGGTGGAAAGACGCATGCGACGGATGTCACCAATGCGAGCCGCACCGCCTTGTTCAATATCCACACCCAGGAATGGGACAAGGAGCTTCTGAAACTGTTCCGCGTCCCCGAGGCGCTGCTGCCTGCACTGTGCGACAATAGTGGTGCGCTGGGCCTGACCGATCCGGAGCTCTTCGGTCAGGCCATTCCCATCGGCGGCATGGCGGGCGACCAGCATGCCGCGCTGGTCGGTCAGGCCTGCTTCAAGCCAGGCATGGCCAAGGCGACCTACGGCACGGGCTGCTTCATGCTGCTCAATACGGGGGAGAAACCGGTCACATCGCATCACAGGCTGCTCACCACGATCGGCTACCGCATTAACGGCAAGACCACCTATGCGCTCGAGGGTTCGATCTTCGTGGCCGGGGCCGCCATCAAATGGCTGCGTGACGGGCTGCATCTGATCACCCATGCCTCGCAGACCGATGACATGGCCACCCGTGTACCTGACAGCCATGGCGTTTATATGGTGCCCGGCTTCGTGGGGCTTGGCGCTCCGCATTGGGACCCTGAGGCACGCGGACTGATCTGCGGCCTCACTCTGGGCTCGACCGAAGCCCATATTGCCCGGGCCGCGCTGGAATCCGTAGCCTATCAGACCTATGATCTGGCGCATGCCATGCGCGAGGATGGCGCGATGCAGGCCCAGACCTTGCGGATCGACGGGGGCATGTCGGCCAATGACTGGTTCTCTCAGTTCCTGGCCAATATTCTCGATACCGAGGTGCAGCGCCCGGTCGATCTGGAAACGACAGCACTTGGGGCGGCCTTTCTGGCCGGTCTCGCAACAGGCGTGTGGCAATCCCTCGATGAGGTTGCCACCACCTGGGAGGAAGAGCGCCGCTTCGCACCGCGGATCGAGCCCGGACTGCGTCTCGAGTTGCTGCGTGGTTGGGAAGATGCGGTGAGGCGCACCCTGACGCCTGCCCCCACTCCCTCAGGCAGCAGCGTCAACCGTCATGATCGCGCCGCCTGAGTAACATTCCCCGGCGGGGCGTGCCCTGCCGGGACCGGCACCTCAGATGAGGGAAGCCAGAGCGAGCGCTGCCGCGTATTGCCCCACGGTAAATACCGCATGGGCCAGAAGAACAAGTCCGTAGAGTTTCCTCGGATTGGGCGTTTTCAGCCCCAGAAACCCGCCTCCCATGCCCGGCACCATGAGCGTCAGACCTGCGATGGTGGTCAGCACAAACCCGATCAGAATGACCGGCGTCAGGCTCGGGGCGGCCACGTAGCCCACTCCCCAGAAGAGCGGCAGCATCAGGGCGTAGGCGCAGCCCACGGCATAGTGGAAGATCCATCCCAGCCCATGCTCGCCCGGTGTATAGAGACCATCCGCATTGGGCGAAAACACCATCCGTCCCCTCCCCATCCCTACCAGCCAGTGCCCGACGGCGCCCCAATTGGTGCGACCGATACCGGTAGCGCGCTCCAGTGCCACGGCGTAGAGATCCAGAACCAGCGTCGAAACGACACCGACAACAAGCGTGAAGACGAGTATCGCCTCGACAGGCTGAGACATGAGAGCGTTCATGAGCGATGTTCCTCAGAGGATCGCCCCTGCGCGATCCGGGCGCACTGAATGACAGATCCCTGACCGAGCAGCCAGATCTTCCTCCCCCATGCCAGGAGGGACGCGCGCAATAGTGATCACGCGCAGCATCGCGCAAGCGCAGGGCCGTCCTGGTGATACCGATCCCGCGGGCAGTCACACAGCTTCCCGGTTTCGAAACAAGACACCTTCCCTGGACCGCGCCTCCCCTGCGCGCGACAACACATCGCCCGGTTTGCCGGCAAACAGGACCGCGGACCTTGCCATCTACGTCAGGCAGGCCCGCAGAACGGTATTGCGACATGCCTTTACTGAAACAGTCGCGCGCGTACTGATCGGATTTACTGATCGACCCATTCAACGTTGTTCATAGTGGTGACGCGTCTTTCATTATAACGTGATCAATAACACGATAATAACAAACCGTTCTTCATCTCCAGCGCTCCTTCCCTATGACAGCGCGTCCCCTGGAGCCCGAGCCCTTGCTGGGTCGATGTTTCTCTGGAGCGCGTCCTCACCATGAAAGCCCCGCCCATGACCCCGACGCTGCCAGCTCCCGCCCCCTGTTCGAGACGTCACCTCCTGAGATTGGGCGGGGCAGCCCTGGGCGGCGCGGCTCTTGCCCCGATCCTCGCGCCGATCGAGCGCGCACGCGCCGCACCATCGGCAGATTCCGTGATCGCGCCACCCAGCGTCGTGAGTTCCCCACCCCGTATCTGGGGGCCCGAGGCTCCGGTGGCGTTCACGCCCGACCCGGATATCCTGTTTTACGATCCCTCATTTTCGACGGTCATTCTCGATAACGCGCCGCTCGTTCAGGCCTGGAAGGGCAAGGCGCTCTGGCTTGAAGGGCCGGCATGGTCCAGCGACGGGCGGTTTCTCATCACGAGCGACGTAATGGGCAGCACCCAGTATCGCTACCTGCCTGAAGAGCGCTGCATGACGGTGTTCCGCAAGGAGAGCTATCACTCCAACGGCAATACCTATGACCGTGAGGGGCGTCTGATCACCTGCGAGCACGGCATGCGTCGCGTCATTCGCTGGGAGCATGACGGACGCTGCACGATCCTGGCCGAGAGCTTCGAGGGCAAGCGGTTGAATTCGCCCAATGATATTGTGGTGGATGCTCAGGGCGGCATCTGGTTTACCGATCCGCCCTATGGCGACAGACTCTGGGAAGGGCATCCCGATGCACCCCAGGACGGCAAGTCGGCCAAGGGCAATCTGACCTGGAATCTCGATCTGGAGGCGACCGAGCAGATTGGCGGTCAGGCAGGTCAGGAAACCCATGTGTTTCATCTTGATCCGGAAACCCGCAAGCTCACCAGTGTACTCACAGGTGCTGAGCTTTCCGGGCCAAACGGGCTCTGTTTCTCACCCGACCAGAAAACGCTCTATATCGTCTCGAGTGAGAAGGGCGCGCGCGGCCCCAAGGGGGGCGGCTATCGCAATATCTATGCCTTTGATGTGCAAAATACCACCCTCTCAAACCAGCGTGTCTTTGCTGACATGACCCTTGCAGGTCAGAAACTGATGCCCGATGGCATCAAGGCCGACCGCATGGGCAATCTCTGGGTGGCGGCCAATGGCCCGCTCGGGCTGTGCGGCGTGTTCATCTATAACCCCGCGGGCAAGATGATCGGGCGACTGCGTCTGCCGCGCAGTGTGTCCAATCTTACGTTTGGGGGTACGCAGCGCGATCGCCTGTTCATGTGTGCGGAGAATACGATCTTCACACTCGACGTCGCCACGCAGGGAGCCGGATTGTCATGACATCTTTTCTCAAGACCCTTATGCTTTCAGCCTGCATGGCTGGCGCAGGGCTCGCTCCTTTCTGCTCAAGCCCAGCCGCTTACGCCGCGACCTCGGCCTCCCCGGAACAGCCCGCACTCGAGATGGTCAAACGTTTCCCGTCCGATTTCAACATGATCGGCGTGGGTGTGTCCCATTCAGGCCTCGTCTATGCCTCTGCCCCCGCCACCATGAAGCGCTACAGTGCCAGCGTTGTCCGCATCGATCCCAAAACCGGCGCGCTCGTACCATTTCCGGACGCCAACTGGAACCGGTTCGAGCCGAAGCCGATCAATCGCGAACTCTGGGTTTCTGTCCCCGCGCTCTGGGTGGATGACGCGAACCATCTCTGGGTACTGGATTCCTCTCTCTCCTCGGTGGACCAGAAGATCCTGCCACCCAAGCTGGCAGAGTTCGATGCCGAGACAGGAAGGCTGATCCAGATCTATCATTTCGGGCCTGACATCACCCCTGAAGACTCCCTCAACGACGTACGCGTGGATACCCACACACGTACGGCCTACATCACCAATGAATGGGGGCGTGGCGGACTGGTAGTGATGGATCTCGACACCGGGGCCTATCGTCTGGTTCTGGCCAATACGCGCTCGGGCATCGCGGACCCGAAACAGCACCTTCATATCTATGGCGAACTGGCGCGCAAAAAGGATGGCAGCTTGCCCGTCACGCAGGATGACGGGATTGCCCTCTCACCCGATCGTGCCTGGCTGTATTACCGCCCACTCACCGATCATCATTACTGGCGCATCGCGACGGCCGATCTGCGCAACGCCCATCTGAGCAATGCCGATCTGGACAAGAAAGCCCAATATCTCGGCCAGTCCGTCATGAGCGGCGGGATAGAAATGGATGCCTGCAACCGGCTCTGGGTGGGCGATATCGAAAATCACGGGCTCTATGCCCTGACGTTCCCGGAAGGAGCAAAGACACCGCAGACACAGAAGGTTTACGACGATCCTGACGTGCTCGACTGGGCAGACGGCTTCGCGATCGCCAATAACTGGCTCTACATCTCCGACTCTCGTCTCGACGAGATCGCCTTCAAGAACAGTCGCCCCCTGGGCGGCACAACCACGATCTATCGCCTGTCTCTTCCACCCTGCCCGACTCAGAAAAAATGACCTTCAACAAAAACAAGACGGACAAGGCCCTGCTGCTTCCCGCCCTATGGGCGGGATTTGTCGGGGGAAATCTCTCCAGCTTCGTGAAATGGGGCACGGAAGTCCCCCTGCCACCCCGCACGCCGGATCGCGCCAGCCCGCCCGCCGAAATGCTTCGCGATCTCGGTGTGGATGTCGACCATCTTACCTATGTCTATTCCGGGCATATCGTGCCCGGCGGCGTCCTGATGGTGCACCACCTGTTCTCGATTTTCTTTGCCCTTCTCTATTGCGTGCTCTGGCTCCGTTTTCCGCGCATCGCCATGGGACAGGGCGTGGTATTTGGCCTGGTCGTGACACTCGTCTTCCACGGCACGGTGCTGCCCGCAGGACACTGGGCGCCAGCGTTGTGGAACCTCCCGCGCGCCGAGATTTTTTCCGAAACAATCGGCCACATGCTCTGGGCCTGGGTCATTGAACTGATGCGCAGGGAATTGATGCCGAGCGCTTTTGCCGATGTCAGGCGCGACACAAAGCGCGAACCCGTTGCGCCGGTCTCGGATAAGCAAGCCGCCTGAATGGCGGCGTCTTTTGGGCACGCGACCTGCCTGCGTCCGTGAAGATTCGCGCCATCGATACTTAACGGGCAGGCAGTGGTGACCTCCGGTCAGCCCTGCCATTCGCCGAACGCGTCAAGCCTGATCAGCCTCACAAGGAAGACGCGTAGGAGCCGGGGCTGGCCGGAAAGACAATCGTCTTCCTGCCGCTCAGGAAAACACGCCGATGCGCATGGGCATGAATGGCGCGCGCCAGGACCTGGCTTTCGACATCGCGCCCCAGCGCCACATAGTCTTCCGGTGACTGATTATGCGACACCCGGATGATATCCTGCTCGATGATCGGCCCTTCATCCAGATCGGCCGTAACATAATGAGCGGTCGCCCCGATGAGCTTCACGCCCCTCGCATGCGCCTGATGATAGGGATGTGCTCCCTTGAAGCTCGGAAGAAAGGAGTGATGGATATTGATCGTGCGACCCGAAAGCTGCTGGCACAGATCATCGGAAAGAACCTGCATGTAGCGGGCAAGCACGACGAGATCGGCGCCCGTCTCTCGGATGATGCGAAGTTGCTGCGCTTCTGCCTCTGCCTTGTTCTCTTTGGTCACGCGTATGTAGTGAAACGGGATATCGTGGTTGACGACGAGCTTCTGGAAATCCAGATGGTTTGAAATGACGGCCACGATATTGATCGGCAACGCACCGAGACGGACCCGATAGAGAAGATCATTCAGGCAGTGCCCGAAGCGTGAGACCATGACGACGACATTGAGTCGTTCTGCCTCGTCGTAAAAAGTCGCTTCCATGCCGTATTCTGCCGCCAGCGGCGCGAAATCACGCCGAAGTTCTTCAAGCGATGCCCCGGTCTCGGCGACAAAGCTTGTGCGCATGAAAAAGCGATTGGTCTCGCTATCGTCAAACTGGGCGCTATCGCTGATGTTGCAGCCCTTACCGGCGAGATAGCCGGAAATCACGGCAACGACCCCGCGCCGTGCCTCACAGGTTACCGTGACGCAGTAACGGCTCATCCCAGTTCCTCTCGTATCGATCAACAACTCTTGCGTTCAGCATCTCATACATTGCTCGACGGCCAAGCCCGGGCAATACCAGCGCGCCATATTCTTTCCTATCGGCCCACGCGCTGTCTCTACTTTGCGACAAAAAACGGCGCCGGAATCCATCTGTCACCGGTCGCAGACGGAATCTGATGCGATAACGCCATGACATGATGAAGCAGACGTGACTGCCCCTAGATGAAGGAAAGAGAGATATTACCCTTTTGCGGAAAGGGATCTGAAATGGGCGCGGATTTCCACATAACAAGGGCCGATCAATGGTATTTCAGCGAAGAGAATCCGATCACCGCAGAAGAATGGCTCGCTTATGTCGACCAGGATTCCGAGCTCACACTAGATCCCAGAAATGGAGAGTACCATGCCTTATGGTCTGGCGATTCCGCCTATGATGAGCCATGGCTGGACTGGTGTTCAGGTGAAATATACACGAAATGGCCTGACACTTTCCTCTTCAGAAAGATGTTCCGGATCGCGAGGGATCTGAACGCAAGAGTAGTTGACGACGAAGAACATCATTATGTCGATTAAAAAGAGTGGGAATTTGATCCTATTAGACGCTCAAAGAATGTTGAAACCCCAGCTCAGAGCAATTCGGAACCCCGAAAGGGTTTCATTGGCTGGGTGAGGCGCCATTTCATCGACCTCAAGGACTTCTGACAAAACAGGTTAACCCCCAACGGATTTCCGCTCGAACCCCCGTCAAAAGCGTTCTGCCAGAGGCGCCTTCGGACTTGTTCACGACTGCGCTCGCAAAAGGATTTCAGAACTATTTCGTTGCGATTCAGGAACGAAAATAATCCGATACAGAGTTCATTATCGAATTTCCCAGGTAGCGTTTCATCGTCTACCTGCCGAATTTCCGGTAGGTCGGAAGAGCTGCGTTATAGCTCGAGAGCCATACGCTGGTGCTCGATAGGCCCCTTGAAGAAGACAGCGCCCATCGGGCTCATGCCGAATTTTCTGTAGAAACCGAGCGCGCTGCTGCGGGCGTCGAGTTCGAGGCGGTTGGCGCCGAGTTCCCGGCAGGTCCTGATTGCCTGGTCCATAAGCTGCGTGCCGATCCCTTGCCCCTGATACGCTGCCGCCACCGCAAATTTGCGCAGCTGGATCAGATCGGGGCCGATCGGGCAGAGTGAGAGACAGCCGATCAGATGCTCTCCCCTGAACGCACCGAGATGCGTCGCTTCGGGGTCCTGCGGAACGCGGCATTCCTCTTCGGTCAGGCTGGGCCATAACACGGAGCGACGCAACGGGAGGCAGGCTTCGGTTGTGATCCGGGTGATGTGAATGGGGTCTTCCAT
The DNA here is from genome assembly GCF_003994335.1 of Asaia sp. W19. Taxonomy (GTDB): domain Bacteria; phylum Pseudomonadota; class Alphaproteobacteria; order Acetobacterales; family Acetobacteraceae; genus Asaia. The sequence continues at coordinate 182,157 of NZ_PNQZ01000019.1, forward strand.
GATCTTTTCCTCCTAGAGCACCGGAACTGCTGATGGGCCGGAAGTTCTGTCTTCCGCATGGCCGATATCTTCACTGCCACAGCTCATGCAGAAACGGTTGAACGCGATGTTCCTCGTCTGACAGACACCGCAATGCTCATAGAGCGTCAGACCACAGTGAACGCAAAAATTTGTGTCCTGCCCGTCAACAAGAACCAGAGGTCGATCGCAATCAGGACAGGTCTTGCGGTCTAGCTTCGCGTAGGCCTGCGCCCGATCGACGCGCTGGCGCCGTTCTTTCTCCGATTCCGCTTCCGCCGCGCGGCGTCGGGCCAGATAGGACTGCATGTTCCGTATGAGCACGACACAGACGAGCACGGTCAGGAGTGCGCCAACCCCGTAACGGATATAACCGCCATAGCTCGGCAGGTAGGGCACCAGCTCGACGAAGAACGCATAGAGCGAGGCCAGCACAAAACCACGATAGAGCGGCCAATACTGGCTCTGTCGCTTGCGCATGACGAGCCAGGTCGCCAGCAGGAGCAGCGGCAGGGTGAAGGCGAGTCTTATGACGAACACCCTGAGCTGCGCCCTGAGAACGGCACGCTGGAACACAGGACGATACGCTTCCTCTACGCCCTCCCTATCGCTGGTGAGCTTCGCCTTGGATGTGTCATAGGCGCGGCGACGTTGATCGAGCGCCTCGATCTTGCGCGTGACCTCGTGCTCCGCCTGCTGCAGACGCTCAAGTGCCGCCGTGCGCGCCAGAAGCTCGGTGTCCTGACGGGGGTCGGTCGTCGCCTCGCGTGTTTCAAGCCAGGTCTGAAAACCCTCACGTGCGTTGCGCGTGGCGCTCTGCGCAGCCTCAAGAGCAACGTCATCGATCTGGCGCTCAGCTGCAATCGCGGCGCGCTCGTCACGGAGCGTTGCCTGGCGCTGAATCATTTCAGCCGGATAGACAGGCTCATACGCAATATGACCGGCCTTGCGCGGAAGATCGTTGATAACGAGGCCGCCCAGCCCCACCAGGAACAGGGCGAAGACCGCCGAGACCGCCCACATTGCCAAAGCATAGAGCCGCTCAGGCAGACGATTTCCTTTTTTCATTATTCTTCCAATCATCGCAGCGCTCGGGCGGGATTTCTGGCGTGAGGGAAGCGCGATCTGACCGGCACGTCAAATTGCAGCCGCGTGATCGCAATTGCTTATCGTGAAGCGAGGTCCTATCAACGCCCCCTCTCCCGTGACCCATAAAGCGACCCAGAGGTTCCATGATCCGCCTTGACTCGATCAGCAAGCAGAACGGCCAGCGTGTCATCTTCATCGAGACGAGCGCCGCCATTCAGAAGGGCGAGAAAATCGGGCTCGTCGGGCCGAATGGCGCCGGCAAGACGACGCTGTTCCGGCTGATCACCAAGCAGGAAAGCCCGGATGAAGGTCAGGTTTTTCAGGATCGCGGTATCACCATCGGCTTCTTCAGCCAGGATGTCGGCGAGATGGAGGGTCGTTCCGTCGTGGCTGAGGTCATGAACGGCGCGGGTGAAGTGGCCGAAATCGCCAACGAACTGGCCCAGCTCGAGGCCGATTTATGCGATCCGGACAAGATGGATCAAATGGAGACCATTCTCGAACGTTTTGGCGATGTGCAGGCACGTTTCGAGGAACTTGGCGGTTACGGGCTCGACAGCAAGGCACGAGAAGTGCTGCACGGTCTGGGCTTCTCGCAGGAAATGATGTCGGGCGATGTCGGCCTCCTTTCGGGCGGATGGAAAATGCGTGTGGCGCTCGCCCGTATTCTGCTCATGCAACCCGATGTCATGCTGCTCGATGAGCCGAGCAACCATCTGGATCTGGAAAGCCTGATCTGGCTGGAGCAGTTCCTGAAAACCTATGATGGCGCCTTGCTCATGACGTCGCATGACCGCGCGTTCATGAACCGCGTGGTCAACAAGATCCTAGAGATTGATGGCGGTACGCTGACCAGTTTTTCGGGTGATTACGAATTCTACGAACAACAGCGCGCCCTCAACGAAAAGCAGCAGCAGGCCCAGTTCGACCGCCAGCAGGCGATGCTGGCCAAGGAAATCGCGTTCATCGAGCGCTTCAAGGCGCGCGCTTCTCACGCCGCGCAGGTACAGAGCCGGGTCAAGAAGCTCGACAAGATTGATCGTGTGGAGCCGCCGCGCCGCCGCCAGACCCTCTCATTCGACTTCGCGCCGGCGCCGCGCTCGGGTGATTCCGTGGCGCTGCTCAAGCAGGTGAGCAAGAGCTATGGTACGCGCACCATCTATGACGGGCTCGATCTCCAGATACGCCGTCAGGAACGTTGCTGTATCCTGGGCATCAATGGCGCAGGGAAATCGACCCTGCTCAAACTCATTGCCGGCGTGAGCGAACCCGATTCAGGCAGTGTCACCATCGGCGCCAGCGTGAAGATGGGCTATTTCGCCCAGCATGCGATGGATCTGCTCGATGGCAGCCGCACGATTTTCGAGACGCTGGAGCACGAATTCCCTCTCGCTGCCCAAGGCTCGCTGCGCGCTCTGGCGGGAGGGTTCGGTTTTTCGGGCGATGATGTCGATAAATATGTCAGCGTGCTTTCGGGTGGAGAGAAGGCGCGTCTGGTCATGGCGCTGATGCTCTATAATCCGCCCAATTTCCTTGTGCTCGACGAACCGACCAACCATCTGGATATCGACACGAAGGAGATGCTCATCCGCGCGCTGAGCGACTACGAAGGCACGATGCTCTTTGTCTCGCATGACCGCCATTTTCTCGGAGCCCTGTCAAACCGCGTGCTGGAAGTGACGCCCGAAGGCCTGCATCGCTATGAGGGCGGATATCATGAATATGTCGCGGCCACAGGCCAGGAAGCTCCCGGGCTGCACGTCTGAATACAGGCGCGACCGGGCCTCTGGTCGCACGCCTCGGCTCCAGTCACTCTATGATGCGCCTATCCCGAAGAAGTCAGGGGTCCGACCCGCCGAGTGTTCGTTGTTCCGCACGTTGTATAGAAGAGTCTCTTTCGCTCATCGCGAGAGGTTTCTTTATCACACACCAACGTAGCGACGAGCTTCGGCGGCACTACGTTGGCAACATCCAGTCACCGTCTTCCATACGCCGCTCGGACAGTTGAAATGCGAAGCGGTCAAGAAGCGTCCAAGGACCGTTATCGTACCGCCAGACCCGCAAAGCCGCACCTTGGGTGCTTCCCTGTCTCGCAGAAACCTTCAGCGTGGCATAGAGCGCATGTGCCTCGTCCGGGCTGACCTTGTTTTGAATGGTCAAATGAGGCCGCCACGGTGCCGCATCCTGACGGGTGAGTTGCTCTGACCCGATTTGCTCAACCAGCCTCGCCCGTAACGCGGCCATCTCGGGGCTACGAATACGATAGGCTACCCCGCGCCCAAGGAGATAGGGCGCCTCGATCACGACATTTGGTGCGACGCCGGGTGCGGAGAGCGCAGCTTTAAGCAAGGGATGAGTCGCTCTTGGCAGAGCGTGGAAAAGAGTGATGTGGGCAGGCACTCGATTACGCTTTGGCGGAAAATACTGGCATCGCATCTGCTGAGCCCAATCCTGGGCAGGCTTCGCGAGTTCGAGCGTTACAATCAGCGGTGCCTCGTCCAGCTTTTCCATGGCGGTTCCTCTTCACGGCCGAGGCAGAAATGCTTTTCGGACAGAGGCTTCAACCTCGCACATGATGACAGGATCCACGGGCGATGCGTTGTTATTTTCTCATACGCACCGCACGCCTCCCGCTGAGCCGGCCTCCCCCGCAGGGTTTTGCGTCATGATCAGCGCGCTATGAGGATCGTCCGGATATTTTCCCACTTGCAGAAGAAGCTTTTCACATAGCTGCCCGGAAGCAGATATGGATGGGTCAGCAGATCAAGCGGGCGGAACGCACCGTCATCGATATCCCGGTTGTAGTGATAGCCGCGGGTCTCGTGAGAATGGATCACCTTGTGTGAGAGACGCTCATCGAAGATCAGTGAGAGCTATGAAGGTCACGCCCTGCACTGTCGGAGAACCGTGGATCTGGTTTCCTCTGACCACGGCCTGCGGATAGGGCTTCATAAGTGGCGGGTTTTCTCGTCGAATTACCGCATGACCATCGAAGAAGCGGCGATCCAGCAACATACTGTCTGGTCAGATCTGCCAAGAAGCCAGCACACTACGTCACGATCGACAAGCGCATATTATCTTCACGAAGCGATAACACGATATCCCGACTGGTTTGCAGGCGACTTCGTTGAAGCCTTCCCCGCCGCAAGCGTTCATACGCGCTCACTTTCTGAGAAGCAGGCCTGCGTTCGCATGCAACACCGACGCTGCACTGCACATTGTATCTATATTAATAAAATGATATCTCTTCAAAGAGAGAATAGTAGAGTTCATGCCAATAACAAACTTTCATGAACGATAGTCATAATATAGATGGACAAAAAATTCGTGAAGAATCCCATCATTCGTCTGACAAAACAGGGCAACCCTGGAAACATCATGATGATCTATCTTGCCGCCATAAAAATGCGGGAGGCGTTAGGCGGTGGTACCATATGCAACGTCAAGATCCCGATCTTCGACATAGATATCCCTGACCTCTACGAAAGTGGGCAGCACGCTGTCCATGACAAGGAGGACACGAATTCCAAACTTTCGGGCAGGCTCCCCACCCGCGCCTACGCCTCTGCTCTCGAAAAGGTGCATGCGAAAGTATTCATGCTGGAAGGGTTCTATCAAAATATTGATAATTTTCCCTCGCGCTCTTCGTTCGATTACGAGAAATATTTCCCGCTTATAGAGAACTCGAGCGAGGGCGGCAGCGATGAGGAACTCGTCATCAGTATAAGAGGCGGGGATATACTAAAACTCATACACCCGCATTACGCCATGCTCCCGCCAGAATTTTACGCGTTTCTGATTCAAAAGACCAGAAAACGGCCAGTCTTTTATGGACAATTAGACGAATCGCCCTACATGGCAGAGTTGCGAGAGCGTTTTCCCACTGCGAAATTTATTCCCTCACGCGGCGTCGCGGAGGATTTTGACTACCTGAGAAAATCGACCCATATCGTGCCTTCTCTGAGTACTTTTTCGTGGCTCGCCGCCTGGATGTCAAAAGCCAAGAATATCTACCTGCCGGTCGCAGGAATATTCTCGCCAACCCAACACCCGTCATCGATGCTCCTGCCAATCGATGACGAACGGTACGAATTCTACTCATTTCCCATATATTACGCGTTGGATATTGAGCATTATCGCACTTACCTCGACCCGGTACGGAATTGTTGGGAGCGGACAGAGCCTCGTCTTCTCTCGCCGGCTTTGAAAAACAGGCATGAATCTTTCGATGCATCGCTCGGACTATTCGATCCGGACGATTATCTACGCCTGAACACCCATCTTGCCGATGATCACGCCAAATTCGGGGGTGTCGGATTGTTAAATCACTTCACGACACACGGCTATTGGTCTGGCTCGAGATCCTTCAAATTCAGTGATCGCGACTACGCGATGCGGTATCCAAAAGCGTCGCTGGAGGTCGCCCTGGGCAAGTATTCCTCACTCCTCGATCACTACCTGCACGTTGGTCGGCATATGGGGTATGACTGTCGATAGACACCGATTCCGTCTGACTGCGTTGAAGCCCCGATCAGTTTCGTCGCAGCCCAACGTCACGGTCTGCTCTGCTGCTCTTTCTGACCCGCAGTATTGGAGCCCACCACTGGAATCTATGGGCGAAACGCGAAGCTCCGGGTATGCAGACGCATCGCGAGCCGGGTCATCCAGGTGCGATAGGGAGCGATAAGCGCGAAGATCTGGCTGAAACCCCATTCCAGATACGTCTCATCGGGGTCGCTGACCCCGATCTGATGGATCACATATCCGAGCCAGTGCGTGGAAATAATGAAGATATTGGCAACGAGCCCCGGGATAGCGGCTTCATCGATGGACAGGGCCTTCATGCGTCTCATCTCCTTGATCACCTCTGTCACGCGTTCGACGAGCACGGCATTGAGTGATACAGCAGGCTTCTGCAACTCGGGTGCCAGTCGGAACAGGGCATTTCCATCCCGCATCAACGCCCGATAGTGCCAACTCAACGCGCACCACGCGCGGAGCAGGTCAACGCCGCGCGCGATACTCTTCAGGAGCTCGGCTCGGCTTGGCCGGTCCGGCGCAACCGGCAGCGAGTCAAAAAGCCGACGTACCTCTGTGTCGAATGCGGCGAACAGGGCTTCGATCAGCTGCGTCTTGGTCCTGAAGTGATAATAGAGATTGCCCTCATTGATCGCGCATCGTTCTGCAAGCTCGCGCGTCGTGAGACGGTCGAACCCGACCTCATTCGCAAAAAGGCGGGCCTCCTCAAGAATTCGTGATTTCGTAGAGGGGAGTGGCGGCTTCATGGCACTCGCTTTCTAAGGTGATCACCTTATATGCTCTAAGGTGTAAACCTTAGATAGCGGAGTTAGGCCATGTCGTCATCCCTGCGCCAGGCTTTCACCACCTTGCCAGCTCAGATACGGGCGGTTACCGCCACGGTTCGTAATCCCATAGAGGCCCTTCCACCATCCGTGTTCCACGAGCGTCTGGTGGAGCGCCATCTCGGGCGCCAGCATATCGTTTATGTCTGCGCACCCGATCTGGTGAGGGAGGCTCTGGTTACCCATGCCTCGTCACTAGACAAGGGCGAGGGATTGCGACGCGCTATCGGCCCGGGACTTGGAAAGGGTCTGCTCACCGCGGAGGGGACAGACTGGAAATGGCAAAGACAGGCCCTCGCCCCGGTTTTTCGCGCAAGTGGGACCGATGCATTTCTGCCTGCCATGATCGGCGCGACCAATCGTTGCGTGAGCGCGCTCGAAAATCAGGGGGGTATCGTCGCCATCGACCAGGTGATGATGCGCCTGACAGGTCGGATCATCATCGAGACGATGCTCTCCTCCCCCGAGGCCGTGGATGCCGACGCCATGGCAGAGGGGCTCGGCGTATTTCTCAAACAGACCCGCTGGAGCCTGCTCGGCGATCTGCTCGGAACCCCGGAGTGGCTACCGCATCCAGGTAAGGCCAAAGGCCTCGCCGCAGCCCGTGCCCTGCGTGATCAGGCGCTGGCCCAGATACGCACCCGCCGAGGCATAGACCCGTCTGCGGCGCCGGATGACCTGCTCAACCGCCTCCTGATTGCCCGTGATCCGGAGACAGGGCGCATGATGAGCGATGAGGAAATCATCGACAATCTGCTGACCTTTCTGACCGCAGGGCACGAAACCACCGCTCTCGCGCTCGCCTGGACGCTTGATCGCCTCGCTCGTCACCCCGAAATCATGAGAGCCGTGCAAAGGGAGCTGGATACGGTTCTTCCGGATGCCAATCTGGAACTTGACACCGAAAAGCTGGCGCGGCTGGACCTGACACGACGCGTCCTGAGGGAGTCCATGCGCCTGACTCCGCCCGCCCCCATCATCATCCGTGAAGTGCGCGCTCCTTTCAAACTGGAAGGCGTCTCGCTCGAGAAAGGGACGCGGCTCGTCGTGCCCATCTGCGCACTGCACCGCCACAGGCAGCTCTGGGAAGCACCCGAGATTTTCGACCCATCGCGCTTCATCCCACGCGAGGGCGAGCGGCCTCAGGACGACCGCTATGCATTCATGCCTTTCGGCGCAGGACCACGTATCTGCATAGGCGCACGCTTTGCCGAGACGGAGGCTCTCACGGTCCTCGCCCTGACACTGCGCAGGCTCGATCTGACCCCGGAACTTCCCGCCATTCCACCGGGCAAGCTGGAAATCACGTTGCGTCCGTCAAAGCCGCTCCTGATGTCGGTGAGATCCCGGCACTCGACAATGGCAGATAGCTGAGCCCATCATGAAGGCGCATCGGTCAGGGGTGAACTGTCCATGAGCAAGGCCACGCCTTCTCCTGGGGCCACGTTATTCTGTGTGGCCCCCTATCTACGATGCGCCTATGGAGCGTAAAGCGGCTAATGGGACCACATGCCGGTCTTATCGGCTATCCGAACTTATAACGGGTGTCTGACCAGCTGCGGAAGCGTAACCCTCAACACGCGATCCAGGCTGATAGAGCCCTTTTTTGAAAAGATACGGCCTTCTTGCCGCCTCCCGCCTTACGGGATCAGACACTGTCTGGGACGAGTTCGAGGCGCCGCTTTGCGGGCTCCCTTGCGCCGTCCGAGACGGGATCCTCGTTCCCGGAAGCGCCATCGGTCCGGGTATCAGACAGCCCCTGCGTCTCTTCATGTGCCGCCATCGTGTGCGCTGGAACCGGTATACCCGGATGGGCACTCGAATCCGTGACTTCTGGTAATTCATCCATGGTCATTTCTGATTCGGAAGGGAGGCAGATCATGTTGAAGGAGTGCAGACCAGCATAGCGATTATCGGCTTTACGACGGTAATTGCCAACATTGAACAGGGTCGTAACGTGCCACCACAGACGGTAGCCCCGCCGCCAGAGGTAATCGATCAGCGACTGTGACTGAGCAGGCCGATCATTCTCGATATAGATGACTGGTCTGCATGTCTCGATCAGCCCGGCGGCGCCCTTGAGCACCTGCATCTCGAACCCCTCGACATCGATTTTCATGAGGCGCACCTGACGCCCCGCCAGGACATCATCGAGACGAATGCTCGGCACGATGACATCCCCCACAAAAGCCTGCTCCTGCATGGAAACAGACCCGAAATTGCCCGGCTGTCTGTAATCCGGCTGGCCGAATGCCACCGAACCCGCCTTATCCGAGGCTGCGAACGGCCAGGCGATCGCGTTATCAATCCCGTTAAGAGCCAGATTGGCGCAGAGATTCTGAAACAGAAAAGGCTGGGGCTCGAACGCGACGAGACTGGCACCGGCGGTTCGAGCGGCCTGAGCCAAAGCAACGGTCTGGCTGCCATTATTGGCACCGACTTCGACGATCGTGCCCGGCTGGGTGATAAAGCGTCTCAGCAGATCGAGCTCATGCTCGCCGTACTCACCGTACTCTATGAGCGCCTGTCCGATATAGGTATCGAAGCGATTGGCCAGCATGGTCCCATATCGTGCATCAATCAACGCATAGGGGTTCACTATCGAACTCATCGCCACCTACTCCTACCCGGCCGAGATGACGGCCCCCATACTGCACCTCAGGCCGATATACGAGGAAATGCTCATGATCTTACAGAGAAATTGCATGTCGTCTTATGACAGATTCACGTATCGTTAAAATACCGACAAGAAGCCAGACTGCCCTCTTTCAAAATCGTAATTTGAGATCGATCCAAAAATTACCTTCAGAGCAGGATAGTTACTACCTCTTATTTCATTTCCATTTCTTACTTTACATAGGCATCGTGCAGTATCGGACGTGCCATCCGTAAGCGCCCGATCAAGAGGAACAATAAAAAAGGGAGCCCGCATTATCGCGGACTCCCTTTTTAAGTGCCAAATGGGCTCTTCTTTGAGGAATTTCAGAGACCGTTGAGTGGGGGCGGCACACGGGCCGCCTCCAGCGCCTGTTTCTGACGCTCGGCGAGAGCGACCTCATCGAAATCGGCAATAAGCTCCTGAAACAGCTTGTGCCAGTTAAGCTTCGCCTTGAGACGCAGGAAGACACTCCCCAGCCCGATAGCGGAGCGATCGACCAGTACGAATTCGCGCGAGGGGCGCACCCCACCGGTACGCTTGAGCCCCTCGTATACACGCTCGGCGATGTCGCGCCCGAAATTCGGATCGTCGCTTTCCTGAATGAAGCGTTCACGATCATCCATTAGCGGTCCGTAAATGAAACGCGCCCATTCGTTGAGCACGGCCGCCGTATCCCGGGAAATTCCCTTGAAGCCCCAGGCTTCATAGGCCGCAAAGGCCATCTCCTCGTTATTGTCACGCAGCGCATTGAAGAGGTCGATGATCCCCTTGATGAAATGCGCAGGGAAAATACGGATCGCCCCGAAGTCGAGCAGGTTCAGCCCCCAATCGGAGCGGATGGTGAAATTGCCCATATGCGGATCACCATGGATGATGCCGTAACGATAGACGGGTGTGTACCATGCCTTGAAAAGCGCGGTGGCAATCGCATTGCGCTCTTCCTGAGTGGGATTCGTGTCGAGGATTTTCTGAATACCGCGCCCCGATACCCATTCCATGGTCAGCAGGCGACGCGTCGAGAGCGCCTCGACGGGCAAAGGCACCGTCACCTCAGGGATATGCTCGAGCATCGCACGATAGAGGCGCATATGCGACGCCTCGCGCTCATAGTCCAGTTCCTCGCGCAGGCGCTCCTCGAGCTCGCGCACCACCTCATCCTGCTTGATGGCGGGCAGGAATTGCTGAACCAGCCCGACGACGACGCGAAACTGGCGCAGATCGGACTCCACCGCCGCATTCATATCCGGATATTGCAGCTTGCAGGCCACATCCTGACCGTCTGACGTGACAGCGCGGTGCACCTGGCCGAGGCTTGCTGCCGCCATGGCCTGATGGGAGAAGGAGCGGAACTGTCGCTCCCAGTTCACGCCCAGCTCCGTCACCATGCGGCGGCGAACAAAGCTCCAGGCCATGGGCGGGGCATTGGCCTGAAGCTCCGCCAGCTGATTGGCGTATTCCTCAGGCAGGGCACCCGGAATGGTCGAGAGGATCTGCGCGCCCTTCATCAGCGGGCCCTTCAGCCCGCCCAGTGCCGCGCGCAGGTCATTCGCGTGAATGGCCTGATTGGATTTGAATCCCAGCTTGTTGCCGATCACCCGTGTCGCGATACCGCCCACCGTGCCGGAGGCGCGCGCCATACGCTTGATCTCGCCGAACAAGCCTGTCTGATCCAGATCCTTGGGGGTGCTCATCGGTTAAGCGCTCTCGTCCTGTTTTTCCTGAGCCTCGAGCTCATCGATGAAACCGCTGATCACGTCCAGCCCCTTGCGCCAGAAACCGGGATCGGTTGCATCGAGCCCGAAAGGCGCCAGCAGCTCGGCGTGACGTTTGGTTCCACCAGCTTCCAGCATCGCGACATAACGATCCTGGAAGGCGCCTGTTCCCCCCTGCCCCTCGACCGCGCCCTGATACACGCCGTAGAGGGCATTCACGAGGCAATCGCCGAAGGCATAGGCATAGACATAGAACGGCGAGTGCACGAAATGCGGCACGTATGACCAGTAGCAATCGTAATCGGACGTGAACTCGAAGGCGGGGCCGAGACTGCGGGTCTGAACCTCGCGCCAGATCTCCCCAAGGCGCTCCGGAGAAAGCTCACCCTGCTTGCGCTCATCATGCACCCGGACCTCAAACTGGTAAAAGGCAATCTGACGCACCACCGTGTTCAGCATGTCCTCCACCTTGCCCGCCAGCATGCGCCGACGACGCTTCGGATCGGTCTCGGCATCGAGCAGGGCCCGGAAGGTCAGCATCTCGCCAAAAACCGAGGCCGTCTCGGCCAGTGTGAGCGGCGTGGAGGAGAGCAGATACCCCTGCTTTGCCGCGAGAAGCTGATGCGCTCCATGCCCGAGCTCATGGGCGAGGGTCATCACGTCGCGCGTACGCCCATGATAATTGAGCAGCACATAGGGATGCGTATCCGGAGTGACCGGATGCGCGAATGCCCCGGATGATTTTCCCGGCACCGGCGGGACATCGATCCAGGCATTTTCCATGAACTGCCCGACCAGCCCACCCAGACGCGGATCGAAACGCTCATAGGCATCGCGCACGATGGTCTTGGCCTCATCCCAGGGAATCAACCTGTCCTCGTCGCCGGGGAGAGGCGCGTTGCGATCCCAGTGCTGCAGCTTCTCCAGGCCGAGCCAGCCCGCCTTAAGGCTGTAATAGCGATGTGCCAGACGGGCGTAATCTGCGTCGACTGCCGAGACGAGGGCCTCGACCACCTCGTCTTCCACCATGTTCGCGCGGTTACGGCTCGATGTCGGGCGTGGGAAGCCCCTCAGCCCGTCCTCGATCGCCTTGTCCTTGGCGAGCGTATTGGTGATCAGAACCAGAAGGCGCTGATTGGCGCCAAGAACTCGGCTGACCTCTGCCGCCGCAATGCGGCGCTTTTCCCTGTCAGGGCTGGACATCTGGTTGAGCGCGTCGCCCAGCGGGCGCTCTTCTCCCTCCAGCGTGACGGTAAGCGAGGCCATGGTCTCGTCGAATAACCTGTTCCAGGAGGCGCGACCCGTCACCGATTTCTCGACCAGAACCTGCTCGACAGCATCAGACAACTGATAGGGCCGCCACACGCGCAGATCGCGAAGGAACGGGGCCCAGCGGGCCAGATCGGGCTGTTCGAGCAGCGCCGCAAGATGGGCCTCATCCAGACGATTCAACTCGAGCGCGAAGAAGAGCAGATGCGACGAGATGGCCGTCAGCCGCTCGGTCATCCCCTGCGAGAAACGCCCAGTTTCAGGATCGCTCGTATGAGCGGCAAAGCTCAGCTGGGCAAAGGCCCCGAGGCGTCCCATGCGCTGATCGATACTCTCGTAATCGGCAATGGCTGCCGCCAGCTCCGACGCCCCGGCCTGATCGAGACGGTTCTTCCAGCGCTCGGCGAAATCGCGCGCCTCGGCCTCGCACGAGGCCAGATCGCGCGCAATGGCAGGATCGGCCAGCCCCGCATAGAGGTCAGACAGATCCCAGCGGGGCAAGGAGGCGCTATCGGCTTGGGCCATGAATTCGGGTCCTTGAAAATCTCGTGCCGTTCGATCTGGGGCCTCCCCGACCGATTGGCCAGTGGGCCTCACCCCGGCTTGATGGGGAAAAGCACATCTTGAATCGCGCCTGAGGCGCGAAACTCAGCGGAAAGCAGGCTCGTCGAAACCGCGCAGCTTGCGCGAATGCAGGCTGTCCACCCCGCGCTCACGCAGAAGCCTCATGGTTTCGATACCGACCATCAGATGCTGGCTTACGCGCTCACGATAGAACGCATTGGCCATGCCGCGCAGCTTGAGTTCGCCATGGAGCGGCTTGTCTGAAACGCAGAGCAGCGTGCCATAGGGCACACGGAAGCGAAAACCATTGGCCGCAATCGTCGCGGATTCCATGTCGACGGCAATCGACCGGCTCATGTTGATCTGGGTGAACAAGGCGCGCAGCCGCAACTCCCAGTTGCGATTATCGGTGGTCAGTACCGTCCCCGTACGTAGCCGCGTCTTGATGTCGCGCTCATCCAGCCCGGTCACGCGCTCCATGGCTTCCTGCAGCGCCACCTGGACCTCGGCAATGGGTGGCACGGGCACCCAGGTCGGCAGGTCGTCATCGAGTACATGATCGTCACGCACATAGCCATGAGCCAGCACGTAATCGCCCAGAAGCTGGGTACGGCGCAGCCCGGCGCAATGCCCAACCATGAGCCAGCAATGCGGGCGGAGCACAGCAAGATGATCGGTAATCGTCTTCGCATTGGAAGGCCCGACCCCGATATTGATCAGGGTGATCCCGTCCCCATCGGGGCGACACAGATGATAGGCTGGCATCTGAGGCAGCGAGGCCGCTGGATGACCTGATTGCCCGTCCTTGGTGTAGATCGCATCCCCGGGCTCGACGAAGGCGCTGTATTCGCCCCCGGCATCGACCTGGGCGCGCGCATAGTCGCGAAACCCGTCCACGTAGCGCTGATAATTGGTCAGCAGAATGAAGCGCTGAAAATGGCGCGGAGCCGTACCAGTGTAATGATGCAGCCGTGCGAGCGAATAATCCGTGCGCTCGGCTGTGAAAAGCGCCAGCGCCCGTGGGGCATTCGGGTCGGGAATGATCTCGCAATTGGCAATGGTGTCATCGGTCATATGCAGGTCCGGCAGGGCATAATTATCCTGCAGGAGCCTTAGATCGGCCTCGGTCAGACCAGTCACCGCCTCTTCCATCACATAGGGGAGCGGCATGGGCCGACGCGATACACCAACATAGACTGGCTGCTTGTAGCACTCGATCAGGTTCTCGATCTGCGCGCGCCAGTAGCTGCGGAACAATGCCGGACGGGTGAGCGTGGTGCCATAGAATCCCGGCTCAAGCAGCACGCCAAAACGCGGTTTGACATCGGCGGGAATAGTGCCGCGCACCAATGGAAAAGCGAGATAGGGATAAAACGACTCAGCGGGTTGGCGGGCGGCAAAGGCATCCCGAAGACGGGTCACCCCCTCGTCATACAGGGCCTCGATACGGTTCAGTGCAGCCTCAGGATCATGAAAGGGGGTAAAGCCGCTCCCGACCCGATCGAAAAGCGTATCCTGTTCTGCTGCGCTCATCTTCCACCTGTGGCTTCGTGTTTCCTTCAGGCTACCCTGTTGCGCGCAAGAGCGATAGACGCGGAAAAAGTTATGTTATAACATCACTCTCATGAGAGACGCTCTGACCGGTTTCCCGTCTGCCGATAATGACGGCACCTGCCGCAAAACGCTGTGGCGCCGCCATGAAGGCGATGCGTGGGCCGCCTTCGATGCCCTGCCCAGAGTCATACGCCAGCGTCTGGCCGAGCATGTCTATGATGCTTGGTCCGTCAACGCGCTCATTCTGTGGCGGCACTACAAGAAGGTGCATGGCGCGACCGAGCGCGCCGAACGCGCGATGATACGGTATCTCGATTACTGCGAACGCCTCGAGCAGAATGCGTTCGTGGCGCAGAACGGCCCCCTGCCCCATCTGCAGGCTGGCGCGACGCCGCTTCGCTACGATGCCCGCCCATGAAAGCGCTGGTCGGGTCAGGAGCTTGCACGCGCTCGAGACCAGACCTGCTTCCCGCAGCGGGGACACGGATATCGCCGTAAGAACTTGCTGGCCCTTGGCCAGAGAGACAACACGAGAACCTGTTTCTCGCCGAACCCATCGCACCTGATTTCAAGTCGATTGACCGTCTGTAGCGTTGAAATAACGCGACCCGGACGGTGCTCACTCTTTTGTCACACCTAAGAGCCGCTTCGTCTGCCATACTATGCAGAAGCCATAGGTCATATCCTGATAAAAAGGATCGCCTGAACAGTCATTTCGCTTCCGGCGAACCCTGTCTTCAGCGTCAGATACATGGCGATACTGCAAGAGGGCCGCATGACCACGGTAGTCTTCACTGTCTAGTCCCGATCCAAGCGCGGGGCTTGAACGTCCCCCCCTGCTCGGCGCGCCCTATATCGCGCATCACCCGGTTTGGCGGCGCATGCTCTACGCGATGATGGGTGTTTTCATGCCGATTGTCGCCTCAGCGCAGAATTCACTTCTTTCCGGCAATCTCGGCAGCGCCGCAGGCGAGGCCGGGCTGACTTCGGCTGAGGCTGAATGGCTGATCGCGGCCTTCGTGGGCGCGGCAGCCTTCGCCAATCTGGTGGTGATCAAGGGCCGCCAGCAATTTGGCGTCATGGTGTTCCTCACCACGCTGCTCGGGATCAATGTGGTGACAGGGCTCATCCTGATCGCCTGGCCCTGCTTTGCAACACTCGCCATCAACCGCGTCAGCAATGGTCTGATGGTCTCAACCAATGTGGCCGGCGGCGTCTATTATCTGATCCAGGCCCTGCCGAAATCACATCGTGTCATGGCCATTGCGATTGCCATAGCCAGTTTGCAAATGGCCAACCCAATCGCCGCCCTTCTGCCGGTCGAGATGCTGACCCGCTCGTCCAATCATGGCTTTGCCTGTCTCGCCACAGCCATGGGCGCCTTTCAGCTCTGCCTCGTCCTGCTGCTTCCTCTACCCCGGACCAATACCGGCAGGGTCTTCGAGGGGCTCGATGGGTTATCGGCCATATTATTATGCGGCGTCTCGGTTTGCCTCGCCTCGTTTCTGACGCTCGGCAAGACAATGTGGTGGACCGATACGCCCTGGATCGGCTGGCTGCTGATCGGCACGATCCTGTTCGCCGCAGCGGCTTTCGCATTCGAGAGTTGCCGTACGCGACCGCTGCTACAGATCAACTGGCTCAGTACCGGCACGATCCTGCGCTTTGCCGTCGTGGCCATCGTCGAGCGCCTGCTGCTCTCCGAGCAGAGTTCGGGGGCGACCGGGCTGCTTTCCCATGCCGGTCTGCTCAACGACCAGTATCATACGCTCTATCTTTTCGTGATCCTGGGCATGGTCGCGGGCACAACGGCGATGGGTCTGACCTTGTCTCCCAAAGCTATTCCCTTCCAATGCATCGTCGCCCTTTTGGCCATTGCCCTCGCCTCGTGGATGGATGCCGGCAGTAACGGCCTCACCCGTCCATCGAACATGTATGTCTCGCAGATGCTGCTTGGCTTTGGCACCACGCTCTTCGTCGGTCCCGCCCTGCTCTACGGCGTCATCCTTGTACTGAAATCGGATACGAGCCACTTCATCTCGACGATCTATGTCTTCGCCATCACACAAAGCGTTGGCAGCGTGACCGGCGCAGCCCTGCTTGGCAGCATTCAGTATTATTACGAGCGTTATGCGATGGTGGGATTTGCATCGCGGCTTTCGGAAACCGCCTCGTCATCGCTCGTCAGTTCCTCAATTGGCGTCTCCTCGATCTCGAACACGCTGTCAGACCAGGCTGCGGTCATGGGCTATCTGAACGTGTTCGGTTTCGTCAGCGTGTTCGCTCTCGCCG
Source organism: Asaia sp. W19 (assembly GCF_003994335.1). Taxonomy (GTDB): domain Bacteria; phylum Pseudomonadota; class Alphaproteobacteria; order Acetobacterales; family Acetobacteraceae; genus Asaia. The sequence goes on from NZ_PNQZ01000019.1 coordinate 198,677, forward strand.
CAGCGGCGCTCATCGTCCTCATCATGCTCTGCAATCACTTCCTGACCCTTTCGAACAGACGCCTCTCATGACAGAAACATCCGCCTCCCCCTCTGACCAGAAGCCCGTGCAACCAGCGGCATGGCATCCGCCAAAGCGCACCCTGCCCATTCTGGCTCTGGTTGCCCTGCTGGCCGTGATCGTGATCGCGTGCGTGCTTGCCGCGTTCGATCTCGCCCCTTTCGGTGTGGAGGGCGTCAGCACGGATGATGCCTATCTGCAAGGTCACGTGACCATCGTAGCCCCCGAAGTTCCGGGCTATATCGAAGGGGTCTATGTCACCGATTATGCACCCGTGCATAAGGGTCAGCTTCTGGTCCAGATCGATCAGAGCACCTATCTGGCGCGCGTGGCCCAGGCAGAGGCCGATCTCGGCAGCCGTCAGGCAGCCCTGATCAATAACAGGCAGAACCAGGCATCGGCTCGCGCAAAGCTTGACCAGCGCCAGGCAGCCCTCATGACAGCGCGCGCCCATCTGACGCATAGCAGCGCCGATCATCGTCGCCAGGCCGCACTCGTGGGCGATCAGAGCGTCTCGCAGAAGGAATATGACGCGGGGCTGGACAGCTTCCATTCTGACGAGGCTTCGCTGCGCCAGGCCCAGGCCGATGTGCGCGCGGCAGAGGCGGATGTGAAATCAGCCGATGTGCAGGAAGATGTCCTGAGTGCCGATGTCCGTCAGGCCCAGGCCGCACTCGACTCTGCGCGTATCGATCTGAACCGCACCCACATACGTGCCGCAAGTGACGGGGTCATCGGCCGCACGGGGGGCACGCATATCGGTGCCTATGTAGGCGCGGGAACGGCTCTCTTCTCGCTGGTGCCGAACGAGCGATGGGTGGTGGCGGAGTACAAGGAAGCCCAGACGGGCAATATCCGCGTGGGACAGGCCGCGTCGTTCACGGTGGACGGGCTGAACGGCCAGAAATTCACGGGCCATGTGTTTCGCATCGCCCCGGCGACCGGCTCGGAGTTCGCCGTGGTGAAGCCCGATAACGCGACGGGCAACTTCGTGAAGATCCCGCAGCGTATCGGCATCTATATCGCGATCGACCCCAACCAGCCCAATGCCGAGAGACTTGCTCCGGGCATGTCGGTGGAATCCTATGTCGCGACGCCTGGAACAAGCACTGCGGCTGCGCCTCCCGCAACCAATCCGCAAGCGCGATCCGTGGCAAAGGATGGTGCCTCGTGAGCCGCCTTCGCCGCACCGGTCTGATGGCGGGGCTGGCTGCCCTGCCCTTGCTGCTCGATGGGTGTCAGAAAGGGGATTTCATCCTGCCTCAAGGCTCCGGTGTCACCGCACCGGCCTCGTGGCGCGCCGACAGCACGTCGCAAAATGTCGAGGGGCTCGACCCGCAATGGTGGGCTCAGTTCGGCGACCCGGTTCTGGTGACGCTGGTGACACAGGCTCTGGCCGCCAACCCGGACCTGGCTCTGGCATCGGAGCGTGTGCTTCAGGCACGTGCCCAGATGCGTCTCGCCCTAAGCGCCCAGCTGCCGCATATTGACGGTCAGGGGCTTGGTATCGGCAACGGGCATCTCATCGGCCAGAACTTCAACACCTATATCATGGGCGGCGGCCTCACCTTCGATGTGGATCTGTTCGGCAAGCTACGCGAACAGACGCGCGCGGCACGTGCCCAGACGCTGGCGAGCGAAGCCGATCGTGAAACGGTCAGGCTGGCGTTGATAGGCGATACGGTGCGCGCTTATGTGGCGTTGCAGGCCTCGCGCAGCGCGCTCTCCATCCTGGAACGCACACTCAGCGTGCGCACCGCCGAACAGGCGCGTGTGAGCCATCAGCTCAAGGCGGGTTATGAAAAAACCAGCTCGCTCGATCTCGCCAATGCCCAGGTCAGCGATGCGGAGGCCCAGATCGCCTCGACCCGCCTGCAGATCGCCCAGCAGGAAGACGCCCTGAGCGTGTTGCTGGGGGATATTCCGGGCGATCAGATCAAGACCATGACCGCAGGACTGCCGCTCGAGGCGCTGCGTCTGCCCCCTGTCGTGGCGCCCATACCGGCGCGGATACTCTCGAACCGGCCAGATCTGGTTTCGGCAGCCGATCAGGTCATCGCAGCCGATCACTCTCTCCGATCGGCACGCGCGGCCTTCCTGCCTGATATCACGCTCAATCCCGGAATCGGCACCGCAGGGGGGGCCTCACCCATTTCCGGTACGGTCTGGGCGCTCGGTGGCAGTGTGCTTGCGCCAATCTTCGAAGGCGGTGCCCTGCGTGCGAAGGAAAAAATCGCGGTTTCGCAGCGCAACCAGGCCGCATGGACCTATCGCAAGACCGCTATACAAGCCTTTCGCGAAGTGCAGGATGCTCTCTCGGGGACGACCCATCTGGCGGCGCAGGAGGTCAGCCTGCGCAACAGCTTCGCCTCACGCCGCCATACGCTCGAGGATGCCCGCAAGGAACTCAGTACCGGCTATGTCAATTATTTCGATGTCGCCGATGCCGAGACGGCGTCGCTCTCGGCAGAATTGCAGACGGTGCAGATCCGAGCCTCGCGTCTGGCCGAGCTGGCCACGTTATATCAGGCGGTAGGCGGGGGCTGGACCCCGCCGGACAACCAGAAGCCCGCCACCCACCCACCGGTCAGCAAGGGCTGAATGTCAAACGCCCGCCTGCCATAAGGAGGCGGGCGGAATGCCCTATCGAACACGTATATCGACCGCGCTTCCCGCTCCTGTGGCATCGACCAGCGCGATATGCACAAAACCTGGTCCATCGGGTTTCCATGACGGGGTGATGCCGACCGGCGTGTCGAGCGGCACGCCATTGATCAGCCATCGATAGGGCTCGACGCCCCCCGTCGCCACCAGACCGACCGGTGTTGCGCTTCCGTCATCGGCGAAACTTTCGACAATGCCCCCATTGGCAGGCTGCACGATCTGGGGGCCCATGCGCCCCTCGAGCTTCTGCAAGGCGGGAGACAGCCGCGCGGGCACGAAGGCGTCCTCCACCGTGGCTTCGCCCTCCTCGGGAAGGATATCGAACACGCGCATCAGGACCGGTGCACTGGTGGTGAGGCCGGTAATACCCGGTACTGCCGTGCCATCGGGCCGCCCCCCCCAGACCACAGCCACCCAGTCCCCTCGAAGCCCTGCTGCCCATGCATCGCGCTGGCCATAGGAGGTGCCGGTCTTGAAAGCCACACGCAGGCCTCCTGTATCTGCGCGCCCTCTGGGCAAGGGTGTGCCACTCAGGATCGAGAGGATCTGACGGTTCGCGCGTGCTCCGATCAAGGGGATGCCGGGGCGCGGCTCCACGGGCCAGTCGAGCGTGAGGGGGCGCGATACCCCCCCATTGGCAAAGGCGGTATAGAGCCGCGCGAGATCGAGCGGCCTGATACCGACACCCCCGAGGGCCAGGGCCAGGCTGGGCGAGGTGTTCGCGGGGAGTTTCAACACGATCCCCGCCGCGTCCAGCGTCCCGGCGAAATATCCTGCCCCGATCATGTCCAGTGCACGTACGGCAGGCAGATTATAGGAGCGCTGGAGCGCCGTACGCACCGTCGTGGTCCCATGAAAGATGCGGTCGTAGTTGCGGGGCGCATAAAAGCCAAAACGCGTGGCGCGATCCTGCATGAGCGTATCGGGCGCGAGCAGACCGAGCTGGAATGCCATCCCGTAAATGGCCGGTTTGAGCGCCGAGCCCGGTGAGCGCCAGGAGGTGATCATATCGCCCGCGCAGCCTGCACATCCATTCCCTGCGTGACCCTGCCACGCGGCGATGCTGCCATCGCGCCGCACCACCAGCGCAGCCCAGGTGCCGCCCGCGGGCGGGGGCGTTTCACGCAGGATCTCGGCCAGCCCGGTCTGCAGGCGACGATCCAGCGATGACCTGTAAACGCCGCGCTGGCCCTCACGCCATTGCCATGTCAGGGCTCCCGGCGCCTCATGAACGATGCGTTCGACATGCAGAGCATAGGACATGGCCCCCCGTCGCGACCAGCCGGTATCGGAAACAGCGTCCAAGAGCCGTGCCACAGCCGCGCGTGCAGCCTCAGGATGGCGGTCGGGCCGCAAGGCGTGGGGATGGCGCGCCATGGCGATCAGCAGCGCCGATTCCTCTTCACTCAGATGCAGGGGTTCATGACCGAACCAGAGCAGGGAAGCGGCCCTTATTCCCTCGATATTCCGGCTTTCGGGCGCGAGCGTCAGATAGAGATCGAGAACCCCTTTGCGTCCATAGCGCCACTCGAGCTGCAATGCGCGCGCCATGTCCTGCATCTTGCCCCGCAAGCTGTGACGATGCGGTTCCAGCAGACGCGCGGTCTGCATGGCAAGGGTCGATCCCCCAGAGACGACATGGCCACGCGTCACGAGTTGGAAAAAGGCGCGCGCCAGTGCGGGAGCGTCAATCCCCGGATGCTGCCAGAAACGGCGGTCCTCAATACGCAGGAGCAGGGCAAGATAGCGCGGGTCCGTGTTCGCGCGTTCGGTGGCGAATCGCCAGGCACCGTCGACGCTTACGCGGCCATCGATAATCTCGCCCCGCCGATCCTGCAAAAGCAGGGCCTGTTGCTGGGCGCGGTGCATGTCGGGCGGAAAAAGGCGATCCGCCCCCCACAGCCCGCATCCGGCCACCAGAGGAAACGCCAGAGCGCCCAGCAGAAACCCCGTTCGCCGCTTTTGCGGCCTGTATTGCCGCCACAGCGTGCGTACGGAACGAACCCGACCCATTCTCGCTCCCGCTTTTTCCCCAGCGCGCATCCCCTTTTCCGGCGCGGTCATCGTCACGCGGCCTCAGCGAGGCGCAATGACGATCCGACCGGCCGCCGAGCTTCCCATGACGCCAGGATTGAAGCGATCCCGAACCAATGTTTCGGGCCGCAAAAACTGCCCCGGCGTCACCGCACGCACGATATAAGCGAGCCGGAACGCGCTGGAGCCAAGCTGATCGCGCCCGCTCGGGCGGTAATTTCCCCCGGCGAGGTCGAACGCCGCCACATAGCGATCATCGCGCAGCGCGACATGGGTCGTTCTCGTCGTTTCGCCCAGGAATACCGGCCCGGCATCGGATCGGCGCGTTTCAGACTCCTCATCGTCACGGCTCTGTCCCTTCACCGCCGATTCGATTTCCCAACCGGCAGGAAGCAGATCGGTGAGGATGCAATGATGCGCGTTGCGATCTTGCGCCTCTCCCTGGATCACCACGAGGAAGCGATCATTCTGTCGCCCTTTGGCGGGATCATAGACCGTGCCATCGAGGTTCAGGGTCGAGACATGCATGGTGAAGCCGGATACCACCGCAGCAGGCACCTCTTTCGGGGTGCCGGAGAGCGTGACCGTCAGCCAGAGCGGTGTCGTTCCGCTATTGGTCAGGCGATAACCGTCCAGCTCTCCCGGAGCGGGCATGAAGGAAGCGGGCATCGCGATCGGACGCGGAAGCTCCTTGCCATTGACCGCAATACCGCGCGTCGGATCCGGGCGGTCCATGGCGCGGGCGGCCTCCAGCAGAGCCGTGATGGTCTGTTGTGACATCCAGTCCAGAGGCACGTCGAGCATCGCGAAGCGGTCAGCCAGTTTCTGGGCCATCCCGTTATTGCCGCTTTCAGCCGCCAGGGAGACCAGGCCGCCAAGATCACGCAGATACGTCCAGTAGCCGAGATCGAACAGGGTCGGACGCCCCGAGCGAACCGGACCAAGAGCATTGACCGCCATGCCGAACAGCATATTGCTCATCGGGCGCTCATTGCCGAGCGCCAGACCGCCAGCCAGATGACCCAGGGCCAGGGAATTGGCAAAGGTCGCGCTGGCCGCATTATCTCCCCAGAAGATACGGGTTGCCCCGTCCGACAGCCGTGTGGTCGCCCGATCGCCCAAGGCCCTCAGGGCTGGAATATCGAGCCTGCCTGCACGGGCCAGGAGATAGAGCGCATAAGCGCGTGTCTCGGGCGTGACGGCTGCTTCGGTCCCGCGTGCAGAGCGATCTTCATCGCCCGGTGACTGAACCTGGGAGGTTTCAAGCCAGTCCAGCGCATGGTCGAGCGCATGAGCCGGAACCTTGTAGCCCGCCTCGCGCGCATGGATAAGGAAGTCGACGACGTAGAGCTGCTCCCATGGAAAGAGCGCGCCGTCATTCAGTCGCCATGACCCGAACCGTCCGCCAGCGTCTTCCCGGTCGATCAGCATATCGATGGCGGTCCGGATACGCTTGTCGGCCCCTTCAGGAACGACGAGACGGGCAATCTGCTCATGCCCCTTGAGCGCCAGCAGACCGCGCGCCGAAGCGGCAAGGCTCAGACTATCGGCCCCCATGCCCGATTCAAGCGTCTGAAGCAGGCCTATCGTGTCAATGCCCTTTACTCCGGAATAGCCCAGCGTGACGGCGGAGCTTCCGGGTTCAAACGCGTCGAGCAGGCTGGCCGAGGCCTGATAGCTCTCACCCGGCGCCTGACTCTGGAGGCTGGAGCGGGTGACGGGCAGGTGGCCGGGGCGTATCTGGATGTCCCAGCTGCGCTCGAGCATCACGCGTCCCTTCGGATCCTGCAGCTTTGCCATCAGATGAGCGATACCCGTCTCCTGTGCCTGGAGCGGGATACGGAACGACTGACGCGCACCTTTCGCCAGTTCAGCCTCGACATGGGTCTGACCTGTCAGACGCACGGGACCGCTCGCTGAGAGCGTGACGCTGTAACGGCCAGCCGCCCCTTCCGTATTCACGAGCGAGACGAGGCTCTCCGTCACGTCATGCGGCGCGAGAAAGCGCGGCAGGGTCAGATCGGCGAAGACGGGGTCACGCACGAGCATATCGGATTCCGATGTGCCAAGCGCATCGTCGGACCATCCGGTGACCATCACATGGAGCGTGCCCTCGAAATCGGGTACAGCCAGAGGCACGACGGCCTTGCCGTCATCGCCAACACTGACCTCTCCCGAGAAGAGCGAAACGACGCGGGTGGAGGTGACGGCAAGGCCTGCCCCACCGTCATCGCCCTCATCGCCCCCTTCGCGGATCTCTCCGCCCTGACCAATCGGGGTCATCAGATGCGCATAGCTGTCCTTGACCTCGAGCGCGAAGGCATGGCGGCCATAGACCAGATCGAACACATCGGGCAGCTTCCAGCGCGTCAGGGCCAGAATGCCCTGATCCACGGCCGAGACCACCAGATGCACGTGTTTGGCCCCCCTGACCGTTATCGGGAGATTTGTCGTGACCCGGGGACGGATGACGGACGGCGCAGTCACGTCAAGTTGCAGGCGATGCGCCGACTGATCGATCCCGATATAGCCAAGCCCCACCGCACGAGAGGGTTCGTGAGGGCGCGACGGGGTATCGAGCGGCCTGAAGGCCGTGACCAGAACATAGGCACCACCCGGCCATTTCGCACTGGCGGTGACGGGGATATCCAGTCCATTCCTGGGCAGGGTGACCGTCTGCACGCTCTCGATGCGATCGGTCGCGATGAGAATCTGGGCTTTCCCGGCGAAAGGTGCCTGTACGTGAACGACGGTCTTGCCGCCGATGGGCAGAACCTTGTCCCTGATCGACAGGCTGAGGCGGTCAGGGGCATTGGGCTTTTCAGCCGCGTCGGACCACCAGCCCGTAGTGAAACGCTGTGAACTGGCCGCGTTGCTTTGGGGGTCGGAAATCACCATGCGATAGCGCCCGCTATCGAGATCCGTCGCGAAATGCGCGCGCCCCTGGGCATCAGTGACAAAGTCGCCCGATTTCACCGGTTCGTCGATCACATGGCGCACGAAGTGCCAGCCCCCGCCATTCATGATCCAGTCATAGGTCTCGTTTTCGCGCACGAGAGTCCATTTGAGCGTATGGACGGCCAGAGGGCGATTATCCGGCCCGACGAGGAGCGCATCGACCGGCACGGATTGAGGTGCGCTCTCGCCACTCGACGGCGGGGGCGTCACGCGCACCCCGATGAGAGGCCTGTTGCGCCTGATCGGCAGGGTCAGGGTTTTGCTGACAGCGCGGCCAGCCGGATCAAACAGGCTCACGCGAAGCTCTGCCTTGAGCGGCAGGCTGAGCCCCTGCGGCAATTCCGGGGCGATCGTCAGACGGGCGTGACCCGCCTCATCGGTCTGGGGTACTTCGACATTCTGCTGGTCGGGGCTGAATTCCTGGGTCTGTAACCCGAAAACATATCCTTGCGCACCGGGTACGGGAGCCTCATCGCGCATGATGCGCGTGAACGCCTCCCCCCTCAGATGCGCAGCGGGCGCGCCATAAAGATAACGCCCTGTCAGGGTGACATCCAGCGGCTCACCCTCGGTAATCGCCGGATGCTCGGGCGTGGCATCCACGGCAATCGTCTGGGGCACAAAATCCTGCACAAGAAGTGTGGCCCGTCCGATCGGGGCAGAGGTCGGATCGACCAGGGCTTCGATCGTCCAGCTTCCTGCCGCCGCGCCAGGGGACAGCGGCAGAGCCGTCACGAAGCCGCCATCGGCCTGCGGCTTGAGCAGGTCCGTTCTGGCGCGAACCCCGTCGGGTCGGCGCAGGACAAGCGTCAGAGGCAGATCAGGCAGCGCCTTACCCGTCGAGTCACGCAGAAGGAGCGTAGCATTGACCGTCTCACCGGGTCGGTAGATGCCACGATCGGTGACAATGACGGCCTGTTGCGGCCCCGGCGCAGGGTGACCCTCGGCACCGCGATCGGAAAAATCGAACCATGCCTGGTTCAGCGAGGTCATGGAATAATCGCCATCCGGCCCGGTCGCGATGAGCGATACCGCCTGATCGGCGCCCTTGCCCTTGAGCAGTCCGGGCGCGAATGTGACCAGCCCCTCGCTATCGCTCACCGCCTGCCCCAGATCATCCCCGCCCTGAGCGACAAGGCGAATGGCGACGCCCTTCATGGGCTGGGCCGTGGAGAGGGCACGGGCATAGACATGCAGCCCGTCAGCGCCACGATAGGTCGTGAGCGCCATATCGCTCACATTCACCCAATGCGCCGCAATCGATTGCTCCTCACGCGGGTCATACCCCTCATTGCCGGTGCGCACTCTGGGCAAAGGAGCGGCAATAGCGCTCTCTGCCCGGGGCGTACGCGCATTCTCGGCGGAGACGAGGTAAAGCCCGGGCTTCTGGCCCTGGATCACGCGCGCGATGGGGAAGGCCGTTACCGCGGTAGCGTTGCGCCCGCCCGGCGTATCGAGCGTACCGGACCAGACCTGACTCAAACGCTTCTCGCGCAACGCATTGAACTCGTAGCCGTCCAGCGCGGTCGCGCCCGTATCGATACGCGGATAGCTGCCGTCGCCGCTCATGCTCTGGCTAGCATTGGGCGATACGCGCCAGACGCTGACCCGCACCTGTCCCATATTGACCGTCTGAACATCCAGACCGGCTACACTCCGGCGTGGCAGAATGAAGCCTTCACCGGCGAGGCTCAGGCTGGGTGTCCGGTCCCCGGTAGACATGCCGACAGAAATAGGCGCGTCGAGCGTATTGCCACGCGCATCATGGACACCGGTCGTGAGTGTGACCTTGTAGCGCGTCGCCCAGGCCAGCCCACCGAGGCAGAGATCTCGATTGCGTATGGCGATATCGGGGCGAATGGCCGGAGCGATCTGGACATGATCGGCGTAATGCGGTCCAGCCTGACTATCGAGCGGCGTTGCAAAACGCAGGCAGAATTCCGGGGTCTTGCCGCCAGTATTCAGCAAACTACGCTGGAACTGCATCGTTCCGGCCTGGGCTGCCCCGGCAAGAAGAACAACCGAGGCCGCGGAAAAGGCCAGAAGGCTCTCGCCCCACCAGATACTGTGAACTCGCCGCGCCATGTTTTCTGCCCCGCCGGTTGAAAAAGAGACTCCGTGATGAGCCGAGGGGAAGCGGAAAACAAGTATCGATCACTTAATCTTCATAGATCGATATTTGAAGGTATCGTTCTGAAGCGTCCCACATCAGCGTTCTGCCTGGTGTTTTGGGTAATTGCGGATGTCTATGCCATATTGTGTCAATGTCGGCAGCGCGCTCCATAAGCCAGTGCCTCGCTCACCAGATCGAGCGGTCGAAGATCCAGCGACATCTCTCCCGTGTCGATCAACTGCGCGAAATGGCGATAAACCCCTGCATATTCGCGGCTCTCCTCCAGAGGAATTACGTGCTCTCCCCGGCTCAGATGCGCGCCCCCCTTGGCCAGGCAAAGCGTATCGCCCTCAGGCAGACTCCAGCGGATCTCCCAGATCTCGCTGTCAGGGTCGTGCCGCCAGTCGAAACTTGCAGTGATCGGACAGGCCGTTCTGCCCCCGGTCAGGCTCAGTTCCGCGCGCGCGGGGGCTTGCTGGTCAGCATAGAAATCCAGGCGCGCCTCCTGAAAAACCACCGGCTCCGCATTGGTTGCGGTCAGGATCGACAGGGCATTGATCCCGGCATCGAAAACACCCAGAGCGCCGGGACGCCACAGCCAGTCCGCACCAGGATGCCATTTATCGGCATTTTCCTTCCATGTGATCGCAATCGAAACGGGGTCGATATCGCTCAGCAGGGACCGTATACGGGGGATGGCCGAGGCATAGATCGAGTGCCACGCCGCGAAAATCGTCACACCTTCGGAACGGGCCAGATCGCGCAGCGCCTGGGCCTGGGAGCGGGTCAATGTCGGCGGCTTTTCAAGCAGCACATGCCAACCCGCCTCGATCGCTTCTCGAGCGAGCGCATAGCGCCTGTCTGGCGGGGTGCAGATCGCCACGGCATCAACCGCAATTCCGCTCTCCATAAGTGCCGCAATGCTTTCGAACACGGGAACCGGCAGGTCGACCGGCACGGGTGAGACCGCAGCGACAAGGTCAAAAGACGGGCTCTGTTTCAGGGCGGGAAGATGCTCATGACGGGCAATATGCCCGACACCGATAACTGCAATACGGATCATGGACGCGGCTCCTGCTGAACGGGGGACCGGGTGCCGGGCACGGAGCCCCAGCGCGCATAAAAGACAAGATAGAGATAGCACGCAAAAGGCAGAAGATAGGACAGGGAAAGCCCGATGCGATCAGCCAGGACTCCCTGGAAAATCGCTGCCGCCCCACCTGCAATCGCCATGATCAGCCAGCCTGCCCCCTGCTCCGTCTGGGGACCAAGTTCGGCGATGCCAAGGGAGAAGATCGTGGGGAACATGATGGAATGGCACAGTCCGGTCAGGATGAGCGCCCACATGGCCACCGGGCCGGATGAGGCGATCACCACGAGAATAAGCAGCGCCCCGGCGAGGCTGACCAGCCCGAGCAGCAGGTGCGGGCTGACCCGACGCATCAGCGCGGCGCCAAGAAAACGCCCTGCCATCGCCCCGCCCCAGAAGAAAGCCACGTAATGCGCGGCGTCGGCATGGCTCATATTACCGATCTGCTTCTGGGAGATGAAATTGACCAATGTGCTGCCAATCCCGATCTCACAGATCATGTAGAGGAAGATGGCGGGTACGCCCCAGAACAGGTTGCGGTGCCGCCATACGCTTCCCGGTACGGTTTTGTCTGCATCGGCGTGTTCCGAAGCCGCGCGGCGTCCCGGGTCGATAGCCGGCAGGGGAAAACGCCAGACGATAACGGCCATGATAAGCAGGACAATCGCGATCAGCCCGTAGGGAAGCTGGACCATCTGGGCATCCTGCACCCGTTGGGTCAGGGAGGCGGCGGCATCGCCCGCGGCATTGTCCTCATGGGAGCGCGCGAAGATCAGCACGCCACCGAAAAGGGGGGCCAGTGTGGTTCCGAGCGAATTGAACGCCTGAACCATGGTGAGGCGGCTGGAAGCGGAAGCCTCGTCACCAATGACCACGACATAGGGGTTGGCCGCGACCTGCAACAGGGTGATCGCCGCTGCTAGAAGAAACAGCGCGACGAGGAAAAACCCGTAAGAGAAGAAGGCACTGGCAGGGATGAAAAGCAGACAGGACACCGCCATGCCGACAAGACCGAGGATGACGGCTCCCTTGTAGCCCAGCGCCGAAACGAGACGCGAGGCCGGGAGGGAAATGACCAGATAGCCAAGGTAGAAACAGAACTGCACCAACAGCGAGGCGGTGTAATTCAGCGAGAAGGCCGCCTTGAGATGGGGCACCAGAATATCATTGAGGACGGTCGCAAAGCCCCACATGAAGAACACGCTGGCAAGCAGGGCAAGAGCCCCGACGGAAGACGTCGCCGCTCCGGGTTTTCGGACGGAAGAAAGCATGGACACCCCTGGGATACGGGAATTCCGGCCAAATGGCCGAAGGCATGGCGTCGATGCTAGCGGATGAATTTTATGCAATAAAATAGTTAATGCGGCGTCATATATTCCAATTTGATTATGTAACATGCGCGACGATGATCCGCGTTATTTGCCTCCATGGTCACGGGCAAGTCGGCAGCGCGAAGATGACAAGTCCCGGTCGACGGGTCCAGGGCGCCCCGACGAACAGATCGGGCGCAAAACGACAACAGGGGAGCCGCCCTGAAGCGGCTCCCCTGCTGGCCTTGACCACAGAGCAGCGTCGGTCAGGCCGATAGGGCCTGGTTCGTGCCTGGCAGCTCGTACCCAATGATACGGGCGTAATCCCGTGGCACAACCTGCCAGAATTGCGACAGGACACGGTCCCAGCGATGCAGCAGCTCGGCAGCATGGGCGCTGCCCGTCTCATCCGCATGACGCTGAACGAGCCCGCGCAGGGTTTCCTCCCATTCGCTTCCCGCTTCGACACGTCCCCACAGGACAGTATCGGGATTTACACGACGCTCGAAAGCCCCTTCACGATCGAGCACGAAGGCCATGCCCCCCGTGAACCCGGCTCCGAAATTATCGCCGATATGCCCAAGGATCACGACCGTACCGCCGGTCATGTACTCGCAGCCATTCGAGCCACAGCCCTCGACCACGGCGGTTGCACCCGAGTTACGCACGGCAAAGCGCTCACCTGCCTGCCCGGCTGCGAAAAGCGACCCGGCGGTCGCGCCATACAGAACGGTATTCCCGATGATCGCATTGTCCTCAGACCGCCATGGCGCAGTGGGGGACGGTCGAACGACAATCGTACCACCCGACAGACCCTTGCCCACATAGTCATTGGCATCGCCAACCACGTCGAGCTTGAGGCCCTGAACGGCGAAAGCCCCAAGCGACTGACCCGCCGAGCCACGCAGACGCAGGGTCAGATGTCCCTCGGGCAGGGTCTTCATGCCGAATTTGCGTGTGATCAGCGATGAAACGCGCGTGCCGATAGCGCGATGCGTGTTCTGCACCGTGTAGTGCAGATGCAGCTTCTCGCGATGATCAAAAAGCGGCGTCGCATCGGCGATAACCTGGGCATCAAGCGTTTCCGGCACCTCGTTCCGGCCCTCGCGGGTGCAATAACGCGCATCCGGTCCCGGATCGGCCTGAACCAGCAGCGAGTTCAGATCCAGATCGTCCAGATAATCCGCACCGCGCGAGACCTGACGCAGCAGATCCGTACGGCCGATGATTTCCTCGACGCTCTTGAAGCCAAGCTCGGCCAGAATGTTGCGCACGTCCTCGGCGATGAAGGAGAAGAGGTTGATCACCTTCTCGGGTGTGCCCTCGAACTTGGCGCGCAGCGCCTCATCCTGAACGCACACGCCCACCGGGCAGGTATTGGAATGGCACTGGCGCACCATGATGCAGCCCATGGCCACGAGGGCCGCTGTGCCGATGCCGAACTCCTCGGCGCCCAGCATGGCCGCCATCACCACGTCGCGCCCGGTCTTGAGACCGCCATCGGTACGCAGGGTCACGCGATGGCGCAGACGGTTGAGTGTCAGCACCTGATTGGCCTCGGTGAGCCCCATCTCCCAGGGGAGACCCGCATATTTGATGGAAGATTGCGGGCTCGCCCCCGTGCCACCGCAATGGCCCGAGATCATGATCGCATCCGCCTTCGCCTTGGCCACGCCAGCGGCAATGGTGCCGATGCCGGTACGGGCCACGAGCTTGACCGTGACGGTCGCCTCCGGATTGATCTGCTTCAGGTCGTAGATGAGCTGAGCCAGATCCTCGATGGAGTAGATGTCATGATGCGGCGGCGGCGAAATGAGCGTCACGCCGGGTGTGGCATGGCGTAGCTTGCCGATGAGTTCCGTTACCTTGAAACCGGGCAACTGCCCGCCCTCACCCGGCTTGGCACCCTGAGCGACCTTGATCTCGATCTCGCTGCAATTATTCAGATATTCCGCCGTGACACCAAAGCGCCCCGAGGCCACCTGCTTGATTTTCGAGCTGGCATTGTCGCCATTCTCGCGCGGCGTGAAGCGCGATGCGTCCTCACCGCCCTCACCCGAATCCGACTTTGCACCGATACGGTTCATGGCGATGGCTAGTGTCTCGTGCGCCTCGGGGCTCAGGGCGCCAAGTGAGATGCCTGGCGCCACGAGACGACGGCGAATGGCGGTGATGCTCTCGACGTCTTCCACAGGAATCGGCTCGCGCACCCGGCGGAAATCGAGCAGATCGCGAAGAGCGGTCGGCGGCTGACGACGCACGGCATCGGCGTAACGCTTGAACAGCGAGAAGCTGTCAGTCGAGACGGCCGTCTGGAGCATATGGATGAGCTGGCCGCTGAAGGCGTGGACCTCGCCCTTGCGACGCAGCTTGTAGAGGCCGCCAATCGGCAGCGCATCTACACCGCCCGCATAGGCCGTTTCATGCGCCTTGAGCGCATTGCGGGCCAGACCGGGCAGACCAATGCCGGAGATGCGCGACGGCATGCCGGGGAAGAACTCGGCCACGAGCGCGCGCGACAGGCCGATGGCCTCGAAATTATAGCCCCCACGATAGGCGGAAACGATGGAGATGCCTGATTTCGACATGATCTTGAGCAGACCCTTGTCGAGGGCCTTGCGATAACGTTCCACCGCCTCACGCAGTGACAGCTCGCCGAACAGGCCACGCTGCAAGCGATCCGCGATGCATTCCTGCGCCAGATAGGGATTGACCGTGGTGGCCCCCACACCCACCGTCACCGCCATGCCGTGCACATCCATCACATCGGAGGAACGGACATTGAGTGAGGTGAAGGTACGCAGGGACTGACGCACGAGATGGATATGCACAGCGGCAGTCGCGAGGATCATCGGGATCGCGACGCGCTCTTCGCTCTGTCCCTCATCAGAGAGGAAGAGATGGGTACAACCGCCCCGCACGTAATCCTCGGCCTCGTGGCGGATACGCGCGATGGCATCGCGCAGCCCGGCCTCGCCATCGGCGGCGCGGAAGGTGCAATCCACCGTCGCGCCATCCTTGCCGCAGAAATTGCGCAGCGCCTCGAACTCACCCGTGGTCAGAACCGGGCTCGGAAGCTGAAGCAGGTCGCATTGCTCAGGCGACTGGTCGAGAATATTGCCCAGATTACCCAGACGCGTGACGAGGCTCATCACGTTCATTTCGCGCAGGGAGTCGATAGGCGGGTTGGTGACCTGGCTAAATCCCTGGCGGAAGTAATGGGCAAGCCCGCGATAGGTGCTCGACAGAACCTGAAGCGGCGTGTCGTCGCCCATCGAACCAATGGCCTCTGCCGAGGTCTCGACCATGGGGTGGAGAATGGTCTCCATCTCCTCATGGGTCAGGCTCATGGCCAACTGGCGACGACGCAGCTGGTCGGGGGTGAACAGCACGGGCTCCGCGACATCCGAGCGCACGACCGAGCTGATATTGCGGATATTCTTGGTCCAGGAGGCAAAATCCTGACGCTCGGCCAGGAGATCGAGCAGTTCCTGCGGCGCGTAGAGCTTGGCCTCCTGCAGGTCGAGACCCAGCGTCTCACCCGGCCCGAGGCGCCCCTTCATGCGGGTATTGGCGTCCTGCACGCGCACCATACCGGCTTCGGACCCCACGATAAGCAGATCGTCCTGCGTGATGGTGTAGCGCAGCGGGCGCAGACCGGCGCGGTCGAGCCCGGCCACAACCCAGCGTCCATCGGTCGCACAAATGGCGGCCGGGCCGTCCCAGGGCTCCATCACGGCATTGCAATAGGAGAACAGCGCCCGATGCTTGTCGGTCATGGCCGCATTGCCACCAGCGCTTGCGGGCACCATCAACGTCTTGGCCATGGGTGCATCGCGCCCGGCATGGGTGAGCAGTTCGAACACGTTGTCGAACATCGCGGTATCGGAGCCCGCCGCCTGCACGACAGGCTTGAGATCGCCCATATAGGGGTCGAGCTCGGCATTCGCGAGACGCGTCTCGTGGCTGCGCATCCAGTTCACATTGCCCGAAAGCGTGTTGATCTCGCCATTATGCGCCAGACGGCGGAAAGGCTGAGCCAGCTTCCAGGTCGGGAAGGTGTTGGTCGAGTAGCGCTGATGATAGATCGCAAAGCGTGAGACGAAACGCTCATCCAGCAGATCGGGATAGAAATCCGTCAGGTTCTCGGCGAGGAACATGCCCTTGTAGATGAGCGAACGACACGACAGCGAACATACGTAGAGATCGACCTGCGCGGCGGCGGCGGATTTCTCGATACGGCGGCGGATCACGTACAGATCGCGCTCGAATTCGGCCTCTGAGCGGTTCAGGCGGTTGCGCACCATGATCTGCTCGATCTCGGGGCGTGTCGCATTGGCCTTTTCACCAATACAGGCGGTGTCGATCGGCACCTGACGCCAGCCATAGATGCCATAGCCGAAATCAAGGATCTCGCTCTCGATGATCGCGCGCCCTGCTTCCTGCGCAGCCAGATCGGTCTTGGGCAGGAAGATCATGCCAACGGCAATACGACCCTCGATTTGGTCGTCACCCGCGCTGTGGATGGCCTCGGCGAAGAAATCCTGCGGGATCTCGACATGGATGCCCGCGCCATCGCCCGTCTTGCCATCGGCATCGACCGCACCGCGATGCCAGAGCGCCTTGAGCGCCGCAATACCAGCCAGAACCACGTCACGACGGCGCTTGCCGTCAAGCGCGGCCACCAGCCCGACGCCGCAGGCATCACGCTCCATGGTCGGGTCATAAAGGCCTTCGAGGGCGCGGACATTGTCCTGATAGGACTGGATGAAGCTCTTCTCGGTCATGGCCCTTACTCCGCCGCCACTGCCTGTGCGGCATGGTCTGATGTCATCCTCTCTGCGCCAGAGAGGAATTGGTGCATTTCGGCTGCAGCCTCGCGACCGTCGCGAATGGCCCAGACCACGAGCGAGGCCCCGCGCACGATATCGCCGCCCGCAAAGACGCCCGGCACGCTGGTCTCGAAGCGCCCCGGCGTGACCTTGAGCGTGCCCCATTTGGTTACCGCCAGCTCAGGCGCATTCCAGTCGCCCGGCAGATCTTCGGGGTCGAAACCCAGCGCTTTGATCACGAGATCGGCCTCGATCACAAAGCTGCTCTCGGGCACGGCTTCGACCGACTGACGGCCGGAGGCATCGGGCAGGCTCAGACGCATCTTGTGGGCGCGCACGCCACTGACGCTGCCATCGCCCAGAAAAGCTTCCGGGCCAGCAAGCCAGGCGAAGTTGACGCCTTCTTCCTCGGCGTTTTTCACTTCCTGAACCGATCCCGGCATGTTGGCGCGGTCACGGCGGTACAGGCACGTCACTTTCTCGGCGCCCTGACGGATGGAGGTGCGTACGCAGTCCATGGCCGTGTCGCCGCCACCGATCACAACCACATGCTTGCCCTTGGCATGGAGCACGGCGTCATCGCCCGGCGTTTCATGATAGCCACGGCGATTGGACGCCGTGAGGAAATCGAGCGCCTGGACCACACCGCCCAGCCCACTGCCCGGCACGGAAACCTCGCGCGAGCGATAAACGCCAGTCCCGAGGAAGACCGCGTCATGCTTTTCACGCAGCGCCTCGAAAGAAAGACCACCCTCGCCTTCCCCGATGGGGGTCGAGAGATGGAAGACGATACCCTGAGCTTCGAGCAGTTCATGCCGACGCGCCAGCACGTGCTTCTCGAGCTTGAAGCTCGGGATGCCATAAACCATCAGACCGCCAATACGGTCGTGGCGATCATAGACATGCACCTGATAGCCCAGTGCGCGCAGCCATTCCGCAGCGGCCAGACCGGCAGGCCCTGCGCCGACCACGCCCACGCTCTGCGCGCGCTCGCGGGACGGCATGCGTGGCTTGACCCAGCCTTGATCGAACGCTGTCTCGGTGATGAATTTCTCGACCGCACCGATGGTAACGCTCTCGAAA
Organism: Asaia sp. W19; assembly: GCF_003994335.1. GTDB lineage: Bacteria > Pseudomonadota > Alphaproteobacteria > Acetobacterales > Acetobacteraceae > Asaia. The sequence goes on from NZ_PNQZ01000019.1 coordinate 216,821, forward strand.
TCCTTCTGGATGACGCAATTACCCTCACACAGGCGGTCCTGCGGACAGATGCGCCCGCAGATCTCGGGAAAGGTGTTGGTGGCTGAAGAAAGGCGATAGGCCTCCTCGAGACGGTTTTCCGCCGTCAGCTTCAGCCAGTCGGGAATGTTGTTGCCCAGCGGGCAATGAACCGAACAGAAGGGCACGCCGCATTGCGAACAACGGCTGGCCTGACGCTCAGCATGATCCACGGCAAAAGCGCGGTAGATCTCGCCGAAATCTTCGCGGCGCTCCGAGGCCGCACGCTTTTCAGGCATCTCCTGCGGCAATGACACAAATTGCAGCATCCGTTCGGCCACGACACGTTCTCCCCATGGGCAAGCAGACGCCATGAGCGCCGCTTTCAAAACATGACGGACAGGTAAGGCAGGCGGCACACGGGCATAAGTCAGAATTGCTTACCTATAACCCGCTTAATCCGCATTTATCTGATAAAATATGCGTTTCGTGTCAGAATAAAGGACCGATACGGTCCTTTCATTTGAGAATAGTTCGCAACACGCTGATTTTTCTCAGATATTCCGGTGCGCGATCATACAGGCTTCGCGGCACGACTCCCAGCGTTTCAAACGACCCTGTCGCTGATGTCACAATATTGTCTTGAGAGAGCATGGCGAGCTGGTCACGCGTCAGCAATTTCCCGGGAAGACGCTCCAAAAGCATCGCCTGGATTTCGGCCAGCCCGTTCGGTACCGACAGCAGGCGGGGCGTGCGTCCAACGGTCTGCGCCACAAAACGCATGATCTCTTCCATAGTGACCTGATGCGGCCCACCCAGTTCAAAGACACCTGTGTGTTCTCCCGTAAGGCATAGGAAGGCAGCGCGCGCTACGTCCTCCACAAAGACGGGTTGCAGCTTCGTTTGCGGATAATAGACCGGCAGTGCCGGGAGGCATTTCGCCATGAGGGCAAACAGCGTCAGGAAACTGTCACCGGGGCCGAACACCACACTTGGCCGCAAAAGCGCTGCACCGGGAAAAGCCGCCATGACACGACGCTCCCCCTCCGCCTTGCTGCGCCCATAGCGCGATGGCGCATCAGGCGCAGCACCAATCGCCGAGACATGGACGAAACGGGACAGTTTTGCCTCGCTTGCCCGCCGCGCGACATTTTCAGCGGCTTCGACATTCATGCGCTCGAATGTCGTGTGCCCTTTTTCGGTCAGGATCGACACCAGATTGATGGCCGCATCGGCGCCCCGCAGCGCGGCGCGCACGGACTCCTTGTCCGTCACGGAGGCGTAAACCGGCATGATACTGCCCTGCCCCGGTTTCGCCGCCAGCGCCGCGGCTTTCTCCGGTGCGCGGGAGGCCACGCGCACGTCATATCCGACATCGGCAAGCTGGCGCACGAGCGCCCGACCGATAAATCCGTTGCCCCCGAAAACGGTGATGATCGAACGGTCCATGGAAAAAATTCCTCTTTTTTTCAGAGGGGGTGTTGACGCTCCCCGCATCCACCGGTAAACGCCACCTCACCGAACGGGATGCCGAAAAAAAACGGCGACCCGGACAGCCTCTGAGCCCAGATGGCGGAATTGGTAGACGCGCAGGTTTCAGGTACCTGTGTCCGCAAGGACGTGGAAGTTCGAGTCTTCTTCTGGGCACCATACGAAAAACGGAAAAGCCGACGAGAAATCGTCGGCTTCCGTTTTTTCTAGCCCCAGGGTTTCCAGACATGGCCGCACCGAGCGCTTCGATCCATCTCCATGATGGTGATCTCCCCGATGATTTCGATCTGGGTCCGGTGGTCGCAGTCGATACAGAAGCCATGGGTCTCAATCCCCATCGTGACCGCCTGTGCCTCGTGCAGCTCTCTGCAGGCGACGGTGAAGCCCATCTTGTCCAGATCCGCCCCAAATCGCTTGGCGGACGCTATGAGGACTGCCCGAACCTCAAGTCCCTTCTGGCTGATGACAGCGTGACCAAGCTCATGCATTTCGCCCGTTTCGATGTCGCCCTGCTTCAGCATGCGCTCGGCATCACGGTCGCTCCCGTCATCTGCACCAAGATCGCCGCGCGTCTGGTCCGCACCTTCACCGACCGTCATGGTCTGGCCCATCTGTGCCGGGAGCTTCTGGGTGTCGATCTGGCAAAGCAGCAGCAGACGTCTGACTGGGGCTCCCAGATCCTGACCCCTGAACAGTTGAGCTACGCTGCCTCGGACGTCCTGCATTTGCATGCGCTCTGGGCCAAGCTCGAGGCATTGCTGATCCGTGAAGGTCGTCGCGAACTCGCGCAGGCCTGTTACGACTTCCTGCCCGCGCGGGGCCGGCTGGACATTCTCGGCTATGAAGAGCCCGATATCTTCTCGCACCGCGCCTGAATCTCGCGCCGGCACCGTACTTGGCCGGCTTTTCTCGCCCGCAACGTGGTGCGCCGTGCCACAAAATGGCCTCTCGCGGGGCTGCAGGATGATTGACCTCAGCGCAGCAAAGCGGGAAGAGAACGCATGACCGAGCTTTCCCCTTCCGGCTCCCGGACCGTGACCGATAGCGCGCAGGCAGAGCATCAGGCGCTTGAGAGCGCCCAGGCCACGCTGCAGGCCGAGATCGCCGGACTCTCCGCTCTTCAGGCGGCTCTTGGCATTTCCCCATCCCGAGATTGCGCCCCTTCTGCCGTCGAGGGCGCTGGTCCAGGGACTCTGGCGCGAGGATTTGAGCGGGCTGTAGCGGCCATTTCGGCCATGACAGGCCGGGTCGTCGTTTCCGGGATAGGTAAATCGGGCCATATCGGCCGCAAGATCCAGGCAACTTTCGCCTCGACCGGCACACCGGCTTTTTTCGTCCATCCGGCCGAAGCTGCCCATGGCGATCTGGGCATGATCGACAGCCACGATATCCTGCTGCTGTTCTCACAGTCGGGCGAGACGAGCGAACTTGCGGCATTGCTTGAACATGCGGCGCGCCACGCCCTGCCGGTCATAGGCGTTACCTCATCGCCGAGTTCGACACTCGCCCGCGCGAGCAGCGTCGTGCTCTGCCTACCTCCTGCGCGTGAGGCCTGTCCGATGGGGCTCGCCCCCACCACCAGCACGATCATGCAGCTCGCACTGGGCGATGCGCTCGCCATCGCCCTTCTGGAAAGACGCGGCTTTACGGCCAATGATTTCGGCGCCTTTCATCCTGGTGGCAAACTGGGCTCGCTGCTGCGCCCGGTGCACAAGCTGATGCATGAGGGTGATGCCCTGCCCCTGGGCACAGCCAGCATGACACTTTCGAACGTCATCATGGAAATGACGCGTAAGGCGTTTGGGTGTATCGGCATCATCGATGAGACAGGGGCTCTGATCGGGCTGGTCAGCGATGGAGATCTACGCCCGGCCCTGACGCGCAACCTCGACACCACGACGGCAGGCGAGATCATGAACCGCGATCCCATTACGACGCGTGGCGACATGCTCGCTCAGGAGGTCATTCATCTCATGACCGCCCGACGCAAGGCGATCAACAGCCTGTTCATTCTCGATGAGGACCGCCGTCCTGTCGGGATCGTCCGCCTCCATGACCTCCTGCGTACGGGGATCGCATGACAGACACGCCGCCCCCCGAAGAACGCAAGAAGCCGCAACGCGACGATTTCTCGCGTGACGCTGCCAAACTCGCGGCGCTGCGCGAAGCCATGCGTGAACAGGGCCAGTCACGGCAGCGCGCGATCCCGACGACCTCGGATCTCGCATCGCGTCGTCGCCTGCTCGACACCGCCAAATGGGCGCTTCCGTTGCTTGCTGCGGTGTTGCTGGGCTCCATTGCGGTCTGGCCTGAAATCGCCCGCTGGCTGAGCGCCAACCGCGCGGTGATGCAGGAAATGGCCCAGATGCGCGTCGAAAGCGGCAATCTGGAGGGCGCGATCTATCGCGGCCTTGATGCCCATGACCGGCCCTATATGATCACCGCACGCGTTGCCCATCAGAACGGGCCGGAACGGATCGATCTGGTTGACCCGGTTGCCGATACGCATATGGCAGGCGGCGGCTGGGCCGAGATCCGGGCGGATAAAGGCGTGTACATGCAGCACGAGCAGACACTCAATCTGACAGGTCATGTCGTTCTGTACCGTGATGACGGCACGCTCCTCAACGGGCTCACGGCCGATATGGACCTGCATCGCAGTGTGATTGCCTCGAATGACTGGGTCCACGCCGAGGGACCATTTGGCATCCTCGACGCGCAAGGCTATTTTATCGACCAGCACGCCAATCTGCTGCAATTTGTCGGGCCCCAGCGTGTCATCCGCAATGACGACCGCCAGGATGCCATGCCGTCTCTTACTTCACCCGCACATAAGGCCCCATGATGCGCCGCCTCCTTCCTGCCCTGACCCTGAGCTCGCTGCTCATGGGACTGCCGGTCCCCGGCGCTTCTATCCTTGGGCTCTCGGCCCAGCATGCCTTTGCCCAGGCGCTGGACATGTCTCATGGCGAGCAGGTGCATATCAGCTCAGCCGGACCGCAGACCTATGATCATGATGCCCAGACGGTGACCTTCGTGGATCAGGCGCGGGCCATTCGTGGCGACGTGACCATCGATGCCGACCAGCTCATCGGGTTCCTTCGCAAGAAGGCACCAGACCCGAACGCCCCCAAACCGGCCGATGACCAACCCCAGGATGGGGAGAAAAAGCCGGGCGATGACGGTGCCATGGGCGGTTCCATGGAGCTTTATCGCATGGAGGCGATCGGCCATGTACATATCTACACGACGACCGATCAGGCCTGGGGCGACAAGGCCCTGTATGACATCGACCAGGCCGTGCTCGTCATGACGGGCAAGGCTTTGAAGCTGACCACACCTCAGGATGTCATGACCGCGCGTGACGTGATGGAATATCACGCCAATACCCGCATGTCGGTCGGGCGTGGCGATGCCACCGTGACCACCAATGATGGCAAGCGCATCAAGGCGGACGTGCTCGTGGCCTTCAGCAAGCCCGATTCGGCCCCTGCAAACGCGCCGAAATCTCCAGCTCCCGGCGGGGATGGTACGGCGCGCTCCTCGAAGCTCGATCGCGCCTACGCATGGGGTCACGTAATGCTCCGCACCCCCAATGAGACGGCGACAGGCGATCGCGGCGTCTATGTCTTCGACACGGAGATGGCCCGGTTGATCGGCCATGTGCATGTCACGAGCGGGCAGAATCAGAATAACGGCGCCTCGGCCATCGTGAACATGAAGACCGGTGTTGCGATCATGAACCCGGCGCCCGGCCAGCGTGTCGAGGGGCTTGTGATCCCCAACGAGGCCTCCAGCAGCAAGCCGGGGGATATGCGGTGACGGGAGGCAGATGCCTCCGGGCGCGCATCCCGGCCCCCACACGTGACTTGACCTTGGGAAGCGCGTGCCTGATGAACAGGGCACTGACTGATTCGGTTGTGAGAAATTTGGGATGAGCGATACCGTGACGAGCAACAGCGAAACCGTCGTGCTGCGTACGGTACGGGACGATCCGATGACCCGCACGGGACTGATCGCCCATGGTATTGGGAAGAGCTACAAAAAGCGTCAGGTCGTGCGCGATGTATCGATTCAGGTGCAACGCGGCGAGGCTGTGGGGCTCCTTGGTCCCAACGGAGCCGGCAAAACCACCAGCTTCTATATGATCGTCGGGCTGGTTCAGCCAGATACGGGCACCATCACCCTCGATGGTGCTGATATCACCCAGTTACCCATGTATCGTCGCGCGCGTCTTGGCATTGGCTACCTGCCGCAGGAGGCCAGTATCTTTCGCGGGCTGAATGTCGAGCAGAACATCCTCGCCGCGCTCGAGGTGGTGGAACCCGATTACGACCGGCGCCAGACCATGCTGGACGGGCTTCTGGCAGAGTTTGGTATCTCGCATCTGCGTCACTCGCCCTCGCTCGCACTTTCGGGTGGTGAACGCCGCCGTCTCGAAATTGCCCGCGCGCTTGCAAGCCAGCCCAACTACATCCTGCTCGACGAACCTCTGGCCGGTATTGATCCGATTGCTGTGGGTGAAATTCGTGACCTCGTCTCGCATCTCAAGGATCGCGGGATTGGCGTGCTGATTACCGATCATAACGTTCGCGAAACCCTTGAGGTCATCGACCGGGCCTATATCATGCATTCCGGTCAGGTGCTGATGGAAGGCATCCCGGAGGAGATCGTTGCGAATGAGGACGTGCGTCGCGTCTATCTGGGAGAAAACTTCTCCCTCTGATCGTTGATGTCGCGGCTTACTCTCCAGCCGCGCCAAACGACCGGGCTCGTCATGACGGCCGAGTTGCAGCAGGCGATCGGCCTCCTTCAGCTCTCCAATCAGGAGCTTCTGTCAGAGCTCACTCTGGCGGCCGAATCCAACCCGCTGCTCATTGTCTCTCCTCCCGCACCCGATGCTCCGATGCGGGAAGCGCCCCTCGCCCACGCGGAAGAGGCGCGCGCAGGAGATCTCCCTCCCGACTGGGACCCGGAGATGTCTCCCGCAGAACTGTCCCAGTGGGATGACGAGCCTCTCCCGCGCCATGGCACATTTGACAGCGAGGACCAGACCGGCCTCGAACCCAGAGCCTCGGGTCCCTCTGCTCTTACCCTGATACTCGAACAGATCAGGCGGGCCTTTCCCAATTCGGCCGAGCGCGCCATCGCCCTGGCTCTTCTGGAAGAGATCGACGAAAACGGGCGACTGGAATGTTCGCTGCAGAGCCTCGTCGCAACGCTGGGCTGCACTTTGGCAGAACTTGAGGCGGTACGGGGGCAGATGCTGCAATTCGACCCGGCGGGCTGTTTTGCCCTCACCCTTGCCGAATGTCTGGCCGCACAGTTTCGCGCGCAGAACCGCTATGACCCGGCAGTGGCACGCCTGCTCGATCATCTCGACTGGCTGGCGCGGGGCGAGCATGATCGGCTGCGCAAAACCTGCGGGTTGGACGAAAGCGATTATGCAGATCTGCTTCGCGAACTGCGTGGCCTGGACCCACGTCCCGGCGCCGGACTGGCAGAAATCCGCAATGGCGGAGACGACACATCCCTCGACCCGTCCGGGCAGGTCGCGCCTGATGTTCTGATCACACTGGTGCGGAATACACCGGTGGTAACGCTCAACCCAGCGACATGGCCCCGCCTGGACATCGACGAAGCGCTTTACAGGCGGCTGCTGGAAGGCAGAGACTCAGACCGTTCCTACGCTCAGGAAAAACAAGGCGAGGCCAGAACCCTGCTACGCGCTGTGGAGCAGAGAGCCCGATCCCTCCTCCTGATCTGTCAGGCCGTGGCCCAGCATCAATACCTATTCCTCGGCGACGGTATAAGCGCCTTGCGCCCCCTCACCCTTGCACAGATCGCCAGTGCCACGGGCCTCCATGAAAGCACAGTAAGCCGGGTTACCGCGACGCGCCTGGTCGAGACGCCTCAGGGCGTTCTTCCGTTACGACGCTTCTTCTCGACCGCCTTGGGGGAGGAGACGGAACAGACGAGCGCCGATGCCATCAAGGTGCGCATTCGCCAGATCCTGAATGCCGAAAGCCCGGACGCGATATTGTCGGACGACGCCGTAACGGCGAGCCTTCAGTCAGAAGGAATTGCCATCCAGAGGCGCACGGTCGCGAAATATCGCGAAGCCCTTGGCATCGCTGGATCGGCCCAGCGCAGACGGGATCAGAAACTCAAGGCTACTCTCGCACTCCGTGGGTGACGGACCTCCTCGCGCGAGGACTCCGCTTCAGAGAGCGGCGATGGCCGTGATTTCGACCAGCCAGGCCGAGTTGACGAGACGCGCCTCGACTGTGGCGCGGGCTGGCTTGTGATTATGGTCCAGCCAGGCATCCCAGGCCCGATTCATACCGTCGATGTCAGTGATGTCGGTCAGGAAAATCTGAACCGAAAGCAGGCGTGTCTTGTCCGTTCCAGCCTCAGCCAGAAGCGCGTCGATCTGGCGCAGGATATCGGCCGTCTGACCCTCCGTATCAAGCGAAGCGTCATCGGCCACCTGCCCGGCCAGATAAAGCGTGTTGCCGTGACGGACTGCGCCGCTCAGACGATTCTCTTCTGCAAAGCGCTGGATATCGACGGAATGATGGCTCATCTCAGTGGACCCAGGCCGGAATCATCTCATGGTCGACGATCGCCTCAAAAGCGCTCGACCGGTCTTCTGCAAGCGCCATGGGCGTTCCGTCAGCCGCGTGAATGGCAAACGCGGCTTCTCCCTCATAGACAACCGGCTTGACATAGGCCATGCGGCTCATCCCGAATTCCTTGAGATCCTGATGAGTCATGCGCCGCAGGTCGGACAAGGGAGCCTGCTTGGCACCCATCTCTTCATCGCGCAGGGTTTTGGTCATACTGCATACTTTCTTTCAGATCGGACAGGTAACCCGCCCGAAAGGGCCATACAGCCCGAAACACTTATAGGCCCTGATCCAGGTTTATTCATCGTCAAGATCGCGAATGGCGCGGCTGCGCCGTGGCTTGGGCATCTCGATATGGGTCGCTCGTGCCACAGGGTGCTCGCGCCGTCCGGCACTGATCTCGATGCGTTTGACGCGCACCTCCGGCTGAGGTCGGAAGAGATCGATATGGAGCAGCCCGTTATCCAGCCAGGCTTCCCCGACCTCGATATTCTCGGCCAGAACGAAGGCCTTCTGAAATTGACGTGCCGCAATACCTCGATGAAGGAAAACCCGACCCTGGCTGTCATCAGTCTGACGGCCGCGTATCACGAGCTGGTTGTCTTCTTGGGTGATATGCAGATCGTCCATCACAAACCCTGCAACGGCAAGGGTGATGCGTAGCGTCGTCTGGTTCAGCTGCTCGATGTTATAGGGCGGATAGCCGTCGGAAGCAGTTTTGGACGCGCGCTCGAGCATCTGCTCGAGGTGGTCGAAACCGAGAAACATGGGTGACGTAAACAGACGGCCTGACATGCAGCCTCCTCTAGGAGCGAGACATAAGGGAGATCTTGCCCGAATGCGGCGCAGGATCACTTTCCCGATATGGGCATGTTTGGCGCGCGCTGCAAGCGCGTGAGCACCCGCAATCCCATGAAGTTTCGCTGGGTTAGCGCCTTTAGAACTGGTTTTCTCAGGACCGACTCGTTACATCCGCAGCATCATGACAGCCCTCTCCTTCCTCACGGACGTCGAGTCCATCGCCCCGACACCGATCCTGGTCGCCCCCCAGCCTGTTCTGCGTGCGGTCGCGCGCGAGGTCACGGCGGATGACATGGCGCTGGTGAAGTCCCATCTGCCCGGCATGTTTTCTGCCATGTACAAGGCGCCGGGCATCGGGCTTGCCGCCCCGCAAATCGGACTCGGACTGCGTTTTGCGCTGGTCGACGTGTCCGATGAGGGTGAGCGCAATCCGATGGTACTGATCAACCCTGAGATCATCGAGGAATCCGAGCAGCTTGCCGCGCGCGAGGAGGGCTGCCTCTCTCTGCCCAATCAATATGCCGAGGTGATTCGCCCGGTCAGCGTGCGGATGCGTTATCGTACGCTAGAAGGGGCTATCGAAGAGATGGAAGCGGACGATCTCCTCGCGACCTGCCTGCAGCACGAGATCGATCATCTGGACGGCATTCTCTTCGTCGATCACCTGTCCAAGCTCAAGCGCAACATGATCATGCGCCGCCTCGCCAAGGAACAGAAAGGGCGCTGATATCATGCGCGTGGTCTTCATGGGGACGCCGGACTTCTCCGTGCCGGTCTTCGAGGCGCTTCGGGCCGATGGGCACGAGATCGTGGCAGTCTATACCCAGCCGCCCCGCCCGGCTGGGCGGGGCAAGGCTCTGCGTGCCTCTCCGGTCCAGAATGCCGCAGAGCGCGCAAACATCGTCGTGCGCACGCCCATGCGCGTGAGAAATAATGAGGAAGAGCTGGCCTTTTTCGAGGCGATCGAGGCCGATATCGCCATCGTGGTCGCCTATGGGCTTATCCTGCCTCAACGCATGCTCGACGCCCCCAAAAAAGGCTGCCTGAACATTCATGCCAGCCTGCTGCCGCGCTGGCGGGGGGCCTCCCCCATTCAGTCCGCCCTGCTCGCAGGCGACGCGCGTAGCGGTGTCGCGATCATGCAGATGGATGCCGGGCTCGATACGGGCGACGTGTTGGCCGAAGCCGCCGTCGATCTCGGTCCCGATGAAACCGCTGCCACTCTCCATGATCGTCTCTCCTATCTCGGTGCAGAGTTACTGATCGAGACCCTGCGCCGACCGTTCATCCCCACGCCCCAGCCGGGTGACGGCGTAACCTATGCCGAGCGCCTGACGCGCGAAAGCGGGCGCATCGACTGGTCCAAACCAGCAGTGGTCATCGACCGTCAGATACGGGGGCTCACGCCCTGGCCCGGGGCCTTCACCACGCAGGATGGCGTGGTGCTCAAGATCGGCCAGGCACGCCTCGTTTCTGCCACGTCCCCGTTCCCGCCCGGAACGGTGCTCGATGACGCCCTGACAATTGCCTGCGGCGAAGGGGCATTGCAGATCCTGACTCTGCAGCGTCCGGGCAAGGCAATGATGAAGGCCACGGATTATCTGCGTGGCACGCCCGTGACCAGAGGATCGATCCTTGGTTCATGACGGCCCCGCCCCGGGCTATCGCCGCTGGGCGCTGAAGATCGAATATGACGGGACCGGTCTGGTCGGCTGGCAGAGGCAGGAGAACGGCCTCTCCGTTCAGCAATTGCTGGAAGAAGCTGCCTCCAAACTGGTTGGCGATGCGCCTGTCATGAGCGCCACTGCGGGGCGCACCGATGCGGGGGTTCATGCCTCGGCCATGGTGGTTCAGCTCGACCTGCCCGAACAGGACAGGCTCGACGCCCGACAGATCCGAGACGGGATCAGCTTCCATCTCAAGCCACATCGTGTCGCCGTGCTCGCTGCTGCTGCGGCGCCGGAGGGCTGGCATGCCCGGTTCTCGGCGATCTGGCGCCGCTATCGCTACACTATCCTGAACCGGCCGACACGCCCGGTACTGGATGCCGATCATGTCTGGCATGTGAGGCGACCGCTCGATGAGGTATTGATGCATGAGGCAGCACAAAGCCTGCTGGGCCGGCATGATTTCTCGTCCTTCCGGGCCGCCTCTTGCCAGGCGAGCAGCCCCATCCGGACCCTCGATGTTCTGGATGTGACGAGAGAAGGGCTCTCTCTGCATATCGATGTGCAGGCTCGCTCATTCCTGCATCATCAGGTGCGTAACCTCGCAGGATCACTGCAGATGATCGGCAGCGGGCAATGGCCTGTCGAACGACTGCGAGAGGTGCTCGACGCCTGCGACCGGCGTCAGGCGGGACCGACCGCCCCGTCGGAAGGTCTCTGCCTCGTCGCCGTCGGGTATGAAAGCGACCCCTTCGTCTGACCCGACAACCTTGCTGCGGCATTCAGGCGAAGACGCGCCCCATCACGGCTTGGGCAAAGGGCCCATGATTTCCTTCAGCGCGTTGTAATGCGGCGGCAAAAGAGCCGCGATCAGGTAAAGCGCGGCAACGGCAACGTTGATCAGAACGACCAAAAGCGCGGCCTTGCCCCCCGTGATCTCCAACCCTGCACGAGCGACAAACCAGGCCAGCCAGAGTTCATAGAGTTCCACGCCGATCATGACACCGGCGAGGGCAGAGCGCGACGTCGCCATCCCCGGCATGATGATCTGCATCACGCAGAGCACGATAAGGGAGAGCACCATCGGGAGCCAGCTGCTCCAGAGAAGCGCCGTGGCATAACGCGGCCAGACCGCCTCACGAGACCAGAAGCGCGCCATGAGCTGAGATACGACCAGGCGGGTCAGCAATGCGGTCACCAAGATCAGAATTTTGGTGATCTCGACCGCATTATAGCCTTGCACGAACTCGGAAAGCGCAAGGACGATAAACAGGGCCGCACTGGGCGCGATGGCAGCGAGCAACGCCTCGGGCGTATTGCGGAATGCGTCGATACCCTGTTTGTCGCCACGGCCAAGCTGCATCACCCCGCGCATGATACGCGCGGCCGCCGCAGCGGGAGTTTCATTCTGTTTGGAAGAGCCGGAATTCACAATCCGAATGCCTCTAGATAGTCGCGATAGATCAGGGTCAGTGCCTGCAGATCAGCAATGGCCACACATTCATCCGCCTTATGCATGGTCGCCCCAACCAGACCGAATTCCGCCACGGGACAATACGCGGCGATAAAGCGGGCATCGGACGTGCCGCCACCCGTGTCGAGACGCGGCTCGCGTCCGGTGTGACACGCCACCACCGATGCGAGCGCGTGCACCGCAGGGCCCGGCTCCGTCAGAAAGGCTTCACCGCTGATACTCGCCTCGACGTGGCCCTCAGGGGCGTGCTCGGCAACAACCGCTTTGATCCACGCCACGAGATCCTCACCGCGATGCTCGGTATTGAAGCGGATATTGAGCTGCGCGGTCGCGCGGCTCGGAATCACATTGGTCGCCGTATTCCCTACATCCACGCTCACCACCTGAAGCGATGACGGTGCGAAATGGGCGTTACCCTCATCCAGCACGCGCGTGGTCAGAACGCTCAGGGCCGGCAGCAGGCGATGGATCGGATTATCGGCCAGGTGAGGATAAGCCACATGGCCTTGCACGCCATCGACCGTGATGAGCGCGTTCAGGCTGCCGCGTCGGCCGATCTTGATCACCTCGCCCAAGGCATCGGGGTTGGTGGGCTCGCCCAGCAGGCAGAAATCGGGGATATGCCCCCTCTTCTCCATCCATGGCAGGACAATCTTGGTACCGTGCAGCGCCGGGCCTTCCTCGTCTCCCGTAATCAGAAGGCTGACCACCCCCTTGAGTGGGCGGTCGGCCTGAAGGGCCGATACTGCCGCGATGAAAGCGGCAATGCCACCCTTCATATCGGCAACGCCCCGTCCATACAGCATGCCCCCTGCGCGCTGGGCACCAAACGGATCATGCACCCAGCCCGGACCGGGGGGGACGACATCCGTATGACCGGCGAAACACAGATGCGGACCGCTCTCGCCCATTCTGGCAAAGAGGTTGGGCGTCTGGGCACCCTCCGGGCCGGAATCGACCCGCTCGACAGAAAAACCGAGCCCCGCCAGGGTGCGCGTCAGCAGGGCCATGGCCCCATCATCGGCCGGGGTGACGGAGCGACAGGCGATGAGCTGCTCCGCCAGGGAAACGACGTCGATCGACACGATCAGTCGCGCAGCAATTCGTTGATCGAGGTCTTGGAACGCGTACGCTCATCGACGCGCTTGACGATCACGGCGCAGGCCAGATGCGGCGCGTCAGGAGTGCGACCGGGCAGTGTGCCGGGTACGACCACAGAATAGGCCGGAACGCGGCCCATGAAGATCTCGCCGGTTGCACGATCCACGATCTTCGTGGAAGCCCCGATGAACACGCCCATCGACAGTACAGAGCCGCGTTCGACCACCACGCCCTCGGCCACTTCAGAGCGCGCGCCGATGAAGCAATCATCCTCGATGATCACGGGAGCTGCCTGAAGCGGCTCGAGCACACCGCCGATACCGGCACCGCCGCTGATATGCACGTTCTTGCCGATCTGGGCGCAGGAGCCAACCGTGGCCCAGGTATCGACCATCGTGCCACTATCGACGCGGGCGCCGACATTGACGAAGCTGGGCATCAGCACAACGCCCGGTGCGATATAGGCCGAACGACGGACAATCGCGCCCGGCACCGCACGGAACCCGGCCTCGGCAAAACGGAACTGGTCCCAGCCATCGAACTTCAGCGGCACCTTGTCGAAACCCGGAACCCCACCGCAGCCGCGCTCGGCCACACGGCTATCGGTGATACGGAAGGAGAGCAGGACGGCCTTTTTCAGCCACTCATGCACCACCCAGCCATTTTCACCGGGCTCGGCCACACGGAGCTTGCCTTCATCGAGGGATGTCAGAGCCTGTTCGATCGCCTCGCGCGCCTCACCTTCCGTGTGAGCATTGAGCGTATCACGACGCTCCCACAGGGAGTCGATCACGGTGCGCAGATCGGAAACAGGCATTATCAGCCATCCTTCAACAGGGTTACTCAGGTGAGCGGACCATGCTCAGGACGCTTCCGGAAGTCAACGAATCTTCCATCCCGATGACGTTAAGGAGTAATTAAATTTCATACCCTATCCTCTGCCTGACTCTCACCGGACCCGTCCGACGCGAAGCGCACTCCTATCCTGTCGAGACTCCTCTTCTTTTATGTTCTCAGGAAACGCACGATGACCGCATTGCTGACGAAAACCGTGCATGCGCTCATGAGGGGGTTGTCGGGACGAAGCAGAACAAACTGGCCTACGCGAAATCGAGCCACGCTGCGTCGATGGGAAGAGGATCTCTCGAACTCCCTGCTGGAGACCCTGCGATCGGCGATTTCGGTTTCGGACGGGCTCAGATGCGCGTTTGAGGAGTTCTGCGCAACGACGCAGCCCGAGCGCGGCATTCTCATCAGCTCCGGTCCGCTTCAGGTGCCGCCGCCCCCCGAACCGCAGCTCAAGATTCTCCATACCTGGCCCATCCAGCAGGAGAAAGCCCAGATCGAGATGGGCGGTAACCGTATTGATACGCATATCAGCCTGCGGGCGATCAACGAGGTCCGCCATCAGGGTGAAATCGGCATATTCGTCTATTTCCCCCCCCAGTTCCCCAAACATTCCGCGGAAGCGTGCAAGCGCGTCATAGGCACGCTGGTGCGGACGGCTGCGGCCATGATCGAGGTCGATCATCGCTATCGCGTGCTCCTGCGTGCGCTGCCCTTCGATCCCCTGACCCACCTCCCCGTCTGGTCGCTCTTCAAGGACCGGGTCGAACGACGCTTTGCACGCCTTGACCATGAGAACCTGCCCGCGACGCTGATGCTGGTGAGTTTTTCCGGTCTGCTTCAGGCCCAGCACGGGGCCGGGGCCGCGGAAGAGGCCGTCGAGCAGATCGCGCATGTACGCGATGCCATCAATTTTCTGCAACGCGCCATCAGGCCAACCGATCTGATCGGTCAACTGGATCGTGAGTCCTATATTCTATGGCTGGACGGGGGGGATCGGTTTGCCTCGGTCGAGCGGGCAGAACTGATCTGCAAACGTCGCTATATGTGCTCGGCGGGATCCAATCCCCTGGTCTCGGTCAAGATCGGGCTCGTTACCCGCGAGCCTCAGTCCCATGACACGCTGGAGACATTCTTCGAGCGCGCCAGACTGGCGCTCTCGATCGCTCATGAAGAAAACATGGACTGGTATTTCGCTCACGAAAACGCCTGAGCGTTGCGCCAGAGGCGCCCGGATTTGGTATTCCTCCATTCGCAGGCCTTAGCCTGCGAATGGAGGCCTCGGTTACGAGGCTCGGATCAGCGTGCCGGAGCCCTTGCTTGTGAAAAGCTCAAGCAGGCAGGCATGGGGAATACGGCCATCCATGATGACTGCGGCCCGTGCGCCTGCCTTGACGGCGGCGAGGCAGGTTTCAACCTTCGGGATCATGCCCCCTGAAATCGACCCGTCAGCAATACGGCGCTGCGCTTCCTCGGCCGTCAGTTCAGGAATCAGGACGCCATTTTCATCGAGCACCCCTGCGACATCGGTCAGCATGAGCAGGCGCGAGGCATTTACGCTTCCTGCAATGGCACCCGCCGCCGTATCGGCATTGATGTTATAGGTCTCGCCCTTCTCGCCGACCCCGACGGGGGCGATGACCGGAATAAGGCCGGAGCCGAGCAGCGAGAACAGGACACGCGGGTCGATCTTGACGGGCTCCCCGACGAAACCGAGATCTTGAAGGGCTTCCTCACCCGAGCGGGAGTCCCGGCTGCGATGCATCAGCTTGCGCGCCTGCAGGAGCCCGCCATCCTTGCCGGAGATACCGACAGCGAGCGCGCCTGCACGATTGATCAGATCAGCCACCTGTTTATTGACGCTGCCGGAGAGTACCATCTCGATCACGTCGATTGCGGCCTGATCGGTCACACGCAGCCCGTCGACGAAGCGGGAGTCGATCGCAAGACGCTTGAGCATCGCGCTGATCTGCGGCCCGCCACCGTGCACGACGATGGGATTGATCCCCACGAGCTTGAGAAGCGCAATATCACGGCCAAAGGCGCTCGATAGGTGATCCTTGCTCATGGCATTACCGCCATATTTCACGACGATCGTATCACCGGCATAGCGGCGCAGAAAAGGCAGGGCGCTTGCAAGCAGGGCGGCCTGCTGCTGGCCTTCATCATGCGTGTCAGGGAGCGTCAGCTCCGATGTGTCCTTCTTCACCCTTGCTCCCCTTCCCCGATCGATCCGGCAATGAGCCGGGCAATTTCGGCGCGCAATGTCTCGATACCCAGCCCGGTTTCGCTGCTGGTCGTGGCAATATGCGGATAGGCGGCCGCATGTTTTGACAACACGCTCTCAACCTCGGCGATCTTCGCCTTGAGCTTGTTTGGCCCTACCGAATCCGCCTTCGTCAGCACCACCTGAAACAGCACAGCGGCGCGATCAAGCATCTCCATCACGTCGCGATCTGCCTGCTTCAGCTCGATACGGGAATCCAGCAGCAGAAAGACGCGCGTGAGCGTCGGGCGGCCGCGCAGATAGGCAAACATCATTGTCTGCCATTCTTCCTTGACCGATTTCGCCGCCTTGGCGAAGCCGTAGCCCGGCATGTCGACCAGTGCGAGGCGTCCACCGAGATTGAAGAAGTTGAGCTGCTTCGTGCGTCCGGGTTCGGATGACGCACGGGCAAGCCTGTTGCGCCCCGTAAGTGCATTGATCAGGCTGGACTTGCCGACATTGGAGCGTCCCGCGAAAGCAACTTCGGGCCCGGCGAGCGGCGGCAATTGCTCAAGCTTCTGCGCGCCAAAGAAGAACTCGCATTCTGACGCGAAGAGCAGGCGTCCCTCTTCAACCTGCTCTTCCGTGAAAACAGTCGGATCTTCTTTCTGGCTCACGACTTGCTGACGGCCTTTCCGCCTTTCTTCTGGCCACGATCGATCTGCATCTGGATCAGCTTCTGCTGACCATAGCTGAGGATATTGTTCCAGGTGTAATAGATCACGATACCCGCCGAGAGACGCCCCAGGAAGACGGTGTAGATGATCGGCATGAACTGCATGATCTTCTGCTGGGCGGGGTCCATGCTGACCATACTCTGACGCTGCATCAGCCAGATGGTGATACCGAAGAGAATGGGCCAGACGCCTACATGCAGCATTTCAGGCATGAAACCCGTGCTGAAGGGCAGAAGACCGAACAGGTTGAAGAGTGTGGTCGGATCGGGCGCGGAGAGATCGCGGATCCAGCCATAAAAGGGTGCGTGACGCATCTCGATGGTGATGTTCAGCACCTTGTACAGACAGAACGCGACAGGCGCCTGAACCAGCAGAGGCAAACAGCCACCGGCCGGGTTCACGCCCTCTTCCTTGTAGAGCGCCATGATCTGCTGGTTCTGGGCCAGCTGGTCGCCCTTGTTATGCTCGCGAATGGACTGGATGCGTGGCGCAAGCGTGCGCATACGCGCCATGGACGCAAAGGATTTTGTGGCCAGCGGGTACAGGATGAGCTTGATGATCAGCGTCATGATCAGCAGCGCGATGCCGAAATTGCCGACATGACTGTAGAGCCAGTGCAGCACATGGAACATCGGGCGCGTCAGGAACGCAAACCAGCCAAAATCCACCGCCTTGTAGAAATAGGGAATATGCAGATCGTCGGTATACTGATCGAGGAGATTGACCTCCTTCGCACCGGCGAAGACCATGCTTGTCGTGGCAACGCTCGAGCCCGGCGCGATCTGGATCGGCTGGCTTGCAAGCGTGTCGACGATGTATGACCCCTCCTTGGCATTCGGCACAAAGCGATAGCGTACCGTTACGCCCGCTTTCTGGTCGGGAATGACGGCTGTCAGCCAGTATTTATCGGTAATACCGGCCCAGCCGCCTACGCCATCTGCCGACCACGCCGTATTATCCGGTTTGGCCGCGCCCTTGCGCATGGTCTTGTAGGATTCCTCATCCAGTCGGTCATTCGTGACCGATAGCGGACCTTCCTGCACGATCATGCCACCGGTTTCGACCGGCTTGTAATCACGCTCGACACGCTGAAAGGGTGTCAGGGCGACCGGAGCACCCGCCTTGTTCTCGACACTCTGGGTGATTGCAAACAGGTAGCGCCGGTCGAGCTTGATCTGGATTCGGAAAAGCAGCCCCTGGCCATTGTCCCATTGCATGGACACGGGATGGTCGGGGGAGAGCGTCTTGTCGTCGCTCGACCAGTCGGTATCCGCGTCAGGCAGCTTGATGGTCGAGCCGGCCGGAGCCTGCCAGCCCAACTCGACGAAGCTCGGCTGAGGGCCTTCCTGGGTCTCAAGCAAACGTACCAGCGGCGAATTCTTGTCGAGTGTCTCGAAATAATGCGTCAGCACCAGATTATCGAAACGCGCGCCGCGCAGGCTGAAAGATCCCGTGGCATCCGGCCCCTCAATGGCGATACGCCCGGCCGGTCCGCTTGGAACCGCTGCTCCATTGGCTGGCGCGCCACCGGGTGCGGCCACAGGCAAGGGCGAGACCTTGCCTGCCTCGGGCGTCTTGCCCTTTGTCTGCTCGGTGGTCTGGGTCTCGGCGTCTTTCTTAGCGTGCTGGGGCACGAAATAATCGAAACCGATCAAGATCGCGGCCGAGAGACTGGTTGCCACGAGGATGCGCTTGATATCCATCAGCCGAATGCCGGTCTTTCCATGAGGATGAAACAATAAGGCGCCGCCTTGAGCGGCGAGCCACGAGTGCAGCCGTTGAAGTGACCGAATTTCGGCCACAAAACAATAGGGCGAGGCAGAATAACGCGTTTTCTGACCTCAGGGCACAGGGTCGTAGCCCCCACTGCAATAGGGATGGCAACGCAGCACACGGCGCAGCGTAAACCACAGCCCCCTCAATACCCCATGTCGCTGCAAGGCTTCCTGCGCGTAGGCGCTGCAGGAAGGGTGGAAGCGACAATTCGTACCAAGCTGGGGACTGATATATCGCCGATATAGGTACAACAGCGTGAGAAGGCAGGAAAGAACGAGCTTTCTGCCCAGGCCGATCACAGAGCCTGCCCTTTCTTCAGGGCGTGCTGCAAATCGGCGATCAGCTTGTCGAAAGGGCGACCCCGGGTCGAATCGCGCCCGATCAGAACCAGATCAACAGCGTTCAACTCAGTCTCATGCGCCACATGTGCCAACGCCGCCCGAAGGCGGCGGCGGGTGCGGTTACGCACGACAGCGTTCCCGACTTTTTTGGTCACGGTATAGCCGACACGGGCCGGAGCGTCTTCTTCGGTCTTCAGCACCTGAAGCACGAGACCTGAAGTCGCTACCTTGCGCCCCCGGCTGGCGATCCGAAGGAACTCGGGTCTCTTCCGGAGCTTCTGAGGCAGGCCCGTCAAATCGGAATCAGGCCGAAAGCTTCTTGCGGCCCTTGGCGCGACGGTTGTTGATGACGCGACGGCCACCAACGGTTTCCATGCGGGCACGGAAGCCGTGACGACGCTTGCGGACGAGCTTGGACGGTTGATATGTACGCTTCATGGCGTCATTCCTCAGACAATGAATGATGGTGGAGCACGCAAGCCTCACCCCGACAAGAAGACGACACAAGGCTGACGCCATCTTCCTCTGTGCGCGGGCTTTTACGGGCCCGGAACTGCGCTGTCAATCAAATCAAGGAGTCCAGCCATGACGTCACGTGATGACGTGTCGCTTTCCGATGCAGAAATGAGACTGAAGACCCTGCGTCACGCCCTGCGCAACGACCTGGCGACTGCCCTTCTGGCCGCTGACATGCTGAGCACGAGCAAGGATGAGACAGTCCGGCGTCATGCAACGGCAATCATATCGGCGCTGGACAAGGCAACCGAACGCCTTAAGCGGTCGAAGCAGGGTGGCTGAGCACGCTGCTTTCCTGAGAGAGCCCGCTCCTGCCAGTAGCAGGAGCGGGGTTTCAAGTCTCGGTCAGAATGTGTCTTTCTGAATGATCTCGATCTTGTAGCCATCGGGGTCTTCCACGAAAGCAATGATCGTGGTGCCGAATTTTACCGGCCCCGCCTCTCGCGTCACCTTGCCCCCGGCGCTGCGGATCGTCTCGACCGTACGAGCGGCATCGGGAACGCCAACCGCGAAATGACCGAAACCGCTGCCGATTTCGTAAGGACCTTCCTGATCCCAGTTATAGGTCAGTTCGATTTCGGCCTCGCCATGGGCATTATCATTGAAGCCCATATAGACGAGCGTGTAGCGCCCGTCGGGCACTTCACGGCGACGGATCTCGCGCATGCCGAGCACCTTGTAGAAGGCGACACTCTTGTCGAGGTCGCGAACGCGAACCATCGTGTGCAGATAGCTTGCCATGAGTTTTCTCCGAAAAACGATAGGGTCAGAGGTCAGTCAACGTCCTGCCAATCGGCGCTGCTCAGACCATAGAGAAACAATCCGGACTGGTCGGCGGTTGCCTCGCAGGCTGCCGGATCGGTCAGAAGTGTCCCCCCGGTTTCAAAGGCGATTCCGCGTAAACCTGCCTCGGCAGCGTTTCTGACGGTCTGGGGGCCAATAGTGGGCATGTCCGCGCGCTTTTCCTGACCCGGCTTGAGCATCTTGACCAGAACACCGCCCGGTCCGGGCTGACGCAAACGGGCCACGCGGGCCAGCATCGCATCCGTCCCCTCGATCGCCTCGACCGCCAGAACAAGATTATCCTGCACCACGCACCCCTGACCGATATCGAGTGCACCCAGGCCACGCACCACTGCGATACCCCGTTTCATATCTGCGCGGGCCTGGGCGTCGGGATGGATGCTGCCCTGTGGTCCGGGGCGTCCGAGAGAGCGCGTCAGAAACTCATGGGCTCCCCTCACCCGGAAGCCCTCTTCGCCGAATATGCGCACCAGAGCTCCGAGGAGACCGTCATCCCCTGAGAAGAGAGCACGTCCGACGCGCGCCAGAAGCCGGGCGCCCTCGGCATCGGGGCGTAGATCACGCAGGGCAGGACGACGCACCGGTCCGATCAGGACGATATCGCGGCATCCGGCGTCTCGCAGTGAGGAGAGAATCTCACCGGCAGCCGCGAGACGGATGATCCTATGCGGCCAGTGAGCGATCTGGGCCTGGTCGACAAAGTCCTGAAACCCGACAATGAAGACCTCGCCCCCCTGATCGCGCACCGCTGCCGCAACCTGGAAAGGAAGCGGGCCGCCCCCTGCCAGAATACCGACAGGGGACACGCTTAAACGCCCTCTGTGTCAGCCGAGAGCTGCGACGGGCTTGCGGCGCGTACCAGACCGCGCCGACTCTCCGCTTCCATGAAGCCGATGATTTCCTGGACGCGGGCATTCCCCGCGAAGTCGCGCTTGACCAAGGCGAGGCGGGACTCGAGAACCCCCTCATTGCGGCCAGTCCGCGGATAAAGCACACGGAAAGCCCGGCGCATCTGCTGGATCTCCTCGGCGCTCACGCCCTGACGACGCAGCCAGATCCAGTGCAGACCCACCAGACGCGCGCGGTTGCCAAGAACGCTTCCATAGGGAATCACATCGGCTTCGACGCCGCAAACACCGCCGACAAGCGCGCCTCGACCAATGCGAACGAATTGATGCAATGCCGCGGCGCCCATGATGCGGGCACCGTCACCGATCTCAACATGCCCACCCATGACGACGTTGTTCACGATGATCACGCCATCGCCAATGACGCAGTCATGGGCAACGTGGGCATTGGCCATGATCAGACAATGCGCCCCGACGCGCGTCAGAGCAGTGCCCTGTGCCGTTCCGCGATGAATGGTGACGTTCTCGCGGATGACCGTATGGGCGCCAACCACGCAACGCGTGGGCTCGCCCCGATATTTGAGGTCCTGCGGCGCAAGGCCGACCGTGACGAAAGGGAAGATCTCGACATGGGCACCGATTTCGGTAATCCCGTCGATGATTACATTGGCATGAAGCCTAGTGCCTTCACCGAGGGAAACATCGGGACCGACCGAGCACCAGGGTCCGATAATGACATTCTCGCCCAAAGTCGCCTCAGGGGCGACAAGGGCACTCGGGTGTATGCTGACAGTGCTGGGCCATTTTGACACGGAACGATCCACGAAGCTGTTTTTAACCCATGATCATGGCGCTGAAGGTTGCCTCGGCAACCGACACGCCATCAACGCGTGCCACACCCTTGAAGCGCCAGACATTTGCACGTGCGCGCTCCTTGACGACCGTGATGTGCAGCTGATCACCAGGGCCGACAGGGCGACGGAACTTGGCGCCCTCGATCGTCATGAAATAGACGAGCTTGCCCTCAAAGGCCTCACCCAATGTCAGCACCACGAGCGTGGCGGCCGTCTGGGCCATGGCCTCGACGATGAGCACGCCCGGCATGACCGGCTGCGCCGGAAAATGCCCGGTGAAGAAAGGCTCGTTGATGGTGACATTCTTAATGCCGGTCGCCGATTCACCAAGCTTGATGTCGATCATCTTGTCGATCATCAGGAAAGGGTAGCGATGCGGGATGGCCGACATGATCTTCATGATATCGATCGCCTCGATATCAACCGCATCAGTCGGCGCTGTCACTTCCTTGTTCTTCTCTTCCGCAGAGGCGTCCAATTTTCTGCTCACTTCTTGTTCCTGAGCGAGGCCGATCACATCGGCTCCCTCATCCGTCACCATACATGACGGCAGGTTTAACGTGTCCGCCCGCTTCTAGCAAAACTCTGTAGTCGTGACCACAGCCTGCGGGGAGAGGCTCACCCTTCGGCCTTGCCGTCCTTTTTGGCCAGGCGCCGCAGAAAAGCGACATTGCGGAAGAACTCTCTGAAAGGCATGGCCGGGCTACCAATCACATCCGCGCCAGCCTCAACATCGGACATAACGCCACATTGCGCGCCGATACGCGCCTTTTCTCCGATCTTGATATGACCAATCAGCCCGGCCTGCGCCGCGATGGTCACAAAATCCCCCAGCTCCGTGGAGCCAGAGATCCCCGCCTGGGAAACGACGATACAGCATCGGCCCAACTGGGCATTATGCCCGATCTGGACAAGGTTATCGATACGCGTCCCCGCACCGATCAGCGTATCGCGCATCGAGCCGCGGTCGATCGTGGAATTCGCACCAATCTCGACATCATGTCCGAGCACGACGCGGCCGAGTTGTGGCACGGTCTCGAAACCGGCAGGTCCGACCGCAAAGCCGAACCCATCCTGACCAATCCGCGCACCGGGATAGAGCGTCACGCGATCACCCAGAATGGCGTGCGAGACCGAGACATGGGTGCCAATACGATTATGGGTTCCCAATATCACGCCCTCACCGATCGCGGCATGAGGCGCGAGCACGGTATGGGCGCCGATCTCGGCATGGGCGCCGATCGTCACGAAGGCCCCGATTTCCACACCCTCACCAATTACCGCCGTCTCGTCCACAAGCGCCGTAGGATGGATGCCTGGCCTTGCAGGCGATACCGGGTGGAACCGGGCGGCGATACGCGCCCAGGCGAGATAGGGGCTCTTGCTGACGAGACCGACCACGCCCTCGGGAAGCTTGTCCTTGAAGGCTGGACCGAGAATAACCGCGCCTGCTCGTGTTTCGGCGAGGAGGGGCAGGTAACGGCGATTATCGAGAAAGCTAATTTCCTGCGGTGTGGCCGCCTGCAAGGGTGCCACGCCACGCAGCACGATGTCCCCTGCCCCTTCCTGCCCGACGATCTCCGCCTCGGCACATTCGGCCAATGCGCCTACCGTAAGCGGGCCCTCACGATAAAAAAACCGGGGATCGCCGGGGAGAGCATCAGGGAGAGACAGGCTCATGACAGATCAGTGCTTCCGAAGGATCGAGGCAGGCGCTTCGGCGGGCTGTGCCGGGGCAGGCTGAGCTGCAGGTCCGGGCCCGACCTGGGAGGTCGTGTCCTCGTCCGCCGTTGTGGGCATCTTGCCGGACTTGGCCAGAACTTCGGGGTCGACGTCTTCGGCTGGAATGAAGACATGCGGCAGAACCTTGTTCAGGACCTTTGCCGTCTCTTCCGTGATATCCTGACCATCGACGTGCAGGGCGACCTGCTCGCTATGCAGAACAAGGTTCATGCTGTGCGAGGCGGCAACTTGGCGTACGATACGCACCAGTTCACGCTCGATCTGGTTGAGCGACACATTCGCCGCTTCCTGAATGATGCGCGCCCGATTGGCGAAATCGCGCTGAGCCTTGGCGCGACGCTCCTGCAGATGCCGCTCACGCAGCTGGATCTGCTCGGATGTCAGCGTACGGGCGCTCTCCTGCAGCTTCTGCTGCTCAGCGCGCCAGCCGGCCTGTTCCTTCTGCGCAGCCGCAGCGAGCTTGTCACGACGCTCGCCGAGCACGCGCTGCGCTTCGGCGGCGGCGCTGGACAGGCGCATGACCGTCGGAATGCTGATCACGCCAAGCAGGGCTGCCGGTGGCGGTGCGCCCTTGGGCAAGTCAGGCGAGTCAGGAATAGGCGGCTGCGGCAGAACGGGCGGTGTTTCCGGCTGCTGCATCGGCTCGTCGGCTTCCTGCGCCATGGGCTGCTGCGCGACCGGAACGCGACGAACCGGATGGGGGGCGGGCGCTGCTGTGGGCTGGGCAGTCTTGGGGACGAACCAGCCTCCGTTGCCGGAGGAATTCGGGGCGGACTGCGCCTCAGCCAGGCTCGGGAGGCTGACGGAAGCGAGCAAAGCCGAAGCAGCCATGAAACGGGCTGCCGAGAAGAAAGACATGGAAACCTCTGTTCAAGACCGGGTTGACGACCCTCCCCTGCACGGAACCTCCCTGTATGGGGAGATCAGATATGCAGGGTAACGGGGCAAGGCGGTAAGGCTGAGATTAGAATTGCTGGCCGAAGCCGAAACGGATCGGGTAGAGACGGTCGTTACGCGATTTGCGGATCGGCACGGCGGCATCGATATTGACCAGACCGAACGGGCTCTTCCAGGAAATACCGAGACCCGTCGTGACACGCGGCGTCAGCGTATCACCGGTGACAGGGGTGAACCGAGACCCGTCTGTGGCCGCGTTCGTATAGAGATGCTTGACGCGCAGCCCCGCAAGGCTACCGGCATCGACGAAGTAGCGCCCCGATATACCGACATCCTCACCCATCGGCAGCGGGAAGTTCAACTGCGCTGAAGCCGTATAGATGAATCGGCCACCGATCAGATCTTCCTGACCCGGCTGCGGGGTCGTCTCGTTGATATGACCCGAACGCGGACCCGCACCGCCCTGGAGGAAGCCGCGCAGGTTTTCACCACCGAGATAGAAGTTATCGATGATGCTTACATTGCTGCTCTTGGACCAGTCGCCCATATAGCCGACGCCGCCCTTGAACTGCAGACCCCAGTCATGATTACCCGTGACCGAGTCGAGCGGGACGTAGTACTGGCCATCGAACTTGGCGCGCAGATACTTCACATCACCGCCAATACCGGCGAAATCACCGCTCAGGTTCAGTACATAACCCTTTCGCGGACGCATACGGTTGTCGCGGCGATCATAGGTCAGGGTGGTGCTCAGCTGCGAAAGCAGCGACCAGCCGGCGGAGTCCTGAACGTAATAGGACGGTACATAGGCATAGCCATAGCTCGCTATGTCGCTCTGGCTGAAGATATTTCCAACGCGGCGATCGATCAGCGAGTAGCTCCAGGACTGCGAGAGGTAGTTATTGTACGAATACCCCATACGCAGCGTCGCACCATAACGCCCTTCCTTATAGGACTGATACGTCTGGTAATTATTCTCGATACCGAAGATATCGATACCGGCCACGATGTTACGGTTCAGGAAGTAAGGATCGGTCAATGAGAGATCGACCTGCTTCTGATAATACGCCACCGTTCCGGAAATACCGGCATCCATGCCCGTACCCAGAAGGTTGTGCTGCTTGACCGAGCCGTTACCCAGGATACCCACGTCGGTCGAGTAGCCACCGCCCAGAGAGAATTCGCCCGTCGGCTTCTCGACCACATTGGCGGAGACGTTCACCTTGTCCGGGGCTGAACCCTGTGTCTGGTCCACGGAAACCGTGCTGAAATAGCCGAGATCCTGAAGCGCCGCCTTCGAGTATTTGCGATCAAACGGGGTGTACGGGTCGCCCTCTGCCATTGGCAGCGCCCGACGGATGACCTTGTCCTTCGTGACTGTGTTCCCGTTGATGTCGATGCGCTCGACATAAACATGCGGCCCCTCATTCACATCGAACAGCAGGTCGACAATGTGTTTTTCGGGGTTACGCGCGATTTCCGAACGGACCATCGCGAAGGGATGGCCTGTCGCCTGCAGGCGCTCCTGCATGCCGGTCACATTGTTCTGGATCGCTGTACCGTCATACCACTGATGTGGAAACAGATCGATATACTGCTTGAGATCCTTTGCCTCGACGTGACGCAGGCTCGAGCGCACATCCATCTTGCCAATGCGATAGCGCGGGCCTTCATCAACGGTGAAGGTGATAATGAAATTCTTGCGGTCGGCGGAAAGTTCACCCGTCGCGTTGATCATGTGGAAGTCCACATAACCATTATGCAGGTAGAAGCGGCGCAGCAATTCTGCATCGTATTTCACGCGCTCGGGGTTGTACTCGTCGGAAGACGAGAAGAAGCGGTACCATTCCGTTTCTTTTGACGAGATGACCGAGGCCAGACGGGCTTCACTGAACGCCTTGTTGCCTACAAACACGACCTTGTTGATCAGGGTCTGGCGCGCTTCGTTGATCTTGAAGATCACATCGACGCGGTTATGAGACAATTTGATGATCTGCGGCGTTACCGTTGCGCCAAAACGTGCCTTGGATGCGTAAAGGTCGAGCAGTTTCTGGCGGTCCGCGGCGGCAGCCTGCGACGAGAAGACAGCACGCGGACGCATGCTGATTTCCTTGCGCAGATCCTCGTCCTTGACCGCATGATTGCCTTCAAAGGCGATACGGTTGACGATCGGGTTTTCCACCAGATCAACCACGAGTGTGCCGCCCGAGCGGCGCATCGTGACGTCCTTGAACAAACCGGTCGCGTAGAGCGTCTTGAGGGACCGATCGAGATCGTCCTGATTGAAACGGTCACCCGGCTGCACCACCATGTAGGACAGCACGGTACTGGTTTCGATGCGGGTATTGCCCTTCACATCAATCGCCTCGATCACCTGGCCATTGCCGGGACGCTGCTCGGCGGCGTGATGATGAGACGGACGGCGGGTCTTCTGAGCCTCGGCCTTCCCTGCCCAAACAGGGAGTATGCAGACCGAAGCAAGGAGAACGAGACGTTTACCTGACAAGACGGACGTTCCTTAACTTCATCAACCCGACGTGAAGGTTTATTTCAGACAATTTAAATTTGCGCAACGAAGCCAGAGCCCCAGACTTCGCTCATACAGATCGGACGTATCCGACTTATGCCCCTCGAGGCAAGCGCCCCACCGTATGAAGTGTCGTAACACTCTGTGTCAAATAGTGGAGGGTGGAGCGTTTTCCTAGCGGAACAGACCGAGATTCGAGAGATCGTTGAAGGTCGAGAACAGGAACAGAGCCGCAATAATTGCGAAGCCCGCCTGATAGCTGACTTCCTGCACGCGACGTGACACCGGCTTTCCGCGCACGGCCTCGGCCACATAAAAAACCAGCCGCCCCCCGTCGAGCAGGGGAATCGGAAAAAGATTGATCAATCCCAGATTGATCGAGAGCAGCGCCATGAAAGAGAGGATGCTCGCAAGCCCGTAATGCGCCACCTGCCCCGAAAGCTGTGCGATACGGATCGTACCGCCCAGTTCCTTGGCGCTGCGGTGACCCGTGACGATCTGCCACACGCCCTGGAGCGTCTGGACGGACACGGCCCACGTCTCATGAAGACCGGCCGTCACAGCGTGACCGACGCTCATGGGCTTGCCTGGAACAAGTTCCGCCATGACGCCGATGCTGCCCGTATCCGCCGCACCCTTCCTGCCTGGCACGCGATCAAGCGTGATGGGCAGGTTCAGCGTCTGGGATCCGCGCTGAATGCCCAGCGTGGTCTGCTCGCCGGGCATCTTTACCGCATGGGCCTGGATATCGGCGAAATTGAATACCTCAAGCGTCCCGAGCCGGGTGATGATATCGCCCTTCTGCAAACCGGCACGCTCGGCGGCGCTGTGCGGCACGACCTGCGCGATCTCATTCTTCATCTCCGGCTTACCGACTGACACGTAGAGCACGGTGAAGAGCAGGATCGCAAAGATGAAGTTGAATACCGGCCCCATGACGATGACCAGCATTCGAGAGCCAACCGGCTTGTCATGAAAGGTCTGGCCAGAAACCCAGGAAGCCTTTTGCTCTGGGGTCGCGTCCTCGGGGTCTTCGAACCCGTGCGGCTTGACGTAGCCCCCCAGCGGGATGGCGGCAACGCGCCACTCCGTTCCGGTTCGGTCATGCCAGCGGTAAAGCGCCGGACCGAACCCTATGGAGAATGTATCAACCTTCACCCCGCGCCAGCGAGCCGCCAGGTAATGGCCCATCTCATGCACGAATACGAGCACGCCCAAGATGAGGGCGAAGGCAAGAATCGTCACTGCAAATTCATGCATGAAGTGTCTCCGCGCTGTTCTGGGAATTGCTGCGCTCACGCGCGACGAAAATCTCGGCGACGCGACGCGCCTCACCATCCCAGTGGAGGACATCATCCAGCGTATCGAGCGCAGGCGCTCCGAGCTTGTCCATGGCATAGGCGATCGTGTCGCCAATCCCGAGAAAGCCGATACGGCGGTTCAGGAAAGCCTCGACGGCAATTTCATTGGCAGCCGAGAAGATCGTGGGCGAGGCCGCACCGGCGCAAAGTGCCTCACGCGCGAGGCGGAGCGCGGGGAATCTCACCTCGTCCGGCGCCTCGAAATCCAGGCGCGCCAACGCGGCCAGATCAAGGCGCGGGGAATTGGTCTGCATGCGATCGGGCCAGGCCAGCGTGCTGGCAATCGGCACGCGCATGTCAGGCGCGCCCATCTGCGCGATGAGGCTGCCATCCCGGAACTGCACGAGACCATGAACAGCAGATTGCGGATGGATCAGCACGTCGATCTGATCATTCGTCAGGCCGAAAATTCGAGCCGCCTCGATCACTTCAAGACCCTTATTGGCCATAGAGGCCGAATCAATGGTAATCTTGGCACCCATGCTCCAGGTAGGATGCTTGAGCGCGTGCTCTGGCGTCGCCGCGCGCATGGTTTCTATAGAGGCGCAGCGGAAAGGGCCGCCCGAGGCCGTGAGAATGATCTTCTCGACGCTCTCGATGGGGCTTCCTGTCAGGCTCTGGAAGATCGCGTTATGTTCGGAATCTACGGGCAGTAGGGTCGCGCCAGCAGCGGCGACCTCGCGCAACATGACATCGCCCGCACTGACCAGCGCTTCCTTATTGGCCAAGGCAATCGACCGGCCATTGCGCGTGGCGGCCAGAGTCGGCTCCAATCCGGCGGCACCTGTGATGGCGGCCATGGTCCAGTCGGCCTCCATACCGGCCGCCTCGATCACCGCCTGACGCCCGCCGGCCACTCGAACATTGCTCCCGTGCAGGCGCGCCTTGAGTTCGCCCAGCAGCGTCTCATCGTTGATGACAGCGAGTTCAGCGCGCAGCGAGCGTGCCTGTTCGGCCAGAAGCGCGACGTTGCGGCCACCGACAAGCGCACGAACCTGGAATCGCGTCGGCTCGGCCAGCAGAAGATCGATCGTCGAGCAGCCGATACTGCCAGTGCTGCCGAGAACGGTAATGCTGCGGGGAGAGGAGGTCATGATCCCAGGATACTCCAGATCAACAAAAAAGAGTCGTGTTAGGAAAGAAAGAAGGGTCGCGTAAGCGCATGCGCGCAATCCACAAGCGATGCGGACCAGAACACACGGCCGGGAACAGCGAGAGAAATCAGAGCGGCGAGCGGCGCCGCAGCCAGGAGCCCGTCAAACCGATCGAGCAAACCACCATGCCCTGGTATGAGCCAACCGGAATCCTTGATCCCCACGCGACGTTTGGCAGCGCTTTCCGCCAGATCACCCGTCTGCGCAACGCATCCTAGTACCACGCCCCAGAAAGCGCCCAAAGTAAGCGCGCCATGCCCGGAGCCCCACGCCACGAACAAGCCAGCAAGGCCTGCAGCAATCAGCCCGCCGACCGCGCCCGAGCGCGTTTTGCCCGGCGAGATACTTGGCGCAAGTTTCGCTCCCCCGAAGATCCGTCCGGCAATATAGGCCCCGCTATCACTCGCGATCACTACGAGGATGACGAAAAGTACAGGCAACCAGTCCGCAGGCGGCTGCTCGCGCAGCCATAGCAGCGACAGACCGCCCATGCTTGCCACCGCAACGCAGAGCCATTGTGCACGCCCGAATATACCCGCCAACAGGGGAAGAGCGAGGGCAGCGCGCCATTCACCCTTCATCGCGGCCAGGAGGGAAATCACCGGCCAGACGAGCAACAGCCCCAGCCGCCAGCGGCCCGGTGCATTGCGGCTCCAGCTTAGCCCCGCCATGGGGATGCCCTCATAGACAAGACCGATGCTGACCAGCAGAACCATGACCCGATAGACCAACCCTCCGGCCAGTATACAGGCCAACGCGATCGGCACGATGACCGCAGCGGAAACGAGACGCAGCCTGAGGTCCGACCAGCGCGGATTGGGTGACTTGCTGGTCACAGGGCGCCATCCGGGTCAGGACGCTTGCCGAAGCGGCGCTCCCGCCCGGCATAATCGGCGATCAATGCCGCAAAATGGGACTCATCAAAATCGGGCCACAACACATCAACGAAAGCGAGTTCCGTATAGGCCGATTCCCAAAGCAGGAAATTGGACAGGCGCTGCTCGCCACTCGTCCGCACGATCAGATCAGGGTCAGGAAAAGCCGAAGTCTGCAACAGATCTCCGAACTCTTCCTCCGTCACTCTGGCAGGGTCGATTTCTCCACGCATCGCCGCCTCGGCCAGCCTTCTGGCTGCCATGACCATATCCTGTCGGGCACCATAGGACAGAGCGAGGATGAGCGTCATGCGCCCGTTCCGCGCCGTGAGGGTACGGGCCCGGTCGATCTCCGCACACAACCCGTCATCGAACCGCGTCAGATCGCCGATGAATTCGAGACGCACGTTCTGCTCGTGCAGTTCCGCAACCTTGTGGCGCAGATAAAAGCGCAGCAGGGAGGTGAGGTCGGCCACCTCTCCCGTGTTGCGCTTCCAGTTCTCTGAGGAAAAGGCATAGAGAGTCAGAAAGCGTATGCCCGTGCTCAGTGCCGCCTTGACGCAGCGACGCACCGCCTCGGCGCCGGCGCGATGCCCCATGACAACGGGCTTGCCCCGCGCCTTCGCCCAGCGCCCGTTGCCGTCCATGATCACAGCAACATGACGTGGCACGGCAGCAGGTGCCATTTCGACAACCGGACGGGAAGAGAGGCGTGAGGACGACACGGAGCCGGGTCAGACCTGCTTGATCTCGCGTTCCTTGTCCGCGAGCATGTCGTCAACCTTTTTGACATACTGGTCGGTGAGCTTCTGCACACCTTCGGACCAGACTTTCATATCATCCTGGCTGATCTCGCTCTTTTTTTCGTGCGTCTTGATCTGGTCCATGCCGTCACGGCGCACATTACGCACCGCGATCTTGCCGTTTTCAGCATAGCGACCGGCCGCACGTGCGAGCTCGTTGCGACGCTCTTCCGTTAACTGGGGAATTGGCACGCGCACGGTCTGGCCATCAGCCGCTGGATTGAGACCCAGGCCCGCGTCGCGAATAGCGCGCTCGACGGCACCCACGAGGCCGCGATCCCAGACGGATACGGTCAGCATCCGCGCCTCGGGAACCGCCACGGAACCGACCTGCGCGAGCGGCACCTCACTCCCATACGCCTCGACACGCACCGGCTCGAGCAGGTTCGGGCTGGCGCGGCCCGAGCGCAGGCCGGACAGGTCACGACGCAGGCTCTCGATGGCCCCGTCCATACGACGCGTCAGGTCTTCGAGCAGGTCATTCAGCTCAACTGGCATAGGTCTCTCCTTCACGAGGTCTCAGGGAGGATGATTGGAACTACCGCCATCAGGCGGCTTCGATGATCCGGGTAAAGCGACCTTCACCGCGCATGACGCTGGCAAAGGCGCCGGGTGCATGAATATTGAAAACGATGATCGGCAGACGGTTTTCACGCGCGAGGG
Source organism: Asaia sp. W19 (assembly GCF_003994335.1). Lineage (GTDB taxonomy): Bacteria > Pseudomonadota > Alphaproteobacteria > Acetobacterales > Acetobacteraceae > Asaia. The sequence goes on from NZ_PNQZ01000019.1 coordinate 248,932, forward strand.
AAATCGCGGTCGCATCCATCACGTTCAGATCGCGTGAGAGCACATCCATGTAGGACAACTCGTCATAACGCTCGGCGTCAGGCACGCGACGCGGATCGGCTGAATAGACGCCATCGACTTGCGTGCCCTTGAGCAGCACATCGCATTCCATCTCATTGGCGCGCAAAGCGGCGGCCGTGTCCGTGGTGAAGAACGGATTACCCGTACCGGCTGCAAAGATCACCACCCGCCCCTTTTCCATATGACGCACGGCACGCCGCCGGATATAGGGCTCAGCGATCGACGACATCTGGATGGCGGACATCACGCGCGTGTCGATCCCGGCGCGCTCCAGCGCATTCTGCATCATCAAAGCGTTGATGACGGTTGCGAGCATCCCCGCATAATCACCCTGGGCACGGTCCATGCCCTTGGCTGCGGCTGCAACGCCGCGGAAGATATTGCCGCCGCCGATCACCAGGCAAACCTGCACACCGCTCTGTGATACCGCAGCCACGTCGCTGGCGATCGCTTCGACCATCTGCGGCTCGATGCCGAAAGAGCCCTTGCCCATGAGGGCCTCGCCCGAAACCTTGAGTAGAACGCGCTTGTAGCGTGCAGGAGTTTCGGTCATCGCATCCTCTATTCACAGCGGCCCGGTCGAGCCCGAGTCAGAACCCGCGCCCCTCTTATAGGGCGCGGCCTGTCCCCACAAGAACTTCTCAGGCGTCGTCCAGCCCGATGGCGCGCAGTCTTGCTTTTTCCTCATCCCAGCCCGCACGCTCGCGCACGTTCAGAAAAAGATGGCAGGGACGCTCGAGCAGGCGTCCCAGATCGAGACGCGCACGTTCACCGATACTGCGAATCTTGCGCCCCCCCTCCCCGATCAGGATCGCCTTGTGCCCCGGCCGCGAGACATAAATGGTGGCGTCGATGCGTAAGGAGCCATCGGGGCGTTCCTTGAAGCTCTCGGTCTCGACGGTCGCCTGGTAGGGAATTTCCTCATGGGTCTGCATGAAGATCTGCTCGCGGACTAGTTCGGCGGCCAGCAGGCGATCAGGCAAATCTGTCAGATCATCCTCGGGGTAGAGATAAGGCCCTTCCGGCAATTCTGCCGCGAGATGATCGAGCAGATCCTCCACCCCGTCACCGGACCGAGCGCTGAGCATGAATACGTGCTCCACGGCGAGCTGCTCGGTAATGGCCTTGGTGAGCGGAAGAAGCTGCTGGGCGCTGACCAGATCCGTCTTGTTGAGCACCAGCCAGACGCGACGTTTCTGCTTCGCCAGCGTATCGATGACCGACTGCGCCTCTTCACGAATACCTGCCTTGGCGTCGATCAGGAGCAGCGAGATATCGGCATCCTGCGAACCGGTCCAGGCTGCAGCCACCATCGCGCGATCAAGCTTGCGACGCGGCTTGAAAATGCCCGGCGTGTCGACAAGCAGGATCTGTGTCGTCTGGCGCATGAGAATGCCGAGCACGCGAAAACGCGTCGTCTGTGCCTTCGGACTCACGATCGAGAGCTTGGCTCCCGTCATGCGATTGATCAGTGTGGATTTTCCGGCATTCGGCGCTCCTACAAGAGCGACGAAACCACAACGTGTCGTCATTTTTTATCCTTCGCGCCTTTTCGGCTGCGGTTCAATCGCCGGAGGAGAACGGTCGCCGCCTCGCTCTCGGCCTGGCGCTTGCTCCCTGCAACGCCCTCGCCTGTCTCACCCATAGCAGAAACCGCAACAGTAAAGCGCGGTGCATGTGACGGCCCATCCATGGACAGGGTTTCATAATCCGGCAGGGCCGAGCCACGCGCCAGAACAAATTCCTGAAGCGCCGTTTTCGGATCCTTGGGAGGGGTGATCTGCGAGACCAGCAGATCCTGCCATTTTTCTCTTACGAAACGCCGCGCGGGATCGAGCCCGCCATCCAGATAAAGCGCTCCCAGCAGCGCTTCCATCGCGTCGGCCTGAATATTGGCAAGACCCCTGATATTTGCCTGCTCCTCATGCTCTGCGATACGCAGCGCATGCTCGACACCGATGCTTTCCGCAATCGGCGCGAGCGCATTGCGCGACACCAACGAGGCGTGACGAGGTCCAAGCGCCCCCTCGGGCTCATTCGGGAACTGCTCGAGCAGCCATTCGGCCATGATCAATCCGAGCACGCGGTCGCCAATGAATTCGAGCCGTTCATTCGACGCCGTCTCAGCCGGACGCACCGCCCCACGCGGTGCGCGCCGTCCCTGACGGGAGGAGACCGCAGAACGATGGGTCAGGGCCTGACGCAACAGCGCCGTATCGGTGAAACGATGACCCAGCGCCTGCTGGATCGACTCCAAGGTCGATTCGTGAACGCTCATCGCGCCCTCTCAATGCATGGTCGCAAAGAGATGGCTCCAGCGGATCTCGAAAGGCCATTGCCAGAACTGCCAGAACGGATGAATGGCCTCGTAGGAGAAGAAGACGAAGCGTGCCTTGCCAACGAGATTGACCATGGGCACGTAGCCGAGATCCTGCCCGTTGTCGCGCTGGAAGCGGCTATCACCACTATTGTCGCGATTATCGCCCATGGCGAAGAAATATCCGTCTGGAACGACATATTCGCGCGTGTCGTTCTGCTCCCCTTCATCGGTCTGCTTCAGGATCTGATGGGTAACCGGCGCGGCACCCGCACTACCGGGCAGGGTTTCCAGATAGCGTATGCCGGTCTGGGGCATACGATTTTCATCCATGACCGAATAGGCACCCAGTGACTGGCGCGGTACCAGGGTGCCGTTCAGATAGAGCTCGCCTGCGCGCATCTGGATATGATCACCCGGAAGCCCGATGATGCGCTTGATGTAATCGATCGAGGTGTTTTGCGTGTATCGGAATACAGCAACATCACCACGATGGGGTGCCGTGTTCCAGATACGCCCCTCGAAGAGAGGCGGTGAAAACGGCATCGAGAAACGCGACCAGCCATAATCATACTTGGTCACGGCGATATAATCGCCCACCTGCAGGGTCGGAATCATTGACGCGCTCGGAATGTTGAACGGCTCGATGAAGACAGTGCGTATTGCGAGCAGAAACACAATCCAGATCAGTACGAAACGTATGATCTCCAGAGGGGTATCTTCTTTGCGCGTCGAGGACGTCGCCTCGGAGGTGTTTTCAGTCATAGTCGGTTCTTAGCGCAGGAATACTGGATTTGGCGACACTCAATCACGACGCCATGACGGAGAATCTGGCGAGGCGGGACGGACGCACAGGGCATGAGATGCAGGCAATCGGCATCCTGTGTCGTGTCAAAGCGACTGTATGATCACATAGGCCATTGCATAAGGCGGCTCGTCGCTCAGACTCAGCTGGATATCCGCTGCCTGACCCGGCAACGCCATGGCTGCGAGGCGCTCGGCAGCGAGCCCCGCAAGGATGAGCATGGGCTTGCCGAGCGCGTCGTTACGAACCTCGATATCGACAAGATGGATCCCGTCCCGGAACCCACAGCCGAGCGCCTTGACGCAGGCCTCTTTTGCCGCCCAGCGCTTGGCCAGGACACCGATCCGCCCCTCGCCAGTGCGGGTATTGGCGTAAGCAATCTCATGAGGACTGAAACTGCGCTCGAGAAACCGGTCACCCGAGCGTTCGACCGCACGCGCAATGCGACGCATGTCGCATAGATCCGTACCGATTCCTCTGATCACGCCGCCACTCAGTTCCGTGCGCGCTCGACCTGCATGACCCCCTGCGCCGAACGCAGGGCCGCGATCATGGCTGAGAGGTGACGTACGTCACGCACCTCGAGATCGACCAGGATTTCCATGAAATCAAGCTGACGATTGAGAATACGCAGGTTTACGACGCTGCCATTATGTTTTGAGGCCGTATTGGTGAGGGTGGTGAGCACCGCAGACTCATTCGCAGCGATGACACTGACACGCCCGATATGAGGCGCGCCCCGCTCGCCCTGCGCCAATGCCTCGTAATCCCAGTCAATTTCGAGGAAACGCTCCGGCGTGGAGGAGAAACCGCTCAGATTCTGGCAGCCACGCTGGTGGATGGTCACGCCCTTGCCCTGTGCGATGATACCCACGATCGGGTCACCGGGCAGCGGGTGACAGCACCCGGCAAAGTGGGTCGCGATGCCTGAACCGATCCCGTTGATGATCGAGCCGCTTTTGGCACCATAGCGCGGTGCAGCGCCCAGGCCACCCCCAAGGCGCCCGGAAAGCCCCGGCACCATACGGGGCGCACGATGGCTCTGACGGAGCTCGGGATAGGCCGCATTGACCACATCCTTCGGGCCAAGCTGACCATTGCCCACAGCCACATAAAGATCGTCGATGCTCGCCTGACGCAGGTCGCGCAGCAAGGTCTCGAGTATTTTTTCGCTGCCATCGACACCCTCCTGACGGAAAGCCTTGGCGAGCGCCGTGCGTCCGGTATCAAGATTGACCTGGCGCTGCTGCAACGCCACGTGCCGCCGGATACGCGCCCGCGCCTTGCCCGTGACGACGAAACGCTCCCATGACGCAGAGGGCGTACCTCCACGTGCCGTCATGATCTCGACCTGATCACCGTTCTGCAGCTCATGGCGCAGAGGCATCAGTCGGCCGTTGATCTTGGCCCCGACGCAGGAATCGCCCACCTGACTATGCACAGCATAGGCAAAATCAACGGGTGTCGCCCTGCGCGGCAAAGAGATGAGCTGCCCCTTCGGGGTGAAGCAGAAGACCTGGTCCTGATAAAGCTCGAGCTTCGTGTTTTCGAGGAATTCGTCAGGCGCCTCGGAGTCTTCGAGAATCTCGAGCAGATCCTGAACCCAGCGCAGCTTGTTCAGCCCAAGCGCGGCAACTTCCGTATTCGACGCCTGCGCTTCGTCACGCTCCTTATACGCCCAGTGAGCCGCCACGCCGTTCTCGGCGAAGTCGTGCATGTCGGCTGTGCGTATCTGAATTTCGATCTTCTGGTTTCGGGGCTGACGCAGCGTCACACCCGTATGCAGACTCTGATACCCGTTGGCCTTGGGCGTCGAAATATAGTCCTTGAAGCGCCCGGCGATCATGGGATAGGCGCCGTGGATGGCCCCGAGCGCCGCGTAACAGGCATCCCGGCTCGGCACGATCACTCGGAATGCCATGATGTCAGAGAGCTGCTCGAAAGCGACATTGCGCTTTTGCATCTTGGCCCAGATCGAAAAGGGCGACTTCTCGCGCCCGGTCACGTCAACCTGCGGCAGACCGACCTCGGCGCAGAGCTCCTTCAATTCGCGCCGGATCTGCTCGATGATATCCGCGCCATGCCCACGCAGGAAGTTCAGGCGCGCCCGGATCGTGGCGTCGGCCTCAGGCTCAAGCTGCTCGAAGGAGAGATTCTGCAGCTCCGTCTTGACACGATCCATGCCGATACGCTCGGCAAGCGGCGCATAGATATCCATGGTTTCGCGCGCAATGCGCAGGCGACGGTCCTGGCGCTGCACATAATGCAGGGTGCGCATGTTGTGCAGGCGATCAGCCAGCTTGACGATCAGCACGCGGATGTCGCGCGACATCGCCAGGACCAGCTTGCGGAAATTCTCCGCCTGCTTGGTCCGGTCGGACTGAAGTTCCAGACGAGTCAGCTTCGTCACCCCATCGACCAGACTGGCTACCGTCTCACCGAAGCGGTCCTTCAGAAACGCCGGGGTAATTCCCGTATCCTCGACAGTGTCGTGCAGCAGCCCCACCATGATGGAGGGCACATCCATACGAAAGCCTGCCAGAATATTCGCGACCGCTATGGGGTGGATGATATAGGGCTCGCCGTTGTCACGCTTTTGCTCGCGATGCGCCTTTTCGGCGACGGCGTAAGCCTCTTCGATGCGGGTAAGATCGGCTGACGGATCATAACTCGCGATCCGCCTCAGCAACCCGCTGATCGACGGCATTGACGCCGCCATTTCGGCACCGGGAAGAAGCACGTCAGACATACAAACTTCTCTCCCGATAATGCCAGATAAATCAGAATTTCAACATGAGAGGCCCGGATTCATTCTCCGGCCCCCATCATGGATCAACGGCGGCCACGCCCCCCGAATTCCGCCTCGAACGATGCCTCGAGCTCGGCCGGCGACATGGTTTCGGCCATATGAGCATGCTCTTCCTCAGAAGACACATCCTGAAGACCGAAAATGTTCTGATCGGTCGGAATCAGATCCATCACTTCCTCATCTACGGGCTCGGGTTCCGGGGCGCGGGCCAGGGAGCGCACGATACCGTCCTTCAGCGCGCCGAGATTGACCTTCTCGTCTGCGATCTCACGCAAGGCGACAACGGGATTCTTGTCGTTGTCGCGGTCGATCGTCATCTCCTCGCCACGCGAAAGACCACGGGCGCGCTGCGCTGCAAGAAGAACCAGCTCGAAGCGGTTGGGGACCTTCTCGATGCAGTCTTCAACGGTTACACGTGCCATTACCTCATCCCACCCAATTGCGCAGATCTATGTGAATTCTCCTTGTTAGCATAGCGGCTCCCACCGAGCAAACAAGGAACATGGATGAGGAACCAGACCCTGCCTGTGGCGGCGCCATCACAGAACTCCCTTTCTTGACCGACAGGGTACAGATTAGCGCAACACTATATTGATTAATTTCGAGGCTTATATATTTCCTCACTCTGCAAAATGTTAATATAGCGTATATTATGGGAGGAGCGCGGAGCACGCCTGTACCGCGCCCTCAACTGCAGTGTGTTGCAAAACTACCAATCGGATACGATATGTTTGAGAAAAGCGACAGAACTGCTGTCTTCATAGATGGGTCTAGCCTGTATTACACCGCGAAATCGGTTGGCTTTGAGGTAGACTACCGAAGGCTTCTGAAATACTTTCGAACTAATACGAACCTATTGCGCGCTTATTATTATGCCGCAATACCTGAGACGGAAGAATACTCTCCTCTGAAGCCCCTGACTGACTGGCTGGCTTACAACGGATACAGACTCGTGAGCAAAGCGGCTCGCGAGTTCACCGACCACTCGGGGCGCAGGCGGCTGAAGGGTAATATGGATGTCGAACTCGCCGTCGACCTCATGGAGCTCGCCGAGCATATCGATCATGCTGTGATCTTCAGCGGCGACTCCGACCTTCGTCGCGCCGTCGAGGCCATCCAGCGACGTGGCGTGCGTGTGACGGCGGTTTCATCTCTTCGCGCTTCACCAGCTCTGATTGGTGATGATCTCAGGCGTCAGGTCGATCATTTCGTGGAACTGGGAGAAATCGCTGCGGAGTTCACACGACGTCAATCAGATGCGCCTTCAAGAAGCCGCTCCAATCCGATCCGCCATCCCGCCGATGTCGATCTCGACGGGGATGACGATATCTGACATCGTCCCCCGCCAGGGGCAGGTCGGGCGCAAACACATCAATTTCGCTCCCGACCATCGCGCCCGCTCCTTCCCTGGCCACAAAGCGGCTGTCGTAACCGCCCCGCACTCCGCATCCAGCGCCCTACTCCGGGCAAACCATCGGGCTGTCGGTCGCTTCCAATCGCCCTGTCATCCCCCGACACTGACGCTTTTATGCGCGCTATCGCTGGGCCGCGCCCTTGTCATGGATTGACACAAATCGAGCGCACGCTGCAGAACCACGGCTGTCAGGTGCGACACTCGACCTCGGGCGCAGCGCAACCGATGCCCGCTGCTCGCATTTAGATCGCATCTTGCGAAGACAATGGGAGCGAAGATCGATGACACCCCAGGAAAACGAGACAATCGGTTTTGTCGGCTATGGCGCCATGGGTGCGCTGATGGGTGCTAATTTGCGCAACGCAGGCTACCGAGTTCAGGCCTACACACCCTCCGGTCGCCAACAGGACGCCCAGACCCCGGTCATCCAGTCCGCCGCCGAACTGGCCAGAACGTCTGACATCCTCATCCTTTGTGTGCCCAATGATTCAGCGGTCTTCGCGTCCGCCGAGGGGGAGAAGGGATTTCTGAGCGGGCTGCGCCCCGATACGCTGATACTCAATACCAGCACAATCTCGCCGGAGGCGACCGGACGTCTGGCCGGCCTCGTCCGTCATCATGGCGGCCGTTTCGTCGATGCCCCCATGTCAGGCAGCACGCCCGAGGCCGAAAAAGGCGAGCTGGTAATGCTTGTCGGCGCGTCGCATGACGACCTCGAGGCGGCGCGTCCCGTGCTGAGCGCCATCGGGAAACTGACCATTCATGCAGGAGACGTCGGGGCCGGGACACGGCTTAAACTGGTGATCAACGGGATCATGGGGGCAACGCTCAACGTGATCGCCGAGGCGGTAGGCTATGGCCTGTCAAGTGGGCTGGACCGGACCATGCTCTACCAGGCACTCGGTCAGGTCGCCGTGATTTCGCCCCACCACAAACGCAAGCTCGGCTGCGCCGAACATGGCGATTTCGCGCCACAATTCCCGACGCGCCTCATGTCCAAGGATATGGGCCTGCTCGTTTCGGCAGCGCGCAGTACCCATAGTTTCTGCCCGTCGATTGCGATTGCCGATCAGGCATTGGCCCTGTCGAGCAAGCGCCATCCCAATGATGATTATTCCGCCCTGTTCGGCGCGATCGAGAAGAGCGTCGTGCAACAGCGAGAGCCTGCCAACGAGGCGTGATCATCCTTTCCGTTACGGCGGGTTGACGAAACCTGCCCGGCACCATAGCTGCCTTGGGTGACCAAGCAGCCCCGCTTTGTCCCCACCATGTTTGTCCAGGAGACGTGATCATGGCTTTCGAACTGCCGTCCCTCCCCTATCAGTCCAGCGCCCTTGCCGCCTCCGGCATGTGCCAGGAAACCCTTGAGCTGCATCACGGCAAGCATCATCAGGCTTATGTGACGGCGCTGAATGGCTTTGTCGAAGCCAAGCCGGAACTCCAGGGCAAGAGCCTTGAAGACATCATCCTTGCCGTGAAGGGTGACGCGGCCTCGGCTCCGGTCTTCAACAATGCGGGCCAGCACTGGAACCATATCCTGTTCTGGAAGAACCTCTCTCCGACCGGTGGCCAGGTCCCTTTGAAGCTGGCAGCCAAGATCGAGTCAGATCTGGGTGGCCTCGACGCATTCAAGGCGGCCTTCAAACAGGCCGCGATTTCGCAGTTCGGCTCCGGCTGGGCCTGGCTCGTTCTGGGATCCGACGGCAAGCTCGCCGTGACCAAGACGGCCAATGGCTCGAACCCGCTGGCCGAAGGCCAGGGCCGCGCCCTGCTGGGTCTGGACGTGTGGGAGCACGCCTATTACCTGGACTTCCGCAATCGTCGTCCGGACTACATCACGAACTACCTCGATAAGCTCGCCAATTACGAGTTTGCCGAAGCAGAGCTGCTTTCCGCCTGATCGCCAGCTATCGCGCCGCGCGCCTGGCCCGGCGTGGCCACAGCGCATGAAAAAGGCCGGCCCCAAACGGGAGCCGGCCTTTTTTACGCGCCCGGAGGTCGCGCCTTATTTGGCAGCCTTGCCGCCATCATTGGCTGGCTTCGCCGTGCTGGTGAGAACCTGCGACACGTTCTCGCGCATAAGCTGGATCTTCACGCCGGGAGCGATCTCGACTTCGATCTCCTTGCTGCCGTCGCGCGCAAGCTGAACAACGCCAACGATACCGCCACTGGTCACAATACGATCACCGCGACGCAGGGCACTGAGCTGCGCCTTGAGCTCCTTCTGGCGCGCCTGCTGCGGACGAATGAGCACGAAATAGAAAACGACGAACACGAGGATCATCGGGAGGAATGAGATAATCCCGCTGTTGGCGAGCATGCGTTTCTTCCATATGTCGAAGGATCAGGGACCGGACGCGCCCGAAAGCCTGCCGGAATGGCCCCGGACCATAATTGGTCGCGCCCGCACGTCAAGCACAGCCACGGAGCAAGGGACAAATCCATGGACGCTACTTTTCTCGAAAAACTCGATCGTATTGTCTGCGCCCTCGAGCGCCTTGCTCCCGCTCCGGCCATCCCGGCCAGCCTGGAGAGCCATGACGCATTTCTCTGGCAGGGTGCCTCGGCAAGCCTGCGCGGCGTTGAAAAGGTACAAGGGGTCAACCTGTCCCTGTTGCGTGGTATCGATCGCCAAGCGCGTCTCGTGCTCGAAAATACGCGTCATTTCGCTGCTGGCCGCAGCGGTAACAATGTCATGCTGTGGGGCGCGCGGGGCATGGGAAAGTCTTCGCTGGTCAAGGCCTGCTTTGCCGAGGCCAATCGCGCCCACCCCCACGCGCTGGTTCTGATCGAGATCCAGCGCGACGATCTGTCCACGCTTCCGCGCCTTCTGGACATGCTGCGCGCGCAGCCCCGGCGCTGCATCGTGTTCTGCGACGATCTCTCATTCGAGACCCAGGATACCGATTACAAATCGCTCAAATCCGTCCTCGATGGCGGCATCATGGGGCGCCCCGAAAATGTCCTGTTCTACGCCACCTCGAACCGCCGCCATCTCATGCCGCGCGACATGATGGAGAATGAGAGCGGCAGTGCCATCAATCCCCAGGAAGCGGTGGAGGAGAAAGTTTCCCTCTCCGACCGTTTCGGGCTCTGGATCGGCGTCCATGGCTGCAATCAGGAAACCTACCTTGCCATCGTCGATGGTTACGCCGCCGACCACAGGCTCGATATCCCCAGAGAGAGCCTACACCGTCACGCGCTGGAATGGGCCATGGAGCGCGGCGGACGCTCCGGACGCGTCGCTGCCCAGTTCATCGATCATCTGAGCGCAACGCTGGCCTGACAGCATCAACCGCAAATAAAAACCGGACTGGCACAGCGCCAGCCCGGTTGGAAAGTGAGAAAGTCAACGGTGACACCTACAGGACGGATCTGTCGATCCCGTGGGGCTGCCTCAGATCAGAACGTGGCGTTCAGACGACCGTAGTAATAGGCACCGTAGATCGGAACACCCGACGAGTCGGTGTCGTAGATCTTCGGACCCAGATAGTTGGTGATCGGGTTCACGTGGCGCGGACGCTGGTTGAAGATGTTGTTCGCGCCGATGGCGAAGTGCCAGTGCTCGGTGAAGCGATATCCGACTTCGATATCCGTCAGCCAGGCCGGGGTGTTCTTGAATTCGGCCCATTCGGTGTTGGAGTACTTGATCGCGCTCGGAGCCAGATCCTCATAGGTCAGCAGAGACTTCGTCTCGCCATAGCGGGTCTGACGCAGGTTCACATCCCACTGATGGTAGGTCCAGTACGCATTCAGGATCAGCTTGCTGCGCGGTGAGCCCGTGGTGAGGTAGCCCACCGTCTGGGCATTGGCCGCAGGGTCGCCGAAAGCATTGGTGTTGATGTGACTGATGCGGGTCCGGTTGAGGTTGAGCATCGCGCTCAGGTTGAGGGTGCCGTAGCGGTGAAGATGCAGAAGATAATCGGACTGCAGATCAAGACCCTGCGTACGCGTGCTGGCCACGTTAGCGAAGTAGTTGGCCGTCACATTGCTCAGATCCGCGATCCCGCTCGGAATGCTCACGCCTGTCAGTGAGATCGCGTCCAGCGCTGTCTGACCATTAACGTTAGCCGAGCCGATGATACGATCACGGATGTTGATCTGATAGACATCCACAGAAACATGCCAGTCCTTCAGCGGCTCAGCGATAATGCCACCTTCCGCACTGGTCGATCTCTCGGGCTTCAGGCGCTGCGCACCGATTGACTGGCCTGCAGCGCCAACGGTCTGAAGAAGGCCCGACGCACCGGTTGGCGACACGTTGAGCGCCGAGTAATATTGCTCAGGCATGGTCGGTGCACGGAAACCATTGCTGATCGTGCCGCGCACGGCCAGCTTGCTCGTGATGTCATAGCGCGTGGTAACCTTGCCGTTCTCGGTATTACCCATATCGGTGTAATGTTCGAATCGCCCGGCGAAATCGAGGTCCCAATGCGGCAGCGGATGGAAGTCGCCATCCAGATACCCAGCCCAGATATTGCGCTGCCACTTGCCCGCGTTCTGCGGCGTCAGACCGGCAAAGCCCTGTGTGCCGCCAAGTTCATATGACGCTGGTTCGCCCGCCTTGATTGTGTACATCTCGAGACGATGCTCGGCGCCGAACGCCAGCGTCATCGGCACAACGTCGGCAATCCGGAAATTGCGTCGCGCGTCGAAATTGCTGGTCCACTGAGCAAGAGAATAGCTCTGGGCGCGCACGGTGGTCGGGGAGAACCCATAGGCCTTGTAGTAATTCGGGTTGAACGTGTTCTTGTTCCCGATATCGTCGTCATCCTGCCCGTAAAGCGTGCTCAGATCCCAGCTGAAACCGAACAGATTATCGCCCTTGATGCCCAGATTGGCCTGGAAGTCATTTTCCTCGATGGTTTCGAGCGGCGAGAAGCCATAGGGAAACGCGCTCGGCGCTACGGTGGGCACACGATAGTTTTCATACGCCTCGGAATGACGATGGGCATAGGTGATCAGACCGTAGGTCTCGATACCTTCGGTGATTCCCTTACCCCATTCGATGGAGAGATTTTCGCGGGTCTCCTCGGGGTTGGAGAGGATCTTGTTCGAATTTGCGGGCCAGCTCGAGTTAGGGGTCCAGCGATGATCGTTGGTGCTCTTGAGGTTCGAGACCCAGTGATCGGTGTGATAGACCTGACCGCTCAGATGGACAAAGCCGTCATTGCCCCATTTCAGACCGCCATCAGCCCCGATCAGATACTGCCAGCCATCACCGTTATAAGCATTGGCGCCGGTCTGGGCGACCGTGTTGATTCCATGGCTGGTTTTTTTCGTGATGATATTCACCACGCCCGCAATGGCATCTGATCCGTAGAGCGCAGCAGCGCCGTCACGCAGGATCTCGATATGATCGATCGCGCCGGCCGGGATCATGTTCAGATCGACGGGCGTCGAGCCCTGCTGCGGGCCGTTATCGGCGTAGATATTGGCGGTCGTATTGCGACGCTTGCCATCGACCAAAACCAGCACCTCGTTCGGGTTCAGGCCGCGCATACGGATCGCGGAGGTCAATGCACCAGCATCGGCACCATTGGCCGTCACCGTGATCGACGGATCAACGCGGGTGATGGCGTCTGCGAGATTGAGCTGGCCAGAACGACGCAGTGTCGCTGCGGAAACAACGGTGACAGGCACGGCACTGTCCCGTGCCTTCCGGTTGAACGCATGCGTACCGGTAACGATGACCGATTCCCCGCTATCACCGCTCGCATCGCGAGCCTTGCGCGTACGGATCTTGGGGACGGAATGCAGAGGCTGATCTGAACCAATCGATGTCCGGTGATGGACCGCGCCCGCCTTTTTCGTCTTCGGCTGTGTCTGATCGGCCTGTTGCGTGGCCGCCTGGGCCAGACTGAACCCGAAAGGCAGGGAGAGAAGGGTCGCTGCGGTCAGAATTCTTCGTTTTGTGAACATCGTTCGAGCTGTCTCTCCGTGGGAATTAACAAGAGACAGTCTAGTCAGCGTTCTGAAATCGTTACAACATCGAAAGGGAATTTTCTTTCGGAAGCGGTTCGACTGAGGCAAAAAATACACAGTTTGTTGCACAAGACGCAAGCAAAAATGACCTCGTGCGCAAGATCCTTTCGTGGAACAGTTTCCAGCGCAGCTTTATTTCACTGTGCCGGGCAGGATGCGCAGTCCTGACGAATGCCGCTGTTCCCATGCGCATCAAGCCTGCTATCGTTTGCTGGCGCATCACCATGCACGTTCCAAGGGCCCATGTTCCAGACGGAGTTCGGCTCGCAGGAGGTCACGACAGGATACCCATGACGGAAAGCCTACTTACCGACAACGAAGCGACCATAATGGCCGAACGACGCTGCTCCGACGCCATGAGACTGGGCAAGGACGCTGTGGATCTGCGCCGCGTTAAATGCGATCCCGATTACTGGTACCCTGTCGCCTGGTCCCATGAGCTAAAGAAGGGCAAGACCATCGGCACCCGTTTTGCCGGGCAGCCCATTGCGCTGGTCCGCCCGCAGGAAGGAAGCGTATTTGCTCTGGAGGATCGCTGCGCTCACAGACAGGTGCCGCTGAGCAAGGGTCGTGTAGAGGGCGAGGCCGTCCAGTGCTGCTATCATGGCTGGGCCTATGGGCGCTCGGGGCGTTGCATCGACGTGCCTTATCTTGGCAAGGGCAAGCTCCCCAACGGGGTACGCACCTATCCATGCCGTGAGGTCGACGGACTGATCTTCGTATTCCCCGGTGATCCCGAAAAAGCCGAGACCGTCCCCTTTCCCCGCCTAGGATCGGTAGCAGACCCCGCCTACAAGACACGCCGTTTCGGCGAGCATGTGAACTGCCATTACAGCTTCATGCATGAGAACCTGATGGATATGAATCATCAGTTCATGCACTCGAAGCAGATGGGCAAGATGAAGCCGCGCTATCTGGGAGGCGAGAATGAGCCCCGCATGGTGGAGGCGCGCTACAGCTTTGCCCGCGTGGGGGGCAAACAGCCCTGGGGTGAAACCCTGATCTTCGGCGAGCGCCGTGATGCAAGCGCGAAATATGCCCATCGCGATGTGATGACGATCCGCACGGAGTATCCGTATCAGACGTTGCGCATCCGCACAGGGGATGAACCCCCGGTCATGGATCTGTGGATCGTCTATGTCCCGCAGGATGAAGATCATCTGACCTGCCGGGTTTTCGGCCTGCTCTCGATTCGGCGTCCCAAGCTCAAGGGCGCGCTCGAACTGGCCTGGCCTCTTCTTGTCGGCTTCACCAATCGTATCTTTGCCGAGGATCGCGAGATCGTCGAACTCGAGCAGAGCGCTTGGCGCGAGCTTGGCGGTGACCGGAATCAGGAGGTCTTCCCGGTCATCAACGCGCTGCGTGATCTGCTGCGTCGCGCTGGCATCCAGCCCACCGCGCCTGCTGAATGAATCTGTCGCTCGACGTATCGCCCTATACGCTGAGACCGCTCCAGACATCGGACGGTGCCGCCGTGCACCGCCTTGTCAATGACTGGAGCGTTGTGCGTATGCTCAGTCACCTGCCTTTCCCCTATCCGCGGGAACTGGCTGATCAGTGGATCACGAGCACGATCGAACGTCAGAGCGCAGGCCAGGCCTGGCATTTCGCCATCTGTGACGGGGAGAACCTGATTGGCTGCATCGGATTGTCCCTCGGTCATCCCGGACAGGCAGCGAAGATCGGCTACTGGGTGGGGCGGGCCTACTGGCGGAAGGGCGTTGCTACAACCTGCGTACGTCCCGTTATCGACTGGGCATTTGCGACCCTGCCCATCGCCTCGATCATTGCCGATGTGGCGGAGGATAATCAGCCATCGATCGCCTTGCTCACCCGGCTGGGATTCGGCCAGTCCGGCACGTCGCGTGTGCCGTTCCTTTCCCGTGGCCCTGAGCCGCAACCTGTTCTGACCTATGCCATGAATCGTGTCACCCAACCCGGCTTGCCAGACGCAAGTCAGCCCGCCGCGCGCATCCTTCTCGTCGTGGCAGGCATCCTGGTCGACAACATGGGTCAGATTCTCCTCGCCAGACGTCCTCCAGGCAAACCCCTAGCTGGCCTTTGGGAATTCCCGGGCGGTAAAGTCGAGCCACACGAGTCACCCGAGCAGGCACTGATCCGGGAGCTCGATGAAGAGCTTGGGATCGACATCTCGGCAGGGTGCCTCGCCCCTTTTACTTTCGTGTCCGAGAATATCGGAGCGCGTCATCTGGTGATGCCGCTCTATCTGTGCCGACGCTGGCGCAACACGCCAGTTCCCCGCGAAGGGCAGGAACTGGCGTGGGTGAGCGCCGACCGTCTCAGCGACTATCCGATGCCCGCGCCGGACCGGCCGCTTATACCGCTGATCCGGGAGCTCATGGCCGGATAGTGGAAACTATCCGGCCCCGGCCCATTGTTCTCAATTCGGCTCGGCAGGCGCGAGGACCAGGGGATGCTGGGGGAGTCCGGCCTTATCGGCACGGAAAGTGAAGAGGCTGCCTGATTGCGGCTCGCGCAGCAATATTTCCTCCGAGACACCTTGGCGTGCGCTCGTTACGTAGGCCGTCTTGCGATCGTCCCCGCCGAAACAGACCTTGGTGATGTTTGTCGCCGGGACACGTATCGAGACACGCTCGGTTCCCTCCGGAGTGAAGCAGCGGACATGCCCGCCATTCCAGGTAGAAGCCCAGACATTCCCTTCGCAATCGGTGACCACGCCATCGGGATAGCCCTTCTCCTCCGGGAGGTGCACGAAAACACGCTTGTTCTCCAGGTTCCCCTCAGAGGTGATGTCGAACTGATAGATATTGCCGCTGGGCGTATCGCACGCATAGAGCAGTTTTCCGTCCGGAGAGACGGCGGGACCATTTGCCACGGTGTACCCCGTATCATGGCGCCTGAGCTCGAATCCCTGGGCCGTATGAGTGATGCTGTAGAGCGACCCGCTCGGTGCCTCCTCGGAATCATCCATTGTCCCGAACCAGCCACGGCCATGCAGATCGACGCAGGCATCATTAAGCCGGTTACCAGGTAGGTCACTCTCGACATCGACCAGTTTCGCAAAGCTCCCATCGGTCGGATCGAACCGGTAGAGCCCATCCGGCAGCCCGGCGAGAAAGCTGCCATCCTCGACCGGCATGAGAAACGCCACCTTTCCCGGCGCCGCCCAGTGACAGGCTTCGCCCAAAGAAGGAGTGAACCTATGGACTTTCTGCCCGTTGATATCGACGAAATAGACAGCGTTTTCGCTGGAGATCCAGACTGGCCCCTCACCGAGCTCGGCGCGGACATCATACGCGCATGAAGCGCAGGTCTCGCTAATCTGTTCAGGCATTTCTCTACTCCCGCGAAAAAGTCATCAAAACCATGCGGGCGTAACGCATACGGACCCGGTATGGTTGACGGTATTTCAAGGTCTTCAGAGTTAGAGCGAGCCTTTCATGACGCCAACAGCCTGCCTCCTGATCATCGGGAATGAAATCCTCTCCGGCCGGACCCAGGATGCCAATATACGCTTTATTGCGACCGGCCTCGCTCAGGCGGGAATTGCCCTTGAAGAAGTGCGAGTCATTCCTGACAAGGCTCAACGGATTGTCGAAACGGTCGCGACCTGCCGCGCCCAGTTCGATCATGTTTTCACCACGGGCGGGATTGGCCCCACCCATGACGACATCACGGCAGGCTGCGTAGCCGAGGCCGTAGGGGTGCCACTCGAAATCCATGAGGAGAGCTATCGCAAGCTGGAGGCGTACCTGGGCAAGGAGAAATTCAACAAGGCCCGTCAGCGCATGGCCTGGTTGCCGCGCGGGGCTATTCCGATCGCAAACAGCGTGTCCATCGCGCCGGGTTTCACGATCGCCAATGTGCATGTGATGGCAGGCGTGCCCTCCATCATGCAGTCCATGTTCACGGCGCTCCTGCCCGGGCTTGAGGGCGGGGCACCGCTCCGCTCTGTCGCGTGGCATGCCGATTTGCGTGAGGGGACACTGGCAGAAGGGCTGGAGGAGATCCAGAACGACTTTCCCCTGCTCGATCTGGGTTCCTACCCGTTCGAGCGAGAGGACGGGCGAAAAGGCGTCTCACTGGTCGCCAAGGGCTATGATGAAGCCAGTGTGACCAAGGCGGGTGAACGGATAAGAAGTCTGATCGAATCGCTCGGCGAGACACCGCTTCCGGGCGAGCCCGCTCCCTGACAGCGGGAGATAAAAGCACCGTCTGATTTCCCCGAAGGCGGCAAAAAAAAGCCCGGTCTGCTGACCGGGCGATTTTTCGCAGCTCATCAAGGGGAGAGGCAAGCATGGCGAGAAGCCGGCTTACCCCGCTCTATGACTCACAAAGCGTCGCGACCCATGGCGAGGAACTTCTCGCGGCGCTTCGCCACCAGGGCCTCGCCCTCAAACGGAATCAGCTCGGCCAGTACATCCCCGATGGCATCGCCTACTGCGGCAATTGCTTCATCCGGGAAACGCTGTGCTCCACCGATCGGCTCAGGAATGATCCGGTCGATCAGACGCAGCTTCAACAGATCCTGCGCCGTCAGCTTGAGAGCCTCAGCCGCGGTCGGCGCCTGCTTGGGATCGCGCCACAGGATGGAGGCAGCGCCCTCCGGCGCAATGACGGAGTAAATCGAATGCTCAAGCATGAGCACGCGATCGCCCGCGCCAAGCGCAACAGCGCCGCCGGAGCCGCCTTCGCCGATGATGATGGCCACCAGCGGTACGGGTGCACGCAGGCAGCAATCGGTCGAACGCGCGATGGCCTGGGCCTGTCCGCGCTCCTCAGCATCGATACCAGGCCAGGCGCCCGAGGTATCAATGAAGGTCAGGATCGGCAGACCAAAACGCCCGGCCATTTCAACAAGACGCTGGGCCTTGCGATAGCCTTCCGGCTTCGGCATGCCGAAATTATGGCGCAGGCGCGACTCCATGTCGAAACCGCGCTCAGTGCCAATCACCATCACCGCCTGACCGCGGAAGCGGGCAAGACCACCGACAATCGCCTGGTCGTCATGGCCGAGGCGATCACCGGCGAGCGGCGTATAGTCCTCGAGCAGGCCCCGGAAATAATCGAGGGCGCGCGGACGCTGGGCGTGGCGCGCCACCATGACCTTCTGCCAGGGCGTCAGCTTGGTGTAAGCGGCCCGGAGCTGCTTTTCCGCCTTGTCGGAGAGCTTGCCGATTTCGTCGGCAATGTTGATGCCTTCGCCGTCCTTGGCCATCTGGCGAAGTTCGGCAATCTTGTTTTCAAGCTCGGCAACCGGCTTTTCGAAATCGAGATACTGACGCATGACCCGCCGATAGCACGGGTTCCAGTGCGACAACAATCCATTGCGTCATGATCCTGCGCCGTCCGAAAGCGGATGATGCTGGGCAAGCACCTGACGCAATCGCTCCTGCATCACATGGGTATAGATCTGAGTGGTGGCGATATCGGCGTGGCCAAGCAGCATCTGCAAGGCGCGCAGATCCGCCCCGCGCTCGAGAAGATGCGTTGCAAAGGAATGCCTGAGCACATGGGGCGAGATCTGGTCGGGATCGAGGCCAGCTCGTAGCGCTGCATGGAACAGGATCTTGTCGAATCCCTGTCGGGTGAGCGGTTTATGCGGGTTGCGGCCGGGAAACAGATAGGGGCTGTCGATATCACGGTCATGATGCAGGAGCGCGCGTGCTGCTTCACGCGCTGCGTGCGAGATCGGGATAAGGCGCTCTCGCCCTCCCTTGCCTCTGATCAGCACCATGGGCGCCTTATTCTGGAACACCCGTCCCGGAAGCGACAGCAACTCGGAAATGCGCAGCCCTGTTGTATAGAGCAATTCAAGCGCGGCCCGACTGACCAGATCACGCCGTGGGTCGTCATGGCCACGGCATCCCTGATCGAGTAGCGCTTCGATCTGCGCCTCAGAGAGCAATTTGGGAAGAGGTCTGTCGAGACGCGGCATCCCGACTCCCTCTGTCGGATCTCTGGGGCACCAGTTTTCCCGCTGGGCGAAGCGGTAGAATTGACGCAGGCAGGACAGGCGTCGTGCCGCGCTGCTCGAGGCAAGGCCGGACTGGGCACCGGAAACGCTATAGGCCGAAATTTCTGCCTGAGTGGCGTCCAGCAGGGCAACGGGCGCCCTCGCGCAGGACAGTGTCAGAAAAGCGATGAAGTCGGTGAGATCGGCCGCATAGGCCTGACGCGTACGCGGCGCAGCGTTACGCTCCGCCGCCAGCATTTCGAGAAAGGCCTCTGCCGCAGGCGGCAGGGTACCTTCCTTCATCACCTTAGTGCTGAAGCGTCGGAGAGGCCTTGGGCTCAGGCATGGTGGGCAGAGCCTGGGCGGGCTGCCCCGTATTGATCGGCCCCTGTGCAGCCGGAACTGGCATGGCGGGGAGCGCTTGCGCCTGGGTGGAGGCGGCAAACTGCGTTCCCGGCAGATCCTTGTGCACGATGGTCTGCACAGGCAGAGGCGGATTCATGCCCAGCTTGAGAAATACCCCTCCGAGGCCCAGCACGATCAGGACGAGAAGTGCCAGGGCGATCCTGGGAAAGCTCAGCGTGGACATGAAAGCTCCTCATAAAGGGCGCGAAGACGGAAATGCCTGTCCCGAGCCCGCCCCTGCTGGAGCCTGCTCGGTGGCGAGGTGCTCTCCTGTATGTTAGCCTTGCAGGAATGTCACGCCCCACCTTTTTTGCTGATCGATCCGAAACGATGCCCGACCTGCCTGATCCCGCTCCCGGATCGGTCCCCTCCCCGATCGGTTCCCCTCCCGGGATTATCGTGCTCGTGGGGCTGATGGGGGCAGGAAAAACGACCATCGGTCGCCGTCTCGCCGCACGACTCGGCCTCGACTTTATCGACGCCGACCACGAGATCGAGCGCGCCGCCGGGTGCACGATCGCTGAAATCTTCGCTCGCCATGGGGAGCCGGCATTTCGCGATGGCGAGCGTCGTGTGATTCAGCGCCTCCTCCAGGGAGGGCCCAAAGTTCTTGCGACCGGCGGCGGTGCCTTCATCGACGCCCAGACACGCAAACTCGTCAAAACCCATGCCCGCTCGATCTGGCTGCGCTGTCCGTTGCCGATCCTCGTCCGGCGTGTATCCGGTCGGACCGGCCGCCCCCTTCTGGACAAGGGCAACGTCGAGACGACTCTCGCTACGCTTCAGGCCCAGCGCCATCCTATTTATGCAGAGGCAGATATTATCGTGGATTGTGGAGATGACAGCGTCGATCACGGCGCCCAACGCATTGTCGAAGCCCTCGACAGCTATGCGCATCCTCTGAAGGTGCCGGTCACTCTCGAATCGCATCATTACGAGGTCTTGATCGGCTCTGATCTGATCGGTCGGGCGGGGTCCTATCTCGCGCCGATTCTGCCGCAAAAGCGTGTCGTGATCGTCACGGATGAAACGGTGGCGGCGCTGCATCTGCCGCGCCTGCTCTTCAGCCTTGCAGAAACAGGATTCGACGCCGAGCCTTTCGTGGTGCCCGTGGGCGAGGAATCCAAATCCCTCACGCGTTATGCCGCGCTGATAAACGACATCCTCGATCACGGAATGGAGCGAGGCACCGCGATCATCGGCCTGGGCGGCGGGGTAGTGGGGGATCTCTCCGGTTTCGTGGCAGCAAGCGTGTTGCGCGGTGTGCCTTTCGTCCAGATTCCCACCACCCTGCTCTCCCAGGTGGATAGTTCGGTGGGCGGAAAGACAGGACTGAACGCCCGTGCCGGGAAAAATCTGGTGGGCGCGTTCTATCAGCCCCAGATCGTTCTGGCCGACAGCTCCGCCCTGGCCACGCTGACACGCCGCGAGCGTGTCGCGGGTTATGCCGAAATCGTCAAAGCCGGGTTGATCGCCGACCCTGCCCTTTTCGCCTGGTGTGAAGCGCATGGCGCCGATATTCTCGACGGCGATCCAGCCGCCCTCGCTGAGGCGGTTCATCGCGCCTGTCAGTTCAAGGCACGCGTGGTCATGGAAGACGAGAAGGAAACCGCCGCACAAGATGGGCGCGCGCTTCTCAATCTCGGCCACTCCTTCGGCCACGCTCTGGAGGCGCATTTCCGTTATGACGGCCGTCTGCTTCACGGAGAAGCCGTGTCAATCGGCCTTCATCTCGCCGCATCGCTGTCGGTCAGGCTTGGTTATTGCCCCGAGCACGACCTGCAGCGCCTTGATCGTCATCTGCGCGGGCTGAGCATGCCAGCCGGACTCGACTGGCTCGACGAGACCCTAAGCGCGTCGGAACTCATCCGTTCGATGGCCCGCGACAAGAAGGTCCAGGATGGCCGCCTTTCCTTTGTTCTGATGCACGGGATCGGACGCGCCTTCACGACCCGCGATGTTGAAATGGACACGGTGCGTGACGTTTTGGTCGAAGCTGGTTGCAGCGCCTGAGTGCGCTGTGACGATCCGGCGATTTTCCTTGCAGATCAGTCACTCGCCTCACGATCCGTTGATGACAGGATTCATGAACACACCCGCTAGAACGGGTCGCTGCATAAGAAATTGTTAATCGGACGGAATGGAGTGTTGCAGTTTGGACACGGCTATTTCGTCTAATCGTCAAATACCCATGGAACTCACTTCCTGAACCGGAACTGACGGCTCTATACGCACTTATGCATCGCGCTGAGCTTGTTGTTGCATCGCCTCCCTGGAGGGATCGCAGCAGGCTTGATTGGATGAATTTATGAGGACGAAACTAATGCGTCTCCGCACGGCACTTCTGGCCATGACGTCGATGGCAGCCGCCCCGACGATCGCCATGGCGAGCACCATCACCGGCCCGTATGTCAATATCGGCGGTGGCTATAATCTGGTTCAGACCCAGCACGCTCACTTCTCCCCGACGACGCAGGCTGACGGCACGACCGGCAACGGCGGCACCAGCTCCAAGTTCCGTCACAAGGACGGCTTCACGGGCTTCGGTTCGTTCGGCTGGGGCTTCGGTAACGGCCTCCGCGCTGAAGTCGAAGGCGTCTACAACTACTCCCAGATCAACCACCGCAACACGACGGGCGCTCCTGGTTCGACCAGCGGTTCCGACCAGTCCTATGGTGGCTTTGTCAACGTTCTGTATGACATCGACCTCGCCCAGTTCGGCATCAACCTGCCGATCACGCCGTTCGTCGGTGTCGGTGCAGGTTACCTGTGGCAGCACTACAACCCGATCACCACGGCTTACACCAATGGTGCTGTGAACCGCGTTGGCGGCACGCAGGGCGGCTTCGCTTATCAGGGCATCGTCGGTGCGGCTTATGACATTCCGGGCGTTCCGGGTCTTGCCATCACCGGTGAATACCGCATGATCGGCCAGACCTTCACGGATGGCGCATATCGCTCCACCTCGTGGAACCGCAATGGTTCGGGCCTGCACAAGGGCAACGTGAACTTTGATGACCGTTTCAATCATCAGTTCATCGTCGGCCTGCGCTACGCTTTCGACACGGCTCCCCCGCCGGTGCCGGTTGCTCCGGTTGTCGTTCCGCCGACCGTTCAGCCCGCTCGCACCTATCTGGTGTTCTTCGATTGGGACAAGTCGAACCTGACGGGTCGCGCTCGTGAGATCGTTGCCCAGGCAGCTCAGGCTTCCACGCACGTCCAGACGACGCGCATCGAAGTCAACGGCTACACCGACAACTCTGCTGCTCACCCCGGTGCACGCGGCCAGAAGTACAACATGGGCCTCTCGGTCCGTCGCGCACAGTCGGTCAAGGCTGAGCTGATCCGTGACGGCGTTCCTTCCGCTGCGATCGACATCCACGGCTACGGCGAGCAGCACCCGCTGGTCCCGACGGGTCCGAACACCCGTGAGCCGCAGAACCGTCGCGTCGAAATCATCCTGCGCTGATTTCGGCCTGAGAGAGAAGCGTCTCCGGAGGCTTCTCGATCGGTTCCAGAATAGAGGCCTCCGGCATTCATGCCGGGGGCCTTTTTCTTTTTTGCCCCTCCCCTTGTCGAGCGAAGCCTCGCATTACATATAGGTAATGTTTAAGGAGGCTTTGCAATTTCTGCGACAGGCCTCATGGGAGGTTGGTCATGGCTCAGACATATCGTATCGACCGTTCAGACCGCGTTGGCATGACGCCTCTGCATCACGAGGGGGAGAATATCTTCCTCATGCTGGGAGCCCTTGTGGGAGGGCTTTTCGCCCTGGGGGCGATCGCCTTGCTCATCCTGTAGCCCGGCCATCACGAGGCGGTCACCACGAAAAAAGCCCCGACGTATGCCGGGGCTTTTTTATGATCGTAAGTCCGGCTAGGCGCACTCGGCTCAGGCTCCTTGAGGAGACTGACGATGAGCGACCCGTATTGGCTGACGAACGAGCAAATGGCGCGTCTGGAGCCGTTTTTCCCAAGGCGCCATGGCAGACCGCGTGTTCATGACCGGCGTGTATTGAGCGGGATCATCTTCGTGAACCGCAACGGGCTGCGCTAGGGGGAAGCTTCGCGAGAGTGTGGCTCGCACAAAAATGCTCTGCAATCGTTGGAAACGGTAGGGCGCCATGGGGATCTTTGCCCGGATGATGGATGGTCTGGCGGCCGGCAGACTGGATCACCAGACGATCATGATCAACGCGACCTACCTGAAGGAGCGCAGCACGGGCTCGAGCCTGCGAATCAGAAAGGGGGTCCAGGCCGCCTGACCGGGCGGACCAAAGGCGGCATGAACACGAAGTTGCACGCGGTGACAGACAGGAATGGCCGCCCGATCAGGTTCTTCATGACGGCAGGCCAGATCAGCGATTACACCGGGGCCGCTGCCCTGCTGGACGATCTGCCCGCTGCAAAGGGGCCCCCTGGCTGATCGTGGTTATGATGCCGCTTGGTTCAGGGACGGGCTGGAGGAAAAGGGGATCAGACCTTGCATTCCAGGCCGGAGATCCCGCACGACGCCCGTGAACTACGACAAACGCAAATACCGGCACCGCAATCGTATCGAGATCATGTTCGGCCGGCTCAAGGACTGCAGGCGCATCGCCACACGCTACAACAGATGCCCGACCGTCTTCTTCTCAGCCATCTGCCTCGCCGCTACCGTCGTATTCTGGCAAGGATTCCTGAGCCTACCCACCGCGCAGCGAGTAGCACGCCTATGGCGGTCAGCTACTCAGGCCAATCTGCTTGATATCATGGAAAGCGAGATCCGGATTCATCTCCACCATCCGACGCATCATGAAGGTCGAACTCGCCAGGAAGACAGGGTCGCTGTCGAGATCGTCTGCCATAGCGGAACGGTTCGCCATCGAGAACGCCTCGATCTTGGTACGCTCACCGGTGACCCAGCGCGCTATGGTGTAGGGCGTCGATTCAAAGCCGATTGCCACGCCATACTCGCCCTGCAGACGGGATTGAAGCACATCCAGCTGCAGGGTTCCCACCACGCCCACGATAGGGGGCAGTCCGTCCTGGGGCCGGAAAAGCTGCACGACCCCCTCCTCTGCCAGCTCGACCAGCGCCTGACGCAGCTTCTTGGCCTTCATGGCATCATCCAATCGCACGCGACGCAGGATTTCCGGCGCAAAATGCGGAACTCCGGTGAAACGCAGCTCCTCGGTTTCCGAGAGCGTATCGCCGATGCGGAGCGTGCCGTGATTAGGCAGCCCCACCACATCCCCGGCAAAAGCTTCCTCCGCCAACTGGCGGTCACGCGCAAAGAAGAATTGGGGTGTGTGGAGCGCAAATTGCTTGCCGGTACGCACATGCTTCAGACGCATACCGCGTGTCAGGCGCCCGGAGCAGATACGGGCAAAGGCCATACGGTCACGATGGTTCGGGTCCATATTGGCCTGGATCTTGAAGATCAGCGCCGTCACCTGTTCCTCATCGGCCTTGACCTCGCGTGTCTCGCTGGGCTGCGCACGCGGCGCAGGGCCGTAAGCCACGAGTGCATCGAGCAGGTCGGTCACCCCGATCTCCTTCATGGCACTCCCGAAGAAGACCGGCGTAAGATGCCCGGCATCGAAGGATTCGCGGTCGAAGAGCGGCAGGGCAGCCTCCGCCAGTTCGAGCTCTTCCGACAGGGCAATCATGCGCGCATCTGACTGCGCCAGCGTCGCAGCCTCGCCCCGGATCTCACGGGTACGTATATCGTATGTCCCGGCAAAATGCCCGGCGCGGCCGATCGGCCAGGTGGCTGGCGAGGTATCGAGCGCCAGTGTCGAGGCGATCTCATCCAGCAGACCGAAGCAATCCTGCGCCTCACGATCCATCTTGTTGATGAAGGTGACGATCGGAATGTCACGCAGGCGACAGATCTCGAAGAGCTTGCGTGTGCGATCCTCGATCCCCTTTGCCGCGTCGATCACCATGACGGCACAATCGACCGCGGTGAGCGTGCGATAGGTATCCTCGGAGAAGTCTTCATGACCCGGTGTATCGAGCAGGTTGAAGACACACCCGCCATATTCGAAGGTCATGACCGAGGTCACGACGGAGATCCCGCGATCGCGCTCGATGCCCATCCAGTCTGATTTGGTGCGGCGACGTTCACCCTTTGCCCGCACGTTACCCGCAAGTTGGATCGCCCCACCGGCACGCAGGATACGCTCTGTCAGGGTGGTCTTACCGGCGTCTGGATGGGAAATGATGGCGAAGGTCCGGCGGCGGCGGATCTCGCTGCCAAGACCGGTGGCGGAAACGGGGGCGGACGCGGCTTCGGACATCGAGGGGACCTTCGCTTGAATTCAGGGACCAGAAATGACGAATGCCGGACCAGGGTGACCCTGATCCGGCATTGGCCAGAGAACACCCGGTAGAGACGGGTCTTTTAGCGCGAGTAGAACTCAACCACGAGGTTCGGTTCCATCTGCACGGGGTACGGCACATCGGACAGACGCGGGCTGCGAACGAACTTGCCCTTCATCTGGCGATGATCGACCTCGATGTATTCCGGTACGTCACGCTCGGCGGACTGCGCGGCATCGAGAACGACAGCAAGCTGCTTGGACTTCTCACGTACTTCGATGACGTCACCGTCACGGACGAGGTACGAGGGAATGTTCACCTTGCGGCCATTGACCGTCACGTGGCCATGGCTGACGAACTGACGAGCAGCGAACGGGGTGATCGCGAACTTGAGGCGGTAGATCACCGCATCCAGGCGACGCTCCAGCAGGTCGATCAGGTTCTCTGACGTATCGCCCTTACGACGGACGGCTTCGTCATAGTACTTGCGGAACTGCTTCTCGCTGATGTTGCCGTAATAGCCCTTGAGCTTCTGCTTGGCCATCAGCTGGATCGAGAAGTCGGAGGGCTTCTGCTTGCGGCGCTGGCCATGCTGACCGGGGCCGTATTCCCGCTTGTTGACCGGCGACTTGGCACGGCCCCACAGGTTTACGCCCAGACGGCGATTGATTTTGTACTTGCTCTCTTGGCGCTTGCTCATGTGCAAGAACTCGCTTCGACTTCGGGTTGTCCTGACGCTGCGCTACAACCGCATGTTGCGCCGGTAGGCCTTTCCCCGAATTAGGAAAGACGGGCGCATCCCTCGAACCGCTGTCACGGGATGCAGAACCCGAGATGACAACGGCCGGCATGTCCACGTTCCCGGCAATAGCGGCGGCTCCTATAGGACCCCCCCTCGACTGTCAATCAAAAACGCGGATCACTAGACCCCAGCCTCGGCAAAAGCGCGCTCGGGGGAACATCCTGCGTCACGATGCGTCAGGATACTATCGCGCCACAGCGGGGCGCATTGGCGTCATTCCAAGGAAAGGAACCCGAAATGGCCATTTTCAAGTTCAACCGTGCTGCGGGACGCAAGCTGAACGATCAGGCAGAAGTCACGGCCATCAACCCGGCTGGCGCCCCTGCCCCCAAGGCACCGCATGAGAACCTCATCAAGCGCGCCTTCAAGCAATACGGCATGTCCCAGCTTTCCGTATCCCATATCACAGTGCGCGATACGACCATCGCGGTGAAGGGGCGTGCGGAAACGGCAGCAGAACGTGACGCCATCATCCTTGCTGCCGGAAATATTGCCGGTATCGATACGGTCCATGCCGATATCACCGTTCCTGAGGGAACGCCCGCTCCCGTCTTCCATCAGGTGTCACCGGGCGAGACACTTCAGGCCATTGCCGAGAAGACAGACGCGGATGTGACCGTCGACGACCTTCACAAGGCCAACGAGGCCGAACTCGCCCATCATGACGGGGTCTATCCCGGTCAGACCATTCGTATCCCCGAGGCCTAAAGCCACATCATTGCGGCGGAAATATCCATGCCGATCCGCTCAAGCCGGATCGGCACATCCCCGCCCGGCAGCGCTCAATGTGCCCTCCAGGGCGCGCCGCAGAGTAAAAAACAGCCGTACCGAAAGCAGAACCGACAGAATTCCCAAACCTCCTGCGAGCCCGATCCAGAGCCCGACTGCCCCGTAACCAGCCTCGAACGCCAACCAGTCTCCTCCCAGGATGGAGACAGGAACATAGGTGAGCACCATCATCAGCATGGGCATGAACGTGTCATGGCAGCCACGCAGCGCGCCGGAACAGACGCATTGCACGCCGTCGAGGATTTGGAAAATGCCTGCAATCTTCAGCAGCGAAATCGCTACAGGCATCACGGCAGCGGCGTCTGCGCTCCCGGAATCCAGATAGAACCCGGCGACGACCTGCGGAAAAACGAGGAGCATCGTGGCTGTGAAACTGGTCCAGAGCACCACCAGCATGATCGCCCCAAGTGTCGATCTCAACGCTGCCGCCGGTGCCCCCGCGCCAAGCCAGTAGGCGACACGGATATTGACCGCCTGAGAGAGGGCAAGACTGATCATGAAGGCCGTGCTGGTCACGCTGAGCGCGATCTGATGCGCAGCAGACGACACAGCGCCAAGCGCCCCAGCATGAAGTCCCGTCATCTGAAAGGCGAGAAGCTCCGCCCCGGTCGCCCCCATCATGGGCAGCCCAAGGCGCAGCATTTCACCTAATGCCGCCCGATCGGGACGCGTGAGGCGCAGATGCAGCTTCAGATGGGACTGGCTACGTGCAAGGACCACCAGCAGGATAGCCACCGACCAGCCTGTGGCGATGGTCGCACAGGCGGAGCCCCAGAGCCCCATTTGTGGCAGGCCGAACCGCCCGTGTATCAGCCCATAATTGAGCAGACCGTTCAGCACGGCCATGCCTGGCATGGTCCAGAGCAGCAGACGCTCGCTGCCGAATGCGGGCAGAATGATCCGCAGCAGACCGATGATCACCAGATCAGGCAGAAGTGCCCAAAGCAGCAGATGCATGAACTGGCTGCCCTGCGTGACGATGATCGCAGGCTCATTGAAAAAGCGTAGCAGAGAGCCCGCAGGCAGCAGGATAGCCAGGACCGGAAGGCAGAGCAGGAGCGCGAGGAGCACACCCGACGTGACAATACCCGAGAGATCTTCCAGCTGCCCCTGAGCCGCGAAGGCACGCCCCCGTGCGCGGGAAATCAGGATACTCGCCCCACCCAGAGCCGCCTGGAAGGTAATGAAAGTGCAAAAGAACAGATTGGTGGTCATGCCCCCGACGGCGAGTGCCGTGGCCCCCAGCCCGCCCAGCAGGATGGTATCGGTCACGTTCATGGCCATCTCGCTCAACTGCGAGAAACTCAGCGGCGCGGCAATTCTGATCAGCGCGCGCAAGTGCTGGCCCCAGCCCGGCGCCGTCATGGAAGAGCGAATTTCTGTCATGATGCCCTGCTTATACCAGTGCGGGCAGAAAACCAGCATCAGAAGCCGTAAATTAGAGTTGCGCTCAACGCGGGGCTGACGCATCTACTCTGGATCATGGCCACCCCTCCCTATTCCTTGTCCCTGCATGACAGCCAGACACGGCGGAAACAGGTTTTCACGCCGCTGGATCCGGAAAATGTGCGTGTCTATTACTGTGGACCCACAGTGTATGACGCCGTACATATCGGCAATCTGCGCGCCATGCTCAGCGCCGATATTCTCGTGCGTCTGCTGCGCAGGCTGTTCACGCAGGTCACCTTTGTGCGCAATATCACCGATGTGGACGACAAGATCACCGCACGTGCTCAGGCCAATGGCGAGGATATCGCGAGCCTGACCGCTCGTACGACCATCGCCTTTCATGAAGATGTAGCGGCGCTGGGCATTCTGCCCCCCGATATCGAACCGCGCGCGACACATCATATCGTCGACATGCTCGCCATGATTGCCCAGCTCATTGCGAACGGCCACGCCTACGAAGCCGAGGGACATGTTCTTTTTGCCGTAGATCGTTGTGCCAGCTATGGCAGCCTGTCCGGTCGAAGCCCGGATGATCTCCTCGCTGGGGCCCGTGTCGAGGTCGCTCCCTATAAGCGCCATCCTGGTGACTTCGTGCTCTGGAAGCCGTCAACGCTGGAGCAGCCGGGATGGGAGAGCCCTTATGGACGCGGCAGACCGGGATGGCATATCGAATGCTCCGCCATGTCCTATCGGTATCTGGGCGCAAGCTTCGACATCCATGGCGGGGGGGACGATCTGATGTTCCCGCATCATGAGAATGAGCGCGCCCAGTCCCTCTGCTGCCATCCAGGCAGCAGTTTTGCACGGTACTGGCTGCATAATGCCATGCTGCTCTCCAATGGCGAGAAGATGTCCAAGTCTCTCGGGAATTTCTTCTCTATCCGTGAGGTGCTGACACGGGCGCCCGCCGAGGCATTGCGCTTTCTCATGTTGGGGACGCATTACCGCTCGGTGCTCGATTTCACCTGGGAAAAACTGGACGAGGCCAAACGCATTCTCGACCGATTTTACCGCGCGCTCGAAAAGACACCGACCAGCCAGCAGGGTATCGTACCGGAGCCTTTCATGCAGGCCCTGTGCGACGATATGAATACACCCCTCGCGCTCTCCTGCCTTCACCCGCTGGCCGATGCAGCCTTGCAGGGTGACGAAAGCGCCGCGGCCTCGCTCAAGGCCTGCGGCAAGCTGATCGGCATCCTGGAGCTTTCCCCGGATAGCTGGTTCCGCGCGGGCTCTGATGAAGCCGCCATCGACGCCCTGATTGCCCAGCGTGGTGCCGCCAAGAAGGCTCGTGATTTCGCATTGGCTGACAATCTGCGCGCCCAGCTTGCCGAGCAAGGCATCATCCTGGAAGACACGGCGCAAGGCACGACATGGAGGCGCGCATGACCGGACGCGATGGCGGTGCCGATATCGGCCCGATCGGCGAATTCAGCCCGGTCGTCATTCTGGTTCGCCCTCAGCTTGCCGAGAATGTGGGCACGACAGCACGCGCCATGGCGAATGGCGGTCTGTTTCATCTGCGTCTTGTCGCACCACGCGATGGCTGGCCACAGGAACGTGCTTGGTATGCGTCATCCGGGGCTGACCGTATTCTCGATGCGGCCCAGGTGTTTGATACGGTTGATGAAGCAGTGGCCGACCTCCACCACGTCATGGCCACCTGCCCGCGCCCGCGCCATATCGTGAAGACGGTCATGACCGCACGGGGCGCCGCCTCCGAATTGCGCGCCATTGCGGATCGTGGGCTCAAGGCCGGGCTGCTTTTCGGGCCGGAGCGTGCCGGTCTGGATAACGAGGACATGGCCCGTGCGGATGTGCTGATACGCTATCCGCTCAATCCGGATTTCATGTCACTCAACCTGGCCCAGGCTGTACTGATCATGGCGTATGAATGGTGGATGGCGTGCGAGACCACGCCGCCCCGTACACTCATGACGAACGAGACCCATGTGGCCACAAAGGGCGAGTTGGAAAATTTCCTCGGGCATCTCACCCGAGATCTCGATGAATGCGGGTTTCTGCGCAATGAGCAGAAGCGTCCCGGCATGGTGCGTAACCTGCGCCATCTTTTCCAGCGCGGCGAAGTCACCGAACAAGAACTGCGCACGATGCATGGCGTCGTGACCGAATTGTCCAATGGCCGCAAAGCCCGGCAGAAATAGGTCCCCCGACGATGTTCCAATGCGTCCATCACATCGCGATCATCGCCTCGGATTATCAGAAATCCCGGCATTTCTACACCGAGATCCTAGGGCTTGAGATCATCCGTGAAATCTGGCGGGCACAGAGACAGTCCTGGAAATGCGATATCGCTATCGGGACGACGCAGATCGAGCTGTTCTCCTTTCCGACGCCCCCAACGCGCCCTACCCAGCCCGAAGCGGCGGGCCTGCGTCATCTCGCCTTTAGTGTCGACGATATGCAGGCAGCCGTTGCGCATCTCGAGAATCACGCGATCCGCTGCGAACCAGTGAGAACGGATCCCTATACGGGCAAGCTCTACACCTTCTTCACTGACCCTGATGGATTACCTCTTGAACTTTATCAGAGCTGAAGGCGCCCGAAACAGGCCCATCAGGGCGGCCCCCTGCAGGGTGCGCTAGCGCCGCCCGCGCTCATCCATACGCGAAGGACCAGGGCAATCACACAAGGCCCTGCTCCTGCTTGGCATAAAATTCGGAAAGCGGAGGGGCGACCTCCTCCAGCGACCGGTTCTCCGCATCCACCCCCCAGATCCAGGCAACGACGCTGGCGCCGATCATGAGAATGGCCGCTGCGACATAACCCACTACGAGGAGTGAGAGCTTCCCGGTCCCGATGAGATGCCCGAAGATCACAGGTGCCGCCACGCCACCGAACAGGGTCCCAACCGCATAAAACACCGCGATCGCGAAGGCGCGCATTTCAAGCGGGAAAAGCTCACTGGCCGTAAGATAGGCAGAGGAAGCAGCAGCGGAGGCGAAGAAGAAGATACCGCACCAGGAGAGGGTCTGGGTCGACGCTGTCAGCAGATCGGCACCCATGGCATAGGCAACACCCAGCATCATCAGCCCTGAGATAGCATAGCTCAGCCCGATCATGCGGCGACGGCCCCATGTATCGAACCAGCGCGCAAGAATGAGCGGCCCCAGCAGATTTCCCAGAGCAAGAGGCAAGATGTACCAGCCGACATTACGTGCCTCGACCGCATGATATTTCGTAAGCACCATCCCGTATGTGAAAAACACCGCATTATAGAGGAATGCCTGTGAGATCATCAGGACGAGCACGTACAGCGAACGCGCACGGTAGCGCTGGATCATGATCTTGATCATCTCCATCGGACTGAACACGCCCGCCGGATAGATCAAAACCTTGGGAAGCTTGGTTTTCCACCCTCCTTTTGGCTCGGCACAATGGGATTCCACCAGCGACACGATAGCATCCGCCTCTTCCACGCGGCGATGGGTGATGAGCCAGCGCGGACTTTCCGGAACAAAAGTGCGCAGCAGCAGCACAGCAATACCCAATAAAGCCCCGAGTGCGAAGGCGATGCGCCAAGCCAGCCACACGGGGATGATGGCGGAGTCGAGAAGCCAGACCGAGCCGAGCGCTCCAAAGGCGGCTCCTGCCCAGAACGTGCCGTTGACCATGACATCGACACGCCCACGCAGACGCGCCGGCACGAGCTCATCGATCGCCGAATTGATGGCAGAATACTCGCCGCCGATACCCATCCCTGTGATGAAACGTGCACAGGCGAAGCTGCCCAGCCCCCAGGAAAGCGCCGATGCCCCCACCCCCACCACATAGAGGGCCAATGTAAGAAAGAAGATCTGCTTGCGCCCGAGCTGGTCCGTCATCCAGCCAAAGATCAGCGCCCCCAGTACGGCCCCGGCGACATAGGCAGAAGAAGCAAAACCAATTCCTGTCTCCGTAAGGCCGAGCGTGTCCCGACGCTCAAGCGACGGGGCGAGCGATCCGATGATTGTGACCTCAAGTCCATCCAGGATCCACGTGATCCCCAGCGCGACTACGATCAGCATATGAAAACGCGACCAGGGGAGACGATCCAGACGTGCTGGAATATCCGTCTCGATGGGGCGGCCTTGATCCTTGGGTCGAGCGTGGGATAAAAGCAATGAGCCAGCCTTTAAGAATTACAGAATATTTATCCTTCGGTATGGGTCCTGACGTTTGACGGAGGCAAGGGTTCGTTTCCTCACGAATCGCTGAGCCCTCGCCCCCTCAAAGACCTCATCCTGGGCAATCGGAATCACCCGTGGCCTGCCTCAGTTTCGGCTGAACCATCCTCGGCGCCACAGCCCATGTAACACCAGGAGAGAAAGGAGAATGAGCGGCCCCCAGACGATGACCTGCACAAGGAACACCCAGAGATCGGCCAGGTTCTCCATGAAGAGTTGCCGCGTCTTTCGCAGGCTCTGACGGAGTGGGCTCACGACCTCGCGCGCGCTCTGATAGGTGACCGTAACCTTCTCGGTATCGATCTGACGGGAGAGATCCGCCCGTTCCTTCTGCGCGGCCTCCAGAGCGCTTTGGGTTTCAGAAAGCTCTTTGGCGATCTTGATCAGATCATCCGTGCGCCCAGCGCTCTGTCCCTCGAGCGCCTCCAGCCGGTCGCGATAGGTGGTGAGCTGTGCCAGTCGGCGCTCAACATCTGTCACGCTGCCATGAAGGTCGAGTTCGTTCGTGTTCGCATTGCTCGTCACGACGTCGTCCAGCCGCTCTCCCGGGAGGATGGCTCCGGCCACTTTCAGGAAAGCCTCGATGCGCTCATGTGGAAGACGGGCGGAGATACGGGCCTCATGTGTAAATTCGCCGGGGCCGCTTTCCTCGGTCTCCATATTCGCTGAGACGAGCGCGCACCCCTCCATACCGAGACATAGATCGCGCAGATGGGTGAAATGCGTCGACACCTTCGTCGAAGGGACGGTCATTGTCAGGGTGTGATCATAAGCAATATCGCTTCGCCCGGCCTTGAGCGCGGCCGGTATTCCTGCGAAGCGGGCCACACCGAACGACCCCACCGAGGGGGCTGGCATGGGCACATCCAGTGAAGCCGTGCTGTCCGTATGGCGATGCTTGCATCCGGTCAGGATGAGCACACAGGCCGATATCGCGCCGAGCGCGATCAAGCGCGCAACTGGCCGCGGGGGTGTCGGGAGCATCATCGCCTCCATCCTTTATTCAAATCCGTCCCAGAACAGATACGATAACGCATGACTAAGGGCTGAAATGAGGCGTGGATGGCGTGTCTACCGCAGCGATTTCGTGCCATGGCAACCGCACGTGGCAAGGACCCCCCCAATGCGAGTTATCCCCAGATTCAAGGAACAACTCTGCGGATCAGGATGTGCATAAGCTGTTGGTATTCGGGGACAAAATGATCCGGTCGGGTGTTGGATCGATCCAGTTTTCGCAACCGGATCGATCCCTCATGGCTATACGGCTCAGGCTTTGCGGGCTTTGAGCGCCTCTGTCAGCTTGGCCATGACGATTTCAGGCGTCCCCGCGCTATCCACAGTGATGACATTCTCATCCGCTCCCGGCGGCTCAAGCGTCGCAAGCTGGCTTGGCAGCAGGCTCGGCGGCATGAAATGGCCGATGCGCTGCTTGAGGCGCTCCGCGATCGTGCGTTCGCTTGTCTCGAGATAGACAAAGGTCACGTCCAGCCCGTTGCGCAGCGTGTCACGATATTTGCGTTTGAGCGCAGAGCAGGTCAGGACCCCGCCAGTCGCCTCATGCGTGCGCAGCCATTCATGACAGATGCGCAGCCAAGGCGCACGATCGGCATCATCGAGCGGAATGCCGCTATGCATCTTGTCGACATTCGCGGGGGGATGAAGGCTGTCCCCCTCCTGAAACGGCGCCTTCAGATAGGCGGCGAGCCCTTGGGCGACGGTTGTCTTGCCGCAGCCCGAAACCCCCATGACGACGAACAGGCCGGGCTTTGCCCCGCAAGACGCCCCACTCATGCTGTCAGCCTCTGCAGCCCCGAAGCACCGGCAACCAGCACCTCGGAGGTGATGTCGAGGAAGAGTCCGTGATCGACCACGCCCGTGATGGAGATGATACGATCAGCCAGAGCACGCGGCTCCTCGATGCGCTTATAATCGCAATCGATGATGATGTTGTGATTATCGGTCATATAGAGCGAGCCATCTTCCTTGCGACGCGGCACACAAGACTTTGCACCTGTCTTGCGCAGCAGGTTTTCGACACGCTCCCAACCCCAGGGGATGATCTCGACCGGGACCGGCATATGGGTCCCCAGATCCTTAACGATCTTGCTCTCATCAACGATGACGATGAATTTGCGTGCAGAAACCGCAACAATCTTCTCACGCAACAACGCGCCGCCCCGTCCCTTGATCAGAAAAAGGGAGCCGGTCTGGACCTCATCCGCACCGTCAATCGCGACGTCCAGATAGGGATCATCCGAGAAATTCGTGATGGGGATGTTCAGGCTCTGTGCCTGAGCTGCGCTTGCTTCCGAGGTTGGGATAGCCCGGATCTTGAGCCCCTCGCGACGGACGCGCTCACCCAACGCGTCGATCATGAACTCTGCCGTGCTGCCCGTCCCCAGGCCAACGGCCATACCGTCCTCGATATAGGCAATCGCGTGAGTCGCCGCCTCACGCTTGAGCTCGGCAACCCGCGCAGCGGCGGTATCAGTCGGGGCGTCAGTCATTGGACAGCCCTCCCGCGGCCGCCTTGTCCACCAGGAAAACAACCTCGCCTTCCGACGTGATATGCGCGGCCGGAAGCGCTTCCTCACCCGCCCGGACACGCGCCAGCATCTCGGCCTTGCCAGCCCCTTCGATCAGGAACACAACGGCGCGGCTCGAATGAATGGCGGAGTAGGTCAGCGACACGCGGTCATGCGGCGCGTTGTCAGGTGTGCAAGCGGCGACCCATTTGTCACGCTCCTGCAGAATGGGCTGACGCGGAAACAACGAGGCCGTATGACCGTCAGGCCCCATGCCAAGCATCACCACATCGAAAAGCGGCTTTCCCGGGATCAGGTGATGGCTGCCATAGAGGTCCTGCAACGCATTCTGATACCAGACGGCATCCTGCGCGGCTGTGCCATCGGCTGGGATGGGATGCACGTTCTCTGTCGGCAGATCGACATGCTCGAGAAGGAGCTCGTCCGTCATGCGGAAATTGCTGTCCTCATGGGTGAACGGCACATGACGGTCATCGCCGAAAAACACATGGGTATGGCGCCACGGAAAACGCGAAGCGTATTCGGGTTCAGCCATGATCTTGAACAGGCGCTTAGGTGTCGACCCACCCGAAAGCGCCATGACAAACGGACCTTCCTTCTTGGCCAGCGCCTGATCGAGCAGCCACTGCGCCATTTTCCGGGCGACAGCCTCGCCATCCTCCAGAATTACCACGCGGGCAGAGGTCACATCATGTCCACTCATATTCTTCAATCCTTCCTGTCAGGCCAGCATCGGCTCCGCTGGCCTGTCTGGCAGGGTCACCCTCAACGGGCCGAGCCCTGTCTTGTCTGGCAATAAGTGCCTGGCGTCCCCAAGCCCGCGGGTTGGGCCTCAGGGCGCGCGCGGGAGAACGAATTGCTCCATTGCTTCGGCCCAGCCATCGGCGTCGTTTCGCCCCGTCGTGACATGCGCATGCGCGCTGACTTCGGCAGAGGCATTCCCCATGGCGATTCCAAGCCCTGCAATGCCGAGCATCGGCACATCATTGGACATGTCACCAATGCAGGCAACCTCCTCCATGGGAATGCCTAGACGCTTGGCCAGAGCCTTGGCCGCAAAGCCCTTATTGGCATCCTTGTGGGTGATATCGAGATAGTAATCCGAAGAGCGGTGTACGCTGGCCTGACCGGTCAGCATGGCACCGATTTCTACTTCCATACGCTGAAGCAGCGCCGGATTGCTGCTTGCTGCCATGATCTTGCCGACACCGCCGAGATACGGCCCGAAATCCGGCACAACGACCGGCTCGATTCCAACGGATTTACGCTCATGCTCAACGTAATAAGCTCCGGGATCACGAATCAGCCAGTCATGGTCACGAAACAGCCATGTGTCGATCTTGTGCACGGATAGCGTGTCACAAGCCGATTGCACGGTCGATTCGGAAAGGACCAGGTGAGACAGGATCTCGTCATCCGGGCTGACAATGAGCCCGCCATTCAGAGCGCCGAAGGGCGTCTTGAGAGCGAGCTCATGGTGGTAGCGCAGGATGCCTTCGGCGGAACGCGAGCTGACGAGACAGAGCGCAATCCCGGCCTCAGCCAGCTGCTTCGCGGCCTGATGGGTCGAGGCGGCAAGCTTTTTATCAGGGCCGATAAGCGTGCCGTCGATATCGGAAACGACAAGGCGTATCGTGGACGCCATAGGCGGCAACGCTGCGTGAATGGCATCCAGATCGACAGTCATGACATCTCCTTCTTGGGTGTGAGATTGGTCTAGTTGTTCAGGTCCAGCCAGCGACGACCGCTGCGGGCCAGCAGTTCATCAGCTTCACGCGGACCGTCAAGACCACCCGGATAGAAGCAGAGCGGCGATTTATCGGCGATGTTCTGGGTGAAGGCGGGCTCCACGATACGCCAGCCTTCCTCGATGGTATCCGCGCGCTGATAGAGCGTCTGGTCACCGATCATGCAGTCATAGATCAGCGTCTCGTAGCCGGTGCTCGGGCCTTCGCTGAACCAGTCGGAATAATCGAATTTCATGCGCACACCGCCCAGACGCACGGACGGCCCCGGTACCTTTGCCGAGAACTGCATGGTCACGCCTTCAGTCGGCTGAATATGCAGCACCATGATATTGGGTGTGAGCTTGTCGACAGGCGTGTCACGGAAGAGAGCGAACGGTGCCTGTTTGAAATGGATGGCGATCTCGGTCTTGCGACGACGCAGGCGCTTGCCCGTCCGCAGGTAGAACGGCACGCCGGCCCAGCGCCAGTTATCGATACGCAGCTTCATGGCGACATAGGTTTCGGTCTGGCTGCCCATGGCGACATCAGGCTCCTCGCGATAGCCGCGAAGCGCCTCAGCTTCGTCCCCCACCCCGAAAGACCCGCTGACATATTGCCCGCGCACCACCTGGGAGAGGTCGATAGGCTGGATGGCACTCAGCACCTTGGCCTTCTCGTCACGCACGGCCTCGGCATCGAAGGAGGTCGGGGCCTCCATCGCAACCATGGAGAGAAGCTGCATGAGATGGTTCGGCACCATGTCGCGAATGGCACCGGTGCTCTCATAGAAGCGGCCACGGCGCTCCACGCCCACGGTTTCGGCTGCTGTAATCTGCACGTGATCGATATTCTGGCGGTTCCACAACGGTTCGAAAAAGCCATTTGAGAAACGCAGGGCCAGAATATTCTGGACGGTTTCTTTTCCGAGATAATGATCGATACGATAGATCTGATTTTCATCGAGTGAGCGCAGCAGGCGAGCGTTCAACGCCTTTGCTGATTCCAGATCCGCACCGAAGGGCTTCTCGATGATGACACGACGCGAAACCGTATCGGTCTGGTCGGCAAGACCTGATTCTCCGAGAAGATCGACGATGGGCCCGAAGAAGCGCGCCGCTACAGCAAGGTAGAATACGGCAGAACGATCGCCCAGGCGTTCCTTGAGTGCCTCGAAAGTCGAGAGCTCCTCAAAGGAGCCGCGCAGATAGGTGATGCTCTGCGAGAGGCGATCCCATACATCCTGACGCAGCTTGGTGGCATTGGTACCACGCTTGCTCACGAAGTCGTCCAGGGCGCCCTTGAGCTGTTCCAGAAGCCCCTCGGTCGTCATCTCGGCCCAATCGACCACGATGATCGAGAAATCCTCGCTGAGCAGACCGGCAGAGTCCAGATTATAGATAGCAGGGACCAGAAGTCGTTTCGTCAGATCACCGCCACCGCCAAAAATGACCATGGAGCCTGGGGGCGCCTGGCGAACCCCGCGCGATGTCTCGTTACTGGACAAAGCCGCATGTGCAGGAGCGGAAACGTCGACCATATGACAAACCTTTTGAGTCGATAATCGGAAAGCCGGAGTGCGAGCGGGAGCGAACAAGCTCCCGCTGGCATTCAGGCAAACAGTGTAGAGAAAAAAAAAGGGCCGGGACCAGTGCGGTCCCGGCCCGAATTCTCACTTCTTCTCGACGTGACCGCCGAAGCCGAAGCGCATCGCGGAGAGAATCTTCTCCGCGTAGTTGTTGCCCGAACGCGAGCGGAAACGCGTGAAGAGCGAGGCCGTCATGACCGGCACCGGCACCGATTCCTCGATGGCGGCTTCGATCGTCCAGCGACCCTCACCCGAGTCAGCCACTTCACCCGAGAACTCGGAGAGGGATTCGTTCTTGGCAAGCGCATCGGCCGTCAGGTCGAGCAGCCAGGACGAGACCACGCTGCCACGACGCCACACTTCGGCGATATCGGCCATGTTCAGGTCGAAGCGCTGGTCTTCCTGCAAAACCGGCGAGTTCTTCGACTTCATGACGTCGAAGCCTTCGGCGAAGGCCTGCATCATGCCGTATTCGATGCCGTTATGGACCATCTTAACGAAGTGACCCGAACCGGCCGGACCACAATGCAGATAGCCTTCCTCGGCGCGGGGATCGAGGCCTTCACGGTCGCGACCGATGGTGCGCACAACATCGCCCTTGCCCGGTGCCAGCGCCTTGAGGATCGGATCAATGTGGTCGGCCGAATCCTTGGTGCCGCCATACATCATGCAATAGCCGCGATCGAGGCCCCAAACGCCGCCAGACGTGCCGACATCGATATAGTGGATGCCCTTTTCCATCAGCTCATGGGCGCGACGGACATCATCCTTGTAGTAGCTGTTGCCACCATCGATCACGATGTCGTCCTTGCCGAGCAGGCCGCGCAGTTCCTGCACGCAGGCTTCGGTGATCTCGCCGGCCGGCAGCATGACCCAGACGATCTTGCGCTCCGCCGAAAGCTTGCTGACCAGATCGGCGACAGAGTTTGCAGCGATCGCACGGCCCTTTTCGGCACGGTCGAACGTCTTGGTCACAACTTCAGGGGTGCGGTCAAACAGCACAACGTCATGACCATGACGGGTCAGGCGCACTGCAATGTTGCCACCCATACGGCCAAGGCCAACAATACCGATTTGCATCTCTAAAACTCCTGCACAGTCTTCCTGTGCCCTCTAACTATCACGTCAAAAAACAATCCGCCCCGTTTGAGCGGGGCGGATTGCGTCAGTCTCAGACGGCCTTCTTGATGACCGTCGCCAGTTCGGCGAGGCCAGCTTCGAGCGGTCCCTTGATATGCACGCGCAGGGCGCGACGTCCGCGCTCTGACAACACGTCGAAATCGCCGCGCGCCTGGGCTGCCTTCACGACACTGAAGGTGAAACGCTCACCCGGCACGGCGAGATCGGCATGATCATCCGCCGTGATCTGCAGGAACACGCCGCTATCGGGGCCGCCCTTATAGGCCTGGCCGGTCGAATGCAGGAAGCGCGGTCCGAACTCGGCTGCCGTCGCGACCTTGAGTTGGTCACGCAGGTTGAGGCGCACGTTCTGGATCCACTCACGTGTCTTCAGATCGCGTTCCACATAGGCGAGAACGCCCACATAATCACCGGCCTTCACGCGACCGAAATGTGCCTTCAGGATCGTCAGCGCATCGCCGCCGCCAAGGGCCTTCGCATTGGTCTCGTCAGCAAAGAACTCGAACGCACCCGAGGTCGCGAACGGCGTTTCGGCAGGGAGCTTGCCCGTCTCGTTAAAGGCGGTCGTCAGCTTCTTGGTCTCGATCTTGCTGAACTCGACATCCGGCTGATCAAACGGATCGATTGCCAGCACCGAGCCTGCGACAGCCGTGGCATATTCCCAATGGAAGAATGCCTGGGCGATATCGAGCTTGTCAGCCAAGTCGATCGTCACAACCGGTTCACCAGCGGCGGCGAGAGCGGCGATAGCCTTTTCCTGGTTCGGGCAAGGCGCATCCGTCAGGCGCAGATAGGCGAAGACGCGATCCTTGCCGTAGACGCCCGGTGCACCGAGGGTTTCGTCATCGATCGGGATCAGGCCGGTGCCCTTCTTGCCGGTCGACTCAGCCAGAAGCTGCTCGAGCCACGCGCCAAGGTCATAGATCGCGGGTGAAGCGATGATCGTCACCTTGTCACGACCGAACTTCGTTGCGGCCGCACCGAGGATGGCACCGAGCTGAAGCGCCGTATTCTGCGCCGGCGGGGTGCTGGCCGAGGCGCCCTTTACGGAACGCAGAGCCGATTCGAGGAACGCACGAACGTTCAGACCGGCGGCGGCTGCGGGGACGAGACCGAAATTGGAGAGCACGGAGA
Organism: Asaia sp. W19; assembly: GCF_003994335.1. Taxonomy (GTDB): domain Bacteria; phylum Pseudomonadota; class Alphaproteobacteria; order Acetobacterales; family Acetobacteraceae; genus Asaia. Next base: position 290,329 of record NZ_PNQZ01000019.1, read on the forward strand.
ACCGGCCACCAATCTGCTTCTCACCGTAAAAGATCTTCCAGAAGCCATCGCCCTTGGCCACCTGCTCCATATGCGAGCCAGGATCGGTCACGGCAACGAAGTGCTTGCCGGGGGCCGAGCCGAGCGCCTTTTCGGCAGCGGCGAAGAAGTAGGCCTTCAGGATGTTCGGCTCCAGCGTGCCGCCCGACTTGGACGAGACGATGAAGAGCGTCTTCTTGAGGTCAACCGCATTCTCGAACGTCTTGACCTGCTGCGGGTCCGTGCTGTCGAGCACGTGCAGCTTGGGGAAGCCTGCGATCTGACCGAACGTCTCGGCAATCACCTCAGGACCGAGGCTCGAACCGCCCATACCGAGTAGCAGCACATCGCTGAAGCCCTTGGCCTTGACTTCGCTGGCAAAGGCTTCGAGCTCGGCGACATGAGCCAAACGCTCATCGACGATATCGAGCCATTTCAGCCAGCTGGCTTCATCGCCACCAGTCCAGACAGAGGCGTCCTTGGCCCAGAGCTTGCGGCCCTTGCCGGTCTTGCGCCAGTCTTCGAGAACCGCGTCAGAGGCGGCTTTCAGATCGGCCGGAAGGTCGGCCTTCTGCTCGATCAGTTTGGGCCCGAGAAACGTGGCCTGCTTGTTTGCTACCGCCCCAAGCAGCTGGTCGAAAGCGTCGCAGAACGAAGCGCAGCCTTCTGTTACAAGGGTCTTGGTGACGCCATCGAGGTCGAGGCCTAGCTTGGCCTGCTGCTCGAGCACCTTGAAAGCATCTTCCACGTTTTCAGTCAGGCTGGCGCGCAGCTTGCCATGATCACGAAAGGCATCGAAGGTTGCGGGCGGGATGGTGTTGACCGTGTCCTCACCGATCAGCTCTTCAACATAAAGAACGTCCGAGAAGGTCTTGTCCTTGGTGCCCGTCGAGGCCCAGAGCAGACGCTGCGGCTGAGCGCCAGCAGCAGCCAGCTTCTTCCAGCGCTCGGAAGCGGTCACTTCGAGATAATGCTGATAGGCAACCTTGGCGTTCGCGATGGCAACCTTGCCACGCAGAGCCTTCAGCGCCTCGGCATCCTTGTCGCCTTCCTTCACGCGACGGTCGATGGCCCCATCGATCTTGCCGTCGATGCGCGACACGAAGAACGACGCCACGCTGGCGATCTTGCTGATATCCTTGCCCGCTGCATGACGGATCTCAAGACCCTTGATGTAGGCTTCGAGAACATTCTTGTAGGCTTCGAGCGAGAAGAGAAGCGTGACGTTGACGCTGATGCCTTCCGAGGTGACTTCCTGGAATGCCGGAACACCTTCAGGCGTGCCCGGGATCTTGATCATCAGGTTTTCTTCGCTCACGGCAGCCCACAGACGACGGGCCTCGTCAGCCGTGGCCTTGGTGTCGAAAGCAAGATAAGGTGACACTTCGAGGCTGACATAACCATCGAGGCCCTTGGTCTGCACGAAAACCGGGTGCATGACCTTGGCGGTCGCCTTGATGTCGGTGATGGCCAGTTTCTCGTAGAGCTCACCGGGGGAGAGGATTTCCTTCGCCAGCAGATCCTTGATCTGGGCGTCGTAATCCGTGCCGTAGCCCATCGCCTTTTCGAAGATGGCCGGGTTGGAGGTCACGCCACGCAGGCCGTCCTCGTCCACAAGCTTCTTCAGGCTGCCATCGGCAGTATAGGATCTCTGGATGAAGTCCAGCCAGGGTGACTGGCCAAATTTGGAAAGGTCACGCAGCGGGTTCCCGCTTGTGGCGGCACCCTGCTTCTGTTCGACGTCCATGACGTACTCCTGTCTGTCCACCTGACGAGCTCCACAGGGACGCTCGCCTCAGCTCAGGTCGGCCTTCCGACCCTGACCTCATAGTGAGGGGGCCAAAGCACGCTAGGGCCCCGAAAGGCCCGACCGCCGAGGAAGCGGTCAGGCCCCGGTAGTCGTCTTACTTGCGGGCAGCCTGCTCGCGAGCCGCATCGTAAACCTTCTCCGGCGTGAAGCCGAACTTGGTGAGAAGGCTCTTGAGCGGTGCGGAGGCGCCAAAGCTGTTCATCGCAATGATCGAACCGCCGATGCCGGTGTAACGATCCCAGCCGAAAGCAGCAGCCTGCTCGACAGCCACACGTCCCTTGACGTCCGGCGGCAGCACACTGTCCTTGTAGGCCTGGTCCTGCTCTTCGAACAGGTCGAAGGACGGGAAGGAAACCACGCGGGCCTTGATCCCCTCGGCGGTCAGCTTTTCGTAAGCGTCGACCACCAGCGAGACTTCCGAACCCGAAGCCATCAGGATCACGTCAGGCTTGCCTTCACAGCTAGCTAGGACATAAGCACCCTTCGCTACACCAGCGGCGGAAGCATACTTGCTGCGATCCAGCGTCGGCAGGTTCTGGCGGCTCAGAATGAGCACCGCAGGCTTGTGCGTCTGCGGGATCAGGGTGCGCCAGGCTTCAGACACTTCGTTGGCATCGCCGGGACGAATGGTCATGATGCCGGGGGTGGCGCGCAGCTGAGCCAGCTGTTCGATCGGCTGATGCGTCGGACCGTCTTCACCAACACCGATGGAATCATGGGTAAAGATGTAGATGACCGGCAGCTCCATGAGAGCCGACAGACGGATCGGGGCCTTCATGTAATCCGAGAAGATCAGGAAGCCCGAACCGTAGGAGCGCAGGCCAGCCAGCGCCATACCGTTGCAGATCGATCCCATGGCGTGTTCGCGGATGCCGAAATGGACGTTGCGGCCGCCATAGGTGCCACCCCACTGAGGCGGCTGGAACGAACCAGCGCCGTCAAAGGTCAGGTTCGTCTTGGTCGAGGGCGAAAGGTCAGCCGAACCACCGATCATCCAGGGGATGTTCTTGGCGACGGCGTTGATCAGCTTGCCCGAGCTGGCGCGCGAGGCAACGCCCTTGGCGTCGGCTTCCCAAACCGGAATATCCTTGTCCCAGCCTTCCGGCAGGCGACGCTCGAAGATCGCGCGCAGCTCGGCGGCTTCTTTCGGATATTCATTGGTGTAGCGATCGAACAGGGCATACCAGTCAGCGCTGGCCTTGGCGCCGCGTTTGCCCAGTCCTTCCTGGAAATGCTCCAGAACACCCTCCGGCACGTGGAATGCGTCGGTCCAGGGCCAGTGATAGGCCTTCTTGGCACCGGCGATCTCTTCCTCACCCAGCGGCTCGCCATGGGCCGAGGCCGTGCCAGCCTTCTTGGGCGCACCGAAGCCGATGACCGTGTGCATGACGATCAGGCTCGGACGATCCTTGACCGAACGGGCTTCCTCAAGCGCCTTGCCAACAGCAGCCGTGTCATTGACGTCATTGACGGTCACGACATGCCACTTATAGGCGCGGAAGCGCTCCGCCACGTTTTCCGTGAAGGCCAGGTCGGTCGAGCCCTCGATCGAAATCTGGTTCGAGTCATACAGCCAGATCAGGTTGCCAAGACCGAGATGACCCGCCATCGAAGCCGCTTCGGACGAAACGCCTTCCATCATGTCGCCGTCACCACAAAACACATAGGTGTGGTAGTCGAACAGGTCGAAACCGGGACGGTTGTAATGGGCGGCGAGATACTTCTCGGCCATCGCCATACCGACGGAGTTGCCACAGCCCTGACCCAGCGGGCCCGTGGTGGTCTCGACGCCAGATGTGTGACGGAATTCCGGGTGACCGGGCGTCTTGGAATTCAGCTGACGGAACTGCTTGAGGTCTTCAAGCGTCAGGGACGGGCTGTCGAGGACCTTGTCCTTCACGACATCGCGAATGCCGGTCAGGTAGATTGTCGAATACAGCAGCATCGACGCATGGCCGACGGACAGGACGAAACGGTCACGGCCAGGCCAGAGCGGATTGGCCGGATCGTATTTCAGGTCGTTCTGCCAGAGGGTGTACATGACAGGAGCCAGCGCCATGGCCGTTCCCGGATGGCCTGAATCGGCCTTTTCCACACCATCCATCGACAGGGTGCGGATGGTGTTGATGCTCAGCTGCGCGATGTCAGAGACACTGGCGCCGGCCGCTCCACCGGTTTCCGCGTCGAACGCGGACGGGTTGCTTAAAGAACGCATCAAAAATGGACCTCCGAATTAACTCTCTGCGATGGAAAACCATCAGCCGGACAGACGCCAATGTTCAAGACCGGTTTCTTGCCTGAGACAACCCCGTCGGGGAACCTTTTCGCACAGATCGCCATGCAGAGTTCGTGACCGTCCTCACCTCGCATGGCACGCCATGGGGAAGACCCTCACCGAAACACGATAACCATACGCCCTTCACGGGACGATGTTCCGCTGCACCGCACATATTGCCTCAAAATCCCGACAGCATTGACACCAAACTGAAACCTACCGGCCCGGCAATACATTGCGTTGCGCATAAGACGCCCATTGCCCACATTGTGCTAGAGTCAAACCCTTCACGACTGCTCGACTACACGAAAATTTGCATGATTTTTTGCGGTCACGCCCCGCCATCGTGTCGCGCGCATCGGCAAAGCCCCGCCTGGGAGACTGTCATGATCGTAATCGCCCGCGTTTACCCGCCCTGAGGAACGCCAGCACCCCCTTCCCCACGCCTCGGCGCACCACCCGAGGCCGCCAGATGCCGGTCTTTTGATCTGGAGACTTTCGGGACCGTTCCGCCCGACTGATGACAATTTGCCCATGCGACATTTTCCCGCGCGCTGCTTCCTGATCGGACGGTGCTCGGCTATCAGGGAGAGGCTATGACAAGACAGGCCACCCCATGACAGAGATGATGCCCGCGGGCAGTTTTTCGCCGGAACAGATCACCGCTCTGTTCATCGATGCCGCTCGGCTGGACGATACGGAGCTTCTCACCCGCTTTCTCGATGCCGGCATGGCGGTCGATGCGCAGGATAGCCGCGGCTACACAGCGCTGATCGTTGCCGCCTATAATGGTGTCCTCCCCGCAACGGCCCTCCTCCTGGAGCGTGGCGCCGATCCGAACATGCAGGATGCAAAGGGCGCGACGGCCCTGTCCGGCGTGGCCTTCAAAGGACATCTTGCGGTGGCGGAACTTCTTGTCAGTGCTGGAGCGTCTCTCGATATCCCGAGCCATCTGGGTCGTACCCCGCTAATGTTCGCCGTCATGTTCGGACGCCAGGACATGGTACGGTTCCTGCTGGCGAAGGGGGCCGATCCTGGCCATCGTGATGCCGAGGGCCTGTCGGTGCGCGATATTGCCGAGACTCACGGGCAGAGCCATCTTTTCACCCAGGATGGAACGACCCTGTCATGAGCCGCTTCTGGAACCCCCTCGTTGCCGGTCTGCACCCCTATATCCCGGGTGAGCAGCCACAATTTTCGGATATCCTCAAGCTCAATACCAATGAGCTGCCATACGGTCCCAGCCCCGCCGCCCTGACCGCCATGCGCGAAAGCTGCGAGGACTCGCTCCGCCTCTATCCTGACCCGACCGCAAAGGCACTGCGCGGGGTCATTGCGCAGACCTATGATACGAGCATCGATCGGGTTTTCGTTGGAAACGGTTCAGACGAAGTTCTGGGCCATGCCTTCAGAGCGCTGATATCGCCCGAGGGTCCTATGCTCTTCGCGGATGTGAGCTACGGATTTTACCCGGTCTATTGCGACCTGTTCGACCAGCCCTATCGGGAGATTCCGCTCAACGCTCGGTTCGAGATCGATGTCGAGGATTATGCGATACCGTGCGGCGGGATTGCGATCGCGAACCCCAATGCCAATACAGGCCATGCGATTCCCCTTGAAGCGATCTCGCGTCTCGCCTCGTTGCAACCAGACAGAACCATCATCATTGATGAAGCCTATGTCGATTTCGGCGCCCAATCCGCCATTCGCCTGACGGAGGAACACGACAATCTTCTGGTCGTGCAGACCCTCTCCAAATCCCGCGCCCTTGCAGGGCTACGTGTCGGTTACGCGATCGGTCATCCCGACCTCATCGAGGGGCTGGTGCGTGTCAAGGACAGCTTCAACTCCTACCCGCTCAGCCGACTGGCCCAGACCGGAGCCGCCGCCGCCATTGCAGATGAGGAATGGCTAACTCAGACCACCCGGCAGGTCATGGCCACCAGAGAACGATTTGTGCAGAACCTTGCCGGGTTGGGCTTTGACATTCTTCCATCCTGTGCCAATTTTGTTCTCGTGCATCACCCCGCACATCAGGCTGGCGATCTGCTGGTAGGCTTGCGTGAACGCCACATCATCGTACGACAACTCGGTGCGCCCCGCATACGCGACTGGCTGCGCATCACGATCGGCACGGATGCGGAGATGAGCCGTCTGATCGGGGCCCTTGCCTCCATGGGTCTGACGACGCGCTGATATACGGCGCCCGCCCGCCCCTCTGACAAAAACCAGACGAGGGCCTGTCCGGATGCTTCCGCGCGTCCGGCAGAGCCCGTGCAATGAAGAATCCCGGCCACAGCCGGACAGGAAAAGAAAGAGTCGACCATGCGCTCCTATACGGGACAGCTTTCCGACAACCAGCCGATCCGTCGCAACCTGGCGGAGAAGCAGAAGCAGCTGCGCGATCTGAAGGAAACCTTGGCTACAATGAAGCCGCACACCTCCCCTTCCCTCAAGGAGAGCGTGCAGCGTCGTATCCGCGAACTCGAGGTCGAGATCCGTGCGGCTTCGCGCACGGACAAGCCCGCAACGCCGGAAAAGCCCCAGCGACAGGAACGCCCGCGCCGCGCACCGCGCCGCGCTCACCACGCCGAAACATTCGGCGAGTAACTTGCATCGGTTCCAGACCGGAATCAGGGCCGCCCCCTAAAGGCGGCCACCGGGCCGGAACGCGCTCAGTTCTTGAGGAGATACCGTGATGTCTGAAGCCACCATCCCCTTCGCAGATCGCCTGGACAGGCTCGGCGAAGTTGCCGTCAGGATCGGGCTCAATCTTCAGCCCGGGCAGGAACTGGTCGTCTCCGCGCCACTGGAGGCCGTTGCACTCGTCAGGCGCATTACCGAACACGCCTATCGGGCTGGCG
>NZ_PNQZ01000196.1 GCF_003994335.1 Asaia sp. W19
ACAAGAACATTATCACCGAGCTCTTCGGTAGAGTGCTGAGTGAAGACCTCGACAGTTGGCAATTTGGGTCTGACGACCCTGTTCGAGCTTCCATGGATGCGCCAGGAAAAGGCGATGGCGTCTGCATGTTTGAACCCACGCAGGAACTCTGGAAGACTATCGAAGTGTCGGCAATAGACATATTCATCGCCATCCAGGAAGCCAAGCCAGTCATATTTGCCCCGGCTCTCCTCCGCCGCCTCCATGAATGAATCACGCTGCCGCCAATAGAAGTCCGGCTGCGTCACCGGATCCGTTCGCTTGAGAGTGATATCATAGCACCGAGCTGCAGATTGCAGGATCTCCCATGTGCCATCGGAGGAATAATCCTCAAAGATAAAAAACTTCTTCACACCAAGCGCCGCATGCCAGGCAATCCAGCCCGCGATATCCGAGAATTCGTCCTTCACGAATAGCGCAAGGGCGACACTGGGAAGATTCTCGGCCATAAAGCAAACTCGCTCGTAAGAATGAAGATAGCGAGCTTATTGCACAATATGCGGTTCCGATCTACAGCGATGACGCTATTCGGATATTTCACACAACGGACTTATTATGAAACATCAATTCATTGCGTGACTATATTTTCTGTGTCGCAGTCAAGAACATAAATCCGGTCGCACTTGTTCCATGGCATCTACTGGCACACAACCCACCTGGGCAGGCTGGTTTCGTCTTGAGAAGAGGCATTATCGCTTTACCCCCCCTCGCCCGCGCAAAAAGCCATTTGCGCGATTACTTTTGGGGCAGGCCTTCGCGTACGAGCGCCTCGAGCAGATCGATAGCGCCATCACTGTCATTGAGGCACGGGATCAGTGTGAGCTCTTCTCCACCAGCCTCGATAAATTCCTCGCGGAGCTCATTACCGATCTCATCCAGTGTCTCGATGCAGTCACTGATGAAACCCGGCATGATCACTGCAATGCGGGTTATGCCCTGCGTAGGAAGAGCCGCCACATAGGGGGCGGTGTAAGGTTGTACCCATTCCATAGGGCCGAAGCGCGACTGATAGGTGATGGGCATCTGCTCTTCACTAAGGTCGAGCGCCTTGCGCAGGGCGCGCAGGGTGCGCTCACAATCCTCGGGGTAATAATCCCCCTTTTCGACGCAAAGCTTGGGCAGACCATGAAAAGATGCCACGAGCCTCTGAGGCTTGCGAGGCAGCGTCGCAAGATGATTACGCACAGATTTCTCAAGCGCGGCAATATAGAGTGGATGATCGGGGAAAGCTGGCAGAGTCTGCACGGCTGGTTGACGTCGCAACGTCATGAGCGTGCGAAAAAGCTGATCGTTCGCCGTTGCCGTCGTCGTGGCGCTGTATTGCGGATAGAGCGGCAGGAAGATCAGACGATCACAGCCCTGATCCATCAATTCCTCCACCGCCTCGGCAATGGAAGGCTTTCCGTAGCGCATACCCCACGTCACCGGAAGATCCGTGCCGAAACGCTCGGCAAGCTTCTCAGCCTGATTGCGCGTATAGACACGCAGAGGACTGGCATCTTCGGCGCGATCCCAGATCCGGGCATAGGCCTCGCCGCTCTTCGAAGGGCGCGTTGTCAGGATGACGCCTTGCAAGATCGGCTGCCAGATCGCCGGGGGCGCCTCGATGACGCGACGATCTGACAGGAATTCGCCCAGATAGCGGCGGACCGAAAAGTAATCCGTCCCGTCGGGCGTACCAAGATTGGCAATCAGGATGCCGGTCTTGCCACCGGCGGGGACCGGGTTTTGGGGGGGGT
>NZ_PNQZ01000197.1 GCF_003994335.1 Asaia sp. W19
GGGCCAGGCAATCTTCCGGATCAYCCTCGCGGATCTGTCCATGGGCCTCGATAATGCCCTCGCCGTTGCGGGGGCGTCACTCGGGCATCCTTACGTGCTTGTGACTGGTCTCGCCTTTTCGGTCGTGCTCATGGGGGTTGCCGCCACTCTGGTGGCCCGATTGCTCGAGCGCTATCGCTGGATCGCGTGGTTGGGTCTTGCGATCGTCGCCTTCGTGGCATGCGAGCTGATCTATAAGGGGAGTATCGAGGTGGTCCATCATGTTGCGGGTTAAGTCTCTTCTCCTCGCTGGCACCTTTCTTCTTCTCGGCGGATGCTCTTCCCACGCGCAGGAACCAGAAGCCACCGCGCCCTCAAGCGAGACGTTGGGCACTGCCGATACTCCGCAGGACGCTCTGACCCCGGCAGTCCCGACACGCTTCGACAACGTCGCGAGCAGGCTCGATATGTGGCTGGCTCTTGTGGAGGCGAGCACGCCCCCTTCGGCACGCGCCTATGCCGATTTTCTCGATATCACTCCCGCCTGGCCCGAGCGGGGTACGATGGTGGCCCGCTACCAGGCAGCCCTTGCCACACGCGCCAGTGACGCCGAGCTGCCTAAGCTTTGCCCCCGTGAGCCACTCACAAACGTCCAGGCCTTCATCCGCTGTGCCTCCCTTCTTCCGGACGCAGCCAGTCAGGCAAGGCGCATCTGGCGCAATGGTGCCGACAGGGAAACGGATTCGAGCCTGATCCTTGCCGAATACAGCGCGGCCCTCACCCCGGACGATCACTGGGCGCGCTTCCAGCGTCAGCTTCGTACGCGGCAATTCTCGGCCGCTACTCGTCAGGTGCCCCTGCTCGCTCCCCAGAAGCAGGCGCTGGCGAGCGCACTGATCGCTCTCGCCTCGAACGCTGCTGATGCAGAGGTGCAGTTCGTCTCGCTGCCCCCCTCTCTTCAATCCGACCCACAGGTCCTTCTGGCGCGCCTTCGGCAGATGCGCCGCGCCGGCGATCTTGCCGGTGCCTATGCCCTCTGGCAGTCAACGGGTTTCGCCGCCCAGAAAGCCGCACCTTCCGCCGACTGGACGACCGAACGCCTTGGGCTCGCCCGAGCGTTTCTGATGCAGGGCAACGTCCCCCAGGCGCGCAGTCTTGCAGATGATGCGACCCTTGCCCCCCCGATCACGGCCAGTCTTGAAGCACGCTTCCTGCGCGGCTGGATCGACCTGCGCTTTCTCAAAAACCCGTCCCAGGCGCGCGAGGCCTTTACCCCCCTGTCGAGACAGACGAGCCTGATCACGAAAAGCCGGGGTTATTACTGGCTCGGGCGCGCCTATGCCGCCGAGGGAGATACGGCGCAGGCAGGCAGCGCG
>NZ_PNQZ01000198.1 GCF_003994335.1 Asaia sp. W19
GCCGAAAAAGTCCCTGATTTGCCTTCGCTGACGGCTGCGGTGGAGCGTGCGCGCTCTTCCGATCGTACCACGGTGATCGTGATCGACACCGACCCGGCCCCCACGACGACCGATGGGGGCGCCTGGTGGGATGTGGCCGTGCCGGAAATATCGGAGCGCGCGCAGGTCACGAAGGCACGCGAGGGCTATGAGCGCAAGCGTGGCACGCAGCGCATCGGCAACTAGAACAATCTGGCGAATTCCCCTGTTTCAGGAGGCAGAAATGACCATCAAGATCGGCGCCAACCCCATCATCTGGTCGAATGACGACATGCAGTCGGTGGGGGCGACCACCACGCTCGAAATGTGTCTCGACCAGGCCCGGAAGGCCGGCATCCAGGGCATGGAACTGGGGCATAAATTCCCCCAGACCGTGTCCGGGATGAAGGCCGCGCTCGAACCGTTCGGTATGGAATTCATCTCTGGCTGGTGGTCCACCGAACTGCTCACCCGCAGCGCAGATGACGAAATCGCCGCGCTCAAGCCGCGCCTCGAATTGCTCAAGGGCATGGGCTGCAAGGTCTGCATCGCCGCCGAAACCTCCAATGCCATTCATGGCCAGATCGACACGCCCCTCTCGGCACGTCCCTACCTTCAGCCCGGGGAATGGGCCGAATTCGCAAGGCGCATGACGGTGGTGGCCAGTTTCCTGGCCGATCATGGCATCGACCTCGTTTACCACCATCACATGGGCACGGTCGTGCAGTCGCGTGAGGACATTGCGCGTTTCATGGATCTGACAGGTCCCTCGGTGAAGCTGCTGCTCGATACCGGCCATGCCCTCTGGGGCGGCTCGGACCCTGCCGAACTGGCACGCTCCTATCGTGAGCGTATCGGGCATGTTCATGGCAAGGATATCCGTCCGTTCAAGCGCGCCCAGGCCGATGTGTACGACTGGAGCTTCCTGCGCAGCGTGCTGTCGGGCGTTTTCACCGTGCCTGGCGATGGCTGCATCGATTATGCCCGGGTAATGCGCGAATTGCCGGATTACGCAGGCTGGATCGTGCTGGAAGCCGAGCAGGACCCCGAACTCGCCAATCCGCTCGTCTATGCCCGTATGGGTCGCAATTATCTGATGGATACGCTGATTGCGACCGGCCATATCAAAGGGGCTGCGTCATGAGTTCAAAGCTTCTGGTTCATTCGCATCAGCGCGATGACTCAAAACGCACCGTCTCCGTCACGCCGGAGAGCGCCGGTTGGGGCTATATCGGTTTCAATGTGCGCGCACTCGAGGCAGGAGAACACGTATCTGATCGTACCGGGCCGAATGAGGWGATGC
>NZ_PNQZ01000199.1 GCF_003994335.1 Asaia sp. W19
CCCAGAACCTCACGTGCATAGGACACGAAGCKSCCGGCACTCGGACGATACATGACCAGCTCGCCCAGCGCGCGCAGGATCAGGAAGCAGAAGATGCCGCAGACCAGGTAATCGATGGCAAGAGACGGACCCGCCTGTTGCAAACGTGTTCCGGCTCCGAGAAAAAGTCCCGTGCCGATCGCGCCACCGATGGCGATCATCTGGACCTGACGGCGGCCCAGATCCTTGTGGTAGCCCTCATCCACTTGCGGAGGCGGATGATGATGCGACTTGGATGGAATGTCCAAAACTCTGTAATCCTGACCCAGTTGACGAAATTTCTTGTATAATCGTAACGAATTCCTCGGCCTCTGCCAATCGTTTACATGATCGGGGCGGCAGAGGTCGCCAGGCTGAAATCCAGAGCACCAGGGGAATGATGTCAAGTCGCCCAACACCGCAGGCAGCCCCGCTTGGCCGCGTCATGGCGGCTTCATATGGTCTATTAGTCAGATGTCACATCAATGTGTCTTTCATCACATCGATATGTCATATTCCTGATCCCGATCCCCTCTTACGCTCCTCCACCTGAACGATCTTCGAGGCCAGGAAGCCTCTGATACCGTGGTGGAGAAGAGAATGAAGCGGTTCTTCAACAAGCGCGAAACGATTGTGACGGAGGGGCTGGAGGGCCTGCTTCGCTCCTCCAGCGGCGCCGATCTCTGCCGGCTCGATGGCGCAGAGGATATCCACGTCATTCTGCGCCGGCATTGGAACAAGGATCGCGTTGCCGTGCTCTCGGGCGGCGGATCGGGCCACGAGCCGGCCCATGCCGGATTCGTCGGCCGGGCCATGCTCACCGGAGCCATATGTGGTCAGGTTTTCGCCTCGCCCGGCGTGGATGCCATTCTGGCTGCCATACGCGCCGTCACGGGCGATGCGGGCTGCCTGCTCATCGTGAAGAACTACACGGGCGATCGCCTCAATTTCGGGATCGCGGCCGAGCAGGCAAAGGCCCTCGGGCTCAAGGTCGAACTGGTGATCGTGGGCGATGACATCGCTCTGGGGCGCACGGACAGGGCGCGTGGCATTGCCGGAACGGTGCTCGTCCACAAGATCGCCGGTGCCGCTGCGGAATCCGGACAGTCGCTTGACGCGGTCGCCGCGCTCGCCCGCAAGGTCGCAAGCGGGCTCAGTTCCATCGGACTGGCTCTGAGCGATTGCAACGTGTTCACCCCGGACCAGCCCCCGAGACTGGGCGAGAACGAGGCCGAGCTGGGCCTTGGCATTCATGGGGAACCCGGCGTCGAGCGCATTCCCATGGACAGCCTCGACAGGCTGATGGCCCGTACCGCCGACAAACTCGAGGCCAGCCTGCCGAAAGAAGGCAACTTCATCATCCTGCTCAACATGCTCGGTAGCGTCCCCCCTATCGAGGCCCTCGCGTTGCTGGACGGTTTCTCCCGTACCGCTCTGGCTGAACGTACCGCCTGGATCATCGGCCCGGCTCCGCTCATGACGGCGCTGGACATGAATGGCTTCTCCCTCACCGCCGTGCCCGCTGAAACGGCGTTTGTGGACGCTCTGGCAGCAGAGGTCGGTCCAAGGGCCTGGCCGGGTATGGCGCGTTATGCACCCGTCGCCACCCTGCCCTCGCCTGAACTGCCTGAAACCTTTATCGACGCGCCCTCTGATGCCCCGCTGCTACGCAAGCTGATCACGACGGGTGCCGAAGCCCTGCTGAGCCACGAATCCGCCCTGAACGCGCTCGATGCAAAATGCGGGGATGGCGATGCCGGCTCGACCTTCGCCGAATCCGGCAGACAAATCCTCAAATCTCTCAATTCCCTCCCCCTTGCTGCGCCGCAGAAGGTTCTCGCAACGCTGGGCCGGTTGCTGGCGCGGCATAGCGGTGGCTCGAGTGGTGTACTGCTCTCGATTCTCGCCACCACAGCGGGGCGAGAAACCGACTGGCGCAGTGGGTTACAGAAGGGGGCGGCGCAGATGCAGGCCTATGGCGGAGCCAAACCGGGCGATCGCACGATGCTCGACGCGCTGCTGCCCGCCATTTCGGCGCTGGAAGCCGGCAAATCGCTTGGCGATGCTGCTGAAGCCGCACGGGCCGGTGCCGATGCCACACGGCAAATGACGGCGCGGGCTGGGCGCGCCTCCTATATCCCGGCCGAACAACTCGCCGATATCCCCGATCCAGGCGCTGAGGCGATTGCAGTCTTATTCGAGGCGATGGCGAAAGCGCTCTGAAACGTCAGAAAGGGGGGATGCAAAGCCTGCTCCCCTTTCCGGCGCCTGGGGACGCCCTTTTCACTTCTTGGTTTGCGCCACTTCCCTGCCTGCCCGAATGCCGCCTCCCGGGCAGGGATCAGAGCGCATTCACATCGACTTCGAGCGGGATCAGATCGCTCCTGACCCAGGCCTCGTACATGTCGAAGCGCGTACCATCAGGCCGCCAGGAGACTGAGCGCACGCGTAAAAGCGGTGCCGCACGACGTATATCGAGCGCGTGTGCAATCTCACGCGGCGCAGCGACCGCCATGATCGACCGATGAGCCCCCTGGAGTGGATAGCCCGACCGCGCCAGCAGGCTGCTCAGCGAAGAGCGCCCCTCGAGAACCTCCCGACCTGAAGCAAGCACCGGAATAAGCGCAGGAGGGCTGTAATTGATGCTGTAGAGCGCGGGCACATCGCGCAGCGCGCGAAGGCGCACCAGTTCGTATCCTGCGCTTTCCTGGGCGAGCTCGAGCGCAGTGCAGGCGCATTCGGGCAGGATCGTCTCTCCTGCCTTCAATACCGCCGTGCTGACATCGTGGCGGCCATGACTCAAGGCGGTTTCAAGAAACCCCTTATCCCCCTGGATCATCCAGCCCTGCGGCGCCTCGATTGCGCATACGAAAGCGCCGCGCCCGGAGATACGCTGAATCAGACCGCGCGTCTCGAGTGTCTGAAGCGCCTGCCTCACCGTCGCCCGGGACAGTTCGAACCGCGTGCACAGCTCATGCTCGCTCGGAAGGCGCGCGCCTGTCGCGTATTGGCCGGAAGCGATGAGCGTCTCGAGATACGAGGAGAGTTGGGCATAGTAAGGCGTGGTCGACAGGCGATCGATCGTGCCGTCCGGCAGGGATGTGGTCATGCGGGGAGTTCCGGTCTCTCTCGTCAGCGTCTCGACCCCGCATGTTAGCACGGAAAATCCTCAATGCAGGTCAGGCGCGATTCTCGGGCCCTCCCTTTTCATCTGCTTCTCAGGGAGAGAGATTGCAGCGTATCAGGACCTTGCGGGCCATTTCGGAACGGGCGGTGGCAAAAGCCTCTCGCGCCTCGTCAAGGGCGAATACATGACTGACAAGCCCCTGCAACGCAGGCGCAAGCATCGTCATGACCTCGATCGCCCGACCATAGGCCCCTGAAAGCGATTGAGAGCCGATGAGACTGAGTTCACGATCGAACAGGTCGAAAGGCGTGAGAGCAATCTGCGCCTCGGGAGCGCAAACACCCAGCTGTATCAGCACACCCCGGGGGGCGAGGCGGTCAAGCGCATCGGCTACCGCAGCAGGATGGCCGCTCGCCTCGATGACAAAACGCACGTCGCGCCGGGTCTCCCGCTCGCCAGGTGCAAAAGCGACTTCAGCGCCCAACTCGAGTGCCGCCACACGGCGTGTGGCGCTGGGTTCGATCACCTCGATGCGCGCCGCTCCCTGATGGCGGGCCAGGGCGATCGCAAGGAGGCCGATACTTCCCGCCCCATAAACCAAGACGGAGGCGTCTCGCAGGGTGGGAGCCCGCTCAAAAGCATGGAGCACGCAGGCAAGGGGCTCGATCAACGCCCCCGCCTGAGCATCGAGCGATTGGGGAAGCAAGTGGACGATTTTTTCAGGCACCGCCACAGCTTCGGCAAACCCGCCATCGATCGTGACCCCGACAGGCACGAGATTGGAGCAGAGATTGAAAGCGCCCTCGCGACACATGGAGCATGTGCCACACGCAATATTCGGATCCACGCAAACCCGTGCCCCAATTGCGAAGCGCGTCACACCGGGGCCAATGGCCAGAACACGCCCGGAGAATTCATGACCTGCGATGCGGGGGAAACGCCCAAGAGGATATTCCCCATCGAGAAGATGGAGGTCTGTCCCGCAGATCCCGACCAGTTCCGGCGCGATCAGCACCTCGCCCGGCCCCGCAACGGGGCTCTCCCGATTTTCGAGGCGCATTCCGCCCTCGTAACCGCTCGTTCTGCCGTCAAATACCAAAGCACGCATGGCGTTTATCCTGAGTGAACCTATCCGGCAGACAGCGTGATATCCCAATGCCCGTGCTCGAAGAATGCCACGGACGATCGGGATACGCGCGCTGAGGCGCAATCGCAGCTCCTACCTTGACGCCTACATAACAGCGTTCTCGATGCAGACCATCCTGTACGGACAGTACGGATGATCAGCACTTTGTGAAAAGTGCCCAAACTGCTGCATTTTCAAAGATTTCTGCCCGCACCGGTGTACTCGAACACCGGTGCGAGCCGATTTTGCCGGTTGACCATCATGGGAAAGACGCGCTTCTTTCGACCTGTACGTACAGACCGTACAATTCATCGGGCTTCTGTAGAGGCGGCCCGAATGAACCCGTATCGTCCAGTCCAGGAACCCGTTTCATGTCCATGACCTATCGTTTGCGCCGCACTCTTCCGAGCCACCGCGCCGCCATCATCATGCCTGTCGATCATGGCCTGATCTTTGACAGGATCGAAGGGCTCGAAACCCCCTCATCGCCTTTTGCACGATGGGCCGGGCTGGGTGTCACGGGCTTCATGCTGACGCCGGGCCAGGTACGACAGACAGAGGCATTCTTCGCCGCGCATCCCGAGCTGACCCGCGTGCTCACCATCGACACCTATTACGATTACCGCCAGCTCGATGGCGGCGGAGCGCATGACCTGATCACCTCCGTCGAAGACGCCGTGCGCATGGGGGTAGACGCGGTCAAGATGCTCTTCCCGTGGAACATGTCGAACAAGGAGCGCGTCGCGCTTTGCCATCGGGCCGGGAAGGTCATTTCCGCCTGCGATCGCTGGGATATTCCTCTCGTGCTCGAGCCCGTCCTGATTGGCGCGCCCCGCACCGAGGAAGTGATCATCGAGGAAGAGAAGATCGCTCGCATCGCCTATGATCTGGGCGCACACGTGGTCAAGATCGCTTTCCCTGGAGAGGCCCGCACCAAGCGCCTTGTCGAGGAATTGCAGGTTCCGCTCGTGATCGCAGGCGGTCCGCTGGCCGGCACCCCCGAAGACACACTGGACGCCGTAGGCCAGACCATTCGCGCCGGGGCACGTGGCGTGATCGTTGGGCGCAATATCTGGCAGCGTGACCAAAAGACCGCCACCCGGCTCCTGGACCAGTTGAACACGCTCGCGCAGTCGGTCACCTTCAACGACTGATTACAGCTCAACCGCATGATCGGCCCGAAAGGGGCGGAGAGATCGTCATGGGAATCGAACATGTGGCTGCCGGTCTCGATATCGGCAGCACCAATCTCAAGGCCCTGGCCATCACGCGGGAGGGAAGAATCATCGGGCGGGCCTGCCTGCCGACGCCCCGGCGCACGGCCGACAGAATGATCGATGCGCGCATTCTCGTGACGGAGGCAACATCCCTGCTCGGGCAGATTTGCGGGACTGATTATCGCATCGCTGCCATCGCCTCGGCAGGTATCGGTGAGGATGGCATGCTGGTTGATCCGTCACTTGCCCCGCTCACCCCGGCTCTGCCCTGGTTCGATACCCAGCGTCACGCATTATTCAAGCGCTTCGCGTCGCGCCTCCCCCCCTGTGACGCGGCAGGCATCGTCGCCGATCCGTTTCGCACCCTGACGGGCTGGTACTGGGCCCGGCAGCAACCCGGCCATGAACGGGCAAGGCACTGGCTGGCCGTCACGGATTACGCCGCATGTTACTGGAGCGGCAGGCCGTTCATCAGCGATACGATCGCCGCCCGGAGCGCTGCCTTTCTGCCCAGAACACGCCGCTGGGCGGATGACCGTGTGGCTTTGACCTTGGGCAATTTGGCATGGCTCCCCCCCGTCCTGCCCACGGGGAGTGTCGTCGGTCCCGTCCGGCACCCGGAACCCGGCGTCTCTTCCCCCTTTACGACAGAGGCGGTGGGGGGGGGAGGGGGGCATGATCACCCCCGCGGGGGCTGGGGGATCACCCAGATCAACGCTAACGCCATTCTGGATTCGATGGGCACGGCAGAGGGCGTGGGCATGCAGATGCCAGAATATCCSGCGACTGAAATCAGCGCCTTCGATCTTGYCCCGGGCATTCTGT
>NZ_PNQZ01000200.1 GCF_003994335.1 Asaia sp. W19
CCCCCGCTATCAAGCAGTCCCGACCCGCTATTGCCGATTTCGGCCTGGCTCACAACAGCACCCGCCTGGGCCGAGATCATACCAAACACCCCGGTCACATGCGCGTCGGAAACAACGGCATTGGCCCCGGAGGCATTGACCACACCATATGTGGTGATCTCGACACCAGTCAGGGAAGCGTTTTCTCCCACATAGACGCGTCCCTGCGATGTCACGGCATAATTGGTCGCATCGAAATTGGAGATATAAGCCGATCCATTGGAATTGACGCTGCCAACCCCGCCATCCCCCGCGGTATCGTTATAGCGGAGGCCGCCGCTATTGATCAGAGCCGACCCGCCCGAAAGCACGAGCGTCCCACTGGTAATGCCGCGTGAGTCGACAGCGCCTGCCGACAGTCCCGCGCGACCCGAATTGATCACCACCCCCCCATGGCTGCCCCCCGCCGTCAGCATGGTCCCGCCAGAGCCGACGATGGCCGTCCCGCCATCGCGCACCGCTGCGCTCGTCACGACACCCGATGTATCGACGATGGCACGACCACCCGCAGAAACGGCAGGCATGACACCGGTGCCCCCATTGCGTACCGTCAGCGTACCGCCGCTGAGCATGGTATCGTTGATGGAAACACCCCCTGATACCGCAGAGACGCGCCCCCCGGAGGAGACGACGGCGGAAACCGAACTCCCCCCCACAGAGGCCAGGATCGTACCTGAGGCACGGAGATGCGCGTCGCTCACCACGCCTCCGGAACTGACCTCAATCGTGCCGAACACCCCCGACACATCGGCCCCGATCACGGCGGCGCCCTCTCCTGCCACCGTCACGACGCCATAGGTCTGAACGGTCGCATTCGAGAACACGGCATGGTCCTGAACCCAGACCCTGCCCTGGGACGTCACGAGGTAATTGCCGGTTTCGATGCCTGAGACAAAGGCAGAGCCGTAAGCGCCGACGATGATAGAGCCGCCGTCCTCTGCGACCTCATTATAGCCTATGCCGCCACTGCCGATAATCGCGGTTCCGCCCGCGAAAACCTGCGTGCCGCTCGTGATTCCCCGCAGCGTATCGTTGCCCGCGGAGATGACGCCGTAATTGGACAAAATTCCACCGGAGCGAACAAGCGTGTCATATGCTGTTCCCCCGGAAGAAACGAGCGCGGTTCCGCCCTGTAAAATGGCAGCGCTGGTGCTGACCCCCTGATAATCGACAATAACCTTGCCGCCCGCGCTGATATTGGTGCGTGTGGCGCTCCCCTGATTCGCAACGGACATCGTCCCGCCGGCCCGTACGGTATCATCCAGCGAAACCCCACCCTGGATGGTTGACCCACGTCTGCCCAGATAAAGGCTCCCTCCGGAGGAGATGACGTTGGAGACTGACGATCCATTCTTCCAGACCGTGATGATACCGCCTGAGAGGACAGTATTGTTTTGCGCTATACTGGCGCCCCCTGAGATAGCCACATCGAGCTGACCGAGACGCGACAAAGTCAAATCGGAGGCAATGCCCGAAGAAAGCGCAATATATCCGCGCGATGTCACCTCACCGCCAGCAATGGTTCCGGCACTCGTCACGCGTACCGTGCCCAGAACCAGAACATCTTCAAGAACGGTACCGACCACGTTTGACGTGACCCCGCTCGAAACCACAGCAACCATGGAATCTTCTCCGGATTTATTTTAGTAATAATCCGGTCTGTCCGTTTCTTTACATTGACTCAAATCACGATTTTTTAAGATTTCAGACGATTTCAAACCGTCCATTTTGTACTTCTGAAACGTAGTCAAATAAAGGGATTGATTTAACACGGTAATTGTTTCGAAAATTCAAACTATGTGGGCGCTCCGCACAACCCTGAACCAGGCGACGACATAATTCGATAAAGTGAAAGCTTTCTTACTGCTTCGAGAATTGAGCCTTGGCAGGTTGGCGCACCTTCCGGGCAAGGCGCCCCTGCCTCGGGAGTCGCGGCGGCCATCCCGCCCCAAAACGGCTCCGCAGGCATGACAAGATGTGTCGGAACGGACAGAGAGGCAGGAACACCCCGTATAACGTGACTCACCAATGCGGAGCCCGCCCCCCATGACCTCACGTAAAACCGCCTTCATCCTTGCAAATGCCGATCATGGAACCATGATCGTCAACAGGCTCGACTTCAATCGGAATGAGAGCGCCAGCCTCAGCTACGGGGTCGGCTACAGCCTGCTTGAGGAGGGATGCTATGACCCCAATGACGTTCGGTGCCTCAAGAGTATCCTGAGCGTCCTGCGTCAGTTGAGGGGTGATGGCATCATGGCGCTCGATGTCGGCGCGAATATAGGCGTTCATACGCTCGAATGGGCCAGACACATGACTGGCTGGGGCTCGGTATTGGCGGT
>NZ_PNQZ01000201.1 GCF_003994335.1 Asaia sp. W19
GCCCCTCGACATTTTGCGACGTGCTGTCGGCGCGCCACGAGGCCGGTGCGGTGACACCGGAGCCTTGAGGCAGGATGAAATCCCCTTTCTGACACCCATCGAGCAGCAAGGGCAGGGCAGCCAGCCCCGCCATCAGACCGGTGCGGCGAAGGCGGCTCACGAGGCACCATCCTTTGCCACGGATCGCGCTTGCGGATTGGTTGCGGGAGGCGCAGCCGCAGTGCTTGTTCCAGGCGTCGCGACATAGGATTCCACCGACATGCCCGGAGCAAGTCTCTCGGCATTGGGCTGGTTGGGGTCGATCGCGATATAGATGCCGATACGCTGCGGGATCTTCACGAAGTTGCCCGTCGCGTTATCGGGCTTCACCACGGCGAACTCCGAGCCGGTCGCCGGGGCGATGCGAAACACATGGCCCGTGAATTTCTGGCCGTTCAGCCCGTCCACCGTGAACGACGCGGCCTGTCCCACGCGGATATTGCCCGTCTGGGCTTCCTTGTACTCCGCCACCACCCATCGCTCGTTCGGCACCAGCGAGAAGAGAGCCGTTCCCGCGCCTACATAGGCACCGATATGCGTGCCCCCCGTGCGGCCGATGACCCCGTCACTTGCGGCACGTATGTGGGTGCGGTTCAGATCGATACGCGCAGAGTCGAGTGCGGCCTGGGCCTGACGGACATCGGCACTCAGGACATCTTCCTGCACATCGGCTGATTTCACATCCGCCTCTGCCGCGCGCACATCGGCCTGGGCCTGGCGCAGCGAAGCCTCGTCAGAATGGAAGCTGTCCAGCCCCGCGTCATATTCCTTCTGCGAGACGCTCTGATCGCCCACGAGTGCGGCCTGGCGACGATGATCGGCGCTGCTATGCGTCAGATGGGCGCGCGCTGTCATGAGGGCTGCCTGGCGCTGGTCAAGCTTTGCGCGAGCCGATGCCTGGTTCTGCCTGTTATTGATCAGGGCTGCCTGACGGCTGCCGAGATCGGCCTCTGCCTGGGCCACGCGCGCCAGATAGGTGCTCTGATCGATCTGGACCAGAAGCTGACCCTTATGCACGGGTGCATAATCGGTGACATAGACCCCTTCGATATAGCCCGGAACTTCGGGGGCTACGATGGTCACGTGACCTTGCAGATAGGCATCATCCGTGCTGACGCCCTCCACACCGAAAGGGGCGAGATCGAACGCGGCAAGCACGCACGCGATCACGATCACGGCCAGCAGGGCAACCAGAGCCAGAATGGGCAGGGTGCGCTTTGGCGGATGCCATGCCGCTGGTTGCACGGGCTTCTGGTCAGAGGGGGAGGCGGATGTTTCTGTCATGAGAGGCGTCTGTTCGAAAGGGTCAGGAAGTGATTGCAGAGCATGATGAGGACGATGAGCGCCGCTGCGGCGAGAGCGAACACGCTGACGAAACCGAACACGTTCAGATAGCCCATGACCGCAGCCTGGTCTGACAGCGTGTTCGAGATCGAGGAGACGCCAATTGAGGAACTGACGAGCGATGACGAGGCGGTTTCCGAAAGCCGCGATGCAAATCCCACCATCGCATAACGCTCGTAATAATACTGAATGCTGCCAAGCAGGGCTGCGCCGGTCACGCTGCCAACGCTTTGTGTGATGGCGAAGACATAGATCGTCGAGATGAAGTGGCTCGTATCCGATTTCAGTACAAGGATGACGCCGTAGAGCAGGGCGGGACCGACGAAGAGCGTGGTGCCAAAGCCAAGCAGCATCTGCGAGACATACATGTTCGATGGACGGGTGAGGCCGTTACTGCCGGCATCCATCCACGAGGCGAGGGCAATGGCCAAAAGGGCGACGATGCATTGGAAGGGAATAGCTTTGGGAGACAAGGTCAGACCCATCGCCGTTGTGCCCGCGACCATGCCCAGGATCACGAAAAGATAGAGCGTATGATACTGGTCGTTGAGCAGACCGGCATGGGAAAGCAGCCCGGTCGCCCCCGAACTCTGCTCGGAGAGCAGCAGGCGCTCGACGATGGCCACGACGGCAAAGCGCAGGATCGTGCCGGTACTGAGCCAGTTGATCTGTAGCAGCGGTCGCGTACGGCAACTCTCGAATGCGAAAGCCAGATCGGAAGAG
>NZ_PNQZ01000202.1 GCF_003994335.1 Asaia sp. W19
GAGGCAGTACAAGTTTCAGTAGATCGAGGATCCTGGACAGGAACACGTCGTAATCGGGATCCTGCTTCACGTATTGACGCACGACAGGATCGAGCCCGGTCATTGCCTTGAGATCAGGATCGTAATGCGGATTGCGCAGAAAACGCGCATCGAAAACGAGATCGGCCTCGCGGGGCAATCCTGCAGGATACGCAAAGGATTGCAGCGTCACCGTCATCGAGTCGCCATCATTCTGATGGCCGAATCGGGCCTCGATCAGGCGGCGCAGGTCATGAGGGGGCAGGTCCGAGGTGTCGATCACCAGATCGGCAGCCCCCAGAAGCGGGGCCAGCAGCACAATTTCCTGGTCGATGCTCGCAACCAGCCCGGGGGCTGTGCCTGTGCTGTTATCGAGCGGATGACGCCGCCTCGTGGCCGTGAAGCGACGCAGGAGGATATCGGTCTCGGCCGTGGCGTAGAGCAGCTCGACCAGCAGGTCGTTCTGTGCGCGGAGCTGGGCCAGAGCGCCCAGAACGGCCCTGGCCTCGAAACCGCGCGTGCGCACGTCGATCCCGATCGCGAGGGGCTGGTCGCTTCGCGCAACCAGTGCGTCGAGCAGCGTCAGGGGCGGATTATCCGTCACCTCGTAGCCCAGATCCTCGAGGATACGCAGGATCGAGGATTTTCCGGCTCCCGACAGGCCCGTGACCAGAAGTACGCGTCGTGCGGGTGTCACGGTTCAAGTCTCCTGCCAGGCCGTAAGGGGGGAAGAACGGAAGATGTTATCGCGCTTCCGGCGCCATGGGGAGGGGGAGGACAGGGGGCGTTGCCCCATTTACGCCACAAAGCAGCGTGAGTTCGCCGTTTATGCACCGCAGGGCGCTTCGGATGATCGCTACCGCGTCAGCCTGAAACCCGTTCATCCTGATCATCCAGGCGCCGGTTTGCGGGTCGCTTGCCATCTCAGGCAGACGGGTTACCGGCCCATTCTCAACGAGCTCTATCCAGAGTTTGACGGCGGTACTGGCCTGATGAGGCATGCGCAGAATACCGAGCCCCCTCACCTCGATGAGCCCGGCGAGACGCGGCTCCGGACGGGCCATACCCGCCTCGATCAGGATCCGGTCATCGCCCACCAGGGCGAACCCTGAGTCGATCAGGCGAAGCMGCAGGCTCGACTTTCCACTGCCCG
>NZ_PNQZ01000203.1 GCF_003994335.1 Asaia sp. W19
CATTGGCATCGGCGGCTCCCGCGATCAGTCGGATGGAAATCACCTGAGCGTTACTGTCAGCAACCTGGCATCCGACAGAACTCATGTCTCGATCCCAATTGGCGGATTTTTCGAGCTCTTCATGGAAAATACGACGCACCTCATCCACGGGCGTCTGATAGTCGAGCCAGAGAAAGAGCGAGCCGATGAGCGACGGTGAGCTATGGGTCCAGTTCTGGAACGGATTTTCGAGAAAATAGGCGATAGGCACGATATAGCGTCGGCGGTCCCAGGTGCGCAGCACCACATAGGTGGCATTGATCTCCTCCACATAGGCCCAGTCACCATTGAGGATCAGCATGTCCTCCATGCGGATTGGCTGGGTAATGGCAATCTGGATGCCGGCAATGAGGTTGGACAAGGCGGGCCGTGCGGAAAGACCGACAACGAGAGAGGCCACGCCCGCCGAGGCAAAGAGTGATACCCCGTATTGCCGTACGGATTCGAACACCATCAGGGCCGCTCCGACCGTGATCACCCCGCAGGTGATCTCGATCAGACGGCGCAGAATGCGGATCTGGGTCTGGTGCGACCGTACCGTGATGTCATCGACATGTTCGCGATTGGCGATGCGGTCGAGATATTTATCCGTCCCGAAACGAAACGCCCTGATCAGCCCGAAACCGATAGTGATGATCACCGCAAAGGCGAAAAAATGCGCCAGAAACTGGATGGTGGTCGGCGCAAAGCCGGTCGTGGCGGGCAGGGCGGCACTGGCGGCCACGATCATCAGCAGCAGACGCACATGGGTCTGCAGCCGCCCGAWCGTTTCATGAATGAACGCAATGCGCC
>NZ_PNQZ01000204.1 GCF_003994335.1 Asaia sp. W19
AGCGTTACTTCAAGCGTGGTCAACCCGCCCGCGACCAGCGCCTGCGCGATCGGACGCGCCAGAGACAGGTCGGGAATGACCAGAACCGGAATGACCGGACATTTCGTCATCACGGCGTCCAGCATTGTCGTGTCGAGCATCACCAAAATCCTTATCGAGTTCCACGCCGTGACGATCCATCACGTCTTCCATGGCGGCGAGCATGGCCGATCCGCCCTTTTCCGCACTATCCGACCGGCTCCGCATGAGCGCGAACATCTCACGCCCCGTGCCCATGCCGGGCAAGGGCTGCATTGCAGGCTGGCGACGCTCCCATATCGCAGGATCGACAAGCGCTTCAATCTCACCACGACGCGCGCAGATGCGCAGCATGTCGCCATCCTGAATGCGCGCGATCGGGCCGCCCGAATGTGCTTCCGGGCAGATATGGATGGCCGCAGGCACCTTGCCGCTTGCGCCTGACATGCGCCCGTCGGTCAGAAGGGCCACGCGATAGCCTTTGTCCTGGAGCACCGCCAGTGTCGGAGTGAGACGATGCAGCTCGGGCATGCCATTGGCATCGGGGCCCTGGAAGCGCACGACCACGATCACATCGCGATTGAGCTTCCCCGCCTTGAAGGCCGTGATGACGTCCTCCTGGGTCTGGAACACGGCAGCGGGCGCTTCGATGGTCTGACGGTCCTCATCGACCGCACTCGTCTTGTAGATGCCACGGCCCAGCGAGCCCTGGACAAGACGCATGCCGCCATCCTTGCGGAACGGCTCCTTCGTGTCACGCAACACGCTGCGATCCGCCGAGGCGCGCGCAGCGCTGTAGAGCAGTGCCTCCCCCTCGAGCCGCGCGCGACAGGCGTAATCACTGAAACCGCCCCTGGACACGGTCAGGATATCCTGATGCAGCATACCGGCCTCGCAGAGCGCGGCAATGAGCGTGGGCAGCCCTCCCGCCTCCTGCATGGCATTCACATCAGCGGAGCCATTAGGGTAGGCGCGTGTCAGCAGCGGCACTGCCGATGACAGCGTATCGAGATCGCTCCAGTCGATACAGATGCCTGCAGCGCGTGCAATGGCTGGCAGGTGAATCGCGTGATTGGTCGAACCACCCGTAGCAAGCAGACCGACCGCGGCATTCACAATGGCTTTTTCGTCGACCAGGCGCGCGAGCGGGCGGTGGTCCTCACCCGGCCTGGAAATCTCGATCAGGCGATGCACCGCTCGGCGGTTGAGTGCCTGGCGGATACGGCTATTCGGG
>NZ_PNQZ01000205.1 GCF_003994335.1 Asaia sp. W19
GATGGGAAGGAGGGATAGCGTGTCGCACTCCATTCTCCAAGCCCAAGGAAGTAATGACTATGATTATTCCGTAACAGGGGAAGACACAGCTGTGTCCAATTTGCGACGGATGACGAAGGAAAGCGTCTCCCCGTCTTCAGAGAATGCAACTAACGCGTGTCCCGTCTCACGGCAGAAAGCCTGGAAATCCGCCACGCTGGCGCGATCCGTCGCTAGTACGCGTAGCCTGGCACCCCCGGAGAGCGCTTTGAGCGCGCGATGCGCCTTGAGCACAGGCAGGGGGCAGGCAAGCCCGCGCAGGTCGAGCAGCGTTTCTGTGGGGGAGACCGTCATATTCGGGACTATGCGCGCAGCTTGATGTGTGTTTCAAGATCGGGCGCTGTTTTGCCAATAGATCTTTACTCCGATCCTATTCCTCCGCAACATGCGCGCCAGTTTTCAGAAGCAACATCAGTAAGGCATGAGATGGCTGATTATCGCCTCGGCATCGATTTCGGTGGGACGAAGATCGAAATCGCAGTTCTCGATCGCGCGGGCGATCTGCAATTGCGTGAACGCGTCCCCAATCCGGGAATTTATGAAGACGCAGTGATCGCCGTGCGCGACCTGGTCGCCAGCGTGGACCAGCGCCTTGGAAGCGTCTCGTCCCATCTGGCCAAGCCGGGTCAGCTCAGCTCGACGCTGGGGATCGGCATTCCGGGCTCCATCTCGCCCGAAACCGGCCTGATCAAGAATGCGAATGCCACGTGGCTTAATAACCAGCCCTTCGGTATCGATCTGGATCGGGCACTCAACCGCTCGGTGCGCGTCGAGAACGATGCGAATTGCTTCGCGCTCTCCGAAGCCGCTGACGGCGCAGGGGCGGGTAATCGCACGGTCTTTGGTATCATCATCGGAACCGGAATGGGCGCCGGTATCGTTGTTGACGGAAAGGTGATCGGCGGTCGTCACAGCATCGCTGGCGAATGGGGCCACACGCCGCTCCCCTGGGGGCGCCTGGAAGAGTTCCCGCTGCCAAAGTGTTTTTGCGGCAATGAAGGCTGCCTTGRGCGC
>NZ_PNQZ01000020.1 GCF_003994335.1 Asaia sp. W19
GAATGGCGACAGCTTCGCCACCGTCACCGGTGGCAGCGGCGCAGCCAACACCTTCGGTGTGCTCGCCGGGCATAATGGTGGTGACATCACCATCACCGATTTCGGCAGCGCGGCTGGCAACATGTTCTTCATGTATAACTACCGCCCGGCGGATGCCGACAAGGCCATCCAGGATCTGCTGGCAACGGCAACGGTCACTGGCGGCAACACCACGCTGCAGCTCGACAACAACATGAAGGTTACCTTCCTCGGCGTGACCGATCTGAAGGCCTCGAACATCGTGATCAGCTGATCGTCAACAAACCATCAGTCACTCGCGTCTCTCTGCGAAGGCCCGGCTCACAGACCGGGCCTTCGTTTTTGTAACGGGTAAATCTGGGCTATAGAGCACACAGGCTGCTTCCAGCCAGTTTTGTCCTCATCACCCAGTGAGTGATTCTTGCCCGATCTATCCGACAGACAGACCCCCTCTGCCTTTGACATCGACACTCCCCAGGAAGAGACCCTGGCGGCCTCAGCCTATCTCGCAACCATTCGCGCAGATTCGCTCCAGGCGGAGCTACGCCTGACGAACCAGCAGCTGAAGCTGATGCGCCGTTCGCTGTCCTGGCGAATCATGGAGCCGCTGCGCTGGGTTCGGGCCTTGACCCTCGGTCGTCTGCCGCGCGGCATCCCTATCAATGAGGCCTGGGAGCAGTGGCTCGATTCCTATCGCACCGAAGGATTCTTCAAGGCGATGGGTCGGTTTTTTGCCGGGGGAATCGCGAAACGACGTCTTTCACGGCATAGTGATCAGGCGGGCGATCCGCTTTTTGTCCCGACCAAGGAGCTTGCTGCCTTTCTGCGACGCCCGGCGCCCAAGGCGACCCAGATGCTGCGCCCCCACTATCTGCTGATCGCCGATATGGGTTTGCAGCAATGTACCAAATATCGCGTGACCCAGAAGGCCGAGCTGATCCGTCGTCTCGGCTGGACCGTGCAGATCGTCGACTGGCAGGACAGCAGCGAGGCGCTCTCCTCGCTTCAGGTAGCGACCGAGATTCTGTTCTATCGCGTACCGGGCGTTGCCTCGGTACTCGGCCTGGTTGCAGAGGCCAAGAGGCTCGGTCTCAAACCGCGCTGGGAGATCGACGATCTTCTGTTCAGCAAGATCCTCTACCGGCGCAACGGCAATCTGGCGACATTGAGTTATCATGAGCGCCAGGGCCTTTACCATCTTGCCGATCTCTATCTGCGCGCGCTCCGTGCCTGTGGGCGTGGCATGGCCTCCACGGAAGCCCTGGCTACCGAAATGCGCAAGATCGGCATCGAGGATGTGCTGGTTCTGGAGAACGCGCTCGACACCCAGACTCTTGAGGTGGCCGCGAGCCTGCTCGCCAACCCAGCCCCGCGCGATGAAGACAGGATCTGGGTCTGCTACGGCTCGGGCAGCCGCGCCCATGACATGGACTTCAAGGTCGCGGAAACCGGTCTGATCGCTGCCATGAAGGCAGAACCGCGCGTGAATCTCCTGATTATCGGCCCTCTGAAGATCTCACCGCTCTTTGCGCAATTCGGCTCGCGCGTTCAGCGTCGGAACGAAGTCTCCTATGCCGCCTATCTGGGAGAACTGGCCAAAGCGGATATCGCCATTGCGCCGCTTGAGGACACGCTCTTCAATGACTGCAAGAGCAATATCAAATTTCTAGAGGCTGCCATCCTGGAGCTTCCCTCCATCTGCTCGCCCACCGATACCTATCGGCGGGTCATTCAGTCCGGTGATAACGGGTATCTCGCCCGCACCGCCGAAGAGTGGCGGGACACGGTTCTGGCGTTGGCCAGCGACGCGCAATTGCGTCGCCGCATCGGTCTGAAAGCGCGCGAGGCGGCGCTCGCGCTCTATGCGCCCGACCGTATCCTGACCCAGCAGGCCGCTCCGGTCTTCGGCAAGCCTCCCGCCTTTACCCACAAGGCACCGCGTGTCCTGCAGGTAAACATCTTCATGGCACCGCGCTCTTTCGGCGGGGCCACGATTGTGGTGGAAGCCCTTCTCAAGCCGCTCGCCAAGGCCGGCTTCGAGAACAGCATCATGACCACGCGCCCGGTTCTGGAGGCCCTCCCCGACGGGGCCCTACGCTATCGCGTGCTCGACACGGACGTCTTTTCCGTCGTGGCCGGGCGTAATGCCGCAACCGACAACATCACCATCGCCCGTCAGATCGAGCGCTGGATCGATGCATGGGACGTCGAGCTGGTGCATTTCCATGCAATCCAGGAGATGGGCGTCGGCATGGCCCGCATCTGCCAGCAACGCGGCGTGCCCTACGTGATCAGCCTGCATGATTGCTGGTGGCTGTCTGATAATCTCTTCATTACGCGCGATGACGGGCAGTACCATCTGGAGAAGAACGAAGTGCCGCTCGCCCCCGGTGAGTCGACACGCGCCCATTACCTGAATGAACGCCGTAAGGTCATGCGCCAGGCTCTGGCTGGTGCGGCAGCCATTCTGAGCCCCTCGGAAGAGCATAAGGGGCTCTATGTGCGCAATGGCGTGCCCTCCGACCGGATTCTGATCAATCGTAACGGCTTCACCTGGCCCTCGCGCCCCAAGGCGAAACGCCCGCCAGGTAGCAAGCTGCGCTTCGGTTTCGTCGGGGGAATCGGGTTTGTCAAAGGCTATGACCTGATCCGCAAGGCGCTGGAGCGCACCAAGCGCGATGACTGGGAACTGGTACTGGTCGATAACACGCTCAACCTGGGTTTCCCCTCGATCGATACGTCGGAATGGCTGGTAAAGGGCACGATCCGCACCGTTCCAGCCTACACCCAGTCCGGACTGGATGATTTCTATGATCAGGTGGACGTGCTGCTCTTCCCCTCGCAATGGCGCGAGAGCTATGGCCTGACCGTGCGCGAGGCTCTGTCGCGTGATGTCTGGGTGATTTCGACGGCACCGGGCGGCCAGGCTGAGGAAATCGTGGATGGCGTGAATGGCTCACTCATCCCGATCATCGATGATCCCGCCCCCCTTCAGGCCGCGATTGAAGCCATCCTCGATCAGAAGAGCCGGTTCGATTCCTATGTGAATCCGAACAAGGGCAGCCTTCCGAGCTACGAGGATCAGGCGCAGGAACTCGCCACGCTTTATAACCGCATCCTCGGACGCACAGCCTGAACAAACCAAGCCTCCACGGCTCAGCCCTCCCCCCTCTTCCGGCGACGGAAGAGGGGTTTTCTTTTGCCCATCGTCTCACGCAGAGAGCGCACGCCCAGCATGATTGCGGATCAGACGGCACCGAACGACTGTGCAAAGAAAGGCCGACGGTCCCGAGCTCAGATAGAGAGATACACCCAAGGCGCTCGTAGTTGGTTCTTCGGTACGTCAGCCGGTACTGTGCTGGCAGGCTGGCACTGACATAGAGGATAAGGCGGATATCCGGCTTGCTTGTCAGGACCTGATCATCCTGCCCCCGGGTCATCAATCCCGAGGGAGTATGGGCCGGGCCGGACCTTGTTGCGGTAGTGCATCTGCCGCAGCGTTACCCGGCATCATCCCCTGGGTATCAGACCCGGCAGAGCGCGGGCCTGACTGAGGATCCGTGATGAAACTGGAACCTCGAAGGGGCTCCCCTGCCGCGTCAAAACGGCAGGGGAACGAGAGAAACCGTCAGGGCGTTGCCGGGAGAGCATAAGCCAGGACGTAATCCCCCTTGTTTTCATTGGTGCCCGTACGCGTCGCGCCACCCGCGACCACCAGCACATATTGCCTGCCCTGTTCGACATAGGTCATGGGCGTACCCTGCCCCCCGACAGGCAGACGCTCGCGCCAGACTTCCTTGCCGGAGCGGAGATCGAACGCACGCAGGTAGTTATCAAGAGAGCCATGGAAGAAGGCGAGATTGCCTTGTGTCAGCATCGGACCCCCCAACGTGGGCATGCCAACCGGGATGTAAAGATGCGGAATGATCCCCTTCTGGCCGAACACGCCATGAATGGCGGCGTCCTGGATGCTGCCAACCGGCACCTGCCAAAGCGTCTTTTGCGTCCTCAGATCGATGGCTGTGAGCGAGCCATAAGGAGGCTTGAAGCACGGCGCACCGAGCGGAGAAACGAACATGGAGCGCTCCACGCCCCAAGGGGTGCCGAGCTGCTCGGAATATTCGCCCTCGGTCGAGGGAACGAGGCCGGCATGGGCGGCGTCCTCGCGCTTGATGAACTGTCCCCACATTGCCATGCGGATGTCGTTCACCACGAGCACACCGGTTTGCGGGTCAAGCGCCCCGCCGCCCCAGTTCGAGCCACCGTAATAGCCGGGCCAGATCAGGGTTTTCTGCTTGTCGCTCAGCGGGGTGAATTCCCCCTCCCAACGCATCTTCCGGAAAGCAATGCGGCAATAGAGCTGGTCGAACACCGTACCGCCCCACATATCGCTTTCCTTCAGCGGATCGACGCCAATGGAGAGAGCGGAATAGGGCTGAACCGGGCTGATTCGCTGGCCGGGCATACCGTCAGTCGCGACCTTGCGATTGGTCACAGGCACGACAGGTTTGCCTGTACGGCGGTCGAGCACGAAAATCTGGCTGCGCTTGGTCAGAGCAACGACGACCGGCGTGGTCTCGCCCTTGCCATCGGGCATATCGTACAGGATCGGCTGCGACGTCACGTCATAGTCGAACATATCGTTATTGGCGGTACGAAAATGCCAGTGTTCCTGGCCCGTGCGGATATCGAGTGCCAGAATTGCGTCGGTATATTCGTCCGAATAGTCATGGCGATTACCGGTCCAGAAATCCGGCGTCTGATTGCCCATGGGAATGAAGGCAAGGCCCAGCTTGGGATCATAGGAGGCCGTTCCCCAGAAATTCGGGGTTTCGGTGGCATAGATCTGTCCAGCGGGGAGTGGGCGGCTGTCCTTGTTGCCACGCGAGGCATCCCAGGCCCAGACCAGTCGGCCCGTGCGCACATCATAGCCGCGAATGACGCCCGAGGGCTCACCGACGGTCATGTTGTCGTTGATCTTGCCACCCACCATGATCACGCCATCAGCCACGAGCGGGGCGGAGGTCAGATAATAGGAGCCAGGTGCCGTCGGGCCGAGCCCTTCGAGCAGATTGACCATGCCATGATCGCCGAAATCCTCGCAGAGCGCTCCGGTCGTGGCATCGAGTTCAAAGAGGCGGGCATCGTTGGTCGTGCTGACGATACGACGCGCACAGGGGGTTTCCGCCGTGATGGCAACAGGCGCGGGCGTCGCGGTTTCTTCGGGCGGTGCAGCGGGCGCTGCCACGGGGGAGGCCTGGTCGGCAGACGCAGGAGCTTCCTCCGGGCCAAACGCTTTCGCATCAGGCGCCAGCAGCGACATGGTCGTGAGATCGGCATAGCTGACGCCACGGCAGCGCTTCCAGCCCTTGTTGCCGCGCGTCACCTGCATATGCGGGTCAAAACGCCATTTCTGCTTGCCCGAAACCGGATCGAGCGCAATCACCTTGTTCAGAGGCGTGCAGAGATAGAGCGTATCGGCGATCTTGAGCGGCGTGACCTGGTACTCAGACCCGTCAATGGCGAGGTCCCCTGTATGGAAGGTCCAGGCGAGTTTGAGATCGGTCACATTCTGCGCGTTGATCTGCGTATAGGGCGCAAAGCGGTCACCGCTCAGATTGCGGCCCCAGGCAGGCCAGTCATTGCCGTTCTGCTGCCCCAGAGCCCCATTGGGCTTGGGCTGCTGTGAGGCCTCTGCCGTGACCTCCGCATGAGGCTGGAACACGCCCAGAATGATGCCACAGAAAATGATGGCATAGATCGCGGCAATGCCCATGCCCCAGGCGCGAGGGACGCCTCCGGAGCGCAACGCACCACCACGCCCGCCCCCTGCAACAGGGCCACGCTCTGTGGCGCCGAAGAAAGGCGCCAGCACGCCCACAACGATGGGCAAAACGAGAAAGACCCCGACGCGTGGCAGAACGAGCCAGAACACATCCCCCACCTCGCCGAAAGCCCACCCAGCGGCGACCAGACTCAGGAGGATCGACAGGGGAAGGGCAATGGTCCGTCGGGCCATGACCAGGAACCCGACACAGGCCATGAGCAGGCCGAGGGCGATATAGGCCCAGCTTCCGCCAAGCCAGGCGAGATACACCCCGCCCAGGGCCAAACCCACACCGAGCAGACCGATCACCAGGCCAGCAAGGGTGCATAATAAAGGAACAACGCGTCGCACGGGACATCCTCACGCTACGCCCCCGGATAGGCTCTGCCCGGTATCCGGGCCCGCCACGCCGAAAGCCGATGGAGCTACGAGACCGTCAGACCAGTAAACCCTCCTTGATCCGAGAGAGGGGTTGTCCGGCTTGACAACTCAAAGGGTGGGTAATGTGCGTCAGGTACCTTTCTTTTCCTTCATCACGATTTCATTATCCCGCAATACTTCACCATTTTTTGTCCGATACCTCGCATCAGAAAACCTGCTCACCTCCCTCCCCTGTCCGGAAGGAATCAGGCAGGTTCGACATGATCGCGAGCGCATAGGCGACAGGCGCAGTGCGCACGGTGCCGCGCGCCCAGGCAATGCCGTGCTCCATGAAGAAATCATCCCCCGGCAGCCCTCCCTCCAGGACAGGGAGGCGTGAGAGCTGCGACTCCGACAGAAGCGAGACGGGCACGAGAGCGACCGCGTCGCAGGCCTCGCGCAATTCCTCCAACCTGCTGGGCACGCTGATCTCGACCAGACGATCGGGCAGGGACAGGCCGCGCGCCTGGAGGACCTGTTCGAAGCGATCGCGCATCGCCATGCCCTTGACGGGGAGCAACCACACGCGGTCAGCGTAATGCGCCCAGCCATCCAGAACCGCAGAGACGGTCAGCAACTCCCCGTCAGACTGAACCAGACAGTGCTCCAGGCAGAGCGTCCGGGTTTCGAAACGCCCCGACACAGCAACTCCCAGAAGATTGATCGCCACCATGTCGAGCCTGCTGGCATGCAGATCATCGAGCAGACGCTGACGCATGCCATATTCGATACTTATAGTGAGGAAAGGCTGCTCGCGCTTCATGCGCGACACCCAGACGATAAGTGGTCTCTCCAGCATCGGAGCCTGCAAGCCAATACGGACCTTGCCATGCAGCAGGGCCGTCTCACGCGCGAAATCCTCACTCAGCGCCTGCAACTCATGATCGATCCGCCGTGCCGCCAGCAAGACGCGCTCGAGTCCTGGCAGGGGCACAAGGCGGCCATGCACGCGCTCGAACAGGCGCTGACCGAGCAGGGCTTCAATCTCGATACAGGATTTCGAGACAGCGGCGGGCGAGATGTTCAACCTCTGCGCGGTCAGGCGCATGCTGCGTGTCGCATTCAGCATTTCCAGCAGATGCAGATGGCGCAGTTTGAGCCGCCGATGCAGCCTCGATCCAGTCACCATGCCCTGCCCGCTCCTTCGACAACCAGACGGTTGACGCAGCATAACCTTATTTCGCTTCAATAACGAAACGTTTTGCTTTCATTATCTTCCTACAACCCGCTCGGGGCGGCAGGTGTTACCGCCGCCTGCACTAATAATAACCGGCAGGAAGCACGATGACAGACAAGCCATTCCAGACGCGCCAAAAGGCCCTGTGGTGCCGTTCATCCTTCTTTTTGTTGATAGCGACGGCCCTGACACCAGCTCTCGGCTTTCAGGCCCAGGCTCAGGATCAGGCTCCTTCTGCCGGGGGCGGGCACGGGGCGCACAAGGCGCTTTCGCGGCACGCCTCTCCCGCGACCAGGGTATCTGTCCCTACCTCAGCCCCTGCATCGTCACGAAACCGCAGCGCACGGGATGCGACATCACGTCCCGGGGCATCACGTCCCGGGGCAATGAAAAGCGGCTCCGAAACGCTGACGGTCACCACAGCACGACGGCGCTTCCATTTTACCGCAGCCCAGCATGAAGCCGATGCCACCACCCATATCACGGCCGAGACCCTGACGCGTCAGGGAGTGGTGTCTTTGCTCGATCTGCCCCGCGTGGCCCCGAACCTGACCGTTCAGAGCGTGAACGGCACAGGTACAACCAATTTCTTCCTGCGCGGCATAGGGCTGAATGACTACACCCAGAACAATATGTCCTCGGTTCTCGTCTATTATGACGACGTCGCCTATCCCCTGGCGCGCATGGCCTCGGGCATGATGTTCGATATCGCCGGCGCCGCCGTCGAGCCCGGGCCGGTCGGTTTTGCTCATGGCCAGGCCGATACAGGGGGAGAGGTGGCATTTCATACCAATGACCCGACCGATGACTGGCATGGCGGGGTTTCACAGGATATTGCCTCCTACGCCCGCAGCCGCACCAATCTTTTTGTGTCCGGTCCGATCGTGACAGACAAGCTCAGCTTCAGGATCGCGGGGCAGACCATGCAGGGTGGCGGCTGGCAAACCAATCCGAGCAATGGCGCCCATCTGGGGGATGCAAATCTGGGCGCGCTGCGCGCCAAACTGCGTTGGCGGCCGGAAGAGCATACGGAAATCATGCTGAGCGGGCATTGGGTCCAGGATGATTCCGAGGTCGTCGCAGCCAAACCCGTCGTGAATTTCCTGCCAACGCGCCCCTACCCGACCCTCACCTACCAGCAGGCCCAATGGGACTATAATACGCGTCTCGCCAGATTGATCGGCCGCCCGACGAATCTGAAGCCCAGCGAGCACAATACAATGTGGGGGGCCGATCTCAAGGCATCGCATGATTTTGGCTTTGCGACACTCAGGAGCATCAGCGCCTTCGAAACCGAGCGCGTGGGCGAATATACCGATCAGGATGGCACGCTCTGGGCCACGGGCGATAACTACCGCAATATCGTCGCCAACAGCTTCTCGCAGGAACTGCGTCTGGAATCCCGCAAGAACCGGCCGCTCGACTGGGTGATCGGCGCCTATTACGACCGCGTGCGCATGACGCAGCAGTCCTTTTTCGATTTCACCGATTACGTGCCCACACGCGGCTATCTTCAGGAAACATCCTTCGGCCAGAACCAGCAGACATTCTCGCAATTCGCGCATCTGGCCTACAAGCTGCCCCATCGCCTGACGCTGATCGGCGGGCTGACCCATGAGGCTGATGACCGACAATTGCTGAATTTGCGTACGGTCCAGTTCGGACGTCGCTCCCTGCAGTTCCAGTCTACCGGGTCCAACATGAACCAGTTTGCCGGCACATTGGGCCTGCAATTTCAGGCTACGAAAGACCTCATGACCTATTTCAAGGTCAGCCGGGGCATGAAGCCGGGCGGTATGACCGCCAATAATACGGTCGTGCAGGGGCAGCTCGACCCGTTCAAACCCGAAACCGTGCTGGCCTATGAACTCGGCTTCAAGGCCGATCTCATTCCCAATCGTTTCCGGCTCAATGCAGCCGCCTTTTATTACGATTATCACGACCAGCAATATCTCGGCACCTATGTCGTGCCCAGCTATGGTCCTCTCGGACGCTTTGACAACATCCCGAAATCAGAGATCTGGGGGACTGAGTTCAATACCGAAATCAATCCGATACGCCATGTCTACCTGACGCAGAATTTCGGCTATCTGCGCAGCAAATACCAGCGCTTCCAGGCCATTAACGCTGCCGCCGTCAATGCCCAATACGCGCGCACGGGCATATGGGCGCCCATCTACACCGATTACGCCGGTACAGAAGGCATGAACCCAAAACTGACCCTTAATGGCTCTGGCGATTATCGTATTGCCTTCCTCAAGCGCTATGAGGGAGAGGCCGGGATCGACTGGAATTTCCGATCCGCACAATCCATGGTGCCGGGCGGCACCGGTCCCTATCAGCTTCCCGCCTATTTTTTGCTCGGCGCGCATCTCACTGTACATCCGCTCAAAGGACCGTGGACAGCCACACTCTATGCGTCGAATATCCTGAACAGGGAGTATTTCACCACGAGTTCGCAATCGACCACGACCTATTTCCGCATTCCCGGCCCGCCGCGCTTTATCGGCGGTCGGATCGGCCTGACCTACTGAACGCCCCCACCCGCAAGGAGAGTGACGCCATGACAGGATCGGAACAGGACAGAAAGCGGATCATCATGGCCGCCTGTGTCGGGAATTTTCTCGAATTCTATAATTTCATGGCTTATGCGTTTTTCGCGCCCATGATCGCCAAGGCTTTTTTTCCGCATAGCAGCGGTCTGGCCGGATTGTTCGATGCGCTCATCACCTTTGGCGCCGGTTTTTTCCTGCGGCCTCTGGGCGCGTTCTGCGTCGGCATCTATGCCAGACGCCATGGCCATCAGGCCGCACTCATGCTGACTTTTGTGATCATGGCAGTAGGCTCGCTGCTTCTCGCCGCCACCCCGCCAACGGGCGCGATCGGCATCATCGCCGCCTTCATGATTGTTCTGGCGCGCATGATGCAGGGGTTTTCCGATGGCGGCGAGGTCGGTCCGGCTACCGCCATGCTGTATGACGCCGCGCCTCCAGGCAAAGGCGGCATTATCAGCATCATGCAATATGTGACGCAGATTCTGGGTATGCTGGTGGCGGTGATCTTTGGGCTGATCCTCTCGCTCGTCCTCTCCCATGATGCGCTTTATGACTGGGGCTGGCGCGTCCCGTTTGTCATCGGCGTGGCCATACTCCCGTTCGGATTCTGGCTGCGTCGACAAATCCCTGCCGCGCATACAACGCATCACGAGCCCCATCCTTTTGGCGCAACGCTGCGCCTGCTGGTCACGCCCAAAATCCTGCTGGTCTTCGCACTCATCATTTGCGGGACCATCACCAATTACCTGCGCACATTCGGTGTCAGCTACGCCATTGCGGTGCTGCATCTGCCGCCCGGTATCGCCATGTTCGCCATGACCATCGGCCTGATCTGCGGCGTTACGGCGGTCATCGCCGGTATGCGTATCGCCAATCGCAATCCCGATCCGATGCGTTTCGTGCTTTGGGTTTCCCTCATCGGCACGCCGCTCTGCATGGTCTATTATGGGCTTTCCATCACCTATCCGGGGCTCTGGACCCAGATCGGCCTGAACGTCACGATCTTTCTCTCCTCGGGTCTGCTCATCGCCCCCGTTTGGCGCTTGCTGTTCGACGCTATTCCCGACCATAGCCGCGCCTTTATCTTTGGCCTCGTTTATGCCGTAGCCGTCTCGGTTTTCGGCGGTCTGACACAGCCGATAACCGTGCTGCTGATCGCCCGTTTCCATGATGCCATGGTGCCTGCCTGGATGATCGGTGTGCTGACGCCTCTCTCGCTTCTGGCCTATCTGGGCCTGCGCCACCTCATGAAGCAAGGGCATCGGCCAAGCGCCTTTTCCCCCCTGCCCGATCGTGCCTTGTGACATTGCCCAGCCAAGATTGGGTTCTGACATCCCCTGAGGGCACTCTTCCGCACGCGCTGGGCCTGCCTTCCTCTTCCGCCGACAAGGATTTTCTTCTCATGAAAAATACCGATGCCATCCTCTCCTTTGTCGATGACCGCGCTTCAAGCCTGATCGCGCTCAGCGATGCAGTATGGGAAGTGCCCGAGACCAATTTCGAGGAAGTCCGCTCCTGTGCGCTCCATACCGAGAAACTGGCTGAAGAAGGGTTTCGCGTCACACGCAACGTAGCCGGCATGCCCACCGCCGTCATGGGTGAGGCCGGCCAGGGTGGACCCGTCATCGCCTTTCTGGGCGAGTATGATGCACTTCCCGACCTGACCAATGCCGCAGGGGTCATGGAACACACCCCGCTCCCCGGCAATGGGAATGGCCATGCCTGCGGCCATAATCTGCTGGGCTCCGCCGCGTTGCTCGCTGCCACGGCATTGAAGAATTTCCTTGCCGCGCATGATCTGCCGGGACGCGTGCGCTATTATGGCTGCCCCGCCGAGGAAGGCGGTGCAGGCAAGGCCTTCATGGTGCGTGAAGGCGTGTTCGATGATGTCGATGCCGCGATCTCCTGGCATCCTCTGTTTTTCACCGGCGTGTTTCCCCCCTCCTCCCTCGCCAATATCCGTCTCGATTTCACCTTTACCGGCAAAGCCGCCCATGCCGCGGCTGCACCCTTCTTGGGGCGGTCCGCCCTCGATGCGGCAGAGCTCATGAATGTGGGTGTGAATTATCTGCGCGAGCACATGCTGCCCAGCTCGCGCATTCACTACGCCTATCTCGATGCAGGTGGCGCTGCGCCCAACGTCGTGCAGGCAAAAACCACCATACGCTACGTGGTACGGACGCTCGATCTGGCCGATCTGGTGCCGCTGACGGAGCGTGTGCGCAAGATTGCCCAGGGTGCCGCGCTGATGACGGAAACACAGGTGGAAGAACGCGTGATCAGCGCCATGGCCAATATCCTGCCCTGCCCCCCGCTCGAAGCCGCCATGCAGGGTCATGTCGAGCGTCTTGGACCGCCGCCATTCGATGAGGATGACCGTGATTTCGCCCGCAAGATGCAGGCCACTTTCCCCAGAAGCGACATCATTGCCGCCTTCCATCATGCTGGCGCCAGACCCGATCTGGACAAGCCGCTCGCCGATTTCGTTCTGCCTGCCGGGGGCAATCGCTCGTCACTCGGCTCAACCGATATAGGCGATGTGAGCTGGACCGTGCCCACCGTTCAGGCGCTTGGCGCAACCTGCGCTATCGGTACCCAGCTCCATTCCTGGCAGATGACCGCCCAAGGGCAGTCTTCGGTGGCGCATAAAGGCATGGTGCATGTGGCGAAAATCATGGCCCTGACCGGGCTCGACCTCGCAACCAATCCGGAGTTGCTCGAGGCGGCGAAGGCCGATCACGCGGCGCGTCTCGCAGTTCAGCCCTATGTGTCGCTCATTCCGGCGGAAACAATGCCCTCTGCCGATAATGAATGAAACCCTCAGGGCGGTCGGAGTCAGAGTCGCCGCCCTTTCGAGGATTCAGGTCGTCAAGGGGCGCTCTCAGCGCCTCTTTTTGACCATGGACTGGGCACAGGCCACCCCGATCAGCACCAGCCCCCAGATGGCGAGCGTCAGATAATCGCTGAAGCCGAGCAGATTGAACCCGGTCGCAATCAGCTGAAGCATGATCATGGCCAGAACCAGCCCTGTCACCCGTCCGAAACCGCCATTGGGATCGACCCCGCCCAGAACAGCGGCCAGAACGGTGACCAGCAGATAGGATTTGGCATAAGCCGCGCTGGCCGAATTGAATCGCGCCAGCATCAGGCAGGCGGCGCAGAAGCACAGGAAACCCGAAAGCGCGTAGATCCTGATCGTCACGCGATCGACATTGACCGCCGAATAGCGCGTGGCGAGTGCATTCGACCCGATCATGCGGATCGAAATCCCGAAAGCCGTATGCTGAAGCAGAAGATGCACCACGCCCGCCACCGCCAGAAAGGCGAGAAAGGCCAGCGGTATCTGCGCCAGTGAGGCATTGCCGATCTGACCATAAAGGGCAGGCAGTCCCGACACCACCTCACCACGCGTCAGCCAGATGCTCGTGCCTTCGACAATCGACATGATTCCCAGCGTGACCAGAATGGGATGGACTTTCGTCCGCACAATCAGCCATCCGGTCACGCCTCCCAACGCCGTCCCCAGCACCGCCCCCACCATGAGAGCGATCACGATGCAGAACCCGACATAGCCCGCGCCATGGCCCGCCAAAGGCAGATGGCCGAGCACCGTCACCATGGCAAGGCCACAGGCATTGGCAATCGCGATGATGGCCAGATTCAACCCGCCCGACATCATGGGGATCGCCATGGCCAGCGCCAGAAGACCGAGTTGCGGGAGCTGGAACATCATGGAGCGCATGGAGCCGAGGCTGAAAAACCCGGGCACGATGAGGCTGAACCCGATGGCGAGCGCCAGCGCGGCCAGAGCCTGCCCCGACACACGCGCAGGAAACAGCCGCCGGAACGGAGCGGCAAGATCGGTCATGGAGGCGGAATGTCCTGTCTTATTGCCGGTAACGGGCAGATTTTCAGACATGGGCTTGCTCCGGGATGGGCGCTTCCTCAACGAGCCGGGAGCGCTTGCGGCTCTGGACCGAAAGGGCAGTGAGCGTCGTGGAAGCGAGAATGATCGCGCCCGTGATGATCTCGAAGCAGTAGGGTGAGATATCGAGCAGATTGAGCCCGTTCTGGATGATGGCGAGCAGCAGGATACCGAGCGTGATCCCGCCGATCGTCCCCACGCCGCCCAGAAGCGATGCGCCGCCCAGAACGGCGGCGGAAAGGACCGATAATTCCGTGCCATAAAGCGCATTCGGCACGGCTTCACCCACGCGATTGGCCTGAACCAGCCCCGCCAGAGCCGCCATGAAACCGGCAAAGCCATAGGCAAAGAACTGCAGCTTCGAGATATTCAGGCCGATGCGACGCGCCGCCTCGGCATTGCCGCCCATGGCGTAAAGCTGCCTGCCGGTTCTGGACAGGGTAAGAAGGACCCAGCACAACAGGAGCGACACCACCATGACCACGATGGGCAAAGTGATGCGTATGAGATCGCCCCCCGATGTCTCGAATTGCAGGAAGGTGACGCGCTCGCTCCACCATTCGGGCAGGTTATAGATGGAGTGACCGCCCGTCGCATACATCAGCAGGGCGAAATACACATTCATGGTGGCGATGGTGATAATGATGGAATTGACACGCGCATAATGGATCAGCGCGGCGTTCAAAAAGCCGAGCCCCGTTCCCACGACAAGCCCAGCGGGGATAACGAGGAAGGGCGAGAGCCCATAATGCGTGGCCAGAAGCGCTGCAACATATTGCGCCACCGAAGCCGTGGCCGCGAAGGAAATATCGATCCCCCCAGCAATGAGCACGACGAAAAGCCCCGTAGCCATGATGGCCTGCACGGCGTAGCTTTCGGTCAGATCGACGAAATTCGACAGGCTGAGAAAGCTTGGCGTCGACAGGGACAGGGCTGCACCGAAAATGACGATCACCCCGGCCAGCCAGAACTCGGGCCGACTGCGCAGCGTGGCAAAATCAGGCATAGATCTGCGCCTCCAGCGCCTGTTCTGTGATGTGTGCCGGGGAATAATCACCCGCGATACGGCCATTGCGCATATGCAGGATGCGATCACAGGTGGCAAAAAGCTCGATCATCTCGTCCGAGATCACGAGAATGCCCACGCCCTGGGCGCTCAATTCGCGGATCAGGGCGTAGATCCCCTCCTTGTTCTTGATGTCCACCCCCACTGTAGGACTGTCGAGGATGAGAATCTTGGGATGGGATGCGAGCCAGCGTGCCAGAATGACGCGCTGCTGGTTGCCACCCGACAGGGTGTTGATGGCATCCTGAACCGAATTGACCTTGATATTCAGACGCGCCACCCAGTCCCGGGCGAGCTGTACGCGCGCCCGATCGGTGATGATGCCAAAACGATTGGCCAGACTTGGCAGAACGGCAATATCGAGATTATCGACGATGGATTGCTCGGCATTGATCCCGAGATTGAGCCTGTCTTCAGAGACATAAGCCAGACCCGCCGCCAGAGCATCCTGATTGGTCCGAAAACGACATTCCTGGCCATGCACGAGCATTTTCCCGGAATCTGGTCTGGTCATGCCAAAAAGCGAGAGGGCAAATTCCGTCCGTCCGGCACCCAGAAGGCCTGTCAGGCCCAGAACCTCGCCCTCATGCAGGGTGATCGAGACGTTCTCATACTCGCCCTTGCGCGTGAGCTGGCGGGTTTCCAGCAGGGCGGGACGGGCACTGCAATCGCGGGGAGCATGATGGGTCGCGATCTCGATACCGGTCATGAGATGGATCAGCATTCTCTGGTCGAGACCGGATGCAGGATACGTGCCCACCATCCGTCCATCGCGCATCACCGTAATACGCTCGGCAATGGCGGAGACCTCATCGAGCCGATGCGAAACGAAGACGATCGCAATCCCCTCCGCCGAGAGCTTGCGCACCAGATCGAGCAGGCGGCGCACCTCGGCGCGTGTGAGCGACGCCGTGGGTTCGTCCATGAAAATCAAACGCGCCTCACCCGCAAGGCCGCGCGCAATGGCCACGATCTGCCGCTCGGCAATCGACAGCGCATCCACCGGACACTCCAGAGGCAGATCATGCCCAAGACGGGACAGGATTTCCGTCGCCTTCCGCCGGATCGCAGCGCGCGGACTGAAACCACGCCCCAGATTGGCATCGAAGGCGATGTTCTCGGCCACGTTCAGATTGGGGAAAAGAGCCAGATCCTGAAACACCACCTGAATGCCCAGTGCACGGGCGCGCATCGGATCGAGCGGCAGCACATTCCGACCGCCAATACGGATCTCCCCGCCCGGGTCGGGAGCGTGTACCCCCGATACCGCCTTGATTAGCGTGGATTTGCCGCATCCGTTTTCGCCTACAAGACAATGGATCTCGCCTTCGCGTACATCCCAATCGATCCCGCGCAGCGCCTGGAAACTGCCGAATGTCTTGTGCACATGGCGCAGCTCCAGAAAGACTGCGTCGGTCACAGCCCCAGCGCCACCAGCGCATCGATGGTCGATCGATCGATGATCTGCATCTTTGGAGCAAGAATGCTGCGCTGCGCCGGATCGACCTGCAAGGCACCGATATCGGTCAGGTCCATACCGTTGGTGATGGGCTTGCCGGTCGCCATCATCATGCCCAGACGCACCAAGGTCTGCCCGGCCAGAAGCGGGTTCCAGATATAGCCACAGCGTATCGCGCCGGAGCGCACATATTTCGCCCCCTGCCCCGGAGAGAACGGTCCGACCACCGAAACGCTTCTGATCTTGCCACGTGCATCGACCGCACGCGCGGCCCCGATCGGCCCCTGCGACCCGAAAGCAAGCACCCCGGTCAGATCGGGATGAGCGCGCAACTGGTCCATGACGGTGCGATAACTGTCATCCACGCTTTCACCGCAGCCAAAACGATCCCCGATCAGATGCATGTCGGGATATCGGGCCTTCTGCAGCGCGATAGCCGCATCGGCGCGCATCTTGTGCTGGGGAACGGTCAAAGACCCGACAATGATGATGTACCCCCCCTTGCCGCCTGTCGCCTTTGCCAGCGCCTCCATATGGCGTTCGCCATCCGCAGCAGGAGTCGTGAATTCGAGATCCCACTCCGCGCCCTGCTGGCCGGGGCTTTCATGGCTGATCACATGAATACCCGCCGCACGCGCGCGCTGCAGAACCGGCACCAGTGAACTGGCATCATTGGGCACGACACCGATCACATCGACCTTGCGGGCGATCAGATCCTCGATGGCACTGACCTGCTGGGCGGCATCGGCCTGGGTGGGACCAATCATCCAGGCATTGCAGCCGGTCTCCTTGCCCGCGCTCTGGATACCGCGCTCCATGGCGTTGAACCACGGGATGCCGCCAATCTTGGCGACGATGGCAATTTTTGTCTGGGCCGCTTCGGCATGGGCACCGGAGAAGCGCGCGGAAGCGAAGGGAGAGAGAGCGGTCAGGCTGGCGGCGACGCCCATGAAACCGCGGCGGGAAAGGGTCATGATTTCGACCTTTTCAGAGCGTCACGGGGCGTCGTCGGGACACCCGCGTGACGGGATGGGATTCGGGAGAAGAGCCGCGCGTTCAGCGCTTCTGGCGACCGAGCGCTTCGCGTGCCGA
This sequence comes from Asaia sp. W19, assembly GCF_003994335.1. Taxonomy (GTDB): domain Bacteria; phylum Pseudomonadota; class Alphaproteobacteria; order Acetobacterales; family Acetobacteraceae; genus Asaia. The sequence goes on from NZ_PNQZ01000020.1 coordinate 17,540, forward strand.
TTTCATCTGCACATCAGTGAAGGCCTTGGCATGGGCCGCGAGATCACGGCTGTCCTCCCAGAGATTGCGCCAGATGCCCAGAATCCCTTCGAGCGGTTGACCGACCACCGCAGAGGAGAAGGATTCGAAAGTGATCGGCCCCTGATACTGGATGCTCTCCAGCGCGCGGAAGATGCTCGGAAAATCCACCGAGCCCGAGCCGAGATAGCCGCGATGCGAATCCCCGGTATGAAAATAGCCCAGCAGATCGCCTGCCTCCCTGATGGCCTCGGCAGAATCCGCTTCCTCGATATTCATGTGATAGCAATCGAGGTGCAGTTTCACATTGGGCATCTCGACGCGTTTCACATAGGCAATGGCCTGGCGTGCCGTATTGAGCACATTGGACTCGTAGCGATTGACCACTTCCATGCCCAGCGTAATGCCGCTGGCCTGCGCCTTTTCAGCGACGCGACGCACCACCTCGATAGAGCCGCGCACGCCCTCTGCCGTCACCGGCGTCGCGTATTTCTGGAAAGCGGAATAGAGAATGCCGCAGACATGGGTCGCCCCGACATCCCGGGCGAGGGAAATGGCATCGAGCAGATGCGCCTCTCCCCGACGGATACGCTCGGGGTCGCCCGAGGAGATATCCATATCGGCGGTCAGGCCGAAGGACATGGTGATGCCAAGACGATTGGCCTCGAGTTCGCGCAGCGTTGCGGGCACGTCGAAAGCCTTGAGGTCCATGGTCGAGGCCTCGATCAGATCGTAGCCGAGTTCCGCCGTCGAGCGGATGGCCATGGCGGCGTCTTCAGGCGTCCAGCCAGCGGTCCAGACAAATGCGTGGAGTCCGAGCTTGTTCATGACAGGTTTCCTGTTCTGGGGGGTGCGGTCGACCCGCGCACCACCAGCGTGCAGGCCAGTCTGACCTGCAGGGGGGCAGTGCTTTCGCCCGCAATACGCAGCATGAGGCGCGACCAGCCCTCGGCGCCCAGCGCATCCACCGGCTGGCAGATGGCGGTAATGGGCGGCAGGGTGGCACGCATCCATGCATAATCGTCGTACCCGACAAGCGACATGTCACCGGGTACGGCGTATCCGCTCTGGTGCAGGCAACGCAGTGCCCCCAGAGTGATGGAATTGGTCAGGGCGATCACGGCGCTCGGCGCGTTCGCACCGGCAAGCGCTTCGGTCAGGCCGGGCGGCCCGTCCTCGAAATGATGACCGACTTCAAGAACACGCGGTTCGGGAAGACCAGCCCGTGCGCAATAGGCCAGAATACCTGCGCAGCGTTCGCGGATATTCGCCAGGGAAAGCGTGGTGGCCACGACGAGCATATGACGATGACCGAGCCCGGCGAGATGCGCCGCGATTTCGGTTGCTGCCTGCTCGTTATCAACGGCCACCGTATCAGCTGCGCTGGCACCGGGCAGGCGGTCCAGAACGACATAGGGCACGCCTGAGGCGTCGAGCAGCCCTGCATCGGCAAAACGATCGTCATTGGGCAGAACGATCATACCCGCCGGTCGCCATGACAGAAGCGCCTTCAGACGGGATGAAGCCAGCGCGCTATCCTCGCCAGCACTGGCCACGATGATGTCGTAGCCGTCGCGACGGGCGCAATTTTCGATACTCGCGATGATCGCAGTAAAGAAAGGATTATCGAGGCTGGGCACGAGCACGCCGACGATCCTGTTGCGCCCCTCGCGCAGCTGCATGGCGGCACGATTAGGCAGATAGCCGAGTGTATCGATCGTCTTCTCGACACGCGCACGAACGGCATCGGATACATTCTTGCGGCCACGCACGACGTTGGACACGGTAGCAACGGACACCCCCGCAGCTTCAGCGACATGACGTATCGATACCTTGCCCGGCCTGCGTGGCATCATCGCTCCCGTTAGTTAAACGTTTAACTTGCGAGAGCGAGGTAAGATGACTTTCGCATTTCAGGGAAATGACATTTTCGTCACCTTAACGCCTCGCCAGGGTCCGGCGTCGCCTTCCAACGGCGCGATCGGCATGGCTCAGAGGCCTGATGTCACGCGACCGAGACCTCGCCCGGCAGAATATCTCGAACGAAAGTCAGGGAGTCGCTGATCCTTTCTTCGATATAGGCCAGCTCGAGACGCCGCACCCTGCGCCAGGGCGCAGCATCGATACCCCGGCGCATACGCAAGGGAAGTTCCACCGCGAAAGGCAGCGCAGAGACTTCAGCGAGCAGAGCCAGACATTCGGCATCCCGACTCCCCCCTGCTCCCAACGCATGGAAGCTCCAGCCATCCTCATGACGGCGCACATTCTTGATATGGCAATGCGCACAGGCGGGCAGCGCATCGCGCATCTCCGCTACCGGATCGCAACTGGCGTCATGACTGGGCAGATTGCCCGGATCGAAGTTGAGTCCAACCCATGGAGAGCCAATCCTGCTCACCAGGGCTTTTCCCTGCTCTCCGGTATTGATCAGGCTGGGCTGGCCATCACCCGGATTTTCCAGCGCAATCACGATTCCGGCTTTTTCAGCATGGGCACCAAGCGTTTCCATGTTGCGAAAGAATTGTGCTTCATGTGCAGCGACCGCCGCATTCGTATTGATGATACTGGCGCCGATACCCGCAGCGAAATCGATACGATTCCGGAATATATCAATGGAGTCCGGCATCCCCAGATCGATATGGGACGACATCGCCAGACACCCGATCCCGGCATCATGAAGCGCGCGTCGATAAGCGCAAGCGCGGCCCTGGCTGAAAGCCGATTCATCGAACGGCTCGGTATAGCCGACGATATAGGCTGGCTCGACATGGGTGACGCCACAGCGCGCGAGGCTCTCGAGCATGACTGGCAGTTCCCACCCGTCATAGGGTGCGGCACTGAAGGAAATAATCCGACTCATGGAACAGGCTCCGCAGGCAGGGAGGGGACCACCCATCCGCTGATGAAAGGAAGGGACTGAAAAAGGCTGATCGCGCACATCAGCATGAGCAATCCAAGACTCCAGAAAATGACCCGACGGAGGATTGCCGCCTCCTTGCCAACCAGGGAAACCGTGGCACTGGCCACTGCCAGACTCTGGACACTGATCGCCTTGGCCACGACGCCACCAGAAGAATTGGACGCCGCTGCAAGAACGGGCGACATGCCGACACCCTGTGCAGCCGTCGTCTGCAAGCCACCGAAAAGGACATTGGACGAGGAATCCGAACCGGTCAGCGCGGCGCCAATCCAACCGATCAATGGCGATACCAGCGCAAATCCGGTGGGACCGAGCGTCGCCAGAAGAAGACCCATTGTGCGTGTCTGACCGGACAGATTGGCGACGAAGGCCAGAGCGAAAATCGCCGCCACCGTGATCACGGCATGGCGTATCTGATAGGCCGCATCCCGATAGGCCCGCAGAGCCAGACGTGGAGAGAGGCGCAGAACAAGCATCGTGATCACGCCAGACAAAAGGAGCAGTGTGCCTGTCGTCTCAAGAAGCGGCAGTTTGAAGCGCGTCGCTATAGCCGCACCGTCGGGCGACAGAATGGCAAGGCCCGGCCAGTCGAAACTGACAGTGGCTACGGCCAGAACCCGCGTGAGCGCGGGAATCTGCGCGAGCGAGAAAACCAGGATGATGATCCCGTAAGGCGCCAGTGCCTGCGCCATACGCCGCAGATCGATTGCGTTCTCTCTCGTCATTTCCGGCTCGTGCATGCCATTGGGCGCGAGACGCACCGTTGCGACCAGCACAGCCGAGGCGACAAGCGCGGCGATCACATCGGCCAGCTTGACCGAGAGATAATTCGATACGGCGAATTGCGTGAACCCGAAGGATAATCCGGCGAGAAAGGCGATACGCCAATGCGCGCGCAGGGCTCTGCGTCCGCCCACGAGGATCAGCAGGATGAACGGAATGAGCATGGCCAGGATGGGCGTCTGGCGCCCGACCATGGCGCCCAGTGTGGTCACCGGCAGGCCTGTTGCCGAAGAGAGGGCGATAATCGGAAGCGCAAGGGTGCCGAAGGCAACCGGCACTGAATCGGCGAGGAGCGTGCAGATGGCCGCCTGCATGGGAGGAAGACCGATTGCCACGAGCATGGCCGAACAGATGGCGACCGGAGCGCCCGCCCCGATCAGTCCTTCAAGCAATCCGCCGAACCCGAAGGCGATGAGGAGCATCTGTACGGGAGGCGCACCCGCCATACTGGCAAAAACCTGACCGAGCGCCTCGAAATGCCCGCTTCTGACCGTGAGTTCGTAAAGCCAGATGGCATTCAGAATGACCCAGGCTACCGAAATCAGACCGAATGCCCCGCCATAGGCGGCGATATTGAGCGACTGGACAGGGGCGACCCCGTATACCGCAAGGGCAATCAGCAGCGCTGCCGCCAGCGCTGCCAGGGTGGCGCGCTCGGCCCGCCAGCCGAGACATCCGAGAAGAATAAACAGGAGCAGGATCGGGAGGATCGCGATCGCAGACGACCAGACGAGCGACCCCAGCAGGGGCGCCGTGACCTGATGAACCATTGTACCGGTTCTCCAGCTTTTCGTGGGAGCGGGTAAGCGTCACACGTTTTCGCGGAACGCTCTTCCCGCGCTGAGGTCACACCTCCATTCAGCCACGCAGAGCGATGGCGGCATGACCCGATCGCATCACCTAATGGATGTGCGATCCGCCATTGATGTCCCAGGTCGCACCCGTGACATAGGAGGTTTCGGGGCGACACAGATAGGCAATCACATCCGCCACGTCGTCCGTATTCCCTGATCGTCCCATGGGCACATCCGCGATCAGCTTGGCCTTGCGCTCTGGGTCGAGTTTACCTGCCGTGATGTCCGTATCGATCAGACCGGGAGCGACCGAATTGACCGTAATCCCGAATGGCCCGGCCTCTCGGGCGAGCGCTCTGGCAAAGCCCAGAAGACCTGCCTTGGCGGCGGAATAGGCAACGGCTCCGAAGACACCGCCACCGCGCTCGGCAGAAACCGAAGACAGCATGACGATCCGGCCAAAGCGGCGGTCCATCATGCCGCCGATCACGGCGCGGGTTACCAGAAACGCACCACGGACATTGATATCCATGACACGAGTCCATTCCGCCTCCGTAACGTCATAAAAGCGGATGGGAGACGTGACGCCGGCATTATTGATGAGCGCCCCGATAGGCGGCAGTTCCTGCCCGATCTTCCCTACCGCCGAGGATACGGCCTCTGCCTGAGTGACGTCGCAGCCATAACCCCGGGCCTGTACCTTGTGGCTCTCGGCAATGGCGGCGGCAGTTCTCTGGGCGGCTGCCTCATCGATATCGAGAACGGCGATCGACCATCCCTGGGCCGCCAGCGCCTCCGCCGTACGGCGACCAATGCCACGCAGTGATCCAGCTCCTGTTACGATTGCTGTCTGATTGAGATTTTTCATAGCGATGAAACCTATTTCCGCTCATGCGCATCAAACCGCACTTCTGTAGCGGTACGATCAATGCACAATAAAACAAGTTAACTGTTCAAATTGTTCGAACAATCAATAAGTAATCGTCCGATCAAAAATCCTGATCGTCCCTTTTACTGGACTTCCAACCGGTAAAACACATTTCTTGTGAGAGATATCAAACTAATTGTGATTTGTATCACGCCTTTGTGCCATGTCGGGACGCAGTGCGACCGTTACGGTTCGCTCAGAAAATGATCGCTCTCGCAAGGATGCTGTTCGAGCAGGGAATGACCCGCCAGGACGCGTTCGCCAAAGCGAGTAGCCAATACCCGACCAACATCCTCACCTGTGACACCGCGCCCCCGAGACGCTGCGGAGAATTCTCATGCTGTCGAAAAAAACTGCTGGTCCTGTCCTGGCCGTACTGGCCACCTTTCCCTGCATGGACATCGCCCGTGCCCAGACGATCCAACAGGGCGAGGCGACCTATGATGCAGCAACCCGTGTCAACAAGCCGCTTCCTGCACATCCCTCAAGCAAGCCCGTTGTGCCCCCGTTCGAGCATCCTGACGCGCTTTTTCCCGACCCTGCGGGTGTTCTTTCCTGGTTGCGCAGCAAGGGGGTGGCCTTTCTCATGTCCACTACGAACGAATTTTCGGGCGCTGCTACGAAGCCTACCCCGGGTTTCAGCCAATATCGGCAAGGGGCAAGCGGTGCGGGTCAGGTCAATACCAGCCTGCACATGGACTGGTCCAAACTCGCCGGGATTCCTGGCTTTGCGACGCACACCATTTTCACCAGCCGCTATGGCATGACCGGGAATCGCATGTTTGGTGACTGGCTGGGTCACTCATCAGAAATCTATGGCGGCGCAGGCAATGTCGTTTTGCACCTTGTCATGGCCTATGGCGAAGAGAACCTGCTCGGTGGACGGATCGCGATTGCCGGCGGCCGGGTTTCAGAACTCACTGATTTCTCGAGCTCACCGCTCTTCTGCAATTTCGTGAACAACTCCATTTGCGGCAGACCGCGCGCCGCAGCCGACAATGATTTCATCAGCCGTTATCCGGCGGGTGTGTGGGGGGTGCGTTTCCGCGGGCGCCCCTCGCAATACACCTATGTCCAGACTGGCGTTTATTTTCCTGAGCGGAACATGTTCGGCCCTGAATATAACCGCTCTGGGTTCAAATTCAGCGGCGGCTCAGCCATTCGCGGTCAGTCGGTTCCCGTCGAGATGGGGTGGGAGCCCCGATTTGGGGCGCAGAAGGGCCTGCCGGGGCATTACAAGATCGGCGCGCGCCTGATGAATGTGCCTCTCGCCGACGTCTATGCGGATGATGACGGCAGGAGTTTTGCCTGGAGTCGGCGCTCGGCGCGACAACATCCCAGAAGCTGGGGGACCTGGTTCGAGGCTGACCAGAAAATCTGGGTGCCGCATCAGGCAGGTCACCCGGCCAGTGGGGACAGGGGAACGACAATTCTTGCCGGGTTCATTCTAAACGATAAACGGGTTTCCCTGCGTCACTGGCAAACCTATTTCGGCGTCGTCAATCGCGGGTTCATTGCCTCTCGTCCTGAGGATGCTCTCAATATCATCGGCATGTACGAAGCGATGTCACCCGGCGTCAGTGCGACCGAGGCCGCCTATCTGGACCAGGGTCTCATCGCCCGTCTTCCTTATCGGGCAACCGGGGTACAAACCCACGCTGCAGTCCTCGAGGCCAATTATCAGATACAGGTCATGCGCGGCGTCGCCATCGCGCCCGATTATCAGATCTTCATCAACCCGAATGGCCAGAACAATCTGCGCACTGCCCATGTGTTCGGCTTCAAATCGACCGTCCAGATCTTCTGACTCCCCCCCACCTGCGTAACAATGCGCCGAATTTCTGCTGCTATCGGCCGCCACTTCCCGCTATCGGCCCCTGTCAGATACGCCGTTCGACACAGCACGCGCTGCGCAAGAATTCAGAGAGAAACCACTCAATTCGTCTTGCAGTAGCCTCGTATCCACGCGGGCGCTTCGGGCTCTAGGGCGCCATTGACGGCAATATGGCGCTCTCTGGCCCAGCGATAGCCCCACATCGGTCCGTAGGCGGTAGCCATTCTGGGCTCGCTGGCATAGGCAGGATCGGCCTGGGCCTCTTCCAGAGTGATAAAGCGCGTTCCGTCTTTCCTGAAAATATCGATGATCGCAGGGAGCGCCGCTGCGTTCAGCCGGTTGCTGTGCAGGAGCATGATCGAGGGAATTTCACGCCCCATGACGCGGGTATCGAGCGCGCGATAATAGGGAATCTCGATCCGGACATAATCCAGATAAGCGCGCTCGATTTTCTCCATCGCGTCGCTTCGCCCATGGGCGAAAGCACATTCATAAGCGTCGTTGAAAAGATAATCCTCGACGTCGATCGTGGTCGCCGCCAGACGATACCCATGACGATGCACAATATCAGAGAGGGCCAGACGCTTCGCTTCGGTGTCCCCGACATGATTATACGGAAACCTGAAAAACGTGAGCGTGCGCCCCGCCTGATGCGCAAGCGGTCCGATCGTGGCCTCCCCTTGCGTGATTTCCTGCTCTACCTGAACGGGCGTCAACCTGTTGCTGTCGAAATGATGATAGCCGTGATTGGCCAGAACAAACGCTCCCTCGTTCCAGCGCTGAAGAAGCCGTGGACCTTCCGGACCCAACGCCTGCACCTTGTCTTCATTGATGAATGCTGTGACCGGAACAGCATGTCGACGCAGAGCATTCAGAATAGCCGCATTGGCTGCCAGAGCCGCCGCGCGATTAGCTTGCTGCGAGGCCCCCGGCGGCATCACGTAAGGCAGATCATCGAAGGTCATGGCGACTGCGTGAAGGGCAGAGGCATCAGGGCCTGAAGGGGGAGGCTGCCGATACCCCGAAGCACAGGCCCCAGATATCGGAACGACCAGAGACAGGAAGCCGAACGCGCGCAACGCCCGCAGTGAAAAACGCATCAGAGACGGAGGGGTGATTTCTTGCATGATCTTCTTTGCTCCTGACGGGGATCAACGCCACGCGTTCCCCGATCAAGAGCAGGAAAGTATCGAACCACGGCCTTGTAACGTCAGAGAAATGACCAATGATGGCAAAGGTCTGTCATCACAGGGTCAGCCACGCGTTGAGAGAGCCGTGCCTGGGAAGACGGCCGGAGGCTCCCTATCCCTGTCAAAGCCTCCGACATGCGCCCGCCCGGGATCCTTCGCGGCTTATTCCGCGCCTAGTGCGGTCGGAAGCTCATTGACTGTCACCACACGCCAGACACCATTGATGCGCTCGATGATCGAAAGCGACAGATTCTGGATGGAGAAGCGCAGTCCTGTATCAGGATGGACATTCAATGCATGCGAAAGCGCCGCGCGAATGGCCCCGCCATGGCTGACCACCACCGTATCCTGCCCCGCATGATGGTCGGCCATTTCATCCAGCGCATGGCCGACACGCGCACACACATCCAGCATGCTCTCCCCACCCGGAGGCTGCTCCGATGCTGAGAGAGACCAGAAATTATGGGCGGTCTGACGCAGCTTCATCGGCAGTTCCTCATGAGGAAGGTTATGCCACTCCCCCATGGATTGCTCGGTCAGGCGCGGTTCGATAGTCAGCGTGCGGGCACCGTACCCGGCTGCGAAAATAGCCTTTGCCGTATCCTGCGCGCGCTTGAGGGGCGAGACCACCCAGTTGGCCTCATCCGGAAGCCTGCGCCCAAGCGCGGTATAATAGGGCACCTGCAGAGCCAGATGCTCGGAACAGAGTTCGACATCCAAAGACCCGTAGACACGCAGCCGGGCGGTTTCCTCCACAATGGCATGACGAATAAGCCAGAACCGCGTGACACCCGAGGGGAGTTGCATGGAGTCAAGAAAATGACCGTGCGCCTTGGGCGCGGTCGCCCCGGTATCATTGAATTGGGGCGTATTCGGCTGGGTCATGATACCAGAGACTTTCGCGAGAAATGAGAGTGAGGCGCATAGCGCGGGATAGGGCCAGCCGCTTCGAGCAAGTCCCAGTGCCGCAGGATGAGAGAAAGCTTGTCGAAAACGCGACGCATATCGGCAAATTCCCGCGCGAGACGCACCGTGTCGGTCATGCCGGCATGGGAGGGCTCACCCGAAACCAGTCGCGCCCCGGCGCAGAGACGCAACGCTCCGGCATTTTCGCCCCCCAGAGCCGGGTGCGGCACGGGCACGGGCTGCCCCAGATGGCAGAGCAATTCAGCGAGCGGAGATGCCGCGATCCAGGGTGACAAGTCGCTATTCAACCAACGATGCAGTGCGCGCGCCTTTTCCAGTGCCAGTGGCTTTTCCGGCGTCTTTGGATCCTGCACGAGGAAGGAGAAAACGGTCGGAATCACATCCCAGACTTCCTGCCCGCCCAGATTTGAACGTTCAAGAGCCGGCACCGGAAGCAGGGTCAGAGCGGGATGAAGGTCGATCACGTCATGCGCATTGGTCTCGAAGCGCCGCAGGATGTCGCTGATGCGTTTGGGCGGCACAGAAGTGAAAGCGGCGCTCTCAGCCAGGGCCGCTTTCCAGCGCAAGGCGAGCCCCAGATTGCCCCCACGGCGCAGGGGCGTGGGAGGGCGGGTTGCGGGCCAGTCGCATCGATTGAAATAGGCCGAAAGGCCGCCCGGAAGCGTGTAACCGGCCAGGGCGCCGGGTTCAGTTCGCGGCAGGAGAACCGCGCCGCAAAATGGAGGCCCGGTCAGGAACTTGGAGCCCGTGGTCATGACAAGCATGCCCTTGCGGACGAGGGCGTTGATGCGCTCGGGGGCGAGGCGGGCCTGACAGGCATCGACCACGATTGTGATCTGATCCGGATAGGCCTCCATGAGGCTGTCTATCAGTTCGGCACGGGGGCCGACGAGACCGGTTTTGGACATATCGAGTTGATGGAGAATAACGTGACGTCCCAGGGCGAGTTGCTCCCATACGCAACATCGTATCGCCTCATCACGCTCGGCTTCATCACGCGGACTGCCATCCGGGTGGCGGATGTCGATCCCCACAAGCCGGGTGGCCGTGGGAAAGCCTGTCAGGAACTCCGCCTTGTCAGCCTGTGTACCAAGCGCGGTGCCAGATGCGAAGTGACGCCCCTGGGCCGCCAGAGGCACGCCACTTCCTGTCTCATCGGGGGCGATGAGAATATTGACCACTGGCGCTCCGCCCGCACGCCTGAGCCCGATCGCCAGTACGGCCAGTTCGCAATCGGTCCCTGATGCAGCAAGCACAACATGATCGCGGCCTTCGAGCCCGTAAAGCGCCGCCAGACCATCACGCACAGAGAGACAGGCGCTCTCGCAGGCCTGCTGCGCCGATGCCCCTTTCAACGCCTCGATCAGGAATTTCCGTCGTGCCGTTTCCGCCCCCAGATAGCCGCGTTCGGAAAGCGACGACGCTGTGGAGGAGGAGAAGGTCACCGCCCATGGGCGCGGGCGGTGCGAACATCCGTACCGATTGAGCCCGGTTGCGGGATCGATGACAAGACGCTCATCCCCACCATCGGCCATCAGATCCTCAGACGGAGCAAGCCACGGCCAGAGCGACGCGAGCCGCGCGAGCAACAGCGCAGGCTCGACGGGAGAAAGCGATGCCTGGGGGCAGAACTGCGTGAGAAACGGCCAGAGCGCGGTAACGCGCTCTGCACAGGGCGGATGTTCTCCGGCGAACTCTCCGAGCCAGCCCAAATCGACCGGGAGCGCGAGCGTTTCACAATCGAGGAGATGGAACCGTGCAGCCACCCGGGCAGCGACGATGGCCGCAAGAGGCCTGTCCCGCACGGGTAGTTCCTGCAGCAGGAAGCTCCACTCGAGCGCGTAACGGAGAAGGGTGGGCGCCATATCCGGGCGTTCGAAGGCCAGAGCACCCAGGGTGATGGAGTCGGCAGAAACGGTGAAAGCCTGGGTCAGACGCGGGGAGAGATTGAAGACACTCTTATCCGACAGGCTTTGCAGGTCCGGGCGATCAAGCGCCGAGAACAAATCATCCGTCACTTTTTCTGCAAGCACGCGACGCCATCCCGATGTGAAGAAGCAGGCCTTATAGACCATGGCAGGGGGAACCCCAAATCAATCGAACCGGTCCTTACCTGTCCTGTCGCGATCCCTTGCCGGCATTGGTCAGACGTGGATCGGTCGTGGCCTCACGCCGTCCGGGCATGGGAACATGAGCGATCCATCCTGGCAGAAAATCGAAAAGGCCTGACGCTCAAAGCGCCACCTCCCAACGCCATTGCAGCGAGAGCGGCAGTCATGATCAGAAGGCATCCGGACCAGCTTTCTGGCGCACCAGAGCGATGATCCTCTCCCTCAGCCAACGATGGGCGGGATCGGCATTCAGGCGCGGATGCCACAGCACGCTGACGGTGATTCCAGGTGTTTCAACCGGCGGGTCGAAAGCGTGCAGTCCGCTCGTTCCAGCGGGCGTCAGGCATGAGCGCGGGACCAGAGCCACCAGCGCGCCCCCTCGCGCGAGGCGCAAAGCGTCATCGAAACCAGGCACGACAACCGCGACCCGACGGTGCAGCCCAAGGGCCTCAAGAGCCTCATCCACAGGACCACGCAAAGCGCCACGCCTGGAGGTGACGACATGCCGACAGGCCGCGAAACGCTCCGGTGTGAGTGGCGCCGCAAGCACGGGATGATCGTCACGCACCACGGCCGCAAAGCGATCATGAAAAAGCGGCTTCATACGCATCTCCGGCCCAAAATCATCCGGCCCGATCACCCCGATTTCCAGATCGACCCTGCCCTCACGCAGGGCAGTGGCCTCCTTGTCGCGACGAGGCAGGAAAACGAGTGTCACCGTGGGCGCTTCTGCCAGCAGAGCTTCGGTTAGAATTGTGCCATAGGCTTCGAGAAACCCGTCATTGGTGCGCAGGATGAAGACGCGCTCGAGCGTCTTGGGCGCAAAAGTTTCCTCGGCGGGGGAGAGAAGTGCACAGGCCCGAGCCGTGACCTCCCGCACTTGATCACGCAGCACAAGGGCATGGGGTGTCGGCACGAGGCTGCGCCCCGCCCGCACCAGAAGCGCGTCGCCTGTCGCCACTCGCAGTCGGGCCAAGGTCCGGCTCATGGCAGAGGGACTCAGATCGAGCGCTTCTGCCGCCTTGAGCACACTCTCCTCTCTCAGCAGCGCCTCGAGAGCAACGAGAAGATTGAGATCTTTCGGGATCATGACTCCGCCTCCTGTTCTGCCACGCTCCATAAGGGGCGTTTGATGCATTGATATCCTGCAATTCATGCGTCTGGCGCCATCATGGAGCAGCCTCCACTTTTGGAGTCCATGCTTTCCTGCGTCAGCAAAGGACTACGTCTTGACGACAGCACCCCTGTCTGCACCGCCTCCTCCGCATCTGCTTCTCGTGGGAGCGTCTCGGGGGCTTGGCCTCGCCCTGGCCGAGGCCTTTCTCATGCGCGGCTGGCGCGTTACCGCCACACGACGCGGTACACCCGAAGATGGGCTGGCCGAGCTGGCCACGCGATTTCCTGACCGTCTGACGACTGAGAGGCTCGACATCGCCTGCGACGCCCAGATCGCAGCGCTCAGACAAACGCTCTCCGGCGAGCGCTTCGAGATGCTGTTCATCAATGCGGGGACAACCAATGCTCAGCCCGATCAGCCCATCGGCCAGGTCAGCGCCTCGGATTTCATGGAGATCATGCTGACCAATGCCCTCGCCCCCATGCGGGTGATCGAGACGCTGGATTGTCTCGTCAGCCCTCAGGGACTGATAGGGGTGATGTCCTCGGGACAGGGCAGTGTCGCCAATAACAATGGCGGGCAGCGCGAACTCTATCGTGGCAGCAAGGCGGCACTGAACCAGTTCATGCGCTGTTACGACGCGCGTATCGGCCGGTCACGCCCCCTCGCGCTCATTGCTCCGGGCTGGGTGCGTACGTCACTGGGTGGCGCGCAGGCACGCTTCTCGATCGAGGAAACGATTCCTGGTGTGGTGGACGTTCTGATCGCCCATCGCACTGAAAAAGGGCTGGTCTATCGCGATTATGCCGGGAAAGATGTCCCCTGGTGAGCCGAGACTTCTCGCAAACTGTTATGAAAGGATACGCAAACACGGATTAGACGTACCCATATAACGGGTTTATGAACGTTTCGTAACATATCACTGTGCCATGACGGCTTGGCCGCATGGCAGCGAGGCGTTCTCATGTGCTCTGCCCCTTTCTCCCGTCGCGTTCTCCGTCGCAAGGCCCTGCGTTCCGCCGCCTTGGCACTTGCCGCCGGAATGGGCTTTTCTCCCGCCATGGCAGCGACCATGACCGCCTCCCCTTTCGGTAAAACGAGCGATGGCAAGGCTGTCAGCGCTTACACACTTAAAGCCCCCAACGGGCTTGAGGTCACGATCATGACCTATGGCGGGGTGATCACCCGGATCATGGTGCCTGACAGGGCTGGCAAGCGTGAAAACGTGGTGCTCGGCTATGCGACCCTTGCCGAATACGAGGCCAAGAGCCGCGCCAATGGCGTGTTTTTCGGCGCCCTGATCGGTCGCTTTGCCAATCGTATCGCAAAAGGACGCTTTACCCTTGATGGCCATGATTACACCGTGCCGGTCAATAATGGCCCGAACTCGCTTCATGGCGGGAAAGAGGGCTTTGACCGGCGTGTCTGGAGCGCCCGTGACATCGCCCGTACCGGTCAAAAGGTCGGGGTGGCGCTCTCTCTCGTCAGCCCGGATGGCGATCAGGGTTATCCCGGCGCGCTGCACGTCACCGTGACGTATACGCTGGACGATCAGGGGACGCTGGGCATCGAGTACAAAGCCACGACAACAAAGCCCACGGTGCTCAACCTGACCAATCATTCCTATTTCAATCTCGCCGGTGCAGGCTCACAGGACGGGATTTTCAATCACATGCTTCAGGTCAATGCCCGGGCTTATACCCCCACAGATGCCACACTGATCCCGACCGGGGCGATCGCACCTGTGGCGGGCACACCCTTCGATTTCACCACGGCCAAGCCCATCGGCAGGGATATCCGCAAGAGCGACCCGCAATTACTCATGGCGCATGGCTACGACCATAACTGGGTGATTGACGGAGCACCCGGCCCCGATGGGCTCAGACCGGTCGCGACCCTGTGGGACCCCGGCAGCGGTCGGAGCATGAGCTGTGCCAGCACGGAACCCGGGGTGCAGATCTACACCTCGAATTTCCTCGATGGCTCCGATGAGGGGAATGGCCTGATTTTCCGTCAGAGCGATGCCGTGACCTTCGAAACACAGCATTTCCCCGATAGTCCGAACCAGCCGAAATTTCCCTCCACCCGTCTGGACCCGGGACAGACTTTCCACAGCCGCACCGTGTTCCGTTTCGGTCTGCATGACGCAAACAACCAGTGAAACATCAGGGTCAAACAGCGAGGAGTCTGATTTAGATCCTAGTCGACGAAGCCGTTTTCCCTATCCTGCGTTGAGCCCCGGAAATGGCGCCTGCGTTGCCAGGCGTCATGCTCCACCGGCTACGCAGACGGCATGAGCCTATGCCCGATGGCGTCGCCTTCTCGATTGAGGGGTTGTCATGAACGCTGCCTGGGCTCTTCCCTTTATCCTTATTGCCGGTGCGCTTCAGGCGCTGGGCGCCACCATGAACGGGGCATTGGCGAAATCCCTCGTCAATCCGTGGCTTGCCACGTCAGTCTCTTTCCTGCTCGTGCTGTTTCTCGCCATCGCCCTGTTTGCATGCATGCCGCGCCCGCTTCCCAGCGCGGGTGATCTTGCCGCGATGCCCTGGTGGGCGCCGCTTGGCGGCATCACGGGGGCCGTGGCTGTTTTCGCAGGGCTGCTGCTGATCCAGAAACTGGGGGCGGGCCCGGTCAACGGCCTGACGATTACGGCCAATCTCGTGACCAGCCTGCTGATCGATCATTTTGGGCTGCTGCGCATGGAAGTGCACAGCCTCAACCCCTATCGTATCGCAGGTGCCGTGCTGATGATCGCTGGCGTCGCGCTGATCGCGCGTTTCTGAACGCTCAGCCGAGCAAAAATGCCGCCGTGTCGCGATCTGTCACCAGGGACGTGACAATGCCGCTGCGCAAGGCCGCCAGAACAGCGTGATGCTTGTCCGGTCCGCCCGCAACCGCAATTACATGGGGAATAGCGCGCAAGACGGAAAATGGAATGGAGAGCGTCCGCTCGGCGAGGGAGGTCTGGATGAAAGCACCGTCCTTATCCATCGGCAGGGCGCATATCTCGCAGGCCATATTCTTGTCTTTCAATTCCTCACGCTCGGCAGCTGTCAGAACGGCACTCACCTGTGAGCCCGCCTCCGATGCGCTGCCGATGGCCACGACAGCCAAAGTGATTGCGGGCCATTCGGCAATGGCGGCGCTGATTTCGGCCTGGCGGGCGATGACTGCCCGGGCCTGCTCATCTGAGACGATCAGTGGGGCATAGATCGGCAGGCTGGCGCCTTTGGAGGCCTGGGCGAAACGCCGGACGAGATTGATCGAGCTGTTTTCGACCGATCCGGCCACCCCCGTCATCTGAACGACGCGACAGCCCGGCAAGGCACGAATGGCCTCGGCGACGACATCGATCGTTCGGCCCCAGGCAACACCGATCACGTCCTGCTCCGTCGCAACTTCCTCGAGAAGTTCGGCAGCCGCCTTGCCCAGCGCCGCCCGGCAGGACGATATCTCGGCGAAGGGGCCGCTCAGAACCAGCGCATGGCGCAAGCCGTATACGTCCTGGAGTCGGGCAGAAAGCTCGGAGTCGATCGTGCGATCCTCATTGATCTGAATCTTCACGAGCCCGGATTCGAGGCTCTCCTCGAGAATACGCGCCACCTTGAAACGGGAGATCCCGTGGCGTGTGCCGATCTCGATCTTGCTCAGACCATTCAGATAATATTCGCGCGCCACTTCTATTGCGAGCAGGCGTTCAGCGGGTCCCATTCCATCCTCCCGGGCAAAGCGGCTTCCTGACAGGAAATTCACATATGAGCGATTTAGTGATCATATGAGCAGATCTTTCTTGCGTCGATGCGACGATCGTCACATCAAGATGTTCGAATTTACTTCCCATCGGAGGGTCGTCCGTGTCGAACATCGAGTTAAACGGGTCCATCACACGCGACGGGTACCAGACCGCGCCTGCGGAAATGCCCGGATCAGCCAAACGCGTTCTGGCTTTCGTCGTCGTGATTGCCGCGCTGGGCGGCACGCTTTTCGGATATGATTGCGGCATCATCTCATCTGCCCTTTTATCGATCGGCGCTGATTTCGGTCTGAGCTCCTTCGGCAAGGAGATCGTGACCAGCGCCATTCTGGTGGGGGGTATTTTCGGGGCTCTCGGCTGCGGTCCCCTCTGCGACCGCTATGGCCGCAAGAAGACCGTCCTTGCTGTTGCCGTCCTCTTCATTCTCGGTGCGATTGCCACGAGCCTCGCCCCCGATGCCACAACGCTCACCATTACCCGCTTCATCCTCGGTCTTGCCGTAGGCGCCATCACCCAGATCATGCCGGTCTACATCGCCGAGGTCGCCCCGGCAAAACGCCGCGGGGCTCTGGTCGTGCTTTTCCAGATGATGATCGCCGGGGGCGAGCTCATCTCCTATCTCATCGGGTACGCTTTCAGCGGGAATTGGCGCCTGATGTTCATGCTGGCCGTCATTCCGGCTCTGATCCTGTTTTTCGGCATGATGGTCATGCCCGAAAGCCCTCGCTGGCTGATCACGCAAAACCGTGCCGATGAAGCCAAGCGCGTGCTGACACGTATTCGCGGCAATGCCCATCTTGCGGCACGCGAAGTCGAACAGATCGTCACTGTTGCTGATAATGAAGGCGATAGCGGCAGCTGGCGCGATCTCGGCAAGGCCTGGGTACGCCCTGCTCTCGTTGCCGCACTCGGTGTGTCCATCCTGTGCCAGCTGACGGGTATCAACGCGGTCATCTATTACGCCCCCACCATTCTCACCCAGTCTGGCTTCGGGGATTCGGCGTCGCTTCTGGCCAGCATCGGCGTCGGCGTCACGCTGGTCGCCATGACCATTGTCGGCACGTTTCTGGTCGATCACATGGGCCGCCGTCGCCTGATGCTGCTGTTCATCCCGCTCTCTGTGGTGGCACTCGTCGTCCTTGGCGCGGCCTTCATGGGCGGTCATCCGAGCGGTTCCATGCAATGGGTCGTGGTCGTCTCGATGCTGGCCTATATCGCCTTCAATGGCGGCAGCCTGTCGGTGGTGGTCTGGCTTTTGAACTCCGAAGTCATCCCGCTCTCGGTGCGTGGCAAGGGAACCGGTCTGGCCTCTGTCTCGATGTGGGTGTCCGACCTGATCGTCAGCCTCACCACGCTCAGCCTGATCGAATTCATGGGCGCCTCGGGTACATTCTGGCTCTACGGGGCGATCTCGGTTCTCGCCTTCTTCTTTGTCTATCGCTACGTGCCGGAGACCAAGGGGCGCAGCCTCGAGGATATTGAGGCCTCGTTGCAGGACGGGAGCTTCCTCTCGCACCGCAGCGCGCCCTGATTCCCATGAAGCGCTCGTATCATCACACCCCGCTCATCCGTGCCGCTTCGAGGGAAGGAAACGCGCCATGAAGATCGTCATGGGGGTCGACAGCTCGACCCAGTCCTGCAAGGTCGAACTGCGTGACCTCGAAACCGGCGGCATCCTGGGTCGGGGCAGCGCCAGCCATCCTCCGGCATTTGCCCCCAGAAGCGAGCAGAACCCACAAGACTGGTGGGAAGCCTTCGAGCGAGCACTGAACCGCGCCGTTGAAACCGCCGCGATCGACCGCACCGCGATCGTGGCCATCTCGGTGGCGGCGCAATGCCATGGCCTGATTGCCCTCGACGAGCAGGACAGGGTGATCCGCCCGGCCAAATTATGGAACGATACGGAGAGCGCGCCTCAGCTGGCGCGGCTGCGTGAGGCCATTGGCGCCGAGAACTGGATCCGTAAGGTAGGGTCCCTGCCGACGGCGGCATTCACTATAGGGAAAATTGCCTGGCTGGCCGAAAACGAGCCCGAAAATTTCAGGGCCATGCGTCGCATCTGCCTGCCGCATGACTGGCTCACCTATCGCCTGTGCGGCGTCCATGTGACCGATCGTTCCGAGGCCTCCGGCACGGGGTACTGGAGCGCCACGGAAAACCGGTATGTTACGACCTATCTCGATCTGATCGCCGCGGACAGGGGCTGGGCCTCGATGCTGCCCCGTGTTCTGGGCCCTGACGAAGCCGCCGGAACGATCCTGCCAGACATCGCTGATCGGCTCGGCCTTTCGCGGGATATCCTGATCGGCCCGGGGGGTGGTGACCAGCATGCGGCCGCGCTCGGCCTCGCTGTCGAGGAAGGCGACGCGGTCTACACGATCGCAACATCGGGCGTCATCTTCACGACGGCCAGCCGCCCCGTGCATGATCTCTCCGGTCTTGTGGATGGCGTAGCCGATTGCGCCGGGGGCTATCTGCCTCTGGTATCGACCCTCAATGCAGCGCGGGTGACCGATTGGGCAGCCCGGCTTCTCGACGTCGATCATGCAGGGCTCAGCAAGCTGGCGCTCGAAGCGGATCCCCTCGCCTCTCCTGTTTTCGCCGCCTTTCTCGATGGAGAGCGCAAGCCGAACCGACCTGATTCCTATGGGCTGATGGGCGGCCTCACTGCCGCGACATCGCGCGCCGATCTGGCGCGTGCTGCGCATGATGGGGTGTTACTTGCCCTCATCCGGGGCGAGACCATCATGAATCAAGCGGGCATCGCGACGGATGGCCGCGTAATCATCACTGGTGGCGGCGCACGGTCCAGTGCCTATCGTCAGATACTGGCCGACTATACCCAGCGCAGCGTCATGATTGCCGACCCAGCGGAGGCCGATGAATCGACCGCACGCGGCGCAGCCATCCAGGCCGCCGCCATTGCCACGGGGCGCGACGTGCAAACGATGCGCCAGCTCTGGGCCCCGCGTTATGAAACCGTCGCCGAGCCTAATAGGGCCATGGCGCATAGTCGTACCAGGCTGCTCGACCGCTATCTCGCTCTGAGCGCATGGTCCGGCTTTGACGGACGCATGCGCTCATGAACGCCTTGGGATCCTCGCCATCCTTACCGAGCGGATTTCCGCTTGATGAGCCCATCATCCAGTTGGTGCGCGCAGGGAATATCTGCCTTGGTGGCAGCCTCTATGCTGCACCGGCTCATGAGCGCCTCGCCATGGCAGACGCCCTGACGCGCGCGCATCTCTGGGCGCACGCCGATTTCTTCGCTCCCGGCGCAGAAGGCGTTGATCTCGCCACGGTCGATGCCATTCTGGCGCGCGAGCATGGCGCCCTGGACGCACATCTCCTGGATAACGACGCTTTCGTGTGGTTCGACCGCCTCGCGACACGCGCCCTCGACCGCCTGACCCTACCGCTGGAAACCGACGGGGATCTGCACGGTGCCGTCGCGACCCTTCGTCACCGGGGGATAAGCCCCTGGCTCGCTCTTGCGCCCCAATCCGCCATCGCGGAGGCGGAGCCCTTTCTAGAGTCGGTTGATGGCGTACTCGTCATGCTGATCGCGCCCGGTACGAAAGATGCCGCCTCCCTCTCCCTGCTGGACAAAAACCGGGCCCTGCGTGCGCGCGGCGTGACAAGCGGAGTGGATGGCGGCGTCACGGCGGAGACACTGCCCCGGATCGTACAGGCAGGCGCCTCTTATCTGGTCATCGGGCGCAGCCTGCTGGCCCAATCCTCCCATCAACAAGAAGAAATCTCATGACAACTCTCCCCAATAGCCTGCCTGACACAATGCGCGCCTCTGTCCTCATGGAGAAAGGTGTGATTGCCTTGCAGGAGCGCCCCGTTCCTGTCCCCGCCCCGGACGAAGTGCTGATCAAGGTCGCCTGCGTGGGCGTCTGCGGCTCCGATGTCCATTATTACAAGGAAGGACGTATCGGCGATTTCATCGTCGATGCGCCTCTGGTTCTGGGTCACGAGGTCTCGGGACGTATCGTTGCCGTAGGATGTGACGTTTCCGAAAGCCGCATTGGTGAGCGCGTTGCCATCGAGCCGCAACGCCCCTGCCGCACTTGCCCGCAATGCATGGCGGGACGATACAATCTTTGTCCCGAAATGAAGTTTTACGCGACACCGCCGATTGACGGGGCCTTTCAGGACTATGTGACCATTCAGTCGCCCTTCGCCCACAAGGTTCCGGACTCGCTGAGCAATGAGGAGGCCGCCCTGCTCGAACCGCTCTCCGTGGGTATCTGGGCGTGTCAGAAGGCACAGATTGGCCCCGGCTCACGCGTGCTGATTGCCGGCGCAGGGCCGATCGGGATTATCACCGCCCAGGCAGCGCGGGGGTATGGCGCTTCTGAGATCATCATGTCGGACCTGCTGGAAGATCGTCGTAAACGCGCCCTCACCCTTGGCGCGACACGCGTGATCGACCCGGCACGGGAGTCAGTCAGTGATCTGGGCGTCGATGCCTTCATCGACTGCTCCGGCGCAACGCCGGCCATCAAGTCAGGCATTACCGCGGTGCGCGGGGCCGGGCATGTGGTACTCGTGGGCATGGGGGCCGATGAAGTCCCCCTGCCACTGCCGATCATTCAGGTGCGTGAACTCACCCTGACAGGCACGTTCCGCTACACGGGGACCTGGCCCATCGCCACGCAGATGGTCGCGCAGGGCAAGGTCGATCTGAATGCCCTCGTCACGGCGAAATTCGATCTTGACCATGTGCAGGACGCGCTCGAAGCGACCTTCGACCCGATATCGCTCAAGCCTGTCATTTATTTGTGAGACGGGCGGGGCTCTGCCCCGCTCCCCGGAAAGGGGCTCGCCCCTTTCATCCCAGTTTATTGTCGGAATCATGATATGGCACCCCCTTCCACCAAAAGCGCCGTAGCTCTCGTGCGGGACGAAACGGCGACGCTGCTGGAAACACTGTCAGAGCAGGAGCTGAAAGACTTCGGTGCGGCTTTGATGCGGCGAAACGGACGGCTTTTCTTCACTGGGCAGGGCCGCTCCGGGCTCATCGCGCAGATGGCGGCGATGCGCTGCATGCATCTCGGCTTGCAGGCTCATGCTGTGGGTGAGGTTACAGCGCCAGCCATACGTGGCGACGATAGCCTCGTCATCTTTTCCGGCTCTGGCACGACGCCGGTATCGCTGCACTTTGCGCGCATCGCCCAAGAGCTTGGTGCCACCATCCTGGTGATCACGCGTGAGGCTGAGAGCCCACTGGCGTCCATGGCCAATCACACCCTGATCATCCCGGCTCAGGGCTCAGCGCAATTTGCAGGCAGCCTGTTCGAACAAGGCGCCCTGCTCACTTTCGACGCCCTCATCGCCTCAATCGTCACAGAACACTTTATCGCCTTCGACGCCATGCAAGGACGCCATACGAATTTGCAGTAGAAACAAAGAACTCATGAATGAATGATATAACTTTTGAGACCAGTGCCGAACACAGCGTCGTGAATGCGGGCCATTAATCATATTTACTATCAAATAGCATAATTTTAACTATATTCGATTGATATACTCATCACCTTCGCGGAAGAGACGGTTCAGATGTCCGATGACAAACTCAGTGTTATCAGCAAAGCGCTCGAATGGGGCTATGAAAAAGCGGTAAGTGGTGGCGGGGTTTTACGCACCGCGCAAAGCCTGGGAAACGAGTATCTCGACGCGAACAACGGCGACAGAGAGAAAGCCGTCAATAGTCTGATCAGATGGCAAAATACTAAAGCCGCGACTGGAGGCTTTGTGACAAATTTGGGCGGCGTCATGACTTTACCGGTTGCGATACCAGCGAACATGGCTTCAACATTGTACATACAGTTGCGTATGATCGCCGGAATTGCCTATATTGGAGGTCATGACGTTCTAGATGACCGAACAAAGACCCTCTGTTTTGTCTGTCTGACGGGCAACGGCGCAGCTGAAGTTGTTAAATCTGCTGGCGTTCAATTCGGCAGCAAGCTCACCGCCTCAGCCATTCAAAAATATATTACGGGCGAAATGATCAAAACCATAAACAAGGCAGTTGGCTTTCGCTTGGTCACAAAAGCTGGTTCGACAGGATTGATAAACCTCACAAAAGTGGTTCCTGTCGTCGGGGGTATTGTTGGAGGCGCTTTTGACGGCGTTTCCACGAACATCATCGGCAATACGGCCCGAAGAACGTTTATCTACGAATAAACCCTGAGTGTAGCGAAATTATATTCCTATATTCGGATCGCTGAGAAGAAAGCGGGGACCGAAGCCCCCGCTTTTCCATTTCCGATCCCTAACGGGATAGAAGATCAGTTCTTGGCCTTGTCGACCAGCTTGCCCTTGGCAATCCAGGGCATCATGCCACGCAGCTTTTCGCCGGTCTTTTCGATCTGGTGAACATCGTTACGAGCGCGGATGGCCTTGAAGCCAACGCCGCCCGACTGGTTTTCCAGAATGAAGTTGCGCACGAAGGTGCCGTCCTGAATATCGGTCAGAACGCGCTTCATCTCGGCCTTGGTTTCTGCTGTCACGATGCGCGGGCCGGTGACATATTCACCGTATTCGGCCGTGTTCGAGATCGAGTAGTTCATGTTCGCGATGCCGCCTTCGTAGATCAGATCCACGATCAGCTTCATTTCGTGCAGGCACTCGAAATAGGCCATTTCGGGAGCATAGCCGCCCTCGACCAGCGTCTCGAAACCGGCGCGGATCAGCTCGACCAGACCACCGCAGAGCACGGCCTGCTCACCGAACAGATCGGTTTCGACTTCTTCCTTGAAGCTGGTCTCGATGATGCCAGCGCGGCCGCCACCATTGGCCGAAGCGTAGGACAGGGCGATTTCAAGCGCCTGACCCGTTGCGTTCTGGGCAACAGCCACGAGCGACGGCACGCCGCCACCCTTCTGGTATTCAGAACGCACGGTGTGGCCGGGGCCCTTCGGGGCAACAAGGAACACGTCCAGGTCAGGGCGGGCTTCGATGATGCGGAAATGGATCGACAGGCCATGAGCGAAAACGAGCGCTGCACCCTGCTTCAGGTTCTTTTCCAGCGAGTCCTTGTAGAGCGCGCCCTGGCCTTCGTCAGGCGTCAGAACCATCACGACATCGGCCCATGCAGCGGCGTCAGCGGGGTTCATGACCTTGAAGCCAGCGCTTTCTGCCTTGGCAACAGCCGACGACTCAGGACGCAGGCCGATGACCATATCGGTCACGCCGCTGTCCTTCAGGTTGTTGGCATGGGCATGGCCCTGGCTGCCGTAACCGATGATGGCAACCTTCTTGCCCTTGATCAGGCCCAGATCACAGTCACGATCGTAATAGACGCGCATCAGAAAGACTCCTCGATGGATTGAAAGACTTCGGTACCACGGCCTATAGCGGCGATTCCGGTCCGGGACACTTCCGCAAGACCAAGCGGTTGCATCAATTCGACGAAAGCATCGATTTTCTCGGCACTTCCCGTCAGTTCAAAAACGAAAGACCCTGCCGTCGTGTCGACCGCATGGGCGCGAAACGCCTGGGCAATACGCATACCCTCGGTACGCATCTCGCCCTTGCTGACCACCTTGATCAGGGCCAGCTCGCGCGCCACATGCGGGCCGCATTCCGTCAGGTCACGCACGCCATGCACAGGAATAAGGCGCGCAAGCTGGGCCTTGATCTGGGCAATGACCATCTCCGTGCCAGACGTCACGATGGTGATCCGCGACAGATTGCGCGAGGCATCGATGGCAGAGACGGTAAGGCTCTCGATGTTATAGCCACGTCCTGAAAACAGACCGACGACGCGGGCCAGGGCACCGCTCTCGTTTTCGATCAGAACCGCAATGACGGCTCTCTGGATATCCTGTGCCATCAGACCAGCATCATGCCTTCTTGTGTAATCCGGGCTGCATTGGCCTCCTGATCGGGGCCAAGCAGCATCTCGTTATGCGGGGCGCCCGACGGAATCATCGGGAAGCAGTTCTCGTCCTGCGCCACACAGATATCCGCCACCACCGGGCCGTCATGACGCAGCATCTCATCAATCACGCCATCCAGCTCGCCCACGCAGGTGGCGCGCAGCCCCTTGCCGTGAAACGCTTCTGCCAGACGGATGAAATCAGGCAGCGCCTCGCTATAGGATTGTGAGTAGCGCGAGCCATGCAGCAATTCCTGCCACTGACGCACCATGCCCATATAGCGGTTGTTCAGGATGAACAGCTTCACTGGCAGGCGATACTGCGCCATCGTGCCGAGCTCCTGGATATTCATGAGCGTCGACGCTTCCCCGGCAATATCGATCACCAGCGCATCGGGATGCGCCACCTGTGCGCCGACCGCCGCAGGCAGACCGTAGCCCATGGTGCCGAGGCCGCCAGAGGTCAGCCAGCGATTGGGCTTGTCGAACTGGAAATGCTGCGCCGCCCACATCTGATGCTGGCCGACTTCCGTGCTCACGAATGTATCGCGCCCCAGCGCCTGCGTGGCTTCATAGAGGCGACGAATGGCATATTGCGGGCGGATGATGGCGCTCGGAGCCTGATCCTGCACAAAGCCGAAGGAGTCCAGTGCGCGCCAGCCTTCGATCTGTGCCCACCAGGGGCTCAGATCCTGACCATCGCCATCCCAGGCAGCAAGAAGCGCCTCAATCGTGCGGCCGACATCACCAACCAGCGGCACATCGACGCGAATGATCTTGTTGATCTGCGAAGGGTCGATATCGGCATGGACCTTGAACGAGTTGGGCGAGAACGCATCCACACGCCCGGTCACACGGTCATCGAAACGCGAGCCGAGCGCTATCAGCAGGTCGCAGCCATGCGTGGCCAGATTGGCCTCGTAGCTGCCATGCATGCCCAGCATGCCCAGAAACTGGCGATCGGTGGTCGGAAAAGCGCCCAGCCCCATCAGGGTGGAGGTCACCGGGAAATTTGTACGGCGCGCCAGCTCCCGCAGACCTTCCGCAGCCTTGGGGCCAGCGTTGATCACGCCGCCGCCCGTGTAGAGCAGCGGGCGCTTGGCGCGCTTCATGGCCGCTATGGTCTGGCGGATCGCCTCGCCATCCGCATCGAGATTCGGACGATAGGGGCGATGCAGACGCCCTTCGCCCGGTGCGGGCAGAGGCGCGTTGCCGACCGAGATGTCCTTGGGCAGATCAATCAGAACGGGGCCAGGGCGACCGCCAGCGGCCACCTCGAAGGCCTCACGCACGATCGGCGCCAGATCCTGCCCGCGACGCACCAGATAATTATGCTTGGTGGCAGGACGTGTGATGCCGGTCGTATCGGCTTCCTGAAACGCGTCATTGCCGATCAGCGCCGTCGGCACCTGGCCGCACAGGCAGATGAGCGGGATGGAATCCATCAGCGCATCAACCAGACCGGTCACGGCATTGGTGGCACCGGGGCCACTGGTGACCAGCACCACGCCCACCTTGCCGGTCGAGCGCGCATAGGCCTCTGCCGCATGAACAGCGGCCTGCTCATGGCGCACCAGGACATGACGGATATGATCCTGCTTGAACAGCGCATCATAGATGGGCAGCACCGCGCCGCCGGGATAGCCGAAAATGACCTCGACACCCTGCTCCACAAGCACGCGCAGGAGCACCTCGGCACCATTGAGCGGCGCTGTCGAAGTTTTTCCGGTCTGCTGTGTTGACGCGTTCATGTGAGCGCACCCCTTTCATTGAGCGGGCGGGTTTATGACGGTGATGAGGATTCGTCAATGGCCGATTGAATGAAAGTTGCGATATTTTCGAATTCTCTTTCCGAAAATTGCGTACCCTCCTCATATCTTTGCAAGGAAATCATGCAATCCTGCTCTGCGCCCAGCGCATGGTGATTGAACCACGTCGCCTGGCGTCGTGTGTACTGCCCCGTGGCAATGACTGCACGGCGTATCGCTTCTGCCTCAGGCAAAGTCCCGGCAAGAACGGCGCTCAGTTCGGGAACGCCATGGGCGCGCATGGCAGGCAAAGAGGGTGAAAGGTCCCGCGCCACAAGACGTTTGACCTCTTCCATCGCTCCGAGCGCCATCATGCGCGAGAACCGCTCTGCGATCGCCGCACGCAACGCCTCGCGTGGCGGATGGAGCCTGACGGAGACAAAGCGAAACGGCGCTGACGGCAGCCCGGGCCGGCTACGCCAGTACAGCAGCCCATGATCCGTCCCACGCAGCACTTCGAGAGCACGTGCGACGCGCTGCCCGTCACCGGGTTTCAACGTACGCGCCGTCTCCGGGTCATCGCGCATCAGAAGCGCGTGAGCGGCCTCGCTGCCCTTGTCCTCCACGAGCGCGCGCGCCCAATCGCGCGCGGCGTCGCCAGGATCGGGCACCTCGACCAGTCCGTCCAGCAGCGCACGCAGATACATACCTGTGCCACCGCACAGGATTGGCAGTCGTCCCTGGGCGCGCGCAGCTTCCATTTCCTGCAATGCAACCTCGCGCCACCAGGCCACGCTGCCCGGCTGTGCAGCGTCGAGCACGCCATAGAGACGATGCGGCGCACGTGCCTCGTCCTGCGCATCGGGGCGCGCTGTCAGCACATGCAGATCGGCATAGACCTGCATGGAATCGGCATTGATCACCGTGCCACGAAAGCGCTCGGCCAGCCCCAGCGCGAGCGCCGACTTGCCGGAACAGGTCGGTCCCGCCACAATAAGGGCGATCGGGGCCAGGGCAATCGGAGCGTCAGCCATTCTGTCTTGCTGTCCCAAGCGTTTCTACCTGATGGGCCAAGATGACCTTACCTTACGTTCTCGTTCTCGTTGCCGACCCTGCACAGGGCACCCTGTCCAAAGATGCCATCGACATTGCGCGGAACATGGTCAAGGGCAAGAACCCTGTTGTACTTTCACCCGGCGAGGCGGTCGAAATCCCCTGCCCCACTCCGGCGCCGGGCGCGCCAACCATCGCTACCATACGCGCAACACTGGCCCGTCATAAGGTGGATACCCTGCTGGTCAAGACACGCGGCCGTCGCAAGGCCGTGCTGGTGGCCGATATGGACAGCACCATCCTGAACGGCGAAACCCTCGATGAGGTCGCAGCCCTCCTAGGTGTGGGTGAGGATGTCGCCCGTCTTACGCTCGATACAATGAATGGCAAAATGGATTTCGAGGAATCCCTGCGCACACGCGTGGCCCTGCTGGAAGGCAGATCCACCGCCTGTCTCGAGGAAGTCTGGCAGAAATCGACCCTGAACCCGGGCGCGCGCGCTCTCGTCCAGACCATGCACGCCCATAACGCCCGCACGGCGCTCGTCTCAGGCGGCTTCACCTATTTTACCAGCCGCGTTGCTGAGGCCTGTGGCTTCGACGAGCATCACGGCAATGAATTCGATATTGTGGACGGGGTGTTCACGGGCAAACTGGCCGCCCCGGTTCTGGGCCCTGACAGCAAGGAAGAACATCTCAACCGTCTGCTCGAAGAACGTGGCGTCAAGGCCTCGGCGGCCCTCACCACGGGCGACGGCACCAACGACCTGCCCATGCTCGCCGTGGCCGGTCTGGGCATCGCCTATAAGGGCAAGCCGAAAGTGCGCCAGATGATCGACATGCAGGTCAATCATTCGACCCTGCGCGCGCATCTCTTTGCTCAGGGTTATCCGGCGAGTGTTTTCGTAGAGTAAGGGTTCATGGGGCGCTGCCCCATCCCCCGGAAAGGGGCTTGCCCCTTTCATCCCCTTGCAGGTCAGGGGATAAAGATCGCCTCAATGCTCAGGCCGAAGATTTTCGCAATAGCGAATGCCAGCGGCAGGCTCGGGTCGTAGCGCTCATTTTCGATCGCATTGATGGTCTGGCGCGAGACGCCAAGCGCCTCGGCCAGCGCATTCTGGCTAAGGCCCTGAGCCAGACGCAGATCGCGCATACGGTTTTTCACCGGTATTTTCGGCTGGCAAAGAAAACGCTGACAAACCACAACCCGCCCATGATCGGCCAAACAGCGAAGGCGCGCAACGGCGGGAGACCGGCGACCTCGCCAAACCCCCATCCGAAGGTAATGAGCGCCGTCCCCAGAAATGAAACTGCGATCGCATCGAACTGAATGCGCCTCTGCAGTTCATCCATGCGATGAAGCCCCCGCAATATGGCCCACGCCATGGCTAAGGCGCCGATCATCGGCATCATGCTGAGCGCGACCAGACAAAGCCCGGTAGGATGGGCCGTAAAAAGTATCAAATTCGCAATGAAAAGCAGAAGCATGTAAAGCGCTATGGCGGCGCCCAGTTCGACGACATAACGGCTTGGCCTGAACATGAGGTCCTCCACGTAAAGCACGCTTTACATATTACTCATCAAGACATGGAAAGCAAGCTTTACACAAATGTCGCATTGGCAGAGGCGATGACCACAAGACAACGATCTCTGAGGCGGAGGAGGAACAGTTCGGCTATCCCATCTCTTTGTGCCTGAGGGAGATCCGCGATGGGGCCCAAGCGGAAACTCGCGGGAACAATTGCTCACAACCAGCGTGCGATATGTCTGGAATCACCTGCAGGCATTATAGATATCATAGAAATCCTGAATACCATGCGATCTTGAGGAATCTTTGTTTTGCCATTACATAGAATATCCTTATATCAGCCAGAATGCACCAAGACATAAAATCCGGATTTTCTCGCATCCTGCTAATTTCTTCTGGATTTCTTCTCGCGATAGCGGCAATCGCGCATGCCATCACACTCTGTCTCGGTCCGTCCGCCTATGGGATCATGGGCGCTGGCCCCGTTATGGCACGAAGGGCGTTGCAAGGAGATCTGGCGCCCGGCAGCGATCCTTGGCGCGATCGGTCTCGTGCTGCTTCTCGGCGCTTATTGTGCGTTCGCAGGGGCACGCTTGCTCCCGCGACCACCTTTGCCGGCGCTGCGCCTTACCCTCTTTACGGTCACGGCGCTGCTTCTGGGACGCGGCGCCATCGGCGTGTTTCTGCTGACCTTGCTGCGCCTCAATGGCGCTCATATGGAAACTCTCTATATCGCCGGACTGGGCAGGAGCTCCACCTTCTGGATAGGGAGTTCCACCCTGTGCCTTCTCCTCGGCGCGATGCAGCTCGCCGCCACGTCGTTATCACGCGACCTCTATTGAGCGCAGCGCATTACTGGTGAGACAGTTTCCAAAGGGCGATTGCCCTTCGAAGAGTTCGGGGAAAGGCCCTGGAAACCGTTCTTCTCACTGACAATCGGACGAAATTGCATCTCCCTGAAGACTGCGATCGGCAAAAGCCTGCGCTTCGCTCTCTGCTGCGTTCAGCAGCGGGGAGTGCTCCACACGATAGTGATGCACGCTCACACGGGTTCCCGCAGAGCATAGGGCCTGCTTCAGCTTCTCCTGCTGGGCAGGGGGAACCTGTGTGTCGCTCGTGGCAATACCCAGCATGACGGGAGAGGCCAGCTTGAGCGACGGGTAGCGCGCCCATTGCAATGCAGGAGCAAGAGCATTTTCCGCGTCGGGCTGGAACGTATTCTCCGGGGTCAGGCCCGCATGTTCGACCGCGCCGAAAAAATCACCGCGACAGAGTTCGCTGGCCTTGTGGTAAAGCGGCAGCGCCCGTGGCTTGAAGGCACTTGATGGGTCGAAGGAGGCATCTGCCGCGCCCAACGATGCCCCGAGCAGCAATCCGTAAACGACACCGGGTGCGAACCGGCGTGCGCCATGAGATTGCGTCAGGATATGGCCCGAATCACCATCGAAATAGGGCGCCCCGAGCGCAATCGTGCCTTTGACCTGAAGGCTTGGCGCGTAAGAACTGGCGATTGCGGAGGCTGCGAGGACGGCCTGTGCACCCTGATCATGTCCGAGCAGAACCACATGACCGCTCAACGCCGGGAAGCGACGACGCGCGGCGCGAACCGAATCGAGCACGGCCATACCTTCGGATTTCGCATTGAGATAAAGCGCCGCGCCTGGCTCGCCCAGCCCCGGATAATCCGTAGCGACAACAGCGTAGCCTCGACGCAGCCAGCTTCCGTAAAAGCTCGCCTGAGGGCCGCCGATTCCCATGATCGAGGGAGCACAGGTCAGGCCAATACCGCTGGTACCATGCGCCCAGGCCATGACAGGCCACCCACCGGCAGGCGGCGTGCCACGCGGAACCATGACCTCGGCGGAGACCGCAACCAGATGGGTGGGGTTATGGGCATCCGTGCTGCGATAAGCCATGCGGTACGCGGCCCCCGGAATGGGTGCATTCTTCTGTTCGAGCGTGATGGCCTGACCGGCCGCGACGGGAGCGTATCGCGATTCGGCATCCTCATCGGCGTCCATCGCACAGGCGGTGAGGGTCAGGGCGGAAACGGCCATCATGGCAAGAACAGAACGCATCAGACCTCTTTGATCTCGGAGGAAAGGAAGGAGAGAAACCCGCAGGGTGCCGAAAGAGAGCGTTCCGGCGACGTCGGTCCCGGATCGAGCCCAGGGCAGGCGTCGAGCCGGGCTGCCCGGATACGGCAAACGCTGGTTTTGTCATGCCGGTTCAGAGAAGGAAAGGGATGCTTGACCCAAGAGTTGGGCAGTTTCATGGCCAGGCAGGCACACTCTCCCTGCGCAGGGCCACGATTGCCACACACACTCGGCACGCTTGCAATGCCGAACAGGCACAGCGCACAGAGACGCCTGCTTCGTTAAGCAGGATAGGGCATCGGCTCCCAGAGCTTGGGCGCAGCAGGAATTGCCGCCCGGCTCCGGCGTCGCTATCGGTGCGGCTAGGAACGTCATCGCCCTGCACTCACCGGAACGTGACCCGGCATAACACAAAATGGAATTTTTTTTCTTTTCCGACCAGAAAAAGAGAATATTAATTTCCGGACAGAGTATGGCACAGGCCAGTCGCGAGAGTTGAAATCGGCGCGCGCAACTAGATGCTATAGGGCGGAAGAAGCGCGGTGGTCCAGGAGGATACACCGCAAAGCCGCGAGAGAGAGGAAGACGTTCATGAGCAGTCTGATTCAGCATTACATCAACGGGTCACGTACCGAAGGCCATGGCAGCAAGCGCGGCGATGTGTTCAACCCTGCCACAGGCAAAGTGACGGCCCAGCTCGCCCTTGGCGATACGAAGGACGTCGATGATGCGGTTGCCGCTGCAAAGGCTGCTTTCCCTGGCTGGTCCCAGACCACGCCGCTCGCCCGTGCGCGCGTCCTTTTCCGTTTTCGTGACCTGATCGAGAAGCATGCACGTGATCTGGCTGCCGTCATAACCTCGGAGCATGGCAAAGTCCTGTCCGATGCGCTGGGCGAAGTCACGCGTGGCATGGAAGTCGTGGAATTCGCCACGGGAGCGCCCGAGCTGCTCAAGGGCGAATTTACCGAGCAGGTCGGACGCGGCATCGATGCCTGGTCGATGCGCCAGCCTCTGGGCGTGGTCGCAGGTATCACGCCGTTCAACTTCCCGGTCATGGTGCCGCTCTGGATGGCGCCGATGGCTCTGGCCTGTGGCAACTGCTTCATCCTCAAGCCCTCCGAGCGCGACCCTTCGGCCTCGCTCGTTCTCGCCGATCTGCTGAAGCAGGCCGGCCTGCCCGATGGCGTGTTCCAGGTTGTGCATGGCGACAAGCTGGTCGTGGACGCGCTGCTCAAGCACCCGGATGTGCAGGCCATCAGCTTCGTGGGCTCCACCCCCATTGCCCGCTATATCCACGAGACCGGTGTAGCTCATGGCAAGCGCGTGCAGGCACTTGGCGGCGCCAAGAACCATGCGGTGATCATGCCCGATTGCGATCTCGACAAGACCGTCGATGCGCTCATGGGGGCCGCCTATGGTTCGGCCGGCGAGCGTTGCATGGCCATTTCAGTGGCGGTGGCTGTCGGTCCGGTAGCTGATGCGCTCATCGAGAAGCTGATCCCCAAAGTGCAGG
This sequence comes from Asaia sp. W19, assembly GCF_003994335.1. Lineage (GTDB taxonomy): Bacteria > Pseudomonadota > Alphaproteobacteria > Acetobacterales > Acetobacteraceae > Asaia. Next base: position 49,750 of record NZ_PNQZ01000020.1, read on the forward strand.
CGCTCAAAATCGGCAATGGCACGGATGACGCGACCGAAATGGGACCGCTTGTCACCAAGATCCATCGCGACAAAGTGGCCTCTTATGTCACGCTCGGCGCAGAGGAAGGCGCCAGGCTTCTGGTCGATGGGCGCGATTTCAAATCGGCACAAAACCCGGACGGGTTCTTCCTTGGCGGGTCGCTGTTCGATCATGTGACACCCGAGATGCGCCTCTATCGCGAGGAAATCTTCGGCCCCGTTCTTGCGGTGGTGCGCGTGCCCGATTTCGAAACAGCGCTCAAGCTGGTCAATGAGCATGAATTCGGCAATGGCACCGCCATCTTCACACGCGATGGCGACAGCGCACGCGCCTTCACCCATCGGGTGCAGGCCGGCATGGTCGGCGTGAACGTGCCAATTCCGGTACCCATGGCGTTCCACTCCTTCGGCGGCTGGAAAGCCTCTCTGTTTGGCGATCATCATATGCATGGGGCCGAAGGCGTGCGCTTCTTCACCAAATACAAGGCCGTCACCTCGCGTTGGCCGACAGGAATCCGTCAGGGAGCGGATTTCGTAATGCCCACGCTGGGCTAACACCCCAGGGCATATGGGCTCAGGAGATAATGTCCTCCGGCCGCAAAACTGCCCCAAACGGGCGCGAGGGTGGGTACACCCTGCGCCCGTTTTGCGTTCCGGCGCTTTGCGCGAGCCGGAACTCGGGCTATGTCCCATGACAAGAACTGGAACACGCGCCAAACCGGAGGAAATCCCATGAGCGACACCATGCCAGACCGTCTGAGCGCCACACCGGGCAGCCCGTTCTATGACGAGGCCCTGCTGGAAAAAGGCATCGGCATCCGCTTCAACGGTGAAGAGCGCACGAATGTGCAGGAATACTGCATCAGCGAAGGCTGGGTACGTCTGGCCGTCGGCAAGACACTCGACCGCAAGGGCAACCCCATGACCATCAAGGTATCCGGCAAGGTCGAAGCCTGGATCAAGGGCCCTGAAGGGGATGACGCCGGAGAAGCGGGCAAGGCGTAATCTCTGACAGGGAACCGTTCCATGACGCCCACACGGATCATCATCGATACCGACCCCGGACAGGACGACGCCGTTGCCATTCTGCTGGCGCTGGCCTCGCCAGAGGATATCACGGTCGAGGCGATCCTCACTGTGGGCGGCAATAGCGGCATCGCCAATACCACGCGCAATGCCGCCGCCATTCTGGAACTGGCTGGACGTGCCGATATCCCGCTGCATAGCGGATGCGACCTGCCTATGGTCCGCCCGCCTGTGCGCGCCGAGCATGTGCATGGCGAGAGCGGACTGGACGGTGCGGACCTGCCTGCGCCGACCAAACAAGCCGACTCTCCCCATGCGGTCGATTTCCTGATCGAAACGCTACGACACGAGCCCGAGGGCAGCCTGACCATCGTAACGCTGGGCCCGATGACCAATCTGGCCACAGCTCTGCAAAAGGCCCCCGATATCGCGCCACGCATCAATCGCGTCGTGTCCATGCTCGGGGCCTGTTTCGAGGGGGGAAACATCACCCCCAATGCCGAATTCAACGCCTATGTCGATCCTGAGGCCGCCGCCATCGTGCTCGCCTCGGGGGTACCGGTGGTTCTGCTGCCGCTCGATGTCACGCATCAGGTGCTGACCACCCCCTCACGGCTCGGGCGCATACGCGCCATCGGCAACGCTGCCGGTCGCTGCGTGGGCGGTATGCTTGGCTTTTCCGAGCGTTTCGACCTCGAGAAATATGGCTGGCCCGGTGCGCCCCTGCATGACCCCTGCACCATCATGTGGCTGCTGCGCCCCGATCTGTTCCAGGGTCGCCTCGTCAATGTCGAGATCGAGACACAAAGCCCGCTCTCGGCAGGCCAGACCGTTGTCGATTACTGGAGCGTGACCGGCAGGCCCGCCAATGCACTCTATATGCGCGACGTCGATTCAGACGGGTTTTATCAAGTCCTGACAGAGCGGCTGTCGCGTCTTCCCTGAAGGCGTGACACGCATACATGACAAAAAACCCCCGAGGCGCTCCTGCGCCCCGGGGGTTTTTCATGCCTGCCGGAATAGTGAGTATCCCGACACAGGATCTTACCAGGCGAAACCGATCGTTGCCTGGGCATTACGGCGCTCGCCGTAATAACAGAAGGCCTGACCGTAGGAGGCGTAGGCCAGACAGTTGGTCACGTAGTTCTTGTCGAAAATATTGCGGACATTAGCGCCGAGCGTCCAACCCTTGAGGGCATGCGAAACCTCGCCCAGATCGTAGCGCAGTGTCGCATCGAACAGCGCGTATTGAGGCACATTTGCGCTGCCATAGCTGGCCTCACCGCCATAGGCCGAGGCGGAGTATCGCATTCCCGCGCCGAAACCGAGCGATTTGAGCGGCCCCTTGGGCAGCGTATAAAACCCGAAGAGCGAGGCATTGCCTCGACCAGACTGGATCAGCGGCTTGCCGGTCGAATCATCATGGACGCGCTGCACACTGACTGCGGCATCGACCGTCAGGTTATGCCAGTTATCGATATGCGCCTCGAACTCGAATCCGTCGGAATGCACAAGACCATTCTGCACGTTATAGATCGTGTTAGGCACCGAAACGAGCACGTTGGTCTGTTCGATATGAAATCCCGCCGCCGTAAGCAGCACCGGTGTCCCGGGAAGCTGGTATTTCAGACCGCCCTCGAGCTGTTTGCCAATGGAGGGATTTGCCTGGGCCTGGGTCTTGCCCCCGTCATTGGAGACGATGCCCGTCTGAGGCTGGAACGAGGTCGAATAGCTGATATAGGGCGCCAGTCCGAATTTGAAGTGGTAGAGCCCCGCTGCGCGCCAGGTGATCTGGCCCGGGCTCTGCTTCGAGTTCGAGGCCGAATAATACTCGATCTGGCGTGAGCGGAACCAGTCATTACGAATGCTGCCGGTCAGCACCAGACCGCGCCAATGGATCTCGTCCTGTCCGTACACGCCGATCTGATGCGAATTCACCTTGTAGCGCGCATAGGTCTCGAGCGGGTTGATCCCCATGTCATAATTGGGAGCGAAGACATCCAGATCGGGTGCCGCGCTCTGTCCGGCCGTCTCATTGGCCCATTGCTGCTGATAATCAAAACCCGCCATGAGCAGATGGGTGAGCGGTCCTGTACGCAGCTTGCCATGAATATTGCTGTCAAAGGCCAGATTGCGCGTGTGCTCGGTCGTGCCAAAGCCATAACGTGGCAGAAGGCTGTCCGTGTCCCAGTAACCGGCATTATAGACGCTGCGATATTGGGTCTTGATGTCGTCATAACGACCGCGCGTCGAGAAATTCCAGTCCTCGTTGAACCGGTGGTTATAAATGTAGGTAAACGCACCGTGCTTGCGGTTGAATTTCTCGAAGCGTGCATCGCCATCGTAGAAATTGCGAGGCAGATAGCCACCAAATGGCGCAGGCTTGAGCGATCCTTCAAGCGGCACACCGCCATAGGTGCCTGCCTCGGGATCATACTGATAATTACCCAGAAGGGTCAGGGTATCGGGTCCATTGCCCCCGAAAGCCACGGAAGGGCTGATCGAGAAACGTCGACTCCCGGTACGCACGAGTTGCGTGTGCTGACCGTTGATCGTGCCATAAAGACGATAGCGGATCTGACCATCCTTCGTGGCATAGCCTCCCATATCGGCATCGACGCGATAGAGGTCGAACATGCCTCCCGTGGCATTGACAGACCCGTAAGAGGCGCGATCCGTGGGCAGCTTGCTGGAAAGCGCAACCAGACCGCCGGGGCTGGATTGGCCATACAGCGCCGAGGCCGGTCCCTTCAGGATCTCCAGTCGCTCGAGGCGCGACGTATCGACCTGGGCGATGGCATATCCTGTCGGGCTGTCCTGCAGGCGCAGCCCATCCAGAAATTCAGGAATGGTGAATCCGCGCAGCTGAAACAGGTCATAGCGTGTTCCCACACCGCCGCGCAGGTCAGGCGTGATTCCCGCCGCATAGCGTATGGCCTGGTTGAGCGTCAGCACGCCCCGAATATCCATCTCGTTTCGCGTGACAACCGTGACGGACTGGGCGGTCTCGATAAGCGGTGTCGAGGATTTGGTTGCCGAGGAAGCGATCGTCGCCCCCTTCTGACCGCGTACCGTCAGATGCTCGGTTTTGCTGGCCGCAGCCGCGCGGGCCGGGAGTTCGGAGGCAGCACGCCCCGAAGCCTGCCGGCCTTGTTTGGGGTGCCCCGCGTCTTTCTGCTGTTGGTCCTGCGCCTGGGCGCTCCCCGCCATAAGCGCCATGAGGGAAACACACATCGCCAGACCCGTCCGGGTGAAATCCGCGCGCATAAGAATGTCCTGCCGTGAGAAAACGGCAGAGCCATACCGATACTGCGAGTCATTCGCAATTTAAGTTAACAACTCGGTTATGTTCTACCGAGAGGGTGTGGCCTAAATATCACCCTTTCGTGATTATGTTACCAAGGAGATCCAGGCGGATCGACTTCAAGCCAGAATCTCCAGCACTTTCTGCGCCATGACCCCGCCCAGAACACGGTTATTCTCAGGCGTGAAATGCACACCGTCGCTTCCCTCTGTGGTGATATGAGCCCCCGCATCGAGAAAATTCACACCTCCCGCCTGAGCAAGAGCCTGCTAAGATGCGGCCAACGCCTCGGATTTCGGCTGTGCCCCGGCAAATTCAGCTGCGAGCCAGGCTCCCGGGATCGGTTTGAGCGCGGGCGGCGCGACAATCAGAAGCGCCGGTGCCGGATAGGCCGTCCCCACGCCGCCTGCGCTTCTGGCAACCTGCATCGCCAATGCGGCCATGCCCCGGGCAATTTCATGGGGGGTTCGACGATACACGGCCTTGGTGTCATTCGTCCCCAGCATGATGATCACCAGATCGAGCGGCATATGGCTGGCCAGAGCGGCCGGCAGATAAGCCGATCCGTCGAGACGCGGGTCATTGGGATCTGCAATGCTCGTCGTTCGCGCGCTCAGCCCCTCCTCGATCACCCTGAAGCCGTCCCCCAGAGCACGGGCCATGATTCCGGTCCAGCATAGCGTGTGCTGGGCGTTCCTGAAGGGACAGGCATCCAGCCCCAGGTGAGAGAATCGCCGAAGCACAGGATATGGCGTGTGGTCATGCGCGTCGCTCCATATGGGCAAGGTCGGCCCCTTGGGGTCCGGACCAGCATGATACGAAATGATCAGCACGCCAATCACATTTCCCGGACAGGATAGGGTCGGGAGGCCCGTATCGAGGATCGGATGAGGAGGTCTGCGCTTGCAAGGCACGCCGATGCAGGCCCGAGAGTCAGGACCGCGCCATCATCATTCCGACCAAATAACGATGTCACATTTTGTCATGATATCGAGAGCAAAGCCTGGCTATCATCACGAGGCCCCGGATTTGCGCGAGAAAATCGTGTCTTGCACCGCGTTTTCCTCCCGATACTGGAAGAGATCGGGACCCTGACGGCTGTCATCCCCTCATGTTACAGCACTGTCATCTGAAAACCACAGTTAAGAACAAATTCTGTTGCCTTGTTGATACAATTATCATTCCAAAATAAAACGATCTTGTTGGATCGACGATACTCCCATGAAGGGCCGATTAGTCCCCCGGGAGCTTACTATAGGGATGGGTTATGAACCTGCTTCGCCAAGTTTCGCGCCATTTCCGCAAAACCGTTGCGGCCGGAGCGCTCACGCTTCTGGCCACGACTGCCATGCAGGAAACTGCCCATGCCCAGATTGCTGTCTTCAAATCGGCAGAGAGCCCGTGGCTGAAGGATATCGTCCTGACCGGGCTGATCGAGGGGGGCATCACCGCCAATCCTGCGCGTCCCGATAATGGCATCAATTTTGGCAACTTCCTTGGGGATCACGCCAACCAGGCCCAGCTCAACCAGCTCAGCCTGACACTGACCAAGCCGATCGATCCGACCAAATCCACCTATCAGGTCGGCTTTACCATTCAGGGGCTCTATGGCTCCGATGCGCGCTATTATCACCTGCTTGGCGTGTCCAACCGGGCTATCGGCGATCGCTACCAGCTGATCCCGGCGCAGGCCCATGTGGATGTCCATGCGCCGCTTCTGACCCCTGGCGGGATCGACATGCAGGTCGGCATCCTGCAGGCCCCCATGGGCGTCGAGGTTCTCGACCCGACGGCGCGCCCCTTCTACACCTTGGCCTATACTTCCCAGTATTCCGTACCCTTCGAGCATCTTGGCGCCATGTTCCACTGGCACATCACCAAGATGTTCGATTTCAACTTCGGCATCGATACCGGCAACCAGACCACCTTCGGCGGTAATGACAACAACAATGCCGCAGCCGGATATTTCGGCTTCAACGTGAACGGCCTCGCAGACGGCAAGCTGAACATCGTCGAATTGTCACGCGTCGGCCCGGAAAACGGCGTGGGCGCACTGGGGCCGATCGCCAACACGGCGCAGCGCTTCTGGAACGATATCGCCGCCTATTACACCCCGACAGACAAGCTGAGCCTGACGGGTGAGTTCAATTTCCTGCATGACAACGGTCTCCACGCGGAGACCTGGAGCGTGGTCACCTTTGCAGGTTACAAGATCACGCCCAGCCTGACCTTCAACTATCGTGGCGAACTCTATCGCGACAGCACGGGTCTGTTCGTCGTGAGCTTCCTGAACAACCAGGCCTATATGAACGCCTTCAAGGGCGGCTATGCGCCTGCCGAATCCGCTCCGGCCACGACCTATGGTGCGCTTACCCTCGGCGTGACCTACAAGCCCGACCTCGGTCATGGCGTACGCGTGTTCGCGCTCCGTCCCGAGATCCGCTTCGACCGCTCGCTCAATGGCACCACCCCCTTCAATGATGGACGCAACAGCGGCGTCTTCACCTTCGGTGGCGATGCCATGATCGGCTTCTGAATCGTCTGCGCCTCACAGGGCAGCCGGTTTTCCGACCAAAAAAGGCGCGGTCCCGATGGGTCCGCGCCTTTTTCTGTTTCTTCTCCTGCCTGACAGCCCAGCTGGACGTATTCAGAGCGCTGCGAGAAAGCCATCCACATCGGCGGTTTCCGTGGCCCAGCAGGTCACGAGACGGATAAGCACGCCGTCAATTCCGGGCGGCGTCGACCAGCGATAAAAGCCGAAACCCTGCGCTTCCAGGTCTGCAACGCTGCGCTCTGGAAGGACGACAAAGACCTCGTTCCCCTGCACATCGAAGGGAAGTGAGGCTGCGGGATGGCGTTGCAGCCCATGGGCCAGTCTCTGCGCCATCGTGTTGGCGTGCCCCGCATTGCGCAGCCACAGATCATCTGTGAGCAGGGCATGAAGCTGGGCGCTGAGATAGCGCTGCTTGGACCAGAGATGACCGCTGCGCTTGACGCGGCGCAGGAAATTCTTTGCCAGATCCTCGCGGAAAATCATCACGGCCTCTGCCGCCATGGCCCCATTCTTGGTGCCTCCGAAACTGATCATATCGAACCCTGCTCGCCAGCTGACATCGGCAGGACGGCAGCCCAGCGCGGCCACGGCATTGCCTAGACGCGCTCCGTCGAGATGGGTGGCGAGCCCCGCCTCACGCGCGCGATCGGTCAGAGCCCTGAGATGATCGAGCGTATAGACCGTTCCCCACTCCGTGCTCTGGGTCAAAGACAGGGTCTGAGCAGGACTCGTATGCACACCATGGCCGATATTCGCGCGCAGGGCGCGGTCAAGATCAGATGGCACCATGCGCCCATCGGCGGAGGGTATCGGCAGGAGCTTGGCGCCATGCATGAAGAATTCGGGCGCGCCCCCCTCGTCATTGGCGATATGGGCACTCTGATCGCAGATCACGGCCCCGAAGGGATCGGTCGCGGTCGACAGGGCCAGGCTGTTTGCTGCCGTGCCCGTGGCTACCGGAAATACCCAGACATCGCGTTCGAACACGTCGCCCGCCAGAGCCCTCAGCTGCGCGGTCCCATCATCTTCTCCATAAGCAGCTGCCGATCCGTGATTGATCCGCTCCAGAGCCTCCATCACCGCCGGGCAGGCTGGCGCAATATTGTCACTGGCGAAGTTCTTGCGTATTGCCTCGGTCACGTCCGTTCCTCACTTCGTTTACAGGCCCGTCAGCAGGTCGTAACCGGCATTGGCCCCCTGCAACAGGAATCACCCTCATGAAACACGATCCAGCGCTGACAGGAAAGCTCATCGACGGCAAGGCTATCGCCCGCCGCCTGACGGACCGCGTCAAGGCCGAGGCCGAGACGCTGCGTGAACGGACGGGCAAGATTCCGGGACTGGCCGTGGTTCTGGTGGGTAATGACCCAGCCAGCGAAGTCTATGTCAAGAACAAGGCCATCCAGACCCATCGCGCGGGCATGCGGTCTTTCATGCACATGTTGCCCGAGACGACGGAACAGGACGAACTGATCGAGCTGATCGCCCGGCTGAATGCCGATCCGCAGATCCATGGCATTCTCGTGCAGCTCCCTCTCCCTCCCCAGCTCGACCCGATTGTCGTCACCAACGCCATCGCCCCACACAAGGATGTGGATGGGTTGGGTGAGGTAAATGCCGGGCGCCTGAGCCTTGGCATTGACGGGCTCGTTCCCTGCACACCGCTCGGGTGCCTCATGCTGCTTCAGGAAACCCTGCCCGCGCTGCGCGGCCTGCATGCCGTCATCATCGGTGCGTCCAATCTGGTGGGCAAACCCATGGCCCAACTCCTTCTGCGCGAAGGCTGCACGGTGTCGGTCGGGCATATCGATACGAAAGACGCGCGCAGTCTCGCGCGTGAAGGCGATATTCTCGTGGTCGCAACCGGCAAGAACGGCCTTGTACGCGGCGACTGGATCAAGCCTGGGGCCACGGTCATCGATGTCGGGATCACACGCATCGCGACGGCAGATGGCAAGACCCGTCTCGTCGGGGATGTCGCCTTCGATGAAGCAGCTCCCATTGCCGGCCATATCACCCCTGTACCGGGCGGTGTCGGCCCCATGACCATTGCCTGCCTGCTGCACAACACGCTTCAGGCCGCTCGGATTGCCCTGGACGCGCAGCCCCGATGACACGACCCTCGAGCCGCGTCGCGATCGAACTGATTCCCCGCGACGCACAAAGCCTCAATGCCGATCTGGACCAGGTGAAAAACCTCGTCCCCGGTGTGACCACCATCAATCTGCCCGATCTTCTGCGCCTGCCCCTGCGCTCATGGGATGGGGCAGCTCTGGCGCATCGCCAAGGCTTTGCCGCGATCCCGCACATACGCGCCACGGACATCGCCCCGACTGCCCCCCTGCCCTGCGCCGAGCAGGAGGGCATCCGAGAAATTCTGGTCATTGCGGGCGACCCCCCTCCCAATGACAGCCATCCGAGTTGGCCCAACAGCTCGGCTCAGATCATCGCCCGCTATCAGCGCGAGGCTCCGCATCTCAAGGTCTACGCGGCCTTTGATCCCTATCGACGGGCGCCTTGGCAGGAGCTGGACGATATCAAGCAAAAGCGCGACGCAGGTGCGGCCGGGTTCTTTACTCAGCCACTCTTCGACAAGCGCTTTTTCGAGCTTAGCGCCTCATGGCTCGAAAATGATGTGGTGTTCTGGGGACTTTCTCCGGTGATTGGTCCCAAGGCACGTGGCTATTGGGAACGCGTGAACCACGTGGTCTTCCCCGGGGACTTCGAGCCCAGCCTTGACGCAAACATTGCTTTTGCCCGTGCGATCCTGACGGAAATTCGCGCGCGTGGGGACAATGCCTATCTCATGCCCCTGCGCGTGGCGCTTGACGCCTATCTCGCGCCGCTGGCCGATCTCCTGAACACCTGAGCAGCACGCCCCTCAAGGGGCGTTCGCCGCCTGAGTCTCGCGAATCACGTCATGAATGAAGCCCAGCTTTTCCCTGATGCTGCTGGTCAGTACAAAGGGATAGAAATCCTGTAGCCCCATCGAGCGATTAAGGCTGTTAACCGCCATGCTGAGCGGCAGCCACGCATTCATGATCTCGTCGAAACCAAGCGTCAGATACGGATCCCCCCCTATGGCTGGAGCCGAGAACTCTGGCGCGGTTGGTGTCAGCGGGGCAATGACGATCCCATAAAGCCAAGCCGTTTCGAGCGTGGAGACAATATGGAGGTAATGCGCCCAGGTTTCGGCGAAATCCTCCCAAGGGTGAGACGCCGCATAGACGCTTACGTGATGCGCCTGCCAGTCCTCGGGCGGCGGTCCCGCATAATGCGCCTTGAGTGCCTCCTGATAATCCTGGCGATCATCACCGAACACCGCGCGGCATCGCTCGATCCTGCCGCCATCCCGTATCAGAAGATTCCAGTAATAATGTCCGATTTCATGACGGAAATGGCCAAGAAGCGTTCGGTAATATTCGCCCATCTCGACCCGCAGGCGCTCACGCTGCGCATCATCCGCCTCGCGTATGGCCAGAGTGATCAGACCATCGCTATGCCCCGTCATGACCGGGGCTGACCCGTCTGGCGCGTCTTCAAGAAAATCAAAAGCAAGCCCGTTTTCCGGGTCCTGCAGACGGCTTACGATGGGTAGTCTGAGTCTGATCAGGGCGTGGAAGAGCCTGTGCTTGGCGATTTCAATCTTGCGCCAGCGTTCCAGATTCCTGGGGTCAGCCAGATCAGGGATCGTGCGATTGAACTGACACGCGTAGCAGAGCGGTCCACGCGCCGATTCCTCCGGGCTGAGAAGCCAGTTACAGGCATCATGGGCATGATTGGCGCAATAGCGATGCGGCACGCTCTCGAAGCCCGGCTCCATGGGGAGCCACAAATCGGGCTCCTGGCCCGGATTGAGCGCCGTCAGATCGGCAACCTTGTGCAGATAGCCCACAGCGTGGTGGCAAGACTCGCAGCGCGTGTTCTCGAAGAACAGGGGCTGGGCGCAGCATTCACAGGAAAAGAGTTTCACGGATCGATCATCCCGGTGGCGATACCAGCCGGAACCCGTCGTCAGGGTTTTGGTTCCCTGTGAAGATAATGCGCCTGCATCAGAACATCGAATTCGGCATCGCACCGGTCGAGCAATCCCGAGACAGGTGCTGCGGCATCCGGCGTATCCGAGGCCGCGAGCGGTATGTGATTTTGCGCGGTGATCAACCCTGATGTCGTGTCGAACCCAACCCAGCCCTGATCCGGAACCCAGATCTCGGCCCAGGCATGCAGATCGCAGGTCAGTCGATCAGGATCCACCTGCAAGGCCGAAGGCTCGACGAGATAGCCCGACACGAAACGCGCAGCGTACCCCAGATGGCGCGCCAGAGCGATGAGGAGCCAGGCGCTGTCGCGACAGGATCCGGCCTCACGCGCCAGGGTTTCACCCGGTGCCCAGACGCCGGGCTCCATGCGCCGCATATAGTGCAGTCTGGTCGCGATACGGCGCGCGAGCGTGGTCAGACGTGCAAGATGCGTCCCCACGGGAGAGGGGTCATCCGCCTGGAGGAAAGCGGTAAGCACATTCGCCTCGACCACGGGGCGCCGATAGGTCGGGTCGAGGGGTTCTGCTGCGCCCCCTCCGGGTGACAAGGCAGGCAACGGGTCATAAGGCGCCAGGTCGACGATCATGCTGACATCGACCACGAATTCGGACATGCGCTCCGAAAAGATCACCTGAGACACGAGATTGTCATGACTGTCCTGCCCCCAGGTCAGCCCGGCGTGACTGGGACCGATCGAGAGGGCGTAGGTCGTGATCGCGTTGCGCATACGCAAGGGTGGCCGCAGACGAATCGTCTGGGGGCCGAGCGAGACCATACGGTCATAACGATAGGTTGTGCGGTGATTGAGCAGGATCGGCCTGCTCATGGCCGTCCCTGCCCCCCGAGGCACGATCTCATGACGTGGACTTCCCAACTCCTTGTGCTCGGCAAGAGCAAACCCATGACGACAAGCCCCCCTCACCCGATCAGGATCAGGATCATGGGGCCCAGCCCTCGTGCAGGTCAGCACACGACGGCATGGCAACCATATCGCCCGAACGCGGTTTTTGCACGACTGGTCTTGTGAGTCCTTCGGGCCTCACGATGATTTCTGCCCCGCCGTTTTATATCTTGGCAAGCTCCGGAGTTTGGTAGTTTAATAATAATCCGTAACGTTTCGGACCAGGATACATCACGTCATTCCGAACCAGAAGGTGAGAAAATATGGCGTCTGACGCCTCGCCAATTCAGGAAGCCGGTATTTTTTCAACCTATGACAGGCCACAGTTTTACTGTGAACTGATGAATCGGGGCGATGAATTGCCAGAGGCATTACGGGAGGTGCAGGAAAGACTGTCCCATCTCTCTCTCAAGGACCTGCGCGATCGCACCGCCGATGCAGAGAGTCAACTCTGGCGGCTTGGGATTACCTTCACGGTCTATACCGAGCGACAGGCGATCGATCGCATCCTGCCTTTCGACATGATCCCCCGCCTGCTGACTGCCGAGGAATGGGCTTTCGTCGAACGTGGCGTGCAGCAGCGCGTCAAGGCGATCAACCTTTTTCTGTGGGACATCTATCACGACCGTCGCATCCTTGATGACGGGATCATTCCGTCGGATCTCGTGCTCAAGAACGCCAATTATTGCGAAGCAATGATCGGTGTCGACGTTCCTGGCGGTGTCTATGTGCATATCAACGGCACTGACCTGATACGGGATCGCTCCGGTCGGTTTCTGGTGCTCGAGGATAATGCCCGCACCCCGTCAGGCGTGTCCTATGTGATCGAGAACAGACACATGATGCTACGGCTCATGCCTGATCTGGCCTCGGGCATCGCCCTGCGCTCCGTGGACGATTACGGTGTGCGCCTGCATCGTGCCCTGTGCGACGTCGCCCCTGCGGGTATTGTCGATCCCCAGGTGGTTCTTCTCTCACCGGGCATCTATAATTCCGCGTACTTCGAGCATGTATTTCTTGCCCGTGAGATGGGCGTTCCTCTTGTCGAGGGGCGCGATCTGGTCGTTGAAAATCATCACGTTTATATGCGCACCGTCGCAGGATTGCGACCGGTTCACTCGATCTATCGACGAATCGACGATGCCTTTCTCGATCCTCTCGCCTTCAATCCCGAAAGCCTTCTCGGCGTCCCTGGGCTGGTGGATGCCTATTGCCGGGGCAATGTGACACTGGCCAATGCGTTGGGCACGGGTGTTGCGGATGACAAGGCTGTCTATGCCTACATGCCGCGCATCATCCGATATTACCTGGGTGAGGATCCCATTCTGGACAGTGTCGAGACGCATATCTGCGCCGAGCCAGAAGGACTGGCCCATACGCTGGATAATCTGGGCAATCTGGTTGTAAAGCCGGTGGGCGATTCAGGTGGATACGGCCTGATCATCGGCCCCCATGCCAGCGCGGACGAACTCGAGGCTTTTCGTGAGAAACTGATCGAGAACCCGGCCAATTACATCAGCCAGCCTGTCATCGACCTTTCCGTTGTGCCTACGCTTTGTCCTGCCGGGGTAGAAGCCCGTCACGTAGATCTGAGGCCTTTCGCCGTCACAGGGGCCTCGACATGGGTTCTGCCGGGCGGCCTGTCCCGTGTGGCGCTGCGCAAGGGCTCTCTGGTTGTCAACTCGTCACAAGGCGGCGGATCCAAGGATACATGGGTGATGTCCGCATGACACGTTTTTCGCCCCCGCTGCACGGGATGCTCCCCGACCTCAACACGCTGCTCTCGCGCTATGCCGAGAACATGATGTGGCTCGCGCGCTATATGGAGCGCATCGAAAACCTGGCGCGTGTTCTGGAGGGGACAGAAGCCTTCGTGCGAGGACCGGATGGCAGGCCCGTCTGGGACACTATCGTGCAGATCAACTCGGATGGGCAGCGTTTTAGCGAATGCTATCCCAACCCGCGGGAAGAAGATTACCTGCGCTTTTACATCACTGAC